>NZ_BAAHBQ010000009.1:0-341870 GCF_054776595.1 Spirosoma horti
GCAAAAAACTAAGCAGTTATCGATGCTCAAACGACGGAAAAGTCATATTTTTCAGCGAGTACAAAGCGGTTAAAACCGTCTCATCTCTTTTCACCCGCATCTGTCCACTTTCGGTTGACGACGTACATTATTGCCTAGTTTATTCTGTTTTACCTTCCAATAGCCAATAGCCTCCTGCAAGGAGGCCCCAGGGTTATCAGTTCTAAAGTCACGGATGTACTGATTATAGGGTCACTTTGCCGGTCCGTACAAAATCCGTTACTTGACCTTATGAAGACGATTCAATGTGTCATTTTTAGGAGCGTTCAGGGAGAACTAGACAAAGGATTACTTTTGCACTTTTCTTAGTGTAATTGCATAAAAAATCTTATTTTAATGAATTATTCTAAGGTCAATCAACCTGTATGAGCAAGGAGAACAGGCCGGATTATAACTTGGAAAGGGAAGAAGGATAGCCAATATTATGTTAATGGAATTTCTGTAGATTGAGCCCGCCTACTACGAGTAAAGGACCGCCAAAAACAGCTTCGGGGTTAACATAAAGTTTGATTACACAACAAATGAGAAACCTGTGAAATGAAAACATTAACAGTCTTCATACTCCTCGCTTGTTTAACAATTTCTAGCTGGGCACAAGATGGTTTTGTCAGTCAGAACCCTAAGATTGCTTATTGGAAAATTGGTCATTTAAAACCGATTGTTATTGTCCTACATGGGGGACCTGCTGTTCAACATAAGTACCTACGACCCGAATTTGATAGTCTCACTCAGCAAGCTACTGTCATTTATTATGACCAACGGGGAGTTGGTAAAAGCGATACGGCCAGTTCGTACCGTTGGCAAGACCATGTAGCTGATTTAAAACAACTCATTCAAGCATTGGCTAACCAGCAGAAAGTCATTATAGCTGGTTCATCTTGGGGGAGTACATTAGCTATTTTATACGCCTACTGTTATCCTAAAGACGTACAGGGCCTGATTTTGACCGGCGTTTATCCTTGGGAAGGGAAAGATGAACTCTATAAGCCATTTCATCTCTTGAGTCATCCTAAATCTGTTAAGGGAAACATCTATGAATCACGCATTATTCGTGAACTAACTGAGAAAGGCAACTTGAAGCAGGGTACCATACAAATTGCTAAAGAGTTGGAATATTTTAGAGGTAGTCCTCAAAGTGAAACCCGCACCAGCAGCCGGTCCGCACCTGCCTCCGACTGTTTAAGACAAGTCTCGGTGCCCATACTACTCTTTAATGGAACTCGCACAGCTCACTGGGATTGGGCCGATCACTACGCTAAGTTGTTTCCTGTGGTTGAATGGCATACCATTGAGGAGGCAGGTCATGATCCTTGGCTGAATGACCCTACTCAGTTTTTTTCGATCAGCAACGCATTTATTCGCTCAATTAATCAATAGATGTCTCTTACTTAAAATAATGCCATTTATACAACAGTCTAGTATGCTATGCAGAATATACTAAAGTTACTTACTTGTGTTCTATTTATTTCGTTCAGCGGGGTAGCTAATGGCCAATCCAAAGAAGTTCAATTTATAATCAATACTACTATCGATATTATGAAGCAGCATTCGGTTAATGCTAAATTAGTTAACTGGAAAAAGGCAAAAAAACGAGCACTCAATCAAGCTAAGTTAGTGACAAGCCCTTATCAATTGGGACCTGTTATACGAGATCTTTATAGAATGGTCGATGATTACCACGGTGCTTTTTATTACAAAGACAGCACATTTCGGTGGCGATATCATGAACCAGTTGTATCGGATTCAATAATGAATGAGTGGAAAAAAGGAGCAGGGCTTAAGATCGAACTATTGGAAAATAATATAGGGTATTTGCGAATTCCGGGAATGCAGTTTTCAGGTAAAATCGGTTCTGACCGTAAAGCTCAAGAGCTAAACGATAGTCTATGTAATTTACTACAAAGAAACGTAAAGGGATTAGTCATTGATTTACGGTTGAACGGTGGGGGAGCTATGTACCCAATGATTTTAGGCGTTCAGCAGCTTTTGGAGAAAGGACAAATTGGCTCATTCCAATCCCAGAAAAGTGAGCGGTGGTTTTTAACCGAAAGTAATTTCTCTTTTGATACCACTATACTAGCGAGTATAAAGCCAAAATGTGCTATCAATGGTCAGACAATTCCAGTAGCATTTATAATAAGTCCTCCAACAGGAAGCTCAGCCGAATTTCTTCTTATTGCTTTTAGAGGGAGACCTAAAACGGTTTTGGTAGGTACAGAAACAGCAGGCTTTGTTACTGGTATTGAAGGTTTCCCAGTCAATGAAGCTACCCAAATTTTACTCTCCACATCATATGGAAGAGATAGACGAGGTATAATTTATAAAAACGCTTTTAAACCCGATATATCTGTTACAAGTTATGACTCCTTCAACAATATTCGGCAAGATGAAAAAGTTAAGCAAGCTGTCAATTGGCTGAAGCAAAATTGAGATATTGATAAAGTGCAATATACCAATTCACAGCAAGTTTGTACTTATCCTAGACCCGTTGTATAACTAGGATTATGTAAAGGGAGTAACGTTAGAATTCAAGCTAATCTTTGAAAAACAGATTTCTTGGAAAAAGGTTAATTCGTAACCTCATAGATTGAATTGATAACTGCTCGAGCCTGAGCACTCTTATTTGTACCTATCAAAATGAAATCGCCACTTTTAAGCACCAGCTGAATACCCTCAATGCCTGAAGTTGTATAAGCACTATTTTTAGGATAGTTTCGATAACCCCACCCCCCATATTCTTTTAGAGGACTATACTTTCTGATATAACAGGTTTTCATTTCATGCCAAGCAATCAATTTAGGCTTTCGCTGAAAGGGGCTAAATTGATAAGAAACTCCCTCGCTGCTGATTGTCGTCGTTAGATTAGCCTTTAACATGAAATAGGTCAATAGCCAAGTCCCGATGAGAAATAAAATTAAAACGGTATCGGGAGCGGATTTAGTCCCAAAAGGATAGCCTAAGACAATTTGCTGAATAAAGCCAACCGCGAAAAATAAGTTGACAAATGCTAGTAAGCCAATGACCAGAAATTGGCGAAAGTATTGTTTCTCAATAAACAGAATCTGATTTTCCATTTCTGTTATGTAAGTGGCATTATGTTAACCTAGCCGGTAAATGTACAATTTTTGGTGTAACCTAGTCAAATAGACTAGGTCGAAAAATGGTCATGTTTCTTGACAAGTAGGCTGTGAAAGGCATTTTTACCGCACGATCAATCATAAAATACTTCATTTTCGAACGTGGCTGGGAGATAAGCATTCCTGCTAATTAACTATCCTTAGCGAACATTGAGAATTTCACTCCACTTGGTCGTGTAGCAGGGAGAAAGAAACTTACGGTTATGCTCCTAGTCAGGGCTAAAGCTCTGATTGGCCAGTTGAATCGTTCCCCGCCCATGCCGCTGATTGAGCCGGTCCATAACAGAAGAAAGCATAATCAGGCGCTCATCGGGGCTATCAGTGAAAATTTCCTTTTGCCTGTAGTCGCTTGGAACGAAACCCGAAAGGATGACGCCTACTTCCTGATAAGCATACCCAAACTGAAAAATAGACTTCAGGGCCGTTTCGGCGTATTGAACAAGCTCGGTAATACTAGCTGTGGGATGAGGTAACGTAATCACATTGAGTCCTGTTTTCTAAGCTTTTCACTGGCCTTCCCCAGATAGGTGGTCAAAGCCTCTGTAATTGTCTTCAGGTCTGGGATCAACCGTCCAAAGCTTGGCGCAGTGATGATGGCTTTCTTTGGGGGTTGCCCCACATCCAGCATACGGCAGGGAAAGACTCTCAGTTCATGCACTAAGCGAAGCCCATTCACGGTCATGATCTCTCTGCATTAGAAGTCCGCAAATTTATTTGCGGACTTCTTTTTTTAGGGGTGTCCAAGTGGTTAAAGAAGCACGCCTGGAATGTGTACAGGTGGGAAACGGTAACAAGCTGAGGCCACGACCACAAAAACATTTGTGGACTTATCTGTTTTGTCACGCGTATGTTCTGGAATGCGGTCGGATAGATCGGTTAAGGGTAAACTTCCCCGTTCGTTTATAAATACAAATGCCGGGCAAATTCGCCCGGCATTTGTATAAATCACCCATAAAACTATACCTGCTACTATATACGTATATAGAATTATTTTGGTTTTTAATTGAACATAAAAAATGCACATTTATAAAAGTTTTTTGTTTAAAAGAGTGTAGATACCGTCAGAAATCCTATATAGCGCCTATAATCAGCCTTGCACAGCGATTTCTGGACTTAACATATGCCAATGCTGTAGGCGTTATCTAGCTATAGAACCATCAACGACCAACTTATATGTGGCAGGAGCAGGATAATAAACTCACCCGTGATTTTCAGTTTGCCGATTTTAGTGAAGCGTTTGCCTTTATGACCCGGGTGGCGCTTGTGGCGGAGAAAATGAATCACCATCCCTGGTGGTCGAACGTGTATAATCAGGTGACGATCAACTTATCGACCCATGATGCGGGTAATACCGTAACCCAAAAAGATCATACGCTGGCCGCTGCCATTGATAAACTAATCGGTTGAGGTGTACTGATCTAGTTGCTGCAATGCGGCTTCTGCGGTCCGCCGATGCAGGCCGACAGCCGTAGCGACGGACCGCTACAGACCGTAAACTGAAATCTGTAAACTATCTTGCGGCATGAAATTGTACCTCGTGCCGACTCCCATCGGTAATCTTGACGATATAACACTCCGGGCCATTAAAGTCCTGCAAGGTGTCGATTCCATTCTGGCCGAAGATACCCGGACATCGGGTGTGTTATTGCGGCATCTATCCATCAGCAAACCCCTCCACAGCTACCATATTTTCAATGAACATCAGACCGTGCAACGGTTGGTGAATCAGCTGAAAGAAGGCAAAACGCTGGCGCTGGTGTCGGACGCGGGTACGCCCGGCATCTCCGATCCTGGCTTTCTGCTGGTCCGTGAGTGCATCAAAAACGACATTCCGGTCGAGTGCCTGCCGGGCCCAACGGCGTTTGTGCCCGCGTTGGTCAATTCGGGATTGCCTAATGACCGATTTACATTCGAAGGATTCCTTCCGCACAAGAAAGGGCGGCAGACCCGGCTGTCCGAACTGGCCGGGGAGGAGCGAACCATGGTGTTTTATGAGTCGCCCCATCGACTGCTCAAAACCCTTCAGCAGTTTACGGAGGTCTTCGGCCCGGAACGACCTGCCAGCGTTTCGCGTGAGCTGACCAAACTATTTGAGGAAAATCAACGCGGTCCTTTGTCCGAACTAATTGCTTATTTTGCTCATAAAACGATAAAAGGTGAAATTGTCATTTGCGTACAGGGAAAAGAACCAAGTCGCGGCAAGGCCAAACGAGTATATGATAACGACGCGGACGATGCCGACGAAGATGAGGACTAGCGGGCAGGGTTTTGGGGAGAATCGACACGGGACACGGGGCCGAAAATGGCTCTATAGCCTGTTGCTGGTCCTATATGCATCCTTCATCAGTCATCAGTCATCATTCAGCCAGACCCTTTCGCCATCGGCACAGGTCAGCCTGATTACTTATGGGCCGGGGACTGACGACATCTCTTCGGCGTTTGGGCATACCGAAATTCGGTTCGTTGACCCGGTGCTGGGCCTTGATCGGGATTATAGTTATGGTGGATTCGATTACAACGCCGATTCATTTATCCTGAAATTTTTACGGGGTACCCTGCCTTATTTTGTGACGGTACATAATCTGTATCAGGTCATGTACTATTACCAGCAGACGAACCGGAGCATTCGGGAACAGTACCTGAATCTGTCGCCCACGCAGCGGCAACGGCTGTTTACGGCGCTGGAAACGAATTACTTACCCGAAAACCGGACATACCGCTATAAATTCTACTACGATAACTGCGCGACCCGTCCCCGCGATATGATTGCCGATGCCTGTGGCGATAGTCTGCTGATACCCTCGCGTTCGCGCATGACGGGGAAATCGTACCGCGATTGGATGAACGATTACCTGAATGAGCAACCCTGGTACCAGTTAGGCATGAACCTGGCCATTGGCCGTCCCGCCGACGAGCAGACCGATGGCTGGAAGGCTATGTATTTGCCCGATCAGGTACACGATCAACTGGCCCGGGCAACCGTACGGCAGGCAAATGGGCAGTGGATACCCCTGGTTCGGGGCGAGCAGACGCTATTTTCGGCCCAGAAGACGTTCCGCCAACAGGTGCCTTTGCTGGTTGACCCAAATGTTGTGTTTGGTATTCTGGGCGTTGTCATTGCTCTCTTTACGATCCGGCGTTATTTGGTGGCGGGCAAAGTTGATCGCTGGCTCGACCGGCTCCTGTTCGGGATTTGCGGGTTTATGGGCTGGTTTCTGCTCCTGCTCTGGATCATGCGCGATGATGGCGTGACGGGCTGGAACCCGACCCTGCTTTACCTGATGCCGCTGCACTTACCCTTGATTTACTGGGCAACGGGGTCAACGGCCACCGCCCGGCGTCGGACGCTCTATTTCACCATTACGGCCATTCTGGCTGTTTTCGGCATGTTTCTGTCAACAATACCAGGGGGCTTTGATGTGGTGTTTCCGCTGACTTTGCTCGTTCGGTGCATTGTCAACTTGCAGCCCACTCGTCGGGGGCAGCAAAGTCCGATGCGGGTTGCGTAAAATCTGTTTGGTTATAAACCCGGTAAAAGGTGCTTTGTCTGGATTATAGAACAAAATGTTGCTCTACAATCCATGAAAAAACTACTAGTACCCAGCCTGCTGCTGATCTGGGTCACCAACGCGCTGGCTCAGCCGGTCGAACGGCTCGTTAAAGTCATTGTCACCCCCGATCATGCCGACTGGCTGTATAAGCCTGGTGAAGCGGTCAAATTTACGATCTCGGTTTACCGAAGTAATGTGCTGCTGAAAGGAGCCAGACTCCGCTATGAAATCGGGCCGGAGAAGATGACGCCCACCCGAAAAGAAACCGTTACGCTGAAGGATGGAACCCTGGCGCTGGATGCTGGCACGATGAAAACGGCAGGGTTCCTGCGGTGTATTGCAACGGCTGAAGTGGATGGAAAAGAATACCGGGGCCTGACAACCGCCGGGTTCGATCCGCAGAGCATCAAGCCGACCGTTGCCAATCCGGATGATTTTAAGGCATTCTGGGACAACGCGAAGGCCGATCTGGCGAAAGTGCCTATGGATGCCCGCATGATATTGTTGCCCGAGCGCTGCACCGAATTGACGAATGTCTATCAGCTCAACCTGCAGAACATCAACAACTCCCGGTTCTACGGGATTTTATGCGTCCCCAAAAAGGAAGGAAAATATCCCGCCATTCTGCGGGTGCCCGGCGCGGGAGTTCGTCCCTACTACGGCATGATTACGGAAGCCGACAAGGGGTTCATCACCCTGGAAGTGGGCATTCATGGGGTTCCGGTAACGATGGAGCCTGTGGTTTATGAAAACCTTAGCCGGGGAGCGCTCGCTGGTTATCCGGCCGCTAATCTGGACGATCGGGATCGGTATTATTACAAACGGGTGTATCTGGGTTGTGTTCGGGCGGTGGATTTCCTGGCCGGCATGCCCCAGTACGATGGGCAGAATATGGCCGTTACGGGCGGAAGCCAGGGCGGAGCGCTCAGTATCGTTACGGCAGGTCTGGATTCCAGAATAAAATGGGTTGGCGCCTATTACCCGGCCCTGTGCGACGTAACTGGTTATCTGCATGGCCGGGCGGGCGGCTGGCCCCATCTGTTTACGGGCAATGACCTGGCCTACAACATTAAACCCGACCGCATTAAAACAACGGGCTATTATGACGTGGTTAACTTTGCAAGGCAGGTGAACGTTCCTGGGTATTATTCCTGGGGGTTCAATGATGAAACCTGCCCGCCAACGTCCATGTATGCGGCTTATAACCTGATTCCGGGTTCTAAAACGCTTGATATTACTCAGGATACCGGTCACTGGACGTATCCCGAACAAACCGAGAAAATGACCAGCTGGTTGCTTGGTCAGTTGAAAGGGGTGAAGTAAGGTGTTGCCTGTACAACGTGGTGGTGCGGCAGTTCAACCTCGGGTCCGCCAGGCTACACCACTACGGTATACAGGCAACCAAATTCGTAAAAATTTCGTACTTATTTCATGCAACTCTTCGTCAACCCTGCGCTCAGCGATGCGCTTAAAACCAGCTTACAGGAAAACATTCCAGCCGATGTAACCGTCGTTTTTCGGCACGATTTACCCGAGGCCGATCAGCAGGCCGCTTTCCAATCGGCAGATTTTGTGCTGGGGAACCCGCCGGTTGCGTGGTTTGGCGATAGGGCTCCTAAAATGGCCTTCTGGCAACTGGATTCAGCGGGCTTCGATGGATTTAAAACCATTCGGGTTCAGGCTTCCATTGCCAACATGGGCGATTATTTCGCCCGTCCCTGTGCCGAAACCATGCTGGCTGGTATTCTGGCGGTGTACCGGGCTATTCCCGAACTGACTCTCTTGCAAAGCAAATCGCACTGGGTTGGCGCACCCATTCGCGCCCGGACAAACCTGCTTTGGCAAAAACAGGTAGTTATTCTCGGGACGGGTACGATTGGGCAGGCTGTTCGGCAGATGATGAGCGGGTTTGGCTGTACAACGAAGATGCTGGCCCGCACCGACCCGCAGGCCGATCTGCACTCGGCTGAGGAACTCATCGCTATACTACCCCAAACGGATATTGTTGTCAACTGCCTGCCTGGAACCGCTACGGGCTTTGTGTCGGCGGAGGTGATTGCGGCCATGAAACCGGGGAGCCTGTATGCCAACGTCGGACGCGGTACGACAACCGATGAGCCTGCCCTGATTCGTGCGTTACAATCGGGTCAGCTGGGGGCTGCCGTACTCGATGTAACGGCCCAGGAGCCACTGCCTGCCGATAGTCCACTGTGGGGGTTGCCGAATGTTCTGCTGACCCAGCACACGGGGGGCGGGCAGCCCGACGAAGATGGAGGCAAGGTCGATCAGTTCCTGCGTAACCTGGCCCGATTCCGGGCGGGACAGCCGCTGGAGAATGCCGTCGAACTGGGGAGAGGCTATTAGATTTTCGTGAAATTTTCAGACTTGAATTGCCTTTTAACGGTCAGAATGCCCATTTTTCAAGTTTTCTTTGTATATTTAAGGAGCCGAATGAGATGACATAAGTTCGTTAACACTGTGTACTTATCCACTGGAATAGTTCTTGAAACACGTCAATGATAAACGAAGAAAATGAACAGCCGCTAGACGACGATAGCCAGCAGCCTGAAGCAGGGTTACCTGATGATGGAGCCGAGCTGACCAGCGCCCTCGAACCGGACGACGAGCCAACAGATACCCCAGCTAAAGAAGTCCTGCACGACCAGACGGTGGTGGCGGGCTTGTATGAAAATTACTTTCTGGATTACGCTTCCTACGTTATTCTCGAACGGGCCGTGCCAGCGGTAGAGGATGGGCTGAAACCCGTTCAGCGCCGGATTCTGCATGCCCTGAAAGAAATGGATGACGGTCGCTTCAACAAAGTAGCCAACGTGATCGGGCAAACCATGCAGTTTCACCCGCATGGCGATGCCTCCATTGGGGAAGCGTTGGTCAATATTGGTCAAAAAGAACTCCTGTTCGACACACAGGGGAGCTGGGGCGACGTCCGGACGGGCGATGGAGCCGCTGCCCCCCGCTATATCGAGGTGCGGCTGTCCAAGTTTGCACAGGATGCTATCTACAACGACAAAACCACCGAATGGCAGTTGTCGTATGATGGCCGCAAACGGGAGCCCATTACCTTACCCGTTAAGTTTCCACTCTTGCTGGCGCAGGGTGTAGAGGGCATCGCCGTTGGGTTGTCGACCAAAATTCTGCCCCATAATTTCAATGAACTGATCGAGGCTTCCATCAATATTTTGAAGGATAAGCCCGTATCGCTCTTTCCCGACTTTCAGACGGGTGGACACATCGACGTCAGCAACTACAACGACGGACACCGGGGCGGTAAGGTTCGGGTTCGGGCCAAGATCGAGGAGGTCGATAAGAAAACGCTCGCCATCCGCGATGTGCCGTTTGGCGTAACAACTCCACAATTGATCGATTCCATCGTGAAGGCGGCCGAGCTGGGGAAAATCCGCATCAAGGCACCCAACCGAACCACAGCGGCCGTGGTCGACAATACCGCCAAAGACGTCGAGATTCTGGTGCATCTACAGCCGGGCGTTTCCCCGGATGTGTCTATCGACGCCCTGTATGCCTTCACGGACTGCGAAGTCTCCATTTCGCCCAATGCCTGCGTCATTATCGGTGATAAGCCGCATTTCGTGAGCGTAACGGACATTCTGCGCGTCAACACCCACCAAACGGTTCAGTTGTTGCAACGCGAACTGGAGATCCGGCGTAGTGAGTTGATGGAGCGATTGTTGTACAGTTCGCTCGAAAAGATATTTATCGAGAACCGGATTTACCGGAAAATTGAAGAGTGCGAAACGTTTGAGGATGTTATCGCCACCATCGATAAAGCCCTCAAACCCCATAAAAAGCTGTTTTACCGCACGATAACCGAAGACGACATCATTCGCCTGACGGAGATAAAAATCAAGCGGATTTCGAAATATGACGGGTTCAAGGCCGAGGAGCTGATGCGCCGGCTGGAGCAGGAGTTGGCCGAAACGGAGGATAACCTAGCCAATATTACCCGTTTTGCCATTGCCTATTACAAGGATTTGCAGAAGAAGTACGGCAAAGGTCGTGAGCGTAAAACGGAGATCCGGGCGTTCAATACGATTGCCGCCAGCGTAGTGGCCGCTGCCAACCAGAAACTGTACGTCGATCGGGAAGGCGGATTCATTGGCTACGGGCTCAAAAAGGACGAGTACGTGAGCGATTGTTCCGACATTGACGACATCATCGTTTTCCGGCGTGATGGCAAGTGCATGGTGGTGAAAATTGCAGAAAAAGTATTTGTCGGCAAGGATATTGTACACGTTTCGGTGTTTAAGAAGAACGACGAGCGTAAGATTTATAACCTGGTTTATTTAGACGGTAAGTCGGGCATATCCATGGCGAAACGGTTCCCCGTTACGGGCGTTACCCGCGACCGGGAATATGACCTGACCATGGGAAATCCGAAATCGAAGATGACCTATTTCAGCGCCAACGACAATGGCGAAGCCGAGGTCATTACGATTAACCTGACGGCCCAGTGTACGGCAAAAATAAAACAGTTCGACTATGACTTTGCGTCAGTCGGTATCAAGAACCGGTCGGCGCAGGGAAATATTCTGACCAAATACCCGGTTCGGAAAATTACCCAGAAATCGGGGGGCGTGTCGACCCTCGGTGGGGTCGATATCTGGTACGATGAGCACCTTGGGCGGCTTAACCGCGACGAACGGGGACGGTTGCTGGGTAACTTCGATGCGAAAGACAGCATCCTGGTCGTGTACAAAGATGGACAGTATGAATTGACGAGTTTTGACCTGACCAATCGGTATGAACCAAACGATGTGGCTCTGCTGCAGAAGTTTGACCCTGAAACGGTGCTGTCGGCCGTTTACTACGAAGCCAACCAGAAAGCCTGGTACGTGAAGCGGTTTAAAGTCGAAACGACATCGCTGGATAAGAAATTCAGCTTTATTGGCGATGTAAAAGGCTCGAAGAGCCTGGTTATCACCAATGACCGGTACCCGCGCATCGAGATTGTTCACCAGGTAAAAGATCGCGGCCCGTTTGAGTCGATGGTGCTGGAGCCGGAAGGGTTTATCGATGTACGTGGCTGGAAGGCACTGGGAAATAAACTGCCCTTTGCCAAGGTAAAAGAAGTTAAATTATTGCCGCCGAAGATTGTGAAAGAATCCGCTAAACCAGCGCCCGTTGTTGAGCCTGTGGCGCTGGTTCCAACGGAACCCGAGGAAAAAGAATCGGTGCAGTTAGGCTTGTTTTCCTGATCTGCAGACGAACGAATCCAGTGGTGTGCCATTTTGCTAACGAATATGGTAAATACGAAACTTTTAGGCCTTCGAACAGTGATTTACGCTGCTCCTGACCTGGCTCAGGCGAAAGCGTGGTATATAAAAGCATTGGGTATTGACCCGTATTTTGACGAGCCGTATTATGTAGGCTTCAGCGTTGGCGGCTACGAATTGGGCCTGGATCCGAACACGCAACTCGTTGCTGGCAGCACACTCACGTATTGGGGTGTTGCCAGCCTGGACGGTTCGGTGCAGCATTTTCTGGCGATTGGGGCGCAGATGCATGCCCCAGTCCAGAACGTAGGCGACGATATTCTTGTTGCCAGCCTAGTAGACCCATTTGGTAATGTGATTGGATTGATTGAGAATCCGCATTTTAATCGTTGATTAAATGAACACGACCCTGGCTACCGATTATAGCAATGGCCAACCGCGTGAAGCGGTCGGTATTCGCGTGGTCAAGTGGGTCATTAAACTGACAATTGTTGTGATTTTTTCGGGCGCAACGATTGTGTTGGTGAGTAACTGGTGGGTGGTGTACAATACACGCAATCAAATTTATTTTAATATACACGAGCTACCGGCCAATGATGTTGGCCTTGTTCTTGGTACCAGTAAGTTTGTTCGAACGGGGAAAGAAAATTTATTTTTTCGCTACCGAATGGAAGCGACGGCCCGGCTTTGGAAAGAAGGCAAGGTAAAGTACCTGATTCTAAGTGGCAATAACGACTCGGAATACTACAATGAGCCGGTAGACATGCAACGCGCCCTGGTCAAATTAGGCGTTCCGGCTTCAGTCATGACCCTCGACTATGCCGGGTATCGAACGTTCGATTCGGTTGTTCGGTGTAAAGACGTATTCAATCAGGAAAAAATCACCATTATCTCGCAGAATTTCCACAACGCCCGCGCCCTCTATATTGGTAATCACGAAGGCATGGAAGCGATTGCCTTTGCTGCTCAGGACGTACCTGATGGCTACTCACTTCGTACCCTGATCCGGGAATACCTCGCCCGCCCGTATGCGTTGCTCGACGTGTACCTGATTCGCCCCCAGCCCGAAAAGGGAAATTGGGAACGCAAGCGCAATTCCTGACTCTTTTTTCGGTTCAATCTGGTTCACAGTCTGCGTAGGCCCTATGGCTGGTTGCCATAGGTAAAAATACGTTCGTTTGTTAGGACCGATCAGTCGTCGTTGTTTGTTTCTGTTTACTCGAAAGGGTTAATAAAAATGGAATAAATTGGCGTAAAGTTTACAATAAGCAAGGATAGGATACCGTTTAATCAACAAATCAAGTCCGAATTCCCTTTATGAAACTTACGTACTTAGTAGGCTTAGCCGCCTTATTGGGAGCGATGGCCTCCTGTCAGTCAGATCAGGAAACTACCCAGACGCCCGCACCGGTTTCGTCGTCCGTTTACAAAGAAGCAGGAGCCGCCACAAGCGCCACAACGCCAAATCTGGCAGGTGCCCGGGCCGCCCTGGCAACGTCTACCCAACAGCAGGAGGTGCTCACCTACATAAATCAGGCCCGATCGAAACCGTGTCAATGTGGAACGACCGTTTATCCCGCTGTTCCGGCGCTGACGCTCGATGCGCAACTCAATGCTGCGTCGGATAAATTTGCGGTAGATCTGGCGACCTACAATTACTTCAGTCATACCGGTCGCGACGGTTCACAGCCCTGGGACCGTATGACCCGCGAGGGGTATGTGTGGCGGGCGGCTGGCGAAAACATTGCAGCTGGCTACACCACGACGCGGGCGGTTGTCGATGGCTGGCTCAAGTCGCCCGGGCATTGTGCCAACATCATGAGTGCAAACTTCAAGAACGTAGGCGTGGGCTACGGCTACAGCGCTACCAGCACCTATAAAGCCTACTGGGTAACGGATTTTGGCACCCGCCGGTAAAGCGAGTACGTCCAATAATTGACCGGGTATATCCCGCACTTATTGGCGTAATCTACACAAACCGCGAGTTCGGTTGACTGGGTATTGTTCTCATTTTCGGCTTTGGCCTTCCTTACGAATGCCGACATAGAAGCCAACGCTATTGGCATAAAGGTCGCCAATGTCGGTGGCAATGGCTGCATTTGCTGTTATACCGTTCAAAATGGGTAGGGGAGCTGACAGGCTGAGCGCTGACGAAAACTGACGTACGCTATGGCCGAAAGGAACTTCATAGGTGCCCAGGTTTTCGCTATATGACGCTTTCAATTGGAAGCGTAAAAAATCATAGGCCTGCCCCGAAAGGCCAATGTGCATAACCGAGACCCGATTGTTGTTGGTGAACCCGTATTTGGGTAAGTTGCTTTGACTATCGGTGGAGGGCGTAATGAAGGGCGTTCCCATCGTCAGGCCAAACCGCGACCAGCCATCCTGGTACTGTGAATGGTTGAAATAGTTGTCACGGCCTCGTTGGGAGGCTTTTTCCAGAAATAAAGCCCCGCCCTGGCTCTCGGTATTCAGGTATTCGAAGAGAATCGATTGGATCTGAACGCCATTTGGATTGAGGGGCCGTCGGTTACGGATGCGCAGACCATTTAAACCGTCGCTGATGTTGATCAGGTAAAAAAGCGATCCATCTTCATAAATGCTCTGTCGATACGCAAAAACGGAAAAACGTCGCCCAGTATACTCAAACCCCAGGTCGACCGTGCCCAGATGATTCCCGATGCGGTTTTCGCGGTCAAACGAGCTAATCCGATTGGTGTCGAGATCGGTTCGATTCCCAAGCGAGCTGGCCGTAATAACGTCGATGTAGTCACTGAACCGGTTGGGCAACTGATTATTTTTGATAACCGAGCCAGGGAGTCGTTCCGTATTGCCGCCCCACATAACCTGGTGATTGATGCCGCCATACAATTTGAGCCGCCAGTGTGGTTTACCAAATCGGCCGTATAGCGCTTTCTGGTGTAATAGTATGTTTTTAATGAACCGATCTTCTTCAAACCAGCCGTGTGCATAAAACCCTTTAAACCCAAACAGGCTGTTTCTGGGTAGATAGTCCGGAATAGCGAGCTGAATTTTCAGCATAGGCAGGGTGTTGCCCGACCAGGCGTAGGAGCCCGAGGTAAGCGTTGAATCGACCAGGCCGATAATTTCCCGACGGCGCCCCGCCCAGACTTCCAGCCCTTTACCAAACTTTACTTTGACATAGGCTTCCGGAATCAGCAGCTTGACGTTATAGCCTGCATTCAATACGGCCTCCGCTCCCCAGCCCCAATCGACCCGCCGATTGACCGCCCGCAAACTGTCGAGTTTTGTTTTGGGTGTATCATGGTAGTCGACCCGCATCGCGTGGCGCAGGGTCATTAGTGCAGCTTCGCGGGGAACAATGCCATATTGATTGGCTCGTAACCAGAAGGGGGTTTCACCGGAGGTGGCAAAATAACTGCCCAGTTCGGTACCGTACCGAACTGGCTTGAGCGTCTGCCCCAGGCAGTTGGAGACAGCGGCCAGGTAGATGACCAGTAGACGGACAAGGTGGGGGTTTACCATAAACTTGCTTTAATCCTTCCGACCGTGTGCTTGTTGGTTGGTCACGTATAAATTGGTGGAGGTTTAGTAGTTTGCTCATTACATAAAACATGCCAGTCTATTTTCCGTTTTACGCGAATGGAAGGCGTCTAACGCTTGTTGTGAAATAAAAAGTGGTTCCTGGTTTTCGGAAGCCCTGAGATATTACCTTACCTTTGTTGTTTCGTTCAGCGTTTGCAATCGGACGTCGGTAGTACCGAGAACCTTTGTTGCCTGACGAAATTAAATGAACGTTTTAGACCGCTTGTTTACCCAAAAAGACTTACGTTGCTGACTTGTATCGGGCGTATACGTTACGCCCTTATTGAGTTGTAAAGGCTACTACCCAATTACTTATGATCCCTAACGATGAACTCATCCGCATCATTGATTTACTAAATACGACCTATGAAGGTGAAGAAGCCTGGCATGGTCCATCGGTCGTTGATGTATTGAGAGGTGTAACCCCGGATATGGCTGGGCGCCGGATTTCTCCGAACACGCACAGCATTGCCGAACTGGTTTTTCACATGACCAGCTGGCGGATCTTCTGCGTTAAAAAGATGCAGGGTGATGAACTGTTTGATATTGTAACTCCAGGCAAAAATTTTGGTGCCCTGCCCGATAAAATTGATGATTTTGAGTGGGAAGCCCTTGAAATGGAGTTGAGCCTGAGTCAGGAAGAACTTATTAATGAACTCGACAAACGCGACGACGACGAGTTCCTGGAAGATATTGTGCCCGGTCGTGACTATACGTATTATGATATGCTGCATGGGATTATCAACCACGACATGTACCATACGGGTCAGATCATGATTATGCAAAAGGCCCTGGGGCAGAAAGGAAACAGCTCCCGCTACGAAGACGATGACGTCGACGAATACGGTTCCCCTTTCGGCAGCAGCAGCGAACACGACGATTATTATTGATAAAGAGTGACTGAGTGAACGAGCGAACGTGAGTACGCCAGCACTCAGTCACTCGTGCATTCATACGCTCTTTCACTCATTCACTCTTTGAATTACTGGCTCGTTAAATCGGAACCCGAAACATACGGGTGGACTACTTTTCTTGAACAAGGTCGCGCCGTGTGGGATGGCGTGCGCAATTACCAGGCCCGCAACAACCTGAAAGCCATGCAACTGGGTGATCAGGTTTTGTTTTACCATAGCGTGACCAAGCCCAGTGTGGTAGGCCTGGCGTCTGTCGTGCGGGAGCATTATCCTGATCCAACCATACCCGACGATGCCCGCTGGGTCGCCATCGAGCTGGAACCGGTCATGGCCCTGAACCGCCCCGTTACGCTGGCACAAATTAAAGCCGAACCGTTGCTGGCCAACATTAGCCTCATCAAACAATCCCGCTTATCCGTCATGCCCATCCGCGTCGACGAATTCGAACTGATCCTGCACCTGGGACAGAACCGTAGTGATGACTGCTAAAGGATGTATGAAGCGTGATGAATGCCGAATGAAGCATAGTTTTTTCAGACTATTCTTCACGTTGAATTCGTCACTAAAAAAATAATATGACAGCTATTCAACTGATTACGCCCGAACCCTGGGCAGACTACGAATTGATCGATTCGGGTAATTTTCAGAAACTCGAACGATTTGGCGAGTTCGTACTGTCCCGCCCTGAGCCCCAGGCCATTTGGGATAAATCACTGTCGGATACCGACTGGGAGCGGCTGGCCCACGCCACGTTTCGGCGCGACCGCCAGTCACCCGAGCGGGGTGACTGGCAGACGTCGACCACTATGCGTGATCCCTGGTATGTTTCCTTCAACCAGGGCGGCTTGCGGCTGAAATTCAAACTGGCGCTGACCACCTTTAAACACGTGGGGATTTTTCCGGAACAGGCCAATAACTGGCAATACATTCACGACCGCGTAACGGCTCTTTCTGCCAACGTTCCCCGACCTAAGGTGCTCAACCTGTTTGCTTATACGGGAGGGGCTTCGCTGGCGGCTCGCCAGGCGGGTGCCGATGTTACCCACGTTGATGCCGTAAAGCCCGTGATCAGTTGGGCCCGGGAAAATATGGACTATAGCGAACTGGATAACATTCGCTGGGTGGTTGAAGATGCCGTCAAGTTTGTTCGGCGGGAAGTTCGGCGGGGCAATCGCTACAATGGCATCATACTTGATCCGCCGGCCTACGGCCGTGGCCCCGATGGGGAGAAGTGGGTGCTGGAGGAACACCTGAACGACCTGCTTAAATCCTGTGCCGATCTGCTGGATCGTACGGACTTCTTTTTTATCATCAACCTCTACTCATTAGGGTTTTCGTCGCTCATTCTGGACAACCTGATGGGGCAGATCTTCGGTACCGTACCCAACCCGGAATGGGGGGAGTTATATATGGCCGACAGCCATCAAAAACGGCTACCTTTGGGCGTGTTTTACCGATTTTCGTCATGAAGAGTATTATAGAGCGAACGAGTGAACGAGTGAACGAGCGTTTCGGCCCCTCCGAAATGCGCTCGTTCGCTCATTTATCCTTTCGCTCTTTTTCTTCCTTAACTCTTTCTTTCTTTCGCTCTTTCACTCTTTGTATAGCTCTTTCGCTTGTTTTACTGTCTTGCGGGGGCGACGACCGACAGACGGCCCATATACCCGATTTCCCTAAGCCGGGCGATAGCAGCCGGGTGGAGGGGGCCTTACGAGCGCTAACGGTAGCCATCAACCAATCGTCGCCTGCGTCGGCCTATGCCAAGCGAGCCGCTATTTTACTGGCCATGGGGCGGATGAACGAAGCTCTGGCGGATATTGATGAGGCTATCAGCCGAAATGACAACGCCGGTTCGTACTACCTGACGCGTGCCCAGATTTTACGGGCCTTACAGCAACCGGCCAAAGCGTTGCAAAACGCTCAGCGAGCGGAAATATTGGGTGTCGACACGCCCGAGTTATACACGTTACAGGGCGATCTGCTACAGCAGCAAAACCAGTTCGATAAAGCGAAACTCTACGTCGCCAAAGCCCTGCAAATGGCTCCCTATGATGGAGAGGCTTACTTTTTTAACGGGTTGATGGCCGCCCGGCAGGGGGATACCGCCCAGGCGATCACGCTCTATCAGCAGTCGCTTCGGTTGAAGCCCAGGTATCTGGAAACGTATAATCAGCTAGCGTCGGTGTACAGAACCCTAGGCGATCAGAATGCGGCACTGGCCTACAACCAGCAGGCACTACGCTATTTTCCCAACAATGCCCGGCTCTATTATGGCCGGGGATTGATCTATCATTCGGTCGGTCAACTCGATAGTGCACTAACGTATTATCGACAAACGATGACGATACAGCCAGGCTATTACCAGGCCTATTTCCAGGTGGGACTCATCAACCAGACCTACCGGAACTATTACGAAGCACTGGGTAATTATAAGCGTGTACAGCAACTAAGGCCGCAGTTTCCGCGTATTGATACGTACATTGGTTACTGCTACGAACAAATGGGACAATATGACTTAGCTATTGCGGCTTACACAAAAGCCAGTCAGCAAAACTCCACCGATCAGCAGGCGGCTGCGGGTTTATGGCGTTCGCAACGAAGACAATACGCACAAAATTCATATAACTCCTTATTTTTGCCGGATACGGCGGCAAAACCAATTGCTCAGGCGAGAAGCAGAACGGTGATCGATACAACCCGTGTTCGTATCATGACCATCCAGCCCAAAGCAAGAGTAACGACGAATGCCGACGATTCGCTCAAACGAACCGTAAAACCGATCAATTGATGTATGATATAACTGCCACCATTGTATATCATACATTAAAGTAAGTGGCTTACAGTTGTAGGTAAGTCGCGGGTACCACTAATTAACTTAGTTAACGTATGATTGCGCAGGACGAACAAATCCGCGTGACGCTGCCCGACGGGAGCGTTCGGGAATATCCCAAAGGAAGTACCGGGCTGGATATTGCCACGAAAATCAGTGAAGGTCTGGCGCGTAACGTGCTGGCTGCCAAAGTGAATGGCGTGGTGCAGGACGCCACACGACCCATTGACGAAGATGCCAATGTACAGCTGCTGACCTGGAACGATCCCGAAGGGAAAGCAACCTTCTGGCATTCGTCGGCGCACTTACTGGCCGAAGCCCTCGAAGCCCTGTATCCAGGTGTGAAATTTGGCATCGGCCCAGCCATCGAAACGGGTTTCTACTATGACGTTGACCTCGGCGGGCAACCCTTTTCGCAGGAAGATTTCAAGAAGGTAGAAGATAAGATGCTCGAGCTGGCTCGCCAGAAACAGCAATATATCCGTAAACCCATGAGCAAAGCGGATGCTGTTGCTTATTTTGAGGAAAAAGGCGATCCCTACAAGCTAGATCTGCTCGAAGGGCTGGCCGATGGAACCATTACGTTTTATAGCCAGGGTGATTTTACCGACCTCTGCCGGGGACCACACATTCCGAACACCGGTTTTATCAAAGCCGCTAAACTCATGAATGTGGCCGGTGCTTATTGGCGCGGCAACGAAAAAAACAAGCAGTTAACGCGTATCTACGCCGTTACCTATCCCAAACAGAAAGAACTCGACGATTACCTGTTCCTGCTGGAAGAAGCCAAAAAGCGCGATCACCGCAAACTGGGTAAAGAACTGGAGCTATTCGCGTTTTCGGAGAAAGTGGGAGCGGGGCTGCCGCTGTGGTTGCCGAAAGGAACCGTATTACGGGAACGGCTGGAAAATTTCCTCCGCAAAGCCCAGGTTCGGGCGGGGTATTCACCCGTGGTTACGCCCCACATCGGGAGCAAGCAACTGTATGTGACATCGGGTCACTGGGAAAAGTACGGAGAAGATTCGTTTCAGCCGATCAAGACCCCCGATCCGAACGAGGAGTTCCTGCTGAAGCCCATGAACTGCCCGCACCACTGCGAAATTTACAAAACCAAACCCCGTTCCTACCGGGATCTGCCCCTGCGGCTGGCCGAATTCGGAACGGTTTACCGGTATGAGCAGTCGGGTGAGTTGCACGGGCTGACGCGGGTGCGTGGGTTTACGCAGGATGATGCCCACATCTTCTGCCGCCCCGATCAGGTGAAGGAAGAATTTATGAAGGTGATTGATCTGGTGCTGTACGTGTTTAACACGCTTGGTTTCTCGGATTACAGCGCCCAGATTTCCCTGCGGGATCCTGAAAATAAAACGAAATACATTGGCTCCGACGATCTGTGGGAAAAAGCCGAGTCGGCCATTATTGAAGCGGCCGCCGAAAAAGGGCTGCCAACGGTTACCGAGCTGGGCGAAGCGGCCTTTTACGGGCCTAAGCTCGACTTTATGGTGCGCGACGCCCTTGGCCGGAAATGGCAGTTGGGAACCATTCAGGTAGATTATAACCTGCCAAACCGGTTCGAACTGGAATACATTGGCGCCGACAACCAGAAACACCGGCCCGTGATGATTCACCGGGCTCCGTTTGGGTCGATGGAGCGATTCATTGCCATTCTGATCGAAAATTCGGGGGGCAACTTCCCGCTCTGGCTATCGCCCGAGCAAATTGCGATTCTGCCCATTTCCGAAAAATACGAAGACTATGCCAACGAGCTGTTCTTCACCTTGCAGGAAAATGACATTCGGGGCTTCGTGGATTTGCGCGATGAGAAAATTGGCCGCAAAATACGGGATGCCGAAGTAAACAAAGTCCCTTACATGCTGGTCGTTGGCGAAAAAGAAGCCGCCGAGGGCGCAGTGTCCGTCCGGCGAAAAGGCCAGGGCGATCTGGGCAGCATGTCCGTTGAGGAGTTCATCCGGACATTCCAGGCCGAAGTGAAGGTGTAAGGTGGTTTACGGTTTGTGGTTTGTGGTTGGAGAAAGCAACTCATGCATCAGCCAACCATAAACAACAAACTGTAAACCACAAACCAACATAAACTTGCACCGGACGAGTATTTTCAATAGATTCCCGAACTTTTTACGATACAGTACGTTTTCAGAACGAGTAAAATAGCACACTAAACACAATTTATGGCATTACCCCAGCGGAGACCACCCCGTCGCGTGGTTGAAGAACCCTACAAAGTTAATGAGCGTATCCTGGCTCGCGAAGTGCGTGTGGTCGGCGAGAATGTAGAACAGGGCATCTACGATATTAACAAGGCGCAGGCTCTGGCCAAAGCGCAAAACCTCGATCTGGTTGAGGTGTCTCCCAATGCTGTGCCGCCCGTCTGTCGTATCGTAGACTACTCAAAGTTCAAATACGAACAGAAGAAAAAGCAAAAAGAGATCAAGGCGAATGCAACGAAAGTTGTGATCAAAGAAATACGTTTCGGCCCAAATACGGATGATCATGACTTCGAGTTCAAGCTGAAGCACGCGATTAACTTTCTCAAAGAAGGGGCAAAGGTGAAGGCCTATGTTCAATTCGTTGGTCGGGCCATCGTCTTCAAAGACCGCGGCTTTCAATTACTGGAGCGGTTTTCAAAAGGTCTGGAAGATTATGGCAAGGTGGAGGCTGAACCAAAGCTTGAAGGCAAGCGGATGAGTATGTTTCTGTCTCCTAAAGTCGTCGTCCCTAAAAAATAACGGATTTGTCAGCCGGCAGCGCTTGCTGCTGAACAAATAACCTGATATACAAAGACCTGCTCCGATTAATTTGGGCAGGTCTTTTGGTGTCAGGCAGGTCAGTATTGCTTTTTTTTGTATCTTTGCGGCCTGTTTACTTAATTTTCCATACAAAGCGGTTTACTATAATGCCAAAAGTAAAAACCAATTCAGCCGCCAAGAAGCGTTTCAAGCTGACGGGCACTGGAAAAATCAAGCGGAAGCATGCCTTCCACAGTCATATTCTGACGAAAAAAACGACCAAGCAGAAGCGTAATTTAGTTCATGCTACGCTGGTTGATGGTCCTGACGAGCGTCGCATCAAAGCGTTGCTAAACGTTTAGGCCAAAAAAAGACGCAGTTGCGTCTGGTTTAAGTTTCACCCGATGCCCGGCATTGAAGAGAATGAAGAATGAAGAATTATGATTGAAGAATAGTCGTCTAGTCTACACGCTTCACTTATTATTCTACCCGATTCTTTCCGCCGATCGTCAAAAAACAAGTCACATAAAATGCCACGTTCCGTCAATCACGTAGCCTCACGGGCGCGTAGGAAGAAAGTAATGAAGCTTGCCAAAGGGTACTTTGGTCGGCGTAAAAATGTTTGGACGGTTGCCAAGAACGCCGTCGAAAAAGGTCTGGGCTATTCGTACCGCGACCGTCGTGCCAAGAAACGCGATTTCCGGGGTCTCTGGATTCAGCGGATCAATGCGGGTGCACGGCTGCACGGTATGTCATACTCGGTCTTCATGGGTGCCCTTAATAAATCGGGCATCGAACTCAACCGTAAAGTATTGGCCGATCTGGCCATGAACCACCCGGAAGCATTTGCTGCCGTTGTTGGACAAGTAAAGTAAACAGGCTCCTTATTACCCGAAGCGGGGAGGCAGTAACAGGCATGACTGACATACGTTGGCTGCCCGTTATTGTCTCCCCGCTTTTTGCTACGTCTGAATACTTCTCGTTTTGATTCCCGCTCGTTCGCCATCATCCTGACGGCCCAGTAGATAAACATCCATCTCTGATTCGCCGACGCGGAATACCTGACGGACGGTCAATGTTTTTTCAACTATTTCTTTCAGTTGCTGGAACCTGGCTGTCCGGGCTTTTTCCTCGTCGCCATACCAATCCTGGTCTGTAGTAACCGGCTCCCAAAAATCGGCTTCGGGTTGTTCGTCAACATAAACAGCGGGCGGTAGCATTAACCAGTCCTTGATCTGGCTAACGGTGAGCGGGTCATGCTGCTTTAGGTAACAGGCTACCGGTTCAATGGGCTCATCCGATTCACTTGGGTACAGTAAATCGGGAAGTAAAGGACCGACCTGATCGCTAAAGGAGATGTTTTTTAAAACCTCATCGCTACTTTTCGGGTTTTGGTTCGTCATAGGGGGAAGTAGATTCACCCTAAAATTAACCGATTCGGGGTAAAGTATATGGCCAGGGCGGTCTAATTTTAGGGCGCGTACCCAATCACCTATTCTCGTTAACCAGTATTAAACAAATAAAATCATGCTAGAAACCTTAATGAATCTGGTGCAGCAGCAATCAGGTCAGGCCGTGATCAACAATCCCGCTATTCCCAATAGCCAAAACGACAGTGTCATGCAGACCGTTGCTGGCAGCATCATGAGCGGCTTGGGTCAACAGGCTCAGGGTGGCGGTTTGGGTGGCCTGCTTGTCATGCTAACGGGCCAGGGAAACGTTAATGATCATCCAGTAACACAGGGCGTTCAGCAGAATGTGCAGCAGGATCTCATGAGCAAACTGGGTATTTCGCCCCAGGTAGCGATGTCTATAGCTACTGCCGTGGTACCCATGGTGTTGAGCAAACTGATGCATAAAGCCAACGATCCTAATGACTCCAGCGTTGATGGCAACGTAATTATGGGCGCGGCTACCGGTAAGCAGGGCATCGACTGGATGGGCATGGCCGGGTCGGCAATGGCCGATGGCAAACTCGATATGAACGACCTGATGCGCGTTGCCGGTCAGCAAGGCGGTGGTGCCGGTAATGGCGGTGGCTTGGGCGGTATGCTGGGTGGCCTGTTCGGAGGAAAATAAACGGAAACGATGTTTAATGAAGAAGGCAGTCCCTATGGGCTGCCTTTTTTATGTTTGACAAGTCCTGTCAGGTTGCTGTTGCCTTCCGGCAACAGCTTTGCGCTTATGCTGCTTCGTCGAAAACCAACTCCAGCAGCGCACTGATGAGCGCCACACCAGCAAAAACAAAGGCCAGTCTGGTGTAGCCGAGTTTGTCAAGTAAAGCTGCTGCCAGGCCAAAAAGGGCAAGGCTGAACAGGAGCCGATAAGGGAGTCCCAGCCGATGCGCCGATCGGGGAGCGGCCAGCACGCCCCACAAGCCAGCTGCCAGGAGCGGAAGACCCAGGCCCATCAGGTACTTTAGCCCGATCGATCTGCCCCCCTGAAACCCCCACATACCCAGCGAAATGAGCATCGCCATCTCCAGTAAGAAGGCAACAAGTTGATGAATTGCTTTAAGGAACGCCATGATTGATAAGCATTTTGACTAGCTAGGGGCCTGATGGGCTGCAAAACTCTGCCAACATTTTAAACGGGTTGCTCAATAAACGTCATAATGGCCCATAAAAGTGGATTATTATGACAATCTGACAGCAATTTAAACATTTTCCCGGGCTGGCATTTGTATTGATAGAAAGGTTATGTCTGTCAGTTTACAACCACAGCATTAAAAGAAACTAAATCCAATTATGGGAAAAATCATTGGTATTGACTTAGGCACCACGAACTCGTGCGTGGCCGTGATGGAAGGCAACGAGCCGGTCGTGATCCCCAACTCAGAAGGAGCACGGACCACCCCCTCGGTAGTCGCATTTATGGATAACGGCAACGGCGAACGCAAAGTAGGCGCACCCGCTAAACGTCAGGCCATCACGAACCCGAAAAATACGATTTCCTCCATTAAGCGCTTTATGGGTAAACGCTATAGTGAGGTAACGAATGAAATTAAAAACGTCGCTTACGACGTTGAAAATGGCCCGAATAGTACGCCCCGCGTTCGCATCGGTGACCGCCAATATACGCCACAGGAATTATCGGCTCTGATCTTGCAGAAAATGAAGCAGACCGCCGAAGATTACCTCGGACAAACGGTGACGGAAGCCGTTATTACGGTACCAGCTTACTTTAACGATGCAGAACGTCAGGCAACCAAAGAAGCCGGCGCTATTGCTGGTTTGGATGTAAAACGGATCATCAACGAGCCAACCGCAGCCGCTTTGGCTTACGGGTTGGATAAAACCAATCAGGATCAGAAAATTGCCGTATTCGACCTGGGTGGGGGTACATTCGATATTTCGATCCTGGAACTGGGTGATGGTGTATTTGAAGTGAAATCGACCGACGGGGATACACACCTGGGTGGGGACGATTTTGACCAGGTCATCATCGACTGGCTCGCCGATGAATTCAAGAAAGATGAAGCCATCGATCTGCGGCAGGACCCAATGGCCCTGCAACGCCTGAAAGAAGCCGCTGAAAAGGCAAAAGTTGAACTGTCGAGCTCCAACTCAACGGAAATCAACCTGCCGTATATCATGCCGGTAAACGGTATTCCAAAACACCTTGTCCGGACGCTGAGCCGGGCGAAATTCGAGCAATTAGCTGATTCGCTGATTCAGCGCAGTCTGGAACCCTGCCGCCGGGCGTTGAAAAACGCTGGTCTGTCGGCCAGTCAGATCGACGAAGTCATTCTGGTAGGTGGGTCAACCCGGATTCCAAAAGTACAGGACGAAGTAGAGAAACTGTTTGGTAAGAAGCCATCCAAAGCCGTTAATCCCGACGAAGCCGTAGCCATTGGCGCAGCTATTCAGGGCGGTGTGTTGACGGGTGAGGTGAAAGACGTTCTCCTGCTCGACGTTATCCCGCTTTCCCTCGGTATCGAAACGATGGGTGGTGTATTTACCAAAATGGTGGATGCCAACACCACGATTCCAAGCAAGAAAGTGGAAGTATACTCGACGGCCTCGGACAACCAGCCCAGCGTTGAGATCAACATCCTGCAGGGTGAGCGCCCCATGGCAGCTCAAAACCGTCAGTTAGGCCGGTTTATCCTGTCAGATATTCCACCAGCACCACGGGGTGTGCCTCAGATCGAAGTAACCTTCGACGTGGACGCCAACGGTATCCTGCACGTAACGGCCAAAGATAAAGGCACCGGCAAAGAGCAGAAAATCCGGATCGAAGCATCGAGCGGATTGACCGACGCTGAAATCAACCGGATGCGCGAAGAAGCGAAAGCCAACGAAGCGGCCGATAAAGCCGAACGCGAAACGGTTGAGAAAGTCAATGCAGCTGACTCGATGATCTTCCAAACCGAGAAGCAACTGAAAGAATACGGCGACAAATTGTCGGAAGGCAACAAGTCGGCCATCGAAGCAGCGCTGACCACGCTCCGTACGGCCCACGGTGCCCGCGACGCAGCCGGTATCGACAGTGCGCTGGAAGGGCTGAACGCAGCCTGGGCAACGGCATCGACCGAAATGTACAGTGCCACTAACGGAGCCGGGGCTAACCCAGCCGATGGCGCCGATTTCGGTGGAGACGGCAGCAATGGTGCCGCCAACGGACAGGGACAGCCAACGGGCGATAATGTCTCGGATGTACCGTACGAAGAAGTGAAGTAAAACCGCTTCGGCGGCCCGGCGGGATTTACCGGATTTTTTTGATTCATATGATTGTGTAAAAGCCCCTGCCGGAAACGGCAGGGGCTTTTTTTATAGTACCTGGATTGCCTACTCACTTGAAACCAAACAGAACCGGAAACAAAAAGGTAACCACACTTGCCCACAACCCATAAATGGGCAAAAAGGCCGGCAGGCTACGTTCTACCCGCTCTAGTTCATGGCGATCGTTTACTGTTCGGATCAGTCGATACGTAATAAGCAGGAGATGAGTCAGAATAAGCAGGTTGCCGCCTAAAATCGCAAGCTTGTTTGGGGTAAGGCCCCATTCGGAGATTCGGAATAAAATGGCTGAAAGGGCGATCCCATTCAGGAGGATTGTCACAATTGACAGGCCGCACAGCATCAGCGTATTGAGTCGACTTCCGGTGTTCTGCGCGGTTCCGGCAATGGAAAATAAGATGATGGCCATCACCCCGATCAGTAATAAATTAAAGAGCAACAGAAACTCTCTATTGCTGTATGGATCCTTACCGGTGTAAATAACCGCTACCAGATAAATGACCAGGGTTACAAAAACCAGGGGCGTAAACACGTTGGCAATTACCGGAGAGACCCTGTTTACCAATTGCGGATTTGACTGAACCAGATAGGTGCCTACAATTGGGGCAGCCGCCAGACCCCAAATGGCAATGTGCTGAAAATAGAATTTCTCTATCTTGAGATCAATAAGCCCAAAAAGCCCCAGCGTAATCCCGGTTAGGCCGCCCCCGGCAATCAGGATAAGCGTGGTCATCACAACCAGGTCGCCATTGTATCTGAGGAAATCCAATCGACCCTGGTCGTTTTGCAGATTGCCTCCTGCATACGTAAAACCCAGCATAGTCCATAAGAATAAGGGTAGGTGAAGGCAGGCTAGCTTCAAGGTATCGCTTTTGTCATTGTCAGGCAAAATGTTCATGTAGAGCGCCGAGGCTACCATGACGAACGAACTGATTGCCACTGTTTTTAGGGGAAGTTTCTGCTTCCATGAAAAATAGGCCGTCAGGAATGGGAAAACGATGAAAGCGATAGTTCGGGAATAGAAGTACTCCGGGTTAATGCCGAAAAAATTGGGGAATTTAGCAAGTAACCCAGCCAGGAACGAAAGCGCAATCACAACCATCAATTCCCTGCCTGACCCCCAGGAAATAACCTCTTTCTCAAAATTGAGCCGTTCATGCCAGATTTGAGCAGATATATTTTCTTGAATGTCTGCATATATAAGATTAAACGCTCTTTTGAACTCTATCCTATTATTCCGGTACAATTGTTCGAGCTGTCCGGGATTGCCCAGGTTGTTCCTGATCTCTGCCTGCATGGTATGTTTAAAGTAAGGGTACAAATAGGTGTTGGTCGTTTTGCTACCTTCGTCATGGGCCTAGGCCATTCTGATGATATCGTAGATAGCTTTTATTTAAAGTACTTTGAATTACAAAGTAAAATAACAAGAAGCAGATAAACAACCTGTTATGTATTGATTGGCCGATAATCTGCTTTTTTTACACCGTTTCGGCTTTTAAGCTGCCTGATAATCCCAGCCTCAAAAAATCAAACCTTGCCAATGCGGATTATAACAAAAGGCCTGCCAGCAGGGTAGATAGTATATCCTTGATAGCAGGATGGCACCCTTACAGGATCATAGAAATACATCGATGTCGTCAAGAAAAGCGTAAAACCCTATGGAATACACTCGATTTGGAAATACCGGTATGCTGGTTTCCCCCATTTGTCTGGGGACAATGACCTATGGAATACCCACTGAGCGCTGGCCCTGGGCGCTGGATGAAGAACAAAGCCGCCCGTTTATTCAGAAAGCGCTGGAACTGGGCATCAACTTTTTCGATACCGCCGATGTGTATTCTGGCGGGATGAGCGAAGAAGTAGTGGGCCGGGCGCTGCGTGACTTTGCCCGGCGCGATGAGGTTGTCCTGGCCACCAAGGTATTTAACCCCATGGGCCCCGGACCCAATGACAAGGGCCTGTCGCGCAAGCACATTATGCGTGCCATCGACGCCAGCCTTACGCGACTGGGTACCGATTATGTGGATCTCTACCAGATTCACCGCTGGGATAACAACAGTCCCATCGAGGAAACCATGGAAGCCCTGCACGATGTGGTGAAAGCGGGGAAAGCCCGGTACATTGGGGCTTCGTCCATGTATAGCTGGCAGTTTGCCAAGGCCCAATACACGGCCGACCTCCGGGGCTGGACCCGTTTTGTATCCATGCAGCCCCACTACAATCTGGTGTATCGGGAAGAGGAGCGGGAAATGTTGCCCTTCTGCGCCGACCAGAAGATTGCCGTAATTCCCTGGTCGCCCCTGGCGCGTGGTCTGCTGACTGGCGGACGTAGCCATGAGCGGAACGAAACCGAACGGGCCCGCACCGACACGTTTGGTAAATCATTGTACAGCGAAGCTGATTTTGCCATCGCCGATCGCGTATCCGACGTTGCCCGGCAGCGTGGTATTCCCAATGCGCAGGTGGCTCTGGCCTGGATGCTGAGCAAACCGGTCATCACGGCACCGATCATTGGCGCCAGTAAACCGGGACATATCGAAGACGCCGTGGCTGCTTTATCCGTGAAACTGTCCGATGAGGAGATCCATTCTCTGGAAGAACTATACCAGCCCCATCCGGTACGGGGTATGTAGGAAACAGCTGGTTTGTTGAATAAGGCCCGGGTAGGATGAATAGGCAAGTCGGTCTGATCGTTGCCGGATGCCATTAAAAGACCCTTCCTGAAAGAACCAGTCATCTAGCTCTTTCAGGAAGGGTCTTTTAATGAGAAAGGATCAATACGCTACCGTCAATCTAAATTAACAACGTCATTGGCCTGGGTAACCAACTGAACATCCGCCAATGTAAGTCCAGCAACTTCGCCAATGACAATGATCGCCGGGTTGTCAATACCCGCTTCAGCGACCCGATCACGAATATCCTGAACACGGCCAACGACCTGTTGCTGGTTGGGCAACGTTCCATGCTGAATGATGGCAACCGGCGTTTCAGCTTTTCCGCAAGCGGCAAAAACGGCCATGATGTCCGCCAGTTTATGCATTCCCATCAGAATGACAACGGTTGCCGTGGACTGGGCGGCCAGGTGGAGGTCGGCGGAGAGTTGCCCCGCTTTGGTCGTTCCCGTTACCACCCAGAAACTTTCCGAAACACCCCGGGTAGTTAGGGGGATATTGGCCGAGGCTGGAACGGCATAACTACTCGACAAACCCGGTACGACCTGGGTTTCGATGCCGTGCTGACGGGCGAATTCGATCTCTTCGAACCCCCGGCCGAACACAAACGAGTCACCGCCTTTCAGCCGGACAACGTGACCATACTGCTGCGCATAATGCACAATCAGCGGGTTGATGTCTTCCTGCATGCAGGAATAGGCACCCCGCCGTTTTCCCACATACACCTTCAGGGTATCGGGACGGCAATAGTCGAGCAGGTCCGGATGAACCAGGGCGTCATACATGACCACATCGGCCTGCTGCAACGCCTTGATTCCCTTTACCGTGATCAAATCCGGGTCGCCTGGCCCCGCGCCTACGAGAGTGAGTTTCATTTTTGAATGATTGAGTTGTTGACTGCCTGAATGATTGATTGAGATCACCGGATGGTAGTCAATCAATCATTCAGGCAGTCAATCACTTTTTAACTATCCTGCGCCTGGGTCAGCTCCTGCAGTTCGGGGGCGCCTTCCTGCTCGATCTGCTTTTCTCGGAAAGCCTGTACGGCTTGGAGGAAAGCCTCGCCCTGCGCCAGAAACCGGGTGGCAAACCCCGCGGATGGTTCTTCCTTGTTTATGCTGAACACCAGGGATTTGAAGTCGCCTTCTGCCTGGTGGAAATCCGGTTGTGCCGCAAAGGTTTTGTCGAAATCACTCACAATCCCGTGCTGGGTATTGGTGGGTATATCGCGACTCATCAGCGCAGCCCGGGCACCGGTAATGAACACGTTGTAGGTATGATAGAGGGCATCGGCCCACCGGCTTTCGGCCAGCGCTTCCCGAGCCCAGCCTAGTTTTTCGGTGGCTTCGGTTAACGTCGTGGCGACCAGATCGATCAGCACACTGGCGCATTCGCCCACGCCCACTTCCGTTACATACTGCTCGGTATGGTCCCAGTCGATGTAATCGCTGTCCACGAGGGTCTTCAGATCGGCGAGGGGTTTCAGCAACTGGTAAAAATAGTTTTTCCCCTGCCGTGCGTAATAATCGCTGTAGTACTCGCCATCGAAGGCATTGGCCTCGAAATCGCGGAGTAAATACCGCAGTGAATCAGGACCACGTTTGGCCGGAATCTTAATGACTTTGTCGGCAATCAGTCCTTCGCCTTTGCCGTTGAAGCCACCGCCCAGCAATACCTGTAACGCCGGCAGCACATAAGCTCCGTTTTTCAGGGAAGAGCCGTGGTAACCAATGTTGGCGACCGAGTGCTGGCCGCAACCGTTCATACAACCTGAAATCTTGATCTTGATGTCGTCGTTGAAAACCAGATCGGGGAACTCGTCGTGCATCATACTTTCCAGCGCCCGGGTAATGCCGTAGCTGCTCGAAATGGCGAGGTTACAGGTATCCGTCCCGGGGCAGGTCGTAATGTCGGCGGTCGTGTCGAAACCCGGATTGGCCAGCCCCAGCGCGTCCAGCGCGGCATAAACCGCGGGCAGATCTTCGGGGCGGATAAACCGCAGCAAGTATCCCTGGTTGACTGTTACCCGGATGTCGTCGGCAGCATACTGCTTCACAATAGCGGCCAGCGCCCGGGCCGTATCCGAGTGCATATCGCCCAGTAGTACCCGCAATTGCACGGCATACCAGCCGGGTTGCTTCTGTTCGAAAACGTTGGTTTTGAACCAGGTCGTGAATGTTGGGTTTTCGGTCTGCGCTTGACCCGTGTTTGGTTGGTAGTTAGCTGCATCGGGTCGATCCGGGTACTGCACACCTACTGAATCCGGTAATCCGTTTATCGAAAACGTTTTAGTCTTTAAGGCGGGGGTTTCGGCCTCGACCCGGCTCAGCAGTTCGTCCAGCCCAATATCATTGAGCAGGTACTTCATCCGGGCCTTGTGGCGTTTCTGGCGTTCGCCATAGCGATCGAATACCCGAATGACCCCTTCAATGAAAGGAATCACCCTGTCTTCTTCCAGAAACTCGAACGCGGTCTGTGCCGAAAAGGGCTGAGCGCCCAGGCCACCGCCCAGCATTACTTTAAAGCCCCGTTTTCCATCCTGGATCCGCGCCACCAGGCCCACATCGTGCATGTAGCCATACGCCGAATCGGTTTCGCTGGAGGAGAGGGAGATCTTGAATTTGCGACCCATATCCTGACAAATAGGGTTGCGCAGGAAATAGTCGAAGATATAGTACGCGTGGGGAGTAATATCGAACGGTTCCAGCGGGTCGATGCCCGCCCGGGCCGATCCCGTCACGTTACGAACGGTGTTGCCACAGGCTTCTTTCAGGGTAATGCCCGCGTCTTCAAGTTCAGCCCAGAGCTGGGGAGAATCGGCCAGTTTGACGAAGTGCAACTGGATATCCTGCCGGGTGGTGGCGTGGAGATTACCCGTTGCGTATTTGTCCGACAGGTCGGCAATGCGCACCAACTGATCCGCCGTAATCCGGCCATGAGGCAGCTTGATGCGAATCATCTGAACCCCCGGTTGCCGCTGGCCGTATACGCCCCGAGTAAGCCGGAACTTACGAAAGGCCTCATCGGCTATGTCGCCCACGCGAAAGGAACTGATTTTCTGCTCCAGATCCAGAATATCACGCCGGGCGGCCGGGCTAACATTGTCGGTCAGTTGAATAGCCATGAGTAAGGTATATTGTCTATAGATTTAATCAACTAATTCAGTAAAACGAAACGCCGGTAAGCCCCGGCGTCCTGTTTCTTGTGCAAGTATAAGCGTTTTTAGCCCTGTTTTGTTCGCAATTCACCCAACTTATCGTTATCCACCATAACCCGTTGTTATAGGACAGGGTTCCTTAACGGGCTGGTAGAGCGATTATAGGATTCGTTCGTACCGTTTACGAACGGATCGGTCGCGCTGATTTCCTAATCCTGTACATTTAGTAAAAAAGGCCGCTTTCGGGCAGGCTGTCTCGCATGGTCCAACAAGTCATTTCTACCGTAGGGCGTGTTTATAGTTTCCTGGTGTCGCTGGTCGTTGCGTTGATTCTGGTCGTTTGTACGTGGCTGGTCTGGGGGCAGTACCGGGATGCCCGCATCCAGCAGGCGTTTGACACGGAAGGGCAGTTGATCTCCCTGCGGGTCAGCCAGGCCGACCACAACCAGCGGTCATGGCAGGATATGTTGAGTCGCAGTGCCTATTTAACGCTTTCGTACCGGGGGAAGGCCTACATGACCCGGTATGTCATGGATAGTTCCTATGTGAGCGCAGGCGACCGGGTGTCGTTGTTGTACCATCCCGACTATGATGCGCTTCGGCAACCGGGGCCCGGGAGTAGCCTTCAGTTTGACCAGTCGACCCGTCAATCCCGCCTGATCGACTGGTCAACGGTGCGGGCGTTCAGTAAGCTGAATCGGCTGTTGGGCCTGTGTATTTTGTTGACGATTGCCTCGTTTTTTCTGACCTGCGGAGTCATCCAGTCAATCCTTCCCATTCCCTATTTATCGGAACTGGCCCGGGTCGTGTTCGTCGGGGCCCTGGGGTTGGCGGCTGTTTTTTTTACCTATGATGGCTGGCAGTACGTCCGCTATTATCAGCACCTGAAAACCGCCGGTCAGCCCATACGCGTACAGGTGCTGGACACGGATCGGATTGCTCAACGCCGTCAGTCCAGCAGGCGTCATTTAATCTCCAGTACACCCTGGTATGACTACCAGGCCACCATCCGATACCAGCAGCAGGAACGCGTTATCCCCATCAGTGAGCGGGACTTCGAAACCATAAAGCCCCCTGCGACGCTGATGGCCTATTATGATCCGTCGGTCAATGATTTTATGTCAATCGACTACGGGCCCGACTACCAAAACGGGTTGGGGGCGCTTGTTTTCTGGATACTGACGTTCATCTTTATCCGCCCCTTTTTTGTTCGCCAGGTCAATCGGGGGCAACCCTAACCGACCCTATCACCGGGTAGAGGTAATTTATCGATGCGTCGGCAAGCGCATGGGGAACGTAGCGCCTGCGCCGGGCTGCCCTTCGGCGGTGATGTAGCCCTTGACAGACGGCGGGATTTCAGTTAGTTGGGGATGGATATGGGCGAAAGCGGTATCCACAAGGGCTCAGACATCTATGTCATGTCGTTCGCCGGCTTCCTGCCAGTCGAGGGCCATCTCCTGAAACCGCTTCGCTACCCGGTTCAGAAAGGGCTCGTCGAGCCAGTTCGGCACGGATTCGGGATCGGTAATGTCCATTTCGCTGATCTTATAGGTCTGCTCATAGGGACCGGCTTCGATTTTGACGATATATTTGCCATTCCAGGCGTACAAGCCAATGCGGAAATGAGGGTGCGGAATCTCCTGAACAAAACGCATGATAACAACGATAAGGTAAGAATGATAAGTGATGCTTTTTTTGGGACTTGGTGGGGTAGGTACACAACGGTAACGGATCGGTGTGCCCGAATGGTTGTCTGGCTGATCGTTGGTCTGGTTGGTTTATCGATCAATTCATCCTGTAAAAACGATGCAACCGATGAAGCAGCTCAGTTTTTCCTGAAAGGGAATGTGCAGCTCCAAAAACGCGAATATAAAGACGCTATCCGATTTTATTCAGAAGCCATCTCAAAAAAGTCGGATTTTGCCGATGCCTACAACAACCGGGGGTTAGCCAAATTCAGGGACGATGATCGGGAGGGGGCCCTGGCCGATTATACCCGCGCGATCCAGATCGATCCAGATTTTGGAACGGCTTACTTCAACCGGGCCGAGGTGTTGCTGGAAACGGGGGATGCCGCCGGGAGTGTAACGGATTTGCAGCATATCGAGAAGCAGTACCGGGATTCGACCTTTTACCAGACTCGTCTGGCCGATGCCTACGTCCGGCTCAATAATCCCGCGCAGGCGCAGGTGGCCTACGACAGAGCGCTGCAACTGAACCCCGCTAATGTGGAGGCATTAACCAACCGGGGAGCTTTGTCTTATAGTCAGAAAGATTATGCGTCGGCAAGCCAGGATATCAAGCGGGCGCTGGCGCTGAACCCCAAACAGGATGCGGCCCTCAACAACCAGAGTCTGCTCCTGGCCCATGTCGGTAATTTCACTGAAGCCCTGGCGTTTGTCGACCGGGCGCTGGCGGTGCAACCCCGTCAACCCTACTACCTCAACAACAAAGCGTATCTGTTGCTCATGCTCAACCGACCGGCCGAAGCGTTGCCCCTGGTAGAGGAATCCCTGCAGCGGGACAACCAGAATGCCTGGGCCCACCGGACCCTGGGATTGTACTACCTCCGCCAAAAGCAGGCGGCTCCGGCACTGGCGGCCTTTCGGCAGGCTGAGAAATTAGATGCTTCGGTCGACCAGCTTTATTATTACATCGGGACGACTGAACAGTCGCTCGGCCACCCGGCCGAAGCTTGTGATGCCTGGCGCCGGGGCGAATCAGCGGGTGATGAACAGGCAAAGCGCGAACGGGCTTTACACTGTCGATAGGCAGCTACGTTGAGCGTACCCGAAAATAACGCTCAACAGGGAATTGATTAACTATAACTACAGGTTTAGTTTTTGTCTGTTGCTATTAGTGTAGCGTTAGTAGCTGTGTTTTATAGGCCGCGAACTGTTCCTGATTGGCCCGTTTATCCGTTGTGATTTCAAGGAGTCTGGCCGAGGGGCCGGGCTGGAAGAAATCGGGGAGGAGGGCGGTCAGCGTTTCGAGCGAGTCACATTTGGTATAGACGAGTTTCGCATCATCGGCCGTATTTTTGGCCGTATACCCATGCGGGGTTTCAAAATAGGTTTCTAGCTCGGGCTGGCGGCCCGGCCCGTCGATGATCCGGAAAATGTGCCCGCTGTCATTGTTTAATAGGACGATACGCAGGTTAGGCGGCACCGGTGCCGACCAGAGGGCATTGCGGTCATAAAAAAACGCGACATCGCCAATCAGCAGGGTAACGAGTTTATCGGTCATCAGGGCAGCGCCGACGGCGGTACTCAAGCAGCCGTCAATCCCACTGACTCCCCGGTTGGCCGACACCGGTATCTGTTTTTCCTCGGCCAGTCCGCAGAGGTTGGCATATCGTACGGGCATGCTGTTGGCCAGGTGAAGCAGGGACTGTGCCGGCAGGTGTTCCAGCGTAACCTGTACGGCCAACCAATCGGTAAGCTGGCCAGAGGCCGATAGCCACGTTTTGTTAACAAGTCGGCTTGCCTGCCGATCAATGGTTTGCCATCGCTGGAGGAATGCCTGGGTCTCTTCGTCTTCATCGCCCTGTAAAAATCGCTGATAGTCCAGGTCGGCATACAGTTTCTCCAGGAAAGACAGCGGTTCGGCGGGGATCAGTTTCGTCAGGCTCTGCAGCGAATCATTGATCCGGTCAGTGGTGGGCTGGATGTGCCAGTGCCTGTGCGCCGGAAACTGACGAAGAAACGTTTTCAGGTTTCGGGTTAGAAATGAGTTGCCAATCGTGAGGAGTAACGTTGGGCGGAGCGACTGCCCGGTCTGTTCATCCAGCCCAGACAGAAAGGTATCGGACCGGGTGATGAACACATCGTTCCGGGCAACCTGACTGACGATCTCTCCCACCACCGGAATGCCCATCTCATCACTCAATTTCCGGAGAACAGCCAGCAGAGCGGGATCGTATGGAATCTGACCAACCGCCAGGAGGGTCCGTTCACTCTGTTCCCAGTCCGTCATCAACCCGCGCCAGGTGTCGGCCGACAGGGTAAGCGTTGCCGGGCAGGTGTCGATGATCCGAACGGGTTGGGCCAAAAATGGTTCGTCGGGGCCGGGGTAGAACGGCTCCCGCAGGGGTACATTGATGTGAACCGGCCCGGTCGGGTACAATTGACTTAAGTTGATGGCTTCATTGACCGAGCGCTCGATGAACCAGCGGGCATCCGGGTGGGCATAGTCGGCGGGAAGATCGTAACTGCGCTTCACGTGCGAACCGAACAGACCGGCCTGGTCGATGGTTTGCCCATCCTGCTGGTGAAGCCATTCATGGGGGCGGTCGGCGGTGAGCAGCAGGAGGGGCACCTGCCCGAAGAAGGCCTCGGCCACCGCCGGGGCCAGGTTATAGACAGCACTTCCTGACGTACAGATGACGGCTACCGTTCGTCGGCTTTGAAGCGCCATCCCCAGGGCGACAAAGCAGGCGGACCGTTCATCGGCCATTACCCGGGTTCGAAGATGCGGATGACGCGCCACGGCCAGGGTGAGCGGAGCGGAGCGCGAGCCTGGGGAAATAACAACATCGGTAATTCCTTTTCGATAAAGAAGGTCGGCCAGGTTGACAATGGGTTGAAGAACGGGCATAGGGGACGTGACAGTCTTTTGTTCACAAATTGCTAAGAACCTGTTGACTGGCCTTTTTATGAAAAATAGGTAGAAACCAATTCATTGAGTAAGGCGATGGTGAGGGGTTTTGGCCGGAATAAGTTTATGCCGGGTAATAAATTTGTCCGTTGTTTATCCAGGGAACTGATCGAGGTGGTGAGCATCACCACAACCACCCGTCCCTTTAACGGAGCATCGAGCTGGCTGTAGTCGGCTAAAAACTCGAAGCCATTCATACCGGGCATATTAACATCGACAAATAGGATATCCGGTTTAATGTAATCCGGATGGCTGGTTTCCTGTAAGTACGTCAACGCCTGGGTTCCACTGGTCACTACCCGAACCTGATCGCACAGATTGGACTCTTCAATGGCCAGTTGATGAAAGAAGTTATCATCCGGGTCATCGTCAATGAGCAGGATACAGTGAATGGGCCTGGGCATACTGCTGACTTGTTTTAATAACTTTGGGGATAACGACAAAAAAAGTTGTACCGACGCCAACCGTACTATCGAGGCCAATCTGCCCGCCGTAAATATCGACCACTTTTTTGCAGGTGGCCAGGCCAATGCCCGTGCCCGGGTATTCATTTCGTCCGTGTAGCCGCTGAAAAATCTGGAAGATCCGACCGTAGTATTTGGCATCAATCCCAATGCCATTATCCTGTATGGTAAACCGAAATTGATTGCCCTCATCGACCGCCCTGATCCGAATGACCGGGGTCACATCGGCACGTCTGTATTTCAACCCATTGGTCAGTAGATTCTGAAAGACCTGTTTGAGGTCCGTTCGATGGGCCCTGATGGTCGGCAGCGGCCCGATGTCGACGGTAGCACCTGTCGACCGGATCTCCGTTAGCTGATCTTCTACGATCTCCGCCAATAACTCGTTGAGGTCCACCTGGTCAAAGTCGATTTCCGTTCCTATGCGGGAAAAATCCAGCAGATCATTAATCAGGATCCGCATTCGTTCGGCGGCAGCGGTCGACCCATTGATCAGTTTAAGGGCTTCGGGATCGAGTTGTTGCTGGTGCTTGATTTCCAGTAACGACAAGTAATTGACGATCGTTTTCAGGGGGGATTGTAAGTCGTGGGAAGCTATATAGGCAAATTGCTGTAATTCTTCATTCGATCTGGATAACTCCTGCATGGCTTGTTGCCGAAAGGAGAGCTCCCGGTCATATTCCCCGGAGGTCCGCAACCCAATTGCTTCATCGAAATACCGGATCAGGGCGAGTACCGTGGCAATCGATACCCCCGCCGTCAAAAAACGGATGAGGGCATTGATGCGGTAAGCTGGCCACCAGAACATAACGGCGTCCAGCAAATGCGTAAGTCCACACAGTAAAATGAACGCCCCGAACAGCACAAAAACACCGGAAAGGGGCACCCCCTTCTTAACAAGCAGAAACCGAATCAGGATGAGGGGGATAGCCATGTAGGCTAACCAGATGGTTAAGTCCGACAGGAGATAAAGCCAGCCGTGAAAGTCTGTCCACCGACCACATAGCCAACGGGGAGGCCAGTCGCTTACGTCCGTGAGTCGTTGAAAAAACTCGTATACATCATTCATACAGTACCGATTATGTGTTTAAGGAAGGATTATGGGAGAAAACGGCTCTGCGCTCTCCGCAAATCAAAGATACACCTCAACCTGACGTTCTCCCATTTCGTGATCAGAAATGTACACGTTTCCCATTCGGCTACCGGCTAACCAGTCGATCAGTATCGGGTTATCACGGCCGATCAACGGGCCAACAACCTCTCTTCTCTCCTGAATTTTCTGTTACTTTGCCGACCTGCAGACGTTCTGTATCGATCCAGTAATAAACGAAGCCGCCAGTTCCAGCGTTATTAACGAAAAACCATCCCCTCATGAACCGTATCACCTTTGAAAATGAGGATGAAATCAGGGTAAAGTCCTTTGTCGGCGCCCTCCTCATCAATGTCCTCCTGGTGGCCCTGCTGTTCCTGGTCAACCTTTCTCATTCGGTTCCGAATCCGCCCCCCATTCAATTTGTCGAAGTGAACTTTGGTACCGATGCCCGGGGGAGTGGCCGTATTCAGACGTATAACAAAGCGTCGGATTCGCCCAATCCGGTCGATGTGAAAGCGGCCGACAAGCGCCCTAACCCCAAAGTAAACACGACTCCCCGGCTCGAAAAGACCCGGGTTACCCCGTCGCCCAAAGTGGAGGAGGCTAAACCGGCTAAAACGGCAACGGAGAAACCACTCATTGCCAGTAAAGCCGAAAGCCCCGTTACGACGCCCGAACGGCCTGAGCCCAAACGGGTTGAATCCCCCAAAGCAACGGCCCCCGTTGAACGCCCGGCTCCCCCCGCACCGCCTAAAAAAGTAGAAACCGTTAACAACGACGCTCTTTTCAAGAAATCATCGGGTGGGGGTGGGTCGAATGGCACCGTCGGTAAAGCCGCGGGTACGGGCGGGAATAACAACGGCGATGACGCCAGTGGGGTTGGCGACAAAGGGAATCCCAATGGTAAAATCAATGCCAAGGAGTTCTACGGAACCCCGGGCGGGTCATCATCCGGGGTTGCTTTTGATGTGTCGGGCTGGTCGATGGCGAGTCGCCCCAGCATAAACGACGACTCAGACGAGACGGGAAAGATCGTGTTTAAGATTACCGTTGACGATGGGGGCGATATCACCCGGATTCAGCAATTGCAAAGTACTGTAAGCCCCTCCGTTGCTGAAGTATACCGCAAAGCGGTGCAGCGGCTGCGGCTACGTCCGAAAGGAGGGGCGACTCCGCCCACGGCCACCGGTACAATTACCTTTATCATTAAGTCCAAAGATTAATGCAGTACGCGGAAGCAATCGACTATCTGTACAGTCGGCTCCCAGTTTTTCACCGGATCGGGGCTAAAGCCATTAAACCCGGTCTGGGCAATACCCTTTTATTGTGTGAAGCGCTGGGGAATCCCCAGGATCAGTTTACCAGTATTCACGTTGCCGGTACCAATGGGAAAGGCAGCACGTCTCATATGCTGGCCGCTATTTACCAATCGGCCGGGTATCGGGTTGGCTTGTACACATCGCCCCACCTTCGTTCGTTCACCGAGCGTATCCGGCTCAATGGCCAGCCCATTCCGGAAGAGGAGGTCGCCCGTTTCGTTGAGGAGCAACAGGGAACGATCGAGCGAATCGAACCGTCTTTCTTCGAAGTGACCGTGGCGATGGCCTTCGCTTACTTTGCGCGGGAAGCGGTCGATATTGCGCTGATTGAAGTAGGTCTGGGCGGTCGGCTCGATTCAACAAATGTCATTACTCCCGTAGCCTCTGTCATCACGAACATCGGTTATGACCATACCGATATACTGGGCGATACCCTCCCGCAGATCGCCGGGGAAAAAGCGGGCATCATCAAGCCGGGCGTTCCGGTACTCATCGGCGAGACGCATCCGGAAACCAAGGCGGTATTCCAGTCGGTAGCCGAATCCCTACAGGCGCCCATTGCCTTCGCTGATCAACAATATACGATACAGGACGATGGGATTGTGGAGGGCATACGGCACCTCCGGGTTTCGCGAGACAACGGGCCGGTCTTTTCCCTTACCCTCGATTTATTAGGGGCGTATCAAATGAAAAATCTTCCGGCGGTACTGGCCACTGTCGAGGTACTGCAACCCCAGTTTCCGGTTTCATTGACCGCCGAGCAGGCTGGGCTAGGGGCCGTCACCTCGTTAACCGGTCTTAAAGGCCGTTTCCAGACAGTACAGGATCATCCACGCGTGATTGCCGATACGGCACATAATCGGCCGGGTCTGGACGCGTTATTCCAGACCATTCAGTCTCTGCCGTATGCCCGTCTACGCATTGTTATCGGTCTGGTAGCCGACAAAGACCGGGGTCATATTCTGGATGTACTTCCGAAAACGGCTGCTTATTACTTTTGTCAGGCCCAGACACCCCGTTCCTTACCCGCTCCTGTTCTACAGGCAGAAGCTGCTCTGGTGGGTCGGATGGGGGCCGTTTATTCCGATGTCAATACAGCCCTGTCGGCGGCAATACGGGATTCGGCGGCTGATGATTTAATCCTGATAACCGGTAGCAACTATACCATTGCCGAATTAACTAATTTATAACCACCGTGACACGTAGAAAAACGCATCGCTTTCTGCAAAATGCAGAAAGCGCAAATGTTATTGAAGTTGGTAAACCCCTTTACAAAACCATTCGCGGAAACTGGCGAACAGATTATTTTAACAATACGAACCCTATTGTGCTCGAATTGGCCTGTGGGAAGGGAGAATACACGGTTGGGTTAGCCCAGGCTTTTCCGGAGGTAAATTTCATCGGAGTCGATATTAAAGGAGATCGGATCGCTCGTGGGTCCAGGGCCGCCCAAACGTTGGGGCTACGGAATGTAGCGTTTCTACGAACGGATATTAATTTCCTGACGGAGTTTTTTAGAGCTGGGGAAGTCAATGAAATCTGGATCACATTTCCAGATCCGCAGCCACGCCCCAAGCAGGAGAAGCACAGGCTGACCCATCCTCGTTTTTTATCGACCTACCAGCGGTTATTGGTGGCGGGGGGCACCCTGCATTTAAAGACAGATAGTCCTGAGTTATTTGCCTATAGTCTTGATCAGGTCAAACAAGCTCGGGTTGCCGATTTACAATACACAACTGATCTATATAACTCCCCATTGAACGATATACATTTGGGAATTAAAACGAAATATGAACAGCTCTTTTTCGACAAAGGATTTACAATTAACTATTTACAATGTAAAATGGGTGTGATTTAACTTAATCACACCCATTTGTATATTCACTTATGTAATTAACTTATGTCAATGGTTATTGTTGAACTATGTTAATTTACAATTTCCATTAACCGTAGTTTACATTATTAAAATAACTTGGCTATTAAGTCAGCAACCCGGCTTGAGTAGCCGAATTCGTTATCGTACCAGCCAACAACTTTCACCAATGTTCCATTGGCCGCTGTCAATTTTGAATCGAAAATGCAGGAGTGAGGGTTGCCCACGATGTCAATCGAGACGATTTCGTCGGTGTTGTACTCCAGAATTCCTTTCAAGGTTGTTTCAGACGCTTGTTTAATGGCATCATTAATCTCTTGGATAGAGGCTTCGCGCTTCAGGACCACCGTCAGATCCGTTAATGATCCATCTGGTGTCGGTACGCGCATCGCGTTACCGTCCAGTTTACCTTTTAACTGAGGTAAAACAAGACCTACTGCTTTAGCGGCACCGGTAGAGGTCGGGACAATTGACAGCGCAGCTGCCCGTGCCCGGCGTAGATCCGAGTGAGGAGCATCCTGCAGATTCTGATCAGCCGTATAAGCGTGGATGGTTGTCATGTATCCTTTCTCGATACCAAAAACATCATCTAATACTTTCGCCATTGGGGCGAGGCAGTTTGTTGTGCAAGACGCGTTCGAAATAATCGTTTCTGAACCCGTCAGCGTGTCATCATTTACGCCCAGAACTACCGTAGGAATATTGCCTTTAGCAGGAGCAGAGATAACTACTTTCTTAGCACCAGCCTGTAAGTGCATTCCTGCACCGGCTTCGTCTACGAAACGTCCGGTTGATTCCAGAACTACATCTACCTTTAAGTCACTCCAGGGAAGCTGTTTGGGATCGCGTTCGGCGTAAGCGTTGATACGTACACCATTTACGGTTAAACTATCACTGTCTGATGTTACTGTGCCCGTGAATTTCCCGTGAACGGAATCATACTTTAATAAATGCGCCAGTGTCGCATTATCGGTTAGGTCGTTGATAGCAACGATTTCAATGTTTTCTTTTTCAAGTAGTCTTCTGAACGATAACCGCCCAATACGGCCAAAGCCGTTAATTGCAACGCGTATTTTTTCCATGTACAGAGAAAATTGGTTTGTTTTCGGGGTCAAATATAACAGATAAAATAGCCTTTTGCAGATATATCTAATTAGTAGCTATATTTAGCAAATAGGGTAGGGGTTTAGTATTTAGTATTATAAGGCAAATATTTTAGTATAAAACTAGTATTTTGCTAAATATAATTAGCTTTTTTAGTATTTTATGCTAATATTATTTAGTATTTGCTATTATTTATGCTAAAATCTTACTAATTCACCTATATTACTAAAAAGTACTTTTTTTTGCTAATAGGAGTGGGGTTATTATAAAATCCTCCGTACGATAGTGCATTAACCGCATTCAACAAGTAAATCCTATGCTGTTTAGAACAGGGATTAATCTTGAGAATGATTAGCAGTAGCGCTATATATATATATCTTTATACGGACTCTTATTTATAATTTTAGCATGTAGTGACTAGTGACAGTATCTATTCAATCCTAATCTCTGCAATTCGATACAACACACTAATTATCCCTGTATAGAGATAATACCACACCAAGTGTGGAATTACTTCTCAGCCAGGGCCTGGCACAAGTAAAGGCCGGCTAGCATCCATAAGAAAGTTCCTTGTGTATAGCAGCAGAAATACTAGCTCACCTAATATAAGTAAGCTTATTTAGATGGATGCATGACTTTCGTTATTCGGATTTTATATCGGCCCAATTTTTGCAGAATCTATTATAAGCTTTTTTAGGTAATGGAAAGGAATAGGGCCAGGTATCAAAAGCACTTTTTCGACAGTGACCGGATAGAGAGTGATTAGTACAACAGAAGATCCTTCAGCTCTTCCTCTCTTTAGGTAAGAGCAAGCCAGGGTTACTATCTAAGGACGCTAGCAAATGAGACTCGTCTTTATACCCTAACCAGAGTTTGTTACATAATAACATCAAAGTGATCAGATATAAGCGCACAGTAATCGGATCAGGTGTCAAACCAGATATACACAGACCCGATGCTCTCGACCAGTTGAGCTATTCTTATACTAGTATTGGCGGGAGTTATCAGATCAATCTTTTTGAGTTTTAAATTATTTGAGCCGTTATATTTCAACTATACATGTCTTGGTGTTACCTTTGAAAAAAGGAAATACCACCTGTTTATAATATCGTTATATAACAATATAAAATTTGGTCGACAAAATTAATCGGCTTATATTCAATTAGTTATATAGCCATGTGTGAACTTTTACTTTAATTAAATGAACGAGAGAATTGACGAAATTTGGACTAATCGGGAATTGCTTTCCCAACCAGAATCCATCAAACTGATTAGAGACGTAATAAATCAATTAGATAGGGGAGAGCTCCGGGTAGCCACCCCGCCCGTTAGCGAATCTGATAGCTGGACGGTAAATGAATGGGTAAAAAAAGCGATCCTGCTTTATTTTGTCAGTCAGCAAATGAAAGCTGAAGAAGTAGGCATCTTTACCTTCAATGATAAGATCCCACTAAAGACTAATTTTGCAGAAGCCAAAGTCAGAGCCGTTCCGCCAGCCGTTGCGCGATTTGGTTCCTATCAGGCACCGGGTGTTATTTTAATGCCTTCCTATGTCAACATAGGAGCCTATGTTGACGAACGGACCATGGTTGACACTTGGGCCACCGTTGGGAGCTGTGCTCAGATTGGTAAAGATGTTCACCTGAGTGGGGGCGTCGGAATAGGCGGAGTTCTTGAACCACCCCAGGCGGCTCCCGTTATAATAGAAGATGGCGCTTTTATTGGTTCACGCTGCATTGTCGTTGAGGGAGCCCACATTGGTAAGCGGGCTGTATTAGGTGCCGGGGTTACCATTACAGGATCATCAAAAATTATTGACGTAACGGGTGCTAAACCTGTCGAGTATAAAGGGTTCGTTCCTGCTAACTCCGTTGTGATTCCCGGTAGTTATGCTAAACAATTCCCCGCCGGCGAGTTTCATGTTCCCTGCGCTATAATTATTGGCCAGCGGAAAGAATCAACTGATCTTAAAACGTCACTCAACGATGCGCTTCGAGAAAACAGCGTTTCCGTTTAACTGATCAGTTGAATATACATCTGTATAATTAACCATTATCAATATCATAAAATACAATTGTAAAGTTTACATAGCCACACCCAATAGTGTGGCTATTTTATTTTGTAAATTTACATAAACAAACCACATTACATTTATATTTGTACTAGTAAACCCAATCCTATTATAACGTGTATGATAAATATAAATGACAAAATTAAACAGATCCTGCTGGATAAGAATTTAACTCCGTCTTATTTCGCTGATGAGATTGGTGTACAACGATCCAGTATATCCCATATCTTATCCGGACGTAATCGCCCAAGCTTCGATATTATTCAAAAAATTATACGTCGATTTCCTGAGCTTGGCTACGAATGGATTATGGAGGAAGAAAGCCAGCAGGTCAATCAATCCACTTCATCGGGCTATGGTAATCGGAATCAACCACGACCTGTTATCGAGCGAACAGATCGCTTTAGCTCAGTACAGCCATCTTCCTCTGCTTCTTATTCAAGCCAGTCGCCTGGTATCCGTAGTCAGCGGAATGAGATTCCCCCAGTCCACATGCCCGAACAGATACCCGTTGATACACTGCCTGGCCCAGTAGAACCAACGAACCCCATTGCTAACATCGATAAAAAGGTAGAGCGCATTCTGATCTTTTATACAGATGGCTCGTTCAAAGAATATATGCCTTCTACCTAGTAAGGAATTAAACCCAGGTAGGACGTACACGTACCTGGTAGGGATAACATCCTTCACCTGTCTTGACCAACTATTAGCTAACCCGGGAAACGATTGTTTAAGGGATGCAGGATTAGCGCAGGAACAGCCAGCACACTATCTGCACAGTTTGCTAGGTAATTGGTTGGCTTTCATTTCTTCCATCACGAACTGGCCTCGCGGCCATATGTACCAAATTTGGTTAGCTGATGAACGAGCGGTCCGCACTGATTGTGAAGCTTTGGACGAGTGGCCTTTGCTGAATTGTATACCCTGTAACGTCCAAGTAGGAGAGTCTGGATTTACCCTAGGCGAATTCCTATTTGACATAACTTGCTGGGGAACGTCTTTGCCATCGGGGGGTTTACCACCTGTTGCATCGGCCCGAATATCGACAGATGCCACATCGGGCCGGATAAAGCGAACCTGGCTATCCTTTATTTTCTGAGTGCCATTTTTATAGATTATCGTAAGGACTGATACATAAACCGGCTCAATATAGGCGCGTCCATGTGCCGACTGACCGACCCAATTGGTAAAGTCGGCATCCTCAGCAACTGTAGCCGCAGAAACTTTGGTATCGTGTGCCTTAAAGGCCGTGTCGAAAACCGGCTACTAGAGCCTTCATTACTTTCTCATCGCCCGTTTGCGCCTTAGCCAACCGTGGCAAGACAAAGCTTAATGGTATGAGGAGTATAGATCGTTTCATTAACCTGCGTAAGTTGATTAGTATGCGTTTGTAATCTAGTCAAATCCGTTTCATGGTAGATACTCATTTGAGTCAGCGGTTGCTAATCGGTCGCTCGTCAATAAGAATTCCCATCACGGTATACAGGAATCCTTCTAGCGAAAGTTGATGTCTGTTTTTATGTCCCTAAGGCCGAGTTTATCTACGGGTAATCTTTACAAATTCACATTGATCAGGACTGCTTTCTACCTAAAAACACCGCTTTTGGGCCTTCTAAGCCCTATTTTAGGCGAATAATTACCTAACTCCTTGTAAAGCAATGCTTTAGTGTTCCACGTGGATACGTTGTGAATAACTCTGTGGATTACCCGGATTAATTTGTTATATAATTTATATTATGTTAAGTAAAGTTTTTATTAAATAGGGACAGCACCCGTAGCTACTGCCCCTATTTGTTATTTACTCTCGATGCAAACGATCTTCTTCTCTTCGTACTGCTTCAGAATATTCTGCAGGTTCGTCAGGTTTTCATTTACATCAGCTTCATCTTTAATCGACTTAGCTTTGGTAAAGTACGGCAGCGACTGCTTGAATTTACCGCAAACCTTTCCGTCCAGTTCTTTGCCATTCTTGTTATACTCAGCCATGTCCATCCGGTCGACACCACGTTTCATTTCAACCGCTTCATTGAAGAGAAAAACGGCCGTGTTGAAGTTGGCATCATAGTTATTGGGATCAATAGCCAGGGCTTTGTCCAGGTACATCTTCTCCTGGGTCAGGCTTTGCTTTTGTGCTTCCTTGAGTTCAGCTAACCGTTTGGCGCTATCCGTAGCACCAGCCGCACCGGCAGCAGCCGCTTTAGCATCGGCTTCTAACTTGGCAACTTCTACTTTTTGTTCAGCCAGCCGTTTCTGAACATCGGCCAGTTGGCGCTTCAACTCCGGCTTGGGTGTTTTTTTAATGCTGGCCGACAACCGGGCAATCTCACTATTATACGCATCAATGATGCTTTTGCCATCCGCCAGTTGCTTAGCCGTATTGCCACCTTTCTTGGAATCTCCTTCCAGCTTCCGCATTTCCTCATCACCTTTATGGGCAATGTTGTTATAGACAATCGACAGGTTGACCAGGTTCTGTACATTGTTAGGATCTTTCTCAACCATCGCCTTCATCCCGCTAATGGCTTCATCCATCCGGTTCGACGAGAGCATGATGTTGATCTTTTCATTAGCCAGATCCTTGTTCGCTGGAGCCAGAGCAATGCCTTTGTCCAGGGCAGCCAGCGCCTTGTCAATCTCATTATCACCGCGGTACAACATGGCTAACGAACCGTAGATGGCCGCATCCTTCCCCCCACCAGCGATGTACTTCTCCAGCTGGGTCTTCGCAGTGGCGTTATCTTTGATCTGTTGAGCCGCAATAGCCGTGTACAGGGGCGCCAGGGTATCCTTGGGGTTGATGTCTCCCGCGATCGACATTGCCTTCATCGCATCAGCGTAGTTTTTAGACTGAAACTTGGCCACGCCCTGCTGCATGAACGCCGTTGCCATGACGGGTGCCTTCAGAGCCTCTTCGGCTTCTTTGGCCAGTTTGCCCGGTCCCCCTTTTTTGTCCTTGTCCAATTCAATGACTTTCTTGAAGGAATCATAAGCGACCGTTGCTGCCGCAGAATCTATTTTCATAAATCCACTGGACGCAATATTTTCATAAATCTTGGCCCGATCCATCCAGGTACTGGCCTTGGCAGCCGCTTTGGCATCGGTAATATCCTTATCGCTTTTCTCCTTTTCCTTCTTTGAGGTTTCCATGGCAAGATCAGCCGCCGTATTGCCTTGCTGTGCCTGAGCATATACTCCCGTTGTCAGGAGACATGCAGCGAGAATTACAAAAACTTGTTTCATGTGTAAACTGGGGTTGTGTTTTCTTATTAAGAAACGAAATTACGGAATCTGACTGTATAAGCATGACCCACCTTAAAATGTTTGAGCCGCCCGACTGATTGATTAATCAGTTCGGGCGGCTCAACTTACAGAATGAACGTACTACTCGGCAACAATGGGCTCGGGTTCAGCCGCGATGAGCTCCTCTCCTTCTTCCCGTTTAATTTTAGTTACCGATGAGATTTCGTCCCCATCATTTAGCTTGATGAGCCGGACGCCCTGGGTGTTGCGGCCAATAACGCTGATCGCATCGACCGGCGTCCGGATGGCAATGCCCGACTTATTGATGATCATCAGGTCATCGTTATCCGCTACATCCAGCACTGCCACCAGCCGACCCACTTTCTCGGTTACTTTGAGCGTACCGACCCCTTTGGCCCCCCGGTTGGTGATCCGGTACCCATCGATATCGGAGCGTTTTCCATAGCCATTCTGCGATACAACCAGCAATTGCGCATCGGCCGACGAGATACAGACCATGCCAATCACATGATCGGTGGTGTCTTCCTCATCCAGGGAAATACCCCGTACACCGGCCGCAGTACGTCCCATAGGCCGAACCCGGCTTTCGTGGAAACGAACGGCTTTACCCGCGCTGGACGCGATGACAATGTCATTATCGCCATTGGTCATACAAACGCCGAGCAACTGATCATCCTCATCGATGGTAATAGCAATGATGCCGTTCTGACGGGGACGGGAGTAAGCTTCCAGCATGGTTTTCTTGATGGTCCCTTTCCGGGTACACATCACAATGTAATTATTATTGATGTAGTCCTCGTTTTTCAGGTCCGTCACGTTGATGACCGCCCGAACTTTATCGTCCGACTCAATATTAATAAAATTAGCGAGCGGCCGACCTTTTGACAGGCGGGAACCTTCGGGAAGCTCATAAACAGGCAACCAGTATAGACGCCCTTTCTGCGTAAAGGCCAGCAGGGTGTTGTGCATGGTCGCCGTGAACAGGTGCTCCGTAAAGTCTTCCTCTTTCGAGGCAGCCGCTTTGGCCCCTACTCCTCCCCGCCCCTGCGACCGGTATTCGGTGGTGGGGGTCCGCTTGATATAGCCTTCGTGCGAAATGGTAATCACCATGTCCTCGTCGGCAATCAGCGACAGGTCACTGATGTTGCCATCCCCAAGCGCGTTGATCTCGGTCCGGCGTTCGTCGCCGTAGCGGGCACGAATATCGGTGAGTTCTTCCCGGATGACCTGACGTTTGCGTTCTTCACTGGCCAGAATCTCTTTCAGGTCAGCAATTTCTTTCATCAGCTCATCGTACTCAGCCTGTAGTTTGTCCCGCTCCAGTCCGGTCAGACGCTGTAAACGCATTTCCAGAATGGCTTTGGCCTGAAGATCGCTCAGACTAAACTGCGACATGAGGCCGGTTCGGGCTACTTCCGGATCACGCGACGAACGAATCAAATTAATTACGGCGTCGATGTTATCCAGCGCAATCAACAGCCCCTCCAGGATATGCGCCCGTTTTTCAGCTTCACGCAACTCATACTGCGTACGACGGGTAATTACCTCGAACCGGTGCTCGACATAATACTTCATCATATCTTTCAGGTTCAGCATCATCGGACGCCCTTTGACCAGAGCGACGTTGTTGATACTAAACGATGACTGCAGCGCGGTATGCTTGTAAAGATTGTTCAGAACGACGTTCGGAATGGCGTCTTTCCGGAGATCATAGACGACCCGTAGCCCATCCCGATCCGATTCGTCCCGGAAAGCCGTGATGCCCTCAATTTTCTTATCGTTGATGAGCTCCGCCGTTTTTTCGAGCATGACGGCTTTGTTGACCATGTACGGCACATCCGTGACGATGATCTGGGTCTTGCCCCGATTTTCTTCGATCGTCGCATGAGCCCGCATCACCACGCGCCCGCGACCCGTCAGAAAGGCCGACTTAACCCCTTCCATGCCGTAGATCGTCGCGCCCGTCGGGAAGTCCGGCGCCTTGACGAACTGCATCAGTTCCTCGATCGTAATATCGTAGTTTTCCAGATACGCCAGAATTCCGTCGACGACTTCGGTCAGGTTATGGGGAGCCATGTTCGTGGCCATCCCGACGGCAATACCCGACGAACCGTTTAACAGTAAGTTCGGTAACTTGGCCGGCATGACGGTAGGCTCCAGCAGGGAATCATCGAAGTTTCCCTGAAAGTCAACCGTCTCTTTGTATATATCGGTCAGTAGTTCATCGGCGATGCGTTTCAGACGAGCTTCGGTGTACCGCATAGCCGCCGGTGAATCGCCGTCGATGGAGCCGAAGTTGCCCTGCCCATCCACGAGTGGATACCGCAGCGACCAATCCTGCGCCATACGAACCATGGTGTCGTAGACCGATGAATCACCGTGTGGGTGATATTTACCCAGTACCTCCCCAACGATACGGGCCGATTTTTTATGAGGCTTATTATAGTTCACCCCCAATTCTGCCATACCAAACAAGACCCGGCGGTGAACAGGCTTCAGGCCGTCACGAACATCGGGCAACGCACGCGAGATGATAACGGACATGGAATAATCAATGTACGCACCCCGCATTTCGTCTTCAATATTGATGGGAATGATATTACTGGGAGTTTCGAGGTCGGGAGTTTCGTCCGCCATGTGACAAAGGAGTTTCGCAGAAAATTACTATTCCGGCTTACACACTGCGCATAAACCGCTCTATAGACAAATATACAAAATTTTCAGGAGAAAAGAGAAATAATCCCTTAAAATCGCGCCCAGTGGGGGTAAATGAGCCCAGGAAACGTCTCTCCTCCGGGTAAGAAATGATAAATCCAGGCGCTAACATCATCTAAATGAAATACAATTCTATTTCAACTAAAACACAAGACATTTATGGGTTGCCATTCAGGCTATTCCGGAGCGCATTCCGGAGCCGGTTCTTCGTACACCGAAACCCATATACCAACTTATTCTTTAATCCTGGGATCAAAAATAAAGGGCTCTGTCTGCACCAACCGAATGCCGGAGAAATCGGGATGGGCAGGATTTAAGAGGTAATTCCATTCGTTGGGAATAATGGCTGACGGGACCCGCAAGACGGCAGAGCGATAACTGCTCAGCCACTCCCCTCCTATTGGCTGACAACTCTTGTACTGCTGATAATCAACCCAGTCCATGGGCAGCGTTTGGGGGTCAACGGTTTCGATGCGCAAGGTATCGGGTATGTCGATGACCATTACCCGAAACGTGCTCGACAGGCCTTCGCTCCCCCGGTGCACCACGTTCTCCAGGCAGGCGAGTGCCCGCGTGGCAGCGGTATAGATGACGAACTGGCCACGACTGTTCCAACGGGCAGCTCCCCCCGACGCAACCAGCCGGTCGGCATAAGCGGCTTTCGTAATTCGATAAACGAGCATTAGGCCAGGTCCCCGTATTCGATCCGGGTAAGTTCATCCATCACTAAGTCAATCCCGCCGGACGTATGCAACAGGTCGAACGGAATCTGGTTGCCCAGCCCATAAGCGGGTTTATCCATCCAGCGCCGAAACGAATCAGCCGTACCAAACACGGACTCGCCTGTCTGGAAGAGGGCCATTATTTTAAGCACCTTTTCACTGTCCTGGGGATTCAGGGATTTCTGCTCACGCTCGTACCGCTGAAACGTCTTGAGCGACGTATCGAATACCTCGGCCAGATGCTCCCGTTTATAGCCAGTCAGGTCGGCGATTTCGAAGAAACGGGTAGCCGGGACGCCTTTTAGTGCCAGAAAAACGAGTGATATACGATCGGATAAAATCATGACGCAAACATAGGAAATTTGTCTAACAAACACAGAATTTTGTCCAAAAATTCCGGTTCCTCGACTCGTTCAAAACCTAATGGGTCAAATATGGTTCTTATTACAGGTTCACTAAACAGAAAGCACGTTATGAAAAAAGTAAGTTTGCTACTACTCCTCGCCATCAGCACCCTGAGTTTCCAGGCTTGCAGCGACAAGAAAAAAGAAAGCGATGACAGCGTTGAACACGCAGAAAATGCCAATGAGGCCAAGGAGGATGCCGGCACGGGCCAGCCGGAAGATACCAATGAGTTTGCGGTGAAAGCCGCCAATGGGGGTATGCTGGAAGTAGAACTGGGTCGGCTGGCGCAGGAAAAAGGCCAGAGTAAAGATGTAAAAGAGTTCGGAGCGATGATGGTTGCCGATCACTCGAAAGCCAACGAGGAACTCAAAACCATAGCTGCTACGCAAAATATCACTCTCCCAACCACCCTGGGTGAAGATGAGCAAAAGCACGTGAACGAAATGGCCAAATTATCGGGTGCTGAGTTCGACAAGAAATATGTAAGCATGATGGTCGATGATCACAAAGAAGATATCGACTTGTTCAAGAAGACAGCCGACGATGACAAAGCGAACCCAGCGGTGAAAAGCTTTGCGGCCAAAACCCTGCCTACGCTGCAAAAGCACATGGAAAGTATCAATGCCATTGATAAAAAGATCGACTAATTCGTAAACAAACCAGAAACGCCCCTGTTATGACTGAACCTCATAGCCGGGGCTTTTTTATTAACAGCGTCAACAGACAATTCAGCGGTCAACCCATGAAAACGATCATCACAACAACGACTCTCGTTCTGGCAATGAGCCTTGCGGTATCGGGCCAGGCCCAATCGACCACCGGCGGACGCAGTGGCGGGTCAACAGCCTCGACCGGATCAGGATATCTAACCGAAGGGAAGCGCGCGGCCGAAACCAGTGCGTCCAGCATGACCATCGCCGACGAAGGAGCCTCCCGGGCCTATATGTATGTGCCGCCAATCGGTGCTAAGAACAGAACGAAATCGCCGGACGGGTCAAATGGCTCGGCAAAAAGCCAACCCAAAAAGATGCCGAACGAGAAGGCCGCGAGTCAGGGAGCAACACCAAAGAAAAAGGTCAATCAACGCTGACGGTTATGAATCGGCGGTAACGGCTCATATTTTTTCTACTTTTGAGGGCGTTACTCTTGCGATTACTTACCGAATGAGAAAATACCTGGCCTTTGGCTTAACCCTCGAAACGAGTATCGATTTTACCGGCGTTTTACAGGAATCGACCAACGAGACCGACATTTTCATAAAAGAGGGCCTCCTTCCCCAACGAGCCAATCGCCCTACCCGCATCCAGCGCCGGGGCGTACGCGCCAGGCTGGGCCTGACTCCGACGAGTATTCTCTTGAACTGGCCAGGCATTGGCCGCTTTGAGGTGGCCCACGGGAATCATATTACCTACCAGAACGAAGGAGCTGATGAAGGCACCTTACGGCTCTTTCTGCTCAGTGAAGTCATCGGCCTGATTTTATACCAACGGGGACTTTTTCTGCTGCATGGTAGCGCTGTTCGGGTTAACCAGGAAGCCGCCGTATTTTTAGGCATACCCGGCGCGGGGAAGTCGACCACCGCAGCGGCCTTTGGAAAAGCTGGCCATACGGTATTGACCGATGACCTGGTCGCCATCAAGCTCATCGATAACAACCCGTTTGTTGTTCCGGCTTTCGGCCAGTACAAGATCTGGAAGAATACCGTCGATGGCCTCGCCTTTGACGAATCGACCCTCGAACCGTCCTTTGAAGGTGCCACCAAGTTCCTGGTTAACCAACCCTTGGCTACTTTCCCCAGAAGCCCGGTTCCTATCCGGAGCATTACACTGCTTTACCCGCAAAACTCGCGCAGAAAAAGTGAGCCGATCAGGCCTTTACTGGCACCGGTCGAACTGCTCAAACATTTTCCACTACCCATTCAACTGTTAACGGGCTCCTACCTGCAAACGCATTTTCAGCAAGCCCTACGCATTGCTCAGGTTGCCGCGATCAACCAACTAAAACGACCCAATGGATTTGACGCGCTGGACCGGTTCGTGCAAACGTTCTGAAGGAGCTTGTCTAAAACGGCCTACCCATCTGTATGAATGGGCGTAAGGAAAGCTAGCGTATGTATACATCTTGTTTCGGTCGCGTAGCGATCCAACGGGTAGTTAGTTGGATCGCTACGCGATCAGAAAGAGAAAAAATGATCTATTTTTCTACAAACATTGGCTGCCTACAGCACCGTGCCGGAGAGGATACGGCCCACGGAAAAACGCAACGGCTCAGCCTACCTGTTGTACCAACTCCGCTGGCGTAATTTTCCGTTGTTCGCCGGTAACCATATTCTTGAGCGACAAGAGACCGGTTTGCACCTCTTCTGAGCCGATCAGCACCACAAATGGAATGGCTTTGGCATTCGCATAGTCGAGCATCTTCTTCACTTTCGTCAGATCGGGATACAGCTCGGCGGCAACATTGGCCGTCCGGAGTTGCCGTAGCAAGGGTAAGGCGACCGAACGTGCGTCGGCATCGAACGGGATGACGAGTACCTGGGTACCCTGACCGGCCGCAGGCGGAAACAGGCTCAGTTCATCCATGACGTCATAAATTCGATCCACACCAAATGAAATGCCTACCCCCGACAGGCCCGGCATCCCAAAGGCACCGGTCAGGTTATCATAGCGCCCTCCCCCGCTAACGCTGCCAATACTGACGCCATTGGCCTTCACTTCGAAGATTGCCCCCGTATAGTACGAGAGGCCACGTGCCAGAGTCGGATCAAACTCGATATGAGCGTCCGGTAGGCCATATTGACTAACCAGCAATAGCGTTTCTTCAAGCTCCGTAATTCCTTTCTGAGCAAGTTCCGAGGTCGCCAGCCAGGTTTTCAACTGCGCCATTACCTGCGTTAAATCGAGGGTAGTAAAGGAAAAAAGTGGCTCTAGATTAGTCGCCGTCTCGTTGGAAAAGCCTCGCTCCCGTAGTTCGTCCAACACCTTCTCTTTGCCAATTTTATCCAGCTTATCAATCGCCACGCTCAACGTCCCCTCCTGACCGGGTACGCCAATGACTTCGGCAATGCCCGCCAGAATTTTGCGATTGTTAATTTTTACCGTAAAATCCTGAATGTTCAGGTTCTGAAACACCTCATGGATCATCAGCACGATCTCCGCTTCGCACAGGAGCGAATCCGTACCAACGACGTCGGCATCACATTGGTAAAACTCCCGATAACGGCCTTTTTGTGGCCGGTCAGCGCGCCAGACGGGTTGCATCTGGTAGCGTTTGAAGGGCATTGTGAGCGCATTCCGATTCATGACCACATAGCGGGCGAACGGTACGGTCAGGTCATATCGGAGGCCTTTCTCCGCAATTTTCGGGGTTAACTTTTTAGAACCCGCAGCCAGATCAAGTTCTGTTACAGGGGCGGCAAAATCGCCGGAATTAAGAATTTTGAACAGAAGCTGGTCCCCTTCATCCCCATATTTACCCGTCAGCGTCGACAGATTCTCCATAGATGGCGTTTCAAGGGGCTGAAAGCCAAAGCGTTTGAAGGTTTCCCGAATGGTATTGAATATAAACAGCCGTTTGCTCATCTGCTCCGGGCCAAAATCACGGGTGCCTTTCGGCAAAGTGGGTTTTTGCATACCGCAAAATTAAAGAACAGGCGTACAGTATGAGCAGGAAGTTGCTGATTTTGTCCAGTTCATGCCAAAAGCATGTTCTTCACAGCGTATATAGAGGAAAATGAAGGCATTAACAGGATAAAAAACGAGGCACATTTACCGTTCTGTCCAAAAAAATCGTATTTTTGCGCTCTGATTTTGAACTGACACGTTAAAAAGATACAATCATGGGAGTAACAGAACTGAAGCGGAAGGCTCGTCGCAACCGGGCTATTGCCAATAACAAGACCAATGCCATCAAACAATTGCTGCGTAAGCCAACCATCAAGAATGTCGATGTAGAAGCCATCAAAGCGTCGTTTGCCGAAAAGAAAGCCGCTTAATCGCGCCGACGTCCAGCTACGATTATTTAGCCTCACCCTTACCTGGTGAGGCTTTTCGTTTTGGGCGCAGGCGAGCCCATTCTCGATCCCGCTTCTTGAGTTCACGACGAACAAACCGACGATAATCCAGCTGGGCCCGATACCGAACGGCCTGACCAAAAAGCAACAGGCCCCCATTAAAAAGAATCAGGCTGTACACCCCCCAGAGAAACCACTGCCGAAATGGGGCATCCAGGTGCTTTGCCTGAGCCGCTTCACTAAATACACACAAGCCGACACTACACAAAAGCAAACCCAGCGGAGCCACAATCAGCCCCTTTGTTCGGGTACTCATGCGTTTCACTAATCGTTGACCAGGTGGTTTAGTAAGTTTCGACATACGCTATAGGTATCGCGGGGATTCAGGTGGATAACGTTACGGCAGCGAATTTCGTTAACATTCTTCACTTTTTACGTAACATCCGTTGGCATTAGGCCGGATAATCAATAGAGGCTCCGGTTTCCCGAAATCCGCTGGGCTCTCTGAACCGCTTCCAACCTTCTGTCAGAAAGCCTGTTCCATAACCGATCAACTGCACAAACGCAGCGATGACACTGAACAGACCAACCTGCAGGCTTTTCTCTTTTCGGGTGGCGTCGATCAGAATGAGCAGCGAGATAATTATCAGAATGCCCACCGCTGCCCCAAACAGGACAGGACTAATGAACGCCCAGATCGGTACGGAATAAACAAAGAGCGTAAATAAAGCGGGAAATGCATGAACCAGCTTGAGTTCAGCCGGGTAATACCGCGATATATTGATGCGGGCCCGACCGAAAAACCGTGTCTGGCGATAGAACTGGCTGAAATTGGTCCGTCGTTTGTGGTAAATGAAAGCGTCTGGAATCAGGCCTGTACGGAAGCCGTTTTCGATGATCCGAATGGCAAATTCAATATCCTCCCCCATCCGGCTCAGCTTATACCCGCCAATGGTTTCCCATACGGTTCGAGACAAGCCCATATTAAAACTACGGGGATGATAGGTCCCGCCCAGATTCTTTTTACTACCCCGAATTCCACCGGTCGTAAAGGGGGATGTCATAGAATAGCTGATCGCTTTCTGAATGGGCGTAAAATCAGGATGAGCCGCATCAGGGCCACCGTAAGCATCAAGCGTTGGCCGTGCCGACCCGGGTTCCCCGGCAAGCCGTTGGGAAACGACAGAAAAATAGTGCGGGGGAACAAGCGCATCGGAATCAAAGATGACAAAATAATCGCCCCGGGCCCGCTCGAACCCATAATTACGGGTGAACCCCTGCCCTGAATTTTCCTTAAAAAAATAGCGGATATCGAGCTGATCCGAAAAGTCACTCACCACGCCATCCGCTTTGTCAACCGATCCGTCTTCAATCACCAGTACTTCAAATTGCTGATATGTCTGTTTTGTCAGACTTATCAGCAACTCGCGGAGCTCATCGGGGCGGTTGAAAACGGGAATGATGATCGAGAAAAACACGGTAAATGAAGGATGAAGGATGAAGGGTGAAGGATGAATGATAGCCTGTTCATCCTGTATCATTCATCCTTCATCATGACCAGAAGGCTTTCTTCATTAGCCTGAATGATCTGGGCGACCAGGTCATCGGTCAGGGCAACGGATAGGAACAGACTCTCAAACTGCGAGGGAGCCAGGTAGATGCCCCGCTCCAGCATGGCGTGGAAATAGCGGCCAAACTTCGGAATGTCGCAGGATTTGGCTTCGGTAAAGTTAGTTACCGATCGCTCCGTCATGAACAGCGTAAACATGGACCCGATGTGATTGATCGTATAGGGTAATCCTGCCTTCTGTAAACCAGCCCGGAACCCATCAGTGAGGGTTTGTCCGATTTCCTCCAGCCGCGTGTATACCTCCGGGTGATCGTTCAGGTGATGCAACATGGCTAATCCCGCCGACATGGCAATCGGATTCCCCGATAAAGTACCGGCCTGGTAGACGGGTCCGGCCGGAGCGACCATGTTCATGATGTCAGCCCGGCCGCCATAGGCACCAACGGGCATGCCACCACCAATGATTTTTCCCATGGTCGTCAGGTCAGGCGTAATTCCGAACCGTTCCTGAGCGCCCCCTTTGGCCAGCCGGAAACCGGTCATGACCTCATCGAAAATAAAGACAACACCATGTTTATCGCAGAGATCACGAAGGCCCTGCAGAAAACCCGGTTCGGGCAGCACACACCCCATGTTTCCGACCACCGGTTCCAGAATAATGGCCGCTACCTGGTTATGGTTTCTGTCCAGCAAGGCTTCAACCGAAGCCAGATCGTTATATGGCGCGGTGAGAGTATCGGCAGCGGTCGCTTTGGTCACCCCGGGACTATCGGGAATACCCATCGTCATGGCGCCACTCCCAGCGGCAATCAGAAACGAATCCCCATGACCGTGGTAGCAGCCTTCAAACTTGATGATCTTGTCGCGACCCGTGAACCCGCGCGCCACCCGAATGGCGGCCATGGTCGCTTCGGTACCCGAGTTGACCATCCGGACTTTCTCAACCGATGGAACCATAGCAACAATTAGCTCTGCCATTTCCACTTCCTTCCTGGTAGGTGCCCCAAAGGAGAACGAGTCCTGAATGGCATCGCGAACGGCTTTTTCAACCGGTTCAAAGGCATGACCCAAAATCATTGGGCCCCAGGAGTTGATCAGTTCGATGTATTGCCGACCATCCTCATCAAACAGATAAGGCCCTTTGGCCGACTTGATAAAGAGGGGGGATCCGCCCACAGCCCGAAACGCCCGAACGGGTGAGTTAACCCCACCGGGAATCAGGGTCTTCGCTTTTTCAAATAGTTGTTCGCTCGTTGTCATCTTTTGAAAGACTGACTGAATGACTCAATCATTAATTTTTATAAACCGTCCATCCTCATACTTTACGATGGGAACGATTTGATTGTCATTGCTTTGTGTATAATCAAACCCGGATAACAGGTAGTCATCCGTATCGGAGCGCAAATTGCTTCGATTTCGCGACTGAAGCCCGTTTTTTGCCAGCTGACGCCCAAAAAAGAGCATCATGTCATACCCTTCACTCGCAAAAACGGAGGGAATCGTATTGCGTTTGGCGATGTATTCTTCCTGAAATAGATTGACGGGCTCTCGTGCCGGATCCATAAAATCGGGATACAGCAAATACAACTCCCGACGGGTGAAGGTTGACATCGGATTTTTATAGAAGTCGAAGGCCGAGGCTGTGGCGATCAAAGGACCACTCACCTTCCGGCGACTTAATGCTTCAAGCATCCGGGGACCATCATCATCGTTGCTGCTGGCAAAAAAGACATGACCCAGCGGTATACCCGCTTGTTGAGCCGTCCCACTGGCGGGACGCGTAGAAGCAGCTGTCCCGGCAAGCTGCATGGCATCGGCCATCGCCTGGGCGCTACCGCTCAGTTTTCGAAAATCGACTATTTTAATATTTTGTTGCGTCAGTTCTGCCTGATAGGCGCTAGCCAATAAGGAATCTTTACGGCTCGCCCCAAAATAGATCGCTGCCCGGCGAAGGCCGTTGAGGTTACGAACCTGTTCGGCAACTTTCTGGGCCTGCTGACTGATGGAGGGTTGCGCCAGGAAAGACATAGGCTGATTGGCGACCAGTTCACTACTGGTCGCAATTGGATTCAGAAGCAGAATATTGTTCTGGTTGGCATACGCAGAAGCAATCCGATTGGGCTCCGCATACAAGGGACCAATGATCAGATCGGTCTGGGCAAAAGCGGGGCTATTGACCAGTTCAAGCGCTTTATTGGCATCATTGTCGAGGTCGTAGGCAAACAGGTTGACCGTAATTCCTTCCTCCTGCAGTTTAGCTTTGGCCAGTTTTATTCCATTGTAGAGATCATACACATACTGGCTCGACCGCAGTCGCTTATCACTGTTGAACTCGTCGACCCGAAACGGAAACATAACCGCCACATTGTAATAGCCCTTAGGTCGCGAATTTCTGCCCGGTTGTGTTCCTGCCGTGGTCGGACGAGTGCCTGATGCGGGAGCATTGCCAGCAGCAGGCGCTGTGGCCTGTGCAGGAGGAACGCCAAACCGGTTGGTTAACCGATCCGACAATTCCAGATCGTCCTTATCACTGGCCGTCCGCTGAATTAGATCAATTAAATGCAACCCTATCACCCGGTCATTCGGAAAGGACCTGTTCAACTGCTTGATTCGGGTAAGGTCCGTTAATCGGGGAATAAAATTTTGTTCCAGTTTGGCGCTGTAAGGCCGCAGCGACGGATCAGTAATCGTCTGGAGCGTGGTCAGCGCATCTTCATACTGGCCCATTTCCAGGCAGTTGGCGGCAAAAAGATAACTGGCATCGTCCATTTTTCGCCAGTCTGGAAACAGCTCCATGAGCTGTTTGAGCATGAGCCGGGACTGGTTGTACTCTTTCTGCCGATAGGCCGCAAGGGCATAATAATAACTGGCATAAGGGGCTAAAACCCCACGCTGCTGAATCAGCACGTTGAGTTCTGCTTTAGCACGGGTATAATCACCGGCCTGTACCAGTTTTACGGCGGATGAATAACGTCTTTGTACATCGGGAGCGACCTGTGCCGGGGCAAGCTGCCAGCTCACCAACCCAACGAAGAGTAGTGCTACCTGTCGAAACCAATGAAATGTGTCATGCATAATGAGTAGGGTTACTACACAAAAGCAACGCTAACGCGTTGCTTTTGCGAATAAAGACTGGCCAAAGACAACCGTACGAAACATACCTAAACCTGTTTTTACGCTTCATCACCCTGGCAGGCCGGTATACTTACTTGTTTTTTGATTTTGCTCTGCGTTGGGCTTCGTCAGCCTGTTTACGTGCTTCTTCGGCAGCGGCCAGTTGTTTTTGCAGAAGTGCCTGGAAACCACCGGGCTTTTTGCCTTCACCAGCCGCGTTTTTCCGTCGGTTCTCGTCCAGTACGGCCTTAATTTTATCTTCGTCGACAAACCGGCGAATGAGCAACTGCTGCGCAATGGTGACAACGTTCGAGACAAAATAATAAAACGTCAGACCAGCGGGATACGAGTTCAGGACGAACATGAACATAAGCGGGAATACGTAACTCATCGCTTTCATGTTTACCGGGCCCGGCTGGGTTGGGGTCGTCTGGTTATTGTAATACGCGTAGGCAATCGACGACATCGTCATCAGCACCGTAAACAAACTGAGGTGACTGCCAATGAACGGGATGGCCGGAAATTTGATGAACGCATCATAGGTCGACAAGTCACTGGCCCACAGGAAGGATTTCTGACGCAGCTCGATTAGGTTCGGGAAGAGCATGAACAGCGCGAACAGAATCGGCATTGTTGCCAATACCGGTACGCAACCGCTCAGCGGACTGACGCCCACTTCCTGATACAGCTTCATTTGCTCCGATTGCTGCTTGGCCATATCATCGCCAACCCGCTCCTTCATCTCATTCAACTCCGGCTGTAACACCCGCATCTTCGCCATACTGATGTATGACTTATAAGTTAACGGTGTTAGAATCAGTTTCACGAACACCACCAGCGCAATGATCAGCAACCCGTAGTTGGTAATAAACTGCCCCATGAAGTTGAACACCGGTACAAAAAAGTATTTGTTGATCGGCTTCAGGATGGAATACCCCAGGTAAACGTTCTGATCGAACTCCGGAGCTACCTTGCCCAGTAATTGAAAATCGTTCGGGCCATAGAAAAACTTGTACTGCCCTTTTCCAGCTTTGACATCGGCGATAGGCAGCGTTACATCGGCAATGGCCGTCTTGACCACACTGCTGTCGGCCGGATCAACCAGGGTTTTAAAGCTGGCCTTCGGGAAAGCGGTGTTCTTCGCCACGAAGCCCGACAGAAAATACTTGTGCTTGATGGTAAACCATTGCACGGGCTCTTCGGCGGTGACCTCCTGACTGCTTTCACCCTCGGCCAGTTTCTCGAAACTTTCGTCGGCCGTCAGGTAATTGATGGTGGCGGCTTTGCGGTTATTCGACAAGTCGTTCTCGTACTGCCGCATTTTGTCCTCCCAGAAGAACTGAATATTCCCGTTGGTAACGGTATTGTTCAGTCCATTTAGTTTCAGGTCATAATCCAGCACATAGCCTGTAGTGGGAATGGTATAGACCTGCTCCACCGACTGGCCCGGAGCCACTTCGGCCCGAAACACGATCTGCTGTGGCTGGCCACTCACCATTCCGCTTTGGGTGGTTGTCTGGTAATACAATTTGTGCAGATCGACGGCTCCCCGGCTGGTCGGCAGGTTAAGAACCGTCTGGCTGCTGTTTTCATCGATGAGGACCAGCGGTTTCTGATCGAAGGTTTTGTAATCCTTCAGAACAACTTCTTTTACCCGGCCACCCCGTGTGCTGAAGGTGAGTTTGATATCCTTATTCTCGATAACAATATCGCGGGCCTGGCCCGTAGCCAGGGCGGCAAAATCGCCAAACTGTGCTTTAACGGCGGCTGAGTCGATTGACTGGTCGGCCGAATCACCTTTGTTGATGCCGGCTGTAGTGGAGGAAGCGGTGGTTGGTTTAGTCGGCTGTGTTTGTGTGGCAGTCTGTTTCCCTTGACGGGCCGCGTCGGGCACAGGTTTTGGTACCAGTAACTGGTAGCCAACCAGCATCGCCAGAATCAGGACAATGCCAATAATTTGATTACGATCCATTTCTATAGTTTGTAGTTCGTAGTTTGCAGTTCGTAGTTTGTTATCCGGATGGACAACCTCAAACGACGAACCACAAACGTCAAACTGAATTTCCTGCAAAATTACGCCAATCTACCCGGTTAATCAACCACCTCGGCGGTTTCTACATGGAAGGTCGATTGATCGGATGTAGATTGGGCCGTGCGCTTTTGCTGGCTAAAGGTCAAAGCGGCCTTCACGAACTGCACAAACAGGGGATGCGGGTTCATGACGGTGCTTTTTAGCTCGGGGTGAAACTGAACACCCACATACCAGGGATGCCCTTTTAATTCAACAATCTCGACCAGTCCGGTATCCGGATTAATCCCCGTTGGCCGTAAGCCGGCTTTTTCGAAGGCATCGAGGTAGTCGTTGTTGAACTCATAACGATGGCGGTGGCGTTCGCTGATCTGGGTTTTACCGTAAATGTGATGCGCCATCGAATCGCGCTTGAGCTTACAGGCATACGCGCCCAAACGCATGGTACCGCCTTTGTCGGTCACACTTTTTTGCGCTTCCATCATGCTGATGACGGGGTTGGGCGTATGCGGCTCCATCTCCGTCGAGTGGGCATCCTGAATGCCCATTACGTTCCGGGCGTATTCGATAACGGCCATCTGCATACCCAGGCAAATCCCCAGGAATGGGATGCCCCGCTCCCGCACGAAACGGACCGCATTGATCTTACCTTCGATACCCCGTTCGCCAAAGCCCGGCGCAACCAGCACACCGTCCAGTTCACTGAGTACCTCGGCACAGTGGTGTTCGTCGACCAGCGTTTCCGACTGAATCCACTCCAATTGTACTTTGCACTCGTTGGCCGCTCCCGCGTGGATAAACGACTCGGCGATGGATTTGTAGGCATCGTGTAGTTCGACATACTTGCCTACCAGACCAATTTTTACGGTATCCCCCGGATTCTTGAGCCGGCCTAAAAAGGCTTTCCAGGCATCCAGATCAGCATCTTTGTCGTTGTAGAGATCGAGTACATAAAGCGCCCGCTGGTCGAGCCGCTCTTTTTGCATGAGCAGCGGTACATCATAAATCGTTTCGGCATCGAGGGCTTCGATAACGGAACTCACCTGAACGTTACAGAATTGCGCAATTTTCCGGCGAATATCCTGCGGTAATGGGTGCTCCGTACGGCAGGCAATGATATCGGGCTGAACGCCATTTTCGAGCAGCATCCGGACGGAGTGCTGTGTCGGTTTGGTTTTCAGTTCGCCCGCCGACCGCAGATACGGTACCAGCGTCAGGTGAATAACCAGCGTATCTTTTTCGCCCAGTTCAAACTTCAATTGCCGAACCGCTTCGACAAAAGGAAGCGATTCGATATCACCCACGCAGCCGCCGATTTCAGTGATCACAATGTCATAATCACCCGTTTCGCCCAGCAGCCTGATATTGCGTTTGATTTCGTCCGTGATGTGAGGAACGACCTGTACGGTTTTGCCCAGGAAATCGCCCCGTCGTTCGCGGGTGATCACGTTGTTATAAATGCGACCTGTGGTAATGTTGTTGGCCTGCGAGGTAGGGCGGTTCAAAAACCGTTCGTAATGGCCAAGGTCAAGGTCCGTTTCGGCCCCATCGTCGGTTACATAGCACTCGCCATGTTCGTATGGATTGAGGGTACCGGGGTCGATATTGATGTACGGATCGAATTTTTGAATCGTTACCGTAAGGCCCCGAGCCTGAAGTAGTTTGGCTAAGGAAGAAGCGATAATGCCCTTGCCAAGTGATGAAGTTACTCCGCCGGTAACAAAAATATATTTCGCGGATTTGGGTCCCGTAGCTGCCATGATTAAAACCAAATTAGGTCGTTACGGGATGTAAAAGTACGAGAAAAAAGGCGGAATGAGCGAAAAATAAAGGGAAAAATTGACCGGTACCCGGTAATCGATTGGTCATCATACCGTTAGTTAAAAAGCCCCGGTTGAATCAACCGGGGCTTTTTAACTAAACAAATGCGTTCCTTATTTTCCCTGCGTCAGTTCTCGCTCTTCGTAGGCGAGTCCATACTGTTTCAGTACATCGGCCGGTACACCATCCCACTGGTTAGGTACGTTGCCCACATACCCCAGGTCTTTAATACCCATTTGGCTGGTAAAAAAGCCCGTGGATACCATATTCCGCATGAAGCTGAAGAAGGATGCGCCCTGCGTCATATCGGGTTTGGCTTTGGCGGGATACGCGATTTGTTCAACCATGTCGATCTGCTGCGCTTTCGTACACAGAACGAATGATTTACCATATCGCTTGGTGCAGGTGTTGTCCAGCCAGCGAATTCCCCCACGCATAGGTGTCTGATTCTTGGGCTGGTCTTTCATCATAAACTCGATGAAGGCCGGCACACCCGCCTGGGAGGCACTCCCCGACCGCTCGTCGGCGGGCAGAATAATGTCTGACAGCACCGTTACGGTTTGCAGTTCGTGGGGCGTAAAGAATTTTTCGGCATTCAGTTTGGCGTCGCGCTCGGCCTCGAACTTCTGCCGGCCACCGGGTATTTTCAGGGGCTTGACATCGGGTGGTGCGGGAACTGCGGCTTCAACCGGATTGACAGCCATGCCAAAACCAGCGAGCGAGAGGGCTTTTAAGGAATCTCTGCGTTTCATATGTCGTCTTGGTTAAACGTTTGTAGTTCGTGGTTCACAAACCTTATATATTCTTCTGCTTAACCTGATCAATCAGGTATTCACTGGTGCGCATGGAACTGGCCAGAATGGTCCAGGTTACGTTTTTGTCGCCCTGCGACGGGAACGGAGCCGCATCGACCACAAACAGGTTTTTCACATCGTGTGCCTGCTGGTATTTATTCAGTACCGATGTTTTCGGGTCGTTCCCCATCCGGGCCGTTCCCACCTCGTGGATGATCTGCCCCGGAGCTGCCAGCCCGTAGTTGTTCGACGCGTTGGGTTTATCGCCCAGCGCAATCCCACCCATCGAATGAATGATCTCTTCGAAGGTTTCCTGCATGTGCTTGGCCTGTTTCACTTCGTAGTCCGACCATTTGTAGTTGAAACGCAACACCGGAATGCCGTATTTATCGACGACGTTCGGATCGATTTCGCAATAGTTGCTTTCGAGCGGAACGGGTTCGCCCCGGCCAGCCATACCGACGTAGGCGCCGTAGAACCGACGGTAATCATCTTTCAGACTCGCGCCATAGCCGCCACCCGGCTTCATTTTACCATCCCGGCCGGGAATCATCCCGTTCATGGCTTCGATACCCCAGCCAAATCCGTAGGCGGGCATCCCCATACCACCCCAGTACTCAATGTGGTAGCCGCGGGGGAAATCCAGTTTCTTGTTGTCGAGCCACCAGGGCGTAAACACGTGCATACCGCCCACGCCGTCTTCATTGTAGCGTTTGCGATCCATCAATGCCGGAATGAACGCCGAACGGCTGGCCCCCGTGGAGTCATTGATGTATTTACCGACCACGTTGCTGGAATTGGCCAGCCCCGTCGAAAAACGGCTCGATTTCGAATTGAGTAGCAACCGCGCCGTTTCGCCCGCGCTGGCGGCCAGTATGACCGTTTTTGCCTTGACCGTAACCTCCTGTAAGGTTTGCGTATCCACGTAGCTAACGCCCGTGGCCAGGCCGGTTCCCGGATCGGTGAGCACTTCGCGGACCATGGCCCCGTTGATGAGGGTCACGTTACCCGTTTTCATGGCGGGCTTCACCAGAACCGACGACGACGAGAAGTCGGCATAGGCCTGGCAGCCACGGCCGCACTGGCTACAGTAAAAACAGGAACCCCGTTCGTTGTTGACGGGTTTGGTCAGGATAGACAACCGCGACGGAATAACGGGAATCCCGATACTGCGCGCGCCTTTCCGAATCATGAGTTCATGCAAACGCGGTTTGGGCGCAGGCAGAAAGATGCCATCGGGTTCAGACGGCATGTTCTCGACAGAACCGAAAACGCCGATCATCCGGTCGATCCGGTCGTAAAAAGGTTTGATGTCATCGTAGCCGATCGGCCAGTCTTCCCCAACGCCGGTCATGCTTTTGCGCCGGAAATCATCGGGAGCAAACCGCAGGGAAATCCGGCCCCAGTGGTTGGTACGACCGCCCAACATCCGGGAGCGGAACCACTGAAAATCAGACCCTTTCACGTTTGTATAAGGCTCTCCCTCGATATCCCAGCCTCCCCAGGCCGCATCGAAATCGCCAAAAGCCCGGGTGGTACCAGCGCCCCGACGTGGCGACTCCCAGGGCCATTTCAGTTGGGTTATGTATTTCGGATCGGCCGGATCAAAATAGCCGCCTGCTTCCAGTAAAACAACTTTGGCACCAGCTTTTGCCAGTGTGTAGGCCGCCATACCGCCCCCAGCTCCTGAGCCAACGATGGCTACGTCATATTGAACTGGCGCTTTTTGAATCTGAAATGGATCCATGCAATAAGTAAGGATTAATTGATTAGTCGGGTAAATAACCCAACGTTTGAGTAATAAGCAAAAAATTTTAAAAACTACCCTCTACAGGGAATAAGCAGGAAAGAGCGTTTACATACCTGTTTTCAGGGCAAATCAATCAAATAAATACCAGTCGACCCCAAAAGCGAAGCCCCGTCGCATTTGCAGGTAGTCGGGGGCAACGAAATAACCGGGTGTGATCAGCCCCTGGTTCGCATGGGTGAGTTTAATAAACAGCCGGGTCCGGTTGATCCGCAGGTTGGCATACAGGTCGGCCAGGACGTATCCTTCTACCTGCTGTCGATCCTGAAGATGATACTGCTGGGTGAGGGGCATGTAGGCATCGGCATAATACCGGGACTTGTAATGCAGATCGACCCCCGTCTGGATGTAGAGAACTTTCGCATACAGAAACTCATACTGGATGCGGGTATTTATAAAGAACGGTGGCATACGAATAACGTCCGGACCTTCCTTGGCGGTATAATACGCCTGACCGGATATCAGAAACTTCCCGATCTGAAAGTGGTAGCCCAGTCCCGGCCTAATAATACTGATGGGCGATTTTTCCTGCTGCACATACCCGGCCGTATCGAAATAGACGTAGTTTTTAACCAGGTAATAATCCAGGCTGGGTTCCAGCCGCAGGTTTTTGATGCGTATGTTCAACTTCCCGTAGGCATACAGATAATTGCGCTTGGACAACGGTGCCAGCCCGCGCACAGCATCGGGCCAGATGTATACTTTGCTTTGAAAGCGCTCCTGCAAGAGCGTGGGCTCGACGTTCAGGTAGGAGCCGCCCGCCGTCAGAAATTTGCTTTCGACCTGCCCCTGAATCCGGTAACTCCCGCCCGCTCCCAGTTCCGTTTCCGCCGTCAATCGCGACAGACTGTCCGGGAAGTAGTACCCCAGCCAACCGCCCACGAAAGTCTCGGTCCGGGTGGTTCCGTACTCATTGTAGTTGGTCCGCGAGGTATTATAGAGCGATGTTTGTTTGTAGTTTCGAACGCGCAGATACGCCCGGTAATTAAAGGAAGCCCCTTTATATTGCGCAATCCCTTTGATACCGAACTGATTTTCAAACAGCCGGAATCGGGCATGTTGCTCCAACCGGGAGCTATCTCCCAGAACAGTGGGGTAGAATTTCAGCGGTTTTGTGCTGCCCAGGGGCGTTATCGATTGATTTAATTGCAGGGTATCGTCCTGGTAAAAATTGGTTTGAATTTGGTAATCAAGTCGATGGTAGAGCTGAAATCCATTAGCCAGCACATACTGGTGATAGACGTGTCCATTGTTGCGTCGTTCCCAGCCGTGTGGCCCCTGGGTCGAGGTGGTGCCACTTCGCAGGCGGGAATCACCGGTGTAATTGTACGGAATGAGCTCACCACCCGCGGTCTGCCCCGGCAAAACGCCCCCCTGCTCATCGACGCTGTGGTTCATGTTGATGAAATTAGCCAGCAGCGTGTATTTGTCGTTTTTCGAGCGGTAGTTGGTATGAAGCTGTACGCCCCAGTTCTGAGCCAGTAACTTATACGGATCGTTGTTACCACTCGTTCCGAATTGCTTTTGAGCCGTAAATCGCTGTATATCAAAGCCTACGTTCCAGCGGGGCGAAATATTCTGGGCCATATCGAACCGCAGGATGTTCTGGTTGTTGCCCCCCAGCGCAATGTACATATCGGTAAAAGGCGACTTCGTATCGAAATACTTGACGTCCTGATTCTGGTAGGCATAGGGGGAGAAGACGTAATAGCCCGATTGCGCACCCAGTTGCTGGGGCACCTGCAGAAAAACCGGCCGCATGGCCGTGCCCAGTTCGCCTAAATCCTGGTACATATTTTTACTCCGCTGCACATACGTGAACCGATGCACGTCGTCCATCGTCGTATCGAGGGTATACAGTTTCCGGCGGTTGTTGAAGATGTCGTCTTCCAGAACATACCGGGTAGATTTAGGCCCATAAATGACCTTCGTCGAATCATCGATCCCGTTTGTACCAGTTGTCGAGGTAGGCATGGCCTGCCGCCCCCCGAAACCACCGGGCGTATTCCCCGTACTACCCGGAAATTGCTGCGCCCAGGCGGTGAGCGATACACTTAAACTAATAACCAGGGCAACTAAACTCCGCTTCATCAGGTCAAAAGTACATCAAAACGGCGGACACCCACTCGTTTGACTGGTTCAGTTAAGGATTTTTAAGGCGAGACTGGTCTAAAAGCTGACTAAAACAGGCCTCGTGTCCGGGCAGAAACTGCACCGCAACCGGCAGGTAGTACAACGGCAACGTTGCTCGTTCCTGATCGGTCAGCAAAGCGTCGAGTTTTACCCAGTCTTTCTCGGTTGTCAGCAAGGGCGTTTGGGTCGGCAAGGTAGCCAGCAGGCTGTCGAGTTCCGACCGGCTATAGGCGTGGTGGTCGGAAAAAGACAGGTGGCGAACCAGCCGGTACGTTTGCCGGACGTACTGTTCCAGCGGACTGGCATTGGCCAAGCCCGACACCAGCACAACGTCGTTGATACCGGATACCGCCTGCCTGGTCGCGAAGGAAACGGGCTGACCGTAGTGTAGACCGGCAAAAAAAATCGGCACGTCAGGCCGGGCATACGGACGTATTTTTGCCGCAATCCGCTGCTGTTCCGTCGAAAATAAATCGGTGGGACATTTGGTCACCACAATCGCATCAGCCCGCCGGGCTCCGGTCCGCCCTTCGCGCAGACGCCCCGCCGGAAATGGGTAATCGCTATAAAACGGTCGATTGTAATCCATTAACAGGATATTCAGGTGAGGCTGCACCGCCCGGTGCTGGTAGGCATCGTCCAGCAAAACCTGTTCTGTCGCTGGCTGAAGCGCCATAATGGATTGAATGGCCTCCGCTCTACGCTCACCAACATACACCCGGATGGCAGGCGAAAATTTACGGTAAAGCTGGAGGGGTTCATCCCCAATCGTCGCGGCTGTATCCGTCGCACTGGCCAGTCGGAACCCGGTCGTTTGGCGGCCATACCCCCGGCTCAGGGTAGCCGTCGCCCCCTGTCGATTGGGCTGTTGCGAAACAGACCGTTTAATCAAAAATTCGATCATGGGTGTTTTTCCTGTACCGCCAACGGTCAAATTCCCCACACTGATTGTGTAAACAGATGGGCGATATGCAGCTAATAAATGGCTGTTAAATAGCCAATTACGTACAGACATCAGCAAACCGTATACCCCACTAAATGGCAAGAGTAGCCATTTACCCACTAAACGCTTCATTAATAATTTCGTAATATTGCCAGCTTGAGCAGTCAAAATTAGTACTTTTAGGACTGGGAAATCCCGTCCTCACCGTTTAGTACAATGAGTTTAAAAGCCGACTACCTGAAATACACGTTGCATTTTCGCTTCGAAGCGGGTACGTCACGCGGCACCCTGACGGAAAAAACGTCTTACATTATCCGGATTTGTGATGATGAGAACCCGGCGATCATTGGCTACGGGGAGTGTGGCCCCCTCAAAGGACTGAGTTTTGATGACCGGCCCGACTTTGAGGAAAAGCTCGACCAATACTGTGCCGAGTTCACGGAAATGGACCTTCAGCTGTTCAGCTGGAACATCCCGATCATTCTCAATCAGTTGATCAGCCCGGCTTTTCCAAGCATTATCTTTGGCTTTGAGACCGCCATGCTCGATTTTTTATCGGGCGGCAACCGCCTGATCCGGACGTCTGATTTCAGTGAGGGCCAGCGTTCGCTCCCCATCAATGGACTCGTCTGGATGGGGAACCAGTCGTTCATGCGCCAGCAGATCGACGAGAAACTCCAGGCGGGTTACACGACGATTAAGCTTAAAATAGGCGCGATCGATTTCGAACAGGAGTGTGATTTACTGGCCATGATCCGCAGCCGCTTTCCGGCCGATCAGATTACCCTTCGGGTCGATGCCAACGGGGCTTTTCAGCCTGCCGATGCCATGGCGAAGCTCGAACGACTGGCCGCTTTCGATCTGCATTCGATCGAGCAACCGATCCGGGCCGGGCAACCCGATCTGATGGCGGATCTCTGCCTTCATTCACCGCTGCCCATCGCCCTGGATGAAGAATTGATCGGCCAGATGGAGTATGTGCATAAATTCCGCCTGCTGAAAAAAATCCAGCCCCAGTACATTATTCTAAAACCAACCCTGCTGGGTGGGTTACGCCACTGCGACGAATGGATCGAGCTGGCCGGGCGGCTCAATATTGGCTGGTGGCTTACGTCGGCCCTGGAATCGAATATCGGGCTGAATGCCATTGCGCAGTACACGGCACAGTTTAAACACCTGCTGCCACAAGGACTGGGCACGGGTCAACTGTATCACAATAATGTGGATAGCCCACTGGTTGTCGACAAGGGACAGCTACATTACGACCCGACCCGGTCCTGGAATCTCAGTCCGCTTCTGGTTGATGCGTCTCACTAATTACCTCCCGACCCATTGAATTTACCTGCTGATCATATCCGCCTGTTGTTTGGCTTGAAACTTCGCCAGCTAAGACTTGACAAAGGTCTTTCGGTGAGTGAACTGGCCCAGCAGTCAGGCTTGTCGATTTCATACGTTACCGAGATCGAGAAGGGCCGCAAATACCCAAAAGCGGATAAAATTTCGGCGCTGGCCAACGCCATGCAGGTCGATTACGATACGCTTGTTTCACTGAAGCTGAGCAAGAAGCTGGAACCTATTTCGGATCTGCTCCGCTCCAAATTCCTGACCGAAATTCCGCTCGAACTGTTCGGCATCGACCCATCCGACCTGCTCGAATTACTGGCCGAAGCCCCCGCCAAAGTCAGTGCCATGATTCGGACGTTCATGGACATTGCCCTCAGTTACAACATGAGCGTCGAGCGGCTATACCTGACCATGCTGCGGTCGTATCAGGAAATGCACGACAATTATTTTCCGGATATCGAGGCCGACGCAGATCGGTTTCTGGCCGAATTCGCGCCCACGGCCGACCAGCCCGTTACCGAAGCCTTACTAATCAACCTGCTCAAAACCCGGTACGCCATTCGTATTGAGTATTTTGATCCCCTGACCCAACCGGAACTGGTATCGCTGCGGTCGGTGTATCGGCCCGAACAACATACCCTCCACCTCAATGCGGGCTTAACGGCTGAACAGCGCTCGTTCATCCTGTCGCGGGAAGTGGGGTTTCAATTTATGGCCCTCAAGAACCGGCCTTATAGCTATTCATGGGTCGAAGCGGAGTCCTTCGAGCAAATTCTGAACAACTACAAAGCGTCTTATTTTGCCGGCGCCATCCTGATTCGGCGGGCGGCTCTGGTTGCGAAATTGACCGATCTGTTTGCCCGAACCACCTGGAGCAACGATGACTTCCTGAAGCTCATCGAGGAGTTTAGTGCGACCCCCGAACAGTTCTTTTACCGATTGAGTAATGTGTTGCCCAGTGCCTTTGGCATCGATCAGCTGTTTTTCTATCGGTTCAATCACACGCCCGGCCAGAGTACCTTCCAGTTGACCAAAGAAATGCATTTATCGCGGCAGCAGGGTCCCAGAGGTATGGTCGACGAGCATTTCTGCCGACGCTGGATCGCCTGGACAATTTTGCAGGAATTGCAGTTCCTGCAGCAGAACAAAGGGTTTAATGATACGCTCTGCCGGGCTCAGATTTCCGAATATGCTGACTCGGGCCAGCAGTACCTGATTATTTCGGTAGCCCATCCGTTTCAGGCCGTTGGCCACCAGAACATCAGCGTGTCGATGTGTTTCGCAGTGAATGACGCCCTGAAAAGTAAAATGAACTTCCTCCCGGCCTCACCAGGTATCAACCAGAATCCAGCCAGTGAGGTGTCTTTTCGGATCGTGAACCAAGCTTGCGAACGCTGCGGCATTTTTGACTGTCGGGAGCGGGTAGCGCCACCCACCGTTCTCCAGAAGAAACGCCAGTTTGCGGCCATGAAAACGGCCATAGAAGCCTTGCGGTGAACAAGCGGCTTTATTCCCCGCCTGATCTACCCGATTTATCCAACCGTCAGAAAAAATTCAGGCAACGTGATTTTACGGTCTTTTTTTAGGCGCCCATCGGCCAAAAGACCGGAGAAATCCATATTTCTTTATTTTTGCGCTCAGTGGATGCTGTCCTGAATCAGGAAGAAACTCAAACGTATGAATAGCTCGAATAACAAAATTCTGATTACCGGGGGCGCATCGGGCATTGGCCTGGGGCTCACCGAACGGTTCATTCGGGAGAATAATACCGTTATCATCTGTGGCCGCCGGGAAGCTGCGCTGAACGAAGTGGTCGCTAAATTTCCGTCCGTCATTACCCGCATGTGTGATTTAGCTGTCGCTGACGAACGGCAGGCACTTTATCAGTGGATTCAGCAAGAACACAGCGACCTGACCGTGCTGGTGAACAACGCCGGTATCCAGCAATGGATGTCCGTTGCCGACGACGACTTTTTTGAGCGGGCCAACGAAGAAATCCGGATCAATATCGAGGCTCCACTTCATCTGGCCTCCCTGTTTATCAAGCTCCCCTCCCTTACGTCAATCATTAATGTCACGTCGGGATTAGCCTTCGTTCCCTTGACCAGAGTGCCCGTTTATTCGGCGACCAAAGCGTTCTTTCACTCATTCACCCTCTCGTTACGGGCGTTGGTGAAGCCGAGAGGCATCAAAGTAATCGAACTAATTCCGCCCGCGCTCAATACCGATCTGGGTGGCAAGGGTTTGCACGACCAGGCGCCACCAGTGAGCGCCTTTATCGACGCTATTTTTGACCAGTTGAAACAAGGCAAAACCGAATTAACCTTTGGGTTCAGCGAGGCCATGACCAAGGCGTCGCCCGATGAGCTACGCGCAGCCTTCGATCGGATGAACCCTACCGTCTGACAAGGCGCCTATCCGCACGGTCGCTTCTAAACATGACTAAACGAATATACGTACGCTGGGGCAGCTATTTGATCGATACAACTACTAATTTTCGTTTAAACAACCTGAATCGTGACGTATCCATTGATTAAGAACCTCTGTGCCGTCCTCATCAGCATCGGCCTTCTTTCAAATCTTTACTAACCTGGATTAAGTAGACGTCCGCTTTGCCTGTCCGAAAAGCGGACGTTGTTAGCCAACCCAACAAGATCCTTCACGTCATCTGGACTCGTTACGACCTTTTTACCTTGGAAACAAAAAACTCCGCGGATCAATATCCTTTCCTGGCTGGTGGTGGCGAGATGGGGCATTTAACGCGCACCTTTAATTGGCAAACGACTCCGCTGGGGCCGCCTGCTACCTGGCCGTTAAGCCTGCGGACAACGGTGGGCATTGTGCTGCATTCGGCTTTCCCCATGTTTCTGTTTTGGGGAAAGGAGCTGACCTGTTTCTACAATGACGCTTACCGACCCAGTCTGGGTATCAACGGCAAGCACCCGGCCCTGGGCAAGAGCGCACAGGCCGTATGGCCCGAAATCTGGGACTTTATCGGGCCGCTGATTGAGCAGGTCACGACAACGGGGGAGCCTGCCTGGTTCGAGGATCAGCTCTTGCCCATTCACCGAAACGGTCGGCTGGAAGACGTTTACTGGACCTTCAGCTACAGCCCTGCCTATGGCGATGATGGGCAGGTTGGTGGGGTGCTGGTCACCTGCACGGAGACAACGGAACGCATCCGAACGCTGAACAGGCTCCAGACATCGGAACAGCGCTTTCAGAACCTGGTTCGCGAAGCATCGGTCGGAATCATTGTGCTCAGTGGCGACAACATGGTGGTGGATGTCGTGAACGCAGCCTACGCCCAACTCATCGACCGTAGCTGCGATGAGTTGATCGGCAAACCCCTATTTACCATCATTCCCGAAGCAGAAGCTGCTTTTCGACCCATTATAGACGGAGTCCGTATCAGTGGAGAACCGCTTTATCTTTACGGCCAGCCGTACTTTGTTTACGTCGATGGGAGTAGGAAAGACGGCTTTCTGAACCTCGTCTACCAACCGTATCGCGAGCAGGATGGCCGAATTACCGGCGTTATGGTGCTTTGCCAGGACGTGACCGGTCAGAAGAAAGCCGAGCAGTCCTTAAAAGAAAGTGAACAGCGCTTCCAGATGGCGATTGACGCCGTCCAGGGTATCGTTTGGACCAACAATGCCGATGGTGAGATGAAAGGCGAGCAGCCCGGCTGGGCTGAACTCACCGGACAACCGTATGAAGCGTACCAGGGATACGGCTGGTCAGCCGCCATTCACCCGGACGACGTCCAACCCACGCTTGATGCCTGGGCGATTGCCGTTCAGAACCAGCAGCCCTTCTCCTTCGAACACCGGTTACGGCTCAAAGACGGTACCTGGGGCATTTTCTCCGTTCGGGCCATCCCTTTAGTTGGTGCCGATAATGCCGTTAAGGAGTGGGTTGGCGTTCATACGAACCTGACCGAGCAGCGCCGGATCGAACAAGCGCTACGCGAAAGCGAAGCCCGGTTTCGTAATCTGATCGATGTGGCTCCCATAGCCACGGCCATCTTTAGGGGGCCCGACCACATTATTGAACTGGCAAATGACGCGCACCTTGACTTGTGGGGCCGGCGGGCCGACGAGGTGCTGAACAAGCCCCTGTTTACGGCCCTGCCGGAGGCAAGTGGGCAGGGATTCGAAGAAATACTGGCGCAGGTACTGGCCACCGGAGAGCCGTTCTTTGCCAATGAATTATATACCCCCCTCCTTCGGAACGGGAAGCTGGAAACGGTTTATTTCAACTTTGTGTACCAGGCTCTCCGCGAAGCCGATGGCACCATCACCGGTGTTATTGTCGTTGCCAACGATATTACGGAACAGGTGAATGCCCGCAAGAAGGTTGAAGCAAGCGAAGCTCAAATCCGTAGTCTGGTGGAAAGTGCACCCTTCCCTATTGCCGCCTATGTGGGCCGGGAGATGCAGATTCAATTGGCCAACCAATCGATTCTGGACATCTGGGGCAAGGGCAATGATGTCATTGGCAAGCGGTATGCCGATATACTCCCAGAACTGGAAAATCAGGAAATTTTTGATCAACTGGATGGCGTGTATAGGACTGGCATTCCGTTTCATGCCAAAAATCAACGGGTGGATTTGGTCGTAGATGGCAAACTGAAGACGTATTTCTTCAATTACAGCTTTACTCCGCTTTACGATGCCAGCGGCAATGTGTATGGCGTCATGAATACGGGTGCCGATATAACCGACCTGGCACTGGCGAAACAGCAGGTCGAAGAAACCGAGACAACCCTGCGTGACGCCATTGAACTGGCCGAACTGGGCACCTGGCAAATTGACTTAAAAACACGTATCCTTGACTATTCGGAACGCCTACGCGGGTGGTTTGGCATCGGGACCGATGAGGTCATCACTCCCGAACGCGCTTACCGGCCCGTGCGGCAGGAAGATCGGCCACGCGTTCAGGCAGCCATTGCGCATGCCATCGCCCCGGGTTCCGATGGACTTTATGACATTGAATACGCCGTAGACCCCAACGAAACAGGTCGGGATCGGGTGCTTCATATTCAGGGGCGTGCCTTTGTCAACGATCAGGGGGAAATCTATAAGCTAAGCGGCACGGCCCAGGACGTTACGGAGCAACGGCGCCTACGGCAAGAACTGGAACGGCAGGTACAGGAACGGACAGAAGAGCTGGAAGCCACAAACGAAGAACTGCTGGCCAGCAGCGAAGAATTGACCGCAACGAATGAGGAACTGACCGAATCGAACCAACTGCTTCTCCGCTCCAACGAAAACCTGCAACGGTTTGCCTACGTAGCCTCCCACGATTTACAGGAGCCTCTGCGCAAAATTCAGCAATTTGGGGATCTGTTAAAGACAAGCTACGGAGATCGCCTGGGCGAAGAACTGGTGTACCTGGAGCGGATGCAATCAGCAGCCAGCCGCATGTCGGTGCTGATTCGTGATCTGTTGAATTTTTCGCGCATTTCGACCCAGCGCGAAACCGGTGAACCCGTCTCCTTGAACCAGATCGTACAGACTGTCTTGTCTGACCTGGACTTGGTCATCGAAGAAACCCGTTCGAAGGTGCTCGTGGAGCCCTTGCCAACGGTGATTGGCGATGCGCTGCAATTAAGCCAGTTATTCAGTAACCTATTGAGTAACTCCCTCAAGTTTCGGCAGCCGGATTTGACGCCCGTGATTCAGGTGCAGGCCGACATGATCGGGGCGGACCAGTTGCCAGCGGGTGTCAGACCCATTCGAACGGCCCTGACGTATCATCGCATTCAGGTCGTGGATAATGGCATTGGCTTCGACGAAAAATACCTGGATCGCATTTTTCAGGTTTTCCAACGGTTGCACGGCCGAAGTGAATTTGCCGGTACGGGCATTGGGCTGGCCATCTGTGAGAAGGTCGTTGTGAATCATGGCGGAGCCATAACCGGCACCAGCAAACCTGGGCAGGGAGCCACATTCAGTGTTTATTTACCGGTTTGACTTTCCAATGCCTGTGAAGACACCCGGGTATGCACACATCTCGCCTGATCGTTATTAAAGGCTGTGGCCCGACTCATTAACGCTAATCGATCGTCATGACTTTATTCTCTGTCCCAATAGGTCATCCATACCTGACGCAGATACAAATCTGGTATGAAACCTCATTCCCGATGGATGAACGGCGCCAGTTCGAGGCCCTTTGCCAGCTCCTCCCCTGCGCGGATATGCACCTGTGCGGATTGGTCGAAGCGGACCATCTTGTTGGGTTTATGGTTTACTGGCACTGGCCTGAGATGCTCTTTGTCGAACATATTGCCGTGGACCCGGCACAACGGGGAAAGCAGCATGGCCAGCGGGCGATCAGCGAGCTACGGCGACTGGAAAGCCCATATATTATTCTTGAAGTCGAATTACCACAAGATGCTCTTAGCCAACGGCGTATCCAGTTTTATGAACGACAGGACTTTTCGCTAAATGCGTTCAGCTATGCCCAGCCTCCCTATCAGGCAGGAAATCCGTCCATACCCATGCACCTGATGTCAATACCACCTATCCCTGATCAGGCGACATTCAGCGCGCAAAGTCAGCTCATTAAAGAGCGGGTCTATGAGCGGTTTTATTGATGGCGCGAGGCTCCAGCCTCGTGCCCGCTATGACCCGGCCTCTGGCCGGAGCAACTAAATAGAAAACAGATGAATATTTATGTATTCCGGCCAGAGACCGGGTCATAGTAGGCACGAGGCTGGAGCCTCGCGCCATTATTCAGCACCATTCATCATAAGACACATAAAAAAGCAGCCCGACCAAGGCCGGGCTGCTTTTGATGAAATATATTTATTTCTGCTTACGCATTTTGCTTCATCCGGATAATGTTCAGGGCGGCACCCGCTTTGAACCATTCGATCTGACCTTCATTGTAGGTATGATTGACAGGGAATTCATCCGTTGTGCCATCGGCATGATGCAGTACGATTTCGAGCGGACGACCCGGTGCGAACTCGGTCAGGCCATCAATGTCGATCACGTCGTCTTCCTGAATCTTGTCGTAGTCGGCAGGATTGGAAAATGTCAAAGCCAGCATACCTTGCTTTTTCAGGTTGGTTTCGTGAATCCGGGCAAACGACCGAACCAGAATGGCCCGAACGCCCAGGAAACGGGGTTCCATGGCGGCATGTTCGCGGGAGGAGCCTTCGCCATAGTTTTCATCACCCACCACGATCGACCCGATGCCCGCAGCTTTGTAGGCCCGCTGAACGGCCGGCACTTCACCATACTCGCCGGTTAGCTGATTTTTAACACTGTTGGTCTTCTCGTTGTAGAAGTTCACCGCGCCGATCAGCATGTTGTTGGAGATATTGTCCAGGTGACCACGGTATTTCAACCACGGACCCGCCATCGAAATATGGTCGGTCGTACACTTGCCTTTTGCTTTGATGAGCAGTTTCAACCCTTTCAGGTCGGTTCCTTCCCAGGGAGCAAACGGAGCCAGCAGTTGCAAGCGGTCTGAGGTCGGGCTAACCAGTACCTGAACACCCGAACCATCTTCGGCAGGCGCCTGATACCCGGCGTCATCGACGGCATAGCCTTTCACCGGCTGCTCGATGCCCTGTGGTTCATCCAGTTTCACCTGCTCGCCGTTTTCATTGGTCAGCGTATCGGTCATTGGGTTGAACGTCAGGTCACCAGCAATGGCAAAAGCGGTCACGATTTCGGGCGAAGCCACAAACGCGTGTGTGCTGGCGTTGCCATCATTCCGCTTGGCGAAGTTCCGGTTGAACGAGGTAATGATCGAGTTTTTGCGGGTTGGGTCGTCCATGTGACGTGCCCACTGCCCAATGCAGGGTCCACAGGCATTGGCCAGCACAACGCCACCAATCTCTTCGAACGTATCCAGCAGGCCATCGCGTTCCGCCGTAAACCGCACCAGTTCAGAACCGGGCGTAACGGTGAATTCAGCTTTGGTTTTCAAATGCTTAGCCGTTGCCTGAGCCGCTACCGACGCCGAACGGGTCATGTCTTCGTAGCTGGAGTTGGTGCAGGAACCGATCAGGCCAACTTCCAGTTTAGCCGGCCAGTTATTTTCTTTTACCGCTTTAGCGAAGTTAGACAGTGGCCACGCCAGATCGGGCGTGAAGGGTCCGTTGATATGGGGTTCCAGTTCCGTCAGGTTGATCTCGATCAGTTGATCGTAATACGAAGCAGGATCGGCGTATACTTCTTCATCGGCCCGCAGATCGGCTTTGACGGCCTGTGCAGCATCGGCAATGTCACCCCGGTTGGTTGCCCGGAGGTAATCGCCCATTTTATCATCGTAACCGAAGATCGATGTTGTCGCGCCAATTTCAGCACCCATGTTACAGATGGTTCCTTTACCGGCAGCCGACAAGGTTTCGGCACCTTCGCCGAAATACTCAACGATGCAACCTGTTCCGCCTTTTACGGTCAGGATACCCGCTACGCGCAGGATGACGTCTTTCGCCGACGACCAGCCACTCAGTTTACCGGTAAGTTTAACCCCAATCAGTTTCGGCATTTTCAACTCCCAGGCCAGGCCCGCCATCACGTCGCAGGCGTCGGCACCACCCACACCGATCGCGATCATGCCCAGACCACCCGCCATGGGCGTGTGGGAGTCGGTACCGATCATCATACCGCCCGGAAAAGCGTAGTTTTCCAGAACGACCTGGTGAATGATCCCTCCGCCTGGTTTCCAGAAACCGATGCCGTATTTATCCGAAACGGACGCCAGGAAGTCATATACTTCTTTGTTTTTGTTTTTGGCTATATCCAAATCCTTCACGGCCCCTACTTCGGCCTGAATCAGGTGGTCGCAGTGAACAGTAGATGGGACAGCCACTTTTGGCCGACCGGCCTGCATAAACTGCAGCAGGGCCATTTGGGCGGTAGCGTCCTGCATGGCCACACGGTCGGGCGCAAAATCGACATACGCTTTACCCCGCTCGAATGCCTGGGTTGTTTCACCGTTGAAGAGGTGACTATACAAAATTTTCTCCGACAAGGTCAGCGGTTTGCCGACTGCCTGCCGGGCGGCTTCGACGCGTTTGCCGAGGTTAGCGTAAACGCGCTGAATCATGTCTAAATCAAAAGCCATAGCAAGTAGGAATAAAAAAACAGATTACTGAAAGGTATACTCTCTTAGAAACAACCAACGAATTCAGAAAATGGATTCCGGTTATGGGGTCAAAATTAGAAGATTCTGACTCGTTTTGGAAATATTCCCCAGAATGGATTGTAAACAAGGATAAACTAAGGTAGAAACAACCTAAATAAGGCTGATTCTATGTATCCGGGTAGAAAGAAATAGAGAATAAACTTATCTTGGCGATTAAAATCACGTTAATTGATTATCCAACCCCATCACTGGCGCAACCGTTTTGCCGCCCAGACTCCATTCCGTATGAACACAAAAAACAGTCTCCTCTCCATTGTCGCTCTGTTAGGTCTTAGCCTGGCCATTTCGTCCTGTGGCAACGATGAAAACCCGACCATTGCGTCAACAACGACCCGGCTCGGCGCTACCCTAACCGGTTCCGGCGAAAAGCCTACCTCAACGACATCCACGGCGACAGGAACCTTCGTTGGTAATCTGAACACAACGACGCGTGTTCTAAGTTACACTGTTACGTATCAGGGACTCACACCAACGGGTGGCCATTTACACAAGATCACGGCAGCCGATGGCACGGGCCCGGTTGACATTCCTTTCCCAAGCTTGACCTCACCAATCAGCGCCACGACAGCTGCCCTTCGCCAGGGACAGGTAGACAGTCTGCTAGCTGGTCAATATTACGCCAACCTGCATACAACAGCGTATAAGGCCGGTGAGATTCGGGGCGAGGTCAAAAAACAATAGCCTGTTTCGCTGTGCTGTCAGATGGAAGTATCTGACAGCACAGCTGCCTCTCAGGACCGGGCCAGAACGATTAAGACCAACCCGGCTACATAGGCAATACCCATCAGCCAGAGGTATCGATTTGCTTTCTTCGGTGCGTCCTTAAACTCGTGCCAGGCAAACAAGCCCCAAAGTACCGACACAATGGTGGCTCCCTGGCTGAGCCCATACGACACCGCATCACCGGCCTGCTTGGAACCAACCAGCAAGGTTGCCATACCCAGCCCCCAGATTAGTCCACCTCCCAGCCCAACCAGATGCTCTTTAAGGGGAGTTTGTGTATAGTTTTTTTGTCCGTCCTCATCCGTCAGAATAAATCGCCGAACCAGACGTTCGACAAGCGGATTGCTGATATTGAGGCCAATAGCAAAAAATAACACGCCACTGTAAGGCGTCAGCAGTCCCGTTTCCGGCTTCGTCAAATCTGTAATCAGGGCCTCGGACGTGAGTCGAAAGAAAAAACCCGCTACCAGCCCCCCGGCAAGTGCAATCCAGATGCCTCGGTTATTACCGGACGACTGCTCTTCATCGGCCTGCGCTTGTTTGGTCTGATAGGCCAGCGCACTGAATACCATCGCGACCAGCACACATATACCGCCAATGGCCAGCAAGGCCACGCTACCCTTAGGGTCGGCCAGGTAGTTGACCACCAGTCCAATGGCCAGCGATAAGCCGGTTCCTACGGGCATGGCAATCGAAATACCGGCCATACTAATGCCGACCGTAAGCAGCATATTTCCGATGTTGAATACAATGCCACCCGCCAGAGCGATCAGAATCGCGCGTAATTCGGCTTGCTGAATATCAGCCAGCACGGAGCGTCCCTGACTACCAAAGCTTCCAACCGTAAACGCCACAATAAGTGCGCTAAACAGGATACCATAGACATAGTCCCGGTAAAAGACGTAAAGCGGAGCTGACTTTGTAACAAACTTTTGCGCATTGGCCCAGGAACCCCAAAAGAACATCGTAACCAGGCATAGACAAATAGCTACGGTCGGTTCAGTCGTTATAAACATAGAAGAGCAACCTCATGTATTGGTTTTCGTTTCCAAAATAGACCGTAAGTAAGGTACTGGTCTGTTAGTCCGTTTATCACACATTTCCTTGCCGAACTAACCAATATGCGTCTATACATAAAAGACCTTCTGACAGTAGCTCAACTGGTTGAGCTACTGTCAGAAGGTCTTTTCACTAGGTGTGCCCCCATCAACTGGTCATACTAACTAGTTTATAGGGGCCCAAAGTCACTCGTTTAGGCTACCGTGATCGTTTGTGCGGGCTTGTTTGTTTCCGGATTTTTGGGCAACGTCACCTTAAGGATACCATCGGCGTAGCTAGCCGAGATACTTTCTGTCAGGACTTTGTCATTGAGCCGGAACGAGCGTTCAAACGAACGGTTTCGGTACTCCTGGTACGTATAGTTACCCGAAGTAACATGCTCAGCATTGTCGGCAGATTCAGTACCCTGATAAGAAATCGTCAGTACATCGTCTTTTACAGACAGCTTCACGTTCTCTTTGACCAAACCCGCTGCGAACAGAGAGATCATATAGCTTGTCTCATTCTCTTCGATGTTAACGGGTGCCTGGTGCAAGCCTCCCCCATGACGGCCAAACGCTGGCCCACCCCAGAAACCGCCGAATTTACCCCGACCCCAGGGGCCGCCAAATCGACCGCGACCCATTGATCCGCAACCACCTTTATTGCCAGCCTGATTGTTCCCTGCCTGATATGCTTCTTTGTTATACATGATTCTGTTTGTTTTAGTCTTGTGTTTACTGATTGTGCTATTATGATTTTACGTGTCTTAATTGATTGGAATAATCCGTTCAAAGCTTCCGGTGCTCATGGGCGAGCGATACGTCGGATTATCGATGGAAATGATCTGTGACGACTGCCAGTCATTGCGGTCAAATCGGCCGAATGCCCGGCCACCCATCAACCGGGTGCCTACTACCCGAACGACTAACGCTACGCCCAGCGCAACCAGCAATACTTTTACTAGGAGCGATACTAGAAATAGGATCAACCCGGCTACCAGCGCTAAGCCAGCTACTCTCCAAATGATGTTCATGTTGTTTTTACGTTTAATGGTTTGTAAAAGCTCCGTTTATTGAAACAGTCGGCCAGGACTGGCGTTAACGTTCGAACGTGTTATTTTTTCAGTACTTTCGTTTCTTTGTTTGGGCCTTTGATAAGGATGACGGTAAAGCCTGGCCTTTTACTTTAAGCCCAGCCAAATTTTTTTTTCAAAATGTAGCGATGAAGCCAAAAAGAGGAGAAAGCGCTATCTGTGGGCTAGATACATTAACGTGACTTTGGCATACCGTATATCAGCGCCCTACTAGATTCATTCGGGTATTTCCGAACGAAATACCTAAGAAGACTGCATTAAGGCTATAGCCTTCTTATACAATAGGTTAACAGTGTTAAGCGCAGGTTATTTAGGGCTTATTTCAGAGAGATAAAGCCGAGCGCGGGAGTGCCGTACGTGTAGATGATGAATGATGCTACAACTAGCAATCTGTAGGAATTCATCATTTTATTAATGGTTATTCAACGGCAGTCCACGTCGCTGAAACTCGTTCCAATTGACGTAATCATCCCTTTGCGCTGCTCCACGATCGTCATGCAGCGATCAACCGGACAGACAGTTTTTCATCCGACGAGGCCATTTCCTCATAACCTAAGGGTGGACGCAAACGAAGATTCATGGGTAAGGTTAGGACAGCGAATTCAAGCTATACTTTATTTGATGAATCACAGACCGTTTAATTAATCCAGAAACGTTATGAGAAGAGCATTAATCGCATCTACAGTCCTTGTGGTGGGCATGTTGGGGTACGCCTGTAAAGACGACGACAATCCGACAACCACGACAACACTCAACCCGACTCAGTTTATAGCCACCCTCAACAATACTGGAGGCTCGGCTACAACGTCAACAGGCACTGGCACGTTCGCAGGCACCCTGAATCAGGGAACTGGCACGGGGACTGGAACAGGCACCGGAACGGGTATAAGCACGGGGTCCAGTGTGTTAAGTTACACGGTTACGTATTCGGGCATCACGCCAACCGCAATTACCCTCGATCCAGTAACAACATCGACCTCAACGACAACGGGTTCTTCGAACTACAGCAACAGTGTCTTATTGGCGGGGTCGTTTCCCTCAACAACAACCGGTCCAGGAAGTGGAACAAGCACCACGCCAGGAAGCGGAACCAGCACGACACCCGGCAGTGGCACGACGACTACACCCGGAAGCGGGACAAGCACTATACCCGGTAGTGGTACAAGTACTACGCCTGGCAGTGGAACCACCACCGATCCAGGAAGTGGAACAAGTACCACACCTGGCAGTGGAACAAGCACTACGCCTGGAAGCGGGACGAGTACTTCACCAGGAAGTGGCACCGGAACGGGCACAGTTTCAGCTTCGCCAGTATCAGGCACGGTTACGTTGACACAAAGCCGCGCCGATAGCCTGTCAAGAGGTTTGTATCGGATCAATTTCCGTACGGCATCCTACCCGAGCGGGGAAATCGGCGGTACGGTTCAAGTCCGTTAAACAGTACGTCTTACCTGACGTAAATGAGTCGACAGCTCTACCTGAACGGGTAGAGCTGTTTTCTTTTGGCTACCGAAGGCAAGCAAACCCCCGGGCTACAAGCATCCATAAACCCCAAACAGCTTCCAGCAGCTAAGCGACAATCGGCTTAATAATGTGGAAAGCTAAAAAAATATCCATAGTCATTCCGTGCCCGGTAAAGTCTTTACGGCCCCCTAGAAGTAGCTCCAGAAATGCCAAAAAACAGGCTTTATTGGCTTATATATAAGACTTTTACCAGCAAACTCCGAACTGTAACTCAGTATGTGTTGTTACGTATACATAACCGCTCCGGCAATCCCGCAATCCTCCACTTTTGTTTCGTCGTAGATAGCTTGTCTTGTACAAGTCTGTGCTTTTGCGTCTATATTTGGCTCGATTCGTGGTAAAAGGTAGCGGAGACAGTTTCAATCTAAATATCGATTATGTCGAAAAACTTAGTCATAGTGGAGTCGCCGGCGAAGGCGAAAACCATTGAAGGCTATCTTGGAAAAGACTTTACGGTAAAGTCCAGTTTCGGTCACGTACGCGATCTGCCCAAAGATGGGCTGGCCGTTGATGTAACGAATGGTTTTAAACCGTCTTATGAAATTTCGCCCGATAAAAAGAAACTTGTTAGTGAATTAAAAACACTGGCCAAGTCAGCGGATGAAGTGTGGCTGGCTACGGATGATGACCGCGAAGGAGAAGCTATTTCCTGGCACCTGAAAGAAGCGCTTGGGTTGCGCGACAATACAAAACGCATTGTGTTCCGTGAAATCACCAAGAACGCGATCCTGAACGCTATCAAGTCGCCCCGTACGATTGATGTCGATCTGGTGAATGCCCAGCAGGCCCGGCGTGTGCTGGACCGCCTGGTTGGCTATGAACTCTCGCCCGTACTTTGGCGTAAGATCAAAGGCGGCAGCACCGGTTTATCAGCGGGTCGGGTACAATCAGTTGCGTTGCGACTGGTCGTTGAACGGGAACGCGAAATCGACAAACACTCCGCAAAGTCATCCTTTAAGGTTACGGCCCAGTTCATTGTCGATGGCAATAAAGTGCTGAATGCCGAGCTGGCCAAAAACTTTGCCACTGCCGGTGAAGCCCGTGGCTTTCTCGAAGCCTGCGTTGGCGCTACCTTCACCATCAAAAACCTGGAAACCCGCCCCGCCAAGAAAACCCCGGCTCCGCCCTTTACAACATCGACCCTCCAGCAGGAATCGTCGCGAAAGCTGAGCTATTCCGTGGATCGAACCATGCGGATTGCCCAGAACCTGTACGAAGCCGGTAAAATTTCGTACATGCGTACCGACTCGACCAACCTCTCGCAGGAAGCCATCGAGAAGGCCGTAGCGGAGATCGGTTCGGAATTTGGCGAAAAATATATTCAAACACGGCAGTTCAAGACCAAGAACGAATCGGCGCAGGAAGCCCACGAAGCCATTCGCCCGACAAACTTCAATGACCGGAATGCCGGTGGCGACCGTGATCAGAAGCGGTTATACGAACTGATCTGGAAACGCGCCATTGCCTCACAAATGGCTGATGCCCAACTCGAACGGACGACCGTCACGATTGGCATTCGCTTTGCCAATGGGACAACGGCTACTGTCCAGACGAATGTAGACGACAGCCCCTTCGTTGACACCCCGAAACCCGAAAGCCGGAGTTTCCCAAATGAACTGGTTGCTCAGGGTGAGGTGATCAAGTTCGACGGTTTTCTACGCGTGTACCTCGAATCAAAAGATGATGAGGACGACGAAGATGCCAAGGGCATGCTCCCTCCGCTCACCATCGGACAAACGCTGAATCTGGGCCAGATGAAAGCGACGGAAAAATTCACGCGTCCGCAGCCACGCTACGCCGAAGCTTCGCTGGTGAAGAAACTCGAAGAAATGGGCATCGGCCGGCCGTCGACCTATGCGCCAACCATTTCGACCATCATTAACCGAGGCTACGTGACCAAGCAGGATAAACCCGGCCTGGAACGTAAGTACATCGAGTACACCCTCCAGCGGGATCAGATCAGCGAAACCAGCGGCAAAGAGACCTACGGTTCCGAAAAAGCCAAGCTATTCCCGACCAATACGGGCGTTGTCGTCAGTGATTTCCTGCTCGAATACTTCCCCGACATTGTCGATTATAAGTTTACGGCTACGGTCGAAAAAGACTTCGATGAGATTGCGGATGGCCGCATGAACTGGCAAACGATGTTGCAGGGATTTTACGGCGATTTTCACAAGAACATTGAAGAAATCCAGGGTTCGTCGGGGGTCTCGTTCAAAACGGGCGAACGGGTACTGGGAGCTGATCCGGCCAGTGGAAAACCCGTTTCGGCACGGCTGGGTAAATATGGTGCCTATGTTCAGATCGGCGAAGCAAGCGACGACGAAAAGCCCCGTTATGCCAACCTGCGTGACGGCCAGTTGATCGAAACCATTTCACTCGACGACGCCCTGAACCTCTTTACGCTCCCCCGGGAGGTAGGCTTCTTCGAAGATAAACCCATGGTCATCGCTATCGGCAAGTTTGGTCCGTATGTGAAGCACGATGACAAATACGTGTCGCTGACCCGGGAAGACGATCCGTACACGATTGACGCCAACCGGACCATTGAACTCATTCAGCAGAAGCGCGCCGAAGCCGTTAGCGAAGCCCTCGGCGAATTTGAAGGCAAGATGGTGAGCACGGGCAAAGGCCGCTTCGGCCCTTATGTCAAGTTTGAAGACAAATACGTGTCGCTGCCCCGTAACGAATCATTGGCGGGTCTGACACTCGAGCGGGCCATCGAACTGATCCAGGCCAAGCGCGTTGTGGAAGCCAACAAATACATCAAAGAGTTTCCGGAGAACCCGGCCGTCAAAGTTGTCAATGGCCAATATGGGCCCTATCTGGCCGTTGGTAAGCGTAATGTCAAGATTCCCAAAGATGTTGATCCCGCTACGCTGACGCTGGAGGATTGCCTGAAACTGGCTGGCGATGATCCGGCAGCCGCCAAGGCACCGGCAAAAAAATCGGCGGCAACCAAAGCACCCGCGAAAGCCAAAGCACCGGCAAAAACGACGGCAACGGCTACCAAGAAACCGGCAGCATCCGCAAAAAAGGCAACGACGAAGAAGTAAAAAAGAAAAACCCGGAGCGAGCTCGTTTCGGGTTTTTCTTTTTTGCCCTCTTACGCAGGGGCTTTCTCAACAACCACACACATACGCCTTTACGCCAGGCCCGAGCTCTAAATCACTAGCGCTTACAGATGACGTCCGGGGCTAGGCATCACCGCGTTAGGAAGTAAATCGTATCTTAGCTTTCATGAATACACGAAAAAAAATCGTCGTTCTTTCCGGTGCCGGGATCAGTGCCGAGAGCGGCATTCCAACTTTTCGGGCGTCGGACGGCCTTTGGGAAAATCATCGTATCGAGGATGTGGCCACGCCCGAAGCCTGGAAACGTAATCCTGCTTTGGTACAGGATTTTTATAACCAGCGACGCAGACAGGCCCTGAGCGTTCAACCGAATGCGGGCCACCTGGCGCTCGTCAAGCTGGAAGACAAATTCGACGTGACCATCATTACGCAGAACGTCGATAACCTGCATGAGAAAGCAGGTTCCTCAACCGTTGTTCACCTGCATGGCGAGCTGTTTAAATCACGCTCATCGGTTGACGAATCGCTGATTTACGACATTGAGGGCTGGGAAATAAAAGAGGGGGATATTTGCGACAAAGGGTCGCCATTGAGGCCTCATATCGTGTGGTTTGGCGAAGCAGTTCCGATGATGGACATCGCGCTGGACATTGCTGATCAGGCAGACATTTTTATTGTTGTGGGTACTTCGTTAAACGTTTATCCGGCGGCCGGACTCGTCTATGTAGTTCGGGATGGGGTTCCCGTTTATGTGGTGGATCCCAACATTCCCGATATGCACAAAAAAGACAATGTCACCTTCATTGCCGAACCCGCCACCATCGGCTTGACTCAACTGGCCGAAAAACTGCTGGCCGAAGAAAAAAACGCCTGATACACGTTCGTTTCAGGGCGTTTTTTACCTTTTTTCCTGAGAAAAGTCGTTTCAGATTTAACTTGAATCGGCTCTTCTTAGGAAAAAAAACTTACTACTACCTGATTACATGAGCTGCGAATTTTTACAAGTTGGCTGAGATTACCCGGCCGGCGGTTCGCCCGGAGAATAGGCATCCGCCCAGGAAGGTTCCTTCCAGTGCCCGGTAGCCATGCATGCCTCCTCCCCCAAATCCTGCCACCTCACCCGCAGCATATAAGCCCGCAATTGGATGGCCTGCGTCATTCAGAACCTGTCCTGACAGGTTCGTTTGCAGACCGCCCAAGCTCTTTCGTGTGATGATGTGCAGCCGGACGGCAATCAGTGGCCCCATAGCCGGATCCAGGAGTTTGTGTGGTTTGGCCGTGCGGATCAGCTTGTCGCCCAGATATTGCCGGGCGGCCCGAATGGCCGTGATCTGCATATCCTTACTAAAAGGATTGTTGAGTTGGTGGTCGCGGGCTACAATTTCGCGTTCGAGGGAGGCCAGCTCGATCAGGCCGTCTCCCGTCAGTTCATTCATGCCGGTAACCAGATCGGCTAAATTATTCCGAACGATAAAGTCTTCGCCTTCACGCTTGAACGCTTCTACCGGGTCGGGTGCGCCTTTCCCCCAGGCACGCTTCAGTGTTTGCTGCCAGCTCTTTCCGGTCAGATCCGGGTTCTGCTCCGAACCCGATAAGGCGAATTCATGACGGATAATTTTTTGGGTCAACACAAACCAGGTGTAATCATAACCCGTTTGGCGGATGTGTTTCAACGTACCCAGGGTGTCAAATCCGGGAAATAGCGGTACGGGTAACCGTTTGCCTCGGGCATCGAACCACAGCGAAGATGGTCCCGGCAAAATACGAATACCATGCTGGGGCCAAATGGGGTTCCAGTTTTTGATTCCTTCGGTATAGTGCCACATCCGGTCCGAATTGATCAGGTTGCCCCCGGCCTGGCGGGTAATGGCCAGCATCCAGCCATCCACATGATCGGGTACGCCGGACAGCATGTGCTGGGGGGCTTTTCCCAATCGCTCGGGCCAGTTCTGCCGAACCAGATCATGATTGCCGCCCATACCACCCGATGTAATGATAACAGCCTGTGCCCGAAGCGTGAAATCGCCAACGACAACACGCGAGCTTTTTTCACCGCGGTTTGCCTGACTTGATTCGAGAATTTCTCCCTGCACACCATCGACTGTGCCATTTGTCTGCATGAGGCCATTTACCCGATACCGGAATCGAAGGGTGATCAGGCCTTTTTGAACGGCCTGCCGGACACGCCGTTCAAAGGGGGCAACAACGGCAGGACCCGTTCCCCAGGTGACGTGAAAGCGGGGCACCGAATTGCCGTGTCCGACAGCGCCATAACCACCCCGTTCGGCCCAACCCACAACGGGGAATAGTTTTATGCCCTGCTGACGCAACCAGTCGCGCTTTTCGCCAGCGGCAAAATCCACATACGCTTCGGCCCACTTGCGGGGCCAGTAATCTTCAGGTCGGTCAAAATTCGCCGAGCCCATCCAGTCTTCCAGGGCTAGCTCATAGGAATCACGGATACGCAAACGCCGTTGTTCGGGTGAATTAACCAGAAAAAGCCCGCCAAATGACCAGAAAGCCTGCCCGCCCATGTTCTGTTCGGGTTCCTGATCAACGATGAGCACTTTTTTCCCGGCGTCGGCCAGTTCAGCAGCTGCCACTAAGCCAGCCAACCCGGCACCGACAATAATTACGTCCGCATCCATACCTTCTACAGCTTATACGTTGCCCCAACTTGTGTAGCCTCAAGCTCAGCAATATTTACAGAGAATGCAAAATACGTCGACGAAATGTTTAATAACCCACGGCTTACCGTGCTGATGGATAGGCTGTTGATGATGTACGAGCGAGCCGTGAAGACACGGACTGTCGACGAAACACCATCACGTTCAATTGGCTGCAGGGCGGTTCGGCTGGTGCTGTGCCAGAACATCGGTGGGCACTTTCAGTGACTTTTTGAGTACGTATTGCGCCAATACCGGAAAGTGGTCGGAGAAGGAAACACCTGACAGTGTCTGACAGGTTTTAATGTGCCAGTCGGCGCTAAAAAACTGTTGATCTATGCGCACACAATACGGGTGGCGGTTAAGGGTAAAACCCAGCCCCTGTCCAGCCTCTTCAAAAGCATTTTTAAAGTTCTGGCTAAGCTTTCCGTAGGAGTAGCTAATGGGCGTTTCGTTAAAATCACCACAAATAATAACCGGATACCGACTACCCGCTACATAGGATTCAACTTCCTGAAGCTGTTCGTTTCGGTTCGCAAATCCCTCTTTCATGCGCCGAAATGTATCGAGTAATTCGAGCGAAAAACGGCCCAGATGACCCGTTTTAAGGGCCTCAATTGCCTGGTCGGTACGCACGCCCATCGACCACAAATGTACATTGACAACTCGAATGGTATCAGTGCCATACGCGATATCGGCACACAGAAACCCATTGATATTGGGCGCCTTAGCGCGATTCCAGATGCGGCTGTACTGGTTCACGATCGGATACTTGGAAAATAAGGCCAGCCCTATTTCCCGGTCTTTATCAAAGCAGGTTAGTTTTTGAAGCTTATCAGTGTAGTGATCCTCAAGTTGAGCATTTGGCGAATACTCCTGAAAACAGGCAATATCGGCCTTGAGCAGGGACGGATCGATTCCGTTTTTACCCGTTGCCGGAAATGTTTCACTGTTGAAACTCAAGACATTCAGCGTTTGCGCGTGGCTCAGATCGCTGTCCCCATCCTGGCGGCCCACCAGCCTTTTCACCACCACAAACGAGAACAAAACCCAGATTATACCCGCAGTGGCCACCATTTTCTGTTGCTTATAGAACAGGTAAATGCAGGCAGCCAACCCGCAGGGGATGGCTAGCGGTAAGCTCATCATGATAAAGCCGGACAACCAGTGATTGACGATTGGGTAGTAGCAGAACGCCATCGACACAAAAAGATAACTGAGCGTGGTGTAGGCCAGCGGGAAACGCTGGTATTTACCGACGAACACTCTTCGCTCATTGTTCAGCGGCTCCAGCAAAGGCTGTAAGGCAACTGATAGATGGTTTATGATTTTCTTATGCGTTGGCATTGCGTGAACGTTGAGATAACTTACACAGGCTGCCGGGCAGCCCAATTTACTTCACCATGAAACGACCATCGCCGATCCGGAAGCCTTCCGTATACAATTCTACCGTGTATAGGCCGGGTTTATAAGGCGTATCCCTACGAAAAAGAATGGCTACCCGCTGATCATCACCCTCAAATGGCACTGTCTGACGCGTGCTGTAGCCAAGTTCATGGCCGTCAAAAAGCATGACGCCACCAATGCCGCTCTCGCTGACAACCGCTCCGTTCGGATCCAGTATCCGTACATAGACATCTTTACTAGTGGTTGACGCCAATGAATTGGCCAGTATCATAAAGTCGATCTTCAACCGGTCAATGCGCGATGCTTTGTAGGTACCGCCCCGGCGCTCTTTCCCATTTTCGGCAACCGCCATAACCTCTACGTTAATGGCTTTCAGGGCTGATGCAAGTGTCACTTTGTTTGTGAGATCGGCATTCTTGAGCGAATAGTCCACGACCGCTTTGGTTAAAGCAGCCCGTTCATATTTTAAGCCCGTATTCTCGCTCAGGATACTTTCTTTTTCCTCTTCGAGCGCTCGTGTCTGGCTAAGCAATGAGCCGTTTTCAGCCTTGAGTGACTGAATATCCGCTTCATTTCGCGCCAGAAAATTCTTATAATCCCTGATTTTCAGGCTATACTGCTGCATGGAGAAGCTCAGGTCGTATTTGAGCCGCTTCTTGTCGGTCGTTAACTGCCGTTTGATCCGTTCCAGTTCCGTAACGCTGCCGCCAAGCTGACGGACCTCGACAATTTTAGCATCCAGTACGGTTGAGATAGAATCAAGCTTAATTTGTGTGGAGGCAAATTGCTCCACTTTTGTCGTCAGCAGCTTCTGAATTTCCAGCGTTTCATTCCGAGAACCAAGGAACAAATAGGCCAGCAACGCCAAAACGCCTAGAAGAGCGCCAATGGTTATGTTGAGCACACCCTGCTTCTCATTCGCTACCTCTGCTTCTGCTTCCATTATCCAGTTAGTCGATGTGTTACAAAGCAACGACATCGAACTTAAGCACGCCTTAAGCTAACCTTAAATTTACCTTAAAATGGGGCGATACTGGAAAGTGTCAGCGTTAATGTGGTGCCTTCGGCTGTAGAACGCACGGCAATTTGACCTTTATGAAGTTGGGTAACCTGGGCCACAACGGCCAGCCCAACGCCATGCCCTTTGCTCGATTGCGCGGTAGAGTCACTCCGAAAGAACGGCTGAAAGATATGCGGCAAATCGGCTTCCCGGATGGGTGTCCCTTCGTTAAAGACAGCGATTGTTATACTGCCTCGTTTAGACCGGAAAGTCACAGTAGCTGTTTTTGTCGGCGAGAATTTACAGGCATTATCCATCAGATTCATGAGTAACACCTGGAGAGAAGGCCGGTTACCTTGCGTGATCAGGTCCTCTTCATCATCGGGAAAATCGGCAAAATTGAGATGTATCTGATACTCTTCCTGCCATTTCTGCAATTGTGCTTTCGTTTCCCACAGCAGTTCATCCATCCGCACCGGCTCTACCGACAGGCTACCTGCCTGAACCGATGTATTGGCCAGTTCCAGCAGGGCGTTGGTGAGCTGCGTCAGTGTGCGGGCATCTTCCTGAAGGGATTGAAGCGTTCGCTCGTACACCTCCGGACTGCGTTTTTGAATGAGGGCCACATCAATCTGCGAATTGATCTTGGTGAGCGGGTTTTTCAACTCATGGGACACGTTGGCAATGAACATTTTCTGCGTGTTCAGGGCCTGTTCGATGCGGTCGAGCAACTGATTGAAGGTAGTGACCAGCCCCCCAATTTCGTCTGACCGATTGGGATGCTCTACCCGCTTTTGCACATTGGCCGGGAAAATGGCATTGACCTGCTGAATAATGCCTGACATGGGGGCCAGGGCCCGGCCGGCAAAAAGCCAGCCCGAGATACCAAGTAACAGGATGGCAATCAGAATCATAACAACCAGAATCTTTTTCAGATCATCCAGCGCTTCCCTACCCGCCTGGTCGATCCCACTCACGATCACCCAGTTACCCCCGCCCCCGCCAGCCAGGTGTATGGCTACGATCTGGTATTCATTCTTATGCTGATACCAGGTCTGGGCGGTTGAATCCAGTTGCGGGATAAATTGTTCGTGAAACCGGGCATCAGCTGGGTTCGTAGAGAACAGGACCTGTTTCGTTTTTTCATTATAGACCGAGATGTTCTCATTGAGCAGCGGCTCTTTGTCGGCTGCGTCGATGAGTCGCAATACGGTGCTGTCGGTCTGCCGTAAATCGAACAAGAGCGTCGTTGTCGTGATAGCCCGGTCCTGAAGTCGCTTATAGAAGCGTTTTTCGAGATAAAGTTTGCTGAAAAAATAAACCCCAAGCGAGAAAAACAGCAGGACCAGGGTGACGAGAAAGACAAATTGGTAGGTGAGCCGGGTCCGGATGTTTATCATTATGACAATACCTTTACGACATATCCCATGCCAATCTGCGTATGCAACAGTTTGGGATCGAAGTCTTTGTCTATCTTCTTCCGCAGGAAATTTATGTACACCTCGATCACGTTGGTACCGGTGTCGAACGTCAGATCCCACAACCTTTCGGCCAGTTCAACCTTGGAAATGACCCGTCCCTGATGGCGCAGGAAGTATTCGAGCAGTTGAAACTCTTTAGCCGTCAGGGTAATTTCTTTTCCAGCCCGCACCACTTGCTTGGTGTCTGGATTTAGCTCTAAATCAGCTATTTTAAGCAGGTTAGCGGATTGCCCGACACTGTTATTCCGGCGGGTCAGCGCCCTGACCCGCGCCATCAGTTCGCGAAATTCAAACGGTTTGATGAGGTAATCGTCCGCTCCCGCATCCAGCCCTACGACTTTATCTTCGGTCGTGCCCAAGGCCGTGAGCATTAAAATCGGTGTCGATATATTGGCTTCCCGCAGCTTCTGGCAAAGCTCAAGGCCATTCATGCCGGGCAGAATTATATCCGTTATGATCAGGGCGTAGGGCGACCGGGTAGCCAGTTGAAACCCCATCGTTCCATCATAGGCTACATCAACATCCCACTGGTGTTCCTCAAGCCCTTGTTTAATACTTTGAACCGTTTTGACCTCATCTTCAATAATCAGAATTCTCATGGTACTCCATTTCTTCATTCGAATTTATAGAATTAATCTAATAGATGGGCTTTTTGGGCAATAATGCTTGCCGACTCTATCGAATGATTTAACTTGTGGGCATGAAACAACTTCTTTGGGGACTGGCGGCCTGCCTGCTCAGTGTCAGCTATGGATTGGCGCAATCGACAACAACCGCAACGACTAAATCAACAAACTTACCCCGAATAGCCATTGCCGGGCTTGGTATCGAGTCCAGTACGTTTTCGCCAGCCGTAACGCAGGAAGAAGCGTTTCACGCCCGCTATGGCCCCGAAGTGTTCAATGCCTATCCGTTCATGATGCCCGTCTCTCCCCTTCGGAAACAGGCCATCTGGCTCCCGGCCATCGTGGGCAAATCGCTTCCCGGGGGCGCCGTAACCCGGGCAGCGTATGAGTCGCTGGTTAACAAAACGCTGGATTCGCTCAAGAAATACGGTCCTTATGATGGCCTGTATTTCGACATACATGGCGCCATGAGCGTGGTCGGTCTGGACGATCCGGAAGGCGATTTCATTACCCGAATCAGGCAGGTAATTGGTTATAAGACGCTCGTTTCTACCTCCATGGATCTGCACGGCAATGTGTCGTGGCGGTTGGCCCAGCATTCCGATTTAATCACCTGCTACCGCATGGCTCCGCATGAAGATGCCATGCAAACCAAGGAACGGGCGGTCGTCAACCTGCTGGAACGCCTTAAAAACGGAAAAGGCAAACCAGCCTATAAAGCCTGGATTCCCGTACCGATTTTGTTACCCGGCGAGAAAACCAGTACGCGTATCGAGCCGGGAAAAAGCCTTTATGCTAAAGTAGAACCTATTGCCGTTCATGACAATGGCATTATCGACGCGGCCATCTGGATTGGCTACGCCTGGGCGGATGAACCCCGGAATCATGCCGTGGTGATGGTGACGGGCGATGATAAAGCAAAAGTGGCGCAGGCCGCGGAAAAACTGGCCCTCGACTTCTGGACTGTTAGAAACGAGTTTGGCTTTGTGGCCCCCACCGGCACACTGGAAAAATGCCTGGCGAATGCACTGGCCAGTAAAAAGCATCCCTTTTTTATCAGCGATACGGGCGATAACCCAACCGCCGGTGGCGCAGGCGATGTGACCTGGACGCTTACGCAGATTCTGGCTCGTCCGGAGTTTCAGCGGGCCGATGGTCCATCGTTGATTTATGCCTCCATTCCAGATCCTGAGTTGGTTAAAAAGGCAATAGCGGCTGGCGTTGGCGGATCAGTCGAAGGGGTAGCGGGGGGGCGTGTCGATGCCCGATTTGCCCCACCGGTCAAACTGAAAGGAACCGTCGAGTCAATTGTTAAAGGCGACAAAGATGCTGAGGTCGAAGTTGTGGTGAAAGTTGGGAGCGTACACGTCATCGTGACCCAAAAGCGAAAGCCATATCACAAAGAAATCGATTTTACCCGCCTGAACCTTAGTCCGCGAAAATCGGACATTGTCGTTGTAAAAATTGGCTATCTGGAACCTGAACTGTATGCCATGCAGTCCGACTGGATCATGGCGCTTACACCCGGCGGAGTTAACCAGGATCTGGCCCGGTTACCCTACAAGCGCATTAAACGGCCTATGTTTCCGTTCGATACCGACATGAAACAGCCTAACCTCTCGGCTCAGTTCGTACCCTTGTCCGGCGCAGCTAAATAATCAGTTGTGTTCACATTCGCTGCGAATGAAACGTCGCCAAACCGATACATGGGTTTGTCCCACCTGCTGCCGCTAAAAACTGTAATTTAAAGTTAGCTGAATGCCAAAACCAATGGCTGGCCAGCGCGTTAAGAAACTAGACAGGCTATGATCTATTTTCTTTCTCTGCTTATGCTGACATCCGTAATCAATTCGCAAACGAGTGACATCACGCCCGAACTTTCCCGGTTTCGAACGAATAAAACGATACCGGCACTTATCGAGAAGAATGTGCTGACGGCCTTGTCGTTTTATCCGGAGCTGGCTGACACCAAAATTCACTTTGTCTTTAAGCAAGCGATCAAGTCATCGGTCATGCAGGCCCAACCCGTTTTCAGTAGCCTGCTCGCCAGCCGGAAAGCACGGGCCTACCGCATAAATATCAGTGCGCTATTCAAGCTGACGCACACGGCCATCCCGATTCACCAGCTCCCCGATGCCATTATGATTGGCTGGATCGGTCATGAGCTGGGTCATATTATGGACTACGAAAGCCGGACAAATCTCGACATGGTCGGCTTTGGACTTGGCTATGTTTTCTCAGCGGAGTACGTAAAAAAGGTGGAACGCATTGCCGATAACTACGCGGTGACGCATGGCTTGGGCAGTTACCTGATTGAGACAAAACGGTTCATTCTCGATCATGCCGAGCTCCCGCAGGCCTATAAAGACAAGATTGCCCGGCTCTATGTGTCGCCCGAAGAGATCACCGAACAGGTGAGAACGTTAGAAGAGCAAAAGCTGGAAGCGCAAAAGAAGGCTTTGTGAAACACGGTTGGATTTCTGTCATCCCTCCTGACGTCGGGATGACAAAAATCCAACTTCGGTTACTGCCCCCAAAAGCCATTATTAACGTCATTTACTTACGTTTCACGAAGCCAGCCCGCTCATATACTGCTCAAACACCAGGAAATCTTCCTCTTTCATTACTCGGGGGATTTTGACCTGACCACCCAGTTTTTTATGTTCTTCGCTCCAACGGTAAAAATGCTCGACAGGAACGACTTCCGCTTCCACCCCTTTTAATGACTTCGTCCGGGCGACATTGTAATTCTTGTTCGTTTCCCGTAGTTCGTTGTCCAGAGAATCAGCCATTTCCTGATTATCGACCAGTTTATTGGCGCCGATAAACCATTTATTGATGTACTCGCCATTTCGGCGGATTGCCGATACCACAAATTCTTTAATCTCCACATCGAAGCGTTTCTGCATGGCCTGCATGGCCTTGTTCATCTGGTGAACGGACAGTTGCTCACCCACCACATTCAGGAAATGCTTGGTTCGACCGGTGATTTTTATTTCGGCCCGTTTCTTATCGGTAATCATTACCGTGTCGCCAATCATGTATCGCCAGGTGCCCGACACCGTCGAAATCAGCAGCACATAATCGACATTTTCCTCCGCCTGCTCCAGCGAATAAACCGTGGCGTCCTGTTTCACCCGTCCCTCCTCGTCCATGTTCTCATCCAGAAACGGGACAAATTCGAAGAAGATACCATTATCGTGAATCAGCGCCATCGACGATGTGTCGGGCCGTTTCTGAGTAGCCAGGTATCCTTCCGAGGTCAGATAGGTGTCAATGTAGGTTAGTGGCCTGGCCATCAACGCTTCGAGGCTTTTGCGGTACGGTTCAAATGCGACACCTCCCGAGGTATATACCTGCAGGTTCGGCCAGATGTCATGAATGGTTTGAAGCCGGTTATACGAAATGACCTCTTTCAGCATCATTTCGATCCAGGACGGAATTCCACTTAAACTACCAATATCCCACGAAGGAGCTTCTTTGGCAATCTGGTGTACTTTCTGATCCCAGTCGGTCATCGAAGCAATCTCAATCCCCGGTTTATAATAGCCTCTGAACCAGGCGGGAATGTTGGCCGCACTGATGCCGCTGATTTCGCCTTCCTGGTGATCATCCTTTTCAATAAGGTTTACACTGCTGCCCAGCATCATGATCTGCTTCTCGAAGAAGTCGGACGGCAGATCGAAGTTTTTTAGGCTCATTACCTGCTGGATGCCCGATTTACGGATCGAATCAATCATGTCGTCCGTGACCGGAATGGATTTACTCGTGCTGGTGGTGCCACTGCTGAGGGCAAAATAACGCTGCCCGCCCGGCCAGGTCACATTCTGATGACCTTCCAGCAGGTAGTGCCACCAGTCGGTGTACAGTTTATCGTAGTCATGAATAGGGACTTCCTGCTGGAAGGCGGCAATACTATCCGTACTGTTGAGCAAGTCGTTGAAGTTGTGTTTTTTGCCGAAGGCGGTTAATCTGGCCTTCGTCAGCAGATTCTGTAGTACTTCTCGCTGTGCCTTTGCCGGATCAGACTCTGCGGACACAAAGCCATATACATCAATCGCTTTTTTAATCAATTCCCCAATTACTGCCATAAATTATCTTTCGCCAGGTGTATTCCACCTATAAACCCGCTCAGCCGAACTTTGTTGGTTCGTACGAATAGGGATATAGCAGCCGGAGTCGTTCCGTAGAACAATCTTCGTCAACAAGACCTTAATAGAGTACTGTCTTATATCGGGCAGGGAGAAGTCATAAACTCGATGAGTTATGCCTAAATCAATCGAAGGGGCCTTGTTTTACACGATTGCCGAAGCGGCCCAGGAATTGCATATAACCGTTGGTCGGTTAAAAAGCTATCTGGATCAAAGCCGACTGACAAGCGAACGGATTGGCCGCCATGAGTTCATTCGGGAACAAACCTTGCGCACGTATCAGGCCCGGCGAAAATAGGCTGGGGAGCAGACGTCTACTTACACTTTAACCATCATCTGGTAAGAAAACGGCTCACCGGGCCTTCATAGAGGCTACTTTATCGGCCGGTTTCGTGTAGTCTTGACCAGACCTATCGGCAAATCGTTTCCCGACGGCCATCCGTTGACCCGCCGTCAGTTCGGGCCTTTATGGGCGTTTACGACGCGCCATTCGACACCGCCCTACAGTTTGAGACGAATTCCGACCTTATTCAACCGACCGGTTATCCATACGCATACCAGGGCAAAAAAAATGGACTTCAGAAGACCCACACCACCTGCTAGCAAGGCATCGGGCAAATGCAAATTCAGTAAGGTGGTAAAGGCGTAGGCGAAATACGGAATCAGGTAACACAGAAGTGTATCGGTGCCAGCTGGTTTGATTTGGTTAAACCAACGGGCTTTGCCATTGACGTCGACCAGCCAGTAGATCGCCGTAAACGCCAGAATGGTGAACGCGCTGCACAGAAATAACCAGGCGGGCGTAGCAGCCAGCTTGCTTAGGCCCCAGAACGTCCGCGTATAAACGGAAAGCGCGATCAGTATAATGGATATCCCGATAAAAATAATCGCCATCCGCTTGTTGTCTCCCTGTTGCCGGTACTGTTGAAACAGCGTTGAGATCACGACGCCCCCCATGGTCAGGCCCACGAGTGTTCCCCCGCTGATAGCGCTGGGAATGATCGTGATGGCGTCGGGCAATACATGGGCAGCATCCAGCATACTCAATAAAGCAAAACCAACCCAGGCGGCCCCTAAAATCACCAGGCGATTGCGGGCAAAAACCGTGACCAAAGCGGCACCCAGATATGACCAGCCAATAAGGCCCAGAATACCCCACCAGTGCGGAGCAAACCGGCTGCCATTCTCCCCTCGGTACACTATCGCTAGCGTAACCAATAGCGATATGGCGACAAGTTTAGCCCCCATAACTGCCCACTTATGTGCGGTTCTGGGATACGCATTCCAGAGTAAAATAAAACAGCCACAAGCCAGAACATTCCAGACGAGCCGTGGTAATGCGGTAGCTGTTTCGTCGATGGATTCACCGTTGACCAGAAAAACGCCCATGACCAGCAGTGCTACCGTCCGCATGAGCACATGCCCAACCAGAACGCTGTCGGAATCGCCTTTCTGACGACGGGCGTTGATGGCAAACGGGAGCGACATGCCAACGATGAACAGAAAAGCCGGAAACACCACGTCAGCCAGCCCAATTCCATCGACCCCACCGGGTACGTGTTCCAGCCAGGCCGGAATATTCGTTAACGACCAAAGATCATTGACGAATATCATCAGGATCATCGTTAAGGCCCGCAGTATATCAATGGAGTCCACCCGGTTGACCATACTAAGGGGCCGAGCCGATGGAATGGGTACGATTTGTGGCTGAGTCATCGCGGGATTCTGTTTTCGAGTACTGGAGACATCTAGTTCAGGACATTTGCTTCACCGGGTTCTAAGCCGGTGCAATTGATATACATATGCCTTGTACCGGGTTCTAAGCCGGTGAGGCAAAAGCTCAATAAGTCAAAAACGAAACAAGCCCGATAATCTACCGGACTTGTTTCGTTTTTACCCTCGTCTATTTAATATAAAGCCACTTGGCATATAACGCTTTTTGCGCAGCCGTCTGGTTGTCTACGGGCTCCAGCCGATAGCTCACCAGCGGATTCTGGGTCAGGGTCACCGGAATCTCGCGAAGTAGACCCGCCCGGTTCACCAGTATGTTGATCCTGTCGCCTACGCGCCGACCGCTAACCTGACGCAGCAGATCGTCCCCTACCCGCAGGCCGTCAATCGAAATAATTTCGTCGCCGACATTGAGGCCATCGGTATACGCTGCCGACCCGCGCCGAACGCTGGCAATTGTCGATTTCCCATTGGCCGCTGTCGTAGCGGCTCCTAAAAATCCGTCCTGCTGTCTTGCGGCTATGTTGACCAGCTTCATGCCCACGGGCTCAAAATAGGCGTTATAATTTATGGGGTCGGCGGTGTTCACGCCAACGGCAAAGAAGTCGTCCAGTTTGCGACCCGCCACCTGCTCTGCCGCCTTCCGAAACTCCTCGTCCGTGAAGCCGCGTTTCTGTTTTTTGTAGTATTCCGCATACAGGAGCCGTAACAAATCGTCCATGTTCCGTTCGCCGTTGCTGCCAGACAGAATCGCCAGATTTAACAGCGTTCCCAGTACACTCCCTTTGCTATAATAGGAAATGGTCGAGTTGGCCGAGTTTTCGTTGGGGCGATACCCTTTGATCCAGGCATCCCAACTCGATTCTGCCGCCGACTGCACCCGCGTGCCGGGCTGGTTCTCAATATCGGTAATGCTGCTGGCCACCAGATTCAGGTAAGCCTCTGGCGTATGAAAACCCGCCCGGCGTAGAATATATTCCTGATAAAAAGACGTACAACCTTCTGACAGCCAGAGCATGTGCGTGTAGTTCTCATTCTCATAATCGAACGGCCCCAGCGCTACCGGCCGAATACGCTTGACGTTCCAGAGGTGGAAATATTCGTGGGCTACCAGCGACAGAAACCGTTTGTAGTTGGCTTCGGTGGCGTAGGCGTTGCGGGTCGTTTCGAGGGTTGTCGAATTCAGGTGTTCAAGCCCACCCCCACCCGGTGGAATGTGGTGTACGATGAACGTATAATGTTTGCAGGGGTGCTCGCCCACAACCGTAGCAGCCGCTTCGCATACACGCTTATAATCAGCCGCTAAGCGTTGTTCGTTGTAGTCCACATCGCCAAACATAGCCACAGTATGCGGAATATTGGAAGCGGTAAACGTAAAGGTATGGTGATTACCAATCTCGATGGGCGAATCGACCAACAGGTCGAAATCAGCCGCTTCGTAGGTATAGTTTTGGCCGTTGACTGGCTCAAGGCCGGTAGCAACATTTTTCCAGGTTTTATACGGCTGTACGACCACCTGGAGGGGTATTTTTTTTAACGCATCGTGGTACATGAACATACCGGCGGGCGTCACATAGCCGTGGTCGGCGTCCAAAAAACTCGTCCGAACGGTCAGTTCATTGGCATATACCCGGTAACGAATGGTCAGATTGTCTTCGTCCGTATACACGCGCCAGGCATTCTTTCGGACTTTTTCACTGACGACGGGCTTCCCACCGGCTGAGGCCGTGAAGGCTTCCACATTTTTGGCATATTCGCGAATCAGGTAAGAACCCGGTGTCCAAACGGGCATTTTAATATCCAGATAGCCATTTTTCTTCGCATTGGTGGCGGCTGCCACATTTTTCAATTGCATTTCCACTTCGAAATAGTGCGTTTGTGGCTCGGGCATTGAGAGCACATACGTTACTCCAGGCGAGACCGCCGGTGGATTTTCCTCGTCGTTGCGTTTAAGACCAGCAGTTGATGAAAATGGAATAAAAAATGTCCAGACAGTAAGTAAATACAGAAGCCGGGCGTTTTTTTTCATACGGAAACAGGAATACCTTCGTTTTTTGTCCAGATTAGACGTGATATTTGTCAATTATCGGCGAAACTACGACGCAATCGTCTTAAATGGTAGTCTCAGGTTCAAAGTTTCGGCGGGTTGTTGTGTCACGGTTCAGTAAACCTGACATCGCTACGCCTGATCGGAAGTACCTGACACCTGACACTTTGAACTTACATTTTTTCTATGCCCTATTCAACCGCCCAATCGGGTCAATACCATTCGCTCCGCATCAACAGTAGCCGGTGGCTAGTCTGCCTAACCGTTGGGTTGTTCGTCAGCCTGTCAGCCTTGGCCCAGCGAACCCAGAGTTATGCTGAACCGGATTACCACTACCGAAATGGCCTTGAACTTTTTGAGAAAGCCAACTATGCCGCTGCCCGATATGAATTTCGGCAATACCTCGAACCGCGCCGGGGCGACGGTTCCCAATCGCTGCTCAACACCGGCGATCAAAATTTAGTAGAGGCCGAATATTACATCGCCCTAACCAGTCTGTACATCGACGAGCCAGGCGCTGAACTGCTCGTGGACCGCTTCGTCAAAAACCATAGCCAGCACCCCAAAGCAGGCCAACTTTACGGCGATTTGGGCACCTACTATTACACGCGACAGGATTACCCGAAAGCCATCGATTTCCTGGAAAAAGCGGTGGCGCAGGGTGGCAGTGCGACGCAGCAAACCAACTATAAATATCAACTGGCCCTTTCCTACTATAACACGCAGGACTTGAAGAAAGCGTTGCCTCTGCTCAATGAAGTCAAGCTTGATCCAGGTTCGCCAAATGCCCCAGCGGCTTCTTACTATGCGGGGGTTATCAATTTCCGCAACCGCAATTACAACGAAGCAGTAGCCGACTTCCGTCGGGTCGAGAACGACCCTATTTACCAAAATCAGGTTCCCAACTGGATTGCCCAGGCGCTTTATCGGCAACGTCGATTCGATGATCTTTTGACGTACACCGAACCGCTGCTCAAACGCAACAACGGAGCGGGTATGAACGAAGTTGCCCTGTTTACAGCCGAAGTCTTTTATCAGCAGAACCAGTTTGCCCGGGCAATTCCGTACTACAAACAGTACATCAACGCCACGGGGGCCAAAGCGCCGGGCGCGGTTAAGTTTCGGTACGGCCAGTCCCTGTTCCGTACGGGAGCTTATAATGACGCCATCACCCAACTAAAAACACTGGCGGGTGGCAAAGACACGACTGCCCAGTATGCCGCTTATACGCTTGGCGTTAGTTATCTGCAAACCCAGAATCCAACCTACGCGCTGAACGCTTTCGATCAGGCGGGTCGGTTATCGTTCAATCGGGAAATTCAGGAGGAAGCCCGCTTTAACCACGCCAAACTGCAACTGGATCAGAATAATGGCGCCGATGCGGTGAAGGAGCTAACCGCTTTTCTGAAGCAATACCCCGACAGCAAATTTGAGAATGAAGCCAATGAGTTAGTTGGCGAAGCCTACTACGCGTCCAATAATTACCCGGCAGCCATTGCTTACATCGAAGGCTTGAAACGACGGACGCCCAAAATCAACGCGACCTACCAGCGCCTGACCTTCAATCAGGGTGTCAATGATTTCAATGCCGAACGCTACCAACAGGCCGTTGCCAACCTGGATAAATCGTTAAAGTTTCCGGTCAATACCGAGTTGCAGCAGGCAGCTCAGTTCTGGAAAGCGGAAGCCTACTCAGCCGGGAAACAGTATGATACGGCGATTCCTTTGTACGCCAGCATCAAATCGGGCGCTGGCGATTATTCGACGAAGAGTCTGTACGGTCTAGGCTACGCGTATTATAACAAGAAAGATTACGCCCGGGCACTGCCTTACTTCCGCGACTTCGTGAGTAAAGGCGCCACCGCCGACGGGTCGCGGTCCGACGGGTCGGCTCAGCTACAGGATGCCACCATTCGCCTTGCCGATAGCTATTTTGCTACCAAACAATACGAGAACGCACTCCGCTCGTATGATCAGGCCATTGCACAGAATGCTTCGGATAAAGATTATGCCTCGTATCAGAAAGCGGTCATTTTGAGCTATGTCGGCCGCGATGCAGAAGCGAAAGCTCAGTTCGACCAGGTGCAACGGCAATATCCAAATTCACGGTTTGTCGATGAATCGTTATTTCAGAAAGCCAACGTCGATTTCGAGAAAGGCTCCTATCAGGTTGCCATTCAGGGATTTACGAAGCTCATTCAGGATAAGCCCAATAGTTCACTCGTTCCGGCCGCCCTGTTGAAGCGGGCCATCGCCTACGGTAACCTGCAACAGTATGACCCGGCCGTAGCCGATTACAAACGCATTCTGGATAACTACGGCGACTCAGATCAGGCACAAAGTGCCCTGCTGGGTATCCAAAATACGCTGAATGATGCCGGTCGACCCGAAGAGTTTTCGCAGGTACTGGGCCAGTACAAGAAGGGGAATCCAGGGAGTACGGATGTGGAGCGGGTTCAGTTCGATAACGCCAAGAACATCTATTCGACGGGTAAATACCAACAGGCCATTCAGTCCTTTCTGGCGTTTATGCAGGAATACCCGGCCAGTCCCGGCACCAACGAAGCCCGGTATTACCTGGCCGAATCGTACCGCCAGACCGATGATATCGCGAATGCCCTCCGCTATTATAACTTAGTGGTTGCCGACAATAAATCGGACTTTCTGGTTCGGGCAGCCACCCGAGCGGCCGATCTGGAAGCAAAACAGAAGAATTATCCCCGCGCCATTCGCAACTACCAGATCATCCAGAGCCGCGCCAACAGCAAGGCGGAACAGGTTACGGCTCAGTTAGGCTTGATGGACACCTACTTCGTGTATCCAAAACTCGACTCGGCAGCGGCTATTGCCCGCGAGGTTGTGGCCGTTGGAAACGTCGTGGCGGGTGCACAGAACCGAGCTCAGTTGATGCTGGGTAAAGTAGCACTGGCCAAGAATGATTACAAAACAGCACAGGCGGACTTTGAGAAAACCATTGCCCTCGCCAAAGACGTCAGTGGCGCCGAAGCGCAATACTATCTGGGCGAGATCCTGTACCGGCAGAAGAAATACAAAGAGTCGGTTGCCACGTTGCTGAAATTCAACGAGCAGTTCAGCGATTTTGAATACTGGAAAGGGAAAGCCTTTATCCTGGTTTCCGATAACAATGTCGCGCTGGATGAACCTGCCCAGGCCAAAGCGGTTCTAAACTCAATCATCGAAAACTCATCCGACCAGACCATCGTTGCCGAAGCCAAAGAAAAGCTGGCAGCGCTGGAGTCAAAAAATTAATGATGCACGCTGAATGCTGACTGAGGCATGATACGTAACAGCTAGATAGAAGCCATTTACCAATCATTTATCATTCAGCATTCAACATGCATCGTACATTCACTATGATCGTACGTCCCCTACTTACCCTTACCCTGCTTTCCTGGTCTACGGTGCTTGTGGCACAGCAGACGAAACCGACGCGCCCCGTAAAAGAAGGCGAAGTAGATAATCAGGAAATTACGGTTGAAAAAAGTCGGAAAATAGACTTGCCGCCTGCCAACCGAATTTTTAATAAGATTCCATCCGTTAAGCAATCGGCCGAACAGCGGAAACTAACGTATGAATTCGAGGACCGAAAGTTAACCATCGGCGACCCGAAAATTACGCCCGGCGTTCTGGCCCCCTCTACCACTCAACCCGACGAAACCCAGGCGTATAACAATTACGTAAAGCTAGGAGCCGGGAACTACAGCTCTTTCCTGGGCGAAGGTTTCTTTGGGATCAACAATCTGTCGAACCTGGCGCTGGAAGGATCAGTTCGACATTTATCGTCGGCTATTGGCCCGGTTGATGGAAAGAATTCAGCCCAGAGCGACACACGCGTTCGAGTTACGGGCAAGTATCTAGCTGACGCATTCAAACTCCAGGCAGACCTCGGGTTCGATCGGAACACCTACAATTTCTACGGCTACAGCCGCGAATATGCCGCCCAACCCTCCTTCAATCCGGATTTGATCAAACAGCGGCTGAATACGGTAAACTTTAAGCTCGGCATTGAAAATGCCAAGTCAGAAAACGCAATCGATTATTCACTCCGCACGGGAATTACCTCGTTAAGCGACCGTTTCAATGCGTCTGAAACGGACTGGGGCACCAATTTGAATGCGTCGATCGGAATCACGGACAACGTCTTCGCCCTTGTAGCCGCCGATGCATACGTAACCCAACGCTCCGACGGGTCTATTGTCGATAACCGGAACCTGTTTCGGGTAAAGCCCGCGTTCAAGTATACCTCGTCCCTGTTCACCATTACGGCGGGTATCAATGCCGTTAACCAAACGGATCAGCGACAAAGTATCAACGACACGAGAGCCTTTCCGGTCGTTGACATCGATGTGGCGCCCGTCGCGAATATCCACATTTTTGCCGGTGTTGATGGCGATATCAACCGTAATACATTACGCTCGTTACTGGGTGAAAATAAGTGGCTTGGTTCACAAGTTTTACTGGTTAACACTGTTAAGTCGTGGGATATTTACGGCGGTTCGAAAGGAAACATTGGTGGCGGGTTTTCTTATGAGGGAAAAGCATCTTATGCGCGTTACCGGAATTTCTCGACCTTCAACAACAGCACTACCGACACCACGAAATTCTCCGTTCTTTACGATGGGGGCAGCGCCAACGTGCTGACCATCTCAGGCCAGTTAGCCTATGCTCAGAAAGACAAGTTCCGCTCGTCACTAAAAGCGGATTACTTTAACTATAGCCTCGACCGGCTCGAGCAAGCCTGGGGACGTCCGCAGGTAGCGGCAACCTGGAGTAACTCGTACACCCTGAATAAAAAATTATTTGTCACCGCTGATTTGTACTTTTATCAGGGGATTAAGAACAAGAATTTCACGTCTGGCGTCGTCTATACCCTTAAACCGATCTATGACGCCAACATAAAAATTGACTATTTCTTAGGTAAACAGATCTCTGCGTTTGTCTCGTTAAATAATATCTTCGGTCAGAATTACCAGCGCTATTTGTATTATCAAACGCAAGGGCTTAACTTTCTTGGAGGAATCAGTTATTCGTTCTAAACTCTCCACCGACGCACACTATGGCTGCTGTTAAAGATTATCTCAAAAAGTTGCTGTATCAGTATGACTGTGTGGTTGTTCCCGAATTGGGGGCTTTCCTCACACATTACCAACCGGCAGCCTTTACAGAAACCAGCGGCTTATACCTACCCCCCCGCAAACGGGTTGCGTTCAACGAAGCGCTTCGGTTCGACGATGGTATCCTGGCCAATTATATTATGCTTCATGAACCGGTCACGCGCGAGGGTGCCCAGAAGTACATTAGCCAGTTCGTCAACGAGTTACGCCAGCAGGTCAGCGCAGACGGTCGGTTCGAGATTGACGGTATTGGCACGTTTACACACAATGAAGAAGGCCGTTTACAGTTCGACCCCAGCCTTCGACATAATTTCTTTGGTGAGGCCTATGGTATGAGCGCCTTGTCGGCCCAACTGGTTGATCGTCAGCCAAAACTTGAGTCTGTTCTAGATGCGGTTCCCGTTACGGCCCTCGGTCCTGTGTTGGTCCGGGATGAAGACACCACGCTGACGCCCTATCGCCCGGCACGTCCTTACTGGCGGGTGGCGGCAGCCGCGCTCCTAATTGGCTCACTCGGAGTATTCAGTTATTTTTCGGTTATCAATCCGGGGCAACCTTTTCAAAGTAGCCTCGACCCAGCTAATCTCTTCCGCACCTCTGCCTCCTATTTCGAGCGCACCAAAGCGGATAGCGATGCACCAAAACCTGTTTCGGTATCTGATCCAACCCCCGTTGCCGTTGACGAACAACCGGTAGCTACACCGGCTGGAACATCAGCAGCTTCTAGTCCAGTGCCAACCGAACCAACAACAACACCTGACGTAAGTGAAGTAAAACTTGAACCTACGCCTGCTGTTAAGCCAGCTTCAGAAGCAGCCAAGCCTGAATTAGCCGTTGCGGTTAAGGCGGTTCGTACAACGCCTTATTATACAGTCATTGCCGGCGTTTTTCTTAGCAAGCGAAACGCGCTTCGTCTGAAACGACAGTTGCGGAAAGCAGGTTATGCCGACGCTTTTGTCATTATGCCCGATCGCGGTCAGAAAGTATCCAGATATAAAGTTGCTGCTGCGGGTTCAGCAGACCGTGAGGAAGCGGTTGCCAACATGGCTGCGGTCAGCGAACTAGCTGGTTCATCCGCCTGGCTTTATAAGAATTAGGATTTAACTATCTTTATGATAGCAAAGAAGGACAGCCAAGATTGGCTGTCCTTCTTTGCTGATAGGTAGCTAGTGCGCTTAAACCGTTGAAACTTTATTGGCTGTTGCTCAGGTATACGTAGTTAATTCCGAAAGAGCTTCTAAACAAAAACGGCTCCCTCTTTCGAAGGAACCGTTCTGCACACATACAAACAGGAATTTTAACCCAAATACGTCTTCAGCGCTTTCGACCGTGAGGTGTGGCGCAGCCGACGAATGGCTTTTTCTTTTATTTGCCGTACCCGTTCGCGGGTCAGGTTAAATTTCTCACCGATCTCTTCGAGCGTCATGGCATGTTCGCCATTCAGACCAAAGTAGAGCGTGATCACGTCGGCTTCCCGTTGCGTTAATGTCGACAACGCCCGTTGTACTTCTTTACGCAGCGAATCATTGATCAACCCAGAGTCTGGTTTGTCTTCGCCATCGTTTTCCAGTACATCGAGCAGGCTGTTTTCTTCACCCTGCACAAACGGAGCATCCATCGACACGTGACGACCTGAAATCTTCAGGGTATCAACAACTTCAGCTGCCGAAATTTCGAGGACAGCCGCCAGTTCTTCCGGCGATGGTTCCCGTTCAAATTTCTGCTCAAGGTCAGAGAACGTCTTCGAGATCTTGTTCAGCGAGCCAACTCGGTTGAGGGGTAGCCGCACGATCCGGGACTGTTCAGCTAACGCCTGAAGAATAGACTGACGAATCCACCAAACGGCGTACGAGATAAATTTAAATCCACGTGTTTCATCAAACCGTTGGGCTGCTTTGATCAGACCTAGGTTTCCTTCGTTGATCAGGTCGCCTAAAGAAAGGCCCTGATTCTGATATTGCTTGGCAACCGACACCACGAAGCGCAGGTTGGCTTTCGTTAATCGCTCCAGCGACAATTGGTCACCTTCCCGTATTTTCTGGGCCAACGTTACCTCCTCGTCAGGGGTAAGCAAGTCCACTTTACCAATTTCCTGCAAGTACTTGTCTAACGACTGGCTCTCGCGGTTGGTTATCTGTTTTGAAATTTTTAGCTGTCTCATAATCCGTTGTCCCCGGTGGAGTGACTATATAACGCTATCGTTTGACGTTGCATTACACAAAAAAGTAACAATGACTTACGCATTTTTGTTCTCTGGCTTTGGCAGCAAAACTTTACGCGATAAACGGTACTTTCCTGTCTTTTTATCAACGTCGATCAACTTCACTGTTACTTCCTCTCCTACTTGTAAGACCCCGTCCATGGTCTCCAGACGCTCCCACTTAATCTCGGAAATGTGCAAAAGTCCGTCTTTGCCCGGCATGAATTCGACGAAAGCACCAAAGGGCTGAATCGTTTTTACTTTACCAACGTAGGTTTCGCCAACTTCCGGCACGGCTACGATTCCTTTCACACGAGACACGGCTTTGTCCATGCTCTCTTTGCTGGTGGCAAAAATGCTGACCCAACCTGCATTATCGTGTTCATCGATATTGACGACGGCACCAGAATCTTTCTGGATATCCTGAACGACTTTGCCACCGGGTCCGATAACGGCACCGATTTGGTTGGTATCGATTTTGATGACCATCGCGCGGGGAGCATGTGGTTTCAGATCCGAACGAACATCGGCAATGCCCTTCTTCATTTCACCCAGGATATGCAACCGGCCCACACGAGCCTGCTCCAGTGCCTGCGCCAGCACTTCATACGACAAGCCATCAACCTTCAGGTCCATCTGACAAGCCACGATACCCTTTTCGGTACCCGTAACCTTGAAGTCCATATCACCGAGGTGATCTTCGTCGCCGAGAATATCAGACAGAACGGCATACTTGTCGCCATCCGAAATCAAGCCCATCGCGATACCCGCTACCGGTGCTTTGATTTTGATACCGGCATCCATCAGGGCCATTGTTCCGGCACAGACGGTAGCCATCGACGACGAACCGTTCGACTCCAGAATATCGGAAACGATACGAATCGTATACGGATTTTCTTCGGCTGGTGGTAATACCTTTTTCAACGACCGGTGAGCCAGATTGCCATGACCAATTTCACGGCGGCCAGCGCCCCGGTTCGGTTTTACTTCACCCGTTGAAAAACCGGGGAAGTTATAGTGTAACAGGAATTTACTGTACCCCTGATACATGGTTTGGTCCACAATCTGCTCATCCGTTTTTGTACCGAGCGTCACGGTCGTCAGTGACTGCGTTTCGCCCCGTGTGAAGAGAGCGGAGCCGTGAGGACCAGGCAGATAACCGGTTTCGGCGGAGATTTGACGAATCTGGTCCAGTTTACGACCATCCAGACGCGTGCGCTCGTCGAGTACTAACCGGCGGGATGCTTCCCATTCCAAATCATGGAAATAGGTTTTGATCAGGCCCACATTAACCTCTGCTCCTTCCGGAAACGACGCTAAATACTCATCACGAACGGCTCTGAAACCATCCGAGCGACCCTTTTTGCTTGGGTTCTGCTGTTGGGCAACAGCATAAATTTTGTCGTAGGTAGCGGCACGAACAGCGGCACGAAGTTCTTCGTCATGGGTTTCGTGATTGTACTCGCGCTTTTCGGTTTTACCGACCTTCGCTTCCAGCTCTTTCTGAGCCTGGCACTGTACTTTGATGGCTTCGTGCGCCACTTTCAGGGCTTCCACCACTTCGGCTTCTGAACATTCGTCCATTTCGCCTTCCACCATACAAATATCTTTAGCTGTAGCGGCAACGATCAAGTCGATGGTAGCCCGTTCCAGTTCAGAAGTCTTCGGATTGATCTTGTACTGACCGTCGATTTTCGCCACGCGTACTTCAGAGATCGGCCCGTTAAAGGGAATATTGGATACCGCCAGCGCTGAAGAAGCCGCCAGGGCAGCCAGGGCATCAGGCTGAACTTCGGGATCGGCCGAAATCAGCGTGATCATCACCTGCGTGTCGGCATGGTAATTATCAGGAAATATTGGCCGCAGTGCACGGTCAACTAAACGACTAATCAAAATTTCGTGATCACCCAGGCGACCTTCACGCCGTTGGAAGCTACCCGGAATCCGGCCAGCCGACGCAAATTTTTCTTGATAATCAACAGATAAGGGAAGAAAGTCAACGCCTTCTTTAGCGTCTTTACTTGATACAACGGTGGCTAACAGCATCGTGTCGCCTAACCGTACAACAGCCGCTCCGTCGGCCTGACGGGCCAGTTTTCCGGTTTCGATGGTAATTTCCCGCCCGTCGGGCAGCGCAACGGATTGCGTGGTGATTTCAAACATACAACAGATTTTGAATACGTCCTCTTACAGCTTTAAACCGCTCGGCAGCCTGCCCAGCTAACCTTTTTTACTTGTACTTAAGTGCAATCGCTACTAATAGAAACAACAAAAATGAGGGAATCTACTGTTGAGCAGATTCCCTTTTTGTGGGTTGTCCCAAATTACTTCCGGAGTCCCAGGGCGACCAGGATAGCCCGGTACCGCGTGATGTCCTTTTTGAGGAGATAGTTCAGCAAACGCCGACGCTTACCAACTAATTTTAACAAACCCAGTTGAGTGCCGTAATCGTGCTTGTGAACTTTCAGGTGAGCAGTCAAATGACTGATCCGATAGGTAAAAAGCGCGATCTGGGATTCGGCCGACCCGGTGTCAGTAGTGCTTTTGGCATAACCCGAGGTGGAGAAGATCTCCTGTTTCTTTTCGGTCGTTAGATACATCTTCAGACAGCTAATTAAGTTGAAAATAATGAATTCGGGTGCAAAGATAGGAAAAAAAGTGGCAAGTTAATACGTATACGTTGACAATTGCTCATTGCTTAACGTGAAACCAGTACGCCTGTGTGCACTACTTGCCAAGTATTAGCTTGCTACCTTACGATTTAAGAAACTATTCTTCAGCCACGTCTGGTTTTTAAACTTCTCCCAGGCAATCAGGTAGACGTCTTTATCGAATAGTCGAGAGTCATGCCGGGCGCGCTGCATCAGCAACAGACCAAGTGGGAACAGCACAATATTTGCCATCCAGGCACCAATGGGTACCCAAACTAAACCGTCCTTTGCATACTTATCACCCGCGATGGTCAATATATAGAGAAAGATAAAGAACACGATGGCAATCAGCACGGGCAGGCCGAACCCTCCCTTTTTAATGATCGCTCCCATCGACGCACCAATCAGAAACATGACAAAGACCGATACCGCCTGCGTGAACTTATGGTGACTTTCTAACTCATACCGCCATACGTTCTTTTCCTTTTCGGTCAGGTACGTCACGTTCGATGTGGAGTATGATAAAATATTCTGCGCCTGATTCAGCGCCATTTGGGCCAGGTCAGGCGTTACTACAGTTTGTTTCCGAAGCAGGGAGTCCACCCATTTCCCTTCGGTTACCTTTTTCTGTTTCAGTATAGCATCGGCCTTAAACTGATAGGTATAATACTGGCGGGAGGTACCCGCGACATTAAGACTTGTGTTGTTATAATCTCTCCGCAGGGAGTCCGTCAACGCCGATAACTGCTTGAGATCTTTCATGTACTCGTGGTACTCAAACTGATTTTCGTCAGTACGCTTGATCCCAAACGACTCCAGACTAATCACCAGCCGATAGTCCTTGAACCCATTTCGCATGAACTGCGCCCCCTGGGCTGCCGATCCATTGCTGGCATAACTGATACTATTATCAGAATATTCCTGGTAATCATTGCCATTGAAGAGCTGAAAAACGAGGTATGTCCGATCTTTATCGGTGTACATCCGCCCTGAGTCGGCCAGGATAATTTCGCGATTACCCGATTCCACACCGCTCATGGGGTGTTTGTAAATAACCAGCCCTTTGAGCAGATCGCCGGTAGTACTATTTTTTCCTGCTTTTACTTTATGGTCAACCTTAATGCTGTAGCCCGGCAAATCGTTGTAGAAAATACCTTCCTTTAAGTTTAGCGTGGCTTTGGCCGTTTTTATATCATAGAGCAGACTGTATCCTTTCAGGTTGGCCCAGGGCGCTACTGAATTATTGAACCAGAACGAGAACGCACTGATAAACGTAGCAACAATAAGTAAGGGCCGCATAGCCCGAGTGAGTGAGATTCCCGCACTTTTGAGGGCTGTCAGTTCAAAAAATTCGCCCAGATTCCCAAACGTCATTAACGATGACAGGAGAACGGCCAACGGCAACGCGGTTGGAATAGTCAACAAGGCAAAGTAGAAAAGCAGACGGCCGAAGGTGGCCAGATCGAGGTCTTTGGAGACGAACTCGTCGATGTAAAACATCAGCAGTCTCATCAGAAAGATGAAGATGACGACGCCGAGTGTCAAAAAAAACGGCCCCCAAAATGAGCCGAGTACTAACTTATCTATTTTTTTCATTCTACTATGCCGCGCAGGCGGACCCGAATGTACAGATACAGAGCAGGATCTGGTTTACATATACTACACCATATATAGTACGTATTTTGGGTCTTTCATAGTTCATTTATGCCGCTCCCTTAACTAATTTTAACTTCCTACGATTTCTTTAAGCTTATACATCAGGCCATCCCAGAGATCTTGCAGTTCCTCTTCGTCCGTAGTTGCCGAATAATCGGTGATACGCAGAAAGGTTGATTGGGTCAGTTCGCTCTGATCGACCCGAAAGTCAACATAGTTATTGTCGGAGCCGTTTTCTGCCGTTTCCAGGAATTCAAACCGGACCCCCTTGTTCTGGCGCATGGATACCTGTCTGGCGATATGGCTTTCGTTGTCCCATTGAAAGTCATATCGTTGTTCAGGCATCGTATTTACCTTACTGGCAAACCACTGCGATAAGCCGGATGCTGTACTAATATAAGGGAACAGCATTTTGGGAGATGCCCGAAGTTCGTATTCGGCAATAAACTTAAATTTCTCCATAATATCTTCGCCTGATCAAGGGGGGCTTGGCAAAGGTAAACGAATTTTTTTGCGAAAGTCAACGACTTTTTTTGCTTCGCGTCTATTTTTCCCTACTTTTGTGAAACGAAACGGCGGGGTAGCTCAGATGGTTAGAGCGTAGGATTCATAACCCTAAGGTCGGCAGTTCGATCCTGCTCCCCGCTACATTTTTTTTCACTGGCACCAGTTAATCCAACCCGCACCTAAAGCGGGTTTTTTGCGTTTTAAGCCCCTAAGCGCATGCCGTCTCCTGTTAAACCAGGCATGTACGAGTACTCCTATCCCTAACAAATCAATGCAAACGCCCTGACTTACATCAAGTCAGGGCGTTTTTTACAGAAAAGAAATCAATTTTCACCCTATTGAATCACCACATTGAAATCCGTATCCAGGTCAGATGAGCCAGGCGTTGCAGTGCCATTTTTTACGTTTGGCTGATGGCGTAAAACAACCTTCAGTTTACCCGATCCGGCAGCGCCCGTTTTCATTTCGGTGGTCAACCCAACCGGGTAAGGACCAGGGGCAGGATTCGTATCTTTATCCGTCAATGTGATGGTCAGCGCCAGTCCGGTACTGGGCGTGTACACGAACAGGTGTTCGTTGAGCTTTTCTCTGATCTCCTCCGTCGCATCGAGTGTGGGCGTTTTTGTTTTATCCAGCAGCGAAATAGCCCCCGTATAGGTTGTGTTGGCTTTCAGGTTCAGGGTTGCTTTACTAAAATCAGCGCTTGTGTTCAGATTTTCGATGGTAGCCGTTACTATATCGGTGGGCACGGCCTTGTTCGTAAGCGTTAATGTGGCCGTCGTGATGGCTTCATTATCGTCGGTCGGAGCTACGTTTTGTTCGTCGTTTTTGCAGGCTCCGGCCAATAGGACAACGAACGCGAGCGATAGAACCGATTTTGCTGGGTTATTCATGCTTATTGAGTTTAAACTGTACAGGTTGTTATTATTGTGTTTATTGTCGTGTCTCACCACTGGCGTTTGCACGCTCTATTACTGAGCCAGATTTTTGGCAAAAAGTGGTAGTTTAACTTTGAGTATCAGGTTACGGCCAGGCTCATCGGCGAAATAGCGAAAGCGATTCAGGTAATCCCGGTAAGCCGTATTGGCCAGATTGGTCCCACTTAGGATGACGCTGATGGGCTGTTTACCCAGTTGCGTCTGAAAACCCGCTTCGGCTCCCAGCAGAAAGTAAGCTGGCGGTGGAGGAGCAAAATCGCCCGTAAAAATGACGGCCCCGTTTTCCTGCCGACTCGTCACGGCGGGTGCCCGATTCTGCCGGGAAACGTACAGCCCACTCACCGAAACATATAGGCTGGTTAGTTTCCCCCGTTTCGCCCAGTCATATCGGATGGCATCATCCGACCGATTGGCGGGAATAAATACGAGGTAATCATGATCCGTCTGGTTGTAGGCAAACAGGAGTGAGTTTTTGCTCGTGACAGTGAGTTGATTCGTCAGCTTGTAGGTAATCGACGCATCGACACCACGAAACGTTGCCCGAACCTGCGCATAGGTATAGGACGGAAACGCACCCCGCTGCCGGATAACGGGCACCGAATCGGGTTTCAGGTAGATGTAATTATCGATCCGGTTGTTATATACACCGATCTCTCCACTCAGCCGTTTGCCCGCGTAGGCCAGCACGAGGTTGCTGTTATACGCCTGTTCAGGCTGTAGATCTGGGTTACCCTGCTCGTAGGCAACTGCGCTCTGGTGCAGGCCATTCGAATACAGATCAGCCACGTTGGGGGCACGCCAGGCGGTGCTGACGTTTGCCGTGAGGGTTAGATCCGGGCGAAGCTGATAGGCCGCCCCCAGCGAGCCATTGGCATTTTGCCAGGTATGTGTTTCAAAATAGGTACGCTTCGTGACTTCATCCAGAAAATAGGCCCGGAGCCAGCGATAATCATACCGAAGGCCAGCCTCCAGCGTCAGCCTGCCCACGGCATAGCGTTCGATAGCGAACAGGCCAGCGCCATAATTGCGGAAATTTGGGATCAGAAACAGGTACTCCCGAACGTTGCCCTGCGTGATGCCATTAAACCCGACACTCCCCGACCACTGTCCGGCATCGCGATGGCCACGGGCTTGTATTTTAATGGGTGCATGCTCCCAAACAAGATCCAAGGTATGGGTAACCAGTTTGAGGTATAATTCGGGCGTTCGTATGCCACTGAACGAAATGAAATCATACTCCCGACGTGTATTCTGCTGACGGGCAAACGTTGCCGTCAGCGTGCCCCCCCCGTTGAGATGAAGATGGCCGCGCGCTTTCAATAAATCGTGCTGTACAGCCTGGTAAGGCCGGTTGAGAGCGTACGAGAAACCAGGTTGCGACAATGGCTCCGGACGGCTGATGGCGGCATATAAATCAGCCAGACTACCCACCTGAGCCCCCGTAAACAACCCTATTTCCGTATCGAATTGACTATAAAACAGTTCTACTCCGATATTCTTATGGTCGTAGTGGAGATCGCCCGAGAAGTTGTTCTCGTGATAGCTGGTATTTTCCAGATAATACTTGGGCGTTTTAACGTAACCCGACCGTTTGAGCGTTCCCTGCAGGCGCCAGCTCAGCCCCGTTTGTTTCTTATCGAACGCGCCTTCCATCATGCCGGATACAACGCCCATGCCCCCGTTGGTCGCTCCTACCAGGTTTAGTTCACCACTGATGCCGGGCCGTGTGGGCATTGCTTTGGGTTCCACCAGAATAACGCCCCCAATCGCATCGGATCCATACCGAATACTGGCTGCGCCCTTTATGACGGTCAGCCGGGAGGCCAGAAACTGATCGACCTGGGGCGCGTGCTCCGTTCCCCATTGCTGATCTTCCTGCCGAATGCCATTGTTAAGTATAATGATCCGGTTGCTGTATAACCCGTGAATGACCGGTTTGGAAATACTGGGGCCTGTCTGGATGGAATACAACCCGGCTAGTGCTTTTAAGCTTTCGCCCAGCGATTGACCCCTCGTCTGATCGAGGGCTGCTCCGGATAAACTAACCTGCGTTTGGAGTAACTGCTGGGCTTCAGACCGGTGCTCAGTCACGAAAACTTCCTGCAACGTTTGGTTATCAGAGGCAAGTTGTACAGGTTTTATTGTTACAACGGAGTCTCGCCCAACCTGAACGGACACCGTGCTTGTCTTATAGCCAACAAACTGGACGTCAATCGTGTAGCTTCCCGCACAAAGGCGATTAAGCTTAAAATTGCCAACCGAATCGGCGACAGTGCCTGTTTTTAACTCACGAACATAAACAGTTGCGCCTATCAATGGCTGTTGCGTATCCTGACCCGAAATCTGCCCTTGCAGCCTTGCCACACAGGAGTCTGACTGAGCCAGACTCCACGAAGCCGTTATGACTAGCAACCCGATCAAAATACCTATTTTCTTTACGTTATTCATTCGCCCTAGTGCCGTCAACACGCCTGAAAGCACAACTTCATTTATGCAACGAGGTTGCAATAATAAACAAAAGAGCGGATACTACCTAATAAAGAAACTAGTAAGCGAAAGTCGAGTGTTCTCACAGGTACTATTATCGCGAACCACGCCCTATTTCCGGGCGTAGACAAATGCGTGGACAAGAAGATAATCGCCTGTAGTCAACGAGTCTCCAGGAGAACCGCGGCTCAGTAAGCTGGTTCAGGAGCGGAGAATTCGCTTAGATTCCCATTTCTTGCGACGTCATAGAGTAGTAAACGCATTTACGACTCTTCAACCTTTTGAAAAAGCACGATCTGCCCGTACTATGACTGCGAACCAAGTTAAGCCAACCGAAGACGTATTAAGAGCTCGCCTGGCTACTCAGTTACTATTTCTTGTCTGCGGCTTGGGTATGGCTAGTTGGGCACCCATGGTTCCTTTTGCAAAAGATCGGTTAACCTTAAATGATGCCAACCTGGGTTTGTTATTGCTCCTCTTAGGGGCTGGATCTATGCTTATGATGCCAACCTCGGGTTGGCTGGTAAGCCGTTTGGGTAGTCGGCTTGTCATGGCCTGTGCTGCCCTACTAATGGCGCTTACCCTGCCGCTGCTGTTGCTCCTTACCTCCACGATAGCCATGGGCATAACACTGTTTGTATTCGGTTCAGCCATTGGTGCTATTGACGTAGCCATGAACGCCCACGGACTGCAAGTACAGAACCTGTATGGAAAACCAATTATGTCCTCCCTACATGGCCTCTTCAGTATAGGTGGTCTGTTCGGTTCGCTGGGCTTAGGCTTTTTGATTAAGCTGGGCCTCGACCCTATGTACGCGGTTAGTACGATTTCCTTACTAATGGTAAGTATTACCCTAGTCCAGTACAAACACTTATTTTCTGCTGCTGTTGAACGACAGGTAATGGCCAGGTTTTCGACTACAACTGAGCAACCAGCAGAAGGCAGGAAAACCTACGACTGGTTGCACGGCCGTGTACTTTTCCTGGGGCTAATGTGCTTTGCTGTTTTTCTGGCAGAAGGATCCATTCTCGACTGGAGTGCTATCTTTCTGCGCGATATCAAAGGAATTAACGTAGAACTTGCCGGAGCCGGTTACGCGGCCTTCTCGATTGCCATGGCGACAATGCGGCTGATGGGGGATAAACTAGTGGTACGCCTGACAAGTAAAACGGTTGTCGTTGGTGGCAGTTTAGTGGGGGCAGTCGGTTTGTTGATAGCGATACTAAGTCCTTGGGTATGGGGTAGTTTAGTTGGTTTTGTACTATTGGGGCTGGGGGTAGCCAATATCGTGCCTATATTCTTCAGCGAGGCTGGTCGATTAGCCGGTATTTCACCAACGGTAAGTATACCGGCTATTACAACGATCGGCTACACGGGTCTATTGGCCGGGCCAGCTTTGCTAGGCTTTATCGCCTACCATTTTTCGTTATCCATAGCCTTGAGCTTTATTGCCCTGCTCCTAGTGCTCGTTGCACTCGTTTATCAGATCAACGGAACAGCGAAATAGACATATGCTGAAAAAGCTGTTCCCGCCGGGACAGGCAAAGCTCACCGGATGGCCCCGGTGGGCTTTTTTCAAGTTTTAACAGGCGGTTTCCAGTTGGCGAATCCGCGGTTGTAGTGGCTCGCTTCCGAGTGGCCCCGTCAGGAGCGGCTTACAGGAAATGATGATCGGGACACACGGCTGGTCGTTCGTTTATCCAGTGGTCCGCTACCATGCCAGCTACTCGGTATGGCATGTACGACAACGAGAACAGGAAGATTTTACGTAAAGAGCACTCGACAAACATAAATCGAACTTTTGAGCTTACTCTATACATTACTAGGTTGATTCATGGGGTCTAAACAACGGATGTTGATTGACTCGTATTGACCCATTAACAAGCCACGTATCGTATGACGAAAGCCATTTACATCGCGTCAGTAGAGCCTTATACCGGTAAATCCTTAGTAGCCCTTGGCCTGGTGAATTGGTTACTGGGGAAAACCAAAAAGGTGGGGTATTTCAAACCCATTATTACCGAACAACCGACGGGTCAGAAAGAAATCCATATCGAAACCATTCTGGACTACTTTGCCCTGCCCATCGCCTATGAAGACACTTACGCTTTCACCCGGCAGGAGGCTTTGCAACGCATGGAATCGGCCGGGCGGGGCGACATGCTCAATACCATCATCAGCAAATATAAAATCATAGAAGACAGCTGTGATTTTACCGTAATCGACGGCAGCGATTTTCTGGGCGAAGGCATCGCCTTTGAATTTGAGTCGAATGCCGCCATTGCCAAAAACCTCGGAGCTCCGGTACTGATCGTCATCAGTGGTGACCAAAAATCCACGGCCCAAATCGTCAGTTCCGCACAGAGTGCCCTGCAAGGATTTGTCAGCCGGGAAGTACAGGTGCTAGGCCTGGTGGCCAACCGGGTGAAGCCTGATCAGGTTGCCGACGTCCAGGAACTACTTCGCATGCAGCTACCGGCCGATAGCCTGCTCACGGTTATTCCGTGGGAAAAACAGTTGCAAAGCCCGACGATGAAAGAAATCAGGGATGCCCTGGGGGCCAAAGTCCTGTTGGGCGAAAGTCTGCTTACCAACCCGGTAGACAACTTTGTCACCGGCGCGATGATGCTGCCTAATTTCCTGAATTATATCAAGGAGAACGTACTGATCGTCACCCCGGGCGATCGGGGCGACATCATCATCGGGGCCTTGCAGGCAAATCTGTCAACGAACTATCCGAAAGTGGCGGGCATTGTACTCACGGCCGATACGGTACCGGATGAGCCTGTAACCCGGCTCATTTCAGGACTCCAGACGGTGCTCCCTATTCTGACCGTCAGTCAGGGCACCTTTGGGACGACTACAGCCATCGGCGCGATCCATTCCCGCATTACGGCCGATAACAAGCCCAAAATCGAGCTGGCCCTGAACCTGTTCGAGGCCCATATGGACATGAAGGCCCTCGACGACCGGATTGTCACGTTCCACGCCGAGGGTATTACACCACACATGTTTCAGTATCAGTTGGTGAAGACAGCCAAGAGCCAGAAAAAGCATATTGTGCTTCCCGAAGGCAACGACGATCGCATCCTGACCGCAGCCGTTAGGCTCCTGGCTCAGAATGTGGTCACGATCACCTTGCTGGGCGACGAAACGGAAATCATGGCGTCCCTCAAGCGGTTGGGCCTTCCGGTGGATATGACTACCCTGACCATCATCAATCCGGCCACGTCGCCCCTCTATGCTTCTTACGTCGAAACACTTTACGAACTGCGAAAAACCAAAAATGTGACCATCGACATGGCGCAGGATCTGATGCTTGACGTGTCCTATTTTGGCACCATGATGGTCTACAAAGGACATGCCGACGGTATGGTTTCCGGAGCGGTACATACGACCCAGCATACCATCCGGCCGGCCCTGCAGTTCATTAAAACCAAGCCGGGCGTTTCGCTGGTTTCCTCCGTCTTTTTCATGTGCCTGCCCGACCGGGTTTCTGTCTTCGGCGACTGCGCCGTCAATCCCAACCCAACAGCCGACCAGCTAGCCGACATTGCCATTTCTTCGGCCGACACGAGTGCTCGCTTCGGCATCGAGCCCCGCATCGCCATGCTGTCCTATTCGTCGGGCAGTTCGGGCGAAGGCGAAGATGTGGACAAAGTCCGGCGGGCAACGGCGATCGTTCGCCAGAAAAGGCCAGACTTGAATGTGGAGGGACCCATCCAGTACGATGCCGCAGTCGACCCACTGGTGGGCCACCAGAAACTGCCCGATTCGACGGTTGCAGGTCGAGCCAGCGTGCTGATCTTCCCGGATCTGAACACGGGAAACAATACATACAAGGCCGTGCAGCGCGAAACGGGGGCATTGGCCATCGGCCCCATGCTCCAGGGACTGAATAAACCCATCAATGACCTGAGTCGGGGCTGTACAGTCGACGACGTATTTAATACCGTCGTCATCACCGCCATTCAATGTCAACAAAATTCGTAGCGGCCACGCTACCAGCCATTATGCACATTCTCATTATTAATGCGGGAAGTAGTTCATTAAAGTATCAGCTTTTCAACATGCCCGCCATTGAGCCCCTCTGCACGGGGCTGATTGAACGCATTGGGACGGATCAGTCCTTTATTCGCCACAACGTAGTGAGTCAACCGAGTAGTCCGGTCATCGAGCGGCACGAACCGATTGCCACACATGCCCAGGGTTTTGCGGAGCTGGTAGCCCTGCTTTCGGATGCGAACGTTGGCGTTATTCAGCATCCGGACGAGATTATGGCCGTTGGCCACCGGGTGGTGCATGGCGGAGAAAACTTTACCCGGGCTACCCGCATTACCCCGTCGGTCAAAGAGAAAATCAAATCCTATTTCCCACTGGCCCCCCTGCATACGATCAACTATGTATGTATTGAAATCGCGGAACAGACCTTCCCCAAAGCCGAGCAGGTTGCCGTCTTCGATACCGCCTTTCACCAGAGCATGCCGGAATACGCCTTTCGATATGCCATTCCGGAGTCGCTCTACCGGGAAGAAGGCATTCGGGTGTATGGCTTTCATGGAACATCCCACAAGTATGTCAGTGAGAAAGCAGCTGCCTGGCTGGGCAAACCAGATGCGAAGCTCATCAGCGTTCACTTAGGCAATGGGTGCAGCATTACGGCTGTTCAAAATGGAAAGTCACTGGATACCAGCATGGGGTTCAGCCCACTGGCTGGCCTGGTAATGGGGACCCGTTCGGGCGATATTGATCCGGCGGTCATTTTTTATTTGATCGAGCACGGCTACAGTCCTGATCGGGTCAATACGATACTCAACAAACAGTCAGGGATGGCGGGTTTCACGGGGTTTAGTGACATGCGGGATGTGCGTAACTTACGGGACGAAGGTGATGCAATGGCCGAACTAGCGACCGAGTTGTATGCCTACCGGGTCAAGAAGTACATCGGGGCCTATACCGCCGTATTGAATGGACTCGATGCGCTGATTTTTACGGCCGGTGTAGGCGAGAACGATTCGGTTGTGCGGGCGCGGATTTGCCAGCAACTGGACTATTTAGGAATTCACCTTGACCCGGACAAAAACGTGGCCATTTCACCCGGCATCCGGGAAATCAATTCGGTCGAATCACCCGTCAAGATCCTCGTCATACCGACGAACGAAGAGCTTGAGATTGCCCAACAGAGCTTTAGTTTATTGCAAACCGATTCAAAGCAGGTAGAGTAGGAACCGGAGCCGATGGGTCACGCTAAAGTCATCGTAGCTGACCCCATTACTTCTTCGCATGCTATTCAGGGGTCTGGCGACTTAAATGACAATAATCTGTTTCTCATCCTGATACTGCTGTCGGCCGTCCGACCAGTGAAGCAGTGCCCGCCAGACCCCTTTGTCCAACTGATCTGTGGAGACCACCTGGCGGGGCCGCCCGCCGGGCCTGATGGGTATGTGAACGTCTACGCCCGTTTTCGGAGAAAAGAACGTTAAATCTCCCTTTTTGAACGACATGGGTAGAACGAAAGAGAGAAGATGTGCACTGGAATCGAATGTCATGTTGGTAAAAGAAAGAAGGTTAATAACCCGACAAATGTGACGGAAGGAAAACGTCCTGTCGATGACCTCCATCAGCCGGAGCGTTGACAGATTTCAGACCGAAGCCTGAACGGTATCACCCATACCCACTCGGTCGACCTGCACCTTTGTGGTAGCCCTCTTCTTCATCTAGCCATCCGACTCCTATGTTACGCTACCTGATTATCAGCCTGTTCATGGCACCCTTATTGGCAAATGCCCAACTGCCTGATGATTGGTCACGACTTCGCACCTACGCCACTGCGATCGGCATAGACAGCCTTTGCGAAAACCCCGACCCGGTTTGCCTCAAGCGCTACTTCACTCAGATTGTCTATGGACGAGTGCCCCAACGGACAGGCTATCAGGGCGTACCGGAACATATGGATACCGTACGAATCAACCGGCTGACGAGTCAGTTTATGGCCGGTATGAATTGGTGTCCGCTCCTGGATTCGCTCGAATCGCACGATCGGAGTTATCGTCAGTTAAAAGACTATTGCCTGCGCTGTTTGATTGACGATTACATGACCGATTCCCTAACGATGGAGCAGGTGCAGGAAACGCTCAATACTTACCGCTGGCTAAACCGCTTTGCCGGTGATAAACGGGTCATCGTCAACATTCCTTCGGCAACGCTTCGAGTCATTGACCAGCGGGGAAATACGCTGCTCTGGAGCCGGGTCGTCGTTGGAAAGAACAGCACCCCGACTCCGCGTTTTACGGCCCTTATTCCCAGCCTGGTAATGTACCCTTACTGGAATGTACCGCGCTCCATTGCGGTGAACGAACTACTGCCTAAAATTCGAAAAAATCCTGTGCAGACCCTTGAAGCCCTGAACATACAGGTTCTGAATTCAACGGGTACGGTAATCGATCCAAAAACCGTCGATTGGTCCGTTTCGGCCAAATCGTTTCCATACCGGCTGCGGCAATCGACGGGCTGTGGCAATGCATTGGGTGTCTTGAAGTTCAACGTGACTAGTCCCTATGATGTGTATCTGCACGATACGAACGTGCGATTGGCCTTTACCAGCGAAAACCGGTTCTTAAGCCACGGCTGTATCCGAGTGGAGAAACCCGTCGAACTGGCGAATCTGCTTCTGGGTTACAGCCGGTTCAGCCAGACTTACCTGACGAGTTGCCCAAAGAACGCCACGCCCAAAACACTCAGTCTGCCTAGGGCCATACCCGTACTCGTCACCTACAACGTATTGGACCTGGATGAGGCCGGGGCCATTCAGGTCTATCGGGATGTGTATGGCTTGTGGAAATTGGCTTTGTAAACGGTATCTAAAACCAGTCGAATGACAAACCAATCCAGCCAACCGTCGCTTCCACCTGCCACCGTCGCTCAGGGATCGACAATACCTATTTTGATTTTTTGGAGGCCCTTTTGCCGCTACTACAATCGATGAGTGAACTCCCGAATTTGACCATGCCCGAGTTCAGATGCCCAATACGCTGTTCATGGCATGGCGACACGAACCTTGTGAGGTGAAACCGTATTTTCTGATCGTATAGGTGGCGCTTTTGGCCATGTTTTATTAAATCGAAAAAATAGAACTTTCAGCCAATCAGCCGTTACCACGTAAGCGAGCAGAATCAGGCTAAGAGCCACCGCTTGTTGAGTATGGGCGATGGAAAACCCTAATAAAGCCGCTAGCGGAGAAATCGGCAGATAAATGGTTATCAATAAAGCGAGTACACCCGTTATCACCAACCATTTTCCGGGCCTGCTTTTGATAAATGGATGTCGGGTGCGGATGATGAACAGTATGAGCAGTTCGGTAATCGATGACTCGATAAACCAGCCGGTTTGAAAGGGTGAACCCGACAGATGAAAATACTGGAAGAGGGTATAAAACGTAATAAAATCAAACAGCGAGCTATGCAAACCAAACACAATCATGAAATTACGAATCTGACGCATATTCCATTTCTGCGGCCTGGTCAACTGGTCATCGTCGACTTCATCGGAAGCAATGGTTAGAAAAGGCAGATCCGTAATCAGATTGGTGAGCAAAATTTGCTTGGGAAGCATCGGCAGAAACGACAGCACCAGGGAAGCCCCCGCCACACTAAACATATTCCCGAACGTAGCGCCCGTGGTAATAAAAATATACTTCATCGAGTTGGCGAAGGACTTACGGCCTTCCAGAATGCCAGCGGCCAGTACCGAGAGGTCTTTTTCCAGCAGTACAAAATCGGCGGCTTCCTGCGCTACGTCGACAGCATTACTGGTCGATATGCCTACATCGGCGGCATGAATGGCGACCACATCGTTGATACCATCGCCGATATAGGCAACCGTCGCCCCTGTGTGTTGCAGGGCATTGATAATACGTTCTTTCTGATGCGGTTCGATTTCGGCAAATACATCCGTTTGGCATGCCTTGACCGCTAAGGCTTCCGGGGTCAATTGATCCAGGTCGTCGCCAGTAAGCATAACGGGGGTTGTCCTGACAATGGCCTGGGCGGTATGCAAAGCGGCAAATCGGTTGTCGCCCGTAATGATTTTTACAGCTACCTGCAACTGGCGGAGTTGGTTAAGGGAGCCTAGGGCGCTTTCTTTTAGGGGGTCTTCCAGCAGAATAAAGCCCAGGAATGTCATTTGGGTCTCGTCGACCCGGCTAATCTTAGCAGTAGTCATCGGTTTATAAGCGAGGCCGAGCACCCGGTATCCAGCCTGACAGTAGGTAGCGAACCGATTTTCAATTGCTTCCTTAATGGATTCACTAAACGGCTCTGGCTGACCGGGCTGCGATTCGACCTGGCTGCACACATCCAATACATTAGGTAGCGCGCCTTTTGTGATAAAATATCGCTGATCACCGGTTTGTACGGCAATGCTGAGCCGCTTCCGAATGAAATCGTAGGGAACTTCGTCCAGTTTCCGGTAGTCATCGATCGGCAAGTGTAAGGAGGCAATCGCCTGGTCGACGGGATTGGTAAAGCCTTGCTGAAATGTAGCGTTTAAGTAAGCGTATAGCCTGGTTCGTTCATCCGTTTTCCCCAACCAGTTGACCATATCATTCACCGTAGCGGTGCCTTCCGTAATCGTTCCGGTTTTATCGGTACACAGGATCGTTACTTCGCCTAAGTTGAAAATCGAGGATAGCTTTTTGACAATTACTTTTTTGGCCAGCATCCGGTTAGCCCCCGCCGACATTGCGAAGGTCATGATGGCGGGCAATAGCTCAGGAGCCATGCCGATGGCAAGAGCCAGCGAAAAAAGAACGGAGTCGAAAAATGGCTTTTTGAAATAGAGGTTTGCCGCCAGGATAATCAACGACAGCGAGATGGTTATCCGCAACAGAAAATAACCAAAGTGTTTGATACCTTTTTCAAAAGCTGTTTCCTGAGTTTGCGTCAGGCTGTGCGCCAGTTGACTAAACAGCGTCTGGTTACTGGTATGTACCGCCATCGCCCGGGCAGAAACGCTGATCACGTTGGTCCCCTGCCACAGGCAGTTGGTTTTCTGATGCAAAGGGGTCGCATCAGGAATGATTCCGGCCATCTTTTCAACCGGATAAGACTCGCCGGTCAATGAGCTTTCGTCGACGTGTAGTTCGTTGCTTTCCAAAATCCGGCAATCGGCGGGAATACTATCGCCCGCATCGAAAACCACCACGTCGCCCGGAACGACTTCATCCGTATGTAGCTGCTGTTCTTTCCCATCGCGAAGCACGGTATGTTTCATGGCAATCATCGACCGTAGCTTTTCGATGGCTCGTCCGGCATTCAGCTCCTGCCAGAACCCCAGAAAACCGGTTGCCAGCAGGATCACCAAAATAATAAGCATATCGGACGTTTCGCCCAGTATGGCCGACAAAACAACTGCCACTACCAGGAGCAGTACCAGCGGACTGGTAAACTGACGGACCAGCAAGGCCAACTCACGACGGAAGCGGCTTTCGGTATGCAATTGTTTGCGCTGGGCCCGAATACGTTCAGTCGCGTCTGTGGCAGTTAGTCCGTCTGGCGATGAGTGAAGCGCACCATACAGTTGTTCGGGTGTTGTGGAAGAGAGCGATAAATGGTCCATGCCGACTGAAGACATACCTCGTGACTTATACTGATCTTGGCTTTTGGTAAGAATCCACCCGATTTTACCTGGTTGATCGTCTGGGCTCAACTTCTCACCTCCGGCATGTCCTGCCCTTCTCGCCGGATATAGACCTGATGCTCAGCAAGTTTGTTTTGACACCATTGGGTCAGCGACTGAACGCCAGGGCGTTTATTTATATGCTTCAGCGTAGCCATCACCAGTTGGTAACGACTCATGTTGTTCAGCACGAGCATGTCAAACGGCGTGGTGGTACGCCCTTCTTCCATATAGCCCCGAACGTGGAATCGGTTCGGATTTGTCCGGTGGTGCAGCAATTCGTGAATCAGCATAGGGTATCCGTGAAAGGCGAAAAGTACGGGTTGGTCGGCCGTAAAAAGCTGAACGAATGACGCTTCCGGAAAACCGTGTGGGTGATCCTCGGGCGACATGATGGTCAGTAAATCCACTACGTTTACCACACGAACCCGAAGTGACGGGAGATATTCTTTCAGAATAGCCGCAGCCGCTACCACCTCGTTGGTGGGTACGTCGCCCGCGCACGCCAGGACGACATCGGGCTGCTCACTTCCGGCATTGCCCGCCCACTCCCAGATCGACATACCCCGACTGCAATGTTCACGGGCTTCTTCGATAGACAACCACTGCGCCTGACAGGCTTTGGAAGCCACAATCAGGTTAATATAGTCGCGACTTCTTAAACAGTGATCAGTTACCGACAGCAGGCAATTGGCATCCGGGGGCAGATACACCCGGGCAACCGAGCTTTTTTTGGCTACTACCGAATTGATAAAACTGGGTACCTGGTGCGTATAGCCATTGTGGTCCTGCCGCCAGACGTGCGAAGTGAGCAGGTAGTTGAGTGAGGCCAGCGGTTTACGCCAGGGGGTTTCTTTGCTTACCTTCAGCCACTTGGCATACTGGTTCAGCATCGAATCGACCAGTGGAATAAATGCTTCGTAACAACTGAACAAGCCGTGCCGACCCGTGAGTAGATACCCTTCCAGCCACCCTTCGCAGGTGTGCTCACTTAGAATTTCCATCACCCGGCCGTCGGGAGACAAAAATTCATCCGTTTCCACCATTGGCCCCATCCAGGCCCGCTGCGTTGCCTCGAAGAGGGGCGTCATCCGGTTCGACGTTGTCTCATCAGGGCAAACGATGCGAAAGTTTTGAGTCGTTTCGTTGAGGCAAAACACATCCCGTAGATAACGCGCCAACGTATGCGTTCCTTCGACGGACACAGTGCCCCGCGTGGATTCGCCGGGCGACGGTACATTCACCGCATAACGGGTATAATCCGGGAGTTCAAGAGGTATCAGCAACTGCCCCCCATTGGCGTGGGGGTTCATTCCTATGCGTCGGGAGTCAGTTGGGCAATCGCTGACGACATTCCTGAATGGCCGCCCCATTCCATCAAATAAATCCTGTGGGCGATAACTGCGGAGCCAGGTTTCCAGGGTAGCCAGCTGCGTGGGTTTTCCGGCCGGATCAGCAACAGGCAATTGGTGTGCATGCGACGTATTCTCAATGGCCAGACCGTCAACGGTCAGCGGGCAGGTCCAGCCTTTGGGAGTTTGCAGAATCAACATTGGCCAGGCCGGCACGCCCGTCAGCAACCCTGCGCTTGCGTTCCGCTGAATGGTCCGAATTTCTTCATACGCCCAGTTCATCGCCTGCCACATAGCCGCATGAACCTGCATGGGATCACTGCCGCCCACGATGCGTACCTGATAGCCATAGCCTGTAAACAGATTCGTCAGCTCATCATGACTCATGCGGCCAAAAATAGTTGGGCCCGAGAGTTTGTAGCCGTTGACGTGTAGAATCGGCAATACCGCCCCCGACGTAGCCGGATTCAGGTATTTAGTGGAATGCCAGGCAGCGGCCAGTGGTCCGGTTTCAGCTTCGCCATCGCCCACTACACAGGCCACGATCAGGTCCGGATTATCCAGGGCGGCCCCGAACGCATGCGACAGGCAGTAACCGAGCTCCCCGCCTTCCTGAATCTGGCCGGGTGTACCGGGAACCAGATGACTCGGCAGTCCATAGGGCCACGAAAACTGGCGGATCAGTTGAGACATGCCGTCGATTCCTGGTTTATACTGCGGATCGTATTCGCCCAGGGTGCCTTCCAGATATAGATTCGCCAGAATAGCGGGTGCCCCGTGACCAGGACCCACCACCAGTAGTACGTTGGCATCTGTATCCTGAATGAGTCGATTCAGGTGGGCATAGATCATATTCAGGCCCGGCTGGGTGCCCCAGTGACCGAGTAAGCGGGGCTTGATGTCGCTTTTTTTCAGCGGGCGTTCCAGCAATACATTGTCGCGCAGATAAAGTTGGGCGGCTCCGAGGTAATTGGTAGCCTGCCAGTAGCGATGCACATTAGCGAGTCGCTGATACGTCGGCACAGTCGTTGAGATTTCAGTTGTCTGGTTCATCGGAATCGATCTAGTAGGCCAGTTAATTCGGGCGTTAGCTGATGACAAATTTGCCATTCCGCCAGTCCGTCTAAACTGACCAGCCTTAGGCCTTCGAATGAGTTTTATCAGTGGCCCAGCCCAGAACGCCATACCCAGCCTAAGTTAGATCATAGCAGATAACGACGGAAGTCAGGATTCTTAAAATCAGATTGTTGCAACTTTATGGGCATCAAATTCTCACTCTACACATGACTCGATCTGAGCTTATAGCCCCCGCCAGCCTGACGGGTTTGACACCCGCCGAGGTTAACGAATCAAGGGCGCGCTACGGCACCAACATCCTGCCAGATCAGTCAACCAACTGGCGTCTTTTTAAAGACATTGTTACAGAGCCCATGTTTGGCTTGCTGGCTGGAGCCTGCACCATCTATAGCTTTCTGGGACAGTGGCACGAGGGGATCGTTTTGGGCATAGCGATGTTGCTGGTCGCGGGCCTTTCGGTGTTTGAATCGCTACGTAGCGACCGGGCCTTGCAGGCGCTTCGGCAGTTGACCCAACCCACTGTTCAAGTGCTACGGAATACCCATTTGATTACTTTACCCAGCGAGCAGTTGGTTGTCGGCGATATTGTGTTGCTAACGGAAGGTCAAACCATACCGGCTGACGGGTTGCTGCTTCAGGCAAACGATTGTTTAGTCGATGAAGCCATGCTGACGGGTGAATCGGTTCCCGTGCCCAAAACGGAGACCAGTACGCCTTGTTTCGGGGGAACGGTGCTGACGTCAGGCCGTATTTTCATTCGGATCAATGCGGTTGGTGTTAACACCGAAATCGGTAAACTGGGCCGTTCGCTTCAGACCATTACGTACGAAAAAACACCCTTGCAACAACAGATTCACCAGTTTGTGAATCGGATGGCCTTGATCGGACTAGGGGCTTTTTTGCTGGTTTGGGCCATTAACTTCGCGCATTCAGGGGATTGGATTACGTCCCTGCTGTTTGGCCTGACCATGGCCATGACGATTCTGCCTGAAGAAATTCCGGTGGCATTCAGTAGTTTCATGGCGCTCGGGGCGGCCCGAATGGCGAAATTCGGCGTGCTGACCAAGCAACCACAAACCGTTGAAAGTTTAGGGTCGGCCTCCGTTATCTGTGTCGACAAAACCGGAACGATCACCCAGGAAGGCATGACGCTGAGCCAGCTCTACATCGGTTCTGAGCAACGTACCGAGCCTCTGTCGTCGGTCATTTCGGTGGCTGCTTGGGACGTCCTGGCCTATGCCCGATGGGCCAGTGAACCCGACCCCTATGATTCGATGGAAAAAGCGATTCTGACGGCTTATCGAACGCATTGTTCACCCAACGTTCCCTACCAGCGCCCGATGGTACACGAGTATCCATTATCGGGAACGCCACCCATGATGACGCACGTGTATGATCCAAATACAGGAATTGTACAGGTTGCGGGCAAAGGAGCCGTTGAACGAATCATTCGGGTTTGCCGATTAACCCAGCCCGAAGCAGCCACTATTCTCCAGCAAGCGAGCCAGTTAGCGGCCCAAGGCTTCCGGGTATTGGGCGTAGCCGGGTGCGAGTGGGCCAGTGCTGCGTATCCAGCCGAACAGGATGATTTTATTTGGTCGTTTAAAGGGCTGATTGCCTTCGAGAATCCGCCGAAACCGAACGCCAGCTGGGTTATCGACCAGTTTAAACAGGCGGGCATTGCCGTCAAACTCATTACGGGCGACTCGCCTGAAACTGCCTTATCCATTGCCCGGCAGGTCCGCCTGACGGATGATCATCAGGTGTTGACCGGCGTGCAGGTCATGGGCTTATCCGATGTTGACCGGCGTGCAGGTCATGGGCTTATCCGATGAAAATCTTCGAAAGCAAGTAGGCCCGATTCACGTCTTTGCCCGTATGTTGCCCGAAGCCAAACTGAGGGTCGTACAGGCTCTCAAAGCCAACGGGGAGGTGGTAGCCATGACGGGCGATGGTGTTAATGACGGGCCTGCCTTAAAAGCCGCGCATATTGGCGTGGCCATGGGCCGACGTGGCACTGAACTGGCTAAACAAGCGGCATCGCTTATTCTGTCAACGGATAATCTGGCCAGTATGGTCGAGGCCATTGCGCTCGGGCGTCGCATTTACCAGAACCTTAAAAAGGCAGTAGCGTATATCGTTTCCATCCATATACCGGTCATTCTGGTTGTTACGTTACCCCTGATCATCAACTGGCGCTATGCCAACCTGTTGAGCCCCATTCATGTCATTCTGCTGGAGCTAATCTTGGGACCGACCTGCTCGATCGCTTTTGAGCAGGAACCCGCCGAAAAGGGATTGATGCACCAGCCACCCCGCCCGCTACACACCACTTTTTTGACCGCAACTGAATTAGGCATGAGTGTTAGTCAGGGGGTCGTCGTTGCCCTCGCTACGCTCTCAATCTATTACCTGGGCATGCAACAGGGGCAGTCAATCGAAGTGGTACGAACGATGACGTTTTCGAGTCTGGTCATGAGTAATATTGGGTTGACGCTGGTGAGCCGATCCAGCCGAGAATCGTTTTTACGTACGATGAGAAGGCCCAATCCAGCGCTCAGGCTCCTCCAGGGCATTACACTAGGTATCCTAGCCGCCACTTTATTCATTCCAGGTATTCGCTCCTTTATGCATTTTTCGTCGTTAACCAGCGTTCAACTGGGTCAGTGTGTGCTGGCGGCTTCTACGGGTACGTTTTGGATAGAAGCGTACAAATGGTGGAAGAGAAAAAGCGCTGAAACAGCCTTACGCGCTAGGGAAGTCAAGTAAACACAATTTGTCTCCCTAAACCTACTCGTCTCCCTCGGCGGGTAGATTTCATAAAATGGAAAAAATAGATGGACTTTATTCAGCCAACAAATAAGTACGTCTGCCTTTTCTCAACGGAACCGTTCCTTCTCCTGTCGAAAATCATCTGGTTAACTGAGCAGCCGCATTCATTACGGCCTGCCAGGTGACTACTTTTAACGTAGCGGTTCCACGTAAAACAGCCCGCTACCTAACGTCATGTTGAGCGAACTAACCTCCGAAGTAATCGAGACTATGCTGACCAATCAATATTTCGGCAGGATTAGCTGTGCTGCCGAAAATCGGATTCTGATTGAACCGGTGATGTATTATTACGATGGTCATTTTATTTATGGTTTGACCCGTCAGGGCACCAAAACGCAACTGTTGCATAAAAATCCGACCGTAGCCTTTGAAATCGACGAGACAATCGGTCTGGATAGTTGGCGAAGCGTAGTTATTGAGGGCGTTTACGAAGAATTGATGGGTGATGACCGGGACGATGCTCTTTTCTTCCTTAAGCAACGCAAAATCCCGATCTTTGCCGACGAACGATTTGGCTATCCGGATGTTGACGCGCCAATTGGGCATAAAGTTGTGTACCCCGTTGTGTATCGGATTCGGATCAGCAGCAAAACGGGCCGTGGCTATCAGCGCCCCACTGACCTACACCCCATTCCCGAGGTTCACCCTGGCCATCATTCGCTCTGGTAGACAAGCCAATACAAGGGAGATGGTACACCGAGCCAATGGAGGGACGGGTATATCTACCAATGAAAAGTTACAGATATCGACTACAACAGGCCGTGCTTTATTCATCCGACAGAGCCTTGAATCTATTTAGCCTTTGCCGGGCGTACTCCCACCCTCCTGTTAGGGTAGCTGGCTACCTTACCCTGCCCGTGTATGGATCGCCAGCTACTTTTAAGCTTTGGTCAACTCGACAAGCGCTTACATATGCATAACTAGAACGGGCTTCGTGGTGTGATTCAGCACATCTTCTGCAACACTGCCTGACAAAAAGTGCCGTATTCCTTTATAGCCATGGGTGAATAATACAATCAAATCCGCATCTACTTCATCCGCATAGCTGATGATACCATCCGGCACATCTCTGGCCTGACGTATCGTACAGGTGAACTCAGGAATGCCTTTACCAGCAGCAAACTCATTGACCCAGTCCTGGATACCCTCCGGGACTCGGCTATCGGTAGGCGTCAGTACGTACAGAAACGTGTGCCGATCCGGTTCGCCCATTTGAAATGGATAAGGCTGAATGGCTTTCAGACGGTCATCTATGTCGATTGCATAAACAATGTTTTTGGGGCAGAAATGGGCAATGGGTTTCTTTATAACGAGTACGGGGCAGTGCGCATGCCGAACAATGCTTTCGGCATTCGATCCGATTAGCCATTCTTCCAGACCAGACGCTCCCTCCGAACTCATCACAATCAGGTCGGCAGACCGATCCGTTACATTGTGAATCAGCCCCTGGCCGTTCGTCAGTAACGTTGGGATGATGGTCACGCCTTCGTACTTACTTTCAGCGGCAAACTGCTCCAGTTTGGTTTGAGCCTCTCGTTCAATTTCCTGGTAGTCTGCTATCGTTTGGTTCACCGTTACGGTTGTGGCTTCCGCGTAAGCAGGCATAGGCAAGGGATAAACTACCGAATGCAGGAGAAGAATAGTAGATCCATACGTTCTGGCAAGATCAACGGCCACCGAGAGCGCAGCATCCGTTTCAGAACTCAAATCGGTTGGGACAACAATCGTGTTCATACGCAGGTAGGTTTAAATGAGTAGAACAAAGAACTTCGCTTTTGCCCACTCTTACCCTGACGATTACTGCGTAGGGCCCTGATTTATATCAACTTCACTCCTGACCCGGCTCCGGATGTTCTGACTTTGCCAGGTGTAGCTTTGACCGGTATAAAGGCTTAAACAACGTTAAACCGTTAAAACAATCATGGAAACACTGGATACGATTCTGACTATCGCTTACGTGGTTGTGAACATTTTCGCGGTTATGCAACTGATCGGCACCTATCGCTGGCCGGCTACAACCCGGGTACTGTTCTTTCTTCTTTTTAGTGTGGCCGCGTTTGTTAATATCCGAAACGCGCTCGAAACGCCCTGGGTCTATCAGAGCTATGCCGATTATGCCATCCCGACTTACCGCCGATTTATCCTCGGTCTGTTCGACAGCTTCACGACGCCTATTGTATTTAGTATCGGTCTGGGTCAGTTGTTGATTGCGGCCTCCATGTTTATGCAAGGCGACTGGTTTCGGATGGGTTGTCTGGGCGGACTGGTTTTCTGCGTCGCCATCGCTCCCCTCGGATTTGGTTCGGCGTTCCCCTCCCCGCTGCTCTTTGCGCTGGCTTTTTATAAACTCTACCAACAGCAAAACCCGAAACCCAACCGCAAGGTACGCAGGCCAGGACGCATCCTGCTGCCCATTGACTGACAAGTAGAAAAGGTCATTTGGCCATCTAAACGAGCAACTTACCCACCCGTTAACTTTCTTCACTTTGACCTGGCAATTACACTTGACCTTCGGCATTGTTTATTTAATTCTATACACCTGATAATGTAGACTTTATGTATAATTCAGAGTATCTAACCCCTACCTGTAAAGTTGCTTATTTCTCGATGGAGTTTGCTTATGTTCAGCCGCTTAAAACGTACTCGGGTGGGCTGGGTTTTCTGGCAGGCTCCCATATGCGCAGTGCGTATAGGCTGCAACAACCCATCGTTGCGGTGGGTATTCTGTGGAAATACGGCTATTACGATCAGGTTCGAAAGGCCGACCAGACGATGGATGTTCTGTTCATGGAAAAACAATACAGCTTTCTTGAGCCGACGAATATAAAATTTCAGATTCAGATTAACCATGCGCCCGTATGGGTAACGGCGTATTATCTACCCCCTACCGTCTTCGGTACGTCCCCAACCTACTTCTTATCGACCGACCTGCCCGAGAATGACTATTTGGCGCAAACGATTTGCCATAAACTCTACGATGCCAATCCAGAAACCCGAATTGCGTCGAGTATTTTACTAGGTATTGGCGGGGCCAAACTTCTGGAACGCTTACAACTTACGCCAGACGTCTATCACATGAATGAAAGCCACCCCCTGCCGCTGGCCTTTTATTTATATCACCAGTTACAACGTGTCGAGGCCGTTCGGCAACGACTCGTGTTTACTACCCATACGCCGGAAGAAGCCGGAAATCCACGTACAGATAGTCGGTTACTGGACCGGATGGGCTTTTTTGATTACCTGCCGCTGGAAGAGGTTCGGAGAATTACAGGAATCAACGATGATCTGTTCAACTGGGCGCTAGGTGCTTTGCGACTGGCAGGCCGGGCTAATGCCGTTTCAAAACGACATCGGCAGGTTTGTGAGCAACTTTGGCAAGGTTATACGGATATCAGTCCGCTCATGTCTATTACCAACGCTCAGAACAAAGCGTTCTGGGGCAGTCCCCTACTGGACATGGCCGTGGCCAGCCATGATGATGCAACGCTGCTAGACAGCAAGAAAAAATATAAAGATGCCCTGTTTGATGAAGTAGCCAATCAGACAGGTGACCTCTATACGAACACTGTATTTACCATTGTTTGGGCACGTCGATTTGCGGGCTACAAGCGCGCTGATTTATTGCTTTCAGATCCCGCCCGATTGGATCGGCTGCTGACTAACCCGCGTTACCCCGTACAGCTCATCTGGGCCGGGAAGCCTTATCCGTATGATTATGCCAGCATTGGTACGTTCGACCGGCTGGTTCACCTGGCCAGCCAGTATACGAACTGTTCGGTACTGGTCGGGTATGAGTTGCATCTATCAACACTTCTGAAGCAGGGCGCTGACCTATGGTTAAATACACCAAGGCTCACCCGCGAAGCCTCCGGCACCAGCGGCATGACAGCGGCCATGAACGGAGCCATCAATTGTTCGACCAATGACGGCTGGATCCCCGAATTCGCCCGGAATGGCATCAACAGTTTCGTGCTGCCTGAAGCGGATCTAACCTGGCCTGCTCACGAGCAGGACGCCTTCGATGCAGATAATCTATTCACGTTGCTGGAAACAATCATTTTGCCGATGTATTACGAAAAGCCGGACCAATGGCTCGGTATGCTTAAAGCAAGTATGGGTGATATTCTGCCCTATTTCGATTCTGAGCGGATGGCCACCGAATATTACGAAAAGCTGTATTCGCTTCCCCAGGAGTCTTGTGTGCGCACCGACCCGTTACCTGTCGGCGGGTAGAAAGGTGTATGCTTTTACTGGTCCCTACCGGTGGCAATTGTCATTACCTAGATGGTCGACAGGGAGCGTTCATGATCTCTCAACCGACATACCTTTACCTTCGTCTGCTGGAGGATCGTTTCAGAAATGACCTGTTCATCAAGCAACAGATAGTCGTACGAACGCAGCAACAAATGCATCGTTATGGCCAGTTCGGGCGAAGATAGCAGCGTTTCGGGCCTAAGTTCGCCCTCCCACGATTGGGTGAGCATCTCCAGCCAGAGGTCCAGCCGCGCTTTCGCCTGCTGTCTGGCGGCCCGACAAGCTTCCTTGCCGAGCGGAGTTCCTGCTGCAATGTCGTACGGGTGGACTATCGTCAGGCAAATCGCTTCGTCTGCATTCATAACCAGCCACCGGCGCAGGGCCAGAGCAGAATCAACTGAACAGTCTGTGGAATAAAAGGCCGTTTTCATGGCTATCGTCTGGCTTTACATGAGGGTTCAAAAATAGCGGGCTCATCTGTCTGGACAGATGAGCCCGCTTAGCTCCCAACCTGATTATTGTCAATATTCACCTGGTAGATACCAGCGGGCACGATCCAATTCATGCCGTTTGTTGATCTTTATTTTAGCACCCGTGTTGTTCCGTGACAAAGGGGAATGGGTTGATCCGATCGGCCCGTATGCGGGGGTTGATAGACTCCGCGAAGCACGAGCAAAAGGCCTATTACGACCGTAAACAGGGGCATCAGTTTCACAAACCGCCGACGTGACTTCACCGGAAACAGCGTTGGAACAAGCCGAACGGCCAACAACGCCGGGACGGTACCCATCCCGAACAGCAGCATGTATAACCCACTATGCAGGGCACTTCCTGTAACGACAGCTCCCGCCAAAGCGACGTAGACAAAGCCACAGGGCAACAGGCCGTTCAGAAAGCCCAGCGCACCAAAGGATTGTACAGCAGGTTGCTGTAAAAACCGGGACATCGGCCCTACAACCCAACGTACAGAATTTATTGCGGTTAAGCCACCAAACCGACCCCGAATCAACAGTACCCAAATGAGTAAAAATAACCCAGCACCAATCGAGAGGGGCCGTTGCAAGCCAATCAGCAACAACCCCTGCCCCACACTACCAATGGCTACGCCCAACCCGGCATAGGCGGTCAGGCGAGCCAGATGATACAAGCCGATCGCCAGCCAGCGCTTCCCGACCGGCAATCGGCCGATGGGTAAGGCCATCGCCAGCGGTCCGCACATGCCCACACAATGCAGACTGCCAATAAGCCCCGTTGTCAGCGCGGCAACGATCCAGACGAGACTCATAATTTGGTAAAGGTTTGCTCACGAAAATAGGTCAGCCCCCCCGCCGACCAGTTGAGCTGGGCATGCCAAAGTCCTTTAGCCAACATTGCGGTTGAGACACTGTGCTGCCCCGGTTTAAGGGTAATACGTTGGTCCTGCTGACGGTTGGACGGGCGGTAGAACACCAGCGTTCCTTGTTGCCACCCATCGGGCATACGCAGGTCAAGTTCTTGCCGGACAGGATCAATTTGTAGCGTAGGTGCCTGAAGCAGACGGGCGGTGCGGGCCAGCCGGTCGATGTGTTGCTGGTAGGTGATTTCGTCCTGGTAATAATCGTCGCGCACCAGATCGACATGCTGGCGAGTCATCAAAAAGACCATGGTGCCGATGAATCCGGCAAACAGAATAAACACGAGCACAATTGATTTTCCCCAGTTCATACTACGTTATGGGTTTACAGGCCCTAAAAAGCTCGTTTCGACCTGATCGACGACGGTATCGCCCGTCAATACGTCGATTATCAAGCTGGTTTTGTCGGCTTGAATGGCTTTTTCGGGCAGGGTGATAAAAAACATGGTTTTGGTCAGCTCGCCGGGTTTGGTCTGGCTGAGCGGTTGCACAAATCGCAACGTAGCATCGGGGCGGTTGAGTCGGAAACGGACAGGCAAAGCCCGGTAGGTTTTATTGATCACCTCCACCGAATACAGGTTTGCGACCTGCCCGTTGGCTTCGCGCTGAAACAGTTGCCCCGGAGCCCGCAGGATCGTTACGTCGAGTGCCGGACGACTGATGAGCAGGTAGCCTAGCACCGCCAGCAGCACGACCAGCACACCCGTATAGGCCAGAATTCGTTTCGTAAATCGGAAGGGTTTTCGGGTCTCGATGCCCTGCTGCGAATCCATCCGAATCAGGCCTACTGGCCGGTCGATCTTGGTCATCACCTCATCGCAGGCATCCATGCAGGCCGTACAATTGATGCACTCCATCTGGGTTCCGTTCCGTATATCGATGCCCGTCGGGCAAACGTGCACGCAAAGTTTGCAATCCACACAATCACCCTTTGGCGAGTGACTGGTCACTAGTGAAGACGGCAGAGTAGGGCTATTCTTCACATTCAACTCATCTTTCTTCACCCTTTTCCCGCGCGGTTCGCCCCGAATGTAGTCGTAAGCAACGATGAGCGAATTTTTATCCAGCAGAACGCTTTGTAATCGCCCATAGGGGCAAATCGTCGTGCAGACAATTTCGCGCAGGTAGGCGAACACGCCGTAGAAAACGCCGGTGAAGACCAGTATGGCTGTCAGCCCCCCCAGGTGTTGGGCAGGGTTATCTGTGATTAAGGTCAGCCACTGATCCCGCCCAATGATGTACGCCAGAAATGTATTGCTGATGGCAAATGAGATCAGGAAAAACACGCCATGCTTCGCCGTCTTTTTCAGAATTTTTTCGGTTGTCCACGGCGAGTCGTCGAGTCGTTTTCGGGCCTTGTAATCACCTTCGATCCAGCTTTCGACTTTACGAAAAACCATTTCCATAAAGATCGTTTGCGGACAGGCCCAGCCACAAAACACCCGGCCGAAAACCACCGTAAACAACGTAATAAAGACAATGAATGTAATCAGCCCGATGGCGACCAAGTAAAAATCCTGTGGCCAGAAGGTGACGCCGAAAAAGATAAACCGGCGTTCCAGTACGTTGAACAGAAACAGGGGATGCCCGTCTACCCAAATGAATGGTCCGGCAAACAACGCCACAAGCAGCCCAACCGCAACCACGGTGCGCCATTTTGTAAACCGCCCCGACGTAGCGCGTGGGTACACCCACCGCCGACCGCCGTTTTCGTTCTGGTTCGGCAGGTGCGACCGAAAATAGTCATCATCTGGTATCGTTACGTTGAGTTCGGTATTCATATTTTTTCGCCTTATCGGACGGCTACCTTTTCTGTTTGCGCCGGAACGTTCGGTATTTCTTTGGTTCCCTGCGGAGCTTTGGCATCAGCGGGTTTGGACCCTTGCAGCGACAGAATATAACTGGCTACCTGTTGCACCTGCAACGGATTAAGTTGTTTTTTCCAGGACATCATACCCTTTTCGGGAACCCCTTCGGTAATGGTGTGAAAAACCGCTTTTATCGTACCCCCATGCAGCCAGTACTCATCCGTCAGGTTAGGCCCCACGCTACCCTGCCCCTGCTGTCCGTGGCAGGCAACGCAGCTTTGCAGAAATACAGCCTTTCCGGCCTCAAGTGCCTTAGGCTCTTTCATGATGGCGACTGTGTTTTCATTGATCGACCCGGCTACTTTTTTAATGTAGATTTCCCGCTGCTGGTCGGCCATTGCCACTTCCTGGGTGTATTCGGCGGTTTGCAGATCGCCTACGTTGAACACATGGAACACGAACAGATAAATGACTCCGAACACAATGGTGCTATAAAACAAGCCCATAAACCAGGGTGGTGTTGGGTTGTCGAGTTCCTGGATTCCATCATAAGCGTGTTCCAGTGTCAGGTCTTTCTCCTGACTAAGTGCGTGCAGGCCAGCCATTCGTTGCCAGAACGAACGGGAGTCGATGGGTTTAGTCACGGGTTCCTGCCCAAGGATTTTTCGCAGAATGAGCATCAGGTACACTGCCACGAACGCCACCACGATCATACCGACCAGCAGCAGTGTCACCAGTAAAAGCAACGCTAGTTCCTCACCCGATTCAATCGCCCAGATGGATTTGGCAGGATCACTAGATAAAAAAATAAAAAGCAGATTCATGAGAGACGGCGTAGGTTAATCGGTGGAGGAATCATCGAGCGGCAGGCGGCTCATCTGGCCCATGTGGTTTTTATCGACCAGCCATAAATACAGGCCAACCAGTACAAAAAAGATGAAGAAGGTTAGAAACGAACTCACCATGTAGAGGTCTGCACCCGGAATTTTGGAAATAAATTGCTTGAACATGACTTTTAAGAGATGTTGACTAATGGATTATAAATGATGAATTATAACTGATGAATAGTGTCCAGGCCATCATTTATAATTCATCATTCATCATTCAATTTTGTACCGTTTCCATTTTCTTAATATCCGTACCCAGTCGTTGCAGGTAGGCGATGAGGGCTACGATTTCGCGGTCGGACTGGACTTTGATACCGTCTTTGGCCAATTGACTGCTTATGCTGCCCGCCTGTTTTTGCAAGTCTTCATTGGCATACTCGATGGCTACGTCCTCATAGGGAACACCCACTTTTCGAAGAGCTTTCAGCTTATCGGCCGTATTGGATACGTCCAGTTTTTGTTCCCGCAGCCAGGGATAAGCCGGCATAATTGAGCCGGGCGACATCGAAGTGGGGTCCTGCATGTGGTGATAATGCCAGGAGTTTGGGTATTTGCCCCCTTCGCGGTGAAGATCAGGGCCGGTCCGTTTGCTACCCCACAAAAATGGGTGATCATAAACGAACTCGCCCGCTTTCGAGTACTCGCCATAGCGCTCCGTTTCGGAGCGGAAGGGCCGCACCATCTGGCTGTGGCAGTTTACACACCCTTCCCGGATATAGAGATCGCGGCCTTCAACTTCAAGGGCGGTGTAAGGCTGCACCGCCGAAATGGTCGGTACGTTGCTCTTCACCATGAATGTCGGCACCAGCTCGATCAGCGAACCGATTAAAATGACAACCAATGAACCGACCAGTAGCGGGATGGGTTTGCGCTCGAACCAACGGTGCCAGTACGTATCACTACCTGTCGGCACGTAGGCTTTGGACAAGGCGGGCGCTTCGGCGGGTTCGTTGGCAATCAATGTTCCGGCAGCCATCGTTTTGAAGAGGTTGTATCCCATCAGAATAGCGCCGATCAGGTAGAACACGCCACCGATGGCCCGCATCCGGTGCATGGGCAATAATTGCAGCGTGGTTTCCAGGAAGTTACTGTACCGTAGCATACCTTCGGGGGTGAACTCCTTCCACATCATCCCCTGCGTAAAGCCGGAAATGTACATCGGCACGGCATAGAACAGAATACCTAACGTACCCATCCAGAAGTGCGTATTCAGCAACTTCTTCGAGAACAGGGGTGTATGGTACATTTTAGGAATGAGCCAATATAACATGGCGAACGTAAGAAATCCGTTCCAGCCCAATGCGCCTACGTGAACGTGAGCCACGATCCAGTCAGTAAAGTGGGCAATGGCGTTAACGTTTTTGAGTGATAGTAGCGGCCCTTCGAACGTCGCCATACCATAGGCAGTCAGGCCCACAACCATGAATTTCAGGATGGCATCTTCGCGCACTTTATCCCAGGCGCCCCGCAGCGTCAGCAACCCGTTGATCATTCCACCCCAGGACGGCGCAATGAGCATAACGGAGAACACAACCCCCAGCGACTGCGCCCAGTCGGGCAGCGAGCTATACAGTAGATGGTGCGGACCAGCCCAGATATACAGGAATATCAGTGCCCAGAAGTGCAGTATCGATAGTTTATAGGAGTACACGGGCCGATTGGCCATTTTGGGCAGGAAGTAATACATCATGCCCAGGTACGGCGTTGTCAGGAAAAAAGCCACCGCATTGTGGCCATACCACCACTGCACCAGCGCATCCTGAACCCCGGCGTAAAGCGAGTAACTTTTCAGGAACGTAACGGGAATGGCCATCGAATTGATGATGTGCAGCACCGCAATGGTAACGAACGTAGCAATGTAGAACCAGATCGCTACGTATAAATGACGCTCCCGACGCTTGATGATCGTACCAAACATGTTGATACCGAACACCACCCAGATCAACGTAATGGCAATGTCGATCGGCCATTCGAGTTCGGCGTATTCTTTCGAGGTTGTTAGCCCAAGTGGCAGGGTAGCCACCGCCGAGAGGATAATTAGCTGCCAGCCCCAGAAGTGAATTTTACTGAGCAGGTCCGAAAACATCCGGGCTTTGCATAACCGTTGTAGCGAATAATAGACGCCCATAAAAATGGCATTGCCCACGAAGGCGAAAATCACCGCGTTGGTGTGCAGAGGCCGTATACGCCCGAACGTCGTGTATTGGTTACCGAGGTTGGCCGATGGTGCAAACAACTGCGTGGCCGCAATTACCCCGACGAGCATCCCGATGATCCCCCAAATGATGGTGGCCACCGCAAAATTACGAACGGTGGTATTGTTGTAAGCGAATCGATCGATAACGGGTCGCTGGCCCGGTGGCGGTTGCCCGATAGACGCCCGGTCGGGCGAGATGATAATAGGCGGTTGGTTCGTGCTAACGTTCATATAGCAGTAGTAGAAGTTTTCGGAGAGGTACGATGGCTTGATTCAGCAGGTATTCCTTGGTTGGGCAATTCATCGGGCGGGCGGTCATCGAGCAGCATGCGGAGCGAGGGTGTGTAAAGGTCATCCTGCTGTCCGGTGCGCATCGACCAGATGAAAGCGCCCAGAAATCCGAGTGCCATCACCAGGCTGATTCCGATCATAAAAAAGAGTATAGACATTGCCGTTGGCGTTTGATAGGCCAAAAGTGCGGGGAATCTGGTGGGATATGAATGAGCTTCGTCAGGGCGTTGGCTGAGTTCCGTCAGGTAGCTGATCCTGGTTGTTTCTGCGGCTACCGATGCATTTTCTGCTGGAACCAGGCCAAGTATCCAGCATCTACTTTCCGGTCATTAGGGTAGCTGACGGTGGACTCGGGTCGCGGCCGTCAGCTACAACGAAGATGACCGGCATTTCCGTTTTAAAAAATAAATTCCCTAATCAACTATCGATCAACCCTTTATACGCATACCAACCGTTGCAATAAAAACCATTGTAGCCGAACTCAATGGCATGAGCACCGCAGCTACGATCGGAGAGAGATGCCCCGTCGCAGCAAACGACAATCCGACCAGGTTATACAGCAGCGACACCCCGAAACTGAACCGGATGAGTCGCATGGCAAACCGGCTGTATTGCAGGAAGTAGGGTAAGTCCCGCAGGGAGCGGCTCTCCAGAATAGCATCGCTGGCGGGCGTGAACTGGAGCGTATCGTCGGTAACGGCAAGGCCAACATCAGCCTGTTTCAGCGCACCGGCATCGTTCAGTCCATCGCCAATCATAAGGACCTTCCGCCCGGTCTGCTGCAACGCCCGAATAAAATCAAGCTTGTCTTCCGGCTGACAATTGAACGTCATCGCATCGGTAGCGAACCAGGGTTGCAAATCGGCGCGGGTGGCGTTCGTATCGCCCGACAGCAGATATAGTTGCTTGCCCTGTTTTCGCAAGCTCGTCAGCATGTCACCCAGCCCATTCCGTAACTGGCTGACAACTAGAAAGTACCCCCGGTAAACTCCGCCAATTCGCACGTGAACCGACGAGTCGATCGGTTCGTAAGAAACGCCAACAAAACTCGCCCGACCAATTTTCACGACGCAGTCATCGACCAAACCAATCACACCCTGACCGGGCAGTTCCGTAAAATTCTCGACGAGCATGGGAGACCCATCGGCTAAATACTGGCTTAGCCGGCGGCTCAGCGGGTGCGACGATTGACTAACTACAGTCCGGATCATGGCCCGGTCAAGAATGGATAGGGGCTGCTCGAAGCATTCCGTTACCGACTTCGAGGCTGGTGTTGTCAACGTACCTGTTTTGTCGAAAACGACCGTATCACAGCGGGTAAGCTGTTCAATGACGTTCGTATTTTTGAGGTAAAAACCCCGTTTGCTCAGTAACCGCAGGCCGTGTCCCAGCGCCACGGGGTACGACAGCGACAGCACGCAAGGGCAGGCCACAATCAGTACGGCGGTAAATGCATTTACCGCCGTAGTCGGCTGACCCGCCCATGCGTACCAGTACGTGCCAATCAGCGTAGCCAGTGTCAGAACAGACAGGGTGAAATAAGTACCGACGGCATCGGCAAACGTGCGCGCCTGGCTCGACTGGTCTTTCCTGAATGCATCATTATTCCAGAGTTGGGTCAGATAGCTTTGTGATACATCCCGTACGATTTCAAGGTCGATGCTGCCGCCCATCTGCCGCCCGCCCGCGTACAGAAGCGCGCCCGGCTCCTTACGTTCCGGCTCCGACTCGCCCGTTACGAACGAATAATCGAGTAGACCATCGCCCCGATACAGCAGCCCATCGGCCGGAATCAAATCGCCATGACGAACGCGGATACGGTCACCTTTGTGCAGATCGGCTACCGGTATCGGCGTTTCGGATTCGCCCGTTAGCCGCTGGACAGCAAGTGGAAAATAGGACTTATAATCCCGCTCGAAAGAAAGGAAATCGTAAGTGCGCTCCTGAAACCATTTGCCACATAACAAGAAGAAGATCAGGCCGCTGACCGAGTCATAATAACCCGCCCCACCTAAAACCAGCACTTCGTAAGTACCCCGAAAATAGGCGACCAGAATGCCCAGCAAAATTGGAAAATCAATGTTGATAATGCCCCGTCGCAGGCTTTTCCAGACCGATTCGAAATAGCCCGACCCTGAATAAAACACGACGGGCGTAGCCAGCAGCAGGTTGAGCAGACCGAACACCTGTTTGAACGATGGATCATCTAAACCAAGGTATTCGGGAAAGCTGAAAAGCATGATGTTCCCCGCGCAGAATCCTGCTACGGCCAGCCGGTATAGCAGCGGGCGGTACGTCGGTTTCTGCTGCTGCTTCACGACGTCGTTGAGGCTGATGAGCGGCTCGTAGCCCAGCGAGGTGAGCAGTTCGGCGACCTGACGCAACGAGATCCGGGCTGGATTGAACACCAGATGTACCTGCTTTTTCAGAAAATCGACACGGGTTTGCTCTACGCCAGGCTCGATTCGGTAGAGGTGTTCCAGCAGCCACAAACAGGATGAACAGTGAATGGCAGGTACATAAAATGTGACGTGCGCTACGGTGTCATTTTGAAAGTCAATCAGTTGTCCCGCAACGTCTGGATTATCCAGAAAGGCCAGGTGATCGAGTTGAGCCGTTCGGTCCCGTTCGGATGTGCCCAGCATGGATGTGCCCGGCATGGATGTGCCCGGCATGGATGTGCCCGGCATGGATGTGCCCGGTGATGAATTCAGGTCGTAATACTGGCAAAGCTGATGTTCATTCAAGACCTGGTATACCGTCTGGCAACCCGAGCAGCAAAATGGCTTATCGTCAAAAAAAATAGGTTTTGCATCGGTGGGGCAGTTACTGCCGCAGTGATAGCAGATGGCTTTTGTCGGCTGAGCGGTGGTCATAGTCGCCAGTATTTTCCTCAAAATTGGCATTACCCAACGGGACAATGGCTGATATAAATCAGGCCGTTGCCTGATTCTGGTTGGTGGCGAACCCAATGCAGAACGTGACCTTTGAGCAACCTGATGCCAATGTCAAGCGGGTCAGGTTGTGCTCATGACTACTTCGCTGATTGCTAAATACAACGTAGCCGGACCCCGCTACACCAGCTATCCGACCGTACCGTTCTGGAATACGGACGCTTTTACAAACAACGACTGGCAGCAGCACCTGACAACTGCGTTTGCCGAAAGCAACTACGCGAGCGGCATCAGTTTATATATTCACCTGCCTTACTGCGAGAGTCTCTGTACGTTTTGTGGTTGCAACAAACGCATCACCCGAAATCACGGCGTCGAGAAACCGTATATCGATACGCTGCTGGCCGAGTATGCTATGTATTGCGACTGGTTCTCCCGGAGCGCCGGATCGGAACGCCCCCGCATTGCGGAACTACACTTGGGTGGTGGAACGCCCAGCTTTTTTTCGCCCGAGCAGCTTCGGCGCTTATTGACCGGCCTTTTTCAGTGGGCCGACCCGACGGACGAGCCTGATTTTGGCTGGGAAGGACACCCGAATAACACGACAAGAGAACACCTGCAAACGTTATATAACTTCGGCTTTCGGCGGGTCAGCTTCGGGGTTCAGGATTATGACCCCGCCGTACAGCTTGCCATTCACCGTCACCAGCCATTTGCCAACGTTAAGCGCGTTACCGATCAGGCGCGGGCTATCGGGTATACGTCCATTAGCCACGATCTGGTCTTTGGGTTGCCTTTTCAGCGACCCGAGTCGATCCAAAAGACCATTGCCAAAACCCTAACGCTACGTCCTGACCGGATTTCGTTTTACTCTTACGCCCACGTCCCCTGGATCAAGGGAAATGGTCAGCGCGGCTTCCGGGATGAAGACCTGCCAACCGGCGATGCCAAACGCGAACTCTATGAACTGGGTCGTGATTTGTTGCAGGCGGGTGGCTATACCGAGATCGGTATGGACCATTTTGCCCTGCCGCACGATCCGCTGTATAAGGCCATGGAGTCCGGCAGATTACACCGAAACTTCATGGGGTACACAACCACCCAAACCGACGTATTATTGGGCCTGGGTGTGTCGGCGATCAGCGACGTAGGGACAGCCTTTATGCAGAACGAGAAAGACATTGATTCGTATCAACAGCGCGTCTTACTGAACAAACTCCCCATCCTGCGAGGCCATTCGTTGACCGAAGAAGACACAAGAATACGCAGACTGATTCTGGACATCATGTGCCGATTTAAGACCCGTTGGGCTGTGGCCGACTGGACCGATGCTGAATGGGATGCCTTGCGCCAGAAACTCGACGAGTTTCACCTGGACGGTCTGCTTGATTACGATGAAACGAGCCTGCGGGTTCGACCCGCAGGACATCCATTTTTACGAAATATCTGCATGGCCTTTGATCGCCATCTCATCCGTAGCCAACGTACCGAACGGTTGTTTTCGCAAACCGTTTGATGCGTCCGGCTTCTCGCCTATTTCCTTTTGCATTGTCTATAAACGAATGTTAATCAACCTCTTTGAACCATGAAAACCATCGTTGCTGCCACTGATTTTTCACCCAATGCAAATCGGGCCACCCATTTCGCGATGCAGTTGGCGCGTGCCCAACAAGCACAGTTGATTTTAGTCAATGCGTTTCATTTCTGGCCAGCGAATCCAGCTGAAACGGGCGGCAATTTTCCGCTTAGTGCCCGCGCTATGTATGAGGACAGCCAGAAGAGGCTGAAACACCTGGCCCACCTATTACACGAACAGTATGGAACTGACGTGCCCATTCAATGCATGACGAAAGAAGGGTATGCGATGCCGTCTATTCGCGAGGTTACGCAGGATGTAAAAGCGGATCTGCTGATTATGTCGACGGTGGGTACAGCTCCGCAAAGTGCTCAGTTAATGGGAAGTGTGGCCACTGAAATGGTCGCCCAAACCAATGTTCCCCTGCTGCTTATTCCCCCTTCTGCCAACTATGCCGTTATCCGTAACGTCGTGCTGGGCATCGATCTCGACACGCCCCCCGACGCGGTTGTACTGGATGCCGCCATTGGGTTTGCGCGCCAGCTGGATTGCGTGATCAATGTTTTATGCATCCATGCCAAACCGAACGACCCCATAGTTCACCATAAAGCCGAGCACATCCGGCACTTGTTGGTTCAGGTACCTCATACGCTGACAATCCTGCCGGGTAAGGAGATTTATAAAAGTCTGCTAATTTTTGCCCATACCAATAAAGCGGATTTGATCATGATGTTCCCTCAACCCCATAACTGGCTACGAACCTTATTTGTCGACGGCGAAACCGAACGAACTGCCCGCCTAACGGATATTCCGCTCCTGGCGATTGTCTGATGTAGGCCAATATCTTACTTTTCTTTCCAATCAAGCTATGATACCAACTACAATGAGAGCAGCTGTTGCCCGTGCTTATGGGCAACCCCTCCAAATTGAAGAAGTGCCCGTTCCGGCCGTTACACCGGGTCGGATTTTAGTAAAGGTGGCGGCCTGTGGAGTCTGCCATACCGACCTGCATGCCATCAATGGCGACTGGCCGGTTAAGGCAACCCTGCCCTTAATTCCCGGACACGAGGGCGTGGGTACCGTAGTGGCCATCGGCGAGGGTGTGACGCAGGTGAAAATCGGCGATCGGGTAGGCGTTCCCTGGCTGTATAGCGCCTGTGGACATTGCGAGCATTGCCATACCGGTTGGGAAACCCTCTGTGAAAGCCAGCAGAACACGGGCTATTCCGTGCAGGGAAGCTATGCCGACTATGTACTGGCTGACCCCAATTATGTGGGCCACTTACCCGATTCGCTTTCGTTTGCCGAAGCCGCTCCTATTCTTTGCGCAGGGGTTACCGTCTATAAGGGCCTGAAAGAAACTGAAGTCAAACCTGGCCAGTGGGTCGTTATTTCAGGAATTGGAGGCTTAGGGCATTTGGCCGTACAATACGCTAAAGCCATGGGAATGCGCGTGGCCGCTGTTGATATTCAGGATGACAAATTAGAACTGGCGAAAACCGTTGGGGCCGAGTTACTGATTAATGCAGCCAATGAAGATCCCGTTCTCGCGATCCAGCAACGGATAAAAGGGGCACATGGCGTACTGGTCACGGCGGTATCCCGCTCCGCTTTTGCGCAGGGCGTCGGCATGCTGCGTCGGCATGGCACGATAGCCCTGGTGGGATTGCCACCGGGTGATTTCGACCTGAACATCTTCGATCTTGTCTTAACCAGAAAAACCGTTCGAGGGTCTATTGTGGGCACCCGGCAGGATCTGGTCGAGAGTCTGGCCTTTGCCGCTGAAGGGAAAGTGAAGGTTCATTATCACAGCGACCGGCTGGAAAATATCAATCAGGTACTCACAGATATGACGGCGGGCAAGATAAACGGACGAGTCGTGCTCCATCTTTCAGAAGATAATGAGGAATTACAAAGCCGCTCGGCTAATCACCACTCCATGGAAACTGCCGTCGTCTGAAGTATAACCCGAGTCGATATCGTTTTTTTATACCAGGGCCTGTTATGCATACTGTATGACAGGCCCTAACTTTGTCGTATACGGTGTATTCCTGTACCTTAAAAAATGAAAATTTGCTTACTGCTTCTCGTCAGTATCTTCGCCAACGGCAGCCTGAACGCTCAGATCGACTCCACGTCGGCCATCCCTTCTCCTACCCGGCATGCCAGTGATTTTGAGAAAAGGATCCCTGTTTGTTTGCCGCCCGCCTGAAAATGCAACACGTTGATTTATAGGAAATTTGTGAACGATGCTCCCATCAACCAGTTACTCCGGGAAGATGGATCCGCTTTGTCAAGAACGAATAACCAATTCCTAATGCAGGACATCAAACACTAATTCCCGCAAAATATCGCTTTCGTTCATGGTTGGGGCATCGATGCCTTTGCTACGGGCGTCGGCCCGGCGGATGGCGTTGATAATACTGGCTACTTTGGGCAGTGGAAACGTGCGGGCAGCCGTGAGGTAATCTTTCACAAAAAACGGGTTGACGCCCAATAACGGAGCCAGTCCCTTGTCGGTTTGGTCTTTAGAGGCCTGCACTAAAATAACCTTACTAAAGTAACCGAATAACTGCGCCAGAATAACGACCAGCGGGTTGTCTTTTGGATTCCGGCCGAAATAGTCGACAATTTGATTCGCCTTCACAACATCGCGCTGAACAAGGGCTTTCTGAAGTTCAAATACGTTGTATTCCTTACTGATACCGACCAATCGCTCGACCGTTGCCGCAGAAATCTCTTCACCCACATGCAGGTTGATCAGGATTTTGTCGATTTCACTGGCCAGCCGTTTTAGGTCGTTACCGATGTGGTCGGCCAGCAACTGGCAGGCTTTCGGGCTCACTTTCGTTCCCTGTTCGCGGCAATACTCCCCTACCCAATCCGGGATTTTGTTATCGTATAACTTCTTAACACCCAGGAGCTTTCCTTTCGCACCAAACGCTTTTACCCACGCTTTTCGCTCATCGAGGGCGGGCTTACCATCTTCTCGGACGTAACATAGCATGAGTATGGTACTGGGAAGCGGATTCAGGGCATAATCTTCAAATAAAGTCTGCGTCGATTTATCGTTGATGCCGTTCATCTGCTGGGCTTCTTTCACCAGTACCAGCTGGCGTTCGGCCATAAAAGGATAGCGTCGGGCGTAGTTGAGAACAGCCCCGGCATCGGTATCTTTTCCAAAGAGAACGAATTGATTGAAACCTCGCTCGGCAACGGGCACGGCCACTTTTTCCAGTTCCTCGGCAATCCGGTCGAGGTAATACGGCTCATCGCCATGAATGAGGTAAACAGGTGCAATCCGTTTATTACGGATGTCCTTAAGCAAGGCGTCTACGGCAGGGATCAAAACTGATTTGTGGTTTGTAGTTTGTGGTTAGCTAAGCCAGCCCAAAAACCCATTTTTCTACAAAAATAACCAAGTAGACCTGAGAAAATACGTTAGGTTGTTTTTTGTCATGCTTCGGCACCGGCCGCCCGGCTTCGTGAGCATGACAAAAAAGGTAATTCAGTATACTTTAAGCTATTCATACCTGAGTTTTAGCTAGTCATTTTCGCCGAATCAGTACGCCAGGATGTGCGCCCGTTGCTTTTTGATCCTTATAAACCAGTTGACCCGCCACCCAAACGGCTTCGATTCCCGTTGACAGAGCTTTATTGTCGCCAATGCGGGCTTTGTCCTGTACCGTATCGGGGTTAAACAAGACCAGATCAGCATAATAGCCCGGAGCCACCAATCCTCGATTTTTGAGCCCAAGGTTCTCGGCGGTCAGGCTGGTCATTTTCTGAATGGCTGTTTCCAGCGGCATCGCCTTCTGATCGCGAACATAGCGGCCCAATACCCGCGTAAAGGCACCATAGCCGCGCGGATGGCCATCGGTAGCGCCATCGGAACAGATATTGGTGTGCGGCCAGACCAGAAAATTAACCACATCGGGCTCGTACATCGACTTTCCCATGACGCCTTCAACGCCTTCAGCATCCGGATTTTTATTCGAAAACGCTGCGGCTTCGGCCACCAGACCCATCAGCGTCTGGGCCGGTTTTTCCCGGCGCAGCCCTGCCACCTCATCAACCGTTTTGCCCGCATAGGCCGGGTTGGCAGCAAACCGTACCAACACCGACTGCCGGGGATCAAAAAGCTGATTGACGGCAAAGTCAGCGCTGGTTGCGTTCGTATAATCCCGTTTTGGAAAGAGCACCCGTAACGTCGACATCCAGTAGTCATACGGGTAACAGTCGGCGGTAATGTTCACGCCCTCGGCGCGGGCCTGCTCTAGCTGAGCCAGCAAACGAGCCGACTGCCCCCATTTATCACGGAGCGCAATTTTGAGGTGTGAAATCTGAACGGGCATCTTCGTGATGCGTCCAATCTGAGTAATCTCATCGACGGCATCATCCAGCCCGATGTCTTCACTGCGAATATGGCTCATGTAACGTCCACCCGAATCGGCCGCCACCTGCGCCAGTTGGATTACCTCGTCGCGGCTTGAAAAGAACGCACTTTCATATTCCAGACCTGTCGATAACCCCAGCGAACCTTTCCCTAACTCTGCCCGAAGCAGGCCTTTCATGCGGGCAATTTCGGTGGGTTTCGCGGTTCTATATAGCCCGTTAACGCCCATCACCTGCTGCCGTAGCGTTGCCTGACCCGTATAGGTCGCTATATTGACCGCCACCAGCTGACGGCTCAGTTGAGCCGCCAGTGTATCCATGGAATAGCTCCCGCCATCCTGCCCGGACACAATGGTGGTAACACCCTGACTGACAAGCGCTAGCGCGTCCGGATTGGCACTCAAACCCGACACATGATGGCTGTGGCTATCAATAAAGCCTGGTGCCAATGTCAACCCGAGGGCATCTGTTACCGGCTCGTTGGGAAAAGGAGTCAGTTCGCCAATTTCCCAGATACGATTGTCCCGTAGCCGCACAGCCGCTTTACGGGCCGCCACACCCGTACCGTCGATGAGTCGGCTATTGGTGACCAGGCTCGTTTGGGGAACGGTGAACGGCTTCCCTTCCAGTACCTCACGGGCGATCCGACGAGCCGAGCCATCACTACCGTTACTCAGGACAATCAACGTCCGCTGGCTATCTGCATAGCGCACAATCACATTCAGAAAGCCTACCCAACTGCCGGTATGCGCCAGTATGCTGCCCCCATTCTCAATAAACCAGCCAAAACCATACGGATACGTGTGCTGGTCATTTAACGTAACGGGCGTGATAGCCTCCTGATACGTACTGGTTTTCACCAGCCTGCCCGTTTTGAGGGCCTGTTCCCAAACCAGTAAGTCGTCCACGGACGAATAAATATTGCCGTCGCCAAAAACCCCATCCACCCGAATCAGGTCATTGAGCTGATTTTTGCCATTCTCCCGCTGAAAGCCATACACCCGGTTACGGGGCTTGGTAAGGCTATTGAGGTAATACACGTATGTGTTTTTCAGCTTGAGCGGCTTGGCGATCTGCTGATCAAAAAACTGTTCTACCCGCATACCCGACAAGGCACTGATGAGCGACCCCAGCACGACATAACCCGTGTTGCAATACTGCCAGCGCGCGCCGGGCCGAAACGCGAGCGGAGGTTTATGCTCCCTGAACAACTGTAACATACCCGCATTGGTCAGCGTATCCAGTGGCCCCGTATACTGCTGGGCCAGATCGAAGTATTCGGGCAGGCCCGATGTGTGCGTCAGTAAATGCCGGACGGTGATGGTGTCGTAGGGAAAATCGGGCAAATAAACCCGTACCTGTTCATCGTAGCGAAGTTTACCCTGCTCCTGCAATTGCATGATCATCAGGGCGACAAACTGTTTGGAGATTGAAGCCAGATTGAATGACGAGCCAGTCGTCAGCGGTTCGTTGGCGGCACTGTTTGCCGTACCAAATGCTTTTTTATACCGGACAGCCCCCTTCTCGGCTACCAGCACAACACCGTTGAACATAGCCTGCTCATGAAGTCGTGTCAGAACGGAATCCAGCGTTTTCAGGCGGATGGCCAACGGCTGGCTGGCTGGCTGAGCCCTTAACGGGCCAGTCAGAAAAAGAACGAAACAGAAACGAAAAACAGGTTTCATGATGATGCTGTATTTTTGGTGGGCACGGGTAATATCGTCGACTGTTTTACGGCGTAGAGAGCGATGGAGCTGCTGTAGACCCGGATCATGGGCAACCTGGCCATTTGTTGCAGAAAATGGGCGTACTCCTGAATGTCGCTCATAACAACTTTCAACTGGTAATCGATGGTGCCCGCCAGATGATAGGCTTCCAGTACATCGGGCATCTGGCGAACATGATTTTCAAATTCAGCAATGTTGTCCGGCGTATAATCTGGCATAGACACGTTGCAGAAAACAACCAACGGACGCCCAACTTTCGTCTGATTCACTATGGCTACATAAGCCTCAATGACGCCATCGCGCTCCATTCGCTTTATACGCTCAAAGATGGGCGTCGTTGTCATGCCAAGCTCTTCAGCCAGTTGTTTAATTGTCCGTTTTGCATCGCGCTGTACTAAAGCTAGTAATCGAAAATCCGTGTCATCGAGCATAACCTTGGCGAATGTTTTTCTTTTTCATACAGAAAATAAACGATCAAAAAGAATAATCTTCTACAATAGCTTAAATTACTTTCTTTTATTCCCAATAATTCATAATTATAAGAATTAAAATATAGTTTTGGCAAGAACATAAGCATAATTATCTGATGAGTGCGCATGCAATTCTGCTAACCGATGGCTTATTGGCCACCAACGATGCCAAAACCGCTCATGGTCTGATTCGGAGCACCACCCGGTACACCATTAGCGGTGTGGTTGACGCACCGACGGCTGGGCAAGACGCCGGTACGGTGCTCGATGGGCACGCCAGGGGCATTCCCATTTTTTCCTCCGTACAAGAAGCCCTGTCAACGCTGGATCAGGTTTCGTACGCCATTGTGGCGGTGGCCACGAACGGCGGTATTCTACCGCCCAACATGCTCGATGACATTAGGCAATGCCTTGAAAAGGGACTGTCGGTGGTGAACGGGCTACATGAATTCTTAAACGACAAGCCCGACCTGGTCGCTCTGGCGCATCAATATGGAGGTCAGCTGATCGACGTCCGACGCCCCAAACAGCGCCACGAACTTCACTTCTGGACAGGTGAGATTAACCAGATCACATCGCCTATTATCGCCATTATGGGCACCGACTGTGCACTGGGCAAACGGACCACGGCCCGCCTGATACAGGAAGCGTGCAGCCGCCATAACCTCAATGCTCAGATGATTTATACCGGGCAAACCGGCTGGCTACAGGGCGTCAAACACGGTTTCATCTTCGATTCGACCCTGAATGATTTCGTTTCCGGCGAACTGGAACATGCCTTAGTCTCGTGCTGGCGGGAAACCGGTGCCGATGTGCTCCTCATTGAAGGCCAGGCTGCCCTCCGTAACCCCAGTGGGCCCTGCGGATCGGAGTTTCTGGTGTCGGGAAATGCCCGGCATGTGGTGCTGGTGCATGCCCCCAAGCGAACCTATTATGACCATATTCCAGCCTGGGGCCGCATCCCATCCGTCGAATCCGAGATCGAGTTGATCCGGTGTTACGGTTCCTCCGTAATTTCGCTGGCGCTCAACACCGAAGGATGTAGCCGCGACGAAGCGTTTGCTTTCCAGAAACACTATGCCGAGCAGCTTGGCATTCCGATTTTGTTGCCACTGGAAGAAGGCGTACTCCCTATTTTACCCATTATTCAGTCCCTTACCACGACGGCTCATGCGCATTAATGCCATCCGCGCTTATCGCCGGAACCTGGCCCTGACCAAGCCTTATACCATTGCCTACCAGACAACGTCGGAGGTAGAGAATGTTTTTCTGGAGATCGAACTGGCCAACGGTCTGGTTGGTCTCGGGGCGGCCAATCCCGACCCGGACGTGGTGGGTGAATCGCCGGAGCAGACATTGCTGAATCTGCAAAGTGAGTGGATAATGGGCCTGGTCGGTCGTGATATCCGGCTGTTTAACTCCCTGATTGACGAAGTCCGACAGCAGTTCCCGAATGCTCCCGGCACGCTGGCTGCGCTGGACATTGCGCTACACGACGCCTTTGGTTTATATTTGGGGGTTCCCCTTGTCCAGTTTTATGGTCAGAAACACCGGTCATTGCCCACCTCCGTAACCATCGGCATCATGAACGTGGCCGACACCCTGATCGAAGCCGCCGAGTATGCCAAACAGGGATTCCGGGTTCTGAAAGTAAAAACAGGCCTCGATGTCGATGAAGATGTTGAGCGGATTGTAACTCTACGGGAAATTTATGGCAGCAAAATGACCCTTCGCGTCGATGCTAATCAGGGCTACACCATCGCTGATCTGGACCGCTTTCTGGCAGGCACCCGTTCGGCGGAAGTGGAACTTGTCGAGCAACCCTTACCCGTTGGTCGTGAGTCCGATCTGGTGGCCTTATCCAATAAAACCCGCCGTCGGTTAGCCGCTGATGAATCGCTGAAAGATGCAGCAATGGCCCTGACGCTGTCGCATCAGCCACAACCATTTGGCATTTTCAACATAAAATTAATGAAGTGCGGGGGCATTCGTGCCGCCTTCGATATAGCAACCATTGCGCAATCAGCGGGTATATCCTTATTTTGGGGCTGTAATGACGAAAGTCGGGTCAGCATCGCAGCTGCCCTACATGCTGCTTTTGCCTGCCAAACTACCCGTTACCTGGACCTAGACGGTAGCCTGGACTTAGCCGAAGACGTTGTGTCGGGCGGTTTCGTTCTGGAGGATGGTCTCATGCGCCCAACCAACCAGGCCGGGCTGGGGCTCACCAGAAACGAGATAAATTTGTCAAATTCGGTGTAGGGTAGAAAACGCGCCCAATCCAGTTAACGGAAACAGCATGCTCCCTTACTTCCCTTTTGGCCAGCAGTTTAACGACAAGATGGGCACGGTTCCTCTGGCCGAAAACGACCGGCTTATTGAGGTAGACGAGCTTTATCGAGCTGAAGTTGCCCTGAAACGGGAGTTACTAACCGAGTGGCCAGATTATTACTTTCAGGCCTTGCCTGGGTATGAGTCTGCCCAGTGGGAGGTTCTGGAGACTGTTTTATCGAACTTGGTTCGGTTCGCACCCGGCCAATTCTCACTCCAAAAAAGAAACGACGAGTGGCATTGGCAGAACCATTTGTTGAATGAAGACATATCCTTCCTCTTTGGGGATTCGTCGACACTCCCGCTGGCTCCGCTCGATTGGGTGGGGCGGCAAGTACAGGAAGATTTAACCGTCTTGTCGGGTAAGGAGGCCAGGCTGGTAGCCGGTCAGTTATGCTTCGCGAATGACTGGTGTCTGGACGAAAAAATAGGCCTACCCTTCTGGCAAATTCACGCGCCTGTTGTGCCTATTGTCGAGCCGATGCTGATGGCCGCCACTAAATTTATGGAACGACTATCCGTAGGCCGTCCGGTTTGGCGAGCGAACTGGAGCGTTAAACTAACGAACCAGTTGGACATGACCAGCCGCCATGCTCCCGCACTCAACGCCCTCCTCATGGACCGGCTTCCTGCGCTTACCCCCGAAACCATCGGCCAACAAGCTTACATCCGTATTGAACGTCAAACGCTTACGCGCTTACCCAGGTCAGGAGCCATTTTGTTTGGCATTCATACCTATCAGAACCTGCTGGCCAGCGAAGTAGCGGAACGACATGACGCAGCCTGCCGTCTGGCAAACGTATTCCGTACGACACCAGCCCAACTGCTTCATTACAAGAGCATGACCCCCTTTTTACCCGCTTTACTTGCGTATCTGGATACCTTTATAGTTTATTCACCTGAATAAGTCAACCACTCAATATGGCCAAACTCGCCCGTTCTCTTGACCTACGCTCGGCAATCTTATTGGTTGTTAGCGGCATTGTCGGCTCAGGGGTTTTCAAAAAGGTAGCCCCTATGGCAGCTGAGCTAGGATCTCCCCTACTGGTTTTGGCCTGTTGGGTCATGGCAGGCGTCGTAAGTCTAGCCGGTGCCCTGACTTATGCCGAAATGGCGGGCATGTTTCCTCAATCGGGCGGAGAGTACCTTTATTTTAAGAAAATTTACGGCCGCCTGTTTGCTTTTTTGTATGGGTGGGGCGCGTTTACGGTTATGCGGACGGCTACCATTGCGGCTCTGGCCCATATTTTTGGTCAATCGTTGATCACCTTAACGGGTTCGCAGGGCGCCCCGGCCGAATTAGTCGTAAAAGGTATTGCTACGTCACTGATTCTCTTTTTGAGTCTGGTCAATTACCGGGGCGTGTCGTTTGCCGAAGGCCTCAGCCGATTCCTCATTTACCTGACGTTTGTAGCCGTACTGGTCATTGCGGTACTTGGTTTCCGAGCGTCAATGGGCAGCTTGAGCCATTTGACTGAATCGGTCCGGGTGCATGTACCTAATGCCCATGGAAACCTGCTTGGCTCGCTGGTGGTTGCCTCGTTGGGGGCATTCTGGGGGTATGATGGCTGGAATCAAATTGGTTATATTGGTGAAGAAATAAAAAATCCGCAGCGCAACCTGCCCATCGCCCTCGGTATAGGTACCAGCATTGTTATTACGATCTACGTTTTATTAAATGCGGTCTACCTGTATGTGCTTCCCATCGACACGCTGGCCCAACTAGCCAGCACACCCGATAAAATTGCGGCCGTGGAAGTTGTGCGGCAGGCGGCTGGTTGGGCAGGCGCCCTGTTTATTTCCTTATTGATCCTCGTCACGACCTCCAATTCAACCAACGCATCGATACTGATGCCCGCTCGTGTTTTTTATGCGATGGCTCGTGATGGCCTGTTTTTTAAAGCAGCCGCCGTGATTCATCCCCGCTACAAGACGCCTTCCAGAGCGATCCTGCTACAAGGAAGCTGGGCTATCGTACTGGTTTGGTCCGGAAGCTTTGACCAGCTCACAGATATGCTCGTGTTTGCTTCCTTCATTTTTTATGGAGCAACAGCCCTCGGCGTCATGCTCCTTCGCCGTACACAACCCGATTTAATACGCCCCTACCGCGTAATCGGTTATCCACTCGTTCCTTTATTTTTCCTCAGCTGCTGTGCCCTATTGGTACTCATGACGCTGATTAATCAACCCCGCGAAGCCCTGACAGGCCTGGGTTTGATCGCCACAGGACTGCCATTTTATTGGTTCTGGCGCAACCGTACTCCCCCTGAAGAAAATGAATTAGAGACGTTGCCCTAAGGGCCTAGCCTGAGGACAGCACTCCTATCTTGGCTGGCGCTCCTGCTGTGCCTCCCCATTTGTTCTCGTGTATTCCTGAACTTTACTCCATTCTCTCAAAGAGGATAAGCACCACTATATTACATTTACCAGCTATTTTCAGCCAACTCCCGTTGAGATTGGTTAAGATAACATTAAATAACCGGGACTAATCATACTTGTTTATGGTACTTTTCCTGACCGCCAGAGATCAGAATGTCCAAACCAGAAAATTTTCCTGTCAACTTGATAAACTGGAGGTGGCTTTTGAGTTTCTGAGTGATATAGTTGCGAAAGGCAGCACATTATTGCAGGCTTACATTGTTGATGAAGGCAAACGAACGGAGCTTCCTCTTGCTATTTTTGATGGTGAGCCTTTCCTTGAAGCTATGCAGGAGCTTGAAAAAGAATGGCAGGCGTTGTTGAACGAGCCTGCTGTGTCAACGTCTTTACAGGAAACACTGCTTATTCAATTGATTCAACAGCGGGCCAGGCAATTTGAAACGAAGATTGCGAGTTATCAAAAGTTGATTAGCTGCCTTGAACATCTTCTTGGGCGCACGCAAAAAAACTTCTCGGCAGGCCCGATAAAATCCCGGGTCATCAGCCAGTATGAATCCATGATTAACCGGAATCAGGTGTGGCTGATTAAGGCCCAGATTTCGCATCAGATTATACTAAATCGTTTAAGCCAATTATCTGCTTAACCACGTGCAGGCTTCCCTCTCCGGCAAGCCCGAAAAGCCTGATGGTAATAGCCTTAGCTATCCCATTAAGTGAAGGTTTGAAAGCATGTCTTTACCGGAGCAACTGAAGAACACACCTGTCGGGCGCTGCTCCCATCCGATTCGTATCCAGGGGCTACCAGCACCCCTGAACGATGCCTTCCGCTTGACTTACATTTTGCTTAGGTGAGCTGTATGAAAGGGATAAATAGGGGTTGAGAAAGGGCATGCTGAGCTATTTTTCCAGACGAAAACCAAGCGATACTAGGCTTGACCGCTCGTTTTATTATTGGCATAGGATTGTCATTATTGCTGTTTTTCGCTTACCCATAAATTCATCTCCTGACTACTATTCAGTACCGGGTTTTCTGATAAAGCATACTTGACCGGGCTCAGATTCTCAAACTTCGCTAATTGATTATAAGTCGCAGGCTCCGCTAAGGAAGTATGTTTACTGATAATTTATTTTTCAAAAAAGATTTATAGTCAGTAGTAACTATAAATAGGTATAATCAATTTAGTTAGCTTATTAGCTTTCAAAAATTTGTTCGTATTAATTTATAAAAAGGCGCTTTTTTAAAATCCTATCAACCTAATATACAGGCTACTGACTAACTAAGGCACCAAATTTGAAAGAAAATAATTGACTATAGTTTACTTTATATCTTAACCTCACAACCCACTCATACGACTTTTGATCTGTTAATTAGGCAGTATCGAAAAGCAACTAAAAGCCATATAACATATCAATTTTTCAACCTAATAGATTTTTTTTGTTAGTTGTTATTAGGTAGTTTTTCTTTTTTAGAAGTAAGACTTGCTATATTTGCTCGTCTATTTTAGGAAACAATTCATATACTGTCAATGAAAGCTAAACAAATACGATTCTTTTCTCCGAACGAGAACAGCGAATCAACGAAAAAAAGCGAAAAAAGTGTCGCTAAGGCAGCTCCTGTAACAGGCTACATTTCGTCTACGGGTAAATTAGTATTCCCGGCGAAATCGATTTCTCAATTAGGATTTGACCCAAATAACAATCGGTTTAAAGTAGGCACCCAGGAAGGAAAGCGAAAAATCAAATCGTTATATTTGATTCCCAGTGACGAAGAACAGGACCAGACCTTCGAACTCACTCAGGGAGCTAAAAGCTACGGAATCTCATTACCTTTTATTCTGCAGAAAGGCGGCATTGATTTTGCTGAAACCAAATACAGCTTTACCGTGAAACCCTTTGATTATGAAGAAGGCATAACCGGTTTCGAACTGAAATTGGCGAATGAAAGTCCAAAACCGGAATATACCGGTAAACCCCGTGGACGGAAGAAACAAAATCCTGATGCGGAATAAGTAGCAAAGCCTATATTACAGTCCAATAAACTATTGGCAATACAAAACAGGGGCCGGAGTATACTCCGGCCCCTGTTTTGTACTAGACCATCCAACTCATTTATCCAATACGTATGACATTCGGCTTTTGGTTCAGGGTTGATTTTACACTATAGTAGATGACATTCAATTTGATCTATTTTAGAGTAGCCTATTTGTTACAGAAATACTATCTTACCTCATAGGAGCCGTCGTATGTTTGGTGGATGCAGATCAACCCCACGATAGCAAACTGAGTACTAGTAAAGCGACGGTCGTTTTTGATCGGAATAAAGACCTTAGCGTGTCGTTTTTTTGATATGACCCGAAATCAGCTTGATGATTTAATTGGCCAGGGCGAACACACCCGGCTCGAATTTAAACGTTCACTTTCGTCTACTTATCGAATAGCCCGTACGTTGGCCGCCTTTGCGAACACATCAGGGGGCACGTTGTTGATTGGGGTGAGCGACCCAGGTAAAATTGTGGGGGTATCCTCTGAATTCCGGGAGATGGATAAACTGGAAGAAGCCACCGACCGTTTGATTGAACCCGCACTCTCTATCAGTTACGAAACATTAGCGCCAGATGGTCGTCTGGTCCTGATTGTTACTATCCCTGAAAGTACCGAGAAACCCCATTATGTGGTCGATGAAGCGGGAAAACGAACAATTTATGTTCGGGCAAAAGACAAGTCCATGCCAACCAGCAAACTCATTATTACGCCAGAAATGGCTGATCGTGAACTACTTAAATCACCTATGGCGCGGACCCTGATTCAGTACCTTCGCAAAAATGACCACATTACGGCCGATAAGTTTGCCAAACTCATTAACATATCGGCGTATCGGGCCAGCAAACTACTTCGCCAGTTGGCCGAACGTGGCCTGCTGATTTTAATCGATAAACCGCTGCCCGTTCGGTATGCGCTTAAACTAGCGGAGTGATCGTGTTGTATCTTTGCAGCCATGATGATGCAGGAACCGACCGTTACAAAAGAGACAATCACCACATTTTTCAGAGAACTTCAGGATCGTATTTGCCAGGACCTGGAATTGGCCGACGGAGGAGCAACGTTTCGGGAAGATGACTGGCATCGGCCCGGTGGGGGCGGTGGGCGGTCGCGCTTGCTAACAAACGGGGGCGTTATCGAAAAAGGGGGCGTTGGATTTTCCGCCGTACATGGCGAGGCAACGGAGGCTACCCTGCGCACGTTAAACCTGACAGAGCCCGCTGAGTTTTACGCAACCGGCGTCTCCATTGTGCTGCACCCCCACAACCCCGGCATGCCGATCATTCACATGAATGTGCGTTATTTTGAAATGAGTACCGGGCATAACTGGTTTGGTGGCGGAATTGATTTAACCCCTCACTACCTGAATCAGGACGATGCGCGCTGGTTTCATCAGTCCCTGAAACAGGTTTGCGACCAGCATGATCCTGATTATTACGCGAAGTTCAAGCCCTGGGCCGACGATTATTTTTATATACCTCACCGGCAGGAAACGCGTGGCATAGGGGGCATTTTCTTCGACTACCTGAAACCTTCGGATGCTTCTCATAAGGCGCGGTTGTTCGCTTTTGTGCAAGCGGTAGGCAACGCATTTGCGCCTATTTATACGCATTTTATGCACCAGAACCGGCAGCTCCCCTTTGGAGAACGCGAAAAAAACTGGCAATTGTTACGCCGGGGCCGGTACGTCGAATTTAATCTGGTCTGGGATAGAGGAACCAAATTCGGACTGGAGACCAACGGCCGTACAGAATCTATTTTGATGAGTATGCCGCCACAGGCCAACTGGATCTATGACTTTCGAACGGAAGCCGGCAGCCCGGAGGAACAAACCCTGAGCCTTCTTAAGAAGGGAATCGATTGGGCATGATCAGCCGTTGCCAGCCGTATGGCGCACGCATTCTACGCCTGTACTATACCTGCTCCTTAAGACCTTTCGTTCTGTGCGAGCGCTCGGTTTATAGCGCTAATCGGTGAATTAATTAACTGGCTCGCTTAAAATCAGTTGCCAATCCCGTTGCAACTGAAGAATGGATGTTGAAAACGGGGCTCCCTTAAAAACGTGCGCTGGCAGTTGAATGCGTTTATCGTTGTCAATAAGTTCAATGTTGACCAGTTGCTCGCCCGAAGAGATAAGGCTTAAAACATCAAAGGCAATTTCTAGCTTGGTCAACCAGCAGGAGAAGCTCCTAAGTTGGTTTTTACTGTCTTTGGTAGTAATAAAGAGGATCATGAAACAGAGTAAGTGAGCGGGTACTGCAATAATTGATCTTTGTTAGTAATCTGGCAACATTATTTACTTATTGGTAAGCACAGGGCTCAACCCGTAAGTTATGCGCTAGTGAGCTAGCCTCGCCTTTAACACCGCCAAAAGTAAGGACATAATGTAACGTTCACGACCTTACTTTTAGGAAAACGAGGTAAGTAATTTTACACAAGCAAAAAAAATACCAAAACCCTAGCTAGTTGCCACGTTTTAGCCGCCCCCAACGTATGGGCCAATGACGAACAGCCGCCTACTTTCAGTCTACTTTTTATGACTCGCTACGATTTTCTGAAATCGATGGGTTTTACCGGTGCAGCCCTGATGGCTGCCCTTACATCCTGTGTCCGGGATGAGGACACTGTCGTTAACGCGTTGACGATTCCAGGAACCCAGAGCACGACCGTTACGACTCCCTCGACAACTACGTCGACATCACCCGCATCGGGCACGGCAACAACCCCGGCAAGCACAACTTCGGCGGGAAGCACGGATCTGAGCACCATCACAAATAGACTGCTAACGATTGACCTCGGCAGTTCGGCAGCAACGAGCCTAAAAACGGTAGGTGGATATCTGGCGCAGAGCGGTATCGTGGTCGCCCAGGTCAGCACGGGGGTTTATGTGGCCGTCACCCAAACCTGTAGCCATGAGCCAAAAAAAGCCATTATCTTTAATAAAACGGAGTTCTACTGCACACAGCACGGCGCCCGGTTCGATTTGACCGGCAAAGGCAAAAATAGCTTTGGCAGTCGGGGCCTTACCGTCTATAAGGTCGCAACCGACGGCAAAACACTGGTTGTTTATAGTTAATTAACCCACTCTCTGGCAAGAAAATCTGAAAATCGCATGAAAGTCATCCTGCTATCGCTCCTGGTGTATCTATTCAGTATACCCCCAACCTGGCAACTTAATTTTGATCAGGCTAAAGTCGAAGCGGCCCAGTCTCATAAATTTATTCTCCTTAATTTTTCCGGATCCGACTGGTGCGGCCCCTGTATTAAGCTCAAGAAGACGATCTTTGAATCCGCTGAGTTTTCAGCTTTCGCTGATGAACGCCTGATTCTGTTGCGGGCCGACTTTCCCCGGCTGTCGAAGAACCAGCTTGACGCCAAACAAACGGCTCATAACGAGTCATTGGCAGAAACCTACAATAAACAGGGCAAATTTCCATTTACGGTATTGCTCGACGCGAATGGCAAGGTGCTGAAAGAGTGGGAAGGCTACCCACAATCCTTAACGGTGTCCTCTTTTCTTGACGCGATCCAATCCGTTATTTCATCCCCAAAATGACAGTCCCCCCGCTCATTCATAAACGGGTACAACGGCTCATGGGCAACCGCTTCGAGCTAAGTGTTGTCAGTCCCGATCCCGGCTGGGCTAACCAGCGTCTCGATGCAGCGGTGGCCGAGATTAACCGTATCGAGCGACTGCTGACAACGTATAGCCAGGATAGCCAAACAAACCAGATCAACGCCAACGCGGGCATACGACCCGTTCAGGTCGACCAGGAAGTGTTTGCGCTCATTGAGCGATCCCTTCGTTTATCGACCCTGACCCAGGGCGCTTTCGATATCACCTATGGCTCTCTGGATAAGCGGCTCTGGAATTTCGATACAACGATGACTACCCTCCCCGACCCTAAAACCGCCCGGCGTATGGTGCAGCTCATTAATTACCGAAACGTAGTGCTGGATGCCGACCAACAGACCGTTTTTTTAAGAGAAAAAGGCATGCGCATTGGCTTTGGCGGCATCGGAAAAGGCTACGCGGCTGAACAGGCCAAACGCGTACTTCGCGAAAGTGGCGTTGAGAGTGGTATTGTAAACGCGGCTGGTGATCTGACCACCTGGGGTACGCAGCCTACGGGCAAGGCCTGGACGATTGGTATTGCCGACCCCAACCTGGCCAATCACCAGGCGTTTTCTTACTTGGCTATCAGCAATATGGCGGTGGCGACTTCCGGCAGTTATGCGAAGTACGCCCTCATTAACGGCCGACGCTATGGGCACACGATTGATCCTAAAACCGGCTATCCCGTATCGGGGCTGAAAAGTGTAACCATCATTGCGCCCAACGCCGAGCTGGCCGATGCGCTGGCAACGCCCGTTATGGTTATGGGCGTCCGGGTGGGGCTGGATCTTATCAATCAGATGAAGCACATAGCCTGCATCATTATCGACGATACCGACATGCTTCATACATCAACGAATATTCGAATCAAAACACAGGCGGTAGCCTGACTGCATACATTGACATTGCTCCCATGATCTTACAAAGCCTAAAAATAGTGTCGTTCGTTTGCCTGGCTCTACTTGGGCTATCCGGTTGTACGACCGTAAAAGAGTATCAAAAAAGCCGGATCAATGATGCCGAAATGGAATTGTCGGCTCGTAAATCAGAAAAATTCGAGCAGAATTTCTACCTCTATCGGGAAGGCGCTGCCGGTGCGAACGGGGGCAAAAGCGGTGGAGGCTGCGGCTGCAACTAAGCCCTTATACGTATGAAGAAAATTTGCCTATCCGTTGGGTTATTGCTTAGTTTAATGCGGGCCGGTTATACTCAATCGCTCGACAAGCCACCGTATGAACCCCGTAAACTTAAACTGGATGAGATAAACCTTGTATCGAGTTACTATCAGCAGGATGGCGACAGGTCAGCCGTGACGGGCGGGATTGGCACAGAATACTTAACGGACGTTGCTCAATCCATCGACCTCGTTCTTAAAAGCACTGACGCTAAAAATCGGCAGCATAGCCTGACGTTTGACCTTAACATCGACCATTACACATCGGCTTCGTCGGATAAAATTGATCCGTTGACAGTTTCGTCGGCTTCGCGGAGCGATACCCATATTTACCCGTCGGTATCCTGGAGCGTTCATGACAACGATCGGCGCACGACCCATGGTGTTGCGCTGTCGTATTCAACGGAGTACGACTACAAATCGTACGGCGTTAACCTTAGCTTTGCCAAATCCTCTGCCGATAACAATCGGGAAGTAAGCCTGAAAGCGGGCGCTTTTTTCGACACCTGGAAAGTCATTCTCCCGGCCGAGCTCCGGCCGGAAGGCTACGGCTCCGGTGCCCACGGCGACACCGACCCGGTCGACTACAAGCCCCGTAATTCCTATAACGTTAGCCTGTCTTTATCGCAGGTCATCAACAAGCGACTCCAGGTTCTGTTCACCGTTGAGCCGGCCTTTCAGCAGGGCTTACTGAGCACGCCCTTTCATCGTATTTATTTTCAGGATGGTGCCGAAACGGTCGAGCGGCTCCCCGGTCGTCGATTGAAGCTGCCCCTTGGGCTACGGTTGCATTATTTTATGGGTGACCGAATTGTGATACGAACGTTTTACCGTTATTATATCGACGATTGGGGCATGCAGGCGCATACGGTCAACCTGGAAACGCCCATTAAACTGACCTCCTTTGTATCCGTTAGTCCCTTTTACCGATTCAGCCATCAAACAGCCGTTCGGTATTTTTCGCCCTACGGCGAACATCGTTCGACCGACCCATACTACACCAGTGATTATGATATTTCGGGTTTCAACAGCCAGTTTATCGGTACGGGCATTCGCCTGGCACCACCCGGCGGACTATTTGGCATCGGGCACTGGCAAAGCGTTGAAGTACGGTACGGGCATTATACCCGAACGACGGGGATGGTGGCCAATAGCCTGACCTTACTGGCCAAGCTAAAATAAATTGGGTCAGTCACTTACAGGTAAGTCAATTTCCTCAATGGGTAACGTAGGCTTGTCTGTAAACAATTTCATTTCTTACTCCATTGGTTCATCTTAAATCGGCACAAGTATGCGTATATTTAGGATTAACTTTCCTTTTCTATAAGTTAAAATAGTTAAATCATGTCGGCTTAAAGCTGAACTTTAGTAACATTCACAATCCCAGTAGTATACCAATTCTACCAACATAGTCGCATCAGAAGAATGAACGGGAGATTCAAGACGGATTGTTTATGCGCATGTTTACCTTTCGGCTTCTAGCCTGGTTACTTTTTCTGGGGTTACCGCTCAGCGTCAAAGCGACCCACCAGGTTGGCGGGCAGATGGAGATGCGGGCCGTTGGGGACGTTCCCGGCCATTTTCGCATCATTGTTACCCAGTATCTGGAAAGTAGTCCCCAGGCTGATCGGCAGAGTGGTGGCATGCTGGGTATTTTCCGAAAACGCGATGATGTATTGATGATGCGATTCAGTACCCGTGAAACCGGCCAGCGGCAGCCAATTATCTATGCCAATGGGTATTGCGCAGAACAGCGAAACCTCAAATTCCTCGTCGCCACCTTCGAGGCCGATATCCAGCTTGCCCCCGACACATATAACGACAGTAAAGGATATTATGTGTCCTACCAGACCCGGAATCGAAACGGGGGAATAAACAACATCGTCAATCCAATTCAAACGGGCTATACATTTTACCTTGAGTTTCCAGCCCTGTTGCAGAATAACCAGTTATTCACTAATTCATCACCCCATTTTGGCTCAATAAACGGCGAGTACGTATGCATCGGTGATCCATTCACCTTTCCATTCGGTGGTACTGACCCGGACGGGGATGAACTGAGGTATTCTATGGTGACACCCCTCAACCAAAAAGCTATTTCGGGGCAAAACAATACTACGCCGAATGCGGTGTCCTCAGCGCCCTACCCAGATGTGAGCTGGCTTTCGGGCTTTGATGCCAACAATGCGATACCCGGTAGCCCCACCCTGAAAGTAAACCCCCAGACAGGTGAGCTTTCGGTCACGGCAACGAAGCTAGGACTGTATGTATTTGCGGTAAAAATAGAAGAATACCGCAATGGGGTAAAAATTGGTGAAGTAAGGCGTGATTTTCAGCTACTCGTTGTCGACTGTCCGCCAACCACTACGCCCGATCCCGCCGTGCAGATTAAAAACCGGCCCAAACAACCCATAACCATTCTTTGCGAAGGGGACTCCGCAGTCCTGATGGCCAGTGTGAATGATAACTGGAATTACCAGTGGCGTCGAAACGACGTTAACATTCCCGGAGCCACCGGCCCGTCGTTATCGGTAAAAACATCGGGTCAATACGCTGTCATTGTCTCCCTGAAAACTTCATGCAGCAAAGTAGGCAATTCAGAAACGCTACTGGTCGATGTCATTGGCAGTACGGCAACCGTTTCGGCCAGCGGGCATCTGTGCGCTACAACGGGCACGATCAACCTGAAGGCAACCCGGCTTCCCAGCGTTACATACCAGTGGTATAAAGACAATCAGGCACTAACGGGCAACACAACCGACTCCCTGCAGGCCACGCAGCCGGGCAACTACTGGGCCGTGTTGACCTACCCCACCCTGGGTTGCCAGGCCCGCACCGATACGGCCGTTCTTGACCGGTCGCCTGCGGTACTGGCCGAGATTAAATCAAGTTCGGGCTTCGACCGAATCTGTCCACAGGATTCCCTGCCCCTGCTCAGCAGTGGTGGACTACTATACAGTTGGCAAAAAGATGGCGTCCCGGTTGGGGGCAGCGAATCAAAGCTGGTAGCCAAATCGGCAGGTACGTATATCGTGAAAGCCACCGATTTATACGGCTGTGATGGCACATCCAGCCCGGTGACTATTATCCAGATTGCGCCCGTTGTTGTGACCCTCGATTCAATTCCGGGCGTTTGTGGCACCAATGTGCCCGTTCATACGCTAACGGGTAGCCCGGCAGGGGGCGAATTTTCAGGAGCCGGGGTAAGCGGGAATGTATTCAGCCCAAAGCAGGCTGGTGTTGGTGATCATCCCGTGACCTACACTGTTAAAGCTTCTCCCGAATGCGCAGGCACCGTCGCTACCCGCCTGGCAATCGTAGCGTCCATCCCTACCATCCAGTTGGCAGACTCCATGACGACTTATCGGGGGAATACGTTTTCGCTCAACCCCGTGTACACGGGCAACCCGAATCAGTTTCAGTGGGTGTCATCGACTTATCTGGACAATCCCGGTACCGCAAATCCAACCATCACCAACATTTCGGATGACATCACGTATATGCTCGCTGTAAAAAACAGTACTGGCTGTGAGGCTAAAGACACCATTCATATTACCGTATTTGCCATGGTATGGGTACCCGATGCGTTTTCGCCCAATGGCGATGGTGTAAATGACGTACTGGAATTACCCGGCGTCGAAGCCTTTCCCGACGCCGTCCTGACTATTTACAACCGATGGGGCGAAGTCATTTACTCATCAGGTAAAGGCTACACAAACCCATTCGATGGTACGCTGAACGGGACTTCACTACCCATGGGTGTGTACGCTTATACGTTGCATACGGTACCTGAAAAGCCCGTCATACGGGGCAGGCTGGTTCTGGTACGGTAGCAGGTGGTATAAAAAAAACCGGTACAAACTGAGCAGATCAGTTTGTACCGGTTTTTTTATTAAAATCTATCCATTAAGCCTGTTTTGTCAGCTGAATATTCAGCACCAGTTTAACGTCGTCGCTCACAACAACACCACCCGCTTCGGTAACTCCGTCCCAGGTCAATCCAAACTCTTTCCGTTTGATCGTGCCCGTTGCTTCGAAACCGGCTTTGGTTTGACCATAAAAATCCTGCATCTGGCCACCATGTTCTACTTTCAGGGTTACTGGTTTCGTAACACCATGAATCGTCAGATCGCCTGTCAGGTTATAGGTATCGTCACCCGTTTTTGTCATGGCCGTCGACACGAACGTCAGTTTCGGAAACTGCTCAGCATCAAAGAATTCAACTGATTTCAGGTGACCATCCCGTTGCTCCTGTCCTGTATTGATGCTGGAAATGTCAGCCGAGAACGAAACTTTAGCATCCGAGAAATCATCACCAACTGATTCTACCTGACCTTCATACTGGCCAAACGAACCCGTTACGGTCGAGATAACAAGGTGTTTCACTTTGAACTGAATTTCAGAGTGCATCGGGTCAATAGCCCAGGTGGTTGCGGTTGCGGGTTGTGCTTGCATGTGCTTATAGTTTAAATTGCGTGTAATCGTATTTGATGTATATACATTTAATTAAGCTTAAATGGTTCAGATCAAGAAAAAAAAAGTTAAAGAAAGTTGAAACGACTACCTGATGTGTCGGCACCGTCGGTTACTCACATCTGCCGACACACTCAAGAATCCTGCTTACACCATTTACCTGATCAGCATCACGGCCGCCATGATGTCAATGCCATCCCATAAATACTGAACCTTTACATTCTCATTCTCGGCATGCTGGTTGTTATCGTAATTGACAACCGGCACAGACACAACATTGGCTTTGAGCACTTTTTCGAATAGATAGAGCGGCAAACTCCCTCCCGACGAGGGTGATAAGACAATCGGTTCAGCGCTGGTGGTCTGCACAGCCTTGATAACCTCCTGGGCAATGGGCAAATCCATGGGCGTACGCTGAGCGTTGTAGCCCGTCCCCTGGGTAATCCTGATCAGTTTGGGGTACTGCTGCCGTTCAGCATCGGTAGGTTCATGGTCGAGAATCTGGTATCCCTGAGCACGAATGTGATCCATTACCCGCCCAACCTGCCGGGTCACCTCATTGCCCCGCACGAGCCGTAAGTCCAGAACAGCTTCGGCTTTGGTCGGGATGATGTTTCCGGCCATCGCCCCAACGTTGGCACTTTGCAGACCGTTTATGTTCAGCGTCGGGCGCATGAGTAACTCAACGAACGAGGTGCCATTACCATCGGGCCGGGCAATACCCAGTTCTTTTTTCAGAGCCGCTTCCATATTGGGCACGCTGGCCATCGCCTTTTTTTCGCTGGCCGTGAGCGGCACCACATCGTCATAAAATCCCTTGATAACGACCCGATCCGTATCGTCTTTCATACTGGCCAGCAGTTTTACCAGCCGCATGGCCGGATTGGGTGCCCAGTTTCCGTAATTACCGCTGTGTAAGGGTCGTTTGGGGCCGTATACCGTCAGGTGCATGTTGACGTCGCCCCGTACGCCAAATTGCACAACCGGTTTTCCCGATACATGGCGTGGACCATCGGCAATGATCCAGAGATCGCTGGCCAGCTTATCGCGGTGTTTATCAAAAATTTCACCCAGGTGCGTAGAGCCAATTTCTTCCTCCCCTTCAAAGAAAAACTTCAGGTTGGCCGTAAGCGGAATGTTACTTTTCACCAGGGCATCATAAGCGTTGAGAATGGTCATGACACCGGCCTTATCATCGGCACTGCCCCGACCCGCCAGCCGCCAGCTCGGGTCGATTGAATCACCTGATTTATAGGTAGTAACAACTTTACCGCCCTGCTCGATGGGAGCCGTAATGAATACGGGAACGAACGGCTGCAACCCATCAGCCCACTGCTTCGGATTGACCGGTTGCCCATCGTAATGGGCATAAAACACGATGGTCTTTTCAGCGCCGGGCACCCGAACTTCACCGAATACGGCGGGGGTAGTTCCGGGCGTCGGACCGTCGAGAAGCATTCCGGTAAGGCCCCGATTCTTCATCATTTGCAGGATGAACGCTGCATTTCTGCGAATATTGACCGAATCGGACGACACGTTGGGAATGGCCAGGAACGCCCGGTATTCATCCATCAGCGCCGTTTCCCGCGCTTGCCGATAGTGGCGAACACGCTGCTGAGTCGTTTGTGCACTGGCAGAAATTGTACTGATAATGGCAAGTAAGAGGAAGGTTTTCACAAACATGTATAGATTGATTAGTTGGCGGTTAAATCAACGTATGGGTACAAATAGGAACTTCTGGTCATTTACCACCCTGCAACCCTTTCCCTGGATTAACCGGCACTTTAGTAAGTTCAAGTCCCGAGTCATTGAGTTTGGCGACTTTGCCCTTCGCGTCCAGGATAAAACTTACGGGATCTTTTCCATTCCAGAACTGATCGTACGTAAGGCGAAAGGTGTCGTAGTGCCAGTGGTCCAGGTAGCCGGTCATGACGTTATTGAGGGAAAAATACAGCTTACCATCGCGCAATGTCACATCCGCTTTACCATACAGGGGGTCGGTGTAGGTGCCAACATACGCTGTTAAGGGTAGTGACGGCTTGGTATTCATCACCCGCGTGCTATCCACCCGTCGTTCCGCCAGCTTAGCCTTTTGCCTAATGCCACCGTATAATTTCTGCAAATCCGCACTCCAATCATTCGACAGCCCCAGGGCAAACACATCGAACGCCCGAAGCATCAACGCATGGCGCAGTTCGGCATGATCGAGATTTCCCTGCACGTATACGGCCAGTTTCTGATCCGGCAGTTGCCCATGAATGGCCACCATTCCGGTCAGGCTACCGGTATGAAAATTGATGCGATGACCGCGGTAATCCTGCTGAAACCAGCCAAGTCCGTAGGTCTTCCAAACGGGTTTTGTCAGTACCTGCGTTGGGTAGAATTCGGCATCCGTAACCAGCGTTTGTGGTTTAAATAACTCGACCCAGGTGGCGGGTTTCAGGAGCGTTTTCACCTGTGACCCGCCGTTACGGTACCGGCCACTATCGAGCATGCACTGCATCCAGGCCACCACGTCATCGGGGCATGTCCAAACAGAACCGGCCGGTCCGACAGCATCCACCAGCCCTTCTTCTTTCAGGCTATTTACCGCCCGAACCGTATCGTTTAGGGCCACGTGCGGCTTAGCGCGGTTTGCATCGGTTATGTCGCCAAACAAGGCCTTTGTCCGGCTCATGCCCAGAGGCTCAAAAAGTCGCGTGCGAATAAACACGTGCCACGGCAGGCCACTCACTTTCTCCAGCACTTTACCCGCAGCCAGATACATAATATTCTGGTAGATAAAGCCCGAACGGAATGAATAGGACGGTTTAACCAGGCGCATCCGGTGTAGAATTTCGTCGGAGGGTATGGTCATGGCCGCCCAGAGTACATCAGCGTTTCCCACGCCGGTATTATGGATCAATAAATCCCGAACGCGCAACTCGCGGGTCACAGCAGGGTCATATAGCTGAAAATCGGGCAGGTAATTAGTAACGGGATCATCCCAGTGAAGCTTTCCTTCATCGACCATCATGCCCAGGCAGGCCGCCGTCATGGCTTTGGTCGTTGAGGCCATCGCAAAGAGCGTTTGGGTGTCAACGGCTTCGGACTTGCCCGAACCCGTTCCCGGCAACACCCGAATACCATACCCCTTCTTTAAAAGGACTTTACCGTCTTTAACGACAGTGACCGTCAAACCCGGCACTTTCCAGTCCCGCACGGCCTGTTGTACATAGGCATCGTATTGGGCGACGGGGTCTGTCGTGATCTTTTTGGATTGAGCCGAAAGAGGTTGTTTGGCAAAACATGCCAAGAGTAGGCATAAAATAAGGTAAGGCTGTTTCATATCGACGGTTTATTTCGCAGGAAGGACGAATAATGTGTCAGCAATTTACAAAAACCAATTGGTCAGGAGACGTAAAATTAGGGTGACTGTCCGTAGATTTGTTAAAACCCAATTATCAGTATATAACGAAACAATGATCTATTTAAACTTCAGAAACATTCGATTCCTGATTACGGCATTCACTCTTTTTTGGGGCTTAACGACCAGCCAGGCCCAGTCGAAGAGCAGTGCGGCTAAAACACCCAATGCGGTATCGGCGATCAAGGAAAGTGACATTAAACGAGATTTATTTGCGCTGGCGGGCGACCATTTCCGTGGACGCGAAGGCGGCTCGCTCGACGAGCTCAAAGCATCTGTCTGGATTGCGGACCAGCTCCGGGCCATGGGCCTGCAACCTGCTGGCGATGACGGAACGTTCTTCCAGTTTTTCCACATACAGCGCACTCGAATCACCGAAACCAGCCGCCTGAACATCGGTAGTCATCAACTCGTCCACGGTCAGGATGCGTTCATTCTGGCACCGGCCATTGCTTCGGTCGACGCCCCCCTCGTTTTTGTGGGCAAAGGTACGCCCGAGGATATGGCGAACGTGGATATAAAAGGCAAAGCCGTTGCCCTCGAATTTTCGGGAACGGGCCCGCCCGAACTGAGCTACCGACGTTTTCTATTCGGCACCATGACCCGCCGGGCGGCTGAACTGGTAAAAGCCGGTGCCCTGGCCGTTGTTTGGGTATCCGACACGCCTGCTCAGTCTTATTTTGAGCGCTGGACGACGGGGCTGGAACGCGGTCGCTATGATCTGCCCGGTGGAGCCAATACCCGTGTTTTTTCGCAGGCACCAACGGTCTGGTTGCCCGCCAGCGCGCTGGAGTGGATCAAACAGCCAGGCCAGCAGTTTACGAACGTTGTAAACGTGGAAAGCTTCAACTACCCATCCGTAAACATTGTGGCGAAGGTGCCGGGGACGGACCCAAAACTAAAAAATGAGTACGTATTGTTTAGTACCCACCAGGATCACGATGGGGTTCGGCGGGCCGTCGCGGGTGACTCGATCTGGAACGGAGCGGATGATAATGCCAGTGGCTGCGTGGCCACGATGGCCATCGGACGGGCCTTCGCTCAGAAACCCGGCAAACGGTCAGCGCTGATTGTTTTTCACGGGGCCGAAGAGCGTGGCCTGCTGGGCTCGCGCTATTTTGTCGATCACCCAACCGTACCCAAAGGGTCCATTGTTGCGGTGCTGAACGCCGAAATGATTGGCCGGAATGCGCCCGACAGCGCGGCCATTCTGGGGCAGCAGTCTCCGCACAAGAACTCGACAGACCTGGTCAATGCCGCGCTGGCTGTCAACCAGTCCGACGCCCATTTCAAACTCGATACACTATGGGATAAACCTGAGCATCCGGAAGGCTGGTATTTCCGCTCGGACCACCTCCCCTACGCCCGTGCCAACGTACCGGCCATTGCCTTCACCACCTTGCTGCATCCCGATTACCACACGCCGAAAGATGAACCGGACCGCATCAATACAGAAAAAGTGACCCGCATTGCGAAATGGATCTACCTGACCGGCTGGGATGTGGCTAACCGCCCCGACCGGGTCCGAGTCGACCAGGGCTTCAAACTGGAACGATAAAAAAAGGCTGCCAAATCACATTGGCAGCCTTTTTATTATTAATTGATCTATTTATCGGCGACCGCCACCGTGGAAACCATCACCATGAAATCCGCCACCGCTAAACCCACCGCCACCGAATGAGCGCATACCACCCCCACCCCAGCTTTGAATGCGTGAACCGCCGAAATTAGTTGATGGGGCCGAAATTCGAGCACCGCCAAAGCGGCCATTCGACTGGCTGAATGGACGAGCATTGGTGACCCAGTTGCCACGGGGTGACGAGAATCCGGTTCTCGGGCCAAAGGCTCGGTGAGCAGCCGTCATGAAGCCCGCACTGGCCGGGGTAAACCGGCGATTGAAACCGGCATAATTACTATAATATCGATTAAAACGGCCGTAAAGATGCGGATAGGCGTAATAGCCGCCCCCAAAGAACCAGTTTGAGAAGCCAAAAGAGGGTAACCCAAAAACCATCATATTGCCGCCCAGTCCGTAGTAGAATCCGGTGCCCATCCACCAGGCCGATGGATACCACATGGCCGTTGTGTACCAGTATGGATAGCCAAACCAGTAAGGATACGGATTCATATAGTAGTTGGTGTTGTTCGGCCAGGCGGGATTCGGGTTGATACCCGTTTTATACCCATTTGCCTGTGCATAGGCCTGACCAGCCTGCTGCAACTCCTGCCGCGCCTGTGGATCCTGATTCAACTGAGCCTGATAGTCGGCCACTTCCCGCTGATTCTGAGCGGTGAGGCTATCGTGCATAGCCGTCAGGTTCTGCGTTACTTCGTCCGGATTTGCCTGGTAGGCACTGGCTAATTCAGTCGTCTTGTCGGGTTGATCGGTCAGTTGGGTCAATACGTCAGGCATATCGATCAACTGACGAAATGCCTGTTGAGTGGGGCCGTCCAACGGACTGATTATCTTTTCGAAGGCTTGCTGGGCCTGCTCGTTCAGGTTGTCGACCTGCACTAAATCGTCGTGGTGGTGACGATAGAGTTTCCAGGCTGACTCCTGCGTATCGGCGGGCAGGCTTTTTGCCAGTTCTTTCACCTGCGCTTCGCTAGAGCCAGCGGGCAGGGTAGCCAGTGTATGCAGTATGTCGGGATAACGAGACACGTCATAAAACCAGCCTTGCTTGGTCTGTCTGTAGGATTGAATCAACTGACTAAACGCCTGTTGACTGGATGCCCGCTGTTGAGCGAGACTGCTTAAAACCTGCGGCTGTCCGCTGGCCAGTAAGACCGACTGGCGAACATTGTCGCGATAGGGAGCGATGGTAGAAGCCAGAGACTGATCGGTATTCTGTACGGGCTGCTGCCCGAAATTGGTGCTTTGGGCAATAGTGGGTTGCCATCCTGCGACCGATAGGCCAATGGAAAGCAACAGAGCTTTGGCCAGGATACTTTGGATGAACGTTTTCATAATGAACTCTCTTTAACCGAGATTTTATTTGTTCGTATTGACACTAAACGGGTAGTCAGTGGTGGGGTTCGACAGCTGCAAAAAGCGTTGGCTTTTGGTAGTTATCGGACCTTACTATCAACTATACAAACAACAAATAAGAGCCCTGATTAGGTATAAACCCCCGATTAATGTTTCGTTAAAACGAATTTATCGCGACCCGTTTGCCCACCTTACGATTCCTTCACAGTTAGTAATCCTCTGAGTAAAATAGTCACAATCTGCTCGACTCGTTTGGTGGTATCCTGAGGAACGGCCGCCATAATCTCCGCCGGAAATTGGCTTAGATAATCGGGGTCTGTTAATTGCTGCATCGTAGCAATCAGCATCAGAATACCCATATGGCGAGATGAATCATTGTGCAGATACCCGGCCTGAACGCCCTCGTCCATCAATTGCCCGAAGTCCTTTAATGAGATTTCTCGCTTAAAGGTATTTATGTACACCCAGGCTTCGGGCTCAGCCCGCTTTATGTCAATCCAGAAGTCCTGACTAAAACTGGAGAAACTCAGTCCAATAAATTCCAGATAAGCTGTCAGTTTTTCCCGTATGGGCAAATCAGTATTCTGCAAAATGGCCGCTGCTTTCCTCTGATAGGACTCGGCGAAGTACTCGATGCAAGCCATCAGAATAGCCGACTTCCCACTGAAGTGGTTGTAAATCGTCTTTTTGCTGACGGCCAGCTCCCGAACGATATCATCGACAACTACGCGACTATACCCGTATCGCATAAACAGCGACTGGGCCGCTTCTAAAATTCGCTGGCGCGTTCTATTCTTAATCGTTTCCATATTTTTGACAAAGGAAACTGAAAATACAAAAAAAGTGTAATATTTGCAATTTCTGATTGCTCTTAGATTAAATAATCAGGCGAAACTAAACAAAGTACCTAACAACATGACTTTTAAGTAGTAATTCGCACTTACCAACCAGTTAGTCTTATGAATAGTGATTATACTCAATTTTTCGTTGCCTGTGTGTTGGTTACCAGCTCGATAGCCTGCCAGCCAAACTCCGACAAAAAACAAAATCCTGACTCCGGTCCGGTCGAAACCCCTACCGCTATTCCCGTTGTGGTTAGTCGGGTTCAGAACGCACGGGAAGGTGGTCAACTGGTGCTAAGCGGCTCGACCGAAGCCGAAACGACGGTCAATCTGGGCTTTATGGTTGCGGGAAAATTGGACCGGGTTACTATTCAGGAAGGACAAACGATCCGGGCCGGGCAGTTGATCGCGTCCATCGAACCCACCGATTACCAGTTGGGCGTAACCATTGCCAACGCCAATGTGGCTCGTGTTCAGGATGAATACAACCGGCTTACCATTCTTAAAGATCGGGGGAGCCTTACGCCCAGCGATTACGAAAAAGTGGTGACTGGCCTTGAGGAGGTAAAAGCCCGCCAGCAACTGGCGGCAAAAAACTTGCGGGAAACGAAGCTTTACTCCCCCATTTCCGGCATTGTGGCCCGCAAAGGAGCCAACCCCGGCGAGATTATTCCGCAGGGCCAACCGCTGTTTCAGATTGCCGATATCCAGCCCATTAAAATTCGGGTGTCCGTTCCTGAATCAGAAGTGGGCCAATTACGGCTGGGACAAGCCGCCCAAGTAACTATTCCTGCGCTTAGTCAATCTTATACCGGCAAAATTTCGCTCATTGGTGCCGTTGCCGACCCCGCATCCAGAGCCTATTCGGTCAAGATCGACGTACCCAATCCAACTTTGCAGATTCGGCCGGGCATGATTGCCGATGCCCGGATGGTAGCTACACAAACGAAAAAAGCGCTGGTTCTGCCGGGTAATGTCGTGCTGCGGGACGACGACGGCTCAACGTATGTGTATGTGGCAGACGACCAGAAGAAACAAGCCTTCAAACGAAAGGTAACCGTTGGACAAGTCTTCGCCAGCGATGTCGAGATCACGTCCGGCCTGAACGCGACGGATCTGGTCATTACCGGCGGGCAGCAAAAAGTACAGGATGGTGCATCGATCCAATTTAACCAACCCGCCCAATGAACCCTATTAAAAGCTCGTTACGCTACCCGCAGGTCACCCTTAGTGTGGTCTTTCTGGCAGTGGCGGTGGGTATCTATTCCCTGCTGACCATGCCCCGCCGGGAAGATCCTAAAATCACGATCCGGACTGGCCTGGTCGTGGCTTTCTTTCCCGGTGCCAATTCCGCGCAGGTGGAAGATCAGGTGACCCGCAAGATCGAACAATACCTGTTTGGCTACGCCGAAGTCCGTAAGGAAAAAACCTATTCGACGACCCGCGACGGGGCCGTAGTGATTAATGTTGAACTGGAGGAGAACGTTAAAAATCCAGACATTTTCTGGTCGAAACTCCGGCATGATCTTAACCAGGCCAAAGTGCTGGATTTACCCCAGGGTGTACAGGGGCCCATTCTCAATACCGATTTTGGCGATACGGTGGCCCTGCTCATTGGCGTCGAATCAGATCAGCTTTCGTACACCGAACTGAGCGATTACCTCAAACGGATTGAAGACGGTTTACGGACCAATAAAGCGGTTTCCAAAATCCGGCGCTATGGCGAACAGAAAGAACAGATTACCATTACGGCCAGCTCACAGCAGCTAGCACAATATGGGATCAAATGGACGCAGGTCGTTCAGGTGTTGCAGGCCCAGAACGCCATCAAGGCAACGGGCAATGTTAAGACCGAGCAATCGCAGGTGCCGTTATATGCCCAGGGATACTACAATACGGAACAGGAAGTAGCCAACCAGGTCATTGGGACCACGCCAACCGGATCGGTCATTCGACTGGGTGATGTGGCGGCTATCAAACGTGAATACGCCGAACCAACCTCAACGATCAGCGTGAATGGCCAACGGGCGTTGATGCTGTCAGTGGAGATGCAGGAAGGGAACAACATCGTTCAGTTTGGCGACCAGGTGGCGGCCAAGCTGGCCGAAATCCAGCGCAATCTGCCCAGCTCCATTAAGTTGACCACCGTTGTCAATCAGCCGCAGGTCGTTCAGCACAGCGTCAGCGACTTTATCCGGGAGTTTTTTCTGGCTATTGTTTCGGTTGTTATCGTGACCATTATCCTGCTGCCCTTCCGCATCGCGGCCGTGGCGGCCATGGCCATTCCGGTAACTGTAGCCGTTACGTTTGCTCTACTGCATACGTTCGGCATCGAGTTGCACCAGGTTTCGCTGGCCGCGTTGATCGTGGTTCTGGGCATGGTCGTCGATGATGCAATTGTCATTGCCGACAACTACGTCGAACTACTGGACGAGGGCGTCGAACGCTGGACAGCCGCCTGGCGAAGTGCCTCTGATTTAGTGGTGCCGGTGCTGACCGCGACGGCGACGATCATCGCATCTTTTCTGCCGATGATTATTCTGACGGGTTCTGTTGGGGAGTTCATCTTCTCGTTGCCCATTACAGTTTCCATTGCGCTGGCGTCTTCGTTTATCGTGGCGATGCTCCTGACCCCGTTTTTGTGCTACACCTTCATTAAGAAAGGTTTACACCAGCTTATCGACACCGGCAACCAACGGGCAAAACCGAAAAAGAAATCGCTCCTGGACTACATGCAGGATGGCTACGACAGCGCCATTGGCTGGTGCATCGACCACCGAGCGGCCACGCTCATGTTGGCCGTGGTCTCCATTGCCGCATCGGGGTTATTGTTTAAAGGAATTCGGCAGAAATTCTTCCCGGCGGCCGAGCGCAACCAGTTTGTGGTCGAAGTCTGGATGCCCACTGGCACCAGACTGGACAGGACGAAGGAAGCCGTTGCCAAACTGGAAAACCTGATCAAAAAAGACAATCGGGTCGAAAACTATGCCTCCTTTATTGGTACCAGCGCCCCTCGTTTCTATTACAACTTCTCGCCCGAACCGCCCGTGACCAATTACGGCCAGTTGCTGATCAATACGCATACCGACGAACAAACCGAAGCCCTGGCCGAAGAACTAACCAATAAAGTCGCGGCTCTGATTCCGGATGGTACACCCCGCGTTCGGCTGATGCAACAGGGCGCATTGACTATTGCGCCGGTTGAAGTGCGTATTATTGGCAATGATCTTCGTGAGCTCAAACGCATTGGCAGCCAAATTCAGGCTATCGTTCGAAAAGCGCCAGGCAGTACCCTCGTACGTACGGATTTTAAAGAAGACTATTATGGCGTGGGCATCGATCTGAAAGATGAAGCGAACCGACTGGGCTTTACCACCTCCGGCGTAGCGACCAGCATTTACACTGGATTTTCAGGAGCGCCCATTTCGGTACTGTACGAAGGCGACCAACCCGTTAATCTGGTCCTGCAACTGGATGAAGAAAACCGCCGGAATTTCACCGATCTGGGAAATACCTATATCAACTCTCCGGTTACGGGAAATAGTGTCCCGCTCCGGCAAATTGCTACCCTGCGCCCCGAATGGCAAACCGGCCGGATCATGCACCGGAACGGCGTTCGAACCCTGACCGTGCAGAGTGAAACGGACCGAAACACCCTGCCTTCTGAAGTGCTGAAAGCCATTCAGCCGCAGATTGCCAACATTCAACTACCCGTAGGTTACAGCATTCAATATGGCGGGGAAGACGAAAACCGAAAAGCTACCTTTAGTCAGATGGTAGGCGCGCTGGGCATCAGCCTGGTCCTTATTTTCCTGATCCTGCTGTTTCAGTTTCGCAATCTGAAAGAGTCGCTGGTAGTGATGGCATCCATTCCGCTGAGTTTGTTCGGGGCTTTGCTAGGCCTGATTCTCACGGGAAATCCGTTTGGGTTCACCGCCTTTATGGGCCTCATCAGCCTGTCGGGAATTGTGGTACGCAACGCCATCATTCTTGTGGATTATGCCAACGAACTGATCCGGAAAGGCATGGACATTCGAACGGCGGCCATCGAAGCGGGTAAACGTCGACTGCGGCCTATTTTCCTGACCACCATGGCCGCGGCCATTGGCGTAGTCCCCATGATTCTGTCCGGCTCACCGATGTGGAGTCCGCTGGCGAGCGTACTGGCGGTGGGCGTTATCTTTTCCATGCTGATGGCCCTGCTGGTCATACCCGTCCTGTTTGTTCTATCCGTCAAACCCAAAGAAGAAGCCATTGCCTACCAGGCTTCCTAGCTAGCTCAACAATGCCTAACTACCTAAAAATGACCCTTCTGCTGGGGTTGATTAGTCAATCCCTGGCGGCCCAGACCAGCCAGCCGTTAACCCTGGCGCTGGCGCAGCGACAGGCCATCGAACAAAACCGACGACTCAAAATAGCGCGCTATAAAGTAGACGAGTCCAGGTATAAAATCACCGAAGCCCGCAGTCGGCTGTATCCGTTGATTGTGGCCAACGGGATGTACGCCTACAATGGCGTCACACGGGATTTGACCCTGCCGCGTGGGTCAATTGGTGTGTTACCAGGTACGACGCCCATTCCCCTGCCGCAACAGGATCTTACCTTGTTCAGAGCCAAGCACAACCTCTTTCTGGGTAATGTGCTGGCCTATCAGCCGATCAGTCAGCTAAGCAAGATTAAGGACGGCGTTAAAGTAGCCCAAACCGATGTTGAACTGGCCCAAACGCAGGTCAGTCAGGCCGAGTTGCTGGTTCGGCAGGGAGTCGAGAAGCTGTATTACGGCTTGTTGATTGCCCAGAAGCAACAACAACAGATTCAGACAACGATCGATCTGACGCAAGCCAAACTATATGATGTGGAAAGCGCCTTGCTGGCGGGTAAAACAGACCCGGTCAACAAAGTTGGGTTGCAGGCAGACCTGGCAAATCAGCAACAACAGTTTCTTCAGGCCAGTAACCAGATTGAAGACTACACGGCCGATCTGAATGAGTTACTTGGACTACCCTCGGGTACAGGCCTGACCATCAGTCCGGTGAATGATTCATTACCGGCGCTTCGTTCGCTGGACGTTTATCTGGAGGGAGCTAAATCCGGCAATTTCGATGTGCGTCAGGCCGACCAGACCAGCCAGAAAGCGGCCCTTGGCGTTCAGGCAGCCCGCAAAGATTACATTCCCAATGTGGGGGCTTTGGGCGGGTATCTGTTCCAGAATGTCATTTCCGACTTACCCCAAAGCAATTACTTTCTGGGGCTACAGCTCAGCTACAATATCGTCGATTTTGGTCGGCGCCGGTCAACGTTGAACCAGCGACTTTCGCAGCAGAAGCAAGCCGATGAGAACCGGCAATACACTGGCGAACACGTACGGATCGAAGTAGAGAAAGCCTACAGAAAAGCCCGGCAGGCCCAGTCGCTGGTACCCATTGCCGGCCAGGCGGCCCAGTACCGCCGGGATGAGCTAAAACTTAAAAATGACCGGCTGGCAGCGGGCCTGGTTCTGAAGCGAGACGTATTGGAAACGCAGGCCGCGTTGACGAAAGCAGAAGTTGATTTGTATTCGGCGCAGATGGCCTATCGGCTGGCCTTAACCGAACTGGAGCAGATAACCGGCGTTGCGAAGTAGGCTTTTCCTTTGTCTTCCAGTTACAATAGGGTATCTATTACTTTAAAAATATTTTCAATAAGTCTACCCGCGAGTAACCTATTTAGAAAAATTGTAAGTAATTTTCCCATAAAACACTAGATATCAATACGCATGGATGGTTCATCCCTGGAAGGTAATCGACATTCCGCAGATAAGACCACTTATACAGATGCTTTGGCTGCCTGGACAGAAGCAGCATTCGATTTATTTATAAATTTCAAAAAAGTAAGAAACTGCCTGAAGCAAAATGCGATTTCCAATGGATCTGAATCTTCCCGAAGCAGCTATATCGGTCAGTGTTCGCGAGAGCAGATGGCGACCCTGGTCAGCGCTATGCAGACTGCCATGGATACACTGCTTCAGGAACTTGAGCAGTTAAGTACTGGTAGCCAGGCTGACCATAACCTGAATCACCCCAGATTAATTTCGCAAATAGCCAGCTTGAACCAGTTGAATCAGCGAGCGAAGAGAAAGCTACTCCTCACCACTTTATCAGCTACCTGATACCAAAAGAGGCCCGCTTATAAGCGGGCCTCTGCTCTGTAACGCTACCAGTCCCCTTACCTGAATCAGGTGAAGTATCCTACCTTATTTCTGCTCGTATTTATCCTTATACGTTTTGTACAGGCGCTTGTGGCGGTCATCCAGATTTACCTTTCGGCCCTGCATAAATACCTGCTCGATTACGTTGGTTCGCATATCCAGTGCATCACCTGCCGATACGAACAGGGTTGCTTGTTTTCCTTTTTCAAGGGTGCCAACGAGGTTATCGATGCCCAGGATTTTTGCGGTGTTCGAGGTAACCATCTTCAGGGCTTCTTCGCGATCCGTAACACCAAAACCCGCGGCTGTTCCGGCCAGGAAGGGCAGGTTACGCGTACGCCACCACTCATCGGCATAGCTCAAACTAACCAGAATACCTGCCTTGTGCAAAATACCGGGCATCCGATACGGTAAGTCCACGTCTTCATCTTCCCGGTTGGGCAGGCGGTGCAAGGCACTCAAAATCACGGGCACGTTATTTTCTTTTAGGAACGTAAGCACCCGATTCGACTCTTCGCCCCCGACAATCACAACCTTCGGCACGCCCATCGCTTTGGCGAACGTGACGGCTTCGATGATGTCTTTTCCGTAATCGGCGCGGATGTATAAATTTTGCTTACCCGAAAACAACCCACGCATGGCCTCTAACTTCAGGTTCATTGTTGCAGGTGTCGGCGCAGCCGCGTAGGCTTTTGCATCGGCAAAGGTCGCCTGCAGGGCATCAATAGCCGGTCCACGCTTTTCGTTTTTCTTAACGATAGTAGTGAAATCCTCGAAATTGAACTCATTTGAGAAATAGGTGGGCCAGTTGAGCCAGAGCCCGTCATCCTTTTTCAGGGCCGCATCCTCCCAGTTCCAGCCATCGGCCATCATCACACTCGAACTGCCCGATATGGTGCCGCCCTGGGGCATCGCCTGGGTGAGCAGAACACCGTTGTTCCGAATCGTGGGGATAATTTCGGAGTCGGTGTTATAGGCAATCAGCGACCGGATGTTTGGATTCAGAATGCCTATTTCCTGCTTGTCGACGGTAGCCCGGACGGACCCTGTTTCCTGCAAACCGACCGTTGCTGCGGGGGAGATGATACCCGGATAAACGTGCTTCCCCGACACATCGATTACCTCCACATCGGTCAGGTTCAGTTTCACCAGTGTTCCGTCGACAACATTCGTAATGATGCCATTGGTAAACAGAACGATGCCATTCGGAATGACTTGCCCGGTGCCCACATGAACCGTACCGCCCATCAGGGCAATGGTCTTCGTTTGTGGCTTTGCGGGCGCGGGATTCTGGCCATAGCTCATCAGCGAGGCCAGTGTACATATGGATATTAGCAGTTTTTTCATGTTTAGTTAGTTTTTGGTTTGTAGTTTGTGATTTGTGGTTTGTAGTATCCGGTGGGCTGACGCATAAGTCAAGGGCGCGTCAGCCAACCACAAACCGTAAACCACAAACTTCAAACCTATTTCCCTTCTTGTCCCTCGGCCATAACGCCTTCAATATCTTCGCAATGCCACATACGGGCGCGTTTTGGCTGAGGGCGCGTCGTTGATGCCCCACTCGCCTTAGCTGTCAGCATCTTTTGAATCAGCCGGGCGCGTTCGGCCTGCATAAGATCACGCTTTTGGTCTTCGTCTTTCAGACTGAAGTAAATGGCCCCGTCGATGATCGTGTATTCAGGGCGGGCGTAAATTGCCAGCGGATTCGCATTCCACAACACCAGGTCAGCATCTTTTCCAGCCCGAACACTTCCCAGTTTACTATCCAGGTGAAGAAGTTTAGCCGGATTCAGGGTCACCATTTTCCAGGCGTCCTCTTCAGTCATCCCGCCGTACTCGATCGTTTTGGCGGCTTCCTGGTTCAGGCGACGGGCCATCTCGGCGTCGTCGGAGTTGATGGATACCGTTACACCCTGCCGGTGCATCAGCGCTGCATTGTAGGGAATAGCATCGTGTACTTCCATTTTATACGCCCACCAGTCGGCGAAAGAGGAACCACCCGCGCCATGTTTTGCCATTTTATCGGCCAGTTTGTAACCTTCCAGAATGTGCGTAAAGGTGTTGACTTTAAAACCTAGCGAGTCGGCGACCTTCAGCAACATGTTGATTTCCGACTGCACGTAGGAGTGACAGGTAATGAAGCGCTTGTTGGCCAGGATTTCAGCCAGTGCATCGAGTTCGATATCCCGACGTGGCGCAGTAGCCGCAGCTTTTTCCTTTGCACTCAGCTTAGTGTAGGCTGCCCAGCCTTTAGCGTATTCCTTCGCCCGGGTGAAGTGGTCGACATAAACCTGCTCCACGCCCATCCGCGATTGTGGAAAACGGGTCAATACGTTCGGGTTCGGATAGTTGGACTGTTTTACGTTTTCGCCCAGCGCGAACTTGATAAATCCGTCGGCCCCTTTAATGAGCATCCCATCGGCCGATTCGCCCCATTTTAATTTGACAATGGCCGACTGTCCGCCAATGGCATTGGCCGATCCATGCAACAACTGCGAGGAGGTAACGCCCCCGGCCAGTTGACGATAGATATTTATATCGTCCGGGTTGATGACGTCCGCCATCCGAACCTCCGCCGAACTCGACTGACCACCTTCGTTGATCGACAGCAAGGCAATGTGCGAGTGTTCATCGATGATGCCGTTGGTGAGGTGCTTGCCCGTACCGTCGATCACTCTGATATCGGCCGGAACAGGCAGGTTTTTTCCAACCTTACTGATTTTACCCCCCGTCACCAACACATCGGTATTCGCCAGAACGCCATCTTTCTCGTTGGTCCAGACGGTTGCATTGCGAATGAGCATGGTTTCGGCTTTCGGTTTCTGCGCGTTGCCCATGCCGACAAATGGATAAATCACCGTGCCAACCGCCGTTGCCGAAGTCACCGCCGTATTCGTTGCCGACGCAGATACGGCCGACGTGGACACGGCCGACGTGGACACCGGCGCACTGCCCGAACGAACTGCCGACCAGGTTATCGCTTTACCATCCGGTGTTTGCCCATCTCCAGTTAACGTGGTTGGCGATGTACGATACCCCGTTAGACGAGTCGTACCCGGCTTTTTCTTATCCTGTTGAACCTGAATCGAGATCAGGTCACCCGATACGGCTACTTTGGGATTTAGTTTCAGTGTATCAGCGGTAATCTGATACTCGGGCTTGTCCGCTTTCCCCGTAATGTTCAGTTTCAGGTTCCTTTGTGCGGCACCATCCGGTGTAGTAACCGTCAGGTTCCAGATGCCGCGCAGGTCAGCCGCATCTTTGTTGTTGACGATGTATTGTTTGCCCCGCATCCAGTTTTCATAGATGACATTATCGGCACTGAACAGGTTGCCCGACGTGATAATGAAGTTGGCGATATGGCCTTTTTTCAGGCTACCGATCTGGTCGTCGGCGCGAATCAGCCGGGCCGGAACCGTCGTTAGCGCTTCGAGTGCTTTTTGTTCGGTAAGCCCGTTTTCGATCGCTTTCCGAAGGTTAGCCCAAAAATCGGCTTTGTTTTTCAGTCCTGCCGTAGTTAAGGCAAACGGAATATTGGCTCCGGCCACCCGGCCCGCATTCAGGGGGGCCATTTCCCAATGCTTCAGTTCGGCCAGGGCTACGTTATCGGCGTCCCAGGCATCTTCAACATCGTACGGCTGTGGGTAATTTAAGGGAACAATCAGCGAAGCACCGGTTGCTTTTACGTCATCGAGCCGCTGGTATTCATCCCCCGAACTACGGATAATGTACTGAACGCCAAACTCATCCCCGATTTTATCGGCCCGCAGAATACCCAGTTTATCATTAGCCTCAAAAATGGCGGGTAAGCCCTGGTTCCGGCTCAATGCGTCGAGCGACATGTTCGCCTGCTCTTTATGGCCTGCCCGTTTATACCAGTCGGCATCATACATAGCCTGACGCAGCAATGCCACAATGCCCATCATCGAGTTTGGGTACTGCTGACTCGACGTACCTTTGCTGAAGGAATAGTGCGCTGTGGCATTCGGTTTGAGCACCAGCGTATTTTCACGATCATCGGCCAGAATCACGAGTGCCCCCGTGCCGCGCGCAATGCCATCGTGTGGGTGGGTCAGCACCGCCCCGAAGCCTAACTTTCGCAGTTCATCGGCCTTTTTGGTATCGGCTTTAAACAGGATGCTGGCATCGTTTTCGGGTTGTATGGCCTGATTCCAGTAGTAGGCTCCTTTTTTGTTCGACTCATACTGAGGCACCCCGCCCCGGCCACCGCCAGCCCCGCGCGTTAGCTCAGGCATGCCGTAATCTGAATCAATATCGACCAGGCCGGGGTAAATCCGTTTTCCTTTTAAGTCGGTTACGACGGTTCCGGCAGGTACGCTAACGGATGTCCCGACAGCTTCGATGCGTCCATCCCGAATGAGCAATGTTGCGTTTTGAAGTGTCGTTTGTGGGTCGACAATGATGGTGGCATTGGTGAAGGCATAGAGCCCCGGACGCTCATCATAAACACCATTTCGCGGAAACGTAGTCTGAGCCACAGAGGAATAAGCCAGACCAGCCGCCAACAGCGCTGTCAGGAAATGTTTTGTCATGAACTTGATTGATTGGTTGATGATTGGGACTAAGCCTCAAAAATACGGAAAGTAATGGGCCATTCTGTCTTTTTCCCAAAGAAGATTTTGACCTACCAAATCAGGTAAATAGGTTATTTTAGCCAAAAAATTAGCTAATACCGTTAACGGAGCTCTATACGATTCATTTATGCGTTTTTTCTTCTTTCTCGTCTGTAGTCTCCTGCCGAGCGTTGCCTTCCCGCAGGCCCAAACCGAATACATGACGCAAACCACGCGTGATCGCATCAACTTCACCAACCTTAGTGCTACAAACAACGCTACCCTGTTTTCCATCAAAGGCCCGGCCGGTCAGCTCCTTGGCAGTCCATACCTCGATACGACCTGGCAGGCAGGCAATGTAAAGTTCTACAATAAACTGGGCGTCTCGTTAACCGCCGACTCGCTGGCGGGTGTGCCCGTGCGTCTGGATTTATCAGCCAATGAAGTTGAAGTTCGGGCGGGGGAGAAAAATATTAAGGCTGTAAAGGCAACAGCCGTTCGGTATGTCGACATGAATAATCCGTTCGGGACAGTTAGCCGATACATAAATGTCCATGAATATCAGGGCGATGCCCAGGCCCTTACCGGTTTTTTCGAGCAGTTGGCGACGGGTAAACTTGATTTGCTACTGCACCCATCAGTCTACATTCGCCGGGCTAATTATAATGTTGCTCTAAATACGGGCACTAAGGATGATGAACTGATGAAAAAACAGGATTGGTTTGTCGCCCGTGGTAAACAGGCTATCCGGTTTTCGCCAGGCAAAAAAGCCATTTTTGAGCTAATGGCCGACAAAAAAGAGCAAATTGAGCGCTTTCTGAAGGCCGAAAAGCCAGACCTGAAATCCAGAGCGGGCCTGTTAGCCGTATTCTCGTATTATGACAAATTATAAGTGAACAAGCTTGATGACTACCGGTTTATTCGTACAAGGTCGTGTCATCTTTTCCGTTTGTTTATTAAGTAAACTGCAAGCTCCTTTTTAGCTGGTCGACATACTGTTTGTATTCCCATTTATGCTCTATTTACGACTTTCCGTATGAAACTCCTTCCCCGCTTGTTTGTGGGTTTCCTGCTCGTAAGTGTATTGGCCATAAATGGTCTGGCGGCCCACCTGCAGTTGGCCGATACGTCAGCAATTCTGACAGACAAGCCTGTCGGCAGGCAAACTCCTCACCAGCAAGACATTGCGGATCTCGCAAGCCGCTGGTTTCCGAGATTGCCCATTACCCCGCATGACTCCTCGTCGCTGCGGGAGGGCAAACGGTTCGTTTTGGTGATTCCTCAGATTGGCTATACCCTGCAAACCCGCGCCCTGGCGGCTGTTCTGATAAATACTCCCTTTCGGATGGCCAATGCCAACGTGTCATCGATAACCGGTCAGCTCTCCTACACCCAGAATCACCAGATTATTCTGACCACAACCTCGTCGATCTGGAGTCAGAATAACCGCTATCTGTGGACAAACGACTGGCGATTGATGCATTACCCACAAGCCACGTATGGGCTTGGCATGTACACGTCCACCGACCGGGTCATCAATATGGATTACGCTTACTTCCGGTTTTACCAGAGTTTGCTCCGTCGGTTAGCGTCTAATTTCTATGGTGGCCTGGGATACCACCTGGACCTCCACTGGAACATAGATAGTTACAACAGTCGGCGGGAAGTAACGCGCATTTCGCGGTATTCGAATGGTATTGACGGTCGATCGGTCTCCTCAGGCCCCATCGTACAAGTCGTGTATGACAACCGAAAAAACGCGATTAACCCTTCAGGAGGTTTGTTGGTAAGTGCTGCTTTTCGGGCCAACATGAGCGCCCTGGGGAGCGACAATACCTATCAGTCTGCATTGATCGAAGCCCGTAAGTACGTCCATCTACCGGGCAGATCCGATAATATTCTCGCCTTCTGGTCCTACAATGCGCTCACCTTGAGCGGAGATCCACCCTTTTTAGATTTGCCCAGTACGGGCTGGGATAATACCGGCAATGTGGGACGAGGGTTTATTCAGGGACGTTTTCGAGGTAAAAATCTGCTGTATGCTGAAACCGAATACCGCTTTCACCTTACTGCCGACCGCTTGCTGGGCGGGGTTGTTTTTGCCAATGCCCAGACTGTTACCGAACAGCCCAATGGGAAGTTTGAAAAAGTGGTTCCGGCCATCGGTACTGGCCTGCGCATCAAAATGAACAAGGTGTCCCGCACGAACCTATCCATTGATTATGGATTCGGCTTCGACGGATCCAAAGGCTTATTTTTTAACCTCGGCGAAGTTTTTTAACCTGATGTCGGGATGAGTCCTCGCCGGAATTCGGCCTTACCCTGTTCCTTAGGGTAAAGTATACCCTCAATGCCTACGAAAAGGCTTGAGTTCTCTTCTCGTTAAGGCGAGTTTTCGGTGTATTCCCCAGCTACCATATGCGCTGATGCATTCCCTAATCGGCCGTTCAGCCCTACCATGTATTTAGTGAATATTCGGCGATTCAACCGACTTTACTACTATTAATTTTGATTTTATAAAAAAATAGCAAAAAATTTATTGTTCGGCTCCCCAAGTACATACATGGATTAACATATACTACTAACAGAATTTGAAAGAGTATTTATACTTATTTGTATTTACTCATATTTTAACTTATTTAACCGATAAATACTCACTTGTCAATTGTTTTTAAATAATTATTAAAAATAGATTAATTATATACATAAGAATAAAATATAATTTTTCTATTTCGAAATATTATATTGTTATTACAAAGAATTACAGAATAAGCATTTGATATTATGAGCATGTCCAACTAATTTTTTATTATTTTATCATTGCGTAGTTTTATAAAATTCGTATTTCTTCTAACCTAACAAAAACAGTCTTATGAGAAAATTTATATGCCTGAGCATGCTGTTCCTATGCGCACTCAGCATGACTGCCTTTGCGCAGGATCGGCGGATAATCGGAAAAGTCACCTCTGCTGAAGATGGGTCGCCCCTGCCGGGTGTTTCGGTTGTTATAAAAGGCACAACTAAAGGCACCAGTACCGATGCCGGTGGTATTTTCGACATTTCCGTTCCGTCCACAAAAGGAACTGCTTTAGTATTCAGTTTCGTGGGCGTTGCGACCCAGGAAATTGCCATCGGTAACCAGTCGGAGATCAATATCAGCATGGTTTCCGATTCTCGTTTATTGACTGAGGTCGTCGTAACGGGGAGCGGAGTAGCGACCAGTAAAGCTAAACTAGGGATCTCGGTTGAGAGCGTGTCAGGTAAAAACCTGCCGCAAACCCCCACGGCTTCTATCGATCAGGCCTTGATCGGTAAAATACCCGGGGCTCAGATTTCGTCCGTCAGTGGTAATCCCGGCGACCCGGTAAACATATTGCTTCGAGGCATCAACACCGTACAGGGCGGTACTAAACCACTCATCATGGTAGACGGTGTTCAGGTGGCTGCAACGGATATAAACTCACTGGATCTCAGCAATGTAGACAGAATTGAAGTTGTACAGGGAGCCGCTTCTGCTTCTATCTACGGTGCCCAGGGAGCTAATGGCGTTATTCAGGTATTTACCAAAAAAGGGAAGAAAGGCAGTATCGCCGTTAATCTCTCTACGAGTTATTCGTCCAATCAGTTTCTGAATACCGGAAATGTTCACAAAGCAGAGCTGCATCCTTATCTGACCGATGCCAACAACAACATTGTCGACAGCAAAGGAAATATACTCGCTATTGATGATGTTGGGTCAATTTCGGGTATATCGTATCAATATGGTGGTGCAACGCGCTACGCCATTCAGGACATCCGCAACGATGCCAACAAACCGTATAGTGGTAACCTGAAATATTACGACCATTTCAAGCAGGTATTCCAAACGGGTACGACGGTCAATAATACCATTAACATCTCCGGAGCTTCTGAAAAAAGCGATTTTAACATTTCGGTTGCCAATAACCATAACGTGACGCCAATTTTAAAAAACGGTTATATCGATCGGAGCAACCTATCGGCCAATTTTGGCACCGAACTGTTTAAAGGTTTTACGATTCGGTCCACGACCCAACTCGTTTACACGAAAAACACACTAAAGCCAGGATTGGGAGCTGCGGGTGGATTCTATTATGGACAAGGCAATTCGTTAGGAAATATTGGCTCGGTCTATGGTTTTCTAAACACGTCTCCCTTCTTCGACCTGACAGCAAAGCTGCCCGATGGTACGTATCCCCGTATTCAGTACGCTGATTTTTTGAGCGTTAACGCCAGTAACCCCTATTATAATCTGCAATACACAGACGGTCTGGATAACAAGGTCGACGTTATTCAGAATTTCAATGCGAATTATAAGGTCAATAAATTTGTGGAACTGGATGCCAAATACGGCATCAACTACCGAAACGAGAATGCCCGATGGACGTACTATAATCAGTCACAGAACGCTAATTCGAACTTCTACGAGACGTTTTCTACCACGTTCAATCCCTATACGGGGAACAACTTCGCACCAAATAACAATGGTGAGATAGACAACTGGCAGTATAATACCACCTTTCAGAATTTTCTGGCAACGGCCTATATACGGACTGATTTTCAGGATGACTTTCATATCAAGTTTCCGGTACAGACCAGTACACAAATTTCGTTCGATTATCGGAAGAACAAATACACCGAATATGATACGTATGGCTTAGGTCTAGGCACAGCGCCACCGTTCAATATCTCGTCTAGTTCGTCGCAGGCGGTAGCCCTCGATTACGTTCGCCCCTTCGTCACGTATGGGTATTTGATTAACCAGAAAGTTGATTTCGGTGATTATGGCGGGGTTACAGCAGGATTCCGGACAGACTGGTCTTCAGCCTTCGGATCGGGCTCTACACCCTTCACGTTCCCGCACTTTGATGGTCATATTGCGCCACTGTCTTTCTTCAAAAATAGCCCACTGGCCAATACCTTATCGTACTTCAAACTCCGGGCTGCCTACGGTGAAGCAGGTATCCAGCCAGGTGCGTTCGACCGGTATCCTGTTTTGAACCAGCAGAATCTGGGTTCGGGCTTATCCTATTCAATACCCGCCACCAGCAACAATCCAAACCTACAGGTGGAGGTTTCCAAAGAATTCGAGGTTGGAACGGACTTCACCATCGGTGGCAATTCGAATCGCACCTGGCTGAACTCAATTTCGGGATCGTTCACCTACTGGAAACGCAAGAGTGAAAATGTCATTTACACGGTTAGTGTACCGCCTTCGCTTGGCTCAACGGGTCAGTTGACCAACGCCATCAATATGTCGTCGAACGGGGTTCAGTTCTCGTTAACGTTACCGGTTTACAGCACCAAAAATTTGAAATGGGATTTCACGACGAACTTCGGCCATCAGCTTTCTAAGATTGATGCCATTGCCGGGGGCGCCGATATTATTTTATTGTCAAATGCGGGTAGCACAGCGCTGGTGTTAACCCCCGGGCAGCCAATTGGACAACTCTACGGCTACAAGGCCCTCACGAGTCTGGACTTTTTGCGTCAGGATGGTAAAACGCCCTACATCACGGAAGCCAACCGTGGGAACTACACCATCGTCGATGGGCGTGTTGTGGATAAATCAACTTACCAGATGCAGTTTACGGATGAAACCTATCCGTTAGCCAACCCGAATCCGAAGTTCAACGCGTCATTCATTAACGGCTTCACGTTTAAAGACTTCCTAACCTTCAACTTCCAGTTCGACTGGGTATATGGTAGCCACCTGTATAACCAGACGAAAGAGTGGATGTATCGGGATGGAATCAGTGGTGATTTTAGCAAGCAGGTGACTATTGACGGCAAAACGGGCGCATTCCCCGCTTATTGGTCCAGTGCGTATTACAACCTGTGGGGCAGCTTGCGCGGAGCTGGCAACAACGCAACCAAAGATTTCTTCCTGGAAGACGCTTCGTTTGTACGGTTACGCAATATTTCGCTCGCTTTCGATGTAGCCAAAGTTGTTAAAATACCGTATGTCAACAAATGCCAGTTAGTGTTTACCGGACGAAATCTTCTGACTTTCACGAAGTATACCGGCTATGATCCTGAAATCAGTTCCGGTTCGTCTAACTCTTCCTTCGACCGGGGAGTGGACCACAGCACATTGCCGAATACAAAGTCGTATCAGGTTGGATTGAACATCGGATTTTAATTTTTAACTGTCACAGAACATGAGATTTCTACCTAACTATACATTTCTTTCTACCCTTGGTTTAACGGTTATCTTACTGGGAGCGGTTTCCTGCAAGGAACAACTGGACGTTGGTAACCCCAACGCGCCCACCGTAACAGCCAACGTCAATACGGAAGCCGGCCTGATCAACTTTGCCCAGGGGGCTGTCTACGTAAATGGCTTTGCAAACGGCGATAGCTGGTTGGGTGATAGCTATTTTTCGTTGCCCTGGGGCTACAGCGAACTTATGGGCGACATGGTGGGCGCCGACGCATCGAACAATCAGGTTACCACCATTGGTCAGCCGGATTACATTATCCTCGACGATGGCACGAAGGAAGTCAATACGTCTCCTCAGGTCAGCATAATCCGAGCCTATAACAGTCGGGCTGCAACCGGAGCCGGCAATAACCCCTTGTATTATCAATGGTTAAACATGTATGCACTCAATAATGGCTGCAACACGGCACTAAGCCTCATTGATGGCATTAAATTATCGGGAGATGCTGCCTCCAGAGCGAATACGCTAAAAGCCTGGTGCTACTGGTGGAAAGGCTATGCCTACGCGTCCATTGGGTCTATGTATTATTCGGGTCTTATCAATGACAAGGCAGGCAGTACAAACAGTGCCTATGTCCTGCATGACAAAATTATTGACCAGTCTAACGTCTACTTCAATATGGCGGCCACTACGTTGGGCGCCATCACCAGCGCCACCGATTATCAGGCTGTTATAACGCAGTTGATCCCAGCGTTTAACCGGGTAGGACGTGGCGGAACGGCAACGGATGCCCTGACGATAGATATGTGGAAGCGGAACATCAACACCATGCTGGCCCGTAATATTCTGGCCAATAAACTGGCTCCCTTTGTGAATGGTAACCCTAACGCTACCATAAGCAAGTCGTCAACAACGGCGATGACTGCCGCAGACTGGAACAGTGTCTTAACACTCGCGACAAACGGAGTGAAGCAAACGGATTATGTATTTACGGGCAGGACTCCACCCTCTAATCCGTTCTTCACAGCCACTGGCGGAACGGTTGCTGCCTTAACGACGGGTGTGAATAGCGGTACTACCTTTAAAATCAGCGAACGGTTTATCCAGAATTTCAATGCGGGCGACAAACGGTTCACCAACAATTTCAATACGGCAAACACGTATAAGAATAATTATATCTATACGACACGGTATAATATAATCGATGGTGGCAATGGGGCATCTGGTGTATATGTGTATGGAACAAAAACGGTTGGCGCCTACGAACTCTATATTGCAAGCAGCTATGAAGAGAACGCCCTAATACTGGCCGAAGCGAATATGCGTCTAAATAATATCGAAGCCGGGCTGACCCTCGTCGATGCAGTAAGAGCGTACCAGGGAGCTGGCGTGCCAGCTGTTGCCGGTACAGGCCTGACCTTGCCAAAAGCACTGACCGAATTGACCAAAGAAAGACGGGTTTCCCTGTTCGGCAGAGGTTTAGCGTACTATGACAGTCGGCGGTGGGGCTGGACGTATGATATAGCCGCTGGTGGTGGAAGCTATGGCAATACCGTTGTAACAGCGGCTGGTGTAGTCAACAAGAACGTTACGATCAACTATAACTTTATGGATTACTGGGATGTACCGGCCGATGAAGCCGTGTTGAACCCATCTACGTCCGGGGTTGCTACCAGAAATCCGAATTATTAAGCCTACAACCGCCATATCGTTAGGTGAAGGCCTAAAAACAAAAAACCAGCTCATAAGGAGCTGGTTTTTTTGTATGCTATTGACTAAGATGCCTTATACGCTTCTACCCTGAATCAACCGGAGTATGATCATTATGACCGCGATTACCAGAAGAACGTGGATAATGCCGCCCAGGCCAAAACTGTTGAAACCTAAAAAGCCAAGTAGCCAGATGATAATCAAAACGACCGCAATGGTATACAGAAGATTGCCCATGATTTTAACTTGTTAAAAGGTTCAATTAGATGGTTTTAATATACTAACTACCCTTATACCAATATGTTCCTCATGTCACTTTTACATACTTGATCGTGCATATAGCCTTTTCGAGCGCACTGGGGTGCCAAGAGAAAGGAGTATTGGGCATAAAACCCCTAATTACCCCAACTGAGCGGGATTTTTCGCCCCGTTTCGGCTGCTTGCAGGATGGCTCCTATCAGTTTCATGTCTTTCCAGCCTTCTTCGCCCGATGCTACGGGTTTAGTTTTTGATTGAACGGCCCCAACAAACGCGTCCATCTGGGAAATTGGCTTCGGATGGAATGATGTCGGGTACGCCCCCGTTCCAATGCAATCCTAGTTACATGAACAAAAAATAGCAGGAAGTAAATCTCCCTGCTACGTTATCGGTCTTTATTTGTCCTCACTCATTGGTAAAGGAGCAGCTTTTTGCCTCGGCTGACCAGTACCATCACCGGTAGCCCGGCCTTCTTCTTTCGGCCCGCGCCGACGTTTTTTACGGCGCTTGGGCTTATCGGCAAGCTGTCCATCCGCATTGAGCGGCTGGGAGACTGCATCCGCTGACTCTTTAACGGGTCTTGCGGATGAATCGACGACTTTTTCCGGTCGGGGTTGGCCTTCGTTTCTGGCAGCGCCATTCCGATTGTCTTCACGGCGGCCCTCTCCTGAGCGGCCCTCCCCTGGGCGGCCCTCTCCTGGGCGGCCATTTCCGCGTTTTTTAGTATCACGTCCGCCCCGGCCTGCGCCCCCCTTTCCACGAAGTCCGCTGAATCGTTTGGGATCGAACGCGGGCGATTTGCCCATCCCTAGTTCTTCGGTGATTGACAGTTTATCAACTTCCCGCTCAATGAGTTTTTCGATGTTGACAATGCGGTTCTGGTCCTGGTCACTAATGAAGGTAATGGCCGTTCCAGTCGTGGCAGCCCGTGCCGTACGGCCAATCCGGTGGACATAATCTTCGGCGTCGCGTGGAATGTCATAATTAACCACGTGCGTCAGGTTATCAATATCGATACCCCGCGACAGTACATCGGTAGCGACCAGAATGGGGAACACTTTATTTTTGAAATCCCGCAGAACAACTTCCCGGTCATCCTGTTCCAGATCCGAACTGATGCCTCTGGAATCGTAGCCGAGCTTACTCAATGCCCGAACGATACTGTTCACCTCCGACTTGCGGGAAGTAAACAATACCATGCTCTGCACCGGCTTTGTACTATTCTTGATCAGGTGAGCCAGTAATGGTAATTTCTGATTATCAAATGCCAGGTAAAACTGCTGGTCGATACCAGCGGCCGGTTTGGATACGGCCAGTCTGATTTCTTCAGGATCTGTCAGGATTTTCTTCGAGAACTCCCGAATTTTATTAGGCATAGTGGCCGAGAAAAGAAGCGTCTGCCGCTTGGCCGGAATTTTCTCAACGATGTTCATAATATCGTCAGAAAAACCCATGTCGAGCATTTTATCGGCTTCATCCAGCACCAAATAATCAATTTTGTCGAACTTGACATAGCCAAGCTGCATATGGGCAATTAGTCGGCCGGGGGTAGCGATGATTATATCGGCTCCCGTTTCGAGCGCTTTGCGCTGCTTGTCCCAATCGTCGCCTTTCCCGCCACCATAAATGGCAATACTATTGGCCTGCACAAAATAGCCGAACCCTTCTACCTGCTCGTCGATCTGTTTGGCCAGTTCGCGGGTAGGTACCAGAATGAGTGTGCTGGTATGGTCGTGTTCGGTATGGGAAATTCGGTCGAGAAGTGGAATAAGGTAAGCCGCCGTTTTACCGGTGCCCGTTTGCGCGCTGGCAATCAGGTCGCGCCCTTCCAGAATTTTTGGAATAGCCATCTCCTGAATGGGGGTGGCCTTTAAGTAATTCATGGCATCCACTCCGGCCAGCAGGTCGTCGTGAAGATTAAATTCCTGAAATGTCAAGGTAACAGCTAGTGAAGGTGAAAAACCGCTGACCTTAACATCCGGGCCAGCAAACCGCTTGATTTGAAACAAATATAACGAAAAAGGAGCAAAAAAAACACCCTAGTGCGTCCAATCCTCCTTGTCTGTTAGGAACACGTTAATGGTGTCCGCTGGTTCGTACGGAGGTCTATTTCCCTGAAACGTCCAGCCTATAATTAAATCAATCAATGCACCGGAGCATACAGCAGTCCGTTGCCAACAGTCCTGAGTTGAAACCTTCACTCAGAATGACCGTTACATTTTCATACACGACCAAACCAATGCTCTGGCATGAAATACACCTTTTTGCTTTCCGTTTTTCTCGTAAACCAGTTCGTGAGTAAGGCGCAATCGAATCAGTCTTCCCGGTTGGAAACGGTCGTTGAGTTTGGTAAACACCAGCCCATCGGCCTGGGTGTTTCTCAACCAACGCCCGGCAGCCCGACTCGTCTTTTTGTAACGTTCCCCAAAAACCCGGAAAATTACGATTATGGTCTGGCCGAAATCAGTCTCCAGACCACAGCTAATGACCAGCGACGCCCTTATCCAAACGCGGAATGGAATAAATGGGATTCGTTAAATCCGCAAAACCGATTCATTAATGTGCAAGCGTTATTCGTCGATAACACCAATGCACTGTGGGTACTCGACCCCGCTAGCCCCGCCGGTAAGCGCGCCCTCCCCGAAGGCATTAAGCTGCTTAAGATCAATCTATCAACCAATCAGGTTGAGAAAATTTACCGCTTCGAGGACTTGCCCCGTGAGCGCACCGGGCTGAACGATGTTCAGATTGATACCCGTCGGCAAATGGCGTATTTATCCGATCCTGGCCGGGCAGCTATCGTGGTGCTTGATCTAAAAACGGGGAAAAGTCGAACGGTTCTCGAAAACGATAAGTCAACCCGGGCAGACCCGGCTTTTGTCTTGACCATAGAAGGAAAAGAGGTGCGTGATCTGAACGGGAATCCGTTTCGAAGCAACGTGAACGGCATCGCCCTCACGCACGATTTCAATTTCCTGTATTTTCGGCCAATCACCCAAACGAAGCTTTTCCGCATCGCGACAAACTACCTGGTTGACCCGGCTTTAACACCCGCTCAATGCGCATCTCACGTGGAGGTGATGGGCGAAACGGGGGTTTCACACGGCATGATTGCCGATAAAGCAGGCAACGTTTATTTAACGGACTCACCCCACAAAGCCATCCGGTACTTTACGCCAGACAAAGAGCTAAAAACCTTAGTACAGGATGATCGCCTGCTCTGGCCCGATAGCTTTGGCATCAGCGCCGATGGATATCTGTATGTGACGGCCGCTCAAATCCAACGCACGAAACGGTATAATAACGGGGACGATAAGGTCGCCTATCCATTTCGGCTGTATCGGGTAAAATTACCAAAGTAAGCCAGTGGGAACCTACATCATGACTTGTATAGATGAGTTGTAAAAAGCCCCCGGACCCGTTTTTCTATTGGCTTAAGTTTTGCCGACAAGAAAACGGGTCCGGGGATTTTAATCCTGCATTTAAGGCCAAGAAAGTCAGATCAAGCCCATAAAGACAATAGTTTACCCTATTTACTAACCCGAACGGCATCTTCAAATACACCTTTCCAGGTTAAGGCAGCCAGAATTCCGCCCACCATGGGCGCTACCATAAATAACCACAATTGTTGTAATGCTTTGCCACCAGCGAAGATAGCAGGGCCAAAACTACGGGCCGGATTAACCGATGTCCCCGTTATTGGAATAGCCACCAGGTGAATGAGTACCAGCGTCAGGCCAATGGCCAGACCAGCCATTGTACCGTTTCCCCATTTAGACGTTGTGTGGAAAATAACGAGTAAGAAAAGGAACGTCATGACGGTTTCCGTTATGAAAGCGGATATCATGTTGTAGTTGCCCAGATAGCCTTGTCCCCAGCCATTGGCCCCTAATGCCCAGTCGCCCATGACAAAAGCAGGAGCCCCACTTTGGACGAGATACAATACAGCGGAAGCCAGCGTAGCACCCAAGAACTGGGCAATGATATAGCCAACGGCATCATCCGCTTTTATCTTGCCAGCGACCAGCATGGAAACAGTTATTGCCGGATTGATATGACAACCTGAAATAGGACCAATGGAATAAGCCATCACAACAACGGATAGGCCAAACGCGAAGGAAATTCCTGCCAGACCAATGCCTGCCGGTCCTGTCGACGAAATACCAGAAACAACAGCGGCTCCGCAGCCCAGGAATACGAGAGAAAAGGTGCCGATTAGTTCAGCCAAATACTTTTTCATGTAGTTACAAGTAGCAAGTCAAGTTCGATCTTAACTTAAGTTCTTGGACGAAAGAAGTACTTTAGGTAACACATTACGCATAAATACATAGTAAGGAAAGACACGCGCCAGAAAAAATTTCGTCTTGAACGGGAGGTATTAAACTAGACGGATGCCTGGAAATTCGCTTATTTCATACGAGTTAGGTTGTACTTTTGTACGACTCTTTCTTGGTATTATGCTCAATCGTTTACTACTGACCGTTTTCCTTTTTTACGTTTTTTCCCAGGCACCTCTTTTTGCCCAAACGCCCGCGTCTTCCCTTGAGGATACGCTCCAGCTCAATGAAGTTGTGGTGCGCGGATACGCGACCAACCGGCGATTGCTGGAAACGCCCGCATCGGTGGGGCTCCTTACCCGCCGGGATTTGAATCAACGCTTTGGTACACCTACGTTGGTGCCCGCCCTGAATACGTTGCCGGGGGTCCGGGCGGATGAGCGCTCGCCGGGTAGCTATCGGCTGGCCATTCGGGGCAGCGCGATTCGCTCCCCGTTTGGCGTGCGAAACATCAAAACCTACTGGAATGAACTTCCTCTGACTGATGCCGGTGGCAATACCCCACTCAATGCCTTGGACGTGCGGGCATTGGGGCGCATTGAAGTCATAAAAGGCCCATCGGGCAGCTTGTATGGGGCCGGCACCGGCGGTACGATTCTGTTTAGCGGACTAGGCGTTCCGGCCAACAAGAGTAGTGTCGAAGTATCGGCCCTGGGCGGTAGTTATGGCCTGTATGGCAATGGTATTTCAGTACAGACCGGCAAAAATAACTCAGCCATATCCCTCACCTATAATCATTTACAATCTGATGGCTATCGGGATCAGAGTGCTGTTGTGCGGGATAATCTGAGTTTGATCGGTTCATTTGCCGTCAGTCCCAAACGGACAATTTCAGTGCTGGCTCTGTATTCGGATCTCCACTATCAAACCCCCGGTGGCCTCAACGAAGCCCAGTTCCGGGCCAACCCACGAGCCTCCCGTCCGGCCACGGCCACCTTACCCGGCAGCGCCGATCAGCAAGCAGGCATCTACCAGAAAGTGGGCTACCTGGGCTTTTCGCATGAATACCGCTGGAACGACCGGATTCAGAATACAACCGTTATTTATGGTTCTACGACCGACTTCGCGAATCCATTCATCACCAATTATGAGAAACGGGCCGATCAGGGCCTCGGTGGCCGGACGGTTACCCAGATTCGACTAGCCAGTAGTTCCATTCCGACGGTGGTTACGGTGGGCGCTGAATACCTGCGGAACTTTACGGTAGACCGCAACTTTGGGAACAGACGCGGCATCGCGGACACCATTCAGACCGACGAGGAGCTCACAGCCCGACAGTCAACGGTCTTTCTGCAAACGGAAAGTGAGTTACCTGCGCACTTTCGACTAACGGCGGGCCTGAGTCGCAATGATGTTCGGTATGGCTTCACCCGGTTTCCAACCCGAGCGGTGGGTGCCTTGCCAGCCACGCTGCTTGCCCGGGATTTCTCCCCCGTCTGGCTGCCCCGGGTAGCCTTGCTTCGAACCTTCGGCCAGAATGTTTCTGCCTTTGTGAGCATCAGTACGGGCTATTCGGCTCCTTCCAGCCAGGAGGTTCGCCCATCGGCGGGGGGCTTCAACACAACGCTCAACCCCGAACGGGGCACGAGTTATGAAGTAGGTTTGCGGGGGTCGGCCTTCAGCAGTCGGCTTCGATTTGATGTGGCGGTTTATCAATTTCAACTGCGCGAAACCATTGTTCGCCGGTCTGATGCTGCAGGGGCCGAATTCTTTGTCAATGCGGGTCGTACCGACCAGCGTGGCCTGGAAGCGCAGTTGAGTTATGATTTCCTGTCACCCGCTTCTTTTTCTTCTCCATCGGGTCTGTTTCGGTTGCTTCGTCTGTGGAATAGCCTGACGCTTACCAACTATCGCTTCCGGGATTATCAGCAGGGCAGCGCCGACCTCTCGAACAACAAAGTGCCGGGCGTTGCGCCAACCACCAATGTAACGGGCATTGACGCGGAGACCAAAGCTGGCTTTTACGGGCATGTGACCTATCAGTTTCTGAACCAATTTCCCCTGAACGATGCCAACACCGTCCAGTCTGACCCGACACAATTGCTACAGGCTACGCTGGGTTTTCGGCATGCACTGGGCAAAAGCTGGGTACTTGATGTGTACGCCAGTGGCGACAATCTGCTGAATAGAACCTACTCGTTAGGCTACGACCTGAACGCCGTGGGCAATCGCTACTACAACGCAGCACCAGCCCGAAACGGCATTGGGGGCGTTCGACTCAGCGTAAAATGGTAATTCCATTTTGAATGATGAATTATAACTCATCATTTATAACTCATCATTCAAACCTTGCTCACCGTCTCCAGTCTCACCAAAGCCTACAACGGTCATACGGTCCTGACCGTACCCGAACTTCATTTGCCGCCTGGCATCCATTATTTTCGTGGTGGAAACGGATCCGGGAAAACGACCTTTTTCCGGACCGTAGCGGGTCTTTTACCCTTTTCCGGGAAAATTTTACTGAAAGATCAGTTCGAGATCAACCGCGATCCGGTAGCTTATCGATTGCGGGTGAACTATGCCGAAGCGGATCCGCTCTTTCCTTCTTTTCTGACGGCACGGGATCTGGTTGGTTTCGTTGGGAAATCCAAAAAAGCACCCGCCGGACAGATCGACCGGCTGGCGAAAACGCTGGGGGTCGATGCTTTCTGGACGCAGCCAACGGGTCAGTTTTCGAGCGGTATGCTCAAGAAATTATCGCTGTTGCTGGCGTTTCTGGGAACACCTTGCCTGGTGCTCCTCGACGAACCCCTGACGACGCTGGATGTTGCCACAGCCGAAAAACTGTTTGCCTACATCCGGCAACTTCGCTCCGAACAGAACGTTTCGTTTCTACTCACCTCCCACCAGGACATTAGTCTCACAGGACTATCTTTAACGGGCACCTGGCAAGTTGGCAACGGGATCATTTCACAGGCAATTTAATCCACAATGCTGGCCGTTCTAAACAAGATTTTTGTTCGTATGTTCTACCTCAGAAACGCAGGCACGTTTTTGGTGTTGATTCTACTGGCCTTCGGTTTTTTGAGCGCTGTCGAGCACAAGGCCCTCATTATGGCCGCGCTTGGCTCGCCGTTTTTTCTGGCGATTATCTTCGGCGTCTGGGGCTTATATCTTCTAAAAACCGTTGCCTTTGTCAGGCAGACATTAACGGATCCGGAACACCTTTTTCTGCAAACCTTCTGGCTCCTTCCTGCCTTAACGCGCTGGTTCCTGTGGCTTGTTGTCCAAACGGCGTTGCTGGCGCCAGTTCTTGGGTATGCCAGTTGGATGCTCCAGCTGGCTATTCAGTATAAGCAATGGGATTCGTTTGCGGCTATTTTACTGGTCAACGTAGCCCTGATCGGAACGGGGGCCGCCATGGCCGATTATCGACTGCGCCACCCAAACCCAAATGCCCTCCACTTACCATATTTGACGATAAAGCTGCCTTATGAGCTTTTTTTCCCAACGTACTGGCTCCGACACGAGCCACTCTCGTTGCTGCTGACGAAAGCGTTTTCCGGGCTATTGCTCGCTGGCATTTGCCGCCTGTACCCGACCGATGATTACGACCAGCGGCTACTGCTTATCGGTCTTTTACTGGCCGTATTGGGGCACTCGCAGGTGGGTGGCCAGGTGAGCGCGTTTGAGCGGCAGTATCTGCTTTTCCTCCAGAACCTTCCACTAGCCTGGTGGCAGCGTTTCGTTCGGTATACACTCATGTATGGGTTACTTTGGCTACCCGAATTACTGATTCTAGCCCGAAATTACCCCGCTGCTGTTCCGTTCGATTATATTATCTGGCTCTGGCTAACGGGCTGGGGTGGCCTTCTTCTTCTGCACAGTCTGGCGTATGGGTATGCCGTTCTGCCCGAACGCTGGTTGTCGGGTGTGTTGGCCAGCTTCATCGTCGGTTTACTAGCCATCATGTTTGGTTTATCCGTCGTAATCTGGCTGGTAATGACGTGGTTAGGTGCACTCGGCTACTGGTATTGGGCGTTTGGTCGGCGGATGATTCTGTAGATTTATCGGGCGGTTATCCAATCCAGTAACCGACTGGAATTTGCGCCGGTTTCTCCCGTGCTCGGGCTTTTGCCTTCCCCCATTAGTTCGTTGACAATGAGGCCAATGAGTGGTTGCTGGACATGTTCCGGAAACGAAACTGTGTAAGTCTCGGAGCCCGTTTCCGTCTTTACGGTAATGACGAAATTCTCAAAAAAAGAAAACGTAATCGTCCCTTTTGCCCCAATGAGTTGGGTCTGTTCAAGACGCTGTTCCTTATTGACCGTAAAACACCAGCTGCCCATTCCCAATACACCTGACTCGAATTCAAAATTGGCGACAACAATATCATCGGCCGCATATAGTCCAGCCTGATTCCGGGCGATGCCACTAGCGGTTTTGATCGGGCCAAGGGCAAATTCGAGAAAATCGAATTGGTGCGAAGCCAGGTCGTGGAAATGGCCACCGCCCGATATTTCGGGAGATACACGCCAGCCGAGTTGAGGCTGTTCGCTCAGCTCACCGTCTTTCGGCTGCCAGTTCAACTGCACATGAACATACCGAATATCGCCGATAACCTTCTGGTCGATCAGTTCCTTAACCTTCAGGAAATAAGGAAGTGCCCGTCGGTAAAAAGCAACAAAAAGGGGTACGCCCGTTTCGCGACTTACCTGATTCATCGCTTCGCACTCAGCCGAATTCAGCGCCATAGGCTTCTCGACATACACGGGCTTTCCGGCCCGCATCGCCCGAATGGCATAATCAGCGTGACTATCCGGGGGAGTAGCCACGTAAATTGCATTCACTTCAGGGTCATGGATGAGCGCTTCCGCATCGTCGTACCAGGTTGACACGTGGTGTCGTCTGGCATAATCGGCGGCCTTGTCGCCATCTCTCCGCATGACGGCCACCAGCGATGAATTTGGCACTTTATTGAAGGCCTGCCCACTTTTCAATTCGGTTACGTCGCCACAACCGATGATACCCCATTTTACCTGATCCATACTTGCTGATTCCTCCTGAAGATGTACACAACCTTTAAAGTAGTTTCGGGCCAAATACTATTCACCTTCTTGCAAACTCACCCAGATTGCTGACCTGTTTGGTGGATTAATTTACAGTCTGGCCGTTCTGCCACAATCATCCGGACTTTCACGTACTGATCTTTATTCATGTATGCCTAGGCAAGTTCGGCATATATTGGTGTGGATAGTGTTTTCAAAACGCTGGCTCTACTGGGGCCAGCGTTTTTTGTCTCGGTTGTTTGTGTTGTCAGCCGGGTCGCCGACCGTCCGCGGATGCGGTGCGATTCTTAAAAACCTCGTTCAGCTGACCGGCTATCCGATAGGTTTTGACCGGGCTGGCGATCCAGAAACCTATCGTGTCAGTTTCTTAAAACTGACACCACGAATAAGGATCACTTGAAAATCACTCTCATAAGCATGGAAGACATGGGTGTAAACTCAAGAAAGCCTCAGCTTTTTTTCTGTTTCCCGGCCACAACCTGCTTTTCGGCAATGGCGGTGATCGCCGTCACGAGTCGGTCGAGGTCTTTGGGTGTATGATACACATGGGGCGTTACCCGAACGCCGTGAATGTTTTCCCAGTCGATGGGTGAGGTGTGAATTTTATACTTGCCCAGCAACTGGCTCTCTACCTCCCCGGATTTCATCCCGTCAATGGAGAACAGGGCGACGGCTCCGGCATATTCGGGTTTCAGCGATGTATGGATTTTCACCCCCGGCAACTCCCGAACCCGCTCCATCCAGTAATTTTTGAGGTAATGCGCACGGGCAAATTTTCGAGCCGTGCCGATGCTGTTGTGAAAGTCAATGGCAGTGCCGATAGCCATCTCCGAAGCAAAGGAACGCGTTCCAAGGCTCTCGAACTTGCGAATGTCGGGGCCATCGGGTTCGGTATTCGAAAGCAACGCCCAGACATTGCGGATCTTGTTCTGGCGAATGTATAACATCCCACTGCCAAAGGGCGCACAAAGCCACTTATGGAGGCTGGTGGCGTAATAATCGGCACCCAGGTCAGGAATTTTAAAGTCGAATAACGCGAAGGAGTGTGCCCCATCGGCAATCACCTCGATGCCGCGTTTGTGCGCTTCGTCGGCAATTTTCCGAACGGGAAGCACCTGCCCTACCCAGTTGACGATGTGCGTGATATGTACCACCTTGGTTCGGGGTGTAAAGGCTTTTACAAACTGCTCCACAAGGGCATCCTCGTTTTCACTGGGTAAATCCAGATTCAGGTAAACCAGTTTCACGCCATCCCGTTTCTCCCGCTGTTTCCAGGCGTTGAGCATGTTCGGATAATCCTGCTTCGTCAATACCACCTCGTCGCCCGCTTTCATCGTTAAGCCGAAAATTACCGTATTCAGGCCTTCGGTGGCATTTCGGTTGATGGCGATTTCTTCGGCCGAGCAACCGGCCAGATCGGCAAGTTTCTCGCGCAGGGTTTCGCGCCCTTGATCCAAAATCCGCCACATGTAATAGGACGGGGCTTCATTGGCGTATTGGTAGAACCGAATGTGCGCATCCTGCACCACTTTTGGTTGTGGGCATACCCCGCCGTTGTTGAGGTTCAGTAGGGTTGGCGATACCGTATACTCCGACTTCACCCAGGCCCAGAAGTCTTCTTCCTGCGCCCATTCGGCAGCAGATTTCAACCCCATATCGGCAGTTTCGAGCGGACGGGCGTGGGTGTCGGGCAGGAAGGCAGGCAAAGTAAGCGCCCCGGCCAGGGCGGCTCCGGATTGGCGAAAAAAGGTTCGGCGAGATGTTGGCATAGGTTGTATGGAGTTGAGGATGAACGAGCTAGGGTAAAACTACTGATTTTTCTACGTTTCTCCTTATCCAGGCAAAATACACCCTATTCCATAAATACCCAGTACGAATAACCGACTAATTCACGGGTTGATACATGGAGCCGACCAATCTCTTATAACAAAAAATGTCCGGCTGGGATACCGGACATTTTTTGTTATACGTCTACGTCTGCTTTTCCCCAATCCTCTTCAGGGGTTAGGGGCAATTCCCTTACGGAAACTTCGGAAATTTACTGAAGTCCGGTTTCCGTTTTTCCAGGAAGGCGTCTTTGCCTTCCTTCGCTTCTTCGGAAAGATAATAGAGCAGGGTCGCATCGCCCGCAAGTTGCTGAATACCCGCCTGTCCGTCCAGCTCCGCGTTGAAAGACGCTTTGAGCATCCGCAGGGCCAGCGGACTTTTTTCGAGCATCTTTCGGCACCACGAAATCGTCACTTCTTCCAGTTCGTCGAGGGGTACGACTTTATTTACTAAACCCATATCCAGGGCTTCCTTGGCGTCGTACTGGTCGCAGAGGAACCAGATTTCGCGGGCTTTTTTCTGACCGACAACCCGCGCCAGGTACGACGCACCAAACCCGCCATCGAACGAACCCACTTTTGGGCCCGTCTGCCCGAAACGGGCGTTTTCAGCGGCTATACTCAGGTCACAAACCACGTGCAGTACGTGGCCACCTCCGATAGCATAACCAGCCACCATCGCGACTACCGGCTTTGGTATACGTCGAATCTGCATTTGCAGATCCAGCACATTCAAACGGGGCACTTTGTCCTGGCCAACGTAGCCACCGTGCCCACGAACGGACTGGTCGCCCCCTGAGCAAAAGGCTTCTCCACCTTCGCCGGTCAGGATGATGACACCCACCCGTTCGTCCTGCCGGGCCAGTTCCATCGCTTCCGACATTTCGGTGACTGTGAGGGGCGTAAAGGCATTGCGCTTGTGCGGCCGGTTGATACTGATTTTAGCTATACCCTCGTAGTAGCTGAACAGGATTTCCTGGTATTCTTTTATCGTTTCCCAGGGATAGTTGCTTTGCATAAATAAAGAGTGAAAGTGCGAAAGAGCGAAAGAACGGTCCGCCGTAGCGGTGAATGAGCGACTTTTTCATTCATTCTTCCGCTCTTTTACTCATTAAAGGAAACTTCGTGGTACTGCACATCCCATGTATGATCGGCCATCATTCGAACCGTAGCCAGACACCGTTCGAAGGGGAACTTGCGTCCCCATTCTGTGGGGCCGATCATGGATAACAGATCGGTGCCGTTTTTGCGTTGATAGAAATAATAGGTATGTCCCACAACGGGTTCAAAACTCATCTGAGCGGAATAGATCCGTTCTGACACCTCGACCCGGTGCCGAATCGCCGTCGCCTGTTCGGCCAGCAACTGCATCTGTTTATATAACTGGCTCAGTTGCATATCCGTTTGCTCGCGCATGGCGGCCACGGCCCGACCTGTAATTTTCCCCTTGTCTTCGGGTCGAATGACCGCGCCACCGGCCGTGTGGGCATACGCCAGCAAACCCGGCGCTTCGGCAACTTTATCCGGCGAAATGGGATTGACGAATACTTTTGCTTCTTCCATAATTGTTGATTGGGTAACAGCCCTGCAAACGTATTTGTTTGCTGTCGTTGAATGACAAAAAATAACGCATATTTACACCGTCAAAAAGGCGAAACGCCACAAAAGTACGCTAAAACCGGTATGGAAACCACCCTTCACCCAATGGATCATGCGTTAATGCCACGCCACGAATTTTTTCGCCTTGTCGGCACCAGCATTGGCGCGATTCTGTTGTCGCGCTGTATGGCGGGCTGCGCTGGCATGGGAGATCCCGATCCTACGCCTGATCCCAATAAGAAAGTTGATTTTACACTTCATCTGGACGATAAATTAAATGCCAACCTCCTGGTTAAAGGTGGGTATGTGACAAGCAATGGTGTCATTGTCGCCCAAACGAAAGATGGCCAGTATGTTGCCGTATCGGCCAACTGCACCCACCAGGGCACAGAGTTGACTTACAAATCTGTTGAAAATCAATTTTACTGCCCCCTGCATTTGTCCCGCTTTGACACTACGGGTAAAGTGATCGTTGGTCCGGCAACCTTGCCCCTCACCCAGTACACGGTTGAACCAAACCTTGCTGCGGGTACGATACGGGTGCACAATTAATTGATGAATGAGCTATAAAAAAGGTCATTCATTGGCTTAGTACATCATTAACCAATGCTCGTTAATCCTGATTATCCTGACACCTGGCCGAGTCCGCAAACGCCTTATGAGGAAGAAGCGCTGGCTTTTTGTCGGGCCTGGCTGGCGAACCAACAGCAGTTTACACTCTTCACCTCCGGCTCGACCGGAACCCCGAAACCCATTCAGCTCACGCGGGCGCAGATGAAAGCTAGTGCCCATCTGACGGGTCAAACCCTTGGTTTACGGGCTGGCGATCAGGCTCTCGTCTGCCTCAATGTCCGCTACGTAGCTGGCATTATGATGCTCGTTCGGGGCCTGGAATTAGGGTTACCCATGACGATCATTGAACCGGCCAGCAATCCCCTGACCGACATCGATCCAGCGACGGCCACGTTTGCCTTTACAGCCCTGGTCCCGCTTCAGTTACAGACAATACTAGCCAATCCCGAACCTGAAAGTCGGGCTCAACAAGTGGCTATCCTTAACCGGTTGAAGGCTATTCTGGTAGGTGGAGCCGCTACAAGCCTGACTTTAGAGCAGGCATTGCAAGAAATTAACGCGCCCATTTATGCCACCTATGGCATGACCGAAACCGTTTCGCACATTGCCCTCCGGCGACTTAACGGACCCGATGCGGGCGACGTATTTACGGCCCTGATGGGTGTCGAGTTGGGCACCGATACGCGCGGGTGCCTTCATATCACGTCAGCCGCTACAAATTTTGAGCGTATTCAGACCAACGATGTAGTGGATCTGCTAGTTGATTCCAACGGCAAAAGCACTCAATTCAGGTTGCTTGGCCGGGCCGACCGGGTGATCAATAGTGGGGGCGTGAAGGTGCAGCCCGAACAAGTCGAGTTGCTGATTCAATCGGTGCTGGCTACGGATAAGACTGCCCTCGACAAGCCGACTCCCCGCCTGTTTGTGGCGGGCCTGCCCGATGAGCGATTGGGCCAACGAGTTGTGGTAATCAGCGAGCGTGATCCAATTACCGATGAACAATGGCAACGCCTACAGCATGCCATTCGGGAATCACTTGGACCGTATGCTGTACCGAAAGAACACATTACCGTTACCCAATTTGCCGAAACACCCACGGGTAAAGTGGATCAGAACGCGACGATAGCGCAAATAGGTTAACTTTGCGCACTTGTTAACCGACACGTTATGTCATTCAAAAGTCTTCAGATTCGTTACCAGACGGCCCGGTCGCTGCCTGCACCGTATTCGTATTTTTATACGCTATCCATTACAACCGTAGCCGCCAACGCCATTCAGGTCGACCTTGCCATCACCTACCCAGGCCGCGAAGATATCGACGATGACGAGTTGATCGCGGAAGGTTACACGCGTGATGACGACTATGCGTGGGCCGGGCGGCTACCCCGAGCCTGGTGGGAATCGCTGGCGGCTTTGGTGCGTAAAACCCGCTTACAGCCATTGGATGAGGATGAGCTGGATGAAGATGATGACTTCTGGAGCATTACCATCGAAACGGATGGCAGCAAAAAAAACCACGGAAAGCCCGAAAACCCCGACGACTGGCAATACCTAATGCAGGAGTTGATTCAGGCAACGTATGAAGCGATGGGACGCGAGCGACCTTTTGAGCTAACCTATCTGAATCTCAGCGACCCAAAAGAAGATATGGAACTCCGGCTGACCGCTTCTTTCGCCGAACGTACCGTCAAACTAACAACGGTTGAAAACCGCCGTGAACAAACAAAAACACTCGCCTGGCCAACCTTACAGCACGTGATGAGCCAGGTCTACAAATACGATTATGATCCGGATGATGCGCAGTTAAAACGCCCCAAGCGCGACGGTCAATGGCTAAATCTGGGTACTGAAGAATGGTATGAGATCAGTAATTACCGGGCATTGGGAAAGCTCTTTCGGGATCTCTAACGCTGGCTTTGTGGGCTTAAGCGCTCCCATACTTCTGCCGACACCATGCCGCCAACCTGACGTTTTCGCCCCTGTAGTGACAAATTCATAGCAAGCAGACATTGCTGCCAGTTCACCAGTCGACTAGCTTCAATACCAGCCGTTAGCCGAAAAAAGCGGATCATCACCCACAAAAGTGCTTGCTGCCACCAGACAGAAGGATGAACGAAATCAGTTACCAGCCACAACCCGGCGGGGTTGAGTGCATTCAGCAAGGGCGGGATAATCTGGCTTTTCAGGGTCGTTTCGGTGAATAGGTCCAGAACAAAGGGCGTGATAAGTACGTCGAACGACTCATCAGGCAATAGGGCGGTATGGTCGCCGACCCGAAAATCGACGGACCCTACTAATGATTTCCGGATCATCCGCCGACTGGCGCGGGCCACCATGGCGCTTGATGTTTCGAGGTACACAATGCGTTGGGTACGGCTACGCTTCAGAAGTTGTTCCAATAACCAGCCCGTCCCCCCACCTACCAGCAGGACCGAAGCTCCAACGGGTATTCGATCCAGAAAAACCACCTGCGCCCGCTGTAATTTATGGCCAAAAACCAGGAACGCCAGGGTGTCATAGACGGGAGCTACCCAGTTAAAATTCCCTCCGGCGTTTGGTTTAGTGGCCATGTGTAGGTCAGGTATAAGGTTGTAAACTAGCCTGTTTATGTACAGGAAAACAGAGCTGAATTAGATTGTTTTTATCTAAGGAGAGAATCTACACGGTTTCGTCACTTCTCGTTCTCCTCACCAAACGTCAAAAAATCTTTGTACATGGCGCATTCACGAATCATTTCTTTATCGAATAAGCTTCGTCGGTGATTTTTGAAAAATTTGGTATAGGCGCTGGCATACTTCGTTTTACGCAATGCCAGCATATTTTTTACAAACGTAGAATCTTCCTCATATACATACCCGTTCCTGATCTGCTCGATCGAGCGCTGCACAGCAAACGCATGGTCTTCACAACGGGCGGCCATGTACGCAGATCGGTCGGCAAGGGCAATGGTTTTGGCCGCTTTTGCCGACTGTTCAAAATACCCTCTGGCGTGCGATGTCGTATAATAATCCGTGTTCATCAGCTCATCGAAGCGTTTTTGTTTGGCAACCGGGTCGGTCGGCACATCATATACGGGCGGTTCTCCCGCACTCCAGTACGACTTTACGAGCAGCCAGGCATTACCATACCAGCTCAGATTCCAGGCCCCGCACCCCAGTTGATAATAAAGTTCAGCCGCCTGATCACCCGTAGCGGATTTGGCTTGCGTCTCTAAATCAGCCATATGCCGGGCAAACTGAACGGGTGTGTACGTATTTGCCTGCTGCTCTGCCGGGAAGTTCACTTCGGTCGACGTCGATGTGGTTTTGGCCGCCCCTGCTTGATCGGCTGCCACGACTCGTGGCATTTTAACAGCGAATGGGTTGGTGTTAAAGTAGAGCGTGAAGGGTTCAGTCTGCCACAGCTTGGAATTTACCTTGCCGAACGCATCGGCCGCTTCAGCATAGTGGTGCTCCATCATCAGCCGACGGCCCAGCAACAAGGTCAGTTGGTCAGGGGTCAAAGCCGATAACATGATCAATCGTTTGTCAAAGTCAGTTTGATTTGGCTGACTGATAAACCGAATTGTTTCCCGAATAGTGGCCGATGAAACCGTATCCTCGATGGCGTGAGGCTCAGTTGTGCTCGCAAAATAGGTACCAGTGCCAGGTTGGGTTGTCAGAATGGTAAACAGATAGGATTTAGCCTGGTCGTTGCCATTCACCGGCTGCGTTTTGGAACGGCTACAACTCGACAACCAGCCACTTTTAGGCGCTTCCTGATACGTGTACTTGGCGGCAAACTGCTTACAGACCGTAATGTAGGCGTTATTAATTCGGAAATTTCCAGTGCTGTCGAACGCTTCCAGATAGCCAATCAGCTGCTTTTCGGTTTCGGGCGTAATAGTTTCGGTTTGAGCCGATAAGAGGAGCATCCGCTGTACGGCAATCTGCGTTGTCAACGCTTTATTGGTTGGGGGCAACAGAGCCGCCTGGTCAAGATGCGTTTGAGCCGCCACGTAATCTTTCCCGAGATAGTCTAGATACGCGGCCGCCGTGTACCAGAATGCCGGGTCCGCCAGTGCTTTATTGTTGGCCGATTCGAGTGCAAACGAACGCAGTTGATCAAAATACGAGGGCGCCTGGCTTTTCCGGTTGGCAAACCCCAGCGAATCGGGTGTTTGACTCATGTTGTTGCGTGTATACTCCTCGTCGGTCATGAAAAAATAGTACTCATTCCGATTGATTTCCCGCGCCATAATCAGCTCGATCAGGGGATTTTTGGGTGTCAGCCGAACAACTTCTTTCAGCATGGTCAGCGCATCGGTTCCGCCGAGCGGAATGCCCGGCTGAATGGCACAGAGCGCATACACAGCCGCCCGTTCTTCATCCGTTCTGGCATAGTCCAGGGCCTTTTCCCGAAACTGGATACCATATTTCCGGAGGCTCGTTTCGGCAGCTTTACGGCGCGACGGGCACCGGTCGAATACCTGCGCAAATTCATAAATAGCCTTTGCCGTATCGCCCACGGCCAGGCTGGCCCCCGCCCGACGACACAGAGCCCAATCGCTGATAAAGGTCTTTTTTGGCAATGGACTAACCAATTGATCATAGAGTTGCTGCGCCTGGTTAGGCTTACCCATTTCGCTGGCAAGCTTCACTGCCTGAAAGGCATACCGTTCTTTCAGGAAAGGGTCTTTTGTTATCTGATAGCGCTTTTTGGCCTCATCAAGTTCTTGTGGTAGCTGTGCGCTATCGGCCTGGGAAGCGTTTGGGTTCCAGGGGCTGCCCTGCCCATTATCGGCCGCCCAGGCAAAACTCAAATAAGCAACGGCTTCAGGGTTGTTTCGATCTAAACTTGAGGTTAGTACCCGAACGGCGGAGCTTTCTTCGTCATATAGTGCCCGGCTCACCAACGTATCCGGCACCTTATTACCGGTATAATTTACCCAGGCTTCTATATTTTCATCAACGACGGGCACCGGATTTTCCCCGTACTGCTCAGCGATTTCTGCATTATTATAAAACTGCGGGGTAAAGATATAGCGACTGTCTTCCGGCTGAGCATTGCCCGCTTCGGGCATGAAAAAACTCATAAACTCGTTTGGATCGAACGAGGGGCCACAGGCAAAGCCAATTAGCACAAAAAGCATGAAGGCAGGCCTACGGAAGCGACCCATTGCCAAGAAGTGTTTGAAGCGTTTCAAGAGAATAAGCAGCTAGTGCCGTTGAATCGAGGTGGTACAAAGCAAATGTAATCCGTTGGTTCTGAATCTGACGCAGTAATCGTTTTTTTTCATTCACCAGTGTTTCAGCCGGAACAGCCTCTGCCCGAAACAGGTCACCCCGTTGCACGGATAATCCCAGCGCGACGGTGTCCCGCGTGGCCATAAACCGCATGCTATCGGCTTGTGGAGCCAGAAATGAACTGTTGACCAGCGCTTTACGATCAACGTTATTCAGAAAGGTCAGAAAACGATTGTGCCGGTACACAACCGTCCAGCGAAATAGCGGCAACACAACATCCAGCGGCAGTGGATAGGTAGGCAAAAAAGACAGGTATTGATTCGCTACGTCAGCATCATAAATGGAGTTACGCGTGTCGGCCCGTTTCCAGTCCGCCACGTTATAGAGCATCAGCATCCCGCGCGATACGGGCGGAATACCCGTTTGGTCAGTGTATTTGATTTGATGCAGGCGGATGGTTGCCGAGAGTGGGCAGGAAAACTGTTTAGTCAGCAGCGAGAGCAACCGAAAATACCGGTCGCGGGTTCGGGGACTCCAGTCGCAGTCGACCTGTACTTCACCAAAGCGAATCCTGTTCTGCTGGCTGATTTGTGTAACAGCCTGTTTAATATGAGTGGCCAGTTCAGCGATCCCGGTCGGCGACAGGTTCAGCAGCGTCCGATTCGTAATAAAGATCACCGGCACCACGTTGCCAACGGGCTTTTGCCGGAAGCGCACAAACGCTTTCGGTACCGGCCGATGCGTTCGGGCATCCCAATCGACGTCGAAAAAATGGATATACAGTTTCTGAACGTTTAGCGCTTTCAGTGTTTCCAGTTCCGGGCGCGTGGGCGAAAAGGTCGATTTCCAGTGGTAAAACGCAGGCGTTATTACCCCTGGTGCTGTGGCTTTCTGCTGTTCAGTCGATTGACAGGCCAGCAAAAAAAAGCAACCCGACAGCAACCAGAAGGCCGACCAAACACAAAAGCACTTCGCTTGTATTTGGTCGGCCTCAAACCGGACGCGTTTACCACTCATTCTACGAAATAGCGTTATAAATCAACGAATGAATTAGGCCAAAACCTTCGTGCTCACGGTTTTGTGGCTCTCAGCCTTCACCGTCACCTCTTTGCCGAGCAGTTGAATGGTAAGGGGTTCTCCCGAGAAATTATGCACCGTTACGTCCTGCTGAGTGGTCGTTACCTGTAACAACACACTCCGGAAACGAATCTTAAAGGACAGGGATTGCCAGTTGTCCGGGCAATACGGATTGAGAATAACCCGGGACTCGGTGCCTTTCCCGCTTTCGATCCGAAAGCCGCCAAACCCTTTCACAACTGCCAGCCACGTTCCTGCCATGCTCGTGATATGGCAACCGTCTTCAGTGTCGTTGTTGTAATCATCCAGGTCCAGCCGGGCCGTACGCAGGTACATTTCATAAGCTTTTTCTTTCAGGCCCAGTTTCGATGCCTGAATGGAGTGCACACAGGGCGAGAGCGATGATTCATGAACGGTCATCGGCTCATAAAAGTCAAAATTTCGCTTCAGCGTCTCGGTATCGAACTCATCCTCAAAGAAGTATAGCCCCTGCAATACGTCGGCCTGCTTGATGAAACACGACCGCAGAATCCGATCCCACGACCAGTTCTGGTTGATCGGCCGTTGCCCTTTGGGGATATCCGAAACGGGCATCAGATCTTTATCCAGGAAGCCTTCCTGTTGCAGAAAAACGCCTAAGGCGTCATCCTTCGGCAAGTACATTTTCTCCACGATCTGCCGGGCGGTGGCTAATTCTTTCTCTTCGCGGAAGTGAATCCGGTCAATCAGCTCCGCGTAGGCCGACGGGTCGATCGCCTTCACTTTCGCAACGGCTTCGGTGGTGTACCGGAGTGTCCAGGCCGCAATGTAGTTGGTGTACCAGTTGTTGTTGACGTTGTTTTCGTACTCATTCGGGCCCGTCACGCCCAGCATCACGTATTGATCTTTGGCTTTTGAGTAGTTGACCCGCTGGCTCCAGAAGCGGCTAATGGCAATGAGTACTTCCAGCCCGTAGTCGACCAGATACCGTTCGTCGCCAGTATAGCGGACGTAGTCATAAATGGCGTAGGCAATGGCGCCGTTCCGGTGGATTTCCTCAAACGTGATTTCCCATTCGTTATGGCACTCTTCGCCCGTCATGGTCACCATCGGATAGAGTGCGGCACCAGCCCGGAAACCGAGTTTCTGCGCATTTTCAATGGCTTTCCCGAGTTGTTTGTACCGGTAAACAAGCAGATTTTTCGCCACTTTCTGGTCGGCCGTGGCGAGGTAGAAGGGCAAGCAGTAGGCTTCGGTATCCCAATAGGTCGATCCGCCGTATTTCTCCCCTGTAAAGCCTTTCGGCCCGATATTCAATCGCTCATCTTCACCGGTATAGGTCTGATTGAGCTGAAAAATATTGAACCGGATGCCCTGCTGAGCGGCAATATCCCCTTCGATGATTATGTCGTTCGTTTTCCATTTATCGGCCCAAGCCTGTTTCTGCTCAAACAGCATTTTTTCGTACCCTTTTCGGGTAATTCGCTGAATGTACTGATGGGCATCCTTAATGATCGTGTCCGAATCGTAATTCAACGATGAGAGGTTCACGGCATATTTATACACGACCGTTTCCTGGCCTTTCCGGCAATCGAGCGTGATGCGGTTGGCCACATATTTCTCGTACTTGATGGGCTGCGACTGGTAATCGACTTTTACACCATCCTGCTCAATCTCGACGCACATACCGCTGGCGACGTGAAAGCCCGTTTTGCGCGTTCGAAGCTCGATATATGCTTCGCCATAACCGGTTTCTTTCCGCACTTCATCCCAGAACGTTTCATCATAATTGGCGTCGCGGTTGCGGATATCGCCGTTGATGTACGGGGTGATGGTTATTTTAGCCTCAAAATTCAGCGGTTTGATGGCATAGCGAATGGCTCCGGCTTCGTCGTCAACGATGGAGCAAAACCGTTTGGCATTTACCTGGATTTCGCGGCCACTCTTCAGAATGGCAACAAATGAACGTTCCAGATAACCTTCCTGCATATTCAGCACCCGTTTGAAATCCCGTACCTCGCAGTGGTTCAAATCGAGCGATTCATATTCAATATCAATGTCGATACCAATCCAGTTGGCCGCATTCAGCACTTTGGCGAAGTATTCAGGATAGCCGTTTTTCCACCACCCTACCCTGGTTTTATCGGGGTAATAGACACCGGCAACGTAGTTACCCTGTAAGGTTTTTCCCGTAAATTTCTCTTCAAAATTCCCGCGCTGACCAAGTCGGCCATTACCCAGTGACATGACACTTTCGGTAATTTCATTAAAGTCACGGTGAAACCCTTCTTCAACAATATTCCAGGAATCCTGAACAATATAATTTTTCATCAACACCAGTCATTTAGCTTTTCGGTTCCGAACCATTGCAATAATAGGGTTCAGAAGCGAAAATCTATGAGTTTAGAGTTATACTAAGCCACAAAAGTATCCATTTCTGCTTTTACCCGCATGGCCTGCTTTATATGCCGCTCGGTATGAGCAACCAGCATCCTGAACGCATCACCCAGCCGGAGTTTGAGCCAGTTCCCAAAAAGCGACATCACTTTCTCCCGATTCCAGTCCAGATAAACCGCTTTAGTCAACTGGGTGCTCAATAAGGTTTGCAGGTCCACAAATTGCCGAACTACATCATCAGGTAGTAGATCAGCCGCTTTTCTCGGATAAATTACACCCGGTGCTGGCAGCTTTAACCTGGCTTGTGGATCAACCGCCACCAACATGGCTTTGCCCACCAGATCACTCACCAGAAGCTGGTCGACGGGAGTTGTCTGTATCAGCCCCAGCGCATCCACCTTGTGCTGAATATTATGAATATAGAACCGCTCGGCCAGATTGAGGTGTTGCAAACACTCAACGATACTCCATCGGTCGGGCGCGGGTTTCCATCGAAGCTGCTCCTCGGTTAGCGTAGCGAACTCCCGTTCAACGAGATCAAGAACGGTTCGAAGGCGTGTTTGAAGCTCGCTGGCAGTGGCTAGTTTTTGCATGGACTTATTAACAGATTCGGATCATCGGCTTCTACAGGGTATGTGTGATTACCTGTTGAAACAGGTCCAGATCCCGTCTGGAATCCAGGTCAATGGCTCCGGCTTCGAACGGCACTTCCGAACAGTCGCTCCGATGCCGGACAATCACCCATTTAACGCCCTTATCGCCTTCCAGTTGGAGGAGCTCGTTGATGTAATTACGGTGAAACAGCGCCGGTACACTAATCTGCGTATCATAGCGACAGGCCACGATGCCTTTACCTTCTTCGTTTTGCACGTCAACCATGTGCTGCAACAAGCCGAGCGATACCAGCGGTTGATCGGTATGCAGCACGAGAACGGCGTCAATGTCCTTATTGATGATGTACAGGGCGGCCAGCCCTGTCTTCAGCGACGATGCCTGACCGGTTGGCCAGCTTGCATTGTCGACCAGCGTGATGGGTAACCCGCTGAGTTCAGGTACGATCTGAGCCCGGTTAGCCCCTAAAACAACAACCACGGGCCCACGTTGTAGCGCCAGTGCACTTTCTGTTACCCGTCGTAAAAGCGACTGGCCTTTATAGCTGATTAACTGCTTGGGTTCGCCCCCCATTCGTGACGAGTCGCCAGCGGCTAATATGATCGTTCCGATTCTTAACAAAATTCCTTTTTTACTTGAAGGTACGAAATAAAGAGTGAAAGAGTGAAAGCCACACGAAGCCAAGCGAAAAAGTAAAAATGATGCACAGGCGCTCTTTCACTCATTCGCTCTTTCGCTTATTCGTTCGGCAAACACCTCGACGGGATAACCGACCTCGACCAGGGAAAGCCCCTGAGCCGGGGCGGCTCGCCCGGCCTTCCGTCGATCACGCGCCAGAATAATCTGATCGAAATCGTCTACGCTCAAGCGCCCCTGTCCAACGGCCAGCAAGGTGCCAACGATTGCCCGAACCATACCGTGCAGAAACCGATTGGCTTTAATATGAAAGATCAAATCACCGGTGGTGTGCTGCTCCCATTCGGCTCGTTCTATCTGGCAGTTAAATGTCAGGACATCTGTTTTGACTTTACTAAAGCTTTCAAAATCCAGATGATACAACAGTCGATTAGCCGCTTCGTTCATGCGCTCAACGGCCAGGGGGAGGGTAAACACATAGACAAGCTCGTCGCGAAACGGGTCTTTTCGGCGGCAGATTGTATACTGATAATACCGGGATATGGCGGTAAACCGGGCATGATCATCAAAACGAACGGGGAAGCAGTCATACACCGCAATATCCGGTGGAATCAGGCTATTTATTGACCTCAACAGGTTGGTGGGCAGACTGTTGTCAAATTCGAAATGAGCAAATTGTTCACCCGCGTGCACGCCCGCATCGGTTCGCCCACTACCCACAATGGCAATAGGTTGCCGTAATATAGTGCTAAGTGCTGTTTCGAGTACTTCCTGAACACTCAAGCCATTTGGTTGCCGTTGCCAGCCGTGGTAAGCAGTGCCTTTGTATGCCAATTGAAGAAAATAACGCATAATTGGGGCAAAAGTAGCCTATATCGACATGCTAAAAACGGTAGGGGGCTGTGGTTTCAGGAAAATACCTGCCCCCAGAGCCCCCAAGTTAAAAGAGGAAGGAAAAATCTCATAAATCAAACCTATTTTGAACGACTCAAACGCGGATTCATTGACCAGCGCTTTCCTGTACTCAAAACAATAATCTAATTTACCCTTTCCTAACCAGTTGTCAATGACTTAGATTATCCATTTAAGCAAATGGGCAAACTAGTGAGGGAACGGACCTGAGCAAGACATGTCAAATTCGTTCGACCTCAAAGCGTAGTTCATCAACTAATTGCTTCAGGCGGTCTGTATTTGGCGCAGGAGGAGGCAGTTGCTGACTAACGAATGCAGCGATCTCCCACACCTCCTGCACATCTTTCAACACAACTTCCCGATTTTGAATATCGGCACGGTCGGCAGTTAACAGCAGGGTTCCTTTTACTTTCACCTGATTATAAACCCGTCGGCAAACGATACCAGCTCCTGATCCGTCGGAACGCTGGGGTTGAATAAGCAGAACATAGAGCTTGCCGTCGGCAATGTCGAACCAGTTTCGAATAAACTTGCCCACCAACAATGCCTTCGGAAAAACAAAGTCATCACCCGCTTCAAACGCCCGGTAATGGCCTTCGGGCAATGTGGGCAGGTGCATGGCCGGTAGGTGGTGCAGAAAGTCGGCCTGCTGATAGCGCTGACAATAGTCAGCAAACTGGCGCTGCATCACGACCGGAATCGTTGGGGCAATGGGTTGAGCCGAGGCATGTGGCCGGGTTGAGCTGGCAGGGCCCTCATATACATTGTTAAACGCCATCGAGTCAGCCGGGTAACTTACCGACGGCTTAGGCGCTGGAGGTGTAGCTCGTGGTTCCGGCTGCGGTTTGAACAATTCATCCAGGGATGCCTGATTTCGCTCCTGTACAGGTTGTTCTGACTTAAACGCTACCGGCTGTGACCGCTCTGTTTGTCCCTGGTTTGGTCGGACGGGGGGCAAAATAACCGGGGGAACAGGGGCCGGTCGATTTTCATCCTGTGTGCGGTAATACTTGTTCAGTACGGATGAAAGAGGTTGCGGCTCAGGAACCGGAGGGCTGGGCTGGGCAAAAATATCCGGAAAATCGGGGTGCTGAAAGGGGTCATCCTCGTCGGGATCAACCTTCCCATCCGTCCGGATTGTGTTCAACCGGGAGTCTGCCGCTTTGGCAGGCTGGCCGAGCGGAATGCTTAGATTCGGCGTTTCGCGAAGTTTGCGCAGATCCTGCCGCGTCAGCAGTTCAACCGTCGTGTTAAACGCTTTGGCAATAGCCTGAATATTTTGCCCGTTCGGATTGGCACGGCCTTCTTCATAGGCACCTAATAACGAACGCTTTATATTTATTTTACGAGAAAACTGCTCTTGCGTCAGACCATTCAGTTTGCGCAGATAGCGGATGTTGTCACTGACGAGCGTCATCCAGAATAAGGGTTTGCTAAAGTTTCAGCTAAGATAACGTTTCGTGTTTTAAATGCCAATACCCATTGATTCGACTGCTTTTTTGTATTTTTAGTGCAATCTCTGGGATGAAACTACCTCAAAGGTAACCTACCAGGCAGCCAGGCTACTTATCGTTCGGGTTAGTCGTTGAGCAAATCAAAACTTACAGAATCACGTATCAACAAGTGTATGACTCCCCTCCTTTCCGAAACCAGCCTGCACAATGAGCTACAATCGGTGTTTGCTACTCAACGCCAGCATGCTCGCCACATGGCGTTGACCACGGCTGGGCAACGTATTGAACGCATCCGACGGATTCAGACCTGGATCAACGTCCACCAGAGCAGTATTGAACAAGCCCTGTACGATGACTTTCGAAAGCCATCCGCCGAAGTTGTCCTGGGCGAACTGATGGCGCTCCATGCCGAGATTAAACACACCATACGACACCTGAACAGCTGGATGAAACCACAGCGGTTGCCAACTCCGCTCGCGCTGATTGGCACCAAAAGTCATCTGATCCACGAGCCCAAAGGTAATGTGCTTATAATTGCTCCCTGGAATTACCCGTTCGTGCTGAGTATCCGTCCATTGGTGTCGGCAATTGCCGCAGGCAATGTGGCTGTCCTGAAACCGTCGGAACTGACGCCCCATACGGCCGGGCTGATCAGGAAGATGATTGCCGAGCTATTTCCTATTCAGGAAGCCGCTGTGTTTGAAGGAGATGCCGATGTTTCGAAAGCCTTACTCGAACTCCCGTTCAACCATGTATTCTTCACGGGCAGTCCGGCCGTTGGGCGGGTCGTGATGACGGCAGCCGCCAAACACCTGGCATCCGTCACGCTGGAGTTAGGCGGCAAGTCGCCCGCCATTGTCGACGAGTCGGCCGACATAAACCAGGCTGCCGGACAGATCGCGTGGGGAAAATGTCTGAACAACGGGCAAACCTGCATTGCCCCCGATTATGTACTGGTTCATCACTCGATCCGTCAGGCCTTCATTCAGGCACTGCGCCATACCTTAGCGAGCATGTACAGCCCTGATGGCAAGCCGGTTGAAGCCTCAGATAGTTACGCCCGAATTGTTAACAATCACCATTTTGACCGGATTCGGGAGCTGGTGAACGATGCCGTCGGCAAAGGAGCCACCATAACCTACGGCGGGCAGATGAACGCCCATGAAAATTTCATTGAGCCAACCATACTGGAAGACGTGACCGATGAGATGCAGATCATGCAGGACGAGATTTTCGGCCCCGTTCTCCCGGTGCTCACCTTTACCGAGCTGGACGACGCGCTCCGCATCGTTAACCAGCGCGAAAAACCACTGGCCCTGTACATCCATAGCCGCAAGCAAAAATCCATTCAGTATATTCTGGATCGGAGTTCGGCGGGTGACACCGTCGTCAACGACACGCTGCTCCAGTTCGGCAATGTCGAATTACCTTTTGGTGGGGTCAACAACAGCGGCCTGGGTAAATCGAACGGATTTTTCAGCTTTCAGGAGTTTTCCAACCAGCGGGGTGTCATGCAGCGCGAGTTCGGCACCATGAAATTCATTTATCCGCCTTATACGGAGAAGGTAAAGAAACTGATCCATTTTGTAGTGAAGTATCTATAAGGTAACGCGGATCGCACGATTACGCCCTGCATTGACGATGTGGGGCGTTTTTTCGTTAAAACCTTGTACCTTGAATTCGCATGTTACAACGACACTTCTTTCGCACGCTGCTTCTGCTAGCTGGTCATCTGGCTACCGCCCAAACACTTCCTATTCTTAGTCAGAACCCGGCCAGTTTGCGCTGGTATCGCCTGTCGACTCCGCATTTCCGGGTGCTTTACCCAACGGGTTTCGATTCTACGGCGCAGCGGACGGCCAAACGGCTGGAAAGTTTGTATGAGCCAGCCAGCGCATCCCTACAGAAACAGCCCCGCCGAATTTCCGTACTCCTTCAGAATCAGACAACAAACAGCAATGGCTTCGTTACGCTGTATCCACGCCGGTCGGAGTTTTTTGCCGTGGCTCCCCAGGATCCCGGCTTGATGGGTACGCTTGACTGGCTTGATCTACTGGCCGTTCATGAATACCGGCACGTCGTCCAAAATGACAAAGCCCTTCAGGGATACGGCCGCGTGCTTTATACCTTTCTGGGTAATACGGGACTGGGGCTCCCCCTGCTAACCGTTCCCGACTGGTTTGCCGAAGGCGATGCCGTCAGTAATGAAACGCTGCTGAGCAACAGCGGCCGTGGCCGAATACCCAATTTCGACCTGGGCATGCGAGCAAACTTACTGGAATCAACTAAAAAACGCTTCGATTACCAGAAAGCCGTGGGGGGCTCCTACCGCGACAACGTGCCCAATCATTACGTGCTGGGCTATTTCCTGACAACGTACCTCAAACGGACGTATGGCCCTGATGTCTGGAGCCGCATCCTGAATCGAAACTACCGTCGGTTCCCCTGGCCGTTTGCGTTCTCGGCTAGCATTAAGGATGAAACCAAGTTACGAACGGAGGATCTTTACCAAAAAACGATGGATGATCTTACCGAAACCTGGCAGAAACAACAGGCCGCTCTGACCATTACACCAGCCACTACGTTTCCCGTTAAGGCCGAAAAGCAGGACTCCAAACGACCCGTTTTTACCAATTATCAACACCCTCAATTTTTAACGGATTCGACCGTATTGGCGGTGAAGAGTGGCCTTGGCGATACGCCCCGATTAGTTATTCTGGATAAACAGGGACGCGAAAAAACGGTTTTTGTGCAGGGATTTCCCAATGATCCGGACATGCTTTCTGCCTCGGCCACCAAAGCCTGCTGGATTGAGTTTGGCTATGATCCCCGCTGGGGACAGCGTATTTATTCGAACATTCGCATACTAGACTTAAAATCGGGGAAACTTACCCGCCTGACGCACCGCGCCCGCTACACGGTGGCCGCGCTCTCCCCCGATAACAGCCGGCTAGTAGTGGTCGAAAATACGGACCGCTACAAAATCAGGTTGCTTGTTCTGGATGCAAAAACGGGCAAGATTCAAAAAGCCATCCCCAACCCCGACAACGAGTTTTATCAGCACCCGCGCTGGCAGGATAACAAAACCATTGTGGCAGTAGCCCTGAAAAATGGCCAGAAAACGATTCAACGTATTGACAGCGAATCTGGCGTTCGAACGGATTTGCTGCCACGAGCCAACGAAAACATCAGCCACCCGCAGCCCTGGGGCAAGTATGTGTTCTATAACTCGCCCCGATCAGGTATCGACAATATTTATGCGTTAGATACCCGATCCGGCCAGGTGTTCCAGGTTACCTCGCGCCCACTGGCCGCCTACCACGCGGCTGTGTCGCCATCGGGGTCGCGCCTTACTTTCGAAGATTTTTCGGCAACGGGCTACCGCATTGATGACATGCCACTGGAACCTGCCCGTTGGAAACCCGTTATGGAACCAGTGCGGGAGCAGGCTGTCCGCTATTTTGGGCCACTCAGTAAACTGGAGCCGGGTGCGGCACAGGGTCGTCTGGCACTTACAGACTCCCTATCGGGCAAGGCCAACTACAAACCTACACGATTTAGGCGTGTGGCCAACTCCGTCAATATTTACAGCTGGGGGCCCGTGTTCAGTAGTACGGGGCAGGCGCTGGCAGTAGGGTTGAGTTCGCAGGATTTACTGAGTACAACGCAAATTAGCGTTGGTTACAATTACAACCAGTCGGAACGGGCCGGTAACGCCTTTGCCTTACTGAGTTATCAGGGGCTTTATCCGATCATCGACGTTAGTTTCCAGCGCGGTTCGCGCAGTACATCCCTGTACATTGACCGGGTAGCGCCCGCCGATAGCTTTCGTACCGACCGCTGGCAGTATAACCAGTTGACGGCGGGCGTTCGATTACCTTTCCAGCTAACCAACTCCAAATACAGCCAGAACCTTAGCCTGTCGGCTTACTACAATTATCTGCACGTAACGGGTTATGATCTGCCTTATCGGTACATCACGGAGGTTGGAGCAGCGGGATCGCTGAATGCGCTTACCTATGGGTTTAGCTATTCGCGCCTGCTTCGCCAGAGTAAACGCGATGTTGCGCCCCGCTGGGGCCAAACGCTTTCGGCCACTTACCGAACTACTCCGTTTGGTGGCCAACTAACCGCTGAACAGTGGGGCGTCCAAGCCACTGCATTTTTCCCGGGATTGGCCAAACACCATTCTCTGCGGTTCCGGGCGGGGTATCAGGAGCAGGTACGGGGCAACTATCAGTTTAGTTCAATTGTGTTTTTTCCCCGCGGGCAGTTATACGTCAGTGATGATAAAATCAGGGCGGGTAGTATCGAATACCGACTTCCTATAGCTGATACGCATTGGTCATTTGGCCGGTGGCTGTATGTGCAACGCATCAAAGCCGGTGGATTTTATGACGCTACCAATGGGCAATCGCTTGTCGAACTGCGGGATACGAATGGCCGGTTACGCGGATACGAAACGCAGCGGCATACGTTCCAGACAACCGGCCTCGACGTGTCCTTTGTGTTCAATGCCCTGCGGGTACGCACCCCGCTCGAGGCTGGTTTCCGGACAATTTATAACGTAACGACTGGCCAATGGTTGGTGCAGCCGTTAGTGCTAGATATCGGGTTTTAGTATCCGGTTTGTGGTATACGTTTATGGTTTGTGGTTGGCGGGCGCGAAAGCAACTGGCGCGTCAGCCAACCACAAACCGTAAACAGACCTAACCTTTATAAAACACCCATTTCGAGAGTTCGCGGAACGATACTTTTTTACCATACATCAGAATACCGACGCGGTAGATCCGGGCCGCTAACCAGGTGGTACCAACGAAGCCCAGCACTAGTAACACCATGGATAAGGCCAGTTCCCAAACGGGTACACCAAACGGTATACGGACCATCATCACCACGGGCGATGTAAACGGAATCATGGACGTCCAGAAGGCCAGCGGTCCATCGGGATCCCGTACGGCAATCTGGGCGAAGGCAATAGCAGCAATGATAGGCATCATGATGGGAAACATAAATTGCTGGGTTTCGGTCTCGTTATCGACGGCCGCGCCAACCGCACCAAACAGAGCACTATACAGCAAATAGCCGCCCAGAAAATAGAATAGAAAACAGCCGACAATCAGGGGAATATTAAGAGTTCCAATGGCCGCCATCACATCTGCAACCGGATTTTTGGCCGTTGCCATTTTACTTTGTACTTCCTGTCCGCCCGGCATCCCATTCATACGGGTCGTTACCGCCGATTGCGCTGTTTCTTTTTGACCGATCAGTTGGGAACCAAGCGTCATCAGGCCAACAGTCAGTACAATCCAGAGCATAAACTGAGTCAAGCCAACCAGGGCAACACCGATAATTTTGCCCAGCATCAACTGAAAAGGTTTTACGGACGAGATAATGACCTCCACAATGCGGTTGGTTTTTTCTTCCATCACCCCGCGCATGACCTGGGTTCCGTAAATCAAGACGGAGATGTAGATCAACAACGCACAAAATCCACTGATAATGGTCGTTGCAATGCCATTGTTACTCTTTTCGCCCCCGTCATTCAGGCTGATGGTTTGTGCGTCAACGTTCACTTTTGCGTCCTGAATTACCTTCTGGGTAATGCCCGCCTGCTCTAATTTGATGGTTTCAATTTCCTTGGAAATGGCTCGCTCAATATTGCTTTGCAACGACAGGCTTACACTTTTTTCCGAGAAAATCTGTACCGTTTTGGGTTGCTCAATTACATTTTTGGGGATAAACACCAAGGCATTATACCCTTGCTTGACAAACGTTTTCTTAGCCTCTGCCAGCGATTGCTTTGGATAGGCGTAGACGGTTTCGTCGTCATTTTTGAATTGATTGATAAAACGGCCGCTTTCATCGACGACCGCAATTTTTTTCTGGTTGATCGAACTGACCGCTGCCCAGCCAATAAGGGCATAGAAGCCAAAAATCAGCAATGGGCCCAAAATCGTCATAATAATGAACGACTTTTTGCGCACCCGAACCATGTACTCGCGCTTGATAATGAGGAAAATTGTATTCATTCTGGTAGACCGGCCAATTGGGTCGGCGCAAAGATGTAGCTTGATTAAGACAAAATTCAGGTACCACTACTAGGTCGTTGGCACTTCGCCTACGGCCTGAATAAAAATATCGTTCATGCTGGGTATATTCTCGCCGAACGCCCGAACGGCCACCCGATCGAGGAGGTAACGAATAAGGTCATTAACGGCAGCATCGGGTGGAATCCGGATGTCGGCCCGCATAAATCCATCATCGGTTGCCTGCGTCTTAAGCACATCAAAGGCAGTGGGTAAAGTCTCCAGTTCACCCTGGTATTCAACGTGATAGGTATGGGTTTTAAATTGCTCTTTGATCGCCCGCTTCGGTCCGTCGAGCACCTTATGGGACCGGTTGATCAGGGCGATATTATCACACAATTCCTCAACGGATTCCATACGGTGCGTCGAAAAAATGATCGTTTTACCTTTATCGCGCAATTCCAGAATTTCGTCTTTAATCAGGTTCGCATTGATTGGGTCAAAACCCGAGAAGGGCTCATCCAGAATAATCAGGTCGGGCTCGTGCATGACGGTTGCCACAAATTGCACCTTTTGCTGCATCCCTTTGGAAAGATCCTCGACATTTTTGGACCACCAGGTTTTGATATCGAACTTCACAAACCAGATTTTCAACTTTTCCATGGCCTGCTTTTCCGTCAGACCTTTCAGCTGGGCCAGGTAGAGGAGTTGTTCGCCAACCTTCATTTTCTTGTAAAGGCCCCGTTCCTCTGGCAGGTAGCCAATTCGCTTGATATGGCTGGGATTCAATCGCTCACCAGCCAGGATTACCTCACCCGAATCGGGTGCTGTAATTTGATTGATGATTCGAATAAGCGACGTTTTGCCCGCACCATTGGGACCAAGTAATCCGAAAATACACCCTTGTGGCACGGATAAACTGACATCATCGAGGGCTCGGTGTTCAGCGTACTGCTTAACAATGTGGTGGGTTTCAAGTATGTTCATCTAGTTTAGGGAAATGGGTGATCGTGTTCCATTGGCTCAAACTACCAGCTTTTGGCACATAACGTCAACCAATTTACGGATGAACTGTCAACCGGCTATACAGGCGGCAATAAAAAAGGCCACAATGTTTCCATCATGGCCCGATAAACCAATTAATACGTAAATCGATCCATTAGTTATAATAGTCCCGAACCTGAAAAAGCAACATCAGAAATAACAATCCCAGCAAGATACCAATCAGACTGAAAGAAAAAATGCTGCTGACAATGCTTAATAACTGGGCGTAATAGCTCAGCACCCAGCCTGTCCGCTTCCGGTTAAACAAGCCGGGAAGCGCCATAAAGCCCAGGACTATCTGAACCAGTGCAATAACCATCGCTATGGTATAGCCGAGTCCAAGTCCTGCGCCACCCATATAGGAGAGTGGCATAAAGGCAGCTCCGATTCCCAGAAAAGCCAAAATTCCAGGCAAGGCCAGTAACAAAAATACGAGCGATACTATAGGCCAGTATTTAACAAATCCCTCCCGAAAATTATACGGGAATTGAAAGGGAGCTTTCGTTGTAAAAAAGGGAGCCAATTCGGTCTCCAGCAGAGCAGGTTGGGCCATAGGACGATGCAGAATAAGAAAAGATGGTGGTTACAAGAGCCTAAATATACACCTTCCCGCGAACGGCCAGTCTATACGGACCAATTTCGTTTTATTAAGCGGCAACTTCGTCCGTCTCAATGGGTTGAGTTCTGAATTCGCCCTCCCATTTTGAAATCACACAGGTCGCTACGGCATTACCGGCCACACTCGTCGCCGAGCGGCCCATATCCAGCACCTGATCAATACCCAGCAGCAGCGCCAGCCCTTCAATGGGCAGGTTAAACAGCGACATGGTTCCGGCAATAACCACTAGGGAGGCCCGTGGCACCCCGGCAATTCCTTTGGAGGTAATCATCAGCGTGAGCATCATCGTAATCTGCTGTTCGATGCTGAGTGGTACGTGATAGGCCTGGGCAATAAACGCCGTAGCAAAGGTCATGTACAGCATGGAGCCATCGAGGTTGAAAGAATACCCAAGCGGCAGAACGAAAGAAATAATCCGCTCGGAACAGCCAAAACGGCGCAGGGCTTCTATGGTCTGAGGAAATGACGCTTCAGAACTAGCCGTACTGAAGGACAGAATGACAGCTGAACGAACTTCTTTTAACAGGGCAAAATAGGGAATACCGACGACCAGGCAAATGAGCGACAGCACCACGAAAATAAAGAAGAGTAGCCCCCCGAAAAAACAAAGAATCAAATAAGCGTAGCCACCCAGAATACCCAATCCCTGCTGGGCAACAATGGCCGCAATGGCCCCCAGAACCCCAAATGGCGCAAAAGACATCACGTAGCTAGTGACCTTGAACATCACATGAGACAGGGCATCGAGCGCCTTAATGATGATTTTCCCCTGTGCACCAATGGCCCCCACGGCAATCCCAAAAAATATGCTGAAGACGACAATCTGAAGAATTTCATTTGTGGCTAAAGCTTCAATAAAACTGGTTGGCACAATGTGTGTAAAAAACGTCTCCAGCGTAAATTTTTGTACCGTTACCCCGACGTCAGTCCCTTTGGCGGGCAGTCTGGTTATACTCATCACTTCGCCTGGCTTCATGATGTTAACCACCAGAAGACCAACCACCAGTGACAGAATGGTGGCAAAATAAAAATAAGCTAATGTCTTAAGGCCAATTCGCCCAACGGTTCCAAAATCACCCAGCTTGGCAATACCAACGACCAGTGTGGCAAAAACCAGCGGGCCAATAATCATCTTTATGAGCCGGAGGAATATTTTGGATAGGATATTGAGATCAGTACCCGAAAAACCAGACGTTGTGGCCGGGAAAAAATAACCGATGGCAATACCAAGCACCATGCCCAGAAAAATGCGAGTCGTTAAATTAGGTAGTTTCATGCAGTGTAAGTAAAGGACCGTTCTAGACAAATGTAAATGAATCCGGGCAGTTGAGAAAGTACGTTTGTACAACGGAGGCCGGTTGGCCTTGATCAGAACGCGGGCATTTAAGCAAAAACTTAACCGAAGCCCTCATGCTTTTTTGCAAATTCGGCTTCGATCAGCTATTATGCGACTAAATCAGTGGACTAATCGAATCTATCGTCTAATTTTATGCCCTACGGAATATCCGCCGATAAATTGGTTTACGATAAGCAAATTGTATCCAAAGAAGCGGGTAAAATAAATAATCTGTTAATCGAAACGGCGTTTTAAACGTAATGTCATCAACAATGATGGTTTGATCGTCAACCGAACGTTGAAGTCGATGGTGGTGTTGCCAGTAGGATAGAAAGAAAGGGAGCTGAAAGCCCTGATCAACAAAAAAAATTTCGTTATGGCTCGTTTGCTGATCAATGATATGGCTGATCCAGTCCTGGCGAAAGAACAGAAAATTTAGTCTTAAATGAACCGTGTCCCCTTTTAGACAACCATCAAACCGAACAACGTCTACCGGTGGAAAAGGCGGGCTGAGTTTCTCGAAAAGGGTACGGTCAAAGCCTGCCCAGACAGCGGGAAGTGATTGCTCAACCTGAGTTTTAAGGACAATATGCATGGTAGGCGAACGAACGGAGAAGCGAAGTGCAGACGAAAATAGGTTCTTTTCACCAGAAAAGAGTATATTAACAATAAGTAGACCAGCAGCCAGACTTTATAGTTTATGCCTGGTTGATTTTTTTACAAGCCCAGCTGGGCATTTTTTACGTTGGAATATGGGTAAGCAATGGGTAGTTCGCTGTTTTTTAGTTGGGCTACTTGGTTTGTCGGTACTGGCCAAAGCGGCTCCTGAACCTGAATACCTTACGGTTCGAAATGGACTGCCCCAGGGGTTTGTCAAATCACTTATTCAGGATCAATATGGCTTCGTCTGGCTCGCCACCCGCGACGGTCTGTGCCGGTACGATGGCGTTCACTTCCGCATCTACACGCACAACCCCCAACAATCTAAATCGCTATCTTTCAGCAGTATATACGAAATAAAAGACGATAAACAGAACAAACTCTGGCTGCGTACCGAAAATAATCATATTGATCGGTTCGACCCCGTTACGGAACAAAGCCACCGTATTTCAAACTCACAGGCCTTTTTGAAAGCCCTGGGCCGGGACCAATTAATTGGCATTCAGCCCGATAATGCAGGCAATGTCTGGGTAGCCACGCTGACAAACGGCTTTTTCCGGTTAAATGCCAACGGCACCATTTCGCACCGCCACTGGGGCATGCAGGGCGATACCATTCAGCGGACGCTTCATGCCCTATTGATCGACCGATATAATCAACTTTGGCTTGCCGCTAAAGATGGGCTGTTTCGGTTTGATCCCGCATCGGGGCAGTTTGTGGGTTTTCGAATCGCGCAGGGATTACCCCAGAACGAAGTATATAGCCTCCACGAACGGGCAAACGGCGAATTGATGCTGGGCTTCCCCGGTCAGTTTGCGTTATTTGAACCGGCCAATGGGCAAGTGAGGCAAACTGTTTCTCTACCCGGATCACCGTCGGCTATACCCCTCTTTACCAAAGATTACCGCGGGATCGATTACATCAACCAAAGTCGCTATACTGACAAATATGGCCTGGTTCCGTTACTAACGTCCCCCGATAACGGGCTCGATGGATCGGCCGGCAATCAGGTGTCCAAGCTGGGAAAATTTTCGGCCGTTTCCTTATTAGTCGACCGCACCAACGTGCTTTGGATTGGCCTAAACGGGGACGGCGTTATTAAGTATGATCTCAACAAGCGGCCCTTTCAAACCTGGCCGTACAGTCAGAACTTCCAGACTGACTGGCTTACGCAGCAGTTCAGCGTGCCACTGGAGGCCATACCTCCGGTTATCAGGCAGCAATCGTCGGCCAGCATGCGGTATCAATTCGACCGTCGTAAAAACCTGTGGATTACAGCACCACAAATAGCTCCTTATCGCTACAACGCCTTCCGAAAGCTGTTTGCGCCCGTGTTGCCAACGGGTATTGAGCCGCGCTGGCTTCCGAATGGCGAGTTTCGGTTAAGTGCCTTATCGACCGGAGCCCAGGGTGAACTCTGGGGTTTATTGGGCCCACACAATCAAGCCGTTGTGCGGCATAATCCAGATCAGGAAACCTTTACCGCTTTTCCGTTACCCCTGCCCCCTGGCCACCCCTACGAGATTATGGCGATGGTGGTGGATGGTGGGCGTGTTTATCTGGCCACGAAGAATCATGGGTTGTTGCGCGCCGACCTGTCCCTCAAGCGGCTTATTCACTGGCATAGTGGTGGCACCGATGCCGGCACACTACCCGGCGACGCCCTTCTATGCCTGGCGCAGGACCCGCTTCACTACAACTATCTCTGGATCGGAACGTTTGGCGAAGGACTCTGTCGACTGGATAAACTTACGGGAAAAATCCAGCGGTTTACCGTAGGACAGGCTCTGTCGAACAATGTGATCTACGCCATTCGAACGGGGAGCGACGGTCATTTATGGCTCAGTACCAACCGGGGACTATGCCGATTTGATACACGTACGTTCGAAGCCCGAAACTACATGGCCGATGATGGGTTACCCGGCGAAGAGTTCAAGCAGTTTCACGATGTTGCCCTCCCTACTGGCCGACTCATCTTTGGCGGGACAGGCGGTTATACGGCCTTCGATCCCCGAAAAGTAAGCGAAGATCCCGTAAAGCCGCGAGTCGCTCTCACGGCTTTACGCATCAACAATCAGTTGGTGACGGCTACCACAGCGGGTTCTCCCTTAAACCGGGATATTAATGAAACGACAGAAATTACGTTAACCAACGAGCAAAACTTCCTGTCTATTGATTTTGCAGCCCTTGAATTTAACCAAACCCATAAGAACCAGTACCGGTATAAGCTAATCGGCCTGGATAAAGACTGGGTTTACAGCGGCAATCAGTCAACGGCTACTTATACCAACCTCCCGCCCAGCACCTATACATTTGTTGTCAACGCGTCCAATACGTCAAGTGTCTGGAGCCCGTATACGCACTCGTTACGCATCGTTATTGACCCACCTCTTTGGGCAACCTGGTGGGCTTATCTGGCTTATGTACTACTCCTGATCGGTGCTATTGTTCTCTTCCTGCGCATTCGGATCAACCGTATCCGCCTGAATAGCCGCATGGAATTACGCGAACAGGAGTCGGTTCAGTTAAAACACCTGGACGAAATAAAATCTCGCTTTTTCTCCAACATTACGCACGAGTTTCGGACGCCTTTAACCCTGATTCTTACCCCGCTGGAACAGGTGTTGAATGATTCCAGCGATTCGCCTTACCACGACCGTTTGTCCCTGATTTATCGAAATGCCAATCGGCTTCTTCGATTAATCAATGAGTTACTTGACCTGGCTAAACTAGATGCCGGAAACCTGACCCTAACGCCCACGCCCGCCGATTTGCCGGATTTCGTCACACGCACCGTGGCCGTCTTTACCGACGAAGCACAGCGTAAACACATCCAATTGCAACAAACGCATCACTTTAATCAGCCGTATTACTGGTTCGATCCGGACAAAATTGAAAAGATCATTACCAACCTGTTGTCAAACGCGCTGAAATTTACGGACGACCACGGGGTCATCAACGTCTCAACGCACGTGATGCCGATCGATCCAACTCTGGCGACTTCGGCGAATACCGATCTCATTCGGCTGGTTGTTTATAATACAGGCGCGGGCATTCCGGAACACCAACTGCCTCATATCTTCAATCGCTTTTACCAGGCCGACCCCATGACCGAACGCTCGGTAGGCGGCTCGGGGATTGGCCTGGCGCTGGTGAAAGAACTCGTTGAAATGATGCATGGCACCGTTTCGGTAGAAAGTACGCCCAGTCTGGGCACTACATTCACCGTCGAGTTACCCTGCCGACAGGCGCGGGCAGAACTCGTTACGACGCCCTTAAACAACGAAAAGCCAATCACTGGCTATGAACAATTAACTGGTAATCAAAGCCTTAAAGTTGAAAAATCACCCCAAATACTTTTAGTCGAGGATGATGATGATATTGCGGAATTCATCGTCACGACTTTGCAGATGGAGTGGTCGGTGAAACGAGTCAATAACGGAAGGGCCGGTGTTGAAGCGGCTATTGCGAATGGACCGGACCTCATTATCAGTGATGTACTCATGCCCGAACTCAATGGTTATGAGCTGTGTCGCGAATTAAAAAACAATCCCGTCACCAGCCATATTCCCATTCTGCTGTTGACAGCCAAAGTTTCTGCCGAGAGCCGGATCGAAGGCCTGATGGCTGGAGCCGATGATTATTTACCCAAGCCTTTCCAGGTGAATGAGTTACTCGGGCGGGTTCGCAACCGCATGGCCCACCAGCAGCAGGTTCGCCACTACTATCGAACCCAGTTGTTGCGCGAGGGCTATCTGCCCACGGCGAGTGAGGCCCCCGAAGATGATTTTATGAACCGGGTATACACCTTATTGGAAAGTCATCTGGACGATTCAACGTTTGGCGTAGAGCCGTTGGCTATGGCCATTGGTATGAGCCGCATGCATCTGAACCGGAAGGTAAAAGCCATGACTGGTTTAACCCCGAACGAACTCATTCGGGTAGTCCGGTTGAAGCGTGCCGCCGAGCTCCTGCTGACAGGCGTTTCTATTTCTGAAGTTGCCGATCGTGTAGGGTTTGACACCCCGGCTTACTTCTCAAAAGTGTTTAAAGATCACTACCTGATGACCCCATCAGAATACGTCGAACAACATCGGCAGGAAATTGTGCGGTAAGCGGAGAGGACAACCGTTACGTATCTTTAAATTAGATTTTGTTATTATTTTCAGCCGTTAGATTCCTTAAACTATAGAAATGGGGCCTTTTGGTAGCTCATAAAATTATAAAAGAAAGCTTTCATTTGTGATGTTACAAATTTCATAGTCAGTGTTACGAATGAGCAAGGGTTAGGCATTCAGGAGTTTTAGTATTGCATCAGTTACTTCTAATCCATAGTGTCTGAAAGCATTACTCTCGCTTATGTCCATGTCAACCTTTTCCTTTTCTAACCGGTCTACCCCTGTAGAGTGGCCTCCATTAAAGCTTTACTTACGTGAAACAGGGCGTCAGTCTTTCTCTGTAGCTGACCTGGTCTACCTCCAGGCTGTTGCGAATTATAGCTGGCTGAACTGGGCCGATGGCCGGAGGATGCTCATGCCGCGCACCCTAAAATACTACTCTCCGCAACTACCCACCGAATTATTTATACGTCTCCACCGTAACTGTGTTGTTAACCGGCGCTTTGTGGAACGGCTTGAACGAACAGACACAGGTGGTCTGGTTCATCTGACAACAGGTGAAGTTCTGCCCGTTTCACGCCGTCGCTGGAGTTTAGTCAGACGGCAGTTGGCTAACAACCGCCCAAACCTGAATTAGACGGATAGTTATCCGATTCGTCTTCATCTGTTGATTGATCGGCAGATTTACTTGAGGATAAATAGCTGTTAGAGCCACTTTCGGGAAGTCATTTACGCAAGTAGATGGCTTCCCGAAAGTGGCTTTTGTTTGCTGTGGCTGGATGAGGCTGACATTAAGAGCCAAAAAACATTCTCGTTCATATAGGGTTGACCTAGCATACGCATGACCCTAAGCCCGGTTTGTTTCTGTATGCAAGTCAGTTCTTCATTAGCCTTCAAAACCCTCGACGCCCATGAGCGTTTGAATCAGGAATACGGCATACAGGCCATCAAAGGGTATGCCGATCCCATGCATGAATTAATCGGCACTATTTTATCGCACCGCACAACTCATGCAAATGAAGTAATGGCGTATCGCACCATGCGGGAACGGTTCCCGACCTGGGAGCAAGTGCGTGATGCACCCCTTCCTGACCTGATCGACGCTATAAAAACGGCGAATTATCCCGAAGTAAAAGCCCCATATATTCAGAATTTGCTTAGCCATCTCTTTCGGGAAAGAGGAGTTGCCAATATTGATTTTCTGGGTGACCTATCGACTGAAGAAGCCATGACCTGGCTGACAGGCCTGCCGGGTATCGGACTGAAAACGGCGACTATCGTTCTACTGTTTATGTTCCATAAACCACTACTGCCGGTAGACACGCACGTTCATCGCGTCACCCAACGACTCGGCCTTATCGGCCCTAAGGTAAGCGCCGAAAAAGCCCATACGATCCTACTGGGTTATCTGCCCCAGGATGCCTTGACGTTGTTCAACTTTCACAAGCATTTTTACTGGCATGGACAGCGCGTGTGCACCTGGTACGACCCCAAATGCCATGCGTGCGTTTTACAGCCAATGTGCGACTTTTATCAGTCGGGCAGATCAGCTACACTCAGCAGCACACCCGTCCGGAAAAAGAAACCTACTGATGTCTAATTAATCTGTTCAGATAAAACAAGGCCCCGTCAACGTGAATTGACGGGGCCTTGTTTTCCTTTACGATAAAGAAACTACCGCGCCTTTAGTTCGTAAAACTTTTTTGCCTGCTCGACCCAGTTGTCCCGTTCAATACGGCCGGGAAAAAACTCGATCAACTCGTTTACTTTGTCAATATCTTCATTAGTAAAATTCGCGATCTGCCGGAACGTATAAATGCCCAGACTATGCAGCTTTCGCTCCAGAAATGGACCTACGCCCACAATGTCTTTCAAGTCGTCGGCTTCGGTAGCTACAGCCCGACCAATCCGGTCGAAATTCACTTCACCAGCGCGAGCCGCTATTCGGCTAAGCACGGCGGCTTCTGAATTATCAGGAACGCCAGCACCGACTGGCAGTATGGGTATGATAGGGGATGTTACGGAGGTAGTATAGCCTGATCCTACCTCTTCATCGATCAATTCTGGTGTATCGTCGTTTGAGAAGGCAGGCAGCAGAGGATCAGCATGAACAAAGGGCGGTGGAACGGCCACGCTGGAAGCGTGGGGCGCAACGACCTGGGTAGAACGCCCCCCTGTTTTTGATTGGCGGCAATCAGCTAATTCGGCTTCTTTATCCAGAATTGACTTCCGCAGGGAGCTAACCCGACCGGAGCGCACCAAACGGCCGAGTAACCAGCCAACGAACGCAGCAAGTGCCAGTAAGAGTACGATCTCGGTGAACGCCACCGTTTGATTTAAAGGATCTAATCCAAACATAATAGAATTTTGGTTTAAGGTCTTTTGCTCATTTCATCATACCCAGTCAGGGAATCAAGAGAAACCAGCAGAATGACCCGGTAGGTTAGTTATTTTTAGCCAATTCAGCGGCCTGGCCGACCCAGTTGTCGCGTTCGATTCGGCCGGGGAAGAACTCAATGAGATCATTTATCTGATCAATGTCTTCCGCATTAAAATTCGCAATCTGCCGGAAAGTATAAATACCAAGGGCATGCAGTTTTTTCTCGAGAAATGGACCGATGCCAACAATGACCTTCAGATCATCGGCATGGGCGGGTGCCACAAACCCAATTCGGGTAAGATCAATTTCATTAGCCCTTGCCCGAATACGGTTCAGCACGATGGTTTCTTCATCGTCTGTATCACTAACGAGGACGGCTGGCTTTTGATAACAGTCCTCCACCGCTCGTTCTGTACTGGCCAGGTCAGCTTCCAGTTGATGGATTGTCTGCTGCCGGGAGACATAGCCAATAATAAAACCCAACACGCCAGCCACTATCAGCATAATCATTTGCTGTAGTTGAGCATCGGGTAAGTTGAGGGGATTCATATCAAACATATAGGTATGCGTTTATCGCTTAAAGTTTACCAGGTCGGCAAAGACCTGCGCGCAAACAAAAACGGTTTGAAAAATTTTACTCAATCACAACGGTAACCCGTCGATTGGCTTTTCGGCCCGAAATAGTCCTGTTATCGGCTTTGGGCTGTGCTTCACCTTTAGCCTCAACAGCGACCTGATCGGAGTTGATACCTGATCTTAGCAATTTTGCCTTTACCTGATTAGCGCGGTCACGTGAGAGACGTAAGTTCACATCATCGGGGCCGGAGTTGTCGGTATGACCTGTCAAGAGAAGTTTTTTGTCTTTATGCTCTGTCAGGTATTTTGTCGCTTCCTCAAAAAACTTTTTGGTTTCGCCCGTTTTGATGTAGTTAGCCTCCCCCAACGGAAAGTACAAGTCTATTGGCTTCAACACGGACGTAAACTTTTGCGACTCGGCCAACTCTTTTTCGGTAATTGGTTCATTTATCACCACGGGCGTGGTCGTGTCAGTCGTATCGGCAGGTGCAGGATTCGCCCCCAAGAACGCAAAGTCGAGGCCGCCCAGCACCGAGTCCCCTTTAGCCGTCAAAGGCAGATTCCGCTCAACTCCTTTTGTCGTCAGCGATGATGCCGGAATGCCCTGTTGCACCAGGTATTGTTTGAATCCTTCCGCACGAGCCAGTCCCAGGTTCGGGAACGTGGTCGTATTGGTTTCGCCGGATGTATAATAACCAATGATCTGAAGCGTACGGCCGGGATTCGCTTTCAGATACGCAACCATCGTCTCCAGCGATCCGCCCAATGAATTCATGTTGGCATTGGCTCCCGACTTTGCGAAGCTAAAATTACCCGGCAAATTGAGTCGGAAGAGATTGCCATCAGCAATGGTAAATCCATCAGCACCGGCTGGTGTCATATACAGTTCAGAATCAGCCGCTGTTTCTACGGGCGCAGGATCATTTCCGCAAAGCTGCTTTATTTTACAAACGTGCCACCAAGTGGAACCAATCATCCATAACACCAGCAGGATGACCCAGGGAGTTTTATTCGTTAACATAGGCAAGGCCAGAAGTTAGTATACACACCAGAGTTGGCATATTGCGTTGAGACGGCCTTAAGTGAAAAAGGTTGCTCAAAAATAGTGGTATGTGACTCAAAAGCAAACCAGGCAAATTTTCTTACTCCTGATTCTTAACCAACTAGTTGTTTAACTAGTATCAAGACGGCAAAAATGTTTCTGCTGTAACTTTGCCTGTTCTTAACTTGCTCTTTCATACAACCTGATTACGAAACAAATGCTTATCGACCTTCGTAGCGATACCGTTACACAACCCACGCCCGCCATGCGCGAGGCTATGTTTTCCGCTCCTCTCGGAGACGATGTGCTCGGCGACGACCCAACCGTGAATGCGCTCGAAGTTAAAGTGGCTGCTTTGTTCGGTATGGAAGCGGCCCTTTTCTGTGCGTCGGGAACGATGACCAACCAACTCGCTATTCGTACGCACACCCGCCCCGGCGATGATGTCATCTGCGATTACCTGTCGCACGTTTACCAGTACGAAGGGGGTGGTATTTCAGTCAATGCGCTGGCATCGGTTAGCCTGATTCATGGCCAGCGCGGCAAGATTACTCCTGAACTGATTCGCGAGTATATCTATAATCCAGCCGACGCTCACAAACCTATTTCCCGGTTAGTGGTCCTCGAAAACACCGTAAATAAAGGTGGCGGTTGCTACTATACCGTTCCCGAAATTGCAGCCATTCGCAAAGTTTGCGATGAAAACGGCTTGATTCTGCACCTGGATGGGGCAAGACTTTTCAATGCGTTAATCGAGACAGGTGAACCAACGGGGGCCTATGGTCAACTTTTCGACTCCATCAGTATCTGTTTGTCGAAAGGTCTGGGCTGTCCGGTGGGTTCGCTCCTGCTCGGCAAGGCCGATTTTATCCGGCAGGCCCGGCGCTTCCGGAAGCTGATGGGTGGCGGCTGGCGACAGGCCGGATTTCTGGCAGCTGCCGGCATTTATGCCCTCGACCATCACATCGACCGTCTGAAGCAGGACCACTCCCGGGCCCGAAAAATTGGGGCGATGCTCGAACGCTTGCCCGAAGTTGACGAAATCCTGCCCATCGACACGAATATTGTCATTTTCCGACTTCCCGAAACCATATTAGCCACCGACTATGTTGCTTCTTTAGAAACAAAAGGAATTCGCAGCATCACTTTTGGAAAACATTTAGTGCGGTTTGTTACGCATTTAGATTTTACGGATGAGATGGTATCCGAGATGGAATTAATATTGAGCCGCGATTTTTCCTGATTTACCCCTACGCTTTTCAGCAACGTCCAGTAGCGAAATCATAAAAATTCCGGCTCAGAAAATCACATATGCATATACAAACCAGACCTTTGCAAAAAGAAGACTATCATGATCTCAAAGAGGCCATGATTGAAGTATATAGTGGAATTGGTGGTGACTACTGGGAGAAAAGTAAGATCAATAAACTACTCACTATTTTCCCCGAGGGCCAGTTTTGCGTCGAAGTCGATGGCAAGGTAGTCGCCTGTGCACTGTCGATTCGGGTGAAATACGACCAGTTTGGCGACAACCATACCTACGCGGAAATTACGGGAGGTTATACGTTTAAAACCCACAACGACGAAGGTGATTACATGTATGGCATCGAGGTGTTCGTGCATCCCGATTTCCGCGATCTGCGGTTGGGTCGGCGGCTCTACGACGCCCGCAAGGAAGTGTGCGAAACGCTTAACCTGAAAGGCATTCTGGCGGGGGGGCGCATTCCTAACTACAATAAATTCGCTCACGACCTGTCGCCCCGCGAATACATCGCCAAGGTGAAGCAGAAGGAGATTTATGACCCGACGCTGACCTTTCAGCTTTCCAACGATTTCCACGTTCGGAAAGTCTTGCGCGGTTATCTGCCCGGCGATACTGAATCAAAAGAATATGCTACGCTGCTGGAATGGATCAATATTTATTACGTTGCCGAAAAAGATAAACGCCCCCATACCGACTCCATTATCCGGCTGGGCGTGATTCAGTGGCAGATGCGGTTGTTTAAAAACCTCAATGCCTTTCTGGAGCAGGTCGAGTTTTTCGCCAATGCCGTCAGCGATTACCGGGCTGACTTTATGGTGTTGCCCGAATTTTTCAATACGCCCCTGATGGCCGACTTCAATGACCTGCCGGAGCCGGTCGCGATTCGAAAGTTGGCCGACTTTACGGAAGCCGTTCGGGAGAAGCTTTGTCAGTTCGCCATTTCCTACAACGTCAACATTGTGGGTGGCAGCATGCCACTCGTCGATGAAGATGGAAAGCTCTACAACGTAGCCTACCTCTGCCGACGCGATGGCTCTTATGAAGAGTACCGAAAAATCCATATTACGCCCAATGAGGTGCGGCATTATGGCATGGTGGGTGGCTACGAAATCCGGGCATTCGACACCGACTGCGGCAAGATTGGCATGCTGATCTGTTACGATGTGGAGTTTCCTGAACTGGGCCGGATTCTGGCTCAACAGGGTATGCAGATTCTGTTTGTACCATTCCTGACCGATACGCAGAACGGCTACTCGCGTGTACGCCATTGTGCGCAGGCACGAGCCATCGAAAACGAATGTTATGTTGCCATTTCGGGTTGCGTGGGCAACCTGCCTCGTGTGCAGAACATGGATATCAACTACGCACAATCGGCCGTATTTACACCATCCGACTTCCAGTTCCCAACGAATGCGGTGAAGGCGGAAGCAACGACCAACACCGAAATGGTACTTATTGCCGACGTTGATTTGAGCTTGCTGAAGGAATTACACGAACACGGTTCTGTTCAGGTGTTAAAAGATCGGCGGACGGATTTATACGACGTAGTGTTGAAAAAAGCTGCGAAGAAGGCGCTGAAGCAGAAAAAAGCATCGCCCGATAACGACCCCGAACAGGTGGCCCCTATTGTTGTGGTAGCTAATTGATGGCCAGTTAAAAAAGATTCCCGGTTAACCGGGAATCTTTTTTAACCATAAACTGTAACATTAAATATTACACTAATGAACGGACGGTTTGCCATATCGATGCACATTTTAACGCTGTTAGCTAAGGCCAACGGCGAATGGCTCACGTCGGAATACATTGCGGGCAGTATCAACATCAATCCGGTGCTCGTTCGCAAGGAAATAAGCAACCTTCGCAAGAATGGGCTGGTAACCAGCCGTGAGGGTAAGAATGGCGGAAGTATGCTGGCTAAATCACCGCAGTCGATTCGCCTGTCTGACGTTTTTAGGTCAACACATCAAGGACCTTTTCTGGGGACGGCCCGAAACAGCCCTAATCCTGCCTGCCCCGTTGGCAAACAGATTAATCGCCACCTGGATGACTTGTATCTGGAAGCAGAACAGGTCCTTATCCAGAAATTAGGCGATACAACACTCGACGAATTTACCAGTCGATTTGACTAATTTTTTTTACCCAAAACTGTAACATTTTTCATTACACTATATTTTTCACGTAAACAAATCACACAGTATGAAACTTGCAATCATTGGTGCCTCTGGTTTTGTCGGTTCAGCCCTTGTCGAAGAATCCCTCAATCGTGGCCATGTCGTTACGGCTATCGTTCGCCATCCTGAAAAAATTACGGTAACGCACCCTAACCTCACGGTTAAGCAAGGAGATATTCAGGATGCCGGTACGGTTGCCCAACTGGTGGCGGGTCATGATGCCGTGCTAAGCGCCTTCAATGCTGGCTGGGCAAACCCAAACCTATATGATGATTTCCTGAACGGCTCAGAGACAATTGAGAAAGGCACCGAAGCTGCGGGCGTTAAACGCTTATTAGTCATTGGTGGAGCCGGTAGTCTGGAAGCCGCTCCGGGTGTTCAATTAGTCGACACACCCCAGTTTCCGGCCGATTGGAAAGCGGGAGCAACAGCCGCCCGTGATTACCTCAACGTGCTACGCAAAAACACAACCCTCGACTGGACATTCTTGAGCCCCGCCATTAACCTGGCTCCCGGCGAGCGTACGGGAAAGTTCCGGCTAGGTACCGAGCAACCCGTTTTCGACGAAAAGGGAGAATCGACCATTTCGGTTACCGATCTAGCCGTGGCCGTATTGGATGAGATCGAGAAACCACAGTTTATTCAAAAGCGGTTTACGTTGGGTTATTAAGGAGCTGTTCAGCTTCTCAAAATGAGCTGAACAGATTCGAATAGGCCATTCAAGATTAAATTTTAACCACAGAGGCACAAAAAACACAGAGGTTTCTTCGCCGTTTAGTTTCCGTAACGCGAGCCCTCGGTGTTCTTTGTGCCTCTGTGGTTAATAAATTTTATGACTTAGTGTGGTGTAGTCGCGTGTCCAGCAGGACGCCAACGGCAATGCCAACACTATAACATATTAGATCACTCCACACAAAACTGAAGCCAAGCACCAGACCACCAAGGCGGGTAGACCGCAGATTGTCTATCCAGGGCGCATGATATAACTGACTCAGTTCAATGCCAAAGGAGAACAGCAAGGCAGCCAACGCGACAGAGCGAACGGACCAGCGATTGAAAACGAGGGCGAAACCCAAAAACACCATCAACGCCCAGAGTCCGTCTCCAACATACGCACGGACAAAAAGAAACTCATCAAAAAAACGCCTTGACGCCAGCCCAAGCAGTATCGTTACGAGCACCAAAAGAGTATATAGGACTCGGTTACGCTTAATGGCTTGCATTTCTTATTCAATAATGGACCTTATTTGTACAACACCTTCGCTATCTCGAACGGGCGATCCGTAGACATGATATCAGCCCCGTTTTGGGCAAACGTTTTGTACACCTGATCCCCTTTCGCAGCGGCCTGTTTGTCCAGATTACCCAACGTGCCCAGAATACAGGCGATGCCCTTGTCGTGCAAAAATTTGTACAGATCGGCATCGGGTTCTTTGACCCCAACAAAGGCGACCATCCGGTTATCGGGAACACCCAACTCGCGAAGACGATCGTATTCGGCCCGATTCCGAATGGTGACCGATATCATCAAGTTCGGGTCGAGCTTGTTGAGTTTAGCCGCATCCTGAGCGTTGTACGTAATAACGGCGACATAATCGCCTGCCCCCGTTTTGTGAATCATGTCGACCACTTTAGCGAATGACACATTCCGTTTCACATCGAGCGTGAACGTAACCTTATTTTTACCCCAGCGTAAAACTTCTTCCAGCGTCGGAATTTTGTAGGGCGTTATATTACCCATGTTATCCTCCAGCCGGTACTGCCCAAGCTCCGCATATTTCCGGTCGATTAGCTTTCCGGTGCCGGTCGTTGTCCGGTCGAGGGTGGCGTCGTGCATCATGACCATCACGCTATCTTTGGTCAGGTCGATGTCACATTCAACAATAACCGGCAGATTCTTAGCCAGATACGCAAACGATTCGATGCAATTTTCGGGATAGCCTTTCAAATCGCCCCCGCCCCGGTGAGCGGATATTTTTGCCGACTGATTGGGCGTATACTTAAAGAAATCATACCCCTTTCCGGCTGGTATTTTCGTGTATGTTCTAGGCGAACAGGTAATCAGGCCAACGCTCAGGCCAAGTACAATAAGCGATTTGATGGTCATTCTGGTGGTTGATGAATTAATGACGGGCTATCTGAGCGATCTGCTGGAACCGTTCCGACAAACCGGTTTGTTAAGAAAAAAAACGTGGACCCGGTTGCTCTATTTTTGCTTCTATGCCGCAAAAATAAGGCAACTATTTATACATCATCGTATGATTCCCTTTTCAGTTTTGGATTTATCGCCTATCGTCGAGGGCAATACCGCTACTCAGGCGCTTCGAAATACATTGAATCTTGCCCAGCATGCCGAACAACTGGGCTATAATCGCTACTGGCTGGCCGAACACCACAACATGCCGGGCATTGCCAGCGCAGCCACGTCGGTCGTTATTGGCTATGTAGCCGGTGGCACCCGTACGATTCGGGTTGGGTCAGGTGGTATTATGTTACCCAACCACTCCCCGTTGCTCATTGCCGAACAGTTTGGCACGCTGGAATCGCTTTACCCCGGCCGGATCGACCTGGGCCTGGGTCGGGCACCCGGCTCAGATCAGGCAACGTCGCGGGCTTTGCGTCGGGACATGAACGGACCAGATACGTTTCCGCAGGATGTAGTCGAGTTACAGCACTATTTTCAGCCCAACGACACCAATCAGTTTGTTCAGGCTATACCGGGTAACGGGTTAGATGTACCGATCTGGATATTGGGTTCCAGCCTGTTTGGCGCGCAACTGGCCGCCATGCTGGGTCTGCCCTACGCGTTTGCTTCGCACTTTGCCCCGGCCGAATTATTAAGAGCCTTGCAGGTATACCGGACGCATTTTAAACCTTCCGAGCACCTGAAGGCCCCTTATGCGATGGTAGCAGCCAACGTAATTGCGGCCGACACCGATCAGGAAGCCCAGCGCTTGTTCACCTCTGTACAGCAGCAGTTCCTGTACATTCGGCGAGGGAAAGCCCGCCAGATGCAGCCACCCGTCGACAATCTGGAAGACACGTGGCCCGATTATGAACTGGCAGGTATCGACTCCGTTTTCCGTTGCTCAGCTGTGGGGTCTCCCAAAACGATCCAGCGCGGCTTGGCCAGTATCATTTCTCAGACCAAAGCCGATGAGTTGATTATTTCGGCTCCTATTTTCGACCATGAAGCGCGCAAGCATTCACTTACGCTCACTGCGCAGGTGCGCGAAGCCTTGGCGGTTCAGCAATCGGAACCAACGCTGGTTTAAGTTTCTATAGTTGTTACATAAAAGCAGGATGGGGACACTTTTCGAGAAAAGTGTCCCCATCCTGCTTTTACCATGTAGCGTGAAGTCAGATTTAAGAATCCGACTAGCGAGGTTCTATGTAGGTGGTCATAAATACTTCGGCATTTTACCCCACCCCGACCGTCTCCCCTGAAAACAGGAGAGACGGTCGGCCGGAGCCGGGCTAAAAGTGACTAGGCTAAGCCCCTACCCTTTATTCAAGGGTAGGGGTTGGGGCGGGGTAAAATGGCGCAAAACAACGTTTAAAGCACCACGTTCACAATCCGCTTGGGCACCACCACCACTTTCTTTGGTGTTTTACCTTCCATCCATTTCTGCACAATTTCGTCGGCAAGCACTTCCCGCTCAATTTCGTTGGGGGCGCGGTCGATGGCAAAACTGATCGTGGTGCGGACTTTCCCGTTGATCTGAATGGGGTAGTCGAAGGCGTCCTCGATCAGGTAATTCGGATTGAACTTAGGAAATTCAGCCTGTGATAGCGAACCAGCTTCATTGCCCAAGGCAGCCCAGAGTTCTTCGGTAATGTGGGGCGCGTACGGCGACAGCAACAAGACCAAGTCCTGCAAAATGGCCCGCTTGTGGCAGTTCAGTGTAGCCAGTTCATTGACGCAGATCATAAATGAACTCACCGAGGTGTTGAACGAATATAGTTCAATGTCATCCTCCGTCTTTTTGATCGTCTTGTGTAAGACTTTCAATTCGGCGGGCGTTGGCTGCTCATTGGTTACGATCCACTGGCTCGACCCTTCGGCACTATCTTTATAAAACAACCGCCAGAATTTGCGAATGAACCGATACACGCCATCAATGCCGTTCGTGTTCCAGGGCTTGGCCTGTTCGAGCGGCCCAAGAAACATTTCGTACAGACGAAGTACATCAGCCCCGTATTTTTCCACGATCATGTCGGGATTAACGACGTTGAACTTCGACTTCGACATCTTTTCAACTTCGGCTCCAACGATATAACGCCCATCTGGCTCAGTGATAAACTCGGCGTTTTCCGCCAAATCCGGACGGGCCTTTTTGAATGCATCAATGTCCAGCACATCGTTTTCAACGATATTAACATCGACGTGAAGAGGTGTCACTTCATGACCATTTATCTGGTTCAGCGACAAAAATGTAGCGGGTTTACCTTCTCTTCCCGTCCCAGTCATGCGATATACGAAATTGCTTCGTCCCTGAATCATGCCCTGATTGATGAGCTTTTTAAAGGGCTCTTCCTGCGGCACATAACCCCGGTCTTTCAGGAATTTATTCCAGAAACGGCTGTACAACAGGTGCCCTGTTGCGTGTTCGGTACCGCCAATGTATAGGTCCACGTTCTGCCAATAGTCGATGGCTTCTCTGGACGCAAACTCGTTGGCATTCTGCGGATCCATGTACCGATACCAGTACCAGGACGAGCCCGCCCAACCGGGCATGGTGCTTAACTCATACTCGTATTGCCCTTTGTATTTCCAGTTTTCAGCCCGGCCCAGCGGTGGTTCGCCGGTTTCGGTTGGAAGGTATTTATCGACGGCTGGCAACTCCAGCGGTAGGTCGCTTTCATCAATTAAGTACGGCAAACGGCCCGATGTACCCTCCTCTTTAAAATAAACCGGAACGGGTTCGCCCCAGTACCGCTGACGGCTAAATACGGCATCACGCATCCGGAAGTTGACTTTACCCCGGCCCAGTCCGCGTTCTTCCAGCCAGGCAATGAGCGTGGCGGTCGCTTCTTTGTAGGTCATACCATTGACCATACCCGAGTTGATGTAATGGCCTTCCTTGGTGTTGTCCGCCTGCTTATCAATGTCCTTCTGGCCATCCAGAATGGGCACGATCGGCAAGCCGAAATGAGTCGCAAAGTTCCAGTCACGCTGATCGCCCGACGGCACGGCCATAACGGCCCCGGTGCCATAACCCGCCAGCACATAGTCGGCCAGGAAGATCGGCACCTTCTCTTCGTTGAATGGATTGATGCAGAAGCTACCCGTAAACACACCCGAAACGGCTTTCGTATCGGCCATCCGGTCGCGCTCCGAACGAAGTTTAGCTGCGTTGATATAGGCGTCTACGGCTCCCTTTTGCTCGGGCGTTGTTAGCGTCGCAACAAGCTCGTGCTCAGGGGCCAGAACCATAAACGTAACCCCGTAGATCGTGTCGACGCGGGTGGTGAAGACTTCGATGTAGTTCGCAGTTTGTGGTTTGTCGTTTGTCGTTTGTGAGTCATCCGACAACAAACGATCAACCGGAAACCGGACACTGGCGCCGACGCTTTTTCCGATCCAGTTCCGCTGTTGTTCTTTCAGCGATTCCGTCCAGTCGATGGTGTCCAGGCCCGTCAGCAGGCGGTCGGCATAGGCGGTGATGCGCATCATCCACTGCCGCATCAGTTTTTGCTCGACGGGATAGCCGCCCCGTTCCGAGACACCGTCCTTCACCTCGTCGTTGGCCAGCACCGTGCCCAGGGCCGGGCACCAGTTCACGACGGCATCGGCGAGGTACGTCAGGCGATACTTGAGCGAGATCGCGTATTGTTCCGTTTCCGACAGGGCATTCCACTCCTCGGCCGTAAAGGACGACACATTGTCATCGCAAACCGCCTGAACGCCCTGGGTGCCATTGGCCGAGAATTTGGCAAATAGCGTCTCAATCGGCTCGGCTTTGTCGGTTTCTTTGTTGTACCAGGAGCGAAACAACTCCATGAAGATCCACTGCGTCCACTTGTAATACGATGGGTCGGACGTGCGGACTTCGCGGCTCCAGTCGTAGCTGAAACCAATATTTTTCAACTGCTCGATGTAGCGTGTCAGGTTGGCTTCGGTCGTTACGGCCGGGTGCTGACCCGTTTGAATCGCATACTGCTCGGCGGGCAGCCCAAACGAGTCGAAGCCCATCGGGTGCAGCACATTATAGCCTTTCAGCCGTTTGTAGCGCGACACGATGTCCGAAGCGATGTAGCCCAGCGGATGACCGACGTGCAGCCCCGCCCCTGACGGGTAGGGAAACATATCGAGGACGTAGTACTTAGGGCGGTCAGTCGTTTCGGCGGGTTTGTAGGTGTGATGCTCGTCCCAAAACCGTTGCCATTTCTGTTCGGTTTCGCGGTGGTTATAGTCAGCCATAATAGTAGCGCGACTGAAAAGTCGCCTGATTCTCTCAAATAAAGTGCGGCATGTCAACCGCAGTATGCATTTCTTTGCAAAAATAGCCGTTTACTGAGACTTTTGCCTAACGATCCCACCGTTGACTGCACAAACCCCCGAATGAATCAAGTCCGCCAGCCTATTTCTACCCATTTCCCAACCCATACCGGCGGCTCACTTGTCAGTTCGACTTGGGTGTGGGCACTTCTTTTGGGCCTTCTTACGGCTTGTCTGACCAGTTGGGTGGTTGGTGATTTCACCCATCCCCTATCCGACGGCAACGATACCGATCAATATGAATACGTCGGGTATTTCTTTAATAAGAACGTTTCTCTCTGGCCCTTTCCGCACCTCTCGCTGGTCAATACGCAAACGTTTTATCCCTACGGAACGAACCAGGTTTTTCTGGATTGGGGATTCGAGCGTGACTATTGGTACGCCTTCTGCTATCGGCTGTTCAAGGGGCCGGGGCCATATCTTCAGTATTATTATGTATACAGCCTGGTTGCCACCTCCGTTGGGACTTTCCTCCTGTTCGCTTCCCGATTTGGCATTCCAAAGTCATTCATAGCTGGATTGGTCGTCTCCCTGTTCAACTTTTACGCACTCTGGAAATACCCCATACACATGAACGTCTGTGTGGCGCACTGGACCGTTTTGTGCATGGTAGCCACGTACCGGCTCTTAATGACTATACATGACCGGCGTCCTGTCTCACTCACTTATGTGTTGTTCTGGGTAGCCCTTCATGTGCTGGTGCTGGGGCAGGAACTAGCCTACGTGGCGGGGTTTGCCCTCACGTTTACCACGCTCGTTTTTCCTGTAATCCTGGTGCTACTGTACCGCCAGTTTCCCGTTATTGGTCAATGGCCGTTACAAATTGGCTGGTATCTGGGACATGCGTTCGATCAGCAACGGGGTCAAATTATGGCGTTACTAGCGCTGATCCTGTTCAGCCTGTGGCTGTATCTTCCGCTAACGCTCCAGATCGCGTTTACGGCCTGGCAATTCGATTTTGGCGTTGTCCCCGAATTACGCGCCTGGTCGCATCCGGCACGTCTGTTCCTTCCGCACCTGCCCGGCATCGACAGTATTTCCATTCCGTATCAACGGTGGTTTCACGATACGTTTGAAAGTTACGGACAGGGTAGCCCCGGCCTTTATCTAACGATCCTGGCGGGTATAGGCTGGTGGCAAAACCGGCGCAACGTAGCTCTTTGGCTGCCCATTGTACTGATGCTGGTTCTATGCCTGTTGTATCACCCGGTGCTGGTACCCACGTTGAAACTATTTCCCTGGTTTAGCTTTAATCGACATGGGGGACGGGCGAGCCTCGTTTACCCGGTCTTGTTGACCCTGCTGGCGCTGCCCGTTCGGTGGCCGCATCGACTGCCAGGCCAGGTAAGTTGCGCGCTGCTGGTTGGCCTGATGGGTATGGAATGGTATACGGGTTACTCCAAGCGGTTAACCATACCCGTCAACGTGGCATCGGAGAGCGTGCTGCGTTATTGCGCCGTTATAAAGCAACAACCCGGCGAAGCCATACTCGACTGGCCTTTCTGCACGATTGGTGCCAATGGCGTCGGCGAAAAAGAAGGGCTCTGCCCCTATTACAGCGCTCAGAACGCGGTATTTTCGTTTCGACGCTTTTACGACAAAAGTGGTGTGGGACAGTATTTTGGTCGCCTGCATCCCGATCAGATCAAGCCTTTCCTGCGCGATGGCTGGCCCCGCCTGCTCGCTCCAGGCCGAGACTTTACCGATCAGGACTGGCAGTTTCTGGATTCATTTTTACGACAAAACAACTTTGCGGGAATCAACCTGTACGTCGACTTATTGTCTCCCCGACAACGAGACCAGTTCTATCAGCATTATGGCTTTCCGATTGCCGAAACCACATTTCCGGCGGCCGGCCGGGTCGTATTCATCGCACTGAAACGGTAGAAAAATCGTTCTTATTCTATACCCGCAACGGACGCTTTACTTCCCGCGTATACACCCTAGAAACAACCAAAAAACAAAGCATGGTATAACTTTTTACGAGTGATACTTTCCCAACTATCTATTTCGTACGTATTCATGCGACGTTTTTTATCGTTTGCGACCCTTACCAACGTCGCCCTGATTGGTATTGGCCTGCTCGGCTGCAAAACCGATAGCCGTGTCGAACTAATAGCTGCCGACTGTCTGGTCAAAGCATCCTCTTCCAATGGGGTGGCCATTGCAGGAGACTATATCGTTACCTATCAACCGACCCAAACACTCCCGTCTGCCCCCGGTGCGCGGATGGCTGCCACAGAAGCCCTGGCCGAGCAACTACTCACCGCCAATCATGTTGCCAATGTCCAGGCAAACGTTTTGGCTACCGGTGAACAAACATGCTTTCTGGCCCATTTGACCGAAAGTGAATCTCAAAAACTACGGCAGGACCCCTCTGTCATGCTGATCGAGCCGGACCGGATCATGGCTATGTGCAACTGCGTCGATGTCGCCACGACCACAACACTCACCTGGAATGTCAAACAAACGGGTTATGGGCGGGGCGATTTACAAACTGGCAAAACGGCCTGGATCATTGACACGGGCATTGACCTGGCTCATCCCGACCTGAATGTTGACGTTAGTCGTAGCCGGTCATTTGTCAGTGGACAAACGTCCGCCGATGACCAGAATGGCCACGGAACCCACGTAGCCGGTATTATTGGGGCAAAGAACAACAGCATCGGCATAACGGGTATTGCATCCGGAGCTACCCTGGTCGCGCTCAGGGTACTGGATAATGAGGGGGAAGGACGCTTGTCTGGGATTATTCAGGCAGTCAACTACGCAGCACAGCATGGTAAGGCGGGTGATGTGGTCAATTTAAGTCTGGGTGGCGAAGGTACCTCTGCCACTCTCGACCGGGCCATAACCCAAGCCGCCAACGCGGGCATTCTGTTTGCCATTGCGGCCGGAAATGACGGTAAAAACAGCGATAACTATTCACCAGCGCGTGTGAACCACGCCAATGTGTTTACGGTGTCGGCCATGAACAGCCAAAACAGTTTTGCATCCTTTTCGAATTTTGGTAGTAGTGTAGATGTCTGCGCTTACGGTGTCCGAATCACCTCAACCTATAAAGATGGCACGTATGCTACGCTGAGCGGCACGTCGATGGCTGCTCCCCACGTGGCCGGGTTATTGTTTATTCGAGGTAGCCATTTTCCTACGCATGGAACCGTGGCAGGGGACAAAGATGCAACGCCCGACCCGATAGCTGGTGAGTAATCGTCATTCGCTCAAGCTGACGGATACCCAAACGAGTACCGGAATGTCCGGTACTCGTTTGGGTAAATAGTGCAATCCCATAATCATCTGTGCCATTTTATCATCCACAGGTTCGTCATTTTACAGTAGGCGAATAACCAATACATAATTTTTATTATTCTCATTACACTGCATCATTATTTTACATATTGCAGAACAAGCCTTATATTATTTCACGAATACACCCAATGAATATTGGGTTTCATGACAATTCTGATCATTTTTACGGATACTTCATCTAACCTATGTTCCACTGGTGTCCGACTCTGTTTTTATTCTCTTCGTCCTCTGTTTCAATGTCATTATTTGCGAATGGTTAAGCACGAAGCCTGGCTTTCGTCATATTGGTACGGCACTTCTGGTCATTATTCTGACCGCTATCGAAGCCAACCTTTACCTCATCCCGACAACCGAAACGCCCGTCTACGAAACCATTTTTAGCTATCTCGCCCCTTTCTCCTTATTTTTTCTATTGCTGAGCGTCAATTTAAAAGACTTACGCAAAGCAGGTTTGCCGATGCTGACCATGTTTCTGGTGGGATCGGTTGGAACGATAATTGGCGTCTTCACAAGTGTCTGGCTTTTTTCGGCGCCTAAAACGGTGGGCAATTTATATTATGCCCTCGCGGGGATGTTTACGGGAACGTATATTGGGGGTGGTCTTAACTTTCACGCCGTTGCGCTCCATTATGGCGTATCGAAAGCGGGCAATCTGTTCGTTGCCGCCACGGCTGCAGACAACATTATGACCGCCCTCTGGATGGTGGCCACACTGGCGCTGCCCCGACTTCTTCAACGGTATTTCCCACGACCACACATCAACACATCGCCAACGGTAGTATTCACGGCTAAACCGGATACGGTTGATACAGAGCCGTTTGCGGACGCCGAAACCGTGACCCCACAGGATCTGGCCTTACTGCTCACCCTGGGGTTTGGCTCTATTTTCCTCTCGAAGCAACTGGCTGTGCTGGTGCCTGTTATTCCCTTTGTACTCATTCTGACGACCATTGCTCTGGCCCTGGCTCAATTCAGGGTTATCAATACGCTACGCGGGAGCCGATTACTGGGGCTGTTCGGCATCTATGTCTTTCTGGCGGTGATCGGCGCTTACTGCGACGTCGCGACCCTGCTCCACGACGGTCAACTGGCCATTATTCTCTTCGGCATGATTCTGACCCTGGTGTCGATTCATGCCCTGATTGTTTTTGGCATTGGCGCATTTGCCAAACAGGATTGGGACCTACTGAGCATCGCATCACAGGCTAATGTTGGCGGAGCCACCTCTGCCCTGGCACTCGCCAAGAGTCTTAACCGACCGGATTTGCAACTGCCTGCCGTGCTGGTCGGCACGCTTGGCAATGCAATGGGCACCTATTTGGGTATTCTGGTGGCAGAGATCCTGCGGGGAACGTAAGCTCTTTAATCTCCCGTTTGCATCTATCCGCTTGATTTCCGTACCTTTGTCTCGCGATCAGCCCGTATCCAACGAATAAAGCGGATTGATCACCAGCTTAGCGAGCGGCACTTCATTGTGCCGTTTTTCATAAGTAGAATAATCTATAAACTCGATAGAATTTATACCTTATGCAACCTCCGATAGTCTCCGGGACCGACCTGGCGAACGACTCGCTCCTGGCGGCACAGTCGGCATTGAACCTTAATGGACTGACTATCACGCTCCAGGGAGAGAACGCACCCGCCCAGGCCGACGTTGTACGGGCCGCTTTTCCAACGGCAACAGTTCAAACCAGCGCGGCCCGGCCGTTGCTTCGCCGACGAAACCGCACTGAAATTGCGATCTATGTTTTTTCGGCATTGGCCTTAATGATCGTTGGGCATCTGCTTTTCAGTTACTTTACGCTGGATCGGTTAACGCTGCTGGCGAGTTCAATCGACCTGACGCCCCGTATCTTTTACTTCATCATGGCCGGCTTTGTGGCCCAGATGATCGACGGCGCCCTTGGGATGGCCTATGGCGTAACCGCCACAACCTTCCTGACGAGTGTAGGCATCAGTCCGTTGTTCGCGACAGCCAGCGTTCACAGTTCCGAGATTTTTACGAGCGGGGTATCGGGCTACATGCACCTTAAATTTGGTAACGTCAACAGCCGATTGTTCAAGATTGTCCTGATACCAGGCGTTATTGGTGCTGCGTTGGGTGCCTTTTTAATTACCAAACTGGCCGATATGGAAGTTGTAGCAACCTACCTTAGCCCTGCCATATCCGTCTACACAGCCATTCTGGGCATCCTGATCTTAAAAAAGGCTCTGGCAAAGCAAACCAAGAAAAAGCCCGTTCGGCAAATTGGGTTGCTGGCCTGGTTCGGTGGGTTTGTCGATGCCATTGGTGGTGGTGGCTGGGGACCAATCGTCAACTCAACCCTGATTGCTTCGGGGCGACACCCACGCTACACAATCGGCTCGGTCAACCTGGCCGAGTTCTTTGTCTCCTTCGCGTCGTCGGTTGTATTTGCCTTATATGCCGGGTTGGATAATTACGGCATGGTTATTCTGGGCCTTATTCTGGGTGGTATGATAGCTGCCCCTATTGCGGCCCGGCTGGCGCAGAAACTACCGGTCAAAACCATGATGATTCTGGTCGGAATTGTGGTAATCCTCGTAAGTTTGCGTAAGATTATTAAGTTCTTTTAGTGTTGGGCCAGGCTCCTGCTTGGCCTAAGTAAATTAACTGGCCAAGCAGGAGCCTGGCCCAGACAACATGAGAAAACAAACCAAAGCCATTCGCATTCAGGCGGAAAAATCGCAGAATCGCGAACACTCCGTACCGCTGTATTTAACCTCCAGCTTTGCCTTCGAAAGTGCCGAACAGGGAAAAGCGCTATTCGACGAAACGGAAGAAGGGAATATCTACTCCCGTTTCTCGAACCCCAACGTAACGGAGTTTGTCGATAAGGTATGCATGCTGGAAAATGCCGAAGATGGCATAGCCACGGCAACGGGTATGGCTGCAGTGTTTGCGAGTATGGCCGGTTTGTTGAAGTCCGGCGATCATTTGGTCGCCTGTCGGGCTTTGTTCGGCTCAGCTCACCAGATCATCACCCAGATTCTGAGTAAATGGGGCATCACGTACACCTACGTAGATGCCAGCGCTTCGGAAGCGGACTGGGAAGCGGCCATGCAGCCTAACACACGCATGGTGTATCTGGAAACCCCTTCGAACCCTGGCCTGGAACTTGTCGACCTGGAGATGCTGGGACGGCTGAAGCAGAAATACGGCTTTATTTTAAACGTCGATAACTGTTTTGCCACCCCAATTCTGCAAACACCGATCGACTTCGGAGCCGATTTGTCGGTGCATTCCGCTACCAAATACATGGATGGACAGGGGCGCGTATTAGGCGGCATTGTGGTTGGCCGTGCTGACCTGATTCAGCCCATTCGGTTCTTTGCGCGGCATACGGGGCCTGCCCTGTCGCCATTTAATGCCTGGATTTTATCCAAAAGCCTGGAGACACTGGATCTGCGGATGGAGCGGCATTGCCGCAACGCGCTGCAACTGGCCGAAGCGCTGGATACCCATACCGATGTGGAGCGGGTGTTGTATCCGTTTCTCCCCTCCCATCCCCAATACGATCTGGCCAAGCGGCAAATGAGCGCAGGTGGTGCCATTGTCACGATTGAATTGGAAGGTGGTTTCGACCGCGTAAAAGCGTTCTTCGATGCACTAACCATTCCGACGCTTTCTTCAAACCTGGGTGACTCCCGCACGATTGTCACCAACCCAAATACAACCACGCATGCCAAACTGAAACCCGACGAAAAAGCAGCATTGGGTATTACACCAGGCCTGATCCGGATTTCGGTTGGTCTGGAAGACGTTGACGATTTGATTGAAGACTTCACCCAAGCAGTAGAAAAGTCAGCAGAAGTGATTAAGGAGAAGGTATAACCAAGCCTAAACGTATCGTTCATGCTACGCATCTCTGTCCTTTTTGTCCTATTTCTGATGACCCAATTGGTTCATGCCCAAACACCTAAAAAACCTCTTCGAGTGGGTATAGCGGGCATGGCGCATGACCATGTGCATGGCATTCTGAACAAAGCCTTTGGAAAATCAGGTCAGACCGACATCGAAATTGTCGGGATTGCTGAACCAAACCGGGAACTGGCCGAAAAACTGGCCAAACGGCATGGGTTCAGTATGAGTCTGGTGTACCCTACGGTAGCCGAGATGCTCGATAAAACGAAGCCCGAAGCCGTAACTGATTTTGGGCCGATTGTCGATCATAAAAAAACGGTTGCCATTTGTGCCCCTCGTGGTATTCATGTGATGGTGGAAAAACCACTGGCAACGACTTTTGCCGATGCCAAACAGATGGAAGCGCTGGCAAAAAAGCATACTATTCAGCTCCTGACGAACTACGAAACGACCTGGTACGGCAGTAATCACAAAGCCTACACCCTTACCAATACCGATAAAGCGATTGGTGATGTCCGGAAAATTGTTGTCCACGACGGTCACCAGGGACCCAAAGAAATTGGGGTGAGCAAAGAGTTTCTGGACTGGCTGACCGACCCCGTTACCAACGGTGCTGGTGCGCTGTTTGATTTTGGCTGTTACGGGGCTAATCTGTCGACCTGGCTCATGCATAATCAACGCCCGCTGTCGGTGCTGGCGGTAACGCAGCAGATCAAACCGGATATTTATCCGAAGGTAGAGGATGAGGGAACCATTATTCTGACCTATCCCAAAACGCAGACGATCATTCAGGGTTCGTGGAACTGGCCTTTCGGTCGAAAAGACATGGAAGTTTACGGCCAGACGGGCTATGTTTTCACCGTCGATGGGACTAAAATGCGTATCCGGCTGAAAGACGATAAAAATGAACATTCGGCCGAAGCCACGCAGGCCGATGCCCCTGCTGCTGACCCTTTTGCCTATTTTGCCCGGCTCCTTCATGGCGAAACTAAACCCGATGAATTAACGTCATTGGAGAATAATATGATCGTCATGGAAATTTTAGATGCCGCCCGACAATCGGCCAAAACCGGTAAGGCGATCACTCTTTCTCAACGGAATACCATCCGTTAGTTTTTATAAAAACGGGCTTACGGTTCCACCCATTGGCCCCTACTTGTATGATTGCAGAACCAACTCACACACTCGAAAGCCTGACCGAACAGATTCACGGTCTGAGCAACGTTGACGCGCTGCGGAAACTGGCGGAGTTATTTCCCGGCGAAGTCGTTTTTTCGACCAGTCTGGGCTACGAAGATCAGGTAATCACCGACCTGATTCTGGCGAACGACATCCCCATCAAGATTTTTACGCTCGATACGGGGCGGATGTTTGCGGAGACGTATTCGGTCTGGAAAAAAACCAACGATCGGTACGCCACCAAAATTGAAGCATTTTTCCCGGACCGGGCCGCCGAAGAGGCTCTAATGAGTACCAAAGGTCCTTACAGCTTTTACGACTCGGTTGAGAACCGGAAAGAGTGCTGCGGCATTCGCAAAGTGGAGCCCCTGAATAGGGCGTTGAAAGGACAGAAAATCTGGATTACCGGTATCCGTGCCGAGCAGTCGGCCAACCGTCAGAGCATGCCACAACTCGAGTGGGACGGAGCGCATAACCTTTTCAAGTTCCACCCGCTGATGGACTGGACCTTCGACGAAGTGAAGCAGTACGTAAAAGACAATAACGTTCCCTACAACCCCCTGCACGACCGGGGGTTTGTCAGCATTGGCTGCCAGCCTTGTACCCGCGCCATTCAACCGGGCGAAGATTTCCGGGCCGGCCGCTGGTGGTGGGAAGATAATTCAAAAAAGGAGTGCGGATTACACGTTCACGAAGAGGTATTTAAGCCTTAGTTTACAAACCATTCAGGTTTACATGCGCTCACCGAATGAATGACTTGTTAATACGCTGACATTAAGACCAATAAAATGAAGTTAGATTATCTAGATCAGCTCGAATCGGAAGCCATCCACATCATGCGGGAGGTAGCCGGTCAGTTTGAACGACCTGCGCTGCTTTTTTCGGGTGGCAAGGATTCCATTACGCTGGTACATCTGGCCCTGAAAGCGTTTCGGCCGGGCAAATTTCCGTTCCCGCTGGTACATATCGACACAGGCCACAATTTTCAGGAAGCGCTTGACTACCGCGATGCGATGGCCGAACGAATTGGCGAAAAACTGATCGTTCGCTACGTGGAAGACACCATCCGCGAAAAGAAACTGAAAGAACCGACGGGACGCAATGCGACACGAAATGGCCTTCAGACCTTTACGTTGCTGGACGCCATTGAAGAGTTCGAGTTCGATGCCTGCATTGGTGGTGCCCGTCGGGATGAAGAAAAAGCACGCGCTAAAGAGCGCGTTTTTTCGGTGCGCGACGAGTTTGGCTCCTGGGATCCCAAACGACAGCGGCCCGAATTGTGGAACCTCTACAACGGCCGGATTCACAAAGGTGAGAACGTGCGCGTTTTCCCGATCTCGAACTGGACCGAACTGGATGTCTGGAATTATATCCGTCGCGAAAAAATCCAGTTACCAAGCATCTATTTTGCTCACGACCGCGAATTACTGATCCGCGACGGCAAGCTCATGGCTACTGCCGGTGGGGTCATCAAAGCCGAAGCCGATGATCAGTTGGTGACACGCCGGGTGCGTTTCCGCACTGTTGGCGATATTTCCTGCACGGCGGCCTCCGAATCGACCGCCGAAACGCTGGATGCGGTCATTGACGAGATTCAGGCTACCCGCATTTCCGAACGGGGCGAAACCCGCATGGATGACCAGCTTTCCGAAGCCGCTATGGAAGACCGCAAGAAGGGCGGGTATTTTTGAAAAATGATCAGTTATGAAGGCTGCAACATCTCTTTGATGGCTTATTCATAATTTATCATTATTAATTCATCATTCAAAGAATGGATCTTTTACGATTTATAACGGCCGGTTCGGTTGACGACGGCAAAAGCACGCTTATCGGGCGTCTTCTTTACGATTCCAAATCCATTCTGGCTGACCAGTTGGAAGCCATTGAACGCGCCAGCAAAAGCCGCGATGATGGCGAGATCGATCTGGCTCTCTTGACCGACGGGCTCCGCTCAGAACGCGAACAGGGCATCACCATCGATGTGGCCTATCGCTACTTTCAGACACCCGCCCGCAAGTTCATCATCGTTGACGCCCCCGGCCATACCCAGTATACCCGCAACATGGTGACCGGCGCATCCAACTGCCAGCTCGCCATTGTGCTGGTCGATGCGCGGCATGGCGTGGCAGAGCAAACCCGTCGGCACTCGTTGATAGCGTCGCTTCTGGGTATTCCGCACATTGTGGTGGCGGTCAACAAAATGGACCTTGTCGGGTATTCACAGGATGTCTTTTCGGACATTTGCATTCACTATGCCGAATTGGCTCAGAAGCTGAATGTGAAACACGTTACCTACATTCCGATGAGTGCGCTCAACGGCGATAACGTGGTTGACCGGTCAGAATCAATGCCGTGGTATGACGGGCAGACACTGCTGGAACATCTGGAAACGGTAGAAATTGACGATGATGCCAATCTGGAACAGGGCCGTTTTCCGGTTCAGTACGTCATCCGGCCCCAAACGCCGGAATTGCACGACTACCGGGGCTATGCGGGTAAAATCACGAGTGGTCAATTTCGCAAGGGCGATTCCATAACGGTCTTTCCGTCGGGCGAAACTTCGACCATCGACGCAATTGAGATTGCCGAGACCCATCTGGACGAAGCCATTACGCCGATGTCGGTTGTGCTGCATCTGGCGACCGACGTCGACATTAGCCGGGGCGATCTGATCGTTCGCTCGGACAACCAGCCATTGAGCAGCCAAACCGTTGAAGCCATGCTCTGCTGGATGGATTCCAAGGAGTTCAAAGTGGGCAATAAGTATGTGTTGCAGGTTGGCACATTCCGCACCCGCTGTTCAGTGCGAGAGATTGCGTATCAATTGAACGTCAACACGTACGAACAGATTGAGGGCGTTGAACAACTGCGCTTGAATGACTTGGCTAAAGTCGTTTTGCGTACGGCTCAACCAATTAGTTTCGATCCCTATAGCACAAACCGGGCGTCGGGTGGCGCCATTCTGATCGACGAAACCTCGAACGTAACCGTCGGTGCGTTGATGTTGGTGGGCGAAGCGTAAGAAGGCTTACTTTTTTGTATATTTGAGTAAAGACCCGATAAGTTCATGACTGAGTTAGCCGCCCAACTTCTTGAATCGCCCAAAGCCCCGCAGATCATTCAGCAGGTTCAGGCTATCCTGAACGACGAAAAGAACCGTCGGCAGGCATTTTATGAGTGGATGGACGACGATATGAAAGCGGAGTTCATCAACGGCGAGATTGTTGTTCATTCACCAGCGCTGCATAGGCACAACGCAGCGGTCATGTTTCTGGGTACGCTGCTCAGCGCCTTTGTCAATGAACGAAAACTGGGAATCGTGCTGGTTGAAAAAGCATTAGTGGAACTGACACGCAATAGCTATGAGCCAGACGTTTGCTACTTCGGGTTAGCGAAATCGGCTGCTATACAGCCTGATCAACTATACTATCCAGCGCCTGATCTGGTCGTGGAGGTTTTGTCAAAGAGCACGCAAAAGAACGACCGGGAGGTTAAGTTTGAGGACTATGCGGCCCACGGAATAGCCGAGTACTGGCTTGTTGATCCTACCCGCCAGACCGTTGAACTCTTTACATTGGATGCCGACACGGAGGCATATGCATTGGTCGATTTATTTCGAATTGGGCAAATGGTTAGCAGTCAACAGTTAGCCGGTTTTACGATTCCAGTCAAAGCCATTTTCGATGCGGCTGCGAATGCAGATGCCCTTCGGGCTTTTCTGAAAGGTACTGTTTAACCTTTTTATCTGACGCACAAAAAAGCCCCACAGATTACTGCGGGGCTTTTTTGTACCTATGTGTTTATTGACATTACATCTTTTCCAAAACCCGCTCCATCGACACTTCCTGCCCGATCATGGCTTTCAGTTCGCTGATCGGAATCCGGATTTGTTCGGTTGTATCGCGGTAACGCACCGTTACGGTATTGTCTTCCAGGGTCTGGTAATCGACCGCAATACAGAATGGCGTACCGATCAGATCCTGCCGGGTATAGCGCTTACCAATGGCATCGCGCTCTTCATAAACCACCCGAAACTCCGAACGCAGACTTTTGACGATTTCTTCCGCTTTTTCGGGCAATCCATCTTTCCGAACGAGCGGGAACACGGCCGCCTTGATTGGTGCCAAAGCCGGATGCAATTTCAAATAAGTCCGCTCTTTTTGCTGGTCACCTTCACCAACGGTCTCTTTCGTAAACGCATTACAGAAAACGGCCAGAAACAGGCGGTCAGCCCCAACCGACGTTTCAACCACATACGGAATGTAGTTACCGTACGGTTTACCAGTAGCAGGATCAACCTCATTGTCGAAATACTGCTGCTTTTTGCGGCTCAGTTCCTGGTGTGCTTTCAGGTCGAAATCGGTGCGTGAGTGAATCCCTTCCATTTCGCGGAATCCGAACGGAAACTTGTATTCAATATCGACGGCCGCATTGGCGTAGTGCGCCAGTTTTTCGTGGATGTGAAACTTGAGTTTATCGGCGGGCAGGCCAACCGCCTGGTGGAACTTCATCCGGGCATCACGCCAGGTTTCGTACCACTGCATTTCGGTTCCGGGCCGCACGAAAAACTGCATTTCCATTTGTTCGAACTCCCGCATCCGGAAGGTGAATTGCCGGGCTACGATCTCGTTCCGAAACGCCTTACCGATCTGTGCAATGCCAAACGGAACTTTCATCCGGCCCGTTTTCTGCACGTTCAGGAAGTTGACAAAGATCCCCTGTGCTGTTTCCGGACGAAGGTAAATCAGACTGGCGTCCTCGGCCAGCGAACCGACCTGCGTCGAGAACATCAGGTTAAACTGCCGAACTTCGGTCCAGTTATCGGTACCCGACACGGGATCTTTAATGCCTTCGGCGATAATCAGATTGCGAACACCTTCCAGATCATTGTCGCCCAGTAAGCGACCCATTTCCTGCAGGAGGGCCGTGCTTTTGGCTTCATCACCGGCGTTGGCGTAGGCCTCGGCTTTGAGTTCCAGCAGTTGGTCGGCACGGTAGCGTTTTTTGGAGTCGCGGTTGTCGATCATGGGGTCGTTGAACGAATCCACGTGACCCGATGCTTTCCACGTCAGCGGGTGCATAAAGATCGACGCATCAATCCCGACAACGTTGTCGTGCAGTTGCGTCATGGCTTTCCACCACAGCGTTTTAAGGTTATTCTTTAATTCAACGCCATTCTGACCGTAGTCATACACGGCTTGCAGCCCATCGTAGATTTCGGATGATGGAAAAACGAAGCCATATTCTTTGGCGTGGGCGATAATGTCTTGCAGCGATGTGGCGGGTGCGCCGGGTGCTGGCGTTTCTGGAGTATTCATACGTGGGCGCAAAAATACGTTTTTATGCGCAAGTGCACACTTCCCTGTTCTAAATCATGATACGACATCCTGCTTAACGGCCCAGTTCGTGAGTTACATCCGCTACTATCTTCCGTCTAAGGGGCATGTTCAGCCGCTTTCAAGCCCTTATCCGCGATTATTTTGGTTTCTCTCATAAGGAAACAAGAGGATTTCTTGTCCTGCTTTTCCTGACGATCTTGTGCCTGCTTATTCCGTTTGTTTACCGGCTCGTGTCCGATGGAACGCCTGTTGACACCTCGGCAGCCGATCAGCGTAAACTGGACAGTCTGGTTGCGCTGATGCAATCCGAAGAGGCTAAACAACCGCAATTTGCGGATCGGGGCGAGAAAGAGAAAACCACGGCCGAACGATTCAGCGAACCTAAACTCGTCAATTTCGACCCGAATACGATCAGCGTGGCCGGTTGGCAGCAGTTGGGTGTGCCGCGCTGGATGGCCGAGCGTATTGACAAATACCGCAGCAAGGGCGGCCAGTTTCGGCGAAAAGAAGATCTTCTCAAAATTTACGATTTCCCGCCTGATCTGTATGATCAACTCGAACCCTACATCACCCTGAAGGAAACGCCCCGATCAACCCAATTTAAAAACGACCGATTTACGGCGAACAAACCCTTCCCGAATCAGCCTTACAAAACCAACGACCGCCCCACCTACCCCGAACGACCTGCGAAGCCCGCTCTTCAACCGTTTGATATCAACACGGCTGACACGGCTCAATTGATTGCGCTGAAAGGGATTGGCGCTACGTTGGCTGGTCGTATCGTAAAATTCCGGGATGCACTCGGCGGCTTTATCTCTACGGAACAGTTTCGCGACATCTATGGCCTCGACTCACTGGCGCTGAATGAATTACAAACATTCGGCAAGATTCGCTCATCGGTGCGCAAGATTCCCGTGAATACCGCTTCGGCGGAAGAGCTGGACCGGCATCCTTTTTTATCCCGTCGGCAGGCGCAGATCATCGTGAACTACCGCGAACAACATGGCGCCTATACATCGATAGAGTCGCTGAAACCCATCCGCATTCTGGATGCGAAAACGATTGAAAAGTTAGCCCCGTATCTTGAATTCTAATATGTTTTTAGGTCATCAATGGTAAAATCAGATCAGCAACTGCTTAATGGATTCAAGCCCTTACTGACCAAAATCCATGACACATTCCATACGTTATACACCCGTTCTACTTATCAATCTGTTGCTTTGTTTGTCAGGCCAAAGCTGGGCACAGCGCCTGACATGGCCCAATGGAGCCAAAGCCGCCATTTGCCTGACCTATGACGATGCCATGAGCAGCCAACTCGAACAGGCAATCCCAGTCCTGAACTCGGTACGATTAAAGGGCACTTTTTTTCTAAACTCACTAGCCGACGACAACGCCACCGAAAAATGGAGACAAGCGGCCCAACAAGGTCATGAACTGGCCAACCACACACTGTTTCACCCTTGTCTGGCAGCAAAGGGCTGGAAACCAGTCTGGGCGCTGGATAATTACACCTTCGACCGAGTGCTAAAGGAAGTTCAATCTATGAACACGCAGTTGTATTTGCTGGATGGGAAGAAAACCAAACGTACGTTCGCCTTTCCCTGTGGTGATACGACGGCGGGGGGCGTTTCGTACCTGGACACATTGCGTCGGTCAGGTTTGGTCAGTTATGGACGTATGGTTGGCGACGCCAATGCCGTCGTCACTAATTTTGAGACCCTCGATCTCCTGCAGGTGCCTTCGCTGGCTGTGCAACCGGAACATACCGCTGCTGACTTAATTACCTATGCGGAAAAAGCGGCCCAACAGGGTGGACTAGGCGTTTATCTCTTTCATGGCGTTGGCAGTCAATGGATTGCCGTATCGGCTGCGGAACATAAAAAACTGGCCGAATACCTGGCGAATCATAAAAAGACCTATTGGGTAACGACTTTCGACGAAGCGATGAACTACGTTGCGCAATGGAAGCAAAGCCACCCGTCGACTGCTAATTCGAAATAGAACAAACTCCGTTGAAGCTGTCCGCACGTTTGCATGTTGGCAGTTTTGTCATGGCGACGCAGAAGCAATGTTCGGATGATATTTACAGTACCCGAAGATTGTTTCTGCGTTGCCATGACAGAAAGGCAATTATTATAACTAGCTGACTTATCGTCTCGTCAACACCACAACATTTTCGACATGGTGCGTATGCGGAAACATATCGACTGGTTGCACACCCGTAACGATATAGCCTTCGTCTAAAATACCCAGATCGCGAGCCTGGGTGGCCGTGTTACAGCTCACATACACAATTCGTTCGGGAGCCGCCTTCAGGAGCTGACGCGTTACGGCTTCATCCATACCGGCTCGGGGTGGATCGGTGATCACAACATCGGGGCGGCCGTGCTGCGCAAAAAAGTCATCCGTCAGAATGTCCTTCATATCTCCCGCCACGAAAGTCGTGTTGGTAATCCCGTTCACCTCGGCGTTGACGCGGGCATCAGCCACCGATGCTTCGACATACTCGACACCCACCACATGCTTTGCCAGACGAGCCACAAAAAGCGCTATCGTGCCCGTGCCTGTGTATAGATCATAGACCCGCTCCTGCCCCGTCAAACCGGCGAATTCACGAGCAACTTTATACAGATTATAGGCCTGCTGGGCATTGGTTTGATAGAACGATTTAGGCCCAACCCGGAACGTAAGTGGTCGGTCGTCACCGGCGTCCATCTGCTCTTCGATATACGGTTTTCCGGCCCAATTGATGACCTCCTGATCCTGATAACTATCGTTTTTCTTTGTATTCAGGATGTAATTCAGCGACGTGATCTGCGGAAACAGTACCAACAGATGATTCATCAATCCGCTGAGTAGTTCCGGATTGTCCTGCGCCACCTGCAACGTTACCATGACCTGCTGGGTAGTATCGGCAGTACGGATAATGAGCGTCCGCAGATAACCGGTATGTACTTTCAGATTATACAACGTCATTCCATTCTGATACACATAATCCGTCACGGCCAGCCGGATGGCATTGGACGGGTCGGGCTGAAGGTAGCAGTGATGAATTGGCAGCACCTTGTCGAACCGGCCGGGCACGTGAAAACCAACCGCGCGCTGGTCGATGGGTTCGTCGGTTCGTACTTCGGTCGAGGTCATCCAACGGCCTTCCGCACACGTAAATTCGAGTTTATTCCGGTAGTACCGGGTTGGGTGAGCGGCCATAATGGGCCGTATCGTGGGCAAAGCCACTTTGCCAATACGCGTCAGGTGATCGACCACCTGCTGGTGTTTAAAGCTCAGTTGTTCGGGGTATTGAATGTGTTGCCATTTGCAGCCGCCACAGGTGCCAAAATGCTCGCAGAAGGGTTCTGCCCGCAATGACGACCATTCATGAATGCGCTCGGCAACCGCTTCCCGGTATTGTTTTTTGGAATTGGTTATACGAAGGTCGACTACGTCGCCGGGCGCAACACCGGGTCCTCCGGTTGGATTTTCAACGAAAATGACGCCTTCATCAGTACGCACGATGCACTTCCCTTCGGCGGCTACGGTATCAATTCGAACGCCTGCCAACCGTTCGGGTGTTTTATGAATCTTCCTACGCATAAGTCCTAAAAAACCGCTAATTTAAGCAGTCGTTTTCGGACAGACCCTATATTGACCTATTTCTGCTTATGCCGAATTTGTACCGTTCTTTTTTATTGCCTCTTTTGTTGACCTGTTCGCTATTGGTTATGAGCCAGTTGGCCCAGGCAACGCATATTGTTGGTGGCGAACTTGAACTTCGCTACCTCGGCACGCAGGGCGCCTATACCCACCGCATTATTCTCAATTTGTACTTTGATAATGTAAATGGAAATCCGGGAGCCGATGATGGACTCGTCTCGGTGGGCGTTTTCGCCAAACGGACCAATCAACTCATTGGCTATGTCCCTCTCAACCGAATCAGCAGTGAGTTTGTTGCCTACACTAAACCCGCCTGCACGAATGCCAGTGTATTGAGCACCCGCCTGATCAGGCACAGTTTGGACATCACCCTCGACCCGAACGTCTTCAACGATGCCGGTGGCTATTATATGACCTGGGAACGGTGCTGCCGCAATGGTACGATTACCAACATCGAGAATCCAGGAGCAGCCGGATCAACCTTTTATCTGGAGTTCCCGGCCATCGTTTCGGGCCAGACCCGCGTTGTCAATTCATCCCCGACCTTTACGATTCCCAAAGGCGACTATGCCTGCATCGGTCAGCCATTTACACTCGATTTTAGCGCGAAAGATGCCGACAATGACAGTTTGGCTTATTCATTGGTAACTCCGTACAATGGCTTCAGCACGACGGGTGTTCCTAATCCCGGCGCGGGCTCATCCTTTGGAAACCCCTATTTTACACCGGGTCCTTATCCAACCGTACGCTGGAGCAATGGCATCTCTGTGGCCAATGAAATTCCCGGAACGGCCCCTCTGCGCATTAATCCGCAGTCGGGTTTGCTCAGTGTAACCCCCAGCCAGGCGGGGCTGTTTGTTTTCTCCGTCGAAGTAGTTGAATATCGGGCCAGAAAAGCCATTGGTCGCGTCCGACGTGATTATCAGGTCCTGGTACTTGACTGCCCCAAGAATAATGCGCCCAAACTTCTTTTCCGTCCCGACGGTCAGAAAGAGTTTTATAAACAGGGAACGGTGATGACCATTGCCGAAAAAGACACCAATTGCCTGACCTTATTTGTCACCGATATTGACCCAAGCCAGCGCATCACGGTATCGAACATGAGTGGCTCGCTGCCCGGCCTGACCCTCGCCCCCGGCGAACTGGCTACCCGAACTAATCACGATACGCTGCAGGTCAAGTTTTGCTTTGGTCGATGCGTGGGCGGCAATGGTACACCGGTTACATTGCTCCTTCGGGCCACGGACGACGGGTGTCCACAAGGCTTAAGCGATACGCTCAGTGTTCGCCTGAACATTATTCCTTCGGCCAACAACAAACCGCTGGCAGCAACCGATTTGCCGAACAACAAAGCTAATGTCAGTGTCGGAACATCGTTAACCTTCAACGCCTTTGGCACCGACATCGATAATGATAACGTGACCATTCAGGCCGTTGGCCGGGGCTTTACGCTGGCCCAGGCAGGCATGAGTTTCGGTTCGGCGTCAGGCGTGGGTAAAGTTTCGCAACCGTTCGTCTGGAGACCCACCTGTACGCAGGCCACTCAGGCAGCCTATCTGGTCGACTTTATCGTGACCGACACCCGCTGTAATCGAAACCTGCGCGATACGGTGACGGTGAATCTGGCCGCCATCGGCCTGCCCAGTCAACCGCCAAGTGTGCGAACGACGCTTGCTCAGCAAACCATCGAGTTAGTCGTCAGCCCCAGCGATTCAGCAGGCCGTACGGCGTTCGACGTGTTGGGCAATGACCCGGACCGCGACACGCTACGATTAACCGCAGTTGGACGTGGATTCGATGTCAAAGCTACGGGTATGACCTTTACCGACAAGTTTGGCCTGCCGACCCTTCAATCGCCCTTTGCCTGGAAACCTACCTGCGCGTTGATGTCGGGGAAAGCCGAAGCAACCTTTGTTGTGGATTTCATGGCCGATGACCGCTCCTGCCAGCCCAATCACCTGGCTGTTACCACAGTTACGTTTACCGTTAAAAATCCATCGTTCAACGCTGACATAAAGATCCCGAATGTCTTCACGCCAAACGGCGACGGCATAAATGACTTTTTCGCCGTTAGCAACCTCCCCGAAAATTCCTGCGACGAGCAGTTTACATCCATCGAGGTAGCGAATCGCTGGGGGCAAACGGTCTTCAAGTCTGCGGATCCAAAATTCCGCTGGTACGGTACAGACGCGCCATCCGGCACCTACTATTATTTGCTCACGACGTCGAAGCGAACCTTAAAGGGAACGGTAACGATCATCCGATAAGGGGCTCTTACTCATTAGTGTTGCCTTGTCATCTCTATGCCAAGGACCACATAATGTATAACAAAAACAAGGGTTTTCATACACCAAATAAGGCAACACAAAATCGATACTATCCAATTTCATTAGGGGCAACTATTGACTGATCCAATCGATGGCCGCTTGTAAGGCCCGATCCGTGCCGGTCAGGTAATCAGCAGCACTGGGTGTTGCGTCTATATCAATGGGGACGCCTGGACCAAGAATTAACTGCCCATCCAGCGTATAAACACCCCGGCCACTGAAGCGGGTTTGATACCCACCCGGAAAAGAGACATAGCTTACATCACCGTTGGCACCGGCCGATTGGGTACCAATAATCCTGGCGCGGGGAGCCGTTCGCAACGCCATACAGGTCGATTCTGCTGCGCTCTGCGTATATCCGTTACAGAGGATGGCGACTTTGCCCCGGTAGTAATCCGCGTTTTTTCGCCCAACATGCTGCACGGCACTCAGCCTGAACAAGCCAGGGAAAGACAGATCCGGTTTGGTATAGCGCGCAAATCCTCTGGGTTCCGGATTTAGATACGCACAAATTCTCTGAAAGGACCCTTTTGGATAGGACCGCACATCGAAAATGATCCCCTGACGGTTTCGGTATTGCTTCATGACCTGCTTAACCTCGCTTACCACGAGCTTGCCCAGGTCGACATATCCAATCGTGGGGGGAACGGTTTTTGATTGGGTGGACAACTGCGGGCGATAGCCAAAACGCTCGAACGCATACCGATGCATCGTTTTACGAATTCGTTGACCATCGCGGATGAACTCAACGTCGAACATTGGCTGTGAGCCGGTGAGCATGACCGGTAAAATCTGTCGAATCAGCGCTGAACGATTCGAACCCGAAAAGTCTGGCGTACGCTGATCGATGAGTTCAGTAATCGAACGATCACCTAGTCGAATCAGGCGGTCCCCCCGGCGAATGTCATCGCGTTGGCATAGCGAGTCATTGAGATAGCCAGTCACCAGCAGCGAGTCATTCAGTAACCGATACTCAAAGGGTGGAAATAAAAACGGTTTGGTCCAGGGAAGTCGATACGCTGGAGGAACGATTAGCTGGGCATGGCCGTCATGGGTCGCACTAATTAGCTGCAGCAAAACGTGTTGATAACTTAGCGTATCGGCAGCCTGTTGGAAACGGGGAACAAATTGGGTCAACACCTCATCCCAGGGTTGAGCCATGGCATATTTAGTGGGATGGAAGTAGTCGATAATAGTCCAGTAGCGAATCAGGCCCAACAGCCGGTACGACAAGCCAGGCAAGGCCATCCCGGCATAGTCCGATTCGGAAAACGCTAATCGATTCCGAAACGAGTCCCAGTGTACATACTTATTGGGCCGTTGGTTTCGATTGGCGGCAATAAACGTCAGTTGCTGGCAGAGGGCCGGGCTGAAAAGTGACGAATCGGCCAGCCAGCTTAAATCCAGGTTTCGGGTAAAGCTCCCTGAATCGGGCGCTGAGCAACGCGAACAGGGCTTAATCGGGCCTAACTGGTCGATCCAGCTCAACAGTCGGGCAGACAATTCAGGTTTAGAGTGGATGGTCGCTGATTCATCCAGGAGTTGGATGAGCTGGCCATCCCAATCGACTTTTCGGGTAGCTACCTGGGGATGATAATATTTGAGAAATCCCCATACCTTCCCAATGGTCACTATGGTCTGGGTGTGGGTTAAGGGCTGAGCGAGTGCTGATGAGGAGAGCAGGAATAAGATGAACAAATGGCGCATACGCTGGGGTTTGGCTATAGCCCCAAACTTAGGCATCGTGCCTTATGGGTACTACTCAGGATGGGTTAAAGTATGTTAAAAGAAATCCCTTCGGGCTCACCCTGCCTGGCTTTCGCCTGAGCGCTATTCATTGTTAAAATGGACTTGTCATCGTGCGTTACTTATTGTCAACAAACGCTCCTGGTTGAGGCAAAAACCGAAGCGTAAGGTGAGTGCTATATTTTCGCTCACTCTTTTAACTTGCGGCCTGTGAACTAAATCAGCCAATGCATGCATCTGGATATACTTCAATTAAAGGAGTTGCTACTGGTAAACCAGGCCCATTTACGGGTACTTGAACAGCTTGAAGCGGAGCGGATCGCGAAAGAAACGGGGCAGCCATTGCCAGTGGTTCAGCAACGAATTCAAACGCTGGCTGAAGAAATACTCGAGATTGTTCGAGAGGAAAATCCGTAAGGCCAATGGGCAAGAAGGGTTGATCGTTCCCCCATGATCTGATTAGGTTAGCTCCTCAACATGATCGTCTTCCCACGCGTCCTTTTATTGCGCCAAACGCTCCATTTGTGTTATCCGAACTCGTTAGAGACAAGTCACGGAACAATGGGCGATGCCGTTTTGTACGACACCGCTCATTGTTCCGTGAACTGGCTCCTCAATCATCAGCCCGGTATTGTCTAATTCTCTATCTTCGCGGCTGCAATTATGAAAGATAAAGTAGTACTCATTACCGGTGCTTCGTCGGGCATCGGTCGGGCCATGGCCTTTGCTTTTGGGCGTGAAGGTGCCCGTGTTGTTATCTGTGCCCGTAAAGCTGATGCGCTTCAAGTAGTCAGCGACGAATTACGGCAGGCGGGCATCAATGTCTTCGCCCTGACCGCTGATGTCAGCGTTGAAACCGATGTCAAAAACCTCATAGAACAGACAGTAGCCCATTTTGGCCAGCTTGACATCCTGATCAATAATGCAGGCATGTCACATCGCTCCATGCTGATCGACACCGAACCCGCTGTTATTCGCACCTTAATGGACATCAATTTCATGGGCACCGTATATGCCACCCGCTATGCGCTCCCTTATATTCAGCAAGCCAAGGGGTCGATTGTCGGCATTTCGTCGATAGCAGGCTATCGGGGGCTGCCGGTACGAAGTGGGTATTCGGCCTCAAAGTTTGCCATGAACGGCTTTCTGGAAGCCGTTCGGACCGAGTTGCTGCATACGGGGGTGCACGTACTAACGGCCTGTCCGGGTTTCACAGCCTCGAATATTCGGTTTTCAGCGCTGGACGCGCATGGGCAGGCCAAAGGCGAGACCATGCGTGATGAGGGCAACATGATGACTGCCGAGGAGTGCGCCGACCATATTCTACGGGCGGTAAAAAATCGCAAACGCGAATTGGTGCTAACCACACAGGGCAAGGTTACCGTATTCCTGAACAAATGGTTACCCAGCCTGATGGACAAACTGGTCTACAACACCCTGGCGAAAGAAAAGGATTCCCCTCTAAAAAAGTAAGATCGGACCACAGCCGCGGACGGCCGCCGAAGCGTCGGACCGCCGAACCGTCGGACCGGAGTGAATGAGTGAAAAAATAGTTGGCGAGTTTGCCCGCTCATTCACTCGCTAAATAATCCAGACGTTATCCCGCCGGATAAAGTAGAGATTATTGCGCCAGAGAATCCGCAGGTAAATATCTTTGGTACCCAGAATACTTACCTTATTACCACGGCCAATTACTTCAACAACGGGAGCCGCAGCAGACGGGTCGGTTCGAAGGAGAACCCGGTCATGACTGATAATGCCTGATTGTATACCTTCCGGCAAATTCGTAAAGACGAGCAGTAATAGTAGGTAAGCGAAAATGACCCATTTTTGCCGCGTTAGAATTGTTTGTTTCCGGAACGATTTGAGCACCAGTACCGTAAATACGTAGCCTGCCGGAATCAAGAGAAACAGCAGCACATACAGGCCATATTTTCGGTAGAAAAGATAAAAGTAATTCAGGTCGTCCGTTTCGTAGCCACTCAGATTATTGGCCCTGGCAATGTCATTCATCCGGCGCAGCACGACGTCGTCGGGGTGGCGTTCAAAATAAACATCCAAATAATAGAGAAGCCGGGGCACATCATTTTGTCTTTCGTAAGCACTAGCCAGCTTCAACAGCATCGGATCGGTAGCGGTATGGCCTTCGGCCAGGGCCATTTCGTATATCCGGGCCGCGTTCACCTGATCACCTGCCGAAAAGAGCGAATCAGCCCGCCGGAGTGAGTCTGACGAAACTATCTGTGCCTCAGCGAGTCCTGACAAAAAACAAAAAAATAGGCTTATTTTAAGAGGAATGGCTTGGAATGAATGAAATAAGGCCATAATTTTGCACCACAATAAAAAACAACGCCCCACTTATAGGGATATTGTTTATCCGATTTGGTAGCTCAGCTGGTAGAGCAATACACTTTTAATGTATGGGTCCTGGGTTCGAATCCCAGCCGGATCACGTAAAAAAAGCCGCTTCTAGCGGCTTTTTTCATGTTGACCATATCAGAATGGCAGATCGTTGCTTTCTTCTTCGAAGGCCGAATTAAACGACATCGCTGCTGGCTGACTTTGCTGAGCCGGACGTGCCTGCTGGGCGGGTGCCGACCGGGGGGCGGGTGCTGCACTACCATCGCCCTCGGTGAGTTCGATGCGGAAAGCACGCAGTTCAGTGTACCACCGTTCGTTGTATTCGCGAGACTCGGCACTGAACGTCGCTTTGAGCGTATCGCCAGTAGCAAACTGTTTCAGATCCGCTACTTTATCGCCCCAGGCGGTTAAACATACTTTTTTAGGGTATGATGCATCCAGTGTCTCAAGGACGAACTCCTGCTTGCTCCAGGGACCTTTTTGGCTCTGTCCCGATACTTCGGGCAGAACTTTTATGAGTTTTCCGACTAATTCCAGTGCCATACTACTTGGACTTTTAAACGTGATTTAGAAGGATAAAAGTACGAATTTTTGCCCGTTTTTGGGCCATCTTCTACGAAAAAAGCAAAAGTTTTCGGCTTACATTTGGCATACTATAATGGGATTACTACATTTGCACCCACATTAAAGAAATGGCCATGTGGTGAAATTGGTAGACACGCCATCTTGAGGGGGTGGTGCTGCAAGGCTTGGGAGTTCGAATCTCCCCATGGTCACCTAGTTAATTATAAATCAAGCACTTACACGTAACGGTAAGTGCTTTTTTGTTTCTGGTTTGCCTGGCGGCTTGCATTTCACTTTTATCGGCCAATCATTTCATCTTAAATACTATAATGGGTTACATTGCGTACCGCGTGAGGTCAAACCGTACAGTCGTTCAAGTGATCTCGTGCTAACTTTCCGATGTGTTTGGTTGTAGAATTCGCTAGTACTTAGTTTAATCAATGTATGTCATCAGCCTGGAAAGAAGCATCTGGTAATTGACGTGACTTACCCAATTAGTAAGCCGATTGATACCAGAACGAATCTACTTTACAAGTGGATAAGCCAGGAAGCGTCGTAAAAAACGGTTAGCTACAGGTGTTACTGTAGTAATTTTTAGGCGGTTCCAGTAGGCATCGCGTGTCCGGTAGGCCAGAAGGAGCTTTCGACTAGTTATTGAATTTGCGACCTGCTCAAGAAGGTTTTAGTTGAACGAATAGAGTTGAGCCATATATTGCACTAAAGCAATAAATACTGCTGAGTTAAGGATCAAAAACGCTACCATTAGAATGGTAATTGCCAGGAAACAACTTACTGCCTTTCACTGGGCAATATGATAAATGATTTTAAGGCCATATCCAGTAAAATATAGCAAGTCCAGAATGTAGTAATAACCAACTTGTAGACGATGCCTTCAGGATTTTTTGCTTTATTAGATGATGTTTCGGCCTTGATAAAAGCAAGCGCTGCCAGTTTAGATGATGTGCCTGCTCAAGTAGCAAAAACAACCGGAAAAGTGTCAGGTATTGTCATTGATGATACAGCGGTTACACCCAAGTATGTGGTAGGGCTCGATCCATCCCGGGAACTGGCTATTATTTATCAGATTGCCAAAAAATCGCTGATCAATAAACTCCTCATTTTAGGTCCAGCGGCTCTATTGCTGGGCTACTTTGCTCCTTGGGCTATCACCCCTATTTTAATGGTCGGGGGTGCTTATTTATGTTTTGAAGGCTACGAAAAGGTTCATTCCCTGTTTAGCCATCCCTCCGATGAGCAGTTTGAACGGGAGCCCTTAAAAGAGATTACACCCGAGGAACTGGAGAAGCAACGAGTGGGTAGCGCCGTTCGCACAGATATTATTTTGTCGGCCGAAATTATGGCCATTGCGTATAGCCAGGTAACTGCCCAACCGATTGTGAACCAGATGGTGGTGATGGTGGCGGTAGCCTTTTTTATCACGGTGGCCGTTTATGGATTTGTTGGCTTGATTGTTAAAGCCGATGATATGGGGCTGCACCTGGCTGGCGGCAAATACCCTCCCGCTATTCAGAAAGTAGGCCGCAGTATAGTAAAATTTATGCCTCATTTCTTGAGTTGGCTGGGTTATGTAGGTACAGCCGCCATGCTTTGGGTAGGTGCCGAAATCATAGCGCATGGCATTGCGTTTACCGCTCATTTACTCCATGATTTAGAAGAGGGCTTGTCTTCCATGCCAGTCGTAGCCTGGTTTGCCAAAGCCCTGGCCTGCGGAGTTGCCGGGCTCATTGTAGGGTTTATCATCGAGAAGCTTGTTGCGTTTGTCAAGAGGGCCTTTTTATAGCCCAAGACGATACAACTGACTGCATTTGACAGTTATTAAAAGGCAGCATTCACTTATCGACGCGTTTTTTAGACGGACTTAAGTATAAATTGATTTGTACTCTAAAGAGAGTAAACCACTACTCTTGTTAGGTATATTTGGTTTTTTGGAATTGCAGATTCCCTTTAGGTCATTGTTCGTTATTCTTAATTGCCAACAATGCAGTAGCTACTTGAATGACTATTGATTCAGTTGTATCGAAAACTCATCGATAGCCATCAAAATGAAACGTTGATTTACGAGATCGTAATTTGATCGAACCAGCGAACCGGACTCTTTCCATCAAGTGTCAAAGACGGCAGAGAGTTTGAGCGCTTATCTCGTAGAAACGGGTGTTTAATTGGCCGGCCTGTTTTGATACCTGTTAACTTTTATCCGTAGCATACGAATGGCGGCTGATCACTGCCGATTCTTGTCTACTTTCTGTGCTGTTGGAATGGCCTTTACTTCCCGCTCCCGTTCGGTTTGCTCAACATAGACGGCATGTTCGGCAGGCTCAATCTTGACTCCGAAATGATTGGCATAAGCCAGCGTAAACTCAGCCCCGAAATAAAGAATAGCCGCTGTATAATAGATCCAGGTCAAGATAACGATCAGCGAACCAGCAGCACCGTAGGCCGAACTGGTGGCGGTCGTGTCGATGTAGAGGCCAATGGCGTACCGACCAATCATGAACAGGCAAGCGGTAAACAGGGCACCCCAGCGGACGTCTTTCCAGGCAATTTTGGCGTCAGGCAGCACTTTGAAAATGACGGCGAACAAAACCGTAATAACGGCCGTACTAATCATGAAATTAAGCCCGCTGATCAAATAGACACTTAGGCCAGGCAGGAAACGCGTTAACTGATCGCTCAATGCGAGCACCAGTCCATTGACTACCAGGGAGACCATTAATAAAAAGCCCAGGCTAACAATAAGCGAAGAGGATAACAGCCGATCCTTGATCAGCTTGAGCCATCCCTTTTCGGGTTTGGCTTTGACGCGCCAGATCAGATTGACCGAATCCTGAATTTCGCCAAAGAGACCGGTAGCACCAATCAATAAGGTGACAATGCCAATAGCCAGGGCCGAATTGGTTTTACCCGACAGGCTAACATTCTTGATCATATCCTGAATTTGTTTGGCCGCTTCGTTACCGACTAACCCATTAATCTGGCCAAAAATCTGACCTTGAGCCGCTTCCTGGCCCAGAAACACACTCACCAAGGAGATGATCAGCACCAGTAGAGGGGCCAGCGAAAAGATGGTGTAATAAGCCAGTGCAGCACTTAACTTCAGACCCCGATCATCCATAAAGCCATTGAATGAGTCGCTTATTATAGTCTTTCCGCTAGCCAGGAAGCTTTTGTCGGCCTGGTCGTCGATTGGTTTGGCCATAGGCAATGGTGGTTGGATGGAGTTGGCAAATAACCGGTTGTAGAAGCGGGCTAATAGAGTACTCATACGCGTAAACATCGAAGGAGTGGATAAGCCGACGTTGGCTTGGCAAGCGATGATTTAGATCAACAAGTAGTTGCATCCCTACGTATAACCTGGACATAGGCTACTTGTTACTTTTTTGATTTAAGCCGGGCCCCGATAAAAAGTCGATTGGATGCTTTAAGTCGACAGGTGAGTGCCGTTTAAAGCATTTCAGGCAGGCGTCGAGTTCAGTAAACCTTGTAACACAAGGGCATCCTGGCGCATATGGACATTGTTGAAGAAAACGTAAGCCGGTTGATCCGGCGGCAACAACTCTACGAATTCAGCTAATTCCTGTGGTTCATACTGATACCGCCAGCCCTGCCGCCCATGCAGTCGAAAGTAGCACTTCTCAGGGGTCATGGTCGCCTGGGCAAAAGGATCAACTACATGCCATAAGTCAAGATCATGGCAGAGGTCTTTGACTACCGCCTGGTCCCATGGTCCACGAGGCTCCCAACATAAGCGCAAACCGGCTCGTTCAATCTGGCTGAAGAAGTCAACCAGATGGCGAATGTGTTCGGCTGTCTGGGTAAAGCTGGCGGGACACTGAAACAGAACGGTGGTCGCCCTTAATGCTTTAGCGCTCTCCAGAGTAAGTTGCCAGGCTTGGTTAACAATAGTCGTGGGTTTGAAAAAGCCAGCCTCTGATCGCTGCTGCTCAGAAAGATGTATTGTCAAGCGCTTATAGGTTGGGCTTTTGGCCTGGTGCGTAATCAGCTGCCAGGCTTTGAGCGTAAACTCAAAGTGAGTCGGCACCTGGGACCGCCATCGCTCCAGGGTAGCAACCCGTGGGGGTTGATAGAAAGTCTGCTGTACCTCGACGCAGGAGAAGTGCTGAGCATACTCGTTTTTTGCGCCCGTAAAGCCGCAGGTACCCACTTTGGTATGGCTATGCATGAATGCCTGTTAACGAGCCACTAGTTTGCGTTGTTGCTTTAATCGAAGATTAGTCGTTAAGCAATGAGAGTTAATCACGGGCTCTAGTTACTAGTCGAGGAAGTTGGAGCAGTGCGACTTGTCTTACTCTTTTTCATCTCACGGCTACTCCCGGTTGTGCGCTTTGAATTACTTGGCGTTGTTGAACCTGAGCTTTTACGATTAACACCGCTGGTAGATTTACCAGCAGAACTGCTGGACACAGTCGGGCCCGTGGAGCCATTCTGGGCGGGCGTTGATCCCGATGTACCGTTACCCGTATTGCTGCTGCCTGATGCCGTTGATTGGGCTTGCAAACGAAAGCTGATCAGGCTCAACAGTAAAGCGCTACCTAGGATTATCTTTTTCATCGCGTTAAGTTGGTTTAGACTCTTCAGGTTGTCAAACGAGTACAGTCGCCAGTTGTTTGCACAGATAGGCCCTAACTGATTGAATGGATAAGTACAACTTAAAGTGAGCGAATCGATCCTGTAGTAGTCCGCTCCGGCCTTTAGGTTTAAGGGCTGGGAAGAAACCAAATACTCAAAAATTCTTAAACAGATTCTTATCTTTTACTAAAATTCTCCTTTATGACCATGCTTCGATGCATACAGCTCCTTTTGTTTGGTTTATTTTTCGCGACTACGTCCTTAGCCCAAAATCAGTCGCTAACAAACGATTCGGCAACGATTGCTGCCCCGGGACCAGTACTGATTACCAACGGCAACCTGGTGGATGTGGAAACGGGTCGGGTTCGCACGAATATGAGCCTATTCATCGAAAACGGTATCATCCGCAAAATCGGCAAAAACCTGTCGACAGCAGCGGGCACAACGGTTGTCGACGCAACAGGCAAATGGCTGATGCCGGGCCTGATCGACAGCCACATCCATCTGTTTCAGTCGGGTGGATTATACACCCGGCCTGATGGCATTGATCTGACCAAATACCGACCCTACGAAACCGAGCGTCAATGGCTGCGCGACAACATGGGGGATCTACTACGTCGATATCTGGCCTGCGGCATCACGACCGTGATTGACATCGGTGGACCGCTTTATCAATTTGCGTACCGCGATCGGTATAATCAGCGATACACCAGTCCGCAGGTTCTGATGACGGGGCCGCTGATTTCAACCTATCAGCCCGAAGCGTTTAAGATTGACGATTCGCCTATTATTAAAGCCAATACGCCCGACGAAGCGCGTGAGCAGGTACGCCGTCAGTTACCCTATAAGCCGGATTTTATCAAAATCTGGTTCATTGTACGGGGCGTCGGTGCGGGTGAGCAGGCGCAGGCAATGGTTCAGGCTGCCATTGATGAAAGTCATAAACATGGACTAAAAGTGGCCATTCATACGCAGGAGTTACTGGCCGCCAAACTAGGCGTAAAATACGGTGCCGATTACCTGGTTCATAGCCCCGAAGATGGCCTGATCGATGACGAACTGATTGCGCTGATGAAGCAACGAAACGTTAGCTATTGTCCGACAATGGTCGTGGCCGACGGCTATATCGGTTTTTTTACGGATAAGCGCAAGTTCACTCCTTACGAATTTACACGGGCCAATCCCTACGTGCTGGGCACGCTGTTCGACATGAAGCACCTACCCGAGTCAGCTCTGCAAAAACAGTTTGGTGATTTCCTGACTAGTCAGGCTTATCAGCGCATACAGACTGACCGAAATTCCTTCCTGTGGGCTAATTTGATCCGGGTGTGGCGGGCGGGGGTCAACGTAGTGACCGGCACGGATGCGGGCAATCCCGGTACGTTTCACGGTACGTCCTATATAGATGAACTGCGCAAGATGAAAACGGCGGACCTGACCAACGCAGATCTGTTAAAGGCCTCAACGATCAATGCGGCTAAAATTCTGGGTAAAGAAGGTCAGATTGGCTCGTTGACCGAAGGCAAATGGGCTAACATACTGGTGCTTTCACAGAATCCACTGGCCGACCTAAACGCCCTGACCCGCATTGAGACGGTCGTGAACCGGGGGTTCTTAGCGACTCCGGCACAGCTTCTGACCGACAAGCCCGAAGACTTGGTTCAGCGGCAGCTGAACGCCTATAATGCGCACGACATCGAGGCCTTTCTGGAACCCTACGCCGACGACATAGAACTATATGACTTACCTAACAAGCTCATCAGCAAGGGTAAAGACGCCATGCGGCAGGATTACGGAAAATTTTTCACCAACGCACCCGCACTACACTGCGAATTAGTCAACCGCATGGTAGTCGGTAATACCGTCGTAGACCACGAGCGGGTTACCGTGGTGGCTGACAAGGCTCCGAGGGAGGCCATTGCCATCTACAAAATTGAAAACGGGAAGATCAAGAAAGTGTATTTCACTCAGTAAGTAGCAATTCCACAGAAGCTAAACAGTTGTGTCAACGCAAATAAGAATATCAAACTCATAATATAAATTCCTAAGTCTTACAAGACGCCCGATTCAGGCAGCAAATATTGGAACCTGCATTCGTCTCAAGCGGGAGCGTTTTCGCGAGACCGTTGTATAGGTGATATAGTTATTCAATAGATCCGCCTGCTTAGGGGCAAAAATCTACCGCAGTCTGTAAAATCGGACGGCACAGGCCCCCCTGCGCCGAAGCGGCAACTTTTACGTTTCGTTAACATTCTTTTACCAGCCTTCCAACCTATCCCAGCACAAAGACGGGTAGGTTTGCGGACCACTGCAGTGGTTGACATTTGTTGGTATAAAAAAGAAAAAGGATGAACTACTCCCGCGTATATGCTCTGTTCTTGATGCTTGTTTTTTGCACGTCCTGTGAGCAAAACCAAACAAACGCACCAAAAGATAGCATCAGGTCTGAAATCAATGACACAGGGCCTAACATAATGGTGCGTAACATAAAAAAAGGCAGAAATGGGACCATTTTGATGGCTGGCCCCAATAACGCATCATTTGGTGATGTGTTTCGATACGACCCTTCCAGGGCCGGGGAAAAATCGTTTACTAATCTTACCAGTAAACTAGGTCAGCACCAATTCTGGGATGTCCTGGAAGATCGACAAGGAAATAGGTGGTTCACGTCTACTGATTCAGGCGTTTATTATGACAATGGGAAATCCATTCAACAGTTCACGACCAGGGAGGGACTTGCCAGTAATCGAGTTACGTCTGTGTATGAAGATAAAGCCGGCATTATTTGGTTCGGCACGGGAGAGGGAGTAAGTCGCTACGATCCCAGACGGGCAGTCGGGAAATCGTTTCGGAATTTTACCTCTCCCAACGCCCCGCTTTTTTATAAAGAAGGGCATTGGAATAATGATATTCATACAATCCTTGAAGATAAAACCGGGAAAATGTGGGTTGGCACCAGGGGCGACGCCTTTGTGTATGACGGAAAAAAATTTACCACGTTAACCCATAAAGGCGAACCCTTTCTCGACGTTTGGGCCATACTGGAAGATAGAAAAGGGACTATTTGGCTCAGTGGTTACAATGGCTTTAAAGGAGACCGTCGACCCGGCGGCCTCTATCGCTACGACGGCAGTAGCTTTACGAAGGTATCGGAGCGAGGGGCTTATGCTATAATCCAGGATAAACAAGGAAACATCTGGACTACGGGCCCGGTAAATCCTGCGAATTGGACGGTCCAGGCCGTTTCCCGTTATGAGGCAAAGTCCTTATATAGTACTAAGCCCTCGGTAACCGAAATTAGGTCAGGAAAGAATTTTCTGGGGCTTCAGGAAGCGAACGATGGCAGTATTTGGTTTGGCGATGCGACCGGCGTGTATCGGTATGATGGAAAGACCGTCACGGACTTTTATAATAAAGAGGGTCAGAAAAAATATATCATCGATACCAGGCAAAGTGTTGTCATCTGGAAAGGTTCCAGGCTTCTTGGTGGCTGGGAAGGGACTACGTTTCTGGGTGATGGTTCCACTACTGGGGACGTCGATCTAGTAAAAGGAGAACTGTTGATTGACAGCCGTCATCTGGTGGGCGGTGCCGTTGAAGTCGACATGACTACCATTGACCAATTTGAGGATCACCCTTCACGCAATAAATTACCCGCCTTTTTTGATGTCAAAAAATTTCCTGTTTCAACTTTCGCCATCACAAAGGTTGAAACAGGAAATGATGGAATTACACAAGTGCCAATGGATGGAAGTATAAGAGTTCCAACTGATGGCACGATGAAAGTTACAGGGAAGCTGACCCTCGAAGGTGTCACGAAAGCCGTTACTTTTCCCGCCAAAATGCATTTTAAGGACGGCATGGACGGCACTGTCGAGTTAAATGGCACACTGATCATTGATCGAACCGATTGGGGTATCGATTATGGATCAGAAAAGCACTTCTATCAGTCTGGTGATGTAATTTTGGACGAGGTTAAACTCTTTCTAAAAATCGTAGCGAAAAAAATAAATAGGTAGCAGGGCTAGAAATAACCGCGCCCGAGAAGATATCTTTTGTGAAGTAAGTTCTGGAAGAGCTGACCTATTTGGCAGCCTTAACGGCGGAAGCCGAATCGGTTCTGCAAGGAGCGCCAAACTAATTGCCCCGTCTATACCTACTACGCTTATCTCTCAACGCTCCCATCAGGTTTTTCTGAAGGATATTGACCCAAACGATCACGCCAACAGAACACCGTACTCCTTGTGCCATGGCAAAGGAATACGGTGTTCTGTTGGTGTGTTTTTGTTAGTTACGTACATACCCTCTGGAAGTCAGCCCATCCATCGTATATTACAATCCTTACCTAGTTTACATGCCTACCGTAACTGCCTTTTCTATGAAAACAACTTACAATGTTTTGGTCGTTGATGATGATAAAGACGACCAGTTTTTAGTTAAAATGGCCTTTGAAAAGGATTCTGGTCGCTATATCGTTCAATTTGCCGCCGATGGAACAGACGTTCTGGAAGGTATTGAGAGTCCCGAATTTTTACCGGACTTAATTCTGCTTGATCTGAACATGCCCGTTATCAATGGCTTTGAAGTGCTTTATCATTTAAAGCAATCGGTTTTTTATCGCCATGTACCTGTCGTAATTTTAACGACCTCTTCTTACGAAGAAGACATCAATAAAGCCTACAATCTGGGCGCGAATACGTTCATAACCAAACCGCACAACCACCAGGAACTGGCCCATCTGGCCGAACAGATACGGCTCTACTGGTTTGAACTGGCTAAGATTCCAACGCGCAGAACCAATTGATTACTTGATTTAGACACCTACTCGTACTTATTATTTTACCCGATAAGCACTACTTGAGTCGACTATGAATAAAGAGCCTGTAAAGCCTCCGCTCGGCTAGTGTTTTCCGTTTTCACAAACCGTATGCTACTCACTAAGGTTGACAGCTAGTAAACGTGAATTACTCGCAAATACGCTCCAAATTGAGACGAAGGTAATTTGATCTTTAATGGGGCGTTTAAAGGGATGGTGAATCAGGCAGGTGAACCAAAATCCTGCTTTCGCAAGTTGCGACTTTCTTTTTTTCAGCTATTCACACAGTCTATTGAGCATCACCATGAACGGCTTAATTTGGCCGACTTTAGGAGCTATGGGCAATTGATCCGTTATTTCCCTAACCAGTAAAGAAGCTGATTCTACTGTTAGCTAGTTGGGGTTTCAGTTTAGTGATCGGTAATCATTCGGCGTAACGCCTGCTTTTTGTTTGAATAAACGGGTGAAATGCTGGGGGTACTTGAAGCCCAAGTCGTAGGCAATTTCACTCGCCGATTTATGCCTGTCAAACAGTCGCTCTTTGGCCACATCGATCACTTTTGACTGAATATAGTCCTGAGCCGATGTGCCGGTCTCTTTCTTTACCAGGTCACCGAAATAGTTGGGTGACAAATGCAGGGCTTCGGCGCAGTAAGCTACCGATGGCAAGCCTTCGGTCTGCGGTTTATCGGATGAAAAATAGCCGATCAATAAGGACTCGAACCGTTCCAGGATGCCTTTGTTGGCCTGGTCGCGCGTAATGAACTGGCGGTCGTAAAAACGGATGCAGTACCTGAGCAGCAGCTCGATGTTGGCCGCAATCAGTCCTTTGCTGTGCTTGTCGATAGTTTGATCAATTTCATACTCAATTTTTGCAAAGCAATCGATCACAATGCCTCTCTCCTTATCCGACAGGTGAAGCGCTTCATGGACATCATACGAAAAAAACGAATAATCCTGAATGTGCTTGCCCAACGGAGTGCCGACCATCAGGTCGGGATGAAAGAGCAACACCCAGCCTTTAGGGGCAAATAGGTCAACGCCGGGTTGCACCCCTACCACCTGTCCGGGCGCGACAAAGATCAGACTTCCTTCCTGGTAGTCATAGTGCCTTCGTCCATAGCGCAACTGGCCATGGTTCAGTTCTTTCAGACCAACCGCATACAAACCAAAATTGAATGTTTTGGCGGGCATCGGCTGCGCTTTCGAGAGGTCAATTACCGCCACCAGGGGATGTTTGGTCGTTACGCCCCGTATGGTATTGTATTGCGCGATGCTGTTAATTTTTACAATCTCGTCCATACCTTATCGGTTTATCGCTACAAACTTACAGGTTTCGACAAGCTCCGTTGAGGCCGGCCTTCCCAATCAGTAAAATTGGTAAGCAAACCCGTAATCTGTATACAAAACGGCTCGCCCTTTCCCTTCAATTTTGCTGCCGAAAACAGAAAAAAACGTACAACATGAAAACACGACAAGTAGGAACTTCAGGATTAGCCGTGTCCGAACTTGGTTTCGGCTGCATGGGATTAAGCCACGGTTATGGCCCGGCCACAAACGAAAAAGATGCCATCGCCCTCATTCAAAAAGCCTATGAATCAGGTATTACCTTCTTTGATACCGCCGAAGTGTACGGGCAAGGCGCCAATGAACAATTGGTGGGAAAAGCGTTGCACGATGTACGGGATAAAGTAATCATCGCTACCAAATTTGGCTTTACGAACGGTAGGAATACAGATGGTTTGGACAGTCGGCCCGAGCGCATCAGGCAGGTGGCGGAAAACTCGCTCCGGTATTTGAAAACCGATTATATCGATCTGTTCTATCAACACCGTGTGGACCCAAATGTACCCATTGAAGACGTTGCCGGAACCGTAAAAGATCTGATTGCCGAAGGCAAAGTAAACTACTTCGGTATGAGTGAAGCCGGCGTGCAAAGTATACGCAGAGCGCATGCCGTACAACCCGTGGCAGCCCTGCAAAGTGAGTACTCTATGTTCTGGCGCGAACCTGAGATAGAAATCATTCCATTGCTTGAAGAATTGGGCATTGGCTTCGTTCCGTTCAGTCCGCTGGGTAAAGGATTTTTAACGGGTAAGATGAATGCGGACACCGAATTTGACAAGACGGATTGGAGGAATGTGATGCCTCGTTTTAGCAAAGAAAACCGCGAAGCAAATCAAACCATCGTTGACCTTTTAACGAAGATTTCGGTAGAACATAACGCAACGCCGGCGCAGATTGCACTGGCATGGCTGCTGGCCCAAAAGCCGTGGATTGCGCCCATTCCGGGAACCACAAAGATGCACCGCCTGCAAGAAAATATCGGTGGCGCAGACGTTACCTTAAGCGTTGATGATTTGGTCAACATCAACACAGCCTTGGACAACATCAGCCTTCAGGGAGAACGTTATCCCGCAATTCTGGCAGGCCTGCAAGGCAAATAAGCAAGTCATAACCCCCGGTTGAATGACTGAATAGGTAGCAGTAGGCCTCAAAGTCTTACCAAATCAGCAGGCCGACCCATTGATCGTTAATACCCACCAACAACAGACCATGAAAATATTAAAATTAAACAACGGAGTAGAAATGCCCTTCGTGGGTTATGGCGTTAATCAGAGCGCGCCTGAAGAGATTGAGAAATGCGTACTGGTTGCCCTTCATGTACGTCACTGAGCAATCGGCCTCAAGCAGGCAGAGGAAAAACTGCCCATCGATCAGTTTTTACGCATCAGTCGTTCGCACATTATAAACATCCAGCGAATTGTGGGACGCCAGGGCGAAGAGCTACTCATTGATAAAAAACGGCTACGCGTGGGTCGTACTTATAAACAATACGTCAATGAGCGCTTGCGCCAATCAACCATTGGGCTTGTGTAGCCACACGATGAGTACGAGTTGATAACCTCTACCCGTCAACGACGATCCGTCGTTGACGGGTAAACGATTCCAAAAACAACGTTACTCGCGAAATTTCAGATCGCGTTCCCGGATTAAGGCATTTGTCTCGGCAAACTCGAGTAGCAGGCCGTATTCTTCTTTCGACCGAATGGTGCCCTCCCCTTCGTTGGCCGGATCGTTGAAGGCACACCTACACCGGCGCTGGCCAAACTGATTCTTGCCAAAATCAAAATGAGCTATTTTGTCAGGATCATACGTCACATTTCCTAAAACTAATATCTGTCTTTTTCTCATAATGGTTGAATTTGGAGGCTAAACGACCGTCTAGGCCCATCGATTATCTGGTTGTATGCCTGTAATACTCTTAAAGGTCAACATCGGGAGCATTTGCCTTTGCGCCATCTCGCTGTATATCCTCAATAATGGCTCCGTTATTGCGGCCTAGGCTTGCTTGCGTGCGTTCCTAAGTATTGGCTTTTAATCGGTTATGCAGTTCTTTATCCTGGGAGATGAAGGTGGTGCTGTGTATCAGCGAGTGCTGAATGGCCAAGCAGATCGCTGACCGATCGGTTAAGCTTGAGCCAATACGCCTGGCTTTGGCAGCTAAAAGGGTAAAGGGGTTAAATACGTGGGCGACAAATAGGCAGGCCATCGTCACCAGGTGCTCATTGAGCTGTGGTTTAGCGCAAGCCGTGTCCGGGTAGTCGATCATCAATGACGACATTTGACTGCCGGTTAGCACGCACGCAGCAACGCTGTTACGGCATGAACATGGTTGGCAGGCGAATAATTACCACTGGGTGAAATAAACTAAATTTGTTTCTGATAGCCAGAGAATTCATCGGATTAACTTTGATTGGGCAAGTAGATCACGATTGATTCACCGACTGGTTAGCTGGTTGCTTCCCTGGAACCCTAAGGACCTTTACGCTGGCCATAGGCTTCTCTTTAGAGGTAATGGACAGTTCCGCATTTCGACTACAAAAGCCCTCAGTTTGCCTACAAACGACGTCTGGCATCTAATGACCTTTGCTGCATCATTAACCAATACATACATCATGATACAGCAAAATGAAACATCAGGTGCCAGTTCAGTTCAGACTCTTGCAACTGGTGCTAAAGTCTGGTTTATTACGGGTGCGTCACGGGGTTTTGGACGCCTTTGGGCCCAGGCCGCTCTGGAGCGGGGCGACAAGGTAGTGGCTACAGCCCGCAAACTGGCCAGCATTAACGAACTGAATGATCAATTCGGCCAAAATGTACTAACCCTGGAACTGGATGTGACGAATCCCGATCAGGTAAAGAAAGTTGTCGAACAGGCACATGCTCATTTCGGCAGGCTTGATATCGTGCTCAACAATGCCGGTTATTCCCTGGTTGGCACCATTGAAGAAGCCAGCGCAAACGATATTCGTACCCTTTACGAAACTAATGTTTTCGGCCCGGTTTCCGTTATTCAGGCCGCCCTGCCACTGCTACGAAAGCAGGGCAGCGGCCACATCCTGGGCACTTCGAGCAACCTGGGCCATGTGACGCTTCCGGTAATCGGCTATTACTGTTCAACAAAATGGGCATTCGAAGCGATTCACGAAAGTCTGGCTGCCGAGATCAAACCCTTTGGGATCAACGTAACCATCATTGAACCGGGTGCCTATGCTACCGAATTTGGCAGCCAGGAATCATTGAAGTTCGCGCAAGGGCTCGACATCTACGCTGATTTTAAGTCGCATTTTTTCACTAATTTAAGAGCCCTGGAACGAGGGGATCCAGCCGCGACCCCAGGAGCCCTTTTCCAACTGGTTGATGCCGAAAATCCTCCTTTACGCTTCTTCTTGGGTAGCCATAATCTACCCTCGGTACGCACGGCCTATGCGGAGCGTCTAGCGACTTGGGAAGCGTGGGAAGATGTTTCCAATTCGGCACAAGGGTAATCTAGTTCAGGAACCCTCAAACAGGGAAATACCTTACTAAAGCAGCCAGGATAACCGATAATCGTTTATGTATCGGTTATCCTTTTTTCTACTGTGTGATGAAAAAAGAAGAAAACAGTCCGTATAAGATCGAATCGCTCACCGACGCGCATCGAGCCTTTGGTTTACCTGCTCCTCGGCATCCCTTGGTTAGCCTGATAAATGGCCCCCATTCGCAGGTTGACGGCCTCAGGCTTCCTCCCTACCATGTACTGGGCTTTTATAAAATATCGTACAAACCAAAGCTGAGCGGAAAATTAAAATACGGTCAGCACTATTATGATTTTGACGAAGGAGGCTTGTTATTTGCTTCACCGGGTCAACTCATTGGCAATCGTGACAACGATGCCAGCGTATGTTCGGCGTATACCTTGCTGATTCATCCAGATTTCTTTTTAGGCTATCCCCTGGCCAGAACCGTTAAGCAGTATGGCTTTTTCTCGTATTCCACCCACGAAACGTTGCATTTGTCGGAAGAGGAAAAAAGAACCATTTTCGAGATCTTTACCATGATCGACCATGAACTATCCAGCCGAATCGATGACTCCAGCCAGAATGTGATTATAGCCCAAATCGAGTTGTTGCTCAACTACGCCAATCGGTATTACAAACGGCAGTTCATTACCCGAAAAGGGGTCAACAGTGATCTATTGCAAAAGCTGGAAGAAGTGGTCGAGGCTTATTTTTCCGATGGACGATCGGTAAGCCAAGGCTTACCAACCGTTCATTATTTGGCCGAACAGGTCAATCTTTCTCCGCATTATTTAAGTGACATGTTACGGTCCCTGATCGGACAAAATGCGCAGCAGTATGTTCATAGTAAGCTCATCGATAAAGCGAAAGAGGTCTTATCGACCACCAACTTATCGGTGGGGGAAGTAGCGTATTTGTTGGGTTTTGAGCACTCCCAATCGTTCAGTAAGCTCTTTAAAACAAAAACGCACCTATCCCCATTGGCCTTCAGACGTTCGTTTAATTAAGTAGCTCCCCATTAAGCAACGTTAATTTTTTCGTCTTAAATGCTCCTAAAAACTGAGGAGCGTTTAAGAATCTGATTCTTAAATAGGGCTTTTAATTAGACAACCTATAGCTGTCAACCACGATCTGTCGCATACGACCTGGCTTACTCTATTAGTTTACATGCACTAGGCAGCCAGTTCAACCCCTAGCTGGATAGACTTTGCTTGTTACAGCCAGGCATCGGCATTCATGGATGTTTGCTATCCGCTGAGTCAGTACGATTCATACGTGTAAGTGGTGGTATAGGTAGTACCTGACCGTTCCAGGCTACTTTTAATGGGCAGGCCTTGCTGGTTATATTCGTACCGATAGACGTCATTAAAGGAGGGAGCAGCACTTGAGGTCAACGTGTTTGTAAGCACATTGTTGGCACTAAACCGTAGCCGTGGGTCGAGAGCGGTGTCCAATAACCCAAAATAAGGATTGTGCTTATCGTCATACGCCAGCACAAAACTCGTTTGAGAACGCAACTTACCCGATGAAACATCAAAGGACGATTGGACCACGGAAGTGATGTTTTCCTGAGTATACCCATACTCGGAACGCTCGAGTTCAGCTCCTCCAGGGGGCACCGATTGGCTGTAGCGAAGTAGGTGTTTGGTTGCGTCGAGCGCATACGTAACATCTTTGTAATGTGTTTTTAAGTTTAGGCTTGCCAAGGTCGAACTAAGATCAAACCCTTGGGCACCAGCAGAAAAAAAGTAGGCATTACCCACAACGACCGATCGACTGCTTTGGCCCAGGTCATACGGATATAACGTAACACTTCCGGACGTTCGATCAGCGGGGTTAGGATAGTCGACATAGAAAAGGAGCAACTTGTCGGGGTTATTATACGAAATAAGGCTCAGGCTACCATCGCTTCGTTGGATGCTACTTAACCGATTCAGCGAATCATAGCTATAGGTGGTGTTGATGGGCGAGCCATCGGGGACCGTGCCCACGACTTGTTTAAGTCGAAGCCGGGCAAGGGGTAGTGGATTAGGTAGACGGTGGTCGGTGCAACTACTTAAAGCCAGCACTAGACAGCATACGATTAATCGGTTTAAAACGGACATGATCAGAATAGAAGTTAGAAGTTGCCTCGATTAATTTTAGACTGTATAGGAGTAGATCCAAAAAGGTAACTGGCCTCGACGCATTTTTTTTAACGTGCTAAAGTGGATTCTGATGAGCAGCCGTCTGTTAGGCTAAAGGGCTCGAGCTCAACTACCTGAAAAGCCAGATTAACCCAAGTTTTTTGTTTAACGTGCTCAATAGCGTATTAGATCGCCCTCGAAAAGACCCGGACGGGCAAACGCGTTGATCTTCAGGTATCACTTCCGGAAACTGTCAACGACAGCGTTCACATTGTTCCTTTTCTTCTGATTCCTTTCGTAGAAAACGCTTTCAAGCACGGCGTTCAGCGTAGTGCGCGTAAATCCTGGATTAAGCTAGCGGTAATGGTCGATAACGCTGGCCTGCAGTTAACCATCAGTAACAGCAAACCGGTTACAATAAAAAGCCAGCATTGGCGGGTTGGGGCTAGCCAACGTCGGGAAACGGTTAGATCTATTGTACCCAGGTCATGTCCTTCAGGTAGTGAACGAGCCGGACTTGTACCAAGTCGATCTTGATCTCCCGCTTTACGCCATTACTTAATTCAACAGGCTAGAAACGATGGTACGGGTTCCGCTCATTTTATTCGGGTGATTAAGTGGCGATCCTAATGTCAATTTTAGAAGAAGTCTAAAACGCTCCCGCGTGAGACGACAGGATCGTCATCTATCTGCACGTTAAAAGGGGCCTTTTAAGGGATGGGATGTTGTCAACCCTGTCAAGTGCTATCCGTAGCATATACCATCGAGTAAACTAATTAGACCGATAACCGTTTCTACTTAAGTAATCACTACCAACAAGCGTTGACAAAACCGTGGACCGCTACAACCCGGTGGTGGCCAAGCAAAGCCAGTTTTATCCAGCCCACTGGTCGATGAACCCATGCGAAAAATAGGTAGACATACCAAGAGCCAACCAACCCAAACCCCACTAACCTATCCAGCCGACACCAGCTCAATGGAACATAGCTTTTTGACGGCTCATGAGCTGTGGGGCTTGATTGAACCCCTTGCCCAGGCGGTCTGGGAAACCGATGCCAGCGGCCAGGTTATAGTCGACTCTCCCACCTGGCGGGCTTATACGGGGCAGACCCTGGCGGATTGGCTGGGAGAAGGCTGGGGGCGCGTGGTTCACCCCGATGACCGGGCCTTTGCCCTCGGTCAATGGCAGCAAGCCGTCCGCCAGCAAACGCCGGTCAACGCCGAATTTCGGATTGCCAGCCCCGATGGCTCCTGGCAATGGACCAACGTACGGGCTATCCCCGTGTATCAAGCCGACGGCACAGTAGGGAAATGGATCGGCCTGAACCTGGACATCCACGACCGCAAAGTAGCCGAAGAAGCCCTGCGCGAGTCAGAAGCGCAGTTTAGACTCATGGCCGATACGGTACCCCAGATTATCTGGTGGGTTGATGCCGATGGACGCAATGAGTTCTTTAACAAACCGTGGTATCACTACACAGGGGCCGACAACCAGCCCATGACCGTCGACGAAGTGACCCAACGCTTTGTCCATTCCGAGGACCGACCGCTCACCCTGGCCGCTTTTGCGCAAGCCAGTCAAAAGGGCCTTGCCTACCAGGTGGAACACCGCATCCGGTCGGCCGCCGGGACCTATCGCTGGTTCCTGGTGCGGGCGGAGCCCTACCGGGATCCGCAGACGGGGGCCATTACCCGCTGGTTTGGCGCATCAGTCGATATTGATGACCGTAAACGGGCCGAAGAAGCGCTGCTTCACAGCGAAGCGGGCTACCGTCAGCTGTCAGCCGAGTTGGAACAACAGGTCCAGCAACGGACGCAGCAATTACAAGAGTCCGTCCTCGACTTGCAGCGCTCCAACGAGGATCTACAACAGTTTGCCTACATCGCGAGCCACGACCTGCAGGAGCCGCTGCGCAAGATCCAGCAGTTTGGCGATCTGTTAAAGACCCAGTATGCCCCGGCTAGTGGTGAAGCGCTGGTTTATCTGGACCGGATGCAATCGGCGGCCGCTCGCATGTCCATATTGATCAAAGACCTGCTGAACTTTTCCCGGATTACTAACCAGCAGGATAAGCGGATACCCGTCTCGTTGGAGCAAGTGATGAAGGACGTTTTAAGCGACATAGATCTGCTTCGGATGGAGACCCAGGCCCGAATTGAGGTAGCTCCCTTGCCGGTGGTCGAGGGGGAGGCCCGGCAGTTAGGCCAATTATTTCAGAATCTTCTGGGCAATGCCCTTAAGTTTCGCCGGATGGATACGTCTCCCGTGATTCACGTGAAGTCGAAACGAGTCTGGGCGCATGAGCTACCGGCGGGAGTCAAGCCCACCCGGCCCGTGGAGGCCTACTACCAGATCGAAGTCATCGACAATGGCATCGGTTTCGATGAGAAATATGTCGATCGCATCTTCCAGGTGTTTCAACGGCTGCACGGCCAGCATGCATACGGTGGAACAGGGATTGGGTTAGCGATTTGTGCCAAGGTAGTCGCTAATCACGGGGGAGCCATTACAGCGCGAAGTCAGCCGGGGCAGGGCGCTACGTTTAAGTTCTACCTACCCGCTTAAACAAGAGGTTCATCCCATATCGCTTGAATGAATTCCCCTTATCCGAGGGCGTCGAAGCCATCTTTCTGTCCATCGGATTCCTGACCTACTCCCCTATCGTTCGTAAACAAAAGCGGTAAGCCATAGCTTCGGAATACGGGTCGGGGCAATGCCCTTTATTTCCGGTCAGCCGTGGTCAGCGGCCCATCGCAAGTCAGCACCCAGGCATTTCAGTACTTTATGACTGCTTCGACCGGCTACCGTTTTGAGAAGGGCTGCCGACTGACTGCCAGTTTGGATCTGGCTAGCGCCAGTATACGGTCGCTGCAGGAGAAAGCCAATGGGCTGGTTGGCTCATCGGTCGGCGTGCCGAAAAACATCATCACCGATAAGCTGTCGTTCTCGGCATTGGTCAACAATCCCTTTACCACCTTTTGCACGAACCAAATCGAGACGGCTCATTATTATTCGACCCTGGTTCGAGTGGTTAAACACGAACCAGGGTCATGGCATTTGATTCCCCCCTTCTCAGCGTCTTTTCTCGCTTAAGAACAGCAGTAGAAGCTAATTATGAGTGGTTTGGCTGATGCTCAGGCCGCCATTTGCCCGGAAGCTCTATAAGCCGCAACTTCTGGGACGGACAAATCATTGGGTTCAACCTGTAAGAAACTTTTCTTCAACCAACCAGTAAGCGTTTCTTCCAGAAACGGCATCAGTTGGGGCTGGCCTTCCCGTTTTACCATCTGCACAGAATCAAACCAACTTAAGGGAATCAGCTTAGCCGCTTTCTGTTTGGAATAGCTCACAAACGCCTGTTGCCGATCTGGCGTCAAAAAATGGACACAAATCAATTGAGGTGTGTCGACAAACGTGGGATAGGTGTACTGATATACCCCGGGTGCCGGGTAGGTAGAACGTATAGTCATGCTTTTCGATTTAGCGGAAAACCAAATATACAAAAATGATCATACAAAATCTACTTATTTATTAATAGGTACATATACTCATTATATACGAACGAGATTGTAGAACGCGTTGTCTAATGGAGGTTATCTATAAGCTAAAAAGAACTCGTTTTTTAAACGGCTACTCAGCGTTTCCCCGCAACCAAGCTTATATACTTCTAGACCCGGGGGGCAATTGCCCGTTCGATGGCTAAAAAATGCGCCAACAAACCCTGATGGCTATATAGGGGCTCAATCCGCATGTGACACAAGTAAGTATCCCCGCTCTTGGTGTACTTTACCAACTCAACTTCCAGGGGTTGCATGGCGCTTAGTTGCTCCCGCACATACTGGACCGTAGTCTGATCGGTAGCCGGGCCTTGCAACAGTCGCGCCGATTGACCTACTACCTCCTGAAGCGGATAACCGGTTAGGGTTATAAAATTGTTACTTGCCCACAAAATCTGCTTTTGTACGTCAGTGACCAGGAGAGTATTGCCAACACGAATACGCTACTTGTTGCCTTCATAGCTGGCTAAACAAGCTCATCAACCCGTAAGGATTACCTGCCTACCATACAGGGGAAAGGTAAGGTAACGCTAGCAGGACAATTCTTAGAAAAGGGGGAACTTAGCCGTCTATGCAATCAGGTAATGGAGTAGCTTTGTAGATTCTCCTGCTACATTTGCTCATGACCAAAGTCCCTCAAACTGACCCATCGACCCAATTCTTATCGGGAGGGGGTGAAATGGGTACCTTAATCCGTGCTATGGATTGGTCCAACTCGCCCTTAGGACCAGTTGAGAGTTGGCCCCAAAGCTTACGTACGTCCGTTAGTTTGTGCTTGTCGTCTACCTTTCCCATTCTAATTGCCTGGGGCCCCGAAACGATTCAGTTATACAACGATAGTTACCGACCCATTTGCGGGGCAAAACATCCGGAATCGATGGGCCAGAATTTTCGCATTTGCTGGGAAACGGCTTTGCCTGTGGTAGGAGATGCGTTTACCCGGGGCCAGCAGGGAGAGGGTACCTACATCAAAGATCAGCGGATGTTTCTGGATCGGAATGGCTACCTGGAAGAAGCTTTTATGACCTTCTCCTTTGCTCCCATCCGGGATGAGTCAGGTCAGGTAGGCGGCATCTTCCACCCCATCACTGAGACCACCGATAAAATGCTGAGTGCCCGCCGGACCCATGTCTTGCGGGAGGTAGCCGCCCGCACGGGCGGGGCCCAAACCAATGCGGCCATTTATGCAGGCCTGGCGTCTGCTCAGGCCGAGTTTGCGTTGGATGTACCGTTCCTGCTGGTGTATGAGCTGGACCCCGATGGCCAGCAGGCCCGGCTGACCCAGGCATCCGGCTTAACCACTCCGCCCGGGCCTGAGCTGTCATCACTGGCCGTGATGCATACACCCTGGCTGGCCGATCTGACCCGGCAACAAGTGATTCCTGAGTTGGCCCAAACCGTAGGCCGCCTTTCGGGTGGCCCTTATGAGGAATGGCCACATACCGCTCTGTTGCTGCCCATTCAGCTGTCAACCAAGGCCCAGCCGATTGGCTTTCTGCTGGCCGGGGTCAGTCCCCGAAGGGCCCTGGACGAGGACTACCTGAACTTTTATGGTTTACTGGGTAATACGATTACGACAGCTTTTGCCAACGTATACGCCTATCAGCAGGAACAACAGCGGGCCGAAGCGCTGGCGGCAATCGATCGGGCTAAAACGGCTTTTTTCAGCAACATCAGTCATGAATTCCGCACACCCCTGACGCTGATGCTGGGGCCGCTGGAAGAGCTGTTGCGGGATGCCCGGTTGGCGGACTCGGGCTACCAGGAGTCCATTGAGGCTGCTCACCGCAATGCCCAACGCCTGCTTAAACTGGTCAATAACCTACTGGACTTTAGTCGACTGGAAGCGGGCCGGGTGCAGGCCCGTTACCAACCGATCGATCTGGTTGGTCTAACCCTGGATCTGGCCAGTAGTTTCCGGTCGCTGATTGAGAAGGCGGGGTTGCGGTTAGCCGTGAATGGTCAACCGTTAAAGAGCCAGGTCTACGCCGATCCGGGTATGTGGGAGCAAATCGTACTCAACCTGCTTTCCAATGCGTTTAAATATACGTTAACGGGCCAAATCAGCGTCCAGGTGAGTGAGGAGGCAAACCAGGCCGTCCTACGTGTATCGGATACAGGGGTGGGTATTCCCGAAGCTGAGTTACCCCATATGTTCGAGCGGTTTCACCGGGTTGCCAATGCGGGGGGACGTACCTACGAGGGAACGGGTATTGGTCTCTCCCTGGTCAGTGAACTAGTGAAGCTGCATCAGGGAACGATTTCGGTCAGTAGTCAGGAAGGACAGGGCAGTACATTTATCGTCCGCCTGCCACTGGGCAAGGCCCATTTACCGGAAAGCCAACTCATCGAACAGTTGTCCCTGGCAGGTACGCGTAGCCTCACGGAGGCTTTTTTGCAGGAAGCCACTACCATGCTATCGGTGGAATCCGCTCCCCTGGCCAAAAGTCACGTCGCAGACCCGGATGGGGAGATCAGTGTATTGGTTGTCGATGACAATGCCGATATGCGGGCCTATTTGACCCGGTTACTGACCCCCTATTTTAGAGTATATACTGTCCAAAACGGTTTGGATGCCCTCCAGCAACTAACTGAGCATCGACCACACTTGATTCTTAGTGATCTGATGATGCCGGTCATGGATGGCATCGAACTGCTAAGTCGGGTGCGCCACAACCCGACCACCGCTCACATACCACTTATTTTTCTGTCGGCCCGGGCGGGGCAGGAAGCCCGCATCGAATGCCTGGAAGCAGGAGCTGATGACTATTTGGTAAAACCGTTTTCGGGCCTGGAGTTACTAAGTAAAGTCCGCGCGCAAATTAGCCTGTCCCAGGCGCGGCAACAAGCCCAGTGGCGGCTACGGAACCTGATCGAACAAGCCCCCGCGGCCATGATGCTGCTCAAAGGCGAGTCGCTGGTGATTGAGCTCATTAATCAGGCCATGCTGGGGCTCATCGACTGGCAGGGGGATGTCATCGGCAAATCCTTATTAGCGGTGATGCCTGAACTGGTTGGCCAACCGGCCGTCGAAGCCTGTCGGCAGGTCTTGCACACGGGCATACCCTATCAGGGCTGGGCTCTGGCGGTTCCCGTCCGGCGGGGTGATCAATTGGTGATGGGTTACTTTAACGTTTCCTACACACCTTACCTGGAAGGCGGTGTCCGCACCGGTGTGTTGCAGATTGCCATCGATGTTACCGATCAGGTGATTGCTCACCAGGAGCGGGAAGTCAGCGAAGCGCGCTATCGCCACTTATCCACTCACTTGGATCAGCAAGTCCAAGAGCGAACGGAGCAATTACAAGTTTCCATTCAGGATCTCCAGCGTTCGAATCAGAATCTGGCCCAGTTTGCCTACGTTGCCAGCCACGATCTGCAGGAACCGTTGCGCAAGATTCAGCAGTTTGGTGATCTGCTGAAAACGTACTTCACCCATACTACGGGGGAAGAATTAATTTATGTGGACCGGATGCAATCGGCCGCCAGTCGCATGTCGACGCTGATTAAAGATCTGCTCAGTTTTTCGCGGATTGCTTCCCGGCAGGAGGTTTGGCAACCGATTGAGTTGACGGCCGTCCTGGGCACGGTGCTGTCCGATCTGGAGATACGGATTAAGGAAACGGGTGCGCAGGTAACCGTATCGCCCCTACCCTGCGTAGTCGGCGATTCCTCTCAGTTGGGTCAATTATTTCAAAATCTGCTGACCAATGCTCTTAAGTTCACGCAGGCGGGTCAGGTCCCCCTTATCCAGATTAAAGCCGACACAGTACTGTTAGCCCAACTTCCGCCCGGGGTCAAGCCCAGTCGGCTGGCCGATGGCTATTATCGCATTTCGGTGATCGATCAGGGGATTGGCTTCGAGCAACAGTATGCCCGTCAAATCTTTGAGGTATTCCAGCGGCTCCATGGCAAGAACAAGTACAGCGGTACGGGGATAGGCCTAGCCATCTGTGAGAAAGTAGTGATCAATCATGGAGGGGCCATTATGGCCCAAAGTCAACCGGGTCAGGGATCCACGTTTAGCATTTATTTGCCCATTTAGGTAGCCATTTGATTGGTATTAATTAGCAAACCTACTTCGGTATCGTTCAATTAAGGATGAGAACCCCGTACAAACCCAACGCCATCTTCATCAGCTTGGCATCGGTTTCTTTTAGGGGTAAATCGTAGGGTAGCTGCCCGTCCAGGCCCCGAAATTCAAACCGGGCCACAGGAGCGGTCGTGGTTGTGATAGCCAAACTGAATGCCCGCCTTTTTACACACCTCGCCCGCCTGGTTGAATAGTCCCCAATTCCTTGTAGCCATCGGCGGTCTGGCGATTCTGGGGAAACAAAGTTGAAACCCCAATTTTTTTCATCGGTTTAGCGATGGCATCTACCTTACTTAGAAGGGTCAGAGAAAGAGCTAAGGCACTGGTACGAAGGAGTGCGAAGGAAGTCGTTGGGGGAAAATAGCCTGTTTTTACGGGTTTACCGATGGCTTGACCAGGCATTTGCCTAAGAAAGCAGGGACTGTTTGGCTCCTCCCTGAAGGGGTGGCCCCCCCCTTCAGGGCAACCTTTCGTTAGGGTTTCACGCGTTTGGCGGCCGCATCGAACGTCGACAAGGTGCCTTTCAGATTATCATCATCAACTTTGGTGAGGTCAATAGGCACTTCCCCAACCTGAGACGACTCAAAATACATCATCAGCTTATCGCCCTTCTCCTCGACCCGGATGAGTGGGCGTTTGGCCTGGCTAGGATCAGTCGTATTCGTCAATTCACCCGTCAGTTTACCCGCCTTGCGAACCAAATTCGTTGTAAATTTCACATCGCCAACGGGGCTGCCTACGACACTAATTTCCCATTTACCTGCAAAGAAATCAGTCGGGGTCGCCGTTTGCGAAAAACCGGCATGGGCCATCCCAACCAACAAGAACAGTAGAAGGATACGTACGTTTTTCATTTCAATTTAAAAGTTAAAGTGTAATACAGGTAGTTTTCTTACGTGAAGAGGTTGGTATCTATTCGACAATGACCCGGACCCGGTCCAGATTCTGAATGCGGGTAAACTGTGTTTTCGAATCGCCATCTCGTTGAGCCGCAACGCGAAGGGTTGGGAAGTAGGTACCTGGTTTGGTAAAGGTGTAGGTAGATGTTACCCGTATATGGGAACCGGTTTTATCGGACGGCTTGAGTTGGGCCGGTAAAGGGAAAATCTCCGAGGTATCAAAGTTCCAGCCATGAAGATCACTGATGGCAAAGTCACTTGGTAATCCCTCAAAATTCCAGACCGCCTTCACGACTTTACCCTTGTTTTTCGGCACGGCTACCTCGGCGGTGAAGCGAACCGCTTGCCCCACTTTTGCCACCGCTCGTTTGCCACCATTGGCCAACACGTTGACCACCGGCTGAATACCTCCGCGCTCGTCTGCCGTAGCCGGAATGACAACCTGTCCGTCGGCAATCGTATAGCGGGTCGTGGCGGCCGGTTCAATACCTTTCTCCACCCAGGCACTCAGGTCCAATAGCGCCTGCTGTAAGACGCCCAGATAACTCACCGTCCGGGTGGGGTCATCCTCAATGGCCACATCCCCGTGCAGAGCGCGGTCGGTGTACCAGAGCCGAAAATTCTGATCGGTTTTATCGCCCAAATTCTCCTGTACCCGAGCACGGTACCAATCCGCCTGCCACGCAAATGCTTCCCGATCCCAGCGTGATTCGAGTAAAATCATCTTCCCCTTGAACTTACCTGTCGGCAATACACCAGCCGCTCCCCGGGTAAAGAGGGGCCCTAAGAGCATGGGGCGCTGGGGGTAGATCGGTTTCCCGGCAGCATCCCGAAATTGGTCGTATACCGCATATTCATTGCCGGGTAGTTGGTGCCGGTGATAAGTTTGCACCGCCAGGAAGTTCGAATTGTCTACCTGAACGCTGTCGCCCGGTTTTACCAGCGCCAGTAGCGCCGGATCAACAGGACCAGGAATGACCTTGTTCCCCGAAATTTTAGTAAGCTGCAGGCTTTTACCGGCTGCGGCCCCGCTTTTAATGAGCAGATCGCCCCCTAAAAAATCAACATCCGGTAATTCCTTTTGCAACTGAAACCCAACGGGCATGGCTCCCTCTACCCCACCCAGACTTTTCCAGGCGGCATCGGCCGTGCCCCGGTCCTGCGCTGACATTGCCTTCGTTAAGCCTAACGCTACAGCCTGGTCACTGCTGACACCGGCCTTTATGGTACTGACCTGCTGGATACGCACTTTCAGGAGGGAGGCCGGTGCAGTGGCCCCCAAATAGCCGGGGGTGTTCCAGAAATCCCTGTCGAAATAGGCCCGATCAATGCCGACAATACTTTTATACAGGACCAGAAACCCATGGATACCCATCGTCTTGTAGCCAAACCAGGACTGGGGCGGAAAGCCCATTTTGGTTACCTCTTGTAACGCTTCTTTTTCTTCTTGATTCAGCCCCGCATACATATCGCCACTGCCACCAGGTTCGAGGGCATCAATGATTTGAGGAAATTTATCGTGTAATACCCGCATGGCATGCATCCGAACCGTAAAGACATTGGGAATGGCCATGGGCGAACCCAGCACATAGGGCACGACACCATCCCAAACACCCTCCGTATTCTCAATACCGCCTACTGTCCGATAAGCCCCTCCACTACCCCCAAAGGCATAACCGAACGGACGCTTACCCTCGTAGAGGTGGGCCGCGATCACCCGTGAATACTGAGCCGATGCCGCATTGGCCCGGTAGGCACCAATACTCGCATCCCGGGCTTGTGGCTTGGCAAAGTCGATCTTGCCGCCTTCGTTGGTTTCAATAAAATAGGCCCCATGCGAGACCGAAAAACCAATCTTGTCTTCCTCGCCAATGGCTCCCTGCGACAAATTTTCATTGTCAGGAAAGGGCGTGATATACTGGAAAAAGTGGCCCTGGTAGGTTTCTTTAGGTGGAAAGTAAAACGAGAAACGGGCTTCCGTGCCTTTAAAACCACCGTGTACGTACCGGTGGCGCACCGGTTTATCCCGCCACTCATCCACGTCCACGTAGGGCTGGCTAAACAGCGTGTCTTTGGTGGTGTATTGTTTAGCGAGTGCCGCACTTTGCTGGGGCAGGTTGTTTTGCGCCTGGCTAAGGGACACATAAGCAGTCATCGCCCCTAGCAAGACGAAAAGATGACGGAACGACTGCATAGAAACTGATTTCATCGGTTTACCATTGGGTTAAAGGGACTATGTGGCGGGTAGGAAAAGGCTAGAGACCGGTTGCTCACTAGGGTAACGCCTTTACTAGGTTGCCATTCCGGCGACTGGCGTTGCCAACGACGCCTGTATATGCTCGTCGACGGCTCGAAGCCCGCTGGGCGTGCAAAGACTTCGGATATACTGACCAATCGTTTGGATCATTAATGCCTGGGCCGATAAACCAAACCGGTTAAACGACCCGCCCCGAACGGCTGCCTGGTGAAGCACCAGCACACTTTGCAAAGCAACAGGGGGAAGAATGTCAGCTCGAAAGGCTCCCTCGTTCATAGCCTGGTGAATAACGGACAGAAAGTACTGCTCAAATTTTGGCCCAATCACAGCATTCACACTCTGTTCCAGCTCGGGGTAGTAATAGTGCAGATCTTCGTAGAAGACTTTATTGATCTGGTACTCTTTGTCAATGGCCGTTTGCCAGATCGTAAAAAAAAGACAGGCCGCGTTTTCTCCGGCGGGGAGGTTTTCCATCAGTTGGTACTGCTCGCTGTGGTAGCGATACAGGACGGCTTTCAGGAGCTCTTCTTTATTTTTAAAATACTTATAAACCGTTTTCGTAGAGATGTTTAGCGACTCAACGAGCTTCTGGATGGACATTTGCCGAATGCCACACTGCAAGCACAGGTTCAATGACGCTTGTACTATTTCGTCCTTCATAAGAGCTGGCTATGGAAAATATAAATACTCTATTATTTTCCATAGTAAAGTAAACGGAAAATATTTATACAATATAATTTTCCATTTACTTTTTTCAACGTTGCCACGGGTACTCCTTAACTGAAGACAGGGCTTGGCAAGCTGCCAGACCAGAAAATACAATAAATTCAGCAAGTTTTATAGGATTCGATTTCATGATCGTTGACGAGCGTTTAGGGTGAGAGCAGCCCTAAAAAATAAATAGTACTAACATAATTAGATTCGTTGGCTAATTTTAATAGTAGCGTCAAAATCGAGTTTTAAGTGAGCTCCCAAGATACGGCCTATGCCTACCATCGACACCTCAAGATGCCTGGGTGAGTTTTGACTAAACTAAACCGTAATTCGGCTAAATCCGTTTCGACAACAAGGCCCACCTTTGCACAAACAAACACTCAATCAGGAACAGCATTGAGGACAAATGTTGAAGCAATGCATTCAGAAAAATGAATCAGATGGAAAGCACCCAAAATCAGTACCAGGATCTCGCTGGTAAAACGGCTTTAGTAACGGGCGGTACCAAAGGCATTGGCAAAGCTATTGCCGACAAGTTAAGTCAAGCAGGAGCCCAGGTTATCATTACAGCCCGACATCACCCTGGTGAGATCAATCTGGCACATCATTTCATTGAAGCCGATATAACCCAGCCTCAACAGGTAGACAAGCTGGCCCAGGCCATCAACGAAACGTTTGGCGGCCTTGATATTCTGGTCGATAACATGGGCGGAGTGACGGCGCCAGGCGGGGGATTTAGTAGCTTAACGGACCAACATTGGGAGAATGAGTTGCAATTTAACTTGTTGGCTACCATTCGGCTGGACCGAGCCCTGTTACCCAAAATGATTGAGAAAAAAAGCGGGGTAATTATACACATTTCGTCGATGGCTGGTTTAAAGCCCGTATGGTATCACAATTTAGCTTATGCCGTTTCAAAAGCGGCCCTAAATGCCTATGGCAAAGCCCTATCGAATGAACTTGCTCCCAAAGGCGTACGCGTGCTGACCGTCTCCCCGGGGGCGACCAACACGCCCCTGATGCAGCGACTCATTCAGAACGTGGCGACCTCTTCAGACCTAAGTGCTGAGGAAGCCTTTCAACGAATGGCAACTCAAGCTGGCGGCATACCAATGGGTCGAATGGCTGAACCTGAGGAAGTCGCTTCGCTGGTTCATTTTCTGGTTTCACCAGCAGCGTCCTACCTGACCGGCGCCAACTATTTGATTGATGGTGGGGCTGTGCCAGTGGTATAACGCTGATGAATGGATGAGACATATGCTTCCTCCCTGGACGGGCTTACCCAACTCATTCATGAGGGTTACTTCAAAGCCGTCGTCAATCAGGTATATCCTTTGCAGGCGGTGGGTCAGGCCCACCGCCAAAGCCAAACCAAAACCGTGCGGGGTGAACGCGTGCGGGAAATAACAAACGAAGACTAAGTCTATGAAACGCTTTAAGACTATTAGTGAGTTTCTTCAATTTCGGGAGCTGCCCAAACCTGATCACCCGTTGATCAGCGTCTTCAGGCTGGAGTCGGTTGAGCGCTTAATGCTGACTGAACCGGTGTCCTGGTGCTACGATTTCTATTGCATAGGCCTTAAACACGTCGCTAATGCCCAGCAAATCAAACTTAAATACGGTCAGCAAACCTATGATTATGATGAGGGCATCTTATCCTTCATAGCGCCTGGCCAGGTGATGAGTCTTTCCATTGATCCGGACGTGGTGCAACTCAAACAAGCGGGCTGGATGTTACTGATCCACCCCGATTTTCTGTGGAACACCTCCTTGGCCAACACCATCAGCCACTACGATTTCTGGGGCTACTCGGTGCACGAAGCCTTATTTCTCTCCGAAACGGAAGAGGCCGTACTGGCTGCGATCCTGCAAACGATTCAGCACGAGTGTCGTGCCAACCTGGATACCTTCAGTAAGCGCATTCTCCTCTCGCACCTGGAAACGCTGTTGAACTATGCTGATCGATTTTACCATCGGCAGTTTATCACCCGGGAGAAGGCCAATCATCAGCTTCTGGAACGAATGGAACGCGTGTTAAGCGATTCGTTTAGTCAGCGGGATCTACGGGCCAAAGGCTTGCCCACGGTGGGCTATCTGGCCGATGCCTTACATGTATCCCCTAAATACTTAAGCAGTTTGTTAAAAGTGCTCACAGGTCAAACGGCCCAGCAGCACATTCACGACAAGCTGATTGAGCGGGCGAAAGAAAAACTGTCGACTACCGAGCTAAGCATCAGTGAGATTGCCTATGAGTTAGGCTTTGAACATCTGCCCTCGTTTAGTAAGCTCTTCAAAGCCAAAACCGCCCAAACCCCATTGGACTTTCGAGCCTCCTTTCGGTAAGCAGCGTTGCCGAAAGGCTTACTTGATTCGGCAGGCAACTCATAAGTAACCTAAAACAGTGGGGAGCAAAGCAGGTGCATAAAGGCTGTCGCTCCTGGAAGCGAATTTACCACTTTACTAGCTATCAAGCTGGATTGTTCCTCTCCATTCGAGAGGATGACTTAGCCATTTACCATTGATCGAATTCCTCCCTTTCGAAAACAGAGCGGATCACTTTATTACGAGTCGGTTTTAGTTGTTGAGACAGTACCCTGTTTCTTTCGCTGGTAGTAGCGCCGGGTTTTCTGGCTGGTGCCGCAAGTTTGCATATCGCACCATTTCCGACGATGGTTCTTGGTTTCATCCAGAAAAAACCACGCACAGGCTCCACATTGTTTAATCAGGTGTTGGTCTTTGGTCGTCAGTACCTCATGAGCCGACAAACTAAAAACCCAAATGGCTTGCATAAGCTCTTTTTCAGGCCGTTTCCACCTTAATTCCAGTTTGCTTCCTTGGATAGAAAACTCTCGCTCTCCGAGTGCTTCCTGGATAGATTCGTTGAAGGAGGCTACTACTTGGGCAGTAACCTGCTTTAACTGACCCCGTGTCAGGGCGGCAAATACGATCAACATAGCCTGCCTGACCTCGCGGGCTTTTTGTAAAACACAGTCAGCCCGCTCCGGATTCTGCTCGCCTAATCCCTTCAACGCGGCTAGTGTATTTGTATCCAGCAGGGATAAGCGGTGGATGAGTGTTAGCAAATCGGTATAGCTATGGATCCGCTCCACCGGCAGCACATCGTTGAGAGCCGTGTTCACAAAATCAAGACAGGCCACCCCACCTGCCAAGTCCATTTCGGCAATCGTACTAACCTTTCCCATGGGCGGAACGCGAACAAATTATATAACCGTTAAAACAACTTTAGACGGTAATAGTTTCTATTCCAGAATTCATACCGTCAAAGTTCATTTTAAAGGTTATAGTATGAACAAAGCAATCGCCCCTCGTTTTTGGTTGGTATTAGCTTTTATAGCCATTTATTTCGTTTGGGGAACGACCTATCTGGCCAACCTATTTGCCCTTAAAGCCATTCCGCCCTTTATCATATCCGCCCTTCGCTATTCAATGGCGAGCCTATTACTGGCCGTGCTTGCCTTTAGCAAAAACCAGCTTTTTCCACAGAGAAAGCAAATACGGGATTTGTCCATCAGTGGTATACTGATGCTGGTGGGCGGTTCTGGCCTGGTTGTCGTCGCCGAGCAGTATATCTCCTCAAGCTCAGCCGCTGTAATCGTAGCGACCGAGCCGCTTTGGTTTGTTCTGCTGGACTATCCTCGTTGGAAGCTCTATTTTAGGGATAAAAAGATTATTGCCGGCCTGCTGATTGGCTTTTTTGGCATCGCCCTGTTTGCTCAGTTTTCGCCAGTTCCTCATGAAGGCCAATCGGCGGATCAACTTCTAGGAACCGTACTCGTTTTGGCAGGAGCTGTCTTGTGGGTAAGTGGCACCTTATTTGCATCGCGGAGAATAAACCCAGGTAGCTATAGCCTTTGGCATACCACGATTCAGTTGTTAGCGGCCGGGCTTTTTTCCGCGTTTATTGCCTCGGTCAACGGCGAGTGGAACGGGTTCGAGTGGCAAGCGGTGGGGAAGCAGGCCTGGGGTGGCCTTGCCTTTCTGACCCTATTCGGTTCTCTAATCGCTTACCTAGCCTTTGCCTGGCTAGTCACCATTCAGCCGCCAGCCCTTGTCAGTACCCATACGTATGTAAATCCGCTCATTGCGGTGCTGATTGGCTGGCTGGTTGCTGGAGAGCAAGTTTGTGGCCTTCAGCTCATTGCGTTGGTGATCGTCCTAACGGGCGTAATCCTAACCCAATTCAGCAAAACACGGGTTGAGAGCTGACACGGCAGCAAGGGGCACCTGTGCCCACCGACTTCAGGTTTGACGTACAGCCTATTTTTTTAAGTAAAGGGGGATTCTACGAACGCAGAACAGTGTCTGAATAAGCAAATAGCGATCTTACTTTGTTGTTCGTATGATCACTGACCTTCGGAACCGATTTGCTATGCGGTTTGATGGTGGAGTCAGGAGCCGTTTGAGCTGGACAAAATGTAATGAACCAACAGCAACCGATGCAGAGCAGTAATTTCATTCTGTTATCAGTAGGGTGATCTGCTGAATCAAAACTTTACTCTCCATTTAACAAAACGAACTATCTGCGGTTACCCAAAGGAAAACCTACCCACCAACAACGTGAATTCTCCGTCTGAACAGGACCATCAGGGCTTCATCCGCGTACGCGGGGCCCGGCAGCATAATCTCAAGAATATAGATGTGGTCATTCCCCGGGACGCACTGGTGGTGTTTACGGGCATCTCCGGTTCCGGCAAATCATCCCTGGCCTTCGGTACCCTGTATGCCGAAGCGCAACGCCGGTATTTAGAGTCTGTCTCCCCCTACACCCGGCGACTCTTCAACCAGATGGCAGTCCCCGAAGTCGACGCCATCGAAGGCTTACCTCCGGCCGTAGCCCTGCAACAGCAGCGCGGTACGCCAACCACCCGCTCGTCGGTAGGCAGCGTCACTACGCTTAGTAACCTGGTTCGGATGCTGTATTCCCGGGCCGGCGACTATCCTCCAGGTCAGGGCATTCTGTACGCGGAATCGTTTTCAGCGAATACAGCCGAGGGAGCCTGCCCGACCTGTCATGGACTGGGCAGCGTCTACGAGGTTACCGAGGCATCGATGGTCCCTGACCCCTCCTTAACCATTCGGCAGCGGGCGATAGCGGCCTGGCCACAGGCCTGGGGCGGTCAGAACCTGCGCGACATTCTGGTGTCGCTGGGCTACGACGTCGACAAGCCCTGGCAGGCGCTTCCCCGCCAGCAACGCGATTGGATTCTATTCACCGAGGAGCAGCCCATTGTTCCGGTGTATCCCGGGTATACCCCTGAGCAAACCCGCCGGGCTGTTGAACGAAAGGAGCCTCCCGATTACATGGGCACCTTCAGCAGCGCCCGTCGGCACGTGCTGCATACTTTCGCCAATACCCAAAGTCAGTTGATGAAAAAACGGGTATCGGCCTTTATGCTCCAAACCCACTGCCCAACCTGCCACGGGAAACGGTTACGGCCAGAATCGCTGAGCGTCACCTTTGCGGGGCTGGCTATCACGGACCTGTCCGAACTACCTCTCAAGCGCCTGACGACGCTTCTCCAACCCTATATCGATAACCCGAAAGAGGCACAGCCGGAGCGGGCGGAAGTGATTCGCCGGATCACCGCCGATCTGGTAGCTCGCCTTCAGGTGTTACTTCAACTGGGTTTGGGCTATTTGTCCCTGGAACGGAGCACGCCGACGCTCTCGCCGGGTGAACTGCAACGGCTGCGACTGGCCACGCAGCTTTACTCGAATCTATTTGGAGTGGTGTATGTGCTGGATGAACCCTCAGCAGGCTTGCACCCGTCAGACACCGAAGCGTTGCTTTCAGCCCTCGCGGGCTTAAAACAGGCCGGTAATTCCCTGTTCGTTGTCGAGCATAATCTGGACGTAATCCGGCAGGCCGATTGGCTGGTCGATGTCGGGCCGGGGGCTGGTGAGCAAGGGGGGCAAATTCTGTACAGCGGGCCACCGGCAGGTTTGGCTACCATCAACGCATCGCAGACCCGACCCTATTTGTTTGCCGCGCAAAAAAGCTCCCTGGCCCCAACCCTTTCCCCTTCGAACTGGCTTCAACTGGTCAACGTAAGCCGAAATAACGTACAGGCGCTGGATGTAGCCATCCCCCTGGGTGTGCTGACGGCGGTGACCGGCGTGTCGGGTTCGGGCAAGTCCAGCCTGATTAGTCAGGTGCTGGTCGAACTCGTGGCGGCTCATCTGGGGCAATCATTAATCGATGAGGACGAAGGCGATTCGATGGAGGAAAGACCGGTTACTACGGGCGGTACCATCACCAGCGGCCTGGAGCGAATCAAGCGCCTGGTCCGGGTCGATCAAAAGCCCATTGGCCGTACTCCCCGCTCCAACATGGCGACCTACACGGGCCTTTTTGACGCCGTCCGGAAACTGTTTGCCGCCACGCCAATGGCCCACGAGCGGGGCTACGATGCCGGCCAGTTCTCGTTCAACGTGGCCAAAGGCCGATGTCCGCACTGTCAGGGGGAAGGCTTTGTGATGGTCGAGCTTCTCTTTCTGCCCAGCGTTTATAAACCCTGCCCGGTTTGCCACGGTGCCCGCTACAACGACCAGACCCTGGCGGTCCGATACCGGAACAAAACGATCGCCGACGTTCTGGCCCTCACGGTCGACGAAGCACGCTCCTTTTTTAAGGAAGAACCGACGGTTCTGCGTTCCCTAACGGCGCTGGGCGAAGTGGGACTGGGGTATCTGCGCTTGGGACAGCCCGCCACCGAGTTATCCGGCGGAGAAGCCCAAAGGATCAAGCTGGCTACCGAATTGCAACGCACTAACAACGGCGCCACGCTTTACATCCTTGATGAACCCACCACCGGTCTGCATCCGGCTGACGTGGACAAGCTGCTGAGTCAGCTTCGCAATCTAGTGGCTGGCGGCAACACGGTCATTGTAGTCGAGCATAACATGCGGGTCGTTATGGCCAGCGATTGGGTCATCGACATGGGCCCGGGTGCTGGAGATGAAGGCGGTCAGGTAGTGGTGCAGGGGCCTCCGCTGGAGGTGGCGCAACACCCTGCCAGCCGCACCGGGTTGTATTTAAAGCCGTATGTGTAGAATGGTCGAATTGATTGAAGTTCCGCTTGAATAAGCGTGGCTCCTATTCATTGATCACCGTTGATCGTAAAGTCAATTAGCCGGATGCTTCCGGGCATAAACCTTTACTTTTGACGTCAAGTCATCGATAATCACGGCTATGGAAGAATTTGTCAACTTTATAAAGGGAATTATCTGGATCGATGAGTTGGATTTACAACTGGTGCTGGCCCGATGCCGTGAAAGACAGATTGGCAAAAACAGACTGATTTTGAGAAAGGGGCAAATTGCCAGTCAATACTTTTTCATTGTATCAGGGGGCGTCCGTTTTTTCTACGAAGCCCATGACCAGGAATATACCACCTGGGTGATGTTTGACAATGAGTTTTTTACGGAAATCTCAAGTCTCCATCCCCAGAAGCCATCGCGGTTCAACATTGAAGCCATTGAAGAAACCAAGTTGATCGTGATCGATAAAAAGGATATGGATTTTTTATACGGCCAGGTGCCAGCCTGGGAAGAGTTTGGCCGAAAAATATGGGAGTCCACGACCATCAGAATGATCGATCAGATCATGAACTTTCAGACATTATCGGCCGAGGAGCGGTATCTGAGCTTCCTGGAGAATTCTGAACTGATCCAAAAAGCGTCTGTCAAACAGGTAGCCGCTGTGTTGGGTATTACCCCCAATGCCTTAAGCCGAATCCGAAAAAAAATCCGCTGATCGTCATTCGCTACCATTTGGTAGTTTCGTCAGGCGATACCTCTGGTAGTTTTGAGTCACCAAAACAAGAAGCGATGACTCAAGACAACGAGAACCCAGTGGTGCCGCAGAATTTGTATGCTGACGACGATTTAATTAAACACCTTCCTGGCTTTACAAATCAGTACGCAACCGTGAACGGGGTGCGGCTGCATTATGTCGAAGGTGGAACAGGCACACCTTTGATATGTTTGCCGGGCTGGCCGCAAACCTGGTATTCTTACCAGCCTGTTGCGCTGGAACTGGCCAAAACATACCGTGTCCTTATCGTTGACATACGAGGAATGGGGAGTTCGGACAAACCCCCATCCGGCTACAATAAGAAAACAATGGCTGCCGATATTGCCGCCCTGGTGCAACAGCTGGGCTTGACGAAAGTTCATATTATGGGCCACGACATCGGCGGGATGGTAGCCATGAGCTTTGCGTTTAACTACCCCCAACTCACCCAAAAGCTGATTGTCCTGGATGGCTCGCACCCCAACGAGGGCATGATGCAGATGAGTCTGCTTCCTTCTCCGGGTACGTTTACCGAGAAAATGGATGCCGACAGACCCTACGCTTGGTGGATGGGATTCAATCAGGTAAAGGAATTGCCGGAAAAGATACTGGCCGGGCGCTTCCAGTATCTACTGGACTGGCTTTTTCACTATGTCATGATTGACGATAGCAAGATGTCTGCCCTGGAAAGAGCCGTGTATGCGGGTTCGTATAATGACACCGAGAGCATTCGGGCGGCTAATGCCTGGTATCAAACGTTTCTGCAGGACATAGACGATGCCAGGACCTATCAGCCTCTGACAATACCGGTGTTGGGAATCGGAAGCTACATCAGTTACAATTACATGAAGATGGGTTTGCCCTACGTAGCCAAAAACTTACAAATGGTGGGCATTTTAGAGAGTGGCCACTATCTGTTTGAAGAGCAGCCTGCCCAGGTGCTTGAGGCAGTTTTGCCTTTTCTAGCGGATTAATACATAAACCAATTGAACGAAGTCGATATGAAAAAAATAATTGTAGTGTTTGGAGCTACCGGCAATTTAGGAAACAGGATTGTCCGCGAACTGTTAAAAAGAGGGGCGACTGTACGGGCTGTCGTGCGACCGACCACCGATCCCGAAAAAATAACCACGCTGGAACAAATGGGGGCCATTGTTGAGGAGGCAGATCTTGACAGCGTCGATGCGCTGGCCAAAGCGAGTAGGGATGCTGGCTGCGTGGTGTCTGCCTTGGCAGGTTTGGCCGATGTGATCGTTGATTTACAGAAACGCGTGCTGGACGGGGCCATCCAGGCCGGTGTGCCCCGCTTTATTCCCTCTGACTTCTGCACCGATTACACGGATTTGGTGCCGGGCGAAAATAGGAATTTTGATTTGCGAAGAGCCTTTCGGGACTATCTCGACACGACGGCCATACAAGCCTCGTCTATTTTCAACGGTGCTTTTGCCGATATTCTTCAGTACAATACACCGGTTTTAAATCTGAAAGAAAAGAGCATCGGTTACTGGGGCGACAAGGCAGACTGGCCGCTGGATTTCACCACGATGGACGATACGGCGGCCTTCACGGCCGAAGTGGCTTTAGATGAAGAGTCTCCCAGAAATTTGCAGATTGCCAGTTTTCAGGTTAGCCCCAGAATGCTGTGGCAGGAGGTGAAAGCGGCAACGGGTCAGGATTTCAGGCTTCATCAGCTAGCAAGCCTGGCCGATTTTGCTCAGTTTATAAAACAGCAAAGAGCCGCTTACCCCGCTGGAGAAAACGAACTTTATGCCAAGTGGCAGCAGGGGCAGTATATGTACTCGATGTTTACTACTCATCATACTAACCTGACCAACGGACGGTATGAAAAGCTCACCTGGACAACAAGCGCAGATTTTATAAAGTCATTTCTTCGATAAACGGCAGCCTCCTGGTGTATTCTTAGACTATACGCCAGGAGGTTATTTATTTCCATAACCGGCTCAGTGAGGCAGATTATGCGTCTGACGCTGGTACCGTTTAGTGAGGCAATCGGCGAGTCAGTAGCCATTTTAGGATGCCCCACCAAGCCGACAAGTCCAACTGATTATATTTCAAACAAAAAATTTGCGAAACCGAATGGTTGCTCATATATTTGCAACCATTCGGTTTCGCAAATTAAAATCTTACCAAGATGAGACGAGATATTTTTCAGGCAATAGCCGATCCCACAAGGCGGGCAATCATCGCTCTGATTGCTTTGCAGGCAATGACACCCAACGCCATTGCGGACCAGTTCAACACGACCCGACAAGCTGTTTCCAAACACCTGCGCATTCTTACAGAATGCGAACTAGTGAAACAGCAACAGCAAGGCAGGGAAATCTACTACTCCCTGGAAGTTGAAAAAATAAAAGAAGTCGATCAGTGGGTAGATCAATTCAGGAAAATTTGGGAAACGCGTTTTAATCAACTCGACGACGTATTATCAACCCTCAAAAAACAATAAAAATGAATGATTTCGCAGTTGACAAAACAACAAAAACGGTAACATTCTCTCGAGAATTTGATGCCGACCTTTCGTTGGTATGGGATGCTTACACCAAGCAGGAAATTCTTGATCAATGGTGGGCACCCAAACCCTGGACCTCAAAAACAAAATTTATGGATTTTGCAGTGGGTGGCCGACGGTTTTATGCGATGGTAAGCCCGGAAGGAGAAGAACATTGGTCCATTCAAAAATACACGTCCATTAGTCCGAAAACCAATTTCAAATTGTGGAATGCTTTTTCCGACAAAGATGAAAACCCAGAATTGCCCGGTTCTGAGTGGGATTTGACGTTCAGCGAGCAAAACAGGAAGACAACCGTACATATCCGCATTTATAATGAATCGCTTGTCCGCTTAGAGAAGATGCTTGAAATGGGCTTCAAGGAAGGAACGGCTATGACACTAAAAAACCTGGACGAGTTATTGGCCACTTTATCGCACCAAAAGTAAAGAAATACATTGCCCTCAACATCAGTTTGGCAAAGTGAAACTAAACGTTCAATCGTCAGGATAGGCCGTTAAATCGGCAGTAGTATGTGTGTCGGCAGACAGCGTTCAACTATTCACACCATCGACAAGCCGTAAACCGGTGAGTGCCGCACCGCTGAGCGGCTAGCGGCACTCACCGGTTGTTATCGGCTCCGCCTGGAGTTGTTTCCTGCAACAGGACACTCGCCCTGGCAGGAAGCTTTGCAGCCCACGTAGGCAAAGTTGTACAGGTCGAACGCACCTGAATCTGGCCTATCTTATGGCCACGAAACCTCATTTGCGATACGAGTGGCTTTCTGGGATCTACTTCTTAAATAGGGCAATTAAAGAGACGGCTTCTCGTACGTTCCGGAGAAGTCCGGCAATAAATGACTTGAACACTCAGGCAGGTGTCAGTCTATCTAGACTGACAGAGTAGCTTTTCTTTCACACTGTACCCAAAAGGTATGGTATGTTATTGCATCATTGCCAAAAGCAACATCTTTCTCCTCGATTTGCGTCTGCCAATAACGTATCATATCGGCCAAATCAATATGAATATCACCGGCCGGGCCAAACATTCCGCCGTCCTGATCGATGATTGAATTGCCGTTCTCGCTGTATGGAAGGACATTCTGGCGGCTCATTGATTTAGAGTGGCCAAGGGATAAGTGTTGAAGCTGTAGCTAGCAATGGCTCCGCTGACAACTATGTTCAGGTTTGCCTACCAGAGAAAAGCTAAAGAGGAATTGAAACAGTGCACAGCCAAATTCATACCGTAAAGAAATGCCTTCTTTTGTAGGGGATAAAATCCCCTGGAATCGCTTTATTAACTTTATTACAACTGTTTATTGTCGTTGAGTTTTCGCCTGGGTTAACCTATTTATGATTATATAACGTCTAAATCGCTTTCAATCATGAGAATTAATCCTCTTGGTCTTCTTGCCCTTAGCTTCATATGTGTCGTTCTAATTGCTGTGACGGGTACTTATGTATTCTCTCTCCCAGCTGACTTTTTCGTCTTATTATCTATTTGGCAACGTCGTCGATTACATCAATAAAGCACTGTATGAATCGAATACATCCTGTCTTCATTCTATTAGGCTAGCTTAGTACCACTAAAACAACAAACATAAATTCACTCAACTCGATGAACAAACATGCACACTCAACTAGTTAGAAAGCATTCATTTCTTGCCTCGACGCTCCTTTTACTGGTTGTTACGCTCATAATCAGTTCTTGCTCCAAGCCTGAGCCTGTTGAGCTGGACGCTGTTCGCCCAGCTAACTACCAACTTAAGGACATTCGGTATTTTTTCAGCACTGGTGACAGAATTGACACCACAACATGGCAACTAAAGGGGACGAGTGTACAAAATCCTAGTAGTACCTCGTCAACTCAACACATAACAGAAGACCTTAGTGAACTAGTTAAAACGTCTCGGTTCATTATAGATCCAACAATTCAGTTACCGAAAGAGATTGATTTGAGCAAGTTTGAGGTACATGTACCTCAGCAGTGGTATGGCAATAGCTCTCTTGTCCTATCAATTGACACCTATCCGATAAGTTCTATTCAACAACAAAAGCCATACACTTCTAATCAGGAGTCCAAAACAACCATCGTCGTTCCTCCGAAATCAAAAATTGACGTTAGCCGTCAGATTGATGCCTATCAACTTAATTGTTCTTTTGAATGCCTTTTAGAAAACACAACGACAGGTCAACGTTACCCCTTGAAAGGAAAGTGGCAGGGTCTTTTGCAGTACAATAATTTAGCAATAACGCTTAAGCAAGCGACGATATAACCGGTTAAAGTAGTCGAGTAACCTTCCATTCCTGTGCATCAGCAGAGTTGTTATTTTAATCAACTAACATAACCTTCTTCCACTCCATGAGCCCCAGAGCGACTCATGTCCACTCACCAACGATTCAAGCGACGATTCCAGGCTATTGATAGTCAAATCTTTTGGACTCCTACTGTGTACCAGCACCTTTGCTGCCAGTAAATACTCGGAAAGCCAGCCACGTTACAAGCGAACTAATTAATAGGCAGAGAATCGCCGGCGCTTTATTACTCGTTGACCTTTTTCATTCAGTGCAATTTGATGAGTTGCGTTTGGTTGAGGCTTTTCAGATAAACCATCTAGTTGGTTGTTTGCCATCAACATTTGCAAAAACTGTTTAGCATCGGCAACTGCTTCGCCAGAAGGCTGCCCTCCGTCAATTTTATCAATCTTGTTATCAGCATCCAATGTCACTTGCAAGGTTACTGGCAAGGGCATGTAGATCGGGGCGATGTTATCGACAGATACAGGCTCATATTTATTAGCCTGTACTTCGAGCTTATGATTGGGCTGTTGGGGTAATGCTTTTATAAGCTCAAAATCTTGCTTCGCTAATTCCTGACGAAGCAAGATTTCGTTTATCGCTGTTTTAGGATTCATAGCTTGATATAGTCTACTGAAATATAATACAATAATCGATTATAATTGATTTTTCATCAGCATGCTATATCAAGAAATGAGTTTAGTCTTCAGCATGGAAACCACAATCAATTCGTACCCGTCGAAGCACGACATCGTTACCTTCACGCCGTAGCTCATGTGTGTATGTCTTATGTGTTGTTGGCTCGTTTGAGCGAGTTGTCATCGCTATACCTCTATTTTTGTCAGCATTAATTGACTCATTGTTTAAATGGCCTCTCCGCAATAAGTCTTCAATAAAGGCTTTAGCCGCTTCATCTTGCGCCGGCGGAACTACAGAGCCAATGGCTAGTGCTGCTCCAGCTACATCATAGCGTTTGGGTTCAGAAGCCGAGTGTACGACAATGGCATCTGATCCTAAGTTGTATTCTGCACATGACACGCGTAGTTTGGGCAATTCAATTGGTTCTTCTTCAATTTGTGCTTCCATAATTTCCATTGCGCCTGTTGGTTGAGAAAAAGCAATGGAAGTAGCGGGTGAAATGATACCATGTTTCACAAATGCACTTCTTAAAGCCTGTCCATAAGGTATATTGGTAAAATTAGCGTTAGCAATATTGATCATGTTGGCCGCTACCTGACTAAAAAAGGTGGGTACGACAGCAGCAGTTCGGACACCTCTAACTAGAATCTGGCCAATATCTTGGCTGACTTGTAATAGATTCAGCTCGTCTTGAGTCGTACGTAACTTAAACATGCCGGCAAGCCCCTCAAAAAAAGCGCTGGTGAATACGCGTGAAAATGAGTGTGGTTCTGATGACAACGTTGTAGCGGGACCAATCGATGGAATCGTATCCGGATTGCGATAGAAAAAAGAATTTACCGCATTTCGAAGACAATCTTGCTCAACGACCATTGAATTACGTTGGCGAATAGCCCAGCCCAATTGTTCTGCCAGACGAGAAAGGCGAGACGAACGAAACAATACTCCGCCTGTTTCTGCTAATAGGGTCTGCCGGAGAGTCTGTAGTTGCAAGGCGCATAGAATTGCGCTGATATCTCCAAACGATTCGTGGAAAGCACCTACTTCTATGCTGGCAGCATCCCATAGCTGAGGTTTGAACGAGTCGAGTATGGCATGCCCAAGCTCATGGCATACGACATCCGGGCTCTCACAGGAAAACACCGTTCGATTACTGACGGTTGCATGAAAAAACCGTAAGCCAATTCGGTCGTAAAAAGCGTTTAAGTCAACGCCATGATCTAAATCAATGGGCAGTTGATTACCTACTTGCCAGGCCATGCCTGGTAACAACTTCCCCCAAAAATCTGATCCCCGGCGCAGAGCATCAGCAGCAGTCCAGTACCTGAATTCGGCTGTTCCAGGTGAATAAACTTTGGCGATCGGGGCAGGCGATGGATTCTGAATGACAGTTCGAAATGGTGCTTTATTTAACTTAGGCTCTGGGCGCCGAATAAGAATTCCACCGTCAGGTTGACTACCAGATCCAGGATCTTGCTCCCATACGGAGATCGACACTTCTGCTGCAGTAGCTGCTGTCTCCTTCGTGGTTGCCTTTTTTAATGATGCTTGCTTTGCCATTTTAGTATAGGATTAAGGGATGAGAATTATTCCTTAACGTCAGTGAAGTTTATGCAGAGCAGACTACCTCAAATCAGTTTAAACGTATGATAAGTCTGGTTATACAACCATCTCGCTAATGAACAACGCCCGGTCTTTGTAATAAAATGGCCGGGCGTTGTTCTCTAGCGAGATAGGTGTACAACCAAATTATGCAGCAACTGCAAATCGATTATTTAAAGCACGAATAGCTTCATACGGTATATTGAATGCGGGTCGCTTTGCCATCTTGTACGCAATCCGTCACCTAAATGGCGTTACTTTTCGGACCTCAAACGACCATGCTGGCCTGTCTCGCTACATCAGTTAAGTGACGGATTCGTATCTAATGTATTTTGGGGATTAGCATTTCCCGAATGATTGACTAATTACAGTCACTCCTCCTATTACCACCGTTACTCTGACTCCGGTTGGAATGCCAAATGTGGTACAAATAGATAAGCAAGCTTTACCTACGGTGCCATTAGGAACGTTGACGGGTAAAGTAAAACAACGCTTACCAATCCCAAGTGGTAGATTAATACAAATCTTGTGATTGGCCGTTGTAACACTTATGCATTGAGCCGCAATGCTCAATGGTCCATCTTGCATACTTCCACCTTTAGACATATCAAAGGCAATTCCTTTGGTACTTGCTGTAGCATCGCTGTGCGTCGCTTGTGCAGATTTAATCGCATCTGTGACTGCTTCTTCACTGAAACTATAGTCTTCCATGATAGAAAAAAGTTGATTTGTGTTACCCTACTCTTTAGGCTTTTCGGGTTCCGCCCCATTTTCCTTAAATAGAATTCAGCTCCATTTAAAACCTGGAACTGCTAGGTTACTACACAAACCTATATAAGTTAATTTATATAAAATACCGTAAAAATACCTTTTTAATAGTTAAAATATAATGATATACACTTAATACTAATGGAGGTTAAGTAAACAAAGAGGTTTATATATTGGGCGTATATGATTAAACGAATGAGCAAAATCTGTAAGACTATGTAGCCTTAAGGAGTCAACTTACTGCTTCCTGACTAATCTGTTTCCGAGCAATTCAGGCCATTATTACAGCACTCCTTTTCCTATATTCTTCGTCTCGATTTTGAGGGTTTTGTAAAGTATACGTTTGGTGAAACGTATATCTCGTCCTTCACGCAATTAATTTAGGCGAGTCTGCTTGATGGCTCATTTTCTGCACGGTTGCCAGTAGTTCATGAAGATAACCTATTGAAATGGCCCTAATTTCATCAAGTAGCTTTACCTGACCAGCCTGTAAATGAATAGCAAATGCCCTTAAACTTGTTTCAAGATGGCCTAGTGTCCGCGCTCTGATAAGAAGATTTTGGGCATAATCGCAGAATTAAGTAACCTGAATGACCTATCATTAATTTTCCCACAAATAATAATTGATGAATTTTATCGGGTAGTGGCATAAATGCGTTTATCGGCGAAGAAGAACTAATTAATAAATAGGCCGATTGTGGTATCGTGGACCGCCACTGACCGCCCCGACGGCCCGGTTTGAGAAGCAAATAGTTCGGCGGGTCACCGGGCCGCCGGAGCGGTCGCTTTAAACGCGTTCGAAGGGTTAGGTGCTTACGTTCAAGCCCTTGTAATGCCGCTTACGAACTAAGCGTAAGCCTTGATCTAAGCAATCAAAGTAAGCCCGCGACGGCGGCCCGGCACCAGGAGTCCGTTATCCACCTGATTACCTAAATCTTGGCCTCCTCCAATAGATGCAGTAAGGGACGAAATGTTTGGTTGGTACGGCCGCACCGGCGGACCGGTCCAAAAACAAAGGCAATGATTTCGCCTGTCACGGCATCCTCAACCCACGGCAGCGGCCGACCGTCACCGCCAGCGAGGTTGTTTCTTCTTACCCACGTACGACCGCCCGGCGGTCCGGCAAATCTCGTCGACTTTAAGACTCATTTTCAAGCCGCATACTACGGATCACATTGGACAGGTATTAAAAAAATGCGTCCCTAAAATGGCTCCCTTTAAGAACCAGATACATGACCTACGTCCCACAAAGAATAGCTACCGTCAGATAAGGCAATGTAAAGGTGCATTAATTGAAAGTTGCTCTGAATGCTAAGGGGGATAGGCTGGTCTTGCTTTTAAATAATTTACTGAACGACTGCGGATGCTCAAAGCCAAGCTGGTAAGCGATTTCGGCAATTGAAAGAGAAGTAGCACTCAATAAATCTTTCGACCGTTCAATAACTGCCTGTTGTATATACTGCTGCGTAGTCTGACCCGTGAGCGAACGGAGCATGTCGCTCAGATAACGAGCGGATACATTGAGCTGTAAGCTAATGTACTGCACAGAAGGCAGACCGGATTGATGACTTTTGTTATCCTCAAAGTACTGATTCAAGACGTTATCCATTGACGAGAGGATATCGTGGTTTACCGCTTTACGGGTTAGAAACTGGCGATTATAAAAACGGTGGCTGTAGTTGAGCAACACTTTTATCTGCGACACCAATACATCCTGACTGAATGCATCTATATTGGTTTCTAGTTCGCTCTGTATGGCATCGAACAGGTGGCTGATGATATCTTTTTCCTTGGCAGATAGGAAAAGGGCTTCATCAACGGCATAGGAGAAAAAACCATAGCGGTTAATGGCATTGCTCAAGGGGTAATTCCTAATGAAATCAGGATGAAAATATAACGCATATCCTTCGTAATGGCGACTATCGTCGGGAGCAAAAACAACCTGATTCGGCTTTAAAAAAGCGAGTCCTCCCTCATCAAAATCGTAATAACGTTGCCCATATCTTACCCTTCCTGTAAAGCACTTCTTGAAGGAGATTTTGTAAAAATCAAGGGTGACCTTTTCGCCCTTATTCAAGACGTCAAAATGAGTTTTGTTATAATCAATCAGCGCTATCAATGGATGCAATGGCGGAGGATGCCCCGCATGTTTCATCAATTGAGAGATACTGTTAAAATGGTATGTAATCCCACGTTCTTTCATGTGAGTGATAACACAATCGGTCTAAACTTAGTCCTGTGCCGCAGGCCGGATGACAATGTCACCTACTTCTACATTCTCGGGTTGGCTGATCGCATAGATAACGGCATTCGCCACCGCGACCGGAGGTAACCCCAATCGCTCCATTGCCTGTAGCACCTGTTGCCGTTTCTTTTCATCTTTCACCGTATTGACCAGGTTTGTTTTTACATAACCCGGCGATATACCGGTGATGCGAATGGTTCCATCCGACTCCTGCCGGAATGCTTCTGTTAGGGTTCGCACGGCGTTTTTAGTCGCAGCATATACCCCCTGCGTTGGCACAATCTTTAGGCCCGAGGTTGAAATGATATTGATGATGTGACCGGACTGCTGTTTGTTGAAAACAGGAATGACTGCTGCCATGCCATACAATACGCCTTTCAAGTTACTATCAATCATATCGTCCCATTCGTTCACATCCAGCTCATCGAAACGGCTTATGTGTGCGACACCCGCGTTATTGACCATAACATCCAGTCTGCCATAGGTGTCTACAGCGGTAGTAACCAATTGGAGCAAGTCTTCTTTCTTCTTTACATCGGTCACCACATACACTGCTTCACCACCCGCTTCTTTTATTTGTTGGGCCACGTCGATCAATGCCGCTTCCGTGCGGGAGCCTAACACCACTTTGGCTCCGTACCTGGCCAATTCTACAGCGATGGCCTTGCCAATGCCGCTACCTGCACCCGTAATGGCAATTACTTTATTCGAAACTTGATTTGGCATACCCTTGATTTTGTTTGATGCAAAGGTCCCAATCCGGTCTTGGCAAAAAGTAGTCAGATCCGTAAATGTTGTAGTTAGATAGGCAGAAACTGTTTTTGTATAAGACAAAAATAACATTATACGAGGGATAGAAGCCGCTTCGGCTCGCAAATGAGCCTTATTTGAGATGAGATTACGACAAGTCTATACGTTGGGAACACCTGTTGCAGATCTGGTACTTCCGTTGTTTATTACTCCTCAATATGTTTTTATAATAAAAGAGCAGCGGAGGTGGAAACGTAGCGACCGAACTATCGATGACTATCAACTATTACGAGCAACAACCCAGCGATACGCTTAGAGACTTCATCTTTAATTTTTGGAAGACACAGAATAATACCGGTACCAAGTGCCACTACACGGTTGTGCCCGATGCAGGTATCGAACTGATTATTTCCATCCTGCCGGATAAACCAATCCGAACCGATCTGTTTGGTCTTTCCACTCATAGTTTAGATATATCAATACCTGCCGGGGCCGTTTTATTCGGCATTCGATTCAAACTTTTAGCCGTTGAGTACCTCCTGCAGACCACACTGCCAACCAATTCTTTTCGAGAACTACCAACGACGTTTAAAGGCGTTGAACTACAAGTTGAAACCCCACTGGCTAGTTTTATCGATTCAATTAGCACACATCTACATCAACAGATCAATTCGATGACTGTTGACCCAAGAAAACGAAAACTTCTAAACGACGTATATAGCTCGAAGGGAGCTATTTCAGTCCATACCTTAGCCCTGGAAACTGGTTGGGCCGCTCGACAAATCAATCGGTATTTTAACGCAACGTTTGGCTTACCGCTTAAGGAGTATTTGGAACAACTGCTTTTTTTCTCATCCTTACCGCAGATTAGTCAGGGGGATTTTTACCCTCAAGCGTATTACTACGATCAATCTCATTTTATACGGCAGAGTAAAAAGCATACCGGCAGTACGCCTAAACAACTCTATCAGCAGCGTGCTGTTCGATTTGTTCAATTAGGCCAGTACACCGAGGAGTAAGTTGGCTAACTACTCAAATGAGGCAGGAATGACACTAATTTCGATGAGTAAACTGTCGAAGTGGAAATAAAAACCAAACGTCTTTCGTATGTTTTTGGGCTCGCTCTCAAAAACGACATTTTCGGTCTTTAGCCGTTCATAAATAGCAATAACCGCTTCATTATCGGGCTGATAAAAGCCAATGTGGAAATTTTCAGGATAGTGCACGCTAGCCTCCTTGTTAAGTTTTGAAGACCAAAGCACCAGGGCAAATTCATCGGTGTTGGTTAAGACCGCAATGGCATCTTTTCGATTCTGAATGCAGTTAAACCCTAGGTGCTTTTCGAACAAGCTGATTGCCGCTGGAATGTCCGTGACGACGATGTTGATATGATTGAGTTTCATGTGATTTATCCGTAAATGATGCGACAAAGTTGATCTTTGGACATTCTTACAAATTGGATAAATCGGACATTTTGATGGGGTCATTAACATCCCCATCTATGTAGCATTGCCGAGTCGGCAAATCAGGGTGCTTGAAGAAAATAGGTAGGAACTCTCCGATCCATACACGCCTGATTTGTTTGTCTTACCAGGGGCAAGTGGTTGGAGAGGGGAAGTACTCTTCACTAAAAAATTGGCCGCTAGGGCCAGCTTGGTCAAGCAGCGCATACTTGGTGATCAGCTGGCCAGCCTGCTGAGCGGTGCTGGTGCCTTGATACCCCGTAAAATCGGTCTGCGTCCAGCCGGGGCAAACCGCATTGACTTTGAAGGCAGTGTCCCGTAGCTCGTACGCCAAATTGATGGTGTACATGTTGAGAGCAGCTTTGCTGGATTGATAAACGGCTAGCTTAGTATGATAACTGATGCCCGTCGAGTCAGCGGCTAAGCTTAACGAAGCCATGGCTGTCGACACATTGACAATGCGTGGCTCAAGCGACCCTTTGAGCAGGTCAGTAAACGCTTGGGTGACGCGTACCACCCCGAACAGGTTCGTCTCATAAACCTCTTTGAAGTGATCAATGGATGTGCCCAAGGCTGATTGCGGCACTACGCCTGAAATACCGGCATTATTAACCAGAACGTCGAGTACCGGCGTCTTGTCGCCAATAAGTACTCGGGCGGCCTGGACCGATTTGTCATCCTTAACATCCAATTGAATGGCTTCAACGTTGGCCAGACCGTCCGTACGAAGCTTTTCCACTGCGGACAAGCCGTTGGCCAGGTTACGGCTACCCAAATAAACAAAAAAACCGTTTTGGGCCAGTTGCCTGACAACCTCCAAACCAATGCCCTTGTTAGCTCCCGTTACTAAGGCTGATCTCATCTTAATTAGTTGTTTTTAGTACAGGGCAAAGTTCGCTCTCGCTCAACCAACTCACTTGGACAAATCACCTCAATTCGTGGACAAACCATGTTGCTCGGCTAGATACTCGCTGATATTCTTACCTGTCCTTTTTTTAAACAAGCGGGAGAAATAAGCCGGGTCAGTAAAGCCGAGTTCATAGGCTAGTTCCTTCACTGACGAAGCCGAGTAGTAGAGCTTGCGTTGGGCTTCTTCAATAAGGCGGTTAGTGATCCAGTCTTTGGGAGAAACACCGGAAAACGCTTTGACCACCCCATAGAGGCTATTGGGCGTCATGGCCAGTTGCTGAGCAATCGTAGCCACATCAGGCTGCTGGGTGAGCTGGGCTTCCACTGCCAGCGTGAAGGCTACATATTTTGATAACTTGGGGTTGGCAGGGGTCGGCTGCTGATGCGTCACGAAGTAAGCGCTGTTCAACTCGGTTAACAAGGCGTTCATATGGGCCAGAATGATGTCAACTTTGCTTAGCTTGCCCGGCGAGTGGAGCAGATTAAACAACATTGATAGCACGGCCTTCACCCGTAACTTGGCATCGGGCTCGAAGCGAATGGTCGTCGTGTTTAAGGGATTGACTAGAAAGGGGAATGCTTGGGGAAGCAGCGCCAGGGTATGTTCATCAAATCCGATTTTATATTGTTGTGTCTCTTTATTGGGGGCAGGATGGGCAAATATTTGGTTGGGTCTACCGAAGACCGCTTGGCTATCAGCAATGGCAATATGTTGCCCGTCTAGTTGAAAGGTCTCTCGGCCTTGATCGACAAAGACCAGATAATAGTAGGCGAGCCTGTGGGGTTGCAGCAGTTTAGGCCATACCGTATCGGGCAGCGGGATGGCACAATTTTGATTGACCGTGATCGGCAAGCGATCATGGTGTTTGATTTGATTAAGTAATCCCTTTGTTTCTACCACGTTTGTTCGTATTTGCTTAAGCCCGCCTAACACGGGAGAAGAACGAGCTGTTCCATCGAGTTGTGTCGCTTCAAATACCTTATTTACGGACAGTAAATTCCTCTTTACCTTAAAGGCAGAAAACTGACAATGCGTCTTTGGGTAACTTTATGCTTAGTAACTAGTATGTTCAACAAACCCCTTGCTTCTATTGCGCTCCAGGTGTAATCTCTTGGGATCGGTGGAGCATCCCCCAATCAATCATCGAATCGATCACCGTCGCTATCCCTCGACCCGATTCGGTTAGCTCATACTCGATCAAAACCGGGGTCTGATTATACACATGCCGTTGCACAATGCCGTTCAGTTCAAGCTCTTTAAGCTCTTTGGATAGCATTCGGGGTGTGATCTTTTCGGTACTCTCCAACAAACCCTTAAATCGATTCACGCCCCGCAACAACGAGGCAATGATGGGTAACTTCCATTTCCCATGAATCACATTAAGCGTGTCGGTTAAAGCCAGAATGTAGCTGCGTGGACATTGCGGCCCTGCCTGCGACCCAATAAATTCATTGAACTTGCTCATAAATAGTAGATTAGCTGTGCGACTATACAAAAGTATACCACTACTTTTTAAGAACAAAGTATAATTAGTATAACTGCTCCTGTACTTTTGCCCATCATTAAATAAATAGAATATGATTTTAGTTACAGGCGCAACGGGGCAATTTGGTAGCAAAGCCATTGAGCATCTAATCCGTAAAGAGGTCAACCCTACCCAGATTATAGCCATGGTTCGTGACAGGGAAAAGGCAAAAAGCCTACTTGACAAAGGGATTCAAGTACGAGTAGGCGACTACACAGACGTGGACTCATTAGCTCACGCCTTTCAGGGAGTGGACAAGCTGTTACTTGTCTCCAGTAGCGATCGAGGGCCAATTGAGAACCGAACCACTCAACATATTAATGCCATTAAAGCGGCTCAAGCAGCCCAGGTGAAGCACATTACGTACACCTCGTTCATCAGAAAAGCAGACTTTGCGCATTCGACTATCGCGGCCTTTCAACAATCGCATGTTGAATCGGAAACCTTTCTCAAAAACAGCGGGGTTGCCTATACTATTCTGCAAAACGGGATGTATCAGGAAATGATCCCTGTTTTTGCTGGCCAACAGGTTGGTCAGACGGGCCTCATTTTCTTTCCGGCCGGGGATGGTCAGGCCAGCTACGTCCTACGGGAGGAATTAGCCGAAGCGGCTGCTCATGTACTGACGACCGATGGTCACCTCAACCAGGTCTACCAACTGACCAACACGACTTCGATTTCCTTTTACGAGATTGCCCGAGAATTAGCCCGAGTGCTGGGGAAAGAGGTCACCTACCAATCGCCACCGGTTAACGAATTTGAAGCAAGGTTGAAAAGCGGAGGTGTACCCGATCAGTACATCGGTATGTTTACCATGTGGGCTATGGCCTTGTCACAAGCTACCCTGGATGTGTATGACCCAACCCTTTCGAAGATGTTGGGCCGAAAACCGACGAGCGTGCAACAATTTCTACACCAAGCTTATGGCACGAACTAATCCGTGCCTCCATAGGCTATCTTACTCCATTTATGCTGGTAATTGACAGGAGATGAGGGAAATCAACCACCTAAGAAGGAGTGCGGTTCGCTACGCCAAAATCGCACTCCTTCTTAGATGGTTTTCATGTTGGGGCAAGGGCCACGGCTAGTTTCATCAAATTCCCATTAAATAGGATAAGAAACCGCTTCGTCTCAAAGAGGATCGTCTCGTGAGACTATAATTTTAAAAAATCAGAGGGTGAAATACACGTTTCCCCTCTAATCCATCAAATTAGATAAGCCTGTCTGATGGCTAACTATTTTTTCTGAACGGTTGCCAACAGTTCGTGCGGATAACCCAATGCAATGGCGCTGATTTCATCGAGAAGCTTTACCTGATCAGCCTGTAAATCAATAGCAACCGCCCTTAAACTTGTCTCAAGATGGGCGAGTGTTCGCGCGCCAATGATCGGGAAAACGCCCTTACTCAACGCCCAAGCTAGCGCAATCTGCCCCAGAGTGGCGTCGAGTTCGTTGGCCATCAACTCCAGTTGATCGAGTATGGACTTTGTTCGCTCGTCTTCCTGATAACTGTCGGCTTTGGAAAGAGTTAGTCTTCCAGAGGAGCCCTGTCGGTATTTCCCCGTCAGTAAGCCTCCCGCCAAAGGAGAATAACACATCATTGCCAAACCGAAGTACTCCGCCATTGGCGTCAACTCCCGTTCCGGTGTGCGTTGCAACAGGTTGTATTCGTACTGGATAGCCGTCAGGGGTATAGAAGCCGCCATGATCGCTGCTTTCCAGGCCGGGAAATTGGCCAAACCCACGTACAAAATTTTGCCCGCCCTTACTAGATCGTCCAGCCCTCGAACCGTTTCCTCTAAGGGGGTAACCCCATCATCAAAATGGGGCATGTACAGGTCGATATACTCCGTCTTCAGGCGTCTCAAGCTGCCCTCTACGGCTTGATGCATCGCCTTACGGTGATTACCCGCATTGACCAGAGAGGGATTCGCTTGGCTGCTTCGGGTATACTTAGTACAGATAATGAAATCGTGTCTAATATGCTCCGTAAATCGACCAACCGTTTCTTCCGCTTCGCCAAACTGATATTGATCCGACACGTCGATAAAATTTCCACCGGCATCAGCATAAGCCGTGAGGATTCCAAGGGCATCTTGGACAGCCGTGCCGTATCCTCGGCGGTCACCCAACTGGGAGCCTCCCAGAATTAGCTCACTAGCTGGTAATCCCGTTTGGGTTCCAAATAATTTGTAGTTCATCCGACAAAGGACAGCCCTAAGACAAGTCGAGTCAAGTAGGGCTGAATTCAGCCGTATCTAATTCCGTCACTGAGGGTTTATCTTTGTGGGATGTATGAGCGAAAATTACCCCTCGAGCTAAACTGTGGTCTGCACCTGTTTATGGAAGTGATGAATGGAAAGTGGAAGCTAAACCTCATCTGGAGCATTCATTGTGGCATTCGACGGCCCGGCGAATTGCATCGTAAACTTTCCCGTGCGTCCCGTCGCTTATTAGATAGCCAATTAAATCAGCTAGTAGCGCATGGTATCTTATCCAAAACTAGTTTTGATCAAAAGCCTCTGAAGGTAGAATATCAACTCACTACCTTGGGTGAAACCTTGATACCTGTGATTGAACTGACCGCGCAATGGGGTGAGGTCCATCGTGATGTATTGGAACCACTCTTCACCAATGAGCAATCAGCATCGTCCTCATTAAGCGTTTCTTAAAATGCCCGTTTTACGGACAGGTAAATCTGCATCGTCTCACGCGGGAGGGTTTTGGAAGACGCTGATTTTACCAGCTGTCCAATCTAATCAGTCGCATACGATTATTCTATCTTCAATCAAAATGGATAAACTCCTGCAGGAATTGATGTAAGCGCCAGCAACCATTTGACCTTAAATGAGTTTTACCTAAACTCAACGTTATCACATGGATCATGGACTTTCAGGAACTCATGCTCACATATGGCTATCCAATGCTGTTTCTCGGCGTTCTGCTGGAAAGTGAAGCGTTTTTATTAATCGGGGTTTATTTAGCTCAACAAGGGTATTTTTCTCTACCGGCCGTGATTGGTGTGGCTGCGTTTTCTTCGTTTTGTATCACCCAGCTTTGTTTTAGGCTAGGTAATCGCTTTGGCCCGGCCTTTATTCGCTCACGACCGCGTTGGCAACTGCGTTACCAGCGAATAAAAGGATTAATGGATCGCTATGGCACAGGGCTGGTGATTGGTTTTCGGGCGGTGTATGGCTTACGGGGAGCTATACCGGCCGCTTTCGGCTTGGCGGGCTTTTCCTCCACTCGGTTTACGATCTATAATACGCTAGGGTCTTTGGTCTGGGCCGTTAGTGTGGCTCTTTTAGGGAGCAATTTGACCAACGGACTCCAACAGGTCTATGAAAAGCTTCATCCTTCCGAAACGACGATCTTTAGTATACTGGCAGGATTAGGCATCTTATGGCTTGTTTACCGACTGGTCAAACGATCCCGCTTGAGAAAACAGCCGAATGATAAGTCGGTGATTGTCTATCAATCTGTTCCACTTAAGTAGCCTTTACGGAGACGCTTATTTTTACTCCCTTTTGTTTAGGTTGTAGTCGGTGTTATGGGTTGCCGCAGCCAGACCAGTAAGCCTAACAGGATTAAGGAGACTAGGGCCGGTAGGCCACCAGCCAGACCACTCGGAATCTTGGTGGCATGCATAAATACCGCTCCAATCATGATGATCAGCAAACCCATAGCGGCATATCGGGTTAAGCGCGGCACTAACAGGCCAATGCCGCCCAGCAATTCAGCTCCCCCCACCACATAAGCCAATACACCAGGTAGTCCCAGGTTACCAAACATAGCGACCGTGGACGATATGTCGCGTAGTTTGTTGAAGCCGGCAAAGATGAAGAATAACCCTAGTACTACTTGTAGAATCCAAGCAATTGTGTTACGAAGAGAGGCAGACATAGCTAAAGCGATTACAGGGATAAAGGTTGCTTATTAAGTTGAAAGATACAAGCCTAAACCGGTGTTGTATTGGCCATGGGTGTTATCGTTGCCTACCCCCGTTAATAGATTTTTATTGGCGGTTTGAGCCTTCAGTGGGCAACCACGGGTAGCCACTAGCAGACAAAAAATAAGTAGTTTTTTCATAAGCGTGCTTGTGCATAGAGCTTGAGCTTACATACGAGAACAGCAACCCGGCTGAATTGTAGCCAGATCGTGTTCGTTCGCGATAGACCGACGCCAGTCCGAACCCTAGAGCTAACGACAACAAGCCACCTCACCTTAAGCCAGCGTTTGGTATTGGCTTAACCTAGTCCATTACGTTTCAACTTGGCACATACTTGTGCTGATTAGGCGATAAAGCAATCTCCTAATAAGGATAAGTAGGTTATTTGCCAACAACGGGAAATAGTGTTTCATCCACCTGCGTTCCCTGACCAGCTACGCGGCACCAGCCAGTGGCTGTTTTATGGTACACTTCCAAGCGACGTACTTTAATGTGCTGATCTTGCCCGTCAACCACCAGCTTTACATCAATCAGTGAATTAACCACGGCCATAGAGCCGTCATAAATTCGGATGAATTGATGGCCGGCCACGGGTTGCACCGATTTAAAGACCAGCTTTTCTTTTTTCTGCACCTCGACCCATTGTTGGTGTGAAAAAGAAATATCGCCTTTGGGACCAACCGCAATAAAATCAGGGCAATCGATTAGGGTAGTGGGTTGTTGGTGGCGTAGTAATTCGCTAATCGCTTGTCGTTCTTTCGGATAGCTGATCGTATCTACCTGTGCGAACACACGGGTGATTGCTAGGCTTACTATAAGCAGGATGACACCAATTTTCATAGGGTTTGTTTTTCTCAAAAGTAGGCAAGGCCTTACTTTTTTAGCCAGAAAATAGCCTAACCATTCGGCCCTGAAAACATACAGTGTTTTTTTGGCAATAAGCTCATTTAGTCGACGACCAACTGATCTTATTAGACAGCTTATTGACCTTGATCGAATAAGTACTTGATCTTCGGGTTATCTAATTACCGATCCGTATCTTAGGCGCAGACCCCTACCCAGCATGGAGCAGCTCCCTTTTATTTATTCAAAAACTACAGCCTGGCGTTTAGGGCGGCATCTGACGTTCTGGCTGCTTTGGTTTTTGTTCCAACTGCTCCTGTATGCCTTTTCGCCTTCACCAGCCTTGCAACGGCAGCCCTTTCTGCATCGATTGTTTATTACCTTACCGGAAACGCTGATTTACCTGATACCCAGCTTATTTCTGGCTTATTCGCTCATGTATCTGGTTATACCCAGGCAAGTCATTCCCGGTAAGTACGCCCTGGCTACGCTTAGTGCCGTGGTATTGGCCTTATTAACCGCGGCTTTATCGGCTATCTTGTCGATGACTATTATTGATCATCTCCGCCACCAACTTGCCGATCAGCTGTCACCTGTTGTTGCCCAGGAGCCGCACCCCGCTTTCTATGTCCAGTTCGGCGTAGCCATGCTGGCCGGGTTACGAGGAAGCATTACCGTAGGCGGGGTAGCTGCGGCCATAAAACTGTTGAAATGCTTTCATGAAAAGCAACAGGTTGCTCTTCTACTGGAAAAAGAGAAGGCAAATGCCGAGCTTCAGATGTTGAAAGCACAGTTGCACCCGCACTTCTTATTCAATACGCTCAATACGATTTATTCATTTACACAAGACGTATCAGAGAACGCATCCGGGATGATCCTGGGGCTTTCGCACTTGCTTCGTTATATCTTGTATGATTGTAATCATCCCTTGGTCCCCCTCGAAAAGGAATTAACCATGATCAGCGATTATTTACATTTAGAAAAGGCGAGGTACGATCAAGGGCTTGATATGACGGTGCACTTGCCCAAAACAACTACTCATCTCATTGCCCCACTCATGCTTTTACCCTTTGTCGAAAATGCATTCAAGCATGGAGCCAGTCGTATGACAGAAAGCCCCTGGATCAGTTTAACGGTAAGCCTACATGACGATAAACTGGTGATGAAACTAATTAATGGCAAGCCAGCTGGCCAGGAGCATCCCTTACCCGGTATAGGCATCGCAAACGTTCGTAAGCGGCTGGAATTAATTTACCCTAACCAACACGAACTAGCGATCCATAATGAGGAAGAGATGTATATTGTTAACTTGACGCTTGCCTTAACACAAGCCTATCCTGAGTCTCTCAAATCAGTTTATAATGGAGTCGCGCAATAACTATACCTGCCTGATCGTCGACGATGAGCCCCCCGCCCGGGAAGTACTGCGTCGGTATATTAATCAGGTGCCCATACTTACCCTAGCTGGCGAATGTACCAACGCGATTCAGGCACTTACAGCATTAAAACAGCAGCCGATCGATCTGCTGTTTCTTGATATTCAAATGCCGCCAATAACGGGTATCGAGTTGATCAGAACATTAACCCAACGGCCCAAAATTGTACTGACAACGGCCTTTGAGCAATATGCCCTACAAGCCTTTGAACTGGACGTCACCGATTATCTCCTTAAGCCTATACGTTTCGAACGGTTTTTAAAGTCGGTTAGTAAAGCCTTGCCCGACCACAAGCTTCCACCGATCAGCCAATCACTCATGGCCCACCAAACCGAAACGGCTACTGATGCCTTTCTCTACTTCCGGGCGGACAGGAAAATGGTTAAGGTTTTTCTGCGTGATATTCTTTACGTAGAGAGCCTCAAAGATTATGTCCAGCTTCACACAACAAAAGGCTCTATTATCACTAAATACGCCATCACGGCCTTAGAAGCTATGCTACCCGGCCCCTCGTTTCTGAGGGTACACCGGTCTTTCCTCGTCTCACTGGACAAGATTGATTCGTTTACCATCGATCAGATCACAATTGGCACTCACTCGATACCAATCGGTAATTTATACAGGCAGCAGGCGTTAAAATTATTGAACCCTACCTAGCCCGACCGCGTAGAAATTGACGGTGCCGAAAACAGCCCACACTTAAGTTCTCCGTTTATGGCACTTTGAGTATTATGAAATTTCTTACGAAACGGACCCGCCCATTTACTGTCGCAAATACATGAATATTCCTTTGTTTCACTTTGCAGAGCGTTATCTTGGGAACATTTTTGACGTCTAAACGAGATTAGCGGCTCGAGTCGAGCTTTATGAGGATCAAACCAGCTACGATTAAAATAGCGGCAATTATTCGTGCCATGGAAACCTGTTCACCCAGAACGAAAAGACCAACAAGAAACGCACCAACACGACCAATACCTGTCCATATAGTATAGGCAGTACCCAGCGGCAAATTGTGCATGGCTAACGACAGCAGAACAAAACTTGCCATCATGTAAAGGTTCTCATAAAATGCCCCCCGTTTAGGATACAGATATTTGTATGTCCCCTCGTCCCATTTATGAGCATTTTCTATGGTTTCAAGGTCTACCATTTAGAGTATACACGAGCTTAAGTTGGTAAACCCAGAGGAGCTTTTACTTTTTGTCTCTGTTTTCAAAAATGATAAAGAACGTGTTATTCTTTAGCTAGTCACTTTGTTTTGAAAGGTTCATATTTGATTAAAGTAGGTTGCAGTGATTCAAAATAACCTATATTTGTTCTATAAAAAGCTATATTTTTGTTTACAAAATATGAAAGTCGATTCGCTTGCCAATAAAGCCTATATTGAAATCAGGCGGAAAATTTTATCCAATCAGTTGGTGGCGGGCACTCGCTTAAAAGAAGATTTATGGGCTAAAAAGATAGACGTAAATCGAATGGCGGTTCGCGAAGCACTTACTCGGCTTCAAGGTGAGCAATTGATTGTCTTTGGCGAAAAAGGAGGCTATTTTGTGAAATCCATGACCGCCAGCGACATCCGGGAAATTCGCGAAATCCGTGAATTACTGGAATTAGGAGCCCTCCGGCTAGCTATCCAAAAAATTGATGATCAACAACTTGCTAAGCTGGAGGGAATTTGCAACGACTTTTCATCCATGGTAGAGCGAGGTTATTTGAGTGGTGCGCTGGAAGCCGATGTCAAATTTCACGAAACCTTGATCGACTGCGCTGGCAATTCCAAACTAATGGATATATATCAAATCAGCAATATTCCCCTATTTCACCAAAAAATCGGGAAGACGCAGATCCATATGGACGACTATGAACTTACCGATCAGGAGCACCGACAGATCCTAAAAGGCCTAAAAGAAAAAGACTTACCCCTCGCTCAGGAAGCTCTCACCAAGCATCTACTCCGGGGCGAAAACGCTTCCTTAGAGATCGAATAGACACCAATAGAGATCGAATAGACACCAATACCCGCCTGTCTTTATTCCTCCGCAGGCTCTAATCGGCCCATTTCTTACCTTTCAGTGACGTTAGCTTCAGAACTTGGCAGGTTAGGTTTTGAAAAACCGCCTGTAGGCACAGGTAGCTACCCCCCTTTCTCAATCTTACATTGGCCCGCATGTTCAGGCGTACCAAACGGTTGCCAGTAGTTTCTATTCGCCTTTTCTGGCCTGAAACGATCATTTCTATACTAATTAGCCTTATATCCCCTATTTCCTGGCTGGACTTCGCCAACTAACTTAAAAATTATTCTGAATTTTTTTTGTTTACAAAATTATGCTTTATTTGTAATCAAATACAGAAGGCAACCCTGTGTAGCACTTCACAGAATAGAGTAAGTAAAAACAGTTGCGCCCTGATCAAGCCGACGGGTTACAGGTAGTATCTAAACAGGCAGGGCCCTGCCGATTCAGATAAATACAGGTTCGTTAATGGTGGTTGTACGGCACCCCATTTATAAATTTTCTTTTGATTGATTAGCTCGACGAAATGGTAAACGGCTCTTTTCGAAGGGATCGTAAGTGACTACGATGGAGTACCTAATGGCAACACTCTTCAAACGCATAACTCTTTTTTTTACAGATTATGAATGACTCACTACGTCTTAGAAAAGAAACTGTGTGCATGCTGCTCTTCTGCATGCTGGCAACGGTTTGGGCAAACGCGCAAACACTAATTTCAGGAAAAGTTACCAGTGCTGAGGATCAGCAACCTATCGCGGGAGCCAATGTATTAGTAAAAGGATCGACAACGAGTGGCACGTTCACCGGTGCCGATGGGGGCTTTACGCTCTCCGTTCCAACAAATACCAGCCTGATTGTTTCCTATATCGGCTATCAGGCTCAGGAGGTTACCGTTGGTTCACAAACAAACTTCTCGATTGTGTTAGCCCCATCCATTACGTCACTGAGTGAAGTGGTGGTAACGGGTTACTCATCCGAAAAGAAGAAAGACATAACCGGCTCTGTATCCATTGTCGACATAAAAGCCTTAAAGTCAATCCCTTCCGGATCGGCTGTACAGGCATTACAAGGGCAGGTACCAGGGGTAACCATTCTTAATTCAGGTGCGCCGGGAAGTCCGAGTAATATCTTCATTCGGGGGATCAGCTCGTTTGGCAATACCCAACCGCTGGTGCTGATCGACGGTATTCAGGCGGAACTAAACGACGTAAGCGCCACCGATATTGAGTCGGTTCAGGTACTGAAAGATGCGGGCGCTGCTGCTATTTATGGCGTTAGGGGCTCGAATGGGGTAATCATCGTAACCACCAAAAAAGGGCGGTCGGGCCAGCCAACCATTGCCTATGATGCCTATTATGGCTCACAACAACCCTTACAAGGTAATGTCTTTAACCTAATGAACTCCTCGGACTTCGCCCGCCTGACCAAAGTGGCCTATCCAACTACGGGGCTGTTTCAGAATGGCTTACCCGATTATACCTTCCGGGGACCGGGCGCAACAGGCATTGGCAATACAGGAGATGCGGCTGTTGATCCCACCAAATATAACTTCGATGCTACCAATCCGGCCAGGAATTACCTGATTCAAGCGGTCAACAAAACGGGTACCGACTGGTTTCACGAACTGTTTAAAAATGCGCCAATGACCAGCCATAACCTGACGGCCAGTGGCGGTACCGATAAGTCAAACTACATGGTTTCGCTCAATTACTTCAATCAACAGGGCACCATGCTGAAAACATACCTTAAACGGTATTCAGGGCGCGTGAATACGCAGTTTAAAGTAAAAAACAACATCCGAATTGGCGAGAATGCGTATTTCTTCTACAAGCAAAACCCTGGTTTCGATAACCTGAGTAGCGGTAACCCGATTGCCTGGACCTACCGGGCCATGCCCATCATTCCGGTCTACGACATCAAAGGAAACTACGGCGGAACGTTTGCGGGGCCTGAATTGGGTAGCTCATCGAACCCGGTTGCCGTTCAGATGAATACGTCCAATAACAAGATGAATACCTAGGATGTGGTTGGTAACGTATTTGCCGAAGTCGATTTCCTGAAGCACTTTACAGCCCGTACCAGCTTTGGTGGAAGCATTGATAATCAATACGCTACAAACTTCACCTTTACCCCTTATAACAACTCTGAAGGAAATACAAACCCCAATTCATTCGCTGAGTCTGCGTTGTTCAACACCAATACCATGTGGACGAATACCCTGACGTATACCAATGCATTCGGGAAGCATAACGTGAAAGTGATTGCCGGTTCGGAAGCCATTCGGAATTATGGTCGGGCGGTAACGGCCTCCAGCAGTGGTTTCTTTTCCACTAACTACGATTACCTGACACTCAACAACGGTACCTCTAATGTAACCAATACCAGCAGTGCCTACGAAAATACCTTATTCTCGCTCTTTGGCCGACTGGATTACTCCTTCAATGAAAAGTACCTGTTAGGCGTAACGGTTCGTCGTGATGGATCGTCGCGATTCGGGTCAGAACGTCGCTATGGAACCTTCCCATCGGTATCGGCGGGCTGGCGCATAACGGGTGAGGAATTTATGAAAAACGTGACCTGGCTCAACGATCTGAAACTGCGTGGTAGCTATGGTGTTCTGGGTTCCCAGAATAACGTTAGTCCTCAGAATGCCTTCACCTTGTTCGGCGGCTCGTTCTTCGATGCCTATTACGACATTAGTGGTGGCGGGAAACTGGCGCAGGGTTTTGCACAGACGAACATTGGAAACCCCAATACCGGCTGGGAAGAAAACGTAGTGACCAACGTTGGCCTCGACGCTACACTGTTCAACAAGCTGGACCTGCCGGTCGAATACTATAAGAAGTCAATCAAAGGGCTTCTGTTTGCTCAAACCTTACCAGCAACGGTTGGTGGCGCTACAGCCCCTACGGTAAACGTCGGGGATATTCAAAACAAAGGGGTTGATATTGGCATAACGTATAGAGGAACCGTTAGCAACGATCTTCAATTCAGCGTTGGTGCTAACATTACTACCTACAACAACAAGGTGATCAATATCCCCTCACCCACCTATTTCGAAACCGCCAATACCCAGAATCTGGGCAACGTAGTTCGGAACCAGGTTGGTCAGGAAGTTAGTTCGTTCTTCGGCTACAACGTCATTGGTTTGTTCAGAAGTGATGCTGAGGTAAGCGCTTCACCTACGCAAAGCGGAGCCGCTCCAGGCCGCTTTAAATACCAGGATGTGAACGGCGACGGCAAAATTGACGCCAGCGACCGTACGTTCCTCGGCAGCCCAAACCCCGACTTTACGTATGGTCTGAACCTGGGCCTGACCTACAAGCGATTCGACTTCTCAACAACGCTTTATGGCTCGCAGGGTAACGAGATTTTCAATACCGTGAAATCGTTCACGCACTTCTTCAGTACGTATGTGGGGGCCAAAAGCAACGATCTGTTAAACGCCTGAACACCCGAAAATCCGAATTCGAACATCCCGAAAATTGAATCGACAGGATCATTTAGTTCATCGGGTGTGCCTAACTCCTTCTATGTCGAAAACGGCTCGTTTCTGAAAATGCGCTCGCTGGTGATTGGGTATACGGTAAGCCCGCTGCTGTTACGGAAGTACGGCCTGAATAAGTTACGGGTATATGCCCAGGGCGCTAACCTCTTCACGATTACGAAATACAGTGGCCTGGACCCCGAAGTAAGCGGACTTAGCTCGGCCTTTGGTGTCGATTACGGCAACTACCCCAGCAATCAGAAAAATTTCATCTTCGGCCTTAACGTCTCTTTCTAAAATACCATAAACCGTTATCAATCATGAACTATACCAAGTTTGTTGTCGGCTTATCGTGTTGCCTGGTATTTTTAACCGCAACCAATTCCTGCACAAAAGAATACCTCGAAGTTGGTGCCATCGGCGCCACCAGCGAAACAACCTTAGCCAACAAAGCCGGTGTGAATGGCCTGCTGGTTGGCGCATACTCCCTGCTCGATGGCTGGGGTGTACCCAATACGACCTATTATTTCATTGGGGTCAGCAACTGGATTTACGGGGGCGTAACCTCCGACGACGCCCACACCGGCACCCAGGCATCGGCCCTGCCGCCAATGGAATCGGTCGAGAGTTACAAATATGACGCGACCATGGCCCCGTTCAATAACAAGTGGATTGTGTTATATGCCGGTGTACAACGGGCAAATGATGTGCTACGGCTGCTGTCGAAAGTAACCGACAATTCGATGACGGCCGAAGAAATCAAGCAGATCAAGGCCGAAGCTACGTTCCTACGGGCGGTTTATCATTTCGAAGCAGCTAAATTATGGGAGAACGTACCCTATCTCGACGAAACGGTAAGTTATGCCAACGCGAATTACAATATAGGCAATACAGCCTCGGTCTGGTCTAAACTGGAAGCGGATTTCAAATTTGCTGCCGATAACTTGAGCGCTACCAAGTCAGATCCGGGCCGGGCCAATAGCTGGGCAGCGAAAGCATTTCTGGCCAAGGTGTACATGTTCCAGGATAAATACGCCGAAGCAAAGCCCGTTTTGGCCGATGTGATTGCGAATGGGGTAACGGCTTCTGGCTTAAAATACGCGCTGGTCAATTTCTCCGATAATTTTAACCCCTCGAAAAAGAACAGTGCGGAGTCGGTCTTTGCCGTGCAGATGTCCATCGACCAAACCTACCAGAATGGCAACTATGGCGATGCACTGAACTTCCCAATGGGCGGACCAGCGACCTGCTGTGGTGCGTATCAACCCTCGTTTAGTCTGGTCAATTCCTACAAAACCGATCCCAATACCGGTCTGCCGTTGCTGACAACATTCAACGATTCCGACATCACCAATGACCAGGGCCTTGAAAGCAGCGCGCCCTTTACGCCCTATACAGGCACGCTCGATGCCCGTCTGGATTACACGGTGGGTCGCCGGGGGATTCCGTACCTGGACTGGGGTGTTCACCCTGGTAAAGCCTGGATTCGCGTGCAGGCAGTAGCCGGTCCCTACAGCCCGATCAAAACGATTTATTACCAGGCTGCTCAGGCAACCACCTCTTTGTTCTCGCGCTGGACGTCAAACAATTACACCATGATCCGTTTTGCCGATGTGCTGTTGTGGGCGGCTGAGGTCGAAGTTGAAATTGGCTCATTGGCACAGGCGCAAACCTATGTCAATCAGGTTCGGGCACGAGCCGCAAATCCGAATGGATGGGTGAAGAAATACGTCGACAACAGTGCCCCGCTGAAAGGCTTTACCGCTGAACCGGCAGCGAACTATAAGGTCGGTTTATACACGAATGAATTCACGGCGAATGGGAAAGATTTTGCCCGTGAAGCAGTTCGTTTCGAGCGAAAACTGGAGTTCGCCATGGAAGGTCACCGTTTCTTCGATCTGCGTCGCTGGGATAATGGTACCGGTTATATGGCCACAACCCTGAACAACTACGTGAAGCATGAAACGTCGATTCCAGGGTATGACTTTACGTATATGAAAGGCGCAACCTTCACGAAAGGCAAAAACGAACTCTACCCGATTCCGCAGGCCCAGATTGATTTAAGTGTAACGGGTGGCGCACCGGTGCTCAAACAAAATCCGGGTTATTAAACCAGAGTTAGATTCTGTGGATTCTATTGAGCCGATTAATATTAACTTGTTGGCTATCAAGAACAATAGAATCTACAGAACCTAAATCATTCAACAACTGACTATGCTGTTTTACGCATCGACTTATAGCGACATCAGGCAGACAGGTAAGGATCGTGTGGTATTGCTCCCGTTAGGAGCTATCGAGCAGCATGGACCTCATCTTGCGGTATCGACCGATACGGATATTGTTACTCAGCTTGCGCTACAGGCCGAAAAATCCCTGCCCGATACGGTGTTGCTCTGCCCGACCCTGCCATACGGGTCGAGCCATCATCATCTGTCCTTTGGCGGTACGATGAGTCTGGCCCCGGAGCTATACACACAGGTGATTATCGACCTGGTTCAGTCGCTGGTGCTCAGCGGACACCAGCGTATTGTGTTGCTCAACGGACATGGCGGCAATATTACCCCAGTGAAACAGGCGCTGGCCGTGTTGAGCAAACGCTTTGATGCAAGTCATCAGTCTACCATTGCGCTGGCCACCTATTGGGAATTAGCTGGTAGCGTGTTTGCTGGAGAGGCACCCATGGAATGCCCCGCGCTGAGCCATGCCTGCGAATATGAAACGAGTTTGATGCTCCACCTTTTTCCCGAAAAAGTCTGGATGGATCGTGTGGAACGGGCACAGCGCCCTGACCGAAACGGCTATATTGCCTGGGAAGATGACGAGCCATATCGGGGCGTAACGGTATTCAAACAAACCGAATTTATTTCGAGCAACGGCAGCAGCGGTGAGCCCCAGTTAGGCACATCCGCAAAAGGAAAGCATTTAGTTGACCAGACGCTAAGCGCCTTGATTAGCTTTCTGGAGTCGTTCAAGACCTGGCCGTTATCGGAGAATCTAACTCCACCCCAACCCTGAAAACAGGAGAGAAGCTAAAACGATAACTAGCAACAAAACCATGAGTAAACTGGAAATTAAACACCCCGACAAAGCCGTCAACACAGGTGCCTATTCGGCGGGGGTGCTGGCGGGTGATCTGCTGTTTATTAGCGGACAAGGTCCGCTGGATCTGGCCACGGGCGAAGTTCAACACGGGACCATCGAAGAAGAAACCTTATTAACTCTCTCGCACATTCAAAAGATTGTGGAAGCGGCAGGTGGCAGCATCGACGACATTGTGAAATGTACCGTCCATCTGGAAGCCATCAATGAATTCGACCGCTACGATGCCGCCTATGGGTCATTCTTCACCGGCATTCGCCCGGCCCGAACCACGGTTCAGTCGGTATTGTCGGATGGGATCAAGATCGAGATTGACGCCATTGCCCGTATCACGCCCAAAAAGGATTAACCCGATAATCTATGACATCTCAACTACGCATCGGCACCGTAGGACTCGGCTTGATGGGCAGCAGTATCGCTACCTGCATTCTGGCGGCCGGTCATGCGGTTACGTCGCTGATCAAAGAAATTGATACCGCCGATGAAGCTAGGGAGCGCATTCTTGGGTTTCTACACCAGTTGGAACACGAAGGGCTGCTGACCGATGCCCCCGAAACCATTCTGGCCCGGCTCACTATTACCGACTGTACGTCGTCAACCGAAAGTGGACAGATGCGGGTGAAAAGAGATGAGACGGTTTTAACCGCTTTGTACTCGCTGAAAAATATGACTTTTCCGTCGTTTGAGCATCGATAACTGCTTAGTTTTTT
>NZ_BAAHBQ010000010.1:0-190059 GCF_054776595.1 Spirosoma horti
TAAGCTGCGGGACGCCGTACGAAAACAGCTGCCGGGTGTGGGCATCTCTTACGAACCCATTGAGTTGACCGATAAAATTATGAGTCAGGGCGCATCCACCCCGATTGAAGTGCAGGTGGGGGGCAAAAGCCTGGAAGACGGACAAGGCTATGCCAAACGGTTACAGGATGGGCTAAAAAGCATTCCCTATCTGCGGGATATTCGCATCAAGCAACCCCTGAACTATCCGACCCTGGATATTCAGATCGACCGCATCAAAGCGGCCCAGTTTGGCCTAACGGCCGATGATATTTCTAAAAGCCTGGTGGCGGCTACCTCCTCAAGCCGGTTTACGGCCAAGAATCTGTGGCTGGATCGAAAAACGGGCTATGCCTACCAGGTACAGGTGCAATTGCCCGAATACGAGATGGGCTCGCTCGAAGACATGGAGAACATTCCCCTGGTGAAAGGACAGCTTCGTCCGACGCTGGGTGACGTAGCGACAATCCGACGGACGACTGTACCGGGGGAGTACGACCGCAGTGGTCCCCGGCGACTGGTCACGGTATCCGCTAATATTTTCAATAAAGACCTGGGTACGGCCACCCGCGATGTACAACACGTGATTGACGGTTTAGGCGCTCCGCCGAAGGGTACCGTAGTTGATTTACAGGGAATGGCTCAGCTCTTGCGCGATACGCTGGGTAGTCTGCAAACGGGATTAGGGCTTGCCATTGTCGTTATTTTCCTGGTCTTGATGGCCAACTTCCAATCGTTTGGGGTGGCCTTCGTGGTGCTTTCGACGATTCCGGCGGTGCTAGCCGGATCGCTTGGATTATTAAGTCTAACGGGCAGTACGCTTAACCTGCAATCCTATATGGGTATCATCATGTCCGTGGGTGTATCAGTAGCCAATGCCATTCTGTTGATCACCAATGCCGAGCAGCTACGACTCGTTTATAATGACTCCACGAAGGCAGCCCTCACGGCCGGGAGTATGCGTCTAAGGCCCATTATGATGACCTCGCTAGCCATGATTGCTGGCATGATTCCGATGGCCTCGGGGATGGGAGAAGCAGGCGATCAATCGGCCCCGTTGGGCCGGGCCGTGATCGGAGGCCTGTTTTTCTCGGCCTTTGCGGCCCTGTTGATTCTACCGGTCATTTTTGCCAGCGTCCAGCGCAAAGCCTCTGTCAAATCATCGTCACTGAACCCCAACGATGAAGAAAGTGAATTTTATGACGGCGTTGACCCGCTAAAAAAACAACTCCTAACCACGCATCCTAACTAATCTGCCCACGGCCTGGCTTTCGAATGGGTTATCACACCGGTCCCCGATATCCTTAATTCAGAAAGTCAGGCCGGGCACCAATTAATGAATTACTATGAAAAATCGACTCTATTATAGTATACTGTTCGTGGGAATGGCCGGGTTGCTACCCGCTTGCTCGTCGGACGAAACTAGCAAAAAATCCACTGGCGAACCGGCCGAGACTGTTAGCCAGGCGGCTTATCAAACCGTACCCGTATCGGTAGAATCAGTCGCCAAGCAATTGGCCTTACCGGGCGAATTTATTCCCTTTTACGATGTGGCGCTGTACGCTAAAGTGAACGGCTTTGTGAAAAGCATGCCCGTTGATGTGGGCGCTAAAGTGCACCGGGGTCAAGTGCTGGCCACGATGGAAGCGCCCGAATTGGAGTCAGACTTGAGCCGGACCTTATCGGATCTAACGGCTGCCCAGGGGCGTCTCAACATCAGCAAAAGTAATTTCCGCCGGTTAGTGCAGGCGGCCAAAACGCCTGGGGCCGTGGCACCCCAGGAGATAGATCAGGCGCAGGCGGAAGTGATGGGGGATAGTGCGAATCTGACGAGTCAACGACAACGGGTAGCCGCAGCCCGCCAGATGAAACAATACCTTCGGCTAACGGCTCCTTTTGATGGAGTGGTGACCGAACGTATCCTGAGTCCGGGGGCACTAGTGGGCCCAACCCAGAAAGATGCGCAACCCATGCTAAAACTTAAAGAAATTGGCCGTCTACGTTTACAGGTAACGGTGCCGGAGGTGTACGCGGGCCAAATTCGGCAGAATACCCCGGTAACCTATTCGGTCAATGCGTTTCCGGGTAAGGTGTTTACGGGTAAGATTAACCGAATTTCCTACAATGTCGAACGGAGTGTGCGGGCGGAACTGATCGAGATCGAGGTGAACAACCCCCGTCTGCAACTCATGCCGGGCATGTACGCTACCGTGGGCTTTCCCGTGCAGCGGCAAAGTAAAAGTGTATACGTTCCCAAATCGGCGGTGGTCGTCTCCATGGAAGGCAGCTACGTCATAACGGTGGTAAAGGGGAAAACGCATTGGGTAACGGTACAAACGGGTAATGAGGCAAACGATCAGATTGAAGTGATTGGTGACCTTAAACCCACTGATGTGGTCCTGCTGAAAGGATCGGATGATATTCGTGATAATACCGAGATTAAAACAGTGACCGAACCTATTGTCGCGCGACATTAATTGAACCACTCCCCCGACAGGAGTTTTTTCTACGAAAAGAGCCGAGTCAAACGTAAGAATTGCCGATCGTTTAGCTGACCTGCGTCATGATCTACACCAATGACTATCCGTTGACATAGCTTGGGTTTACAACTACATGATTAAACTTAATCAATGCTTACTTGCTCACTCATTGGCTCCCAGCTGACGGCCATTACCTGGACGGCTACAGCTGAACTGTTGCGAGTTGGACCCTTTGCTATTACCTGGTATGGACTTTGTTTTGCCCTGAGTTTTATTTTTGGCATCCAGGTTATTACCTACATCTTTCGCCAGGAGGGCAGGCCCGTGCGGGATGTGGATTCGCTGCTGTTATATATCGTTATTGGAACGCTGGCTGGTGCCCGTCTGGGGCATTTTCTATTTTATGAACCAGCGATGCTTTGGCAACATCCACTGGACGTGCTCTTACCACCCTACCGGGGGTTAGCCAGCCACGGGGCGGCTATTGGTATTATCCTAAGTTTGTTTTTTTACGTCCGTTCCCGGCAGGGACAATCCTTTTTGTGGGTAGCTGACCGCATAGCCATTGTTGTGGCCCTAAGCGGCTTCTTTATTCGACTGGGCAATTTGATGAATTTCGAAATTATTGGCCGTCCGACGAGGCTACCCTGGGGATTTATCTTCGTTAACAACACCGAGTATTCGGCCGTGCCGCGCCATCCAGCCCAGTTGTATGAAGCTCTAAGCTGTCTGCTGTTGTCTGGTATTTTGTTGTGGCTTTGGTATCGCGATAAGCAGCAAACACCGCCCGGTTTACTGCTGGGCGTGTTTATGGTCTGGGTCTTTAGCCTACGTTTTTTGTATGAATTTTTAAAAGAAAATCAAGTGCCATTCGAAAACCAGATGCTGCTCAATGTTGGGCAGCTACTAAGCATTCCAGCTGTTTTGGTGGGCATTTATTTGCTACTAAGTCGGCCTAAACCTATCCTTCATACCCCTACGTAGGGTTGAAGAAAGTCCGTATAGGGGTAAGTCTTCAGGGTATTTACAAAACTGATTCCTAGCTATGTGGCTGTTTAAGTTACTGGGTTTTGCAACGATACTTACGCTCAGCGGCTCATTGCCTGCTCAAAGCCAGTCGAAGCTGGATTCGTTCCTGGCTGGTTTAGACAGCAATAACGTTTATTTACGTACGGGTCGTTTATGGGTTGACTCCTGTCGAACTGCGCAAAAAGAAATGGTGCCAGTAACAACTAAGCGTAGGTCAACTCAGGCACCACCCGGTAAATTAACTCGACAGGCACTTGTTCGGTTAGAAAGCAGCTACCAGCAACTACATCAGACAATTTATCGACAAGCCATCCTAACTTATCTTCAATTGATTTACCAACGAAAACGGCTTGATGAACTCACCCACCGACAGGAACTTCTCGGTGAACTGACAGAGGCTATTTCGTGGCGTAAACTAAAGGCCCCATCGAATCAAAACGAACAAGCCGTTCAGGGCTTATTACTTGAATTACAAGAAAAGTGCGGCCAAAAAAAGGCTATTGTAAACCAGTTGCAGCAGGAACTAGCCGCGCTAAACGGCCAGCAGGTAGTTAATTTGCCCAGTACAGCTTACCCAGCGCTGCCCAGTACTAAAGTGCTCATTAGGAAGGGCGCTATGTTTCCAGTTTATAAGCTATGGTATAGTCGTTATGTGCTGCTTAGAAGAGCCCTTGCGCTGAATACCCGCATTTTGCAAAACAGACCGTCCCTCAGCAGGTTGACAAGCGATTTGAAAACAGGCCAGCTTATGCAGGCAAACTTTATGGATCAATTTATTAATGTTAGTTCATTGATTGATTGCCACATGCGAACGGAACGCGACCTGTACCTAGCGGCAGCCTATTTTACTGAAAGCCGCCAACGTTCGCTTCGTTGAGCGGCATAATGCTTGATTAATCATGCACTATTTACTAATTGGTAACTGTATTTTCAGACCGAAAAGCCCAGTTAGCTGGTGTTGTCTTTTTGGGGTCTTTTCACTCATTGGCTGTAATCAACCGGCTATGCAAGTGCTTGGTTCATCTACTAGGCTGACAAGTGCCGTGGGGAATAACTGGGTAAAAGGGGTTCGAACCAAGCCTGGTTCCCAACTGATATCCATTGTTGGTATATATGGGCAATACTGGAAATTACCGGCTGATTCTGTTTGGGGGTACCGGACTAAAAAGGGTGAAACGTATCGGCTTTGGGAAGCTGATCGGTACGAGGTAAGGCAGCAAGGGGCCTTGATAGTATACCGTTTACAAGCCTGGGGAACTACTGCCGGGGACTATCACTATTTCAGTCTGACACCTACTAGCCCTATATATGCTATAAACAAGCGAATTTGTCGGCAAGTCTTCAGCCAGAATGAGTGTATGGTGGAGTTGCTGAATCAACTAACCAACGGGCAGTTAACCGATACCGATTCGCATGGTTCCTTTGGCCTGGTTAACTCGTATCTCTTTTGTCTTTCTATGAAAAAGGGATACTGAAAATAGGTTCACATCCTTACACAGCGCAGCTGACAACTACCAATAGCGGGACGATAGCATAGCGTCAGTCCAGAGGCATCCGAGCTTAAACGCTCAAGCTGGTCTAGGCAAAAAACGAAACCACCAGTTGGACGATTGACTAAAAAGCAACGGACTGAACAGCAAACAAATCATCGATAAAACGACGGTCGTAATTCACATAAGGATAAATAAATAGGAACATGCGGGCCGCGATTTAGGGTAGGCGCTACACCTTTACCGAATCGTCTTTCAGTACATCCTGAACGTAAAGCATCTTGACCAGAACCATGATAATGGCCATCAGAGGGGTAGCCAGCGCTACGCCCATGAGCCCCGAAAAAAGGCCAATGATTAATTGAGAAAGTAACACTAGTGCTGGCGGCAGAGCGATAACCCGCTGTTGAACCAAGGGCGTCAGCACGTTGCTTTCCACAAACTGGATACTTACGTACAGCAACCCGACGTAAAGCGCTTGCTGGGGACCCTCCAACAGGGCAAACAAGACGGCTGGGATCAAAGCCAGAATGGGGCCAAAGTTGGGAATAAACGAAATTAGGCCAGCGAAAAGAGCCAGTGCCCCCGCCAGCGGAATGCCCAGCAGCCACAGACCTACAAATGTCAGAATGCCTACAACCGTCATGGAAAACAGCTTACCACCCAGCCAGCCCAGTAACGTTGTGCCCAGTTGATCCAGTACCTGTTTAGCCCGTTGACGACCCGGCTTGGGAATGAGTAGAATCAGGCCCTGCTGGTAGAGACCTGGTTGAGCCGCCAAAAAAGCGGCCAGAAACAGGACCACGTAAAGGTTTGCCAGGACACCCAGCGTGGCCGATACCGCCCCCGAAATACGACTAAGCCATCTCGACGATCCACCCTGTATTAGTTTTTCGGGTTTGATGTCTTCCTCTAATAGCCGTTTGCCCAGGCTGGTCTGCTGAAGTTGCTCCTTCGCATTTTGAATGGCTTTGGGAGCCTGCTCCTGTAGCTGGTCGAGTTGCCCCCTGATGGCGGAGGTAATAAACCAGCCTACCCCGACCAGTACGCCCACCGTCAGCAGGGCCACGATGGCCAGTGAGACACCCTGGGGCCAGTTAGTTCGCCCACTCAACCACCGCGCTCCAGCCCGCATAGGGAGGGCAACCAGCGTGGCGGCCAGGATCAGCAGGAGCACATCAAAAGCGGCTCCCAGCAGACCCAGCAGTAAGAGAGCCGTCAAGGTAAGACCCAGGATAATGCCCACTCGTCGAACGAACAGGGGTTGATCAGGTGCGGATGTATTATTCTCAGATGGTAGCTTCATGGGCATAGTTTAAACAATGAATTCATCCTGCATCAGGGGCCAGCCTGCTGAAGGTCGCATTACCAACGAAGCAAATTACATTCGTCGTTACGGCCTGATAGAGCGCCGTTAATGACCAACGTGGATCGATTAGTTGCGCTTAAAGAGCTTCCCGTTTAGCCAAATGACTAATGCCCAGTGCCGTTCAATCGATGCTTATTCGATTGAATGACATAACTTAAACTCGGCAGTACTTAGTAAAAACTTAATTCTGTGTTAGAATTTGCTTAGAATCAAGTGTGCAGTTTAGCGACAGGGTGAATCTCCAGTAAATAGGTCGGATCGTCTGCCCCTCGGCGTTAACGAATTTGTGCGGGGTTGCCCTGTAAGGTCTTCAACCGTTTGGCGTAGTTATTCTATGATTAGTCAGTACTATAGGGGCTTAAAAGGGTAAGTTCTCTACCACTCGGCGTAAGAATTCGGAGGCAATGAGCTTGTTCGTTAGCGGGAGCAATTATTCAGCGAATGTCTTGGCCTGATTTTATTCGGAGCGTTTTTGTGCGACTGTTGGGTATAACCAAACAAAGAGGTGGCTAGACTCTGTCGACAAATTTCCGACTGTTTCGGTGGCCCGGCCTAGCCGCGGACACTTACCGCAGACGGTACCGCAACGGCGGACCGTGCTGGAACGCGACCGTTTGTGTCCGAAGAATTAATTGGGTATTTTAAGAGAAGTAAGTTGTACCGTACTAATCATCTCACAAAAAAGCCTTGTCCGTTGAATCTGGATGTGGCTTTAACTCGCTGAGAAGCGAAGTGGTGTGATCTTTAAAAGAGCGAAAAATCAGCGGAAGAATAGCCATCAAAAACAATCCTATTAATACCTCTAAATAAAAGGGGGTTAATATAGGTCAGTAGTTTGGCACCTATCCAGATGGCGGGAAAGGCAAGGGGCAAAAACCAAACTACCACATCCCAGCGAATACTCGACTAGTAGTCAAGTAGCGCATGAAAAGGCTTAATTAACTGTCTGAAGACAGTTAATTAAGCCTTTTCATGCGCTACTTGAACAAATCTGAAGCTAGCATCTGACTATATGTAGAAAGCCTCGTCCAAAAATCAATCGAAGAGTTGTTACCTGTCTTGACGTAGCCTCCTGGGAGTTCCATAAAAAAAAACGCATGAGCCCATACGAAGACGTCTCTTAATTAAGCAGTTGCTTTTTGAACCTATTCGGGCTGATGCCCACCTCTTTCTTAAATAAGCGGGAGAAATAGGGTAAGTTGTCAAAGCCTAACCCATAGGCAATTTCGGAAACCGACTGATCTTCCCCTTTGAGCCGGTTTTTAGCTTCCGATATTAAGTACAGGTGAATATGTTCCAGAGCGGTTTTTCCACTTTCCTGTTTCAACAGATCGGTTAAATAGCCAGCAGAGAGATGGAGTCGGTTGGCTAAATACTGAACAGAAGGCAGACCTTTGATGCCTAAAAGGCCACTCGCTACGTAGGCGTCTATTTCTGTATGAAATTTAGTGACGGTTTTGCCTGAAATTTCTGAGCGGTTAATAAACTGTCGTTTATAGAACCGTTGGGCGTATTTTAACAGCGTATCAATGTTGGCAAGAATGATTTCGCGGCTGTACTCATCCTGATTATGGTTATATTCGTTTTCAATTTTACGATAGAGCTCCCAGGTTATTTTTTCTTCACTTGGCGATAAATGCAGGGACTCATTGGTCTCGTAATCAAAAAAATGGTACTTCTTTATTTCCTGGTGTAAGGAGTGCCCGTTCAAAAAATCTTCATTGATGAATAATAGGAAGCCATCTTCATCAAACTCCAAATTTTTCATCTCAATGATCTGATTCGGTTTGAAAAACATCATTGAACCCGATTCATGGTCAAATTTTGTTCGACCATAGCGAACAACGCCAGCCTTTATCTTCTTAAAGGCGACCATATAAAAATTGCTCGTAAATTCCCGATCACCAAGTATACAGGCTTTATCACATTGATAGATACTGAACCGTGGGTTTTCCGGTGGAGGAAATCCATTTTCGCGATGCAGGTCAGGTAGTGTTTTAAAATGTTTCATGGCTAAAAATGAACGTACACTCTACTCATTTTGAGGGAGTAGAGTGTAACAGGTAAACTGAAGTTGAGTTGCCGTATCAATGACCGTGGGCATCGGTAGAAACGTCTTTCCATGTTTCAAACTCCGCAAGTCGATCGGCGTAAACCTGTTTAACGACAGGATAAGCGATTTTCCCCAGTAAGAAATGCAATGGCGGATTGTGGCTGTCAATCAGTTGCAGAACCGCAGCAACGGTAGCCTCTGGTTTGCCCCAGGTATCAGGTGTTACCCCTTCGAAAAATGCTTTTTTAAGGGGTGCATACACTTCATTTGGCTCTGTTTGAAAAGCTGATGAGCCCGACCAATCCGTTGAAAACCCATTCGGTTCAATTAAACTTACGTTTATCCCAAAGCCTTTAACTTCAGTGGCCAGGGTTTCGCTCAACCCATTGACGGCATATTTAGATGCATTATAGAGCCCAAAAACTGGCCAGGTAATTAAGCCCAGGGTGCTTGATACCTGAATAATATGCCCACTTTGTTGCGCTCTCATGATTGGGACGACAGCCTGTGTTACCCAAAGGAGTCCAAAAAAATTGGTTTCCATTTGAGCACGAGCCTGTTGCTCGGTGGTTTCTTCAATGGCGCCAAATAAGCCAAAGCCAGCATTGTTAATCAGTACGTCAATACGTCCGAAATGCGCCTTCGCTTTATTGACGGCCTCAAAACAGGCCGCCCGGTCATTCACATCGAGCTGAATTGGAAGAACTGCATCGCCATATTGGGCGACAATATCCGCTAAGTCATCTAGTTTTCGGGCGGTTGCCGCCACTTTATCACCCCGTTCTAAAAGGGCTTTGGCCCAGATTTTACCAAATCCTCGGGAGGCTCCAGTGATCAAAATTATTTTTTCCATGATGCTAATTCGTTATGCATTAATCTGAGACAAAGGTATTGGTGCCCCTGGAGAAGGATTTATACGAAACCCGGAATCATTGACACATTTCTAGACTGAGTTTTCGACTAGCTGAAAGCGACATGCTTATTCCAGCGCAGATAGCAGCGTTTGCAGGGACTACCTAACCGCACTAACGCATCCGGTCTTAGTGGTTAATAGTTGTAATGACACTATCTTCCCGACGGTTAATTCGTACCGTTGCAACAGAATTTACCGAATGCCCAACTGATTCTGTACCCCGATTCCAATTAGGCTTCTCACGATCCGTTTCATAAGCGCTTTGTCAGGCAAGTGAAGCTGTCAAAGCGATAAAAACTGTCCGGCCAGCCATGGGTCAGTAATAAGGGCTTTGAATTCGTTCCTTTCCCTTTTTGACAGATGAAATGGACTTTATGGTCATGAATCGTTGCCGTATCCTGATCAAACCTGTTCAATTCGTTTTCCTGTTTACGCCAGTCATAGTCGGTCCACTACTACTCGACCAGGTCTTTCAGCTAGGTGGCGTCAGTTCCCCTTTGCCAGCCAAACCCGGCCTAGGATAAGGAACTGTTTGCGTTTGCCAGTTTGGCATCGATCGTATCCAGGACACGTTGATCGATGTTAATTAATGTTAACTAATTTCCTTTTCATGGATACATGGTTGGTTAACGGATAAATTTTCTTTCAAAATCGCTATAAATTTGGCTGCCCTATAACAGTCAGAATGTATAGCGCTATTCCGTTTCGAGCCTAATCAGACGGTAAAGTCGAGTAACACCTTTTCGCCCCGGATGGCGTGTTCAACCGCTTCACTGATCGCGTTTAAAGAATAGGTAGCAGCGATAGGCACATTGATCGAGCCCGATGCGATGAATGAATCAGCTTCACGGACAGCCGCATCCAGTTTAGGCAGGTATTCCGACAGATACATCCAGAATCCATGAACGTTTAACCGTTTGACGATGAGATCAACCTGGCTAACCACCATCGGTTGTCCACTTAAAACGGCATACGCTACCAGGTGACCTCCCTGACCGAGGAGTTGAGCAAGGATAGCCGACGATTGTCCGCCTACTGCGTCGAGACCCAGTTTGATAGTCGCCCCACCGGTAGCCTCTTTAACTTCCTGTACGGCCGTCGGACTTTCAACGACCACCACGTCGGCACCGGCTTGTTTAGCCGTTTCTACGGCTTGGGCCCTTCTGACAATGGCAGCGGTTTTAATACCTCTCGATTTGGCTACGGTAATGATGGTATTGGCCACACTGGAGTTCCCTGCATTCAGAACGATCCAATCACCCTGATCTAAACGGACATATTCATTCAGCAATAGAATAGCGGTAGGTGAATTGATCGACGCCATTGCCGCTTGTCTGGGATCTGAAGCCGGCGACAAGGCAAATAATTTTTCGGCAGGCGCTTTGACAAATTCGGCCCAGGCATACGTGCCAAAAGGCAAAACGACCCGATCGCCAACATTTACATGATGTACACCAGAGCCTGTTTCTACGATTATACCTACCCCTTCGCCCCCAATCACAGCAGGCAATTCCGGCTGTATAAAGTAAATGCCTTTGGCCACCATCAGGTCGCTGAAGTTGACCGGACTGTATTCCATTCTAATGATCACCTCGCCTATACCGGGTGCCGTGGGTTTTGGCAGGTCGACGAGTTTCAGATTTTCAACCGGATTGCCGGTCGCTGTTAGTTGAATTGCGTTCATGATTTTTTGTTTTTGAGTTCCCTGATAAAGTCATTGACGGCACCTGATAAAAAAAGGGCTGTATCAGGCCTGTTCAGGTTTCCGGATAATTTCACTGGAAACATTTGTCTATGTTTGTAGTATTGAATTGATACCACAAACATAGATAAATAAGTGGTATTAATTCAATACTACTTATTTATTTGTGCTAGTATGAAAGCAATTGGCAGCCGATCAACTTGCCCTGTGGGGTATACACTGGACGTTTTTGGCGATAAATGGACGTTATTATTATTGAGGGATATGATTTTTGACGGCAAAAACTCTTGGCTGGAGTGGAGAGCTTCTGCAGAACAAATAGCACCGTCGGTCTTATCGGACCGGGTGAACTTATTGATGAATGAGAAATACTTGATCAAAAAGGTCTCCGATAGCAATGCGTCTAAGTTTCTGTACTATCTGACAGATAAAGGGCTTGACCTGATCCCGCTGATGGTCGAATTAATGGCATTCGGATGCCGATATAATCCTCAGGGGGGATCGGCTTACTGGATGAAAAAGATCGAATCCGACAAAAATAAAACGATTAGCGAGTTACAGGAGAAAATGCTGGCTGCTCGTCAGGAGGCATTTCCATCCGATTGATAGACGGTCAACACTCGGTCGACAGGCTGTATTTTGGCTTCTCGGAACATCTTGAAGACACGCTCGGGTGCGATTTGAAGGCGTTGAAACAAAGCCCTTGTATCCATGGAGCCCTGCTTCTGGGCTCCCGCAGCCGTTGAGAAGAGCCGGAGTAGCCAAGTGGAAATGGGGCAGGAAAGTCGGCGTTTTACAATCATGTCGACTAGTTCATGGTTGATCGTTGATCGATTCGCAGGAATGTCCATAAAGGTATATTCCTGCGAATTTGATGCGTTGGCCATTTACCCGGTGATGCGTAATGAGCTGATCAATGAATCGTCCAGTTCAAGGTGGTAGCCCATCACCGCCGGGCTTCCGGGAAATGGTCCGGTTACTTCCACCGTCAGTTTAAACGATGCCCCCGTTTGCTTAAAATCAATCGGTTTGAGTTGCATTTGATACGTTTCAGTCGCTTGTTGAATCCAGTTCTCGATTTCGGCCCTGCCCGAATACGTATACCCCTCGTCGGAAACGGTGGCTTTGGCCGTAAAATAGTGCGTAAATGCCGTGCTGTCCTGCTTGTTTTGTGCCTGCACAAAGCCTTCTATATGGGCGGGGAGATTGATCATTGTCCGTTGTAGGGTTGATTAACGGTGGTTTTTTCTATGAACGTGGAGTAATCTTTTTTCTACATAGTGGGAATTGTCCCTCCGTCGATAACAAATTCGGTACCGGTGAGGTAGGAAGCCCTTGGCGAAACCAGGAAGCCGACCAGTTCAGCCACTTCCTGAGGCCAGGCGGGCCTGCCGAATGGAATGCCACCCAATGCGTCCATCACGCTGCTTGCCGCCTGTTCAACCGTGCTGCCTGAACTTTCGGCAATCCGCTCCATCATGCGGCTGGATGCATCGGTCATAATCCAACCTGGCGAAACTGTTAGTACCCGTACTCCTTGGGGGGCAACCCCTTTCGACAGGCTTTTACTATAATTGAGCAGACCCGCTTTTGCTGCCGCGTAGGGGAGTGTTGAGTCGTAGAGAGGTAGTGTTGCCTGAATAGAGGCGATGTGAATAATCACGCCTTCACCGCGTTCGACCATGCTGGGTAAAAAACCACGATCCAGCCGCACGGGGGCCAAAAGATTCAGTTGAATCGTTGATTCCCAATCGTTGTCGGACAGCACAGCAAATCCACCTCCAGGCGTTTCGGAACCACCCATATTATTGACTAGAATATCCAGATGGCCAAACTGGCGGAGTATTTGGTCGACTAGCTGCTGAGTTCCTTCCGGTTTGCTCAAATCGGCCGCGATGAAATGAATAGGATCGATTGGCTCTTCCGGCTTGTTTCGGGCGGTAATGATCACGGTTGCTCCTGCTTTCAACAGGCGACCGGCGATTGCCCTGCCCGTGCCTTTAGTGCCTCCCGTTACCAGCGCGACCTTACCGACCAGTTCGTTTTCAAAATTGAAGTCCATACTTTAGCTCGTTTGTTCAGGACAAAATTCGGCAGTACGGTACGGGGTGACAAGTACGGACTTACGATTCAAATAGGGATAAATTTGTCCCTATCAAACAGCTACAGGCATCGGATTATATTTGCAGTATGTACGAACGAAAGACACTACCTGACCTGACCTGCGGGCTCGACCTGATCGGAGAAGTACTGTATGGAAAATGGAAGATGCGTCTTTTGTGGTTTATCCACCAAGGCTTTCAACGGCCCAGCGAGCTGCAACGGAAAATTCCGGGTGCCTCCCGCCGGGTGCTGAATGTTCAGTTGAAGGAACTGGAAAATCACGAGCTGGTGGCTAAGATAATTTACCCGGTACTTCCGCCTAAAGTTGAATACTACCTCACCGACTTGGGCCAATCCCTGATTCCCCTCATTGGCGCGGTTGGCCAGTGGGGTGACCAGCATGAGGAGCGCCTGCGGGCGCTTATTATAAAGAACATGCAGTCTTAGCGGTTACCCCATGAATACAAGGCTGAGAGCGAGAGGTACTCCCAATTACTGGGAGGCGGTCAGTTGGAACCGGCGGCATCAGCTTTGCTCTCGACTTTGTGGCACACCTGGCCCGGCAGGTCCCCAACTGGATCGTTGTCGGGGTTGGTAACCTAGGAAAGGAGGAGGCGTTCGAGCGGCCTGACAATCTTATTCTGCATGGTTAGCTGGACGATCACCGATCGGTTATCGATCGGTGTCGGGTCGTCCTTGGCAATGCCGGCCACAACACGGTGATGGCAATGGCCGCGCTGCAAAATGCCCCGAGCAACGTCCCTACCAGGAACAGCCGTAAAAGCCACGCTACTGGCTGACTTAGAACTGGCCCGCATCGTTCAGCCCGAGAACCTTCTTCAAACCGACTGGCCCGCTCTGTTAACCAGCGTTTTCTTAGGACTAGGTGGAAAGGCAATTACTTGAGAATAAATACTTTCTTCAATACATCCATTGTGAGATGTAGTTTTACTCAGTAGTAAGTCCATAAGTTTAAACGTGTAGTTAAGCCCTACTGTGAAGATTTCAGTGCTCTTGACCAATGGTCCCGCACCGGCGGACCGGCCGCTGCGGCCGATTTCGTAGCAAATTGACCGCGCCACGGTGGCCATCTGGCTTTTCAAAACAACATAAACCTAACTACAAGATTATCAATTGCTTAAATTGGCCACCGTGCGGTTCCCCGCCGGGACGCGGTCATTTCAAGGTGAAACAACCTGTCAGCCTTTTTCGAAATCAGCCGCGGCGGCCGGTACGCCGGAGCGGGTCCGCTGGTCAACCCCTCCGAAATTTCCATACCAGGCTCTAACCGGTGAGCGGATCAAGAAACCTGCGAGCGTATGGTAGCCATTTTATACTAGCAAAATGGCGGTTGATTTCCTTGTTAGCTTGCCTACTAAAAAACAGGGACTTGGGCGATGAAGGGTAGGCGTGTTAGGCTACTCCATCGGATGAGGAGACAAGGTTGTACTAAGTTACTTAACCCGTTAGCTCACAAACGGACGAACGGTGGCAATGGACGAAGCCAATCAACGGATTTCTGGTTAGGTAGGCATAGGAAATGACTTATGTGATCCAAATCCGACACTTATTCCAATAGCCGCATGCTCTTGATCCTGACGATATGGGACTCGGATAATCAACACCGCCTTTTCTCGGGCTGGTTCACCGATCTGGCCGTTGCCTGTGATGTAGCCAGCTTAGTGGTTTTGGAAGGAGGCCAACTAATCAAGGTGGAGCTGATCGACAATCATCAACGCACCTCTTTACCGGTTGCTGCCTTTGACGGCACGTTCTTCTCCAGACCCCTTCGTCAACTAGAGTACCAATGGCAGCAACTTTTAGCCTAGCCAGAGGACATTCATCCTAGGCAAGACGGCCATCATAAGGCCCATGAGTAACAAGGAGGCACTGGTACATACGATAATTACCTAATGGCCTATTTGATTGAAATGCAGTTAGTTGACTCTATTTATTATCCTTGTGCACATCCAGAATATCATTCATTAGGGGTTTATGTCGACGTACCTAAATGACCTTTCCATATCTAATTTATTGCCTGTTTAGCCGATTAGTATACAGCACATACTTTATAATAGTCAATAATGGATGCAATGGGTATTTATAGGTTTAAATTTTATTAGAAAAAGTTTAAATCATTCCAGGAAGGATACCATTGTGATAACAATAGCAACTTATTCATAATCAATAAGTTGCTTGTCTATTGTCTGGCAATTCTGTAATATTGATGTACTCTTTTTATCCAGCCAGTTACTCTACTTCTTACACATGGCGACACAGACCAGACACCGAAAACTACCTCGGACACCCATCTTGATTATCGAGAATAACCCAGACCAATGGCTTATTATTCGGTCGGTACTAGCCCAGTGTTTTCCCCATGTAGCGCCCATCTGGAAGCAACATGCCCCTGACGTGTTAGCATACCTAGACTCCACTGGAAATAAGAGGCTTAGCAGACCCCAGTTGATTATCGTTGAACCAAACTTACCAGCCCAGGAAGATGGCTGGGCCTTAATAAAGCAGATTAAAGCCCAGCCCGCCTACCAGGATATACCCGTTATCATCTTAAGTCATTCCGAAAAAGCCCAGGATATTGCCTACGCTTATGGCTTTGGTATTGCGGCTTATATCACCCGACCGACTACGGTTCAGCAATGGCTGGCTTGTTTTACGGCCTTGCGGCGGCACTGGGGGGAAGTCGTACACCTACCTAATCCGTTGTAAGGTGTTTGCCCAGGTGGCGATTTCAGAGGTGTTGACCAGTGGATTCCGTAGCATTTTGATCGTCTGCTACGAATAGTAGTTTAGAGATATTAAAAAACGCCCGTTTTTCCAAAACAGCATAGCTTCCTCTCGGGACATACACCCGGACATTATTAGTAATCTCAAATTGCCGTCTCACGTATCAACGTCTCAAAAATTGGGACGTAGCTGAGTTTATGAATCAAACGGCTTTGCTTTAAAACCACTCCTCTAGCTGATGGGCTTCGCTCAATAAATAGCGCCGCGTTTCCTGGTCGTCCTCAGTGGCTAATCGTTGCTGAATGGCTATGTAGCGGTCTTTACGGGTTTTGAATAAATCCGTTGACAAAAGCTCGACTAACCACTGACTAAAATCCTGTAGTTCGGCTTGCTGCTGCGAATAGGGAAACTGATCGGTAAAGCTTTCCTGAGCCAGATTGGACCACTCGTATTTAGCTATGGGCTGGGCTGGATTGCCTAGAAATGTATCCAGGATATACGTATTAGAACAGAAGGTTTGCCAAGCCTTGATCCTGGCTTGGTCGAATTTGCCAGCTTTGAAAAGCAGTACTGTCCATTCAAACAGAAAATCGGGAAAGCCAATGTCATCGGGAAATGTTTTGGCGAACCAACGAGTATACGTTACTCCCCCTTTGTAATCGCCTAACTGAAGATAATACCGAGTGGGTAAATAGCGCAATCCTCGCGAATCATCGTAGCCACCAAACGTTCGTTTTTCGGCGGCTAAAGCTCGTTTAATATCAGCAATCTTTTTCTCCAGCCGTTGAATTTGCTTCGGTGTCATTGCTAGAAGGTGAAAGAGTAATGGAAATCTAAGCTTAAAGACTAGCTGGCAAGATTAGCAATACACTATAGCCAGACACGACTACAACGATCAAGGAACATCCATTGCCTTAAATAGGATGTGTAGCAGCGACTGTTTGGTTCTTACTGAAATCCGTCAATCGCGCAAGATCTGTTAAAATTCACTGGGAATAAACCCCCGAGCCAGTAAATAATTGATCTGTTTTATCCCGTATATTTCCATCCAATGGGACATGGTAAGATAATCTATATTGAGTTCATTTGCCCAGTATCGCAGCCAGGGGGTATATCGGTTGGGATTCATGTTGCTCCCCGACGGGGTAAGAATGATAGTAGCCAGCCCCATAACGATCGTGCGTTGAAAGGTGGGCATTAGTTTGAGTTGAGAACTCCAAAAATCATTACCCAGTCGAGCATATTGAGTAAGTTCAGCCGAAGTTACATCTAATTCATCCATCAGATGGGTAATATACTGGGGTGGCCACCCCAGTAGAGATATATCGTCACAAAGGGGTTTATCAGGTTCGCTCATTAGCAGGCGAGTCTGGAAAGCCATTGCCAATAAACCAATAATGGAAACGTGCTGAAAATGGCTCTGCTGTAAGAAACTCCGCATCAAGGACTGATGAGGCAAGGGCAGTAAATCGTCCACAATGGGCAAGGGGTCTTATAAACAAATAAAGGGAATAAAATTAGCTTTTAGCGTTGGCCATGCTAGTTGATACTACTGTTGATAGGGTTCTTTATATCATTCCAGCACGGTCGATTCACGCATTAACCGGCGTACCGATTCGGCATGAAACAACTTGCCAGTTCGAGTCCGGAAGCCTGTTTTATTGAGTCGTTCCGCAATCGCTCTCATGGGAAGCTTATCGCGTTGATAGAGTCGAATCAATTCGGCGGCTTGCTGGTTAGCCGGGTGAATCCGGGCGGCTTGTTTGCCAACGGCCGTTCCTTTCCGACGGCCTTCGTCACAAAAATTCTCGGGTTTGCCTAAGGTAAAACCCCGGGCTTTCTTTTGGTGTAAAGCGGCCCTTGTCCGTTCGGAGATCTTGCGCAGTTCATCCTCAGCTAAGGCGGCTTTGATGTTAATAATCATATCGGAGTCATTGAGACAATCCAGGGCCGTGAACATAACTTTATTCAACCGCAGAGCAACCAGAATTTCCAGATTCCTAAGCACCCGGTCCAGCCGGTAAGCAATCAGCTTGGCGTTTTCTTTCTGACAGAGTTCAATGGCTTTGGCCAGCTCCTTGCGGCTCGTCTTGCCACCCGATTCAATTTCAATAAAGTCGCCGATTAACGCATCACCACAAAAGGCGTGGATGCCTGCCTTTTGTGCATCAAGTCCCAACCCACTCCTCCCCTGCTTTTGGGTAGATACCCGGTAGTAAGCTACGTATTTCACCATAAAGACGCTATAAGTATATATAAAGGAAGTTTGTCACAAGTCAAGAACGCACGTTCTTGACTTGTGACAAAACAAAAGTAATGGAAAAGGGGATAGAATTTACCCCCTAAAAGCTGTCAGGTTGGCAGAGAAAGAAAAATGTGGAGTGAAACCGAAATGAAGATGGACTTTTCCAATCAAGGCCAGTTGAAAAACTGACTTGCCTATCGAAAATACAAAACACAAAAAAGCCCTGTTCAGCAGGGCTTATCAATTTTATTCAGAAACCGAGTCCGGCTTGGGCTTGCGGCCTCTTGGCTTACCCGTGTAAGGTACTTTGGTAGCCGATGCTTCAGGAGCTACTTTTAGTTCAAAGGCGGTCGTGCCCTCATATTCGAAAAGGCGAATGGTAAAGTCGTATTTCGTTTTGGCGAAATCAATCCCACTCTTGGTCAAGATAAAGGGCAGGGCCAACGTATAACTTTTAGCTGCTTTCTCGAACGTAAAGGTTTCCGCATCGGTACTGCCTGGCACCAAATACAGCGATTTGGCTTTGCGCTTTCCCTCGTCCATCCCTACTTTAAAGCCTGTTTTGCTTAGGTCGACCCCTAAATGAGCCACCGTCTTGGCCGGCAAAACGAGTTTGCCGGCAGAAGAAATGTAACCGGTTAAAATTACCTTAGCTGGTTTAGCGACTTTATCGGACTTGGCCGTAGGCTGTTGGTTTTCAGTAGGTGAAAAAAAATGGATGTTAATGGCTTTCATTCAGTTGATTTTAAGACGTTTACCAGGAAACAAAGGTAGGAAATTAAGTAGTCAATGAAGACAAACAACGAATTCAAAGTGAACGACTTAGTCACGCTTATTAACCCGAAGGCGGCTCAGGAATTAGTAGCGGCTAATGCTGACATTGACTGGCCTGTCCCGGTGATCAGTCAATATGGTCAGCGGGTACACTGCTGGAACAGCCAACGGCGCGAATTTACCATCACCCTCAGTGCGACTGAGATTAAGAAAGTTGATTGATCAGACAGATTACCTGACACGCGGCTTAGCATAGTATAGCGTGTAAAGTGCAGTCTCTACTGTTACATCCCTTTTCCAATAAAAGAACCTATTTGTAAACGCGTTCATTTGGCCAAGGGTTTTCGTGAACGAATTTTGTAAGTTGTCAAAATGATGGCAAAAGCATGATTTTCAAAAGTTTACGTAGTTCATTAAATATAGTTAGTTAGGCTTTTAATGGACGATTTTAGGTTGACATATTCTGGAAAATGAGATTGTACTGTAGAAGAGTAAGTCAAGGATGGTCATTCCCGATTTGGTGCTCTGACTGCTGAATCGCAATGGCGCCTTAACCCCGATAATTCATGGTCTCGCTCAGCTTCGGCGATCCGACAACGTACCGACTGTTGTGGTCATTCAACACAGCTATCGGAAATAGACTTCGCATTTTGGAAGCATTTCCTGAGAATGTGACTTCCACATTATTTAACTGGTTTTTACTGTTTATCAACGTTAACCCGTATATACACTCAATACCGAATAATAAATTCTGCCTTAAGAAGGCTGTTTTGTTGGGCATCCGTTTGTGTGGCCTGTCCCGTTTGGCTATTGTTGCACCATGGGGTAAGCCATTAAACTTATAAATGTACTAGTACAGTAAAACCAGTGCGTTAGACATCAATAGTTTGATTAACAGTAATTTAGTATTAAATGAGTTGGTGTACAATAATTGCGGAAGCTTCTATTTCTGCCTCTATGTGACAAAGAGCATAGCTCGTTCGGAAAGTTTGAGCTTCCATGTCGGACGCTCCGACGACAGAATCAGCAACTCGATCAGGCCGATTTCGCTTCATTGGTCGGCTTAGGTCGACACGAGAACCGTCCCGATTGGGCATGTTTAAAAGTAGGTTTCCACAACTGCTAAATTAAAATACCAAGATGATTTCATTAGAATTAGAAAAATATTGTGAAGAAAAAGAACAGCAGCTTGATTTAGTTAAAAATGTTCGAGTTGATAATAAGTATCCAGGAAGCATTGAATATTTCCGCGATGACGCTGATATAGATTATTCAAGAGTTTTATATTCATCCTCTTGTCGGAGGCTTCAGGGGAAGATGCAACTGCTTGTCCCTAAGAGTCAAGTATTTTACAGAAACCGATTAACTCACAGCCACGAAGTTGCACAATTTGCTAAGACAATTGCTAAAAGGCTCAAACTCAAAGATATTATTACAGTACAAACCTGTTCCTTAGCTCATGATATCGGTAATCCTCCTTTTGGACATGCAGGAGAAATTTTTTTAAGTAAAGTCTGTGAAGAAAATCCATATGAAGGTAATGCTCAAACTTTCAGAATTCTAAACAGTTTAGAAGAAAGGCATCATGACTTTAATGGCTTAAACCTTACAATAAGGACAATGTTAGGCGTTGTTAAATATCTCAAACCAGAATTTGAGATAATTAATCAAACTAACAGTTTGAAGATTAAAAAATCTAACAAGAAATTTCTATACGCTGAAGATTATAGCTTAGTAAATAAATGGCTTAAAGAATATAGAATCTCTCATAAAACAATAGATTGTGAAATAATGGATTTATGTGATGAAATTGCTTATGCAATTCATGACTTAGAAGATACCTTGAGACTTAATTATTTTACTATTGACGAACTCTTGTATGAGTTTTCTATTCGTAGTGAGTATAAAGTGATTTTGATAGAATTTAAAAAATTAATTGTACAGGCACGCCAATTTGCTGACAAGGCCCACGCGTATAAAACATCAGAAGAATATGCGATATTATTTAGAAAAGAATTAACATCTATTCTTGCAAACGCTTTTGTTCGAGATGTAGATTTAGTCGAAGGTAAACTAGGTTATAATAATTTAGGCCCTTTAGTCGCAGGACTTAAAAAAATGACGTTTGAGTGTATAAAAAGACAACCTGAAATAATTGAATATGAGCAATTAGGTAAACACGTATTGACAAAGTTATACGAATTATATACTGATAAAAGTTACAATAGAGGTATGGTGCTAATGCCAGCCAACTACCGTTTTCCCCACTTGTGGAATAGGAAAGTTCAAGATTACATTGGAGGAATGATGGATATTTATGCAATTCAACAATACGAAAAGTATTTTGGCAAATTAGATGGAAGAGGTATATACTTTAAATAAACGTAGCAAACAACAAGATGTGGGTGTCGAAAAGTGTATCTACTACGTAGTGTGTCACAAGTTAATTCTTCTAATTCGGCAAATATTACAAATTTATGTCCAGTACTTGAGGACATTATAGTATGCGAGTGCACTAACCATGCAATTTGACGTATTTAACGATCACAAACATTCGTTGAAATGAGATTAGAAAATGAAGCATTACATAAATTTCTACAGAAAAAAGGAATTTACTTTTTATATCATGCAAATACCGTTTCTTCCTCGATAACATATTTTGAGCAAGGAGGGTTATTGTCTCGAGGTGCTGTCGAGGAGTTAGGATTGTATCAATCTGATCAGTCTTCCGATGAACTCGATAAAGCTTTTAGTGTATGGAATGACGTTTTTATAGATACTACAGATTTACATGGCTATTTTCCAAGACAAAATTTATATGGACCTGTACTTTTTGAGTTTACTGTAGATTTAGTACTAAATATTGATTACGAGATTTGGATAACGAAAGACAATCCTATAAATTGGAGTAAAACACTCTCTGATGAGGAAAAGTATTTTGTTGATATTGAAGAACTATCACAGAAATGGGATACTATTCAACGACAGCGTAAAATGGTAACAATAAGAAATAACAAAGCCTCTATATTGTTTGACTATCTTAATAAGATTATAGTTGATGACCCAAGAGTTAAAATAAATGATGGCGACATTCATTTATTCAAAGAAGCCAAAGATGCTATTAAAAAAACAGTTGAGGATAAGCCACGATTAAATAATATGCTTATTGTTAGGCAATGTACCAACTGTTTTTGCCGTTCTAATTATTTAAATCAAGTAGGATCCGATGATTTAAAACGCCTATTTTTACCTAATTCTTAAAAAATGGTTAAACATCTTATTTGCCAGTCTTGCGAAACAGAATCGGTTATTATTGAGAACGAGCTCTTCTTTTCTGAAGAGAAGAAAATAGAGAACGCTTATTGTCCTTCTTGTCAATCAATAATTTACGAGAGTTTAACCGATGGATGGTTCTTTGTACAAACTCTTCAGAAATATAACTTTGATAAAGAAACCCATAGATTAGAATGCATTTATCCTATGCCTTAGGGTGTATAATGTTGAAGGCATATTGTGGGCAGCAGGATGCACGTCCCGAAGGACAGTCGGCAGCCCAACCAAACGAGGCTATAAAGGTTGCGAGTACTTATCTACAGGCTACTAGAATTTGACATCGGTGCAAACTTTTTACATTTTCACTTCGTAGGAATTCTCGTTCCAACTGGATACTGTTGGAATGAGAATTCCCATTCTGCCATTTTATATACCTGCTTCTTCAGCATACTCTTCATACTCTTCTAGGACAGAGTCCTTCATATACTCTAACCGTTTCTCCTGCGAAAGTTCATGAATGGACTCGTATGATAGAAAAGTGCAGGACTCGGCTAGTGGACCTCGGTCAAGGAAGGCAAATACGGGTCTTGAAATTTCCTGTAACACTTTCTCTTTACGCTCAGTGGGGGCCACAATATGGGCACTAATACTCAGATTTGGCTGTAAGGCCATCAGATCGGCCATGCGCAAGATTCCTGAATAAATTGACGTAGTATGCTCAACCTCAAACGCCCGTACGATCGAGCGGCCACGGATCCACAAGACATCTATGTTTTCGATTGTCTTTAGGGTCGCATCATCGTAGTTAAGGGGTAATACATCCAGTAAGGTCTTCTCTTTTGGTTGCCAAAGGTCTAGTACGCGCTGCCGATCGCTACGAGGGAGCCAGATCTTCAAATTCATCCGTTCGCCAATCTCAGATAGTAGCGCCTGAATCTTTATAGAATCTCGTTGTGAGGATTGCTGCTGACTGGTAGTAGCACTTACACTTTCTTCGTTATCAGGAATAGACACAGCTACCTGCTTACTGTCTTGGGTTTTAACCGTGAGTGCTTTCAGCTTCCGTCTATCTACATCGCTTAGGGGGTAGATCTCAGGAGAGATAAGCTGCTCAAGCAGGATTTTCTCCAAATAACTCCCGTCAGTATCATCAATCTTGCGCAGGCTACCCCTTACCATGCCGGTCCAGGCTAAACTCTTTTTAGGAAGATGTTTTGTAAAAGACAGTGACTTCCAGCAGACATTAGTCTCAATAGGAATGCTTTGCTCCAAGGGTAGATAGGCCAGTGAATCAACTTGAAACCGGACCACAAAAGGATCATTGGCTGGGACGAATATGGGCGTATCGCTGATGAAATATTTGCTAACCACCTCTAACACACCTACCCAGCGGGATAGCTTAGTTACGTAACAGATGAGTTTATCACCAGGGCGCAGTTTAGCCGCTACACTCTCTTGCCGCTGCCGAAATCCCGAAACATTACGTTCAGAATTCATAAAGGCCTCATACGTATCTGGAGAAAACAGGTCGATGTAATAAGCCATAGATGGGTGATGAGAAGTCAGCTGTGAAATTAGCGAAAGGAATGAAAAGGAGTCACCGCATTTTACGAATGACTCTTTAAGCGAGTTACCCTTAGATTAGATAAATAGTATATATAGTGAAATACGTTCACCGTTTTACAGACTTTGAAGTTAATTTTATTAGCAATAACTAGCTAAATAACCTATACCATTATCATTCCATTACAATCGATTGACTCATTAACGACGTACCGATTCAGCTTGAAATAGCTTCCCAGTTCGAGTTAGAAAACCGGTTTTATTGAGTCGTTCCACAATCGCTCTCATCGGTAGCCTATCACGCTGGTAGGGCCGGATCAATTCGGCAGCTTGCTGGTTAGCGGGATGAAGGCGGGCCGATTCTTTGCCAAGGGCCATTCCTTTCCGACGGCCCTCGTTACAAAAATTCTCTGGTTTCCCTAAGGTAAAGCAAAGCCACGGGCTTTCTTTTGGTGTAGTGGTGCTCGGAAATCTTGCGAAGTTCATCCTCGGCTAAGGCGGCCTTAATGTTAATAATCATGTCGGAGTCATTCAGACAATCCAAAGCGGTGATGAGGACTTTGTTCAATCGCACTAGTTCAAGTATAAAGGAAATATTTTTTGCATAGTAAAATCAGAGTGTGTATTGCTCAAATTATATCCTTTAAAGTAAGGTGTCCATAATCTCTCTTGTGCTCTTTTTATAATTTGCTGATATTCAAAATCGTTCAAAAGATCATTTACAAAAGTAAACTGTTTATTGTTGAAAAAATTCGATAAAATAAAGTGTGTAGCAAGAAAAACGTCCATTGGAGGGTGCGGAATTCTAGGGCATGATAACACCGACATTTCTGGATCTATAAGTTCCAACTTTTTTCCACCAAATTGAAAATGATACGTTGGATGCGTATATCTAACATTACTTGTGTTAATGTGCCTATCTAAATGCCAACTGCTGGTATAAGCTTTTTTTGTTGAGCTTAAACTTTTATATACACTAACATTTAGGTCCAAGCTATAAGCGTGTAATGGATCAAGATTTTCAGCTAATGTATCTTTTACCATCAACATATTATCTAAAAAAATTTGACAATAATTGAGGTCATCTGGAAATGTACCTACAATTCTGCCATTTATATAAAATGTTAAGTTTTGAATTCTATATTCTACAAGTGACTTATTGTTTAACTCTTCTAGCATATTGTTTAATTCGGAAAAATCACCAGTTACTCCATGGGCATTAATTTTGCTAATAAAAATTGATAAATCATTTCTGAATATTCTTAGATCCCAACTATCCATTTGCATTTATTTTTTGTGCTAGTTCCCTAATTGCTTTTCTGTCAATCTCACTAATATAATCTTTGAACCTGTCGATATTTAATAATGTAGCATCTATTGATAAATATTCTTTTTCCTGCCATGGAAGAAAGTCCTTTTTATAAAGTTCGATGCCGTCAAACGGATCTATTGCTACATTTGTATATTTACAAATTGTCCAAAAATTTGAACTTTTTGAGAACTTTGTCTTAGTGATTGGTATTAGATCTAAGTTAAGCTTAGTCTTCAATAGTTCTACTCTTTCCTCAGCATCTAAACGTCTAATAGGTACAGAAAGCTGTAAGGTATTAGACCACCAATCACTTAACTTTGTCATCCACCATCTTGGATAAACATCTGATAATATACCTGTATACTTTGTACTCTCCAAGCTCGATTCAAGCTTGAGCCAATCAGGTGAATCTTTACTAACACCTAATCTTGCACATAAGATATCTTTACCTATTAATGGACCAATCGAACGAATTATTTGCTCAAATACTAATCGACTAAATTCGAAAACACGGTGGTCAAATTGCTTGGCTTTAAGTTCTATATTGGCGTGGATTAGTTTTTCATCTTTGGCCTCAATTCCTAGAATTATACGTATATTGTAACCAGAGTCTTTAATTGTTTTATAGCTATTTATGAACGATATCAATTTTGCTTTAAATCTTTGTTGATTGTCAGTAAAATCAGTTTTTGTTAAGACAAAATCAAACAAATCCTGGCTAGTGAAGTCGTTGTAATAGTCCGTGATAATACTTTCATTTGACATAAGTACTATTGGGATTTCGATCTTACTAATTGATTCATGGGAATGCTTAGTTCGTAGTGTTTGGGCAATCGTTGGTGCATCAAATGGAGCTTGATTTTCACCCTCTGTCAAACGATAATCCAAAATTAAGGCTCTTATGTCCGGTGTAATTTGTGATAAAACTTCCTTCATATTAGGCGACGGATCATAAGGTATCACCTCAAAACCTAAGTTTTCAAGATCTTTTTGCCGGCTTTCGGTCGCTTGATCTTCAATATATAATATCTTAAAAGCCATACTTATCTAATTCTTTATTTGATGCTTTTGGCACTGTTACACGAATGGTAGTATTGAAACCCTGTCTCGGTGCGACGACTTCCACATTACCACGATAACTTGTAACAATATCTTTCACTATTTTTAAACCAAGCCCAGTTCCAGTTATTTCATTGCTTGAAACGATATTTTCTAAGTTAGCCGTCGATGTGGTTGTGAAGAACTCTTCAAATATCCTTTCTTCGTCTTCTTCAGGAATACCATCGCCCGTATCAGAAAAATCAAGATATACTTGATTTAAATCGAAACCACATTCCATTTTTATTGACCCAGGCATTTTGGTTCTTCTAATAGCTTTTTTCGAATTTGTGTAAAAATTAAAAAGGATGGACGACCATTCTGATGGATGCATTGGAAGCGTGAACAAATAAACTGCTGATCTCTCCGGTTTATTAAAAATTATACCGCTCTTTTGTGCATCATTTCTAATTGATTCCCAAAAACGTTCAGCAGTATTTTGCAATTCTATTGGTACCAGTTCTCGAATAACATTTTGTGAGATAACATTATCAAAGTAGGAAGTATAAGTTTGAAATGTAGCAATATTCCTGTTTAATATTGATAGCCTTTCTAAAGAAACATAATCTGCTTGAAGTTTCTCTACCAGAAATTTTATATCTGATTCCATATTTAAAATGTAATCTCTTACTTCATGGATGAATTGACCAATAGTTAATCCTACACTACTCAACACACGTAGCATAGATTTCTCTTTTATAAATTCTTTCTGTTCTTCTTTTTATAAAGAGGCAACTTTTTGAATATCTTGTTTAAGTTTGTTTATTCTATTTTTGCGTTTTTTCCTGATTTCAATATTCGTCTCCTCCTCCTCAAACTCTTTATCTAATGCTTCAATTGTGTGTGCTATATCTTTAATACTAATTTCAATTTTTTCATATAAATTACCCTCTTTACGCTGACCAGATGCAATTTTTACATTGCGTACCTCTGCTGTACGTATTACACCAGTAATTATTGTGCGGTATAAAAAGTTTTGTAATTGCACAAAAGCCTCGTTTTCAATTAACCCCTCTCTGCTAGAAGTTTCATTGAACATATTATCTTTATCCGTTAATTCAACGAGTCCAAAAAAATTGTTATTACCATGTACTGGTAATATTGACCTTCGTCTTATAGAAGCATCTAACTTTAGCCAATCGTTACCGGCCTCACCATAGGGTAATACTCTGAAACCATTCCTATATAATCTAATACCTCCATTTCTTTGAGCTAAACTTTTTATCGAAGACTCCTGCATTTTAGGAATTAAATCAGCATTGTAAACATAGTAATAGGCGCGAAAGTGGACGTTCCTTAGTAAATTAAATGGCTGCGTATTATCTTCTGGGTCGCTACCTATTTGACCTATTTCATTAATATTTAGTTTTTTACTAGCAATACTGTAAATTCCAATACCTGAGTCGTCAATTCTACCTTCAATAACGCTGAGTGCATGATCGTAAATCATACTTGTCTCGTCTGCGATTGTTATTTTACGGCTGTTCTCAATTTTTATAAATGAAGTTTTAAATCCTGGATCGATAGGCCCTAAAGTGACGCTTGCTATTTTGTCATTCTCTTTTGAAAGGGGAAATGGTTGAATTATTGCTGAAACATAGCGATATACACGCTTTATAGATGCTTGAGACCAACGGTCTCTTAGTGCTTCTATAATTAACGTTGTACCCTCCTGCTGATTTTTTTTAACAACTTCTATTTTGTTACTAATAATAGCTAGGTCAGTATCGCCTTTATATTGCTCCCAGTTGATTGTAAGACGTAAAGCAGTTAATGATGAAAGTGTCTGTGTGATAATAGTCAACCTTTCTCCTAAGCGTTGTACAGCAAATCTACCTATCCCCTTTTGTCCAGATCTGTTACGATTGTAACGCTCCGAAAGTGGATTGTGAACTTTATCAGTTGATGATATTCTCATAAAACCATTGATCAACTGATCTCTAGTCATTCCAACTCCGTCATCAATAATTGTAAGCTTTCCCCCAGTTGTATCTGAATTTTCAAATGTTAGAGTAACTTTCTTAGCGTCAGCATCATATGAGTTTTTCACTAGCTCTGAAACTGCTGTTTCCTGCCTCGCGACTAGTTCTGTACCTAATCTGTCAATTACCCCAGCATCCACACTAAATCTGATATTATCAGTATCGAAGCGTGAAAGCATTGTTGAAAGCTGTAATATTTTGCTATAGTTAGTTCCATCTTCGATTAGAACAGTGGCTAACTCTTCTCGAATACTTTCCTCATTCATATTTGACTCAGGTGAACTAAATGGCATTTTAAGTAGATAACAATGCAGCTATCATGAGGGGGAATATTTCAATTTAATTAAGTGGCATATATATTTTTATTGATTATCCATTTGGTAGGCTTTAAGTGAAATTTATATTTTGGAAATTTCATACTGAAAAAGCTAAATACAGCAAATCAATAATTAATGTCTTTTTCGTATCAAGTCACTAATTTATCTGGAGTAAGTTCTACGTTTCGTTACTACGCTACATTTAAACAGACCTTTTTCTAACCTTAAATTGATCAATATTTTTTAATTATCGTTTCCGGCCCATTCGTCTACTGGATAACTTTTTCCAGATAGATCGTAGTTTGTCAACTTCTGGAATTGAGAAACCAAGTTGATCTATTAGTAGGGCCTTATCAACAATATCAAGCACCTCATGAATCCGCTTTTGGCGCATCAGTTGATCAATCTTATCAAGGTTCAGTACGTCACTGGTCAAAAGAGGTAGTGGCAATTCTTCCACCTCTGTTGGTTCAAACGTCAACACCCCCCCACCATAACTACGCCCTAAAATCTCCGAAAAAGCGAAGGTTAGAGAATTAAGGTAAGAAAGTACAGCCCGGCCTTTATTAACGCCTAGTTTGAATTTAACCCGATGTATAGTATCAGTTGAAAGGGCGTCCGCTTCGTTGATGGCCAGCTTTGGGAACTCATTAACTTGACGCAGGGCAAATCCGTCAGGTATCTTGAGTGATGGAGTTACGTACCAACGTTTACGTATCTGACATTTATAACCAGTGTTATATCGTTTATCTTCCCCATAAACGATGTATTCCCGACATGGCTGGGGTAGTTCTTCAAAGGGTTGATTGGGGGGCAGGAACAAGTGAACAGGGTAGCCACTCTTTTTATTATCCTCAAAATCATCTGGCTTGAACGTGATACCTTTCAAATGAGGAGATTTGCTGACGACTGGGCGTAAGTAAGGTTCGACCTTCCAGGCATTTACTTGCTCTTCGTTCATCATGAAGAACTCGTTTCGGCCTGTTACAACCCCTACATCAACTTCCATATACGTTCCGCACGTCTGAATCCGGTCATCCGATTTGATCCGTCTCAGCAGTGCTATTTCCTCTTCATCAAGAAAGTACTTGGTCCATTTTTCGGAATTATGTTCAATTTGCTTTACTGGTTTATCGAGTAACCGTTCTAGATCAACGGCTTGCAAATCGGCCAATCCATCAAGCTCAACAACCCGAATACCCCCCCGGTCAGTTACTTTCTTCTCACAAAGCAGCAAAACAACTTCCTGCTGGATTGTGTCGAAGACTAACTTACGAAACGTCACAATCGTAATCCGCTCGAAGAAATTAGACAGGAACACGCGCGTATCAGCGGCATATTTCACCTGGAATAACTCAGCGGGAATAACCATACCCAGCCGTCCTGTTTCCTTCAGCAAACTCGCTGAAACGACCAAAAAGGGAACCCAAATATTAGTTAGTTTATTGGGAATTAAACCCACCTCGGCCATCAGTGTAATAGCTCGATTACGATGCTCTTCGGGAAACGTTTGGTAGCGAATAAACGGTGGATTGCCTACAACGACATCATAACGGTTGTCCCGATGGTCACGCACGAAGCTAAAAAAATCGGAATTAATGACCGTTGTTCCGTTCAATCCATACTGGCCGATCCGCTCCTGGGCTTTGTCGGCTTCAACTTCTGACAATTCAACCCCTTGAATTAGACCGGGCAGATCTTTTCGAGCGACCCCTAATGCTTCATATCGTTCAATAGAAGCTTCTAGAAAGTTACCATCACCGCAGCTGGGTTCCAATACGGTATCTGTTTGGGAGGTAATACCCCACCGACAAATAAAATCGGCAATCGGTTTAGGGGTGTAATAACCCCCTCTCAACTTGTCACTGTCTACTTTAGCATCAATTGCTACTCCCATAATTAAGTATCTGTTTCGCGTCGATGCAGTAATTCATCATTCGCTACCACTTGTTTATCGGCATTCCCTATACCGTATAAATTGTCGACTAACTGAATCAGTCTTGTCCGAATAAACGCCAGTTTACGTTTCAGTATCTCGCGTTGAAGCGGATTTTTTAATGTATCAAACGTTCTTTGCGTATCGATCATTTGCCTTGCTTCCGTAACTATGGCATCATGAACCGCTCGCTCGTTAGGGTTAGCAAAGTCAATTGTATGGATCGGTAAACCCTCAACGAACTGACGACCATGCGAATAGTATCCTCCCCGGAATGGACTGCTACCCGCTTTGATCATTGCCTCCCATATCGGATGGCTCAAGATAGCCAAAATATAGTAAAGCGAGTAATCAGATGTCTGCAGAATGGCGTAGTATGGCCCGTTCCCTCCACCTGTAAAAAGGGAATTCTGATCATCGTAGGCATAAGCTGCCTGTAAGGATAGGACCGACCAAATGAGCTTAGGCGCGTGATGAAATTTGGTGAGACTCTGCGACCGCCCATACTGATACCACTTAGGTTCTTTTGAACCATTAATACTTCTTTTTTCTAACTGTTGACGGTGATGCACCAAGTAAGCCCAACCGTATGGATAGGTTGCTTGAATCATAGCCTCGTTCATTAGTTCAGCACCAGCTGCGCTGATGGTATAAGGAAATAGCAGTTGGGTATTGGGTGTAACCGTTTGAAATAGATGAAGCGAGGATTTATAAAGACAGGGTCGACATAAGCCCTTCTCAACCTTCCACTCGGTCTTCAATTTTTTAAAGTAATAGTAGTCACTATCCTCATAATAGGGCTCAATGATGTAAATGGGATCAGCACTTGTCTGCAAGCCTACCGGAATATCGACAATTTGCCTTAGTGGCCTAATCTGGCCGGATCGAATCTTTGAAAAAATAGCTTCGGTTTGTGGAGAAATGAATATCCAAGGATCAGCGCCAAGCTGTTCACGTGGATAGGTAGCGGTTAAGGGCTCTTTCCACAATTCAAGGGCTAGGTTAGCCATTTTGACTAGCGTGAATTCTTTCGCTTTTTGACGACTGAGCAACAGAATAGCCGTATACGTAGATCGGCCTGGGAAAATCTGCGTTACGCCAAAATGAATTAGTTTATGGACATAACTATTGGTTATGATAAACTCTCTAAGTACCTGTCCACCGGTTAGGGTAAAGAATTTATTCGGCACGATATAACCTAGCCACCCCTCGGGATTAAGAAGACGTAATGCTCGCTGGATGAACAAATAATATTTATCAAAGCTTTCGTGCCCCGTACCCTCATAGCCAGACGTTTTTGATTGATAGAAGACCAATTCTTCGGCTGCATAGCGAGCCATATTTTGAATTCGGATGTAAGGCGGGTTTCCAACAATGGCATCGAATCCACCAGTTTCAGAAAGAAAAGGGAACTCCGTGAACCAGTCGAAGGGCTTTATGCGATAAAGTAACTGGTCATCATGCAAAATAGACGGAATGATCTTGACTATTGAGTTGTCAACTAAAGCATTACCACATTTGATCGTATCGGAAAGGGAAGGCAAAACGCCATTTTTATAGTGACTAACAAAATCGTTCGTTGTAGCCGCCGTCTCACCTTCAAGCAGTTTCAGATACAGACTAAATTTAGCCACTTCAACTGCGTAGGGGTTAATATCTAAGCCATAAAGGCAATTCAGCAGTATTTGTTGTTTACCCCAGATACTGATGCGCTCGTCGTTAGTTGTTGTTTTTATAATCCATTCGTCTGGCAAACTTTCTACTCCTAACCGACTAGTTACATAGATCAGCAGTTGATCATAAATGGCCAGCAAAAATATCCCGGAGCCGCAACAGATATCCGCAATTCGTAGCTGGATTATATCAGCGATGGTTTTACCAACTAATAAGGGATTGAGCGTTTCCTGAACAATCTTCTCGACTATTGCTTTAGGTGTCGGCACTACGCCATCAGATGCTGCAATTTCAGCTTCAGCAACAATGGCAACAGACCCCGTATCGCTTACCGAAATCCGGTTGCCCAAATAGTGTTCATAGATCTGACTAAGAATAGCCGGATCAACAACGGAGAAATCGTAAGGACTTTGTGGATAATAAAGCTCGTTGAAAATGTCTACCAGGGTGGCCGTATTGATCGAAACCTTTAGGGAAAGCTCATCGTCAATGAAATCAAATAAGCCAGCATTATAGCGCTTATCTGCCCGCAGAAACACGGCTTTTAATTCGTCATAACTAGTAATCTGTTGAAGGGTAGCGTATTTCTCTATTGTTCGATCTTCGCAGATTCGTAGAAACACGATCCGGTTCAGCAGTCGTTGCACTAAGTAGTTAATCGTAATCTCATCCAAGTCATGGCGGGCCAGGATGTCGTTGGCCAGTAAACTACGCCAATGTTCGATCTGTCCTAAAAAGTAGGAATCAAAGGGTTGAGCCAGTTTAGGCGTTACAGAATAGGTAGCTTCGAGTTGACCTGAAGCTACCGACTCAAACGACAGCAACTCATAAATTTCATCAAACTTATCAACAAGGTCTTGATAAGAAAAAATTCTTATACGAGCGTTTGAAGCTGGATCAGCAGCCATTGGCTTGAATCGGCAGTCATACAAAATGAGCTTATCAAAATTAGTCAGAATAGAAACTAGCAATCCCGCACTCCAGCCGTAGCGACGGGTTTGAAAAGCAGGTTTAGGGTTGCCTTCAACGTCAACGGATACTTTCTTGGCTTCAACAAATAACTTTTGTGCACCGGCAACGCGTAAGGTGTAGTCAGGATTTTTTTTGGTAATCACTGAACTGCCGTCGGTGTCGTTCTCTTCTACGGCAATAGATTCTTCCTGTAAAACATCTCGCAGAAAGGCCGATTTGCCTTCTGTATTATCGACGTCCCAACCGAAAGCCTTTAAGAGCGGGTTTAAGTAGTCAATTCTTAGCTGAGCCTCACTATAAGCTGCGGTTCGATAATATGTGTATTGATGGGAAAAGGCTTGCGTTAACGCTTCAACTTGGGAGAAGGTATCCTCCTTGCTTAATGGCATATCGTATGGAAAGAGTCAAGTACTTGGCATTAAAGTTACTGAATACTGTGATTTGACTGCCATTTTAATAAATCCGATTAAATCATTGGACATTTCTAGTATATCTAATCATTTGATAACCTGATTTCCATTCTTGAGGATATAGCGTAATTATTTACTTAATAAAGCAGATGATTAAAAAGGATAGTACATTAACGGGCCGAAAATGGACCGGAGTTCTAAAATTAGACTTGAAGTGGCTGATGCAAAATCTGTCAATCAAGTAGTTTACTGACTCGTTTATCACGGATTTTACAGCTTAAGAGTAGCAAACGATTGATATAGAGTTAATTCCATGAGTTCACTACAATCCATGCCAGCCTTACAGGTATCATCAGCTGCTTTATTACCTTTCGGGCAGGCTTGGCAAGATAACGGAGGCAAACTAACCCGTTCACCACCTAATTCCTCAAGTGCTTTTAACAGGGAAGATTAATCCAACCATACCAGATCCTAAATCGCCTCTGCGAATCGAGTCCTTTTCGGCACAAGTCGAATCTGTATATATTAGTCGCTACAAAGGTTTACCACCTCATGCCGGGGAATAATTATAATTCATCGCTTTTGTAAGTATGAGTACTATGATTGATTCTTTCATATATGTTAAACTAGACGGTCGACCGGACTTGGATATATAGCATTGTTAGCAAACAAATACAGAAACCATGTTTCCTTTTTTAATCATATGCTACTCTGTTGAGCTGAATTAAGCCCATTTTATCTATTAATTAAGACTAACCACTTATCGCCTTATATCGATTAGCAAAATTTTACTTTTATCCACCTTTTCAATGAAAATTGCCAAAGTTCAGGTAAAAAACTTCCGTTTGTTACAAGATGTCACGATTCGTCTACATGATCAAACAACGTTGGTAGTTGGTCGTAATAACTCAGGAAAAACTTCACTTACTGAAGTATTCTGCAAATTCTTAGAAAATAAAGGATCTCATTTTAAGTTTGAAGATTTCTCCATCGGTAGTCATCCAAAATACCAGGAAGCCTACGATCTCTACCAAATTTACCTTTTATCGAAACAAGATCAGGAGGCAGAAGAAGAGCAGATCCGAAAGGAGGCTGAATATAAAGCGGCTCTTCCAGCCATAAGGCTCGATCTACACATTGAGTACCAAGAAGAGGATGACTTAACGGCCTTGTCAACCTTCATTATGGATTTAGACCCTGATCGGCGCGATGCACTTGTCAGTTTCCAGTATAGTGTTGGAGAGCCGGAGAAACTTTTTTCGACATTTGACAGACACAAAACAAATTTTAATCACTCTATTGTTGGCTTTATCAAAAAAAATTACGGTGAATTCTATTCAACAAGAGTTTGGGCGATTGACAGCCAAAATCAGGATTACTCTATTGAAATAGAGAAGTTTTCCGATTTAAATGCAGTTTTTTTGAGTGGTTTTATTTACGCCCAACGTCAACTTGATGACCAATATTCCGATAATTATAAAAAACTTTCTAAAGGATTTGAAAGCTTTTATAAACTAAACAAGGATGTTAAAGAAGCGGATATAAAGCGAATTGAAGAATCACTACAAACAGTATCGGTTGACTTGAATGGGAAGTACGAATCGCTATTTAAGTCATTGTTTACCGATCTAGCGCAGTTTGGGGTGGAACAAGGTATCAATCTACAGAAATTAGCCATTCTGTCAATCTTCGAGGCTGACAAAATTTTAAAGGGGAATACACATCTTTTTTATCAGCATGGGGGTAGTGCTGAAAATCTACTGCCCGAATCATATAATGGACTGGGATACAGTAATTTAATTTATATTATATTGCAATTTATCAGCTTTTACGAAGAATATGATAAGCGGAAACCTAGGCCTGCCTTTCAGATTTTGTTTGTTGAAGAACCTGAAGCCCACTTGCATCCTCAGATGCAGTACATCTTTATTAAAAATATCAAAGAATTCATCCGAGCGAAATCCAACTGGCATGTACAGGTGGTCATTACCACTCACTCTTCGCACATCATTGCTGAGAGTGGTTTTGATAATATTCGCTACTTCGACAATACTGCTCATCAACTGATTATCAAAAATCTATCCGAGTTCCGTATCCATGAAGATCAGAAAGACCCGGATGGAATGCGCTTTTTGAAGCAGTACATGGCCCTGAATCGATGTGACATGTTTTTCGCGGACAAAATTATTATGATTGAAGGTACAGTAGAACGGCTACTGCTACCCTTAATGATTAACAAGGTGCAGCCTAGCCTATTGACAAAGTATGTTTCAATCATCGAAGTTGGGGGAGCCTACGCACATTTGTTCAAAGATTTGCTGTGTTTTCTTAATGTAAAAACCTTGATTATTACGGACCTCGATTCCATATGCGCAGCTAATCGTAAGGCCTGCAAAGTTAGTCTAGGACACAAAACGTCGAATGCAGTCCTAAGATCGTGGCTTCCTCAAAAAGAATTACTGGCTGATCTACAGACTTGCACTGAATCGGATAAAACGAGTGGAAAAATAAGAGTGGCTTATCAAGTAGTGGAAGAAGCAACAAATGAGTGCGCAAGGAGCTTTGAGGACGCCTTTTTGGTCAGAAATGCTCATGTACTTTCTGGTTCCATGGGTGGTCAAGTACTACCTAAACTTTTAGGCCAACTAACTGAAGCAAATATTCGTCAACAAGCCTATGAAATCGCTCAGGAAATTGACAGTAAAACCGCATTTGCCTTTGACATAATGATGCTTACAAATTGGGAAGTTCCGACCTATATAAAAGAAGGATTAACGTGGTTAGCCAACGATTAGACTATATACCGCCTAGTTTGGCGCAAATTATCGATTGCATTGAGCAATGGAAGAGCTTTCTTTTGGAGGCAGGAGCAGGATCGGGAAAAACATGGACTTTAGTTGAGACGCTTAAATATATCACCCAAGAGAAAGGCAGCCAGTTGGAGAGGACTGGCCAGCAAGTAGTCTGTATTACCTATACGAATGTGGCTAAGCATGAAATTACAAGTCGAATTGACAACCATCCTCTTGTAGTTGTTTTGACTATTCATGAATTTCTTTGGCTTGTCTGTAAAAACTATCAATCGGAGCTAAAAAAGTTAATTATAGAAGGTAATGAGACGGCCAAAAAAAAAATAGAAGGTTTAGCTGATAAGCTTAGCAAAAAAAATATTGAATATAGTCAATATGGACGTCGGTTGGAGGAGGGTGAAATCAGTCATGATCAGGTCCTATCCCTAGCTACTTCATTATTTGTTAAATACCCAAAAATCGCCCGGATTGTAGCTGATAAGTTTCCGTATTTATTTGTCGACGAATATCAAGATACCGAACCTCAAACAGTTACTTTGCTTCTAAAACACCTTCTGGTAGGTAATGAAGATCGATTTATTATCGGCTTTTTTGGTGACGCTATGCAGAAAATTTACAATAAAGGCGTGGGTGAAATTCAAGACGAAGCATTAGTAACCATTACCAAAACTGATAACTATCGTTGTTCACAGGCTGTTATTCAACTACTTGGCAAAATCCGCCCAGCTTTACTTCAACAGCCTGCTGGTAGAAATCTTCCCGGTGAAGCTACTTTTATCTATTGCCAACCAGATGACTTAAGGCTAGCAACAAATTACTTAGCTACTCAGAACTGGTTGGAAAGCCAAAAAGGATGGAATTTCAAGGAGACAAAAATATTAATGCTAACTCACAAAGGCATTGCTGCCCAGCAAGGGTACAATAACCTATTGTATGTTTATGATCAGTATTCGGCGTTTCGAGATCGTTTGTTCGAAAAGGAAGAGCGGTACATTAAATTTCTTTGTAACACTGTTGAGGCTCTGGTTGAACAGTATGCCACAAAACGATACGCAGAGTTTATTCAATTACTGAGTATGCGCGGGTGGCCGCTTTCCCGTCACGCAGATAAAGTTCATCTAAAAGCTAAAATGGATGAGCTAAACCGGTTACGTACAGAAGGAACAATTGGCGAAGTCTTACAGTATATATTTGATAGTAAGCTCTTGGGTAAACCGGGAACTATGAGTGAGTTTGAGGAGGAAATCAAAGGAGAGCCGTCTGATGATAGGATTCAGCGCAGAAAAAACTTTTTTCATAATTTGATGGCTACACCTTATGAAGAGGTGGTAGTATTTAATCAATTTGTTGAAGAACTCACGCCCTTTGCTACAAAACATGGAGTGAAAGGCGCTGAATTCACTAACGTCTTGGTAATCATTGATGATGGAGCTTGGAATATGTATAAATTTTCTGACGTTTTTGCGGGAAAGGATAAAGGAAGCGCGCGTTACCAGCGAACATTGAATTTACTTTATGTATGCTGTTCAAGAGCTAAAGATCGCTTGACACTACTTAATTTAGCCTCTCTGGATTCATCAACACTAGCCAACTTAAATGGCTGGTTTGGACCATCCAATGTCATACCTATTAATAAACTTCCCAAGCTAGCTTAGAAAAAATTCAACCTACTTATCAACGAGTGCACTTCAGTCATACTGAATAATGTAAACATTGGTATTGGCTGAATAGTGTTGATAGGTGTTAATCCCAGACAAAAGTGTAGGTAGCGTTAGAGCGTAAGTAGGCTGCAATCAATATTTTGTGGCGTATGTATTCAATGGTTACGCTAACTAATCAACACAGTTAAGCCACTACCTAAACATTTAGAAAAACTAATCAGTACAGTACTAAATAAACATCTTTCATTCAGTAGTATATTATGAAAGACAAAGCATCACATTCACAAATCGCAACACATAGCTTAACATATTTGAATCTAAGTAAAGAAGTTAACTGTTTGCAACCAGTTTTTGAATGTTACGAATCTCTCCTAACAAAGTACTTAGGCTTGGCTCTCCATCAGGGAAATCAAAGTTCATATACAGCTTAAATTTCCAGATTTCTAAAATACTAACCGAATTTAGTGTGAATGGGGCAAAGGCAGGATTTAAGGAGTAAAGGATAAGTTGATCTTTCGTTGCCAGTTCATTCTTAACTTTTTTGACGACAATTCCATCATGGCTGACTATGATACAACCAGTCCCGTCTTTGATCGAGTAGAAATCGTCGACATATTCCCCTAATACTAAAGCCCCTGATGGAATAGGTAGCATCGATTCACCCGTCGTAGGAAATAATCGATACTTGCGATTTTGGGAGATATTAGGCAGAGGTAGTCGAAACGTTTTCAATGAACCAATAAATTCTTCATCTTGGTAGCCACCATTGCAATACCCCATTGCTGCTTTTAAGGGCACTAACTCTATATTTTCTTTACTATCAGTACCGACAGTAGTGACGATCTCCCTGACTTGAAGATGCTGACCACTTAGGTTAGGATCAGGATTATTAAGGAATCTGTCTAACTGCTTTGGTGTCATGGAAAAGATTGGCCGAAATAATAAAGCCTCTACAGACACTTTATAGAGCTTGGCTAAAGCTGTAGCTACATCAACAGTTGGCGAATAATCGCCTTTTTCATAACCAGTTAGTGTTGTACGTCCAATACCGATATTCTGGGCTACATCCCCCTGTGTTAATTTGTAATGAGCACGCAGAAACGATAGATTTTCAGATAGATACATGCGTTCATTAGTTTAATCAAATTTACTCATTTAGCGCCTATATATCTAGTATTTGTCGAAATAATCTACATAGTTTTTGTCGAAATTTCGACATGTGAATTGCTTAATGTTTATCTAAATGAGTTGAATGTGATGAACGATACCGTTCAAGAATATTATGCTTATATTATTCAAAAAACCGTTCAGAAAAACAACCTAAGTAACAAAAACGCTGAACTATTAAAGTGAACGGTTTTATTGAACGCAAAAAGGACCGTTTCCAGCCCCTTCCCTCCTACCGTGCCACAGTTCAGAAAAAGGTCGGTCTGTGTGTATTGTCACAGACAGGTCATCCGTAATGTGATTACTTTACGACCAAAATCACTTACTATCAATTCCCATGGAGCCTAACCCCCATCACCGTCAGGAGCACTGGAATACTGTGTATCAAACCAAAGAAACCGATCAGGTTAGCTGGTACGAGCCGGTGCCTGCCGAATCGCTGCGTTTCATAGATGAAGCCAAGCTACCCCAATCCGCCCGAATCATCGACGTGGGCGGGGGCGATAGCCGATTGGTCGACTGTCTGCTGGAGCGGGGTTTCGAGCAAGTTACGGTGCTGGATATTTCGGCGGCTGCGCTCGACCGAGCCCGGCGGCGGCTTGGTGCACAGGCCAACCGGGTCACCTGGGTGGTGGCCGATGCGACCCGGTTTCGACCGGACACGCCCTTTGATTTCTGGCACGACCGGGCCGCGTTTCACTTCCTGACCAGCCAGTCTGAAATAACTGACTACCTGACGCTGATTCGGGATAACCTGGCCGCAACGGGGCGGCTGGTGGTGGGTACGTTTGCCGAAGACGGGCCGGGACGATGCAGCGGCTTACCTGTTCAGCAGTATTCCGAAACCCAGTTAACCGCTACGCTGGGGCAGTTTTTCAACAAGCGATATTGCCAGCGGGTCGAGCACCCAACGCCGTTCGGTACGCTTCAGCCGTTTACGTTCTGTTCCTTCGGCCAGCGGTCGGCGTAGACGTTACTGACAGAAGCACTTAGCCATCAGTCCCAGCCCCATTTTTTGAAGACCGCGTGGCCTTTGTCAGATTGCAGAAACTGGACGAACTGCCGGGCTGTATCGGCCTGCCGGGTCGTTTTGCTCAAGGCAATCGGCGTACCCCGAAAAACGACTTCCGATGGGGGCAACGACACCACCGCCGTTTCGGTCGTCAGCCGGTTATGCCACGACGCATACGTGATCCAGGCATCGTAGCGGCTGTCCTGTTTCCAGGCGGCAATGCCCAGCGCCGAATTGGCGAACGACTGCCCGATGTTGGCCTGAATGCCGCCAATCAGGTTTTGCCGACCGGCCAGGTCTTCCCATAACCCTAGTTGCCCGGCCCCGTTCACGTCGAGGATGGTAATGCCCGGTTTGGTCAGGTCGCGCAGGGTTTTGATCTGCTTCGGATTGCCGGGCCGCACCAGGATGGCGGCCGCCCGGCGGTACAGTTCCGTGCGACTCGCGGCATCGACCAGATCGGGGTGCGCGGCCGTAAACTGGGTGAGCATATATTCCGAACCGCCAAAAAACAGGTCGGCACGTTGCTGCGCGTCGGCCAGCCAGACCACATCAGGACCAGCAACCACCTTAACGGGGTGGCCCGTCTGCTGCCCAAATAGGGCAGCACATTCATTCAGGGGGCCAAACGGACCACCGGGACCATACACATGCAGGGTGTCGGTTGGGGTCTGAGCCGCGAGTAATCCGGGCGTAAATAACATAGCGAGAATCGGCCAGTGCCGGAAGTTGGTCATACGTGTGTTGATAAAACCGGAAGTGAATGGAACCTGATCGGGCTTTCCGACACACGCCGAGCAGGCCACAAAGGTGACGCAATCCGCTCCCACCTGGCTATCATTTTTCGGAATGCCCCCGCACCAGTTATGATTGGCGCACCGGTCGATGGCTCCCTACTTTTGAGCCGGTCGTCTGGACATACTTATCCAGCCAGGCGACTGACACGACCATGAAACGCAAGCCATTAACCACCTATACTATTGCCGATTACCCCAGTGATGCCACGGATCAGCGTGGGTTTTACATGATTCAAATCGCCGATCTAATCCGGCAGATGCGGGGTATCGACCAGCCCCACGCCCATGCGTTCTACCTGGTGATGTACGTCTGGGCCGGGTCGGGTACGCATACTATCGATGCCCAAACATACACCGTTACGCCCCCGCAATTGTATTTTCTGGCACCGGGGCAGGTACACGGCTGGAGCCTGAGCAATGATGCCCAGGGGGTGCTGCTCTTTTTCGATGGGGCCTATTTTCAGGCCCGTTTTCCCAAACGGTTGTTCGACTACCCGTTTTTCCGGCCCGACCGGCCCACGGCGCTGCTGTCGCTCCGGCCCGACGCCCCCATGCTGCCTACCCTGTTCGACTGGGCGTACCGGGAGTTTACGCACCCCCGGCCCCGGCAGGCCGAGGTGTTTGCCTCGCTGCTGCACCTGATGCTCGAAAACGCCTTTCAGCTTTACGAAGAGGTGGCTTATGTACCTGCCCACAACAGCAGCGGGCTGGTGCGTCGGTTCGAGGAGTTACTCGATGCACAGTTTGCCAACCAGCGAAGCTGCCAGGCTTACGCCGATCAGTTGCGCGTCACGCCCAATTACCTCAACAGTTGCTGTCGGCAGCAACTGGACAAAACAGCCAGCCAGCTCATCCGAGACCGTCTGCTGGCCGAAGCCGACCGATTGTTGCTGCATACCGACTTGACGATCAAGGCCATCAGCTACACGCTGGGTTTTACCGATACGGCTTACTTCTCGCGCTTTTATCGTAAAAACAATGGGCAAACGCCCCAGCAGCGCCGCGAGTTACCGCCTGATAATCATTGAATTGTCCTGTGTAACTGTTCTTTTGTCTCTTTATCAGACCGCCCGAAGCCGGTAGCTTTGGCCCTACTCATCAACACTGTTATGATTACCGAAGCGCCAATCCCTGCCACTGACATCGACCTCCACGACGAGCCACAGTCGTTCTGGACCCGCTACATTTTTAGTACCGACCACAAAGTCATCTCCAAACAATACCTGCTGACGGGCATGGCCTGGGCGGTGATTGGTGGGGGGGCGTCGATGCTGATTCGGCTGCAACTGGGCTTCCCGGCTGCCAGACTGGGCTGGCTGCGCCCGTTGCTGGGCCACTATGTGAGCGAAACGGGCCAGCTCACGCCCGACAGTTACCTTGGGCTGGTCACCATGCACGGGGCGATCATGATGTTTTTTGTGCTGACGGCGGGGTTGAGCGGTACCTTCAGCAACCTGCTCATTCCGCTCCAGATAGGGGCGCGGGACATGGCATCGGGCTTTATCAACATGCTGTCGTACTGGTTTTTCTTCGCGGCCAGTGCGGTGATGCTCTCGGTCTTTTTTATCGCCACCGGCCCGCCCGAAGGGGGCTGGGTCGTGTATCCGCCCCTGAGTGCCTTACCCCAGGCGGCTGGCGGGTCAGGCCTGGGCATGACGTTCTATTTGCTGGCGTTTGCCCTGTTTGTGATTTCTACTCTGCTGGGGGGTATCAACTACATCGCTACGGTGATCAACTACCGCACACGGGGCATGTCGATGCTACGGCTCCCGCTAACGGTCTGGGCCTTTCTCTTCACGGCCATCATTGCTACCATTGCCTTTCCGGTGCTGCTCTCGGCGTTTTTGCTGTTGTTTTTCGATCATTCGCTGGGGACCAGTTTTTTCCTGAGCGAGATATACATCGGCGGTCAGGCATTGCCCGAAACGGGTGGAGCCGCTATTCTTTATCAGCACCTGTTCTGGTTTCTGGGCCATCCAGAAGTATACATTATTTTTCTGCCCGCGCTGGGCATCACCTCCGAAGTGATTGCCACCATGTCGCGCAAGCCCATTTTTGGCTACCTGGCTATGATCATCTCGATGGCTGCCATCGTCTTTTTATCATTCGTCGTTTGGGCACACCACATGTTCGTGTCGGGTATGAACCCGTTTCTGGGGTCGATTTTCATGCTGCTGACGCTGATTATTGCCGTCCCCTCGGCCATCAAGGGCTTCAATTACATCACCACGCTGTGGCGGGGTAACATCATCTTCAGTCCGGCCATGCTGTTTGCCATCGGGGTGGTCTCGTTTCTGTTTACCGGGGGCGTCACGGGCATCGTTCTGGGCAACAGCGTACTCGATATTCAACTGCATGACACGTATTTTGTGGTGGCCCACTTTCACCTCATTATGGGGTCGGCCTCGTTCTTTGGTACAATGGCCGGCATTTATCACTGGTACCCCAAGATGTTTGGCCGGCTGATGAACGCCACCTGGGGAGCCGTGCATTTCTGGCTGACATTCGTGGGTGTCTACCTAGTTTTCTTCCCCATGCACTACCTCGGTATCGCCGGGTTTCCGCGCCGGTATTATTCGTTCAGCACCTACGATTTTACCCATTCGTTTACCGACCTGAATCAGTTTATCAGCGTCGCGGCTTTCGTGACGTTTGGGGCGCAGTTTATTTTCCTGTTCAACTTTTTCTGGAGTATGTTCCGGGGGAAGTACGCTCCGCAAAATCCCTGGAAATCGAACACCCTGGAATGGACCACGCCCATTGTACCGCTCCACGGCAACTGGCCGGGTGAGCTGCCGCTGGTCTACCGCTGGCCCTACGACTACAGTAAACCCGGTGCTATCGATGATTTTATTCCGCAGACGGTACCCCTGGCGGCCACGCCCGAATCGAATCTGCCCCACGAGCAGGAACAGGTACGGATCGAAACGAGCGAGGGGGTGTTGGTGGGTACTCCCTCGTCCATCGGGGATCGACCATAACTATTGGTGATTGGCGGAGGTTCTGAAAAGGCCTGACCTTTGAAACAACAAAACGGGCTAAACCCCTTATACTCATGAAAACGAACACGATTAAAACCGCAACCCAGCCCTGGTGGCTGATGGGCCTTCATGGTGGCTTTTATGCCGGAATGGGCCTGGTCCTGCTGATTCATCCAACAACGGCATCGTTACTCCACGCCCTGCTGCTAGGTGGCCTGCTGCTGGCCGCCGGGGTTTGCACGATGATTCTGGGCTTCCGCCGGAAACGCCACGAACAGGTCGATAGCTGGTTTATCATTTCCGGTATTCGGGACAGTATCTTCGGGGTTGCCCTGCTGGTCGAAGCTGGTCAGCCACTGGCGATGATAGTCAATATTCTGGGGCTGTGGGGCATCGTTTACGCTTTTTTGCAAGCCATCGAAGCCATTTTCTACTTCCTGGGCACCCGTTCCGACGAGAAAGAAGATTACGGCGTCGAGATCATTCATGCCATCTGCGTGCTGGTAGCCGGTGGCTTTGCCTTCTCCTTAGTGATGCGTCCCGACGGGCTGCAAACGTCCCTGGGTTTCGTAGGACTGTTTCTGCTGGTGCTGGGTGGCTTACAGGGTCTGCTGACCGATCGGTTACAAAAAGCCAGTCTCCGCTAACCGGACCATCCGTAAATCTGTTTGGTGCTTATTCGTCATTTATCCCCTGAATTACCATGACTCATGTCCTGCTATTACTCCTGCTTGGTCTGCTGGCCGGTGCCCTGAGCGGGCTGATTGGCATCGGCGGGGGTATCATCATCGTACCGGCCCTGGTGCTGCTCTTCGGCTTCTCGCAGACAACGGCGCAGGGAACGGCCCTGGCCACCTTGATTCCCCCGGTGGGGCTGCTGGCCGCGTTTGCCTACTACAAAGAGGGGGCTATCGACATTTGGGCCGCCGTCTGGATTGCCGCCGGATTTCTGATCGGCGGCTTTTTCGGAGCCAAACTCGCCACCATGATACCCGTCAAGCTAATGACCAAAGGTTTTGCGGTCCTGCTGGTTGGTATTGCCATAAAACTGTGGTTCACGAAATAAGTAAACGCACAACGATAAAAATGGAAACGCAACCTGATCTGCCCGCACCCCGCCAAACTGACTCATCGGCCGATGCGCCGGTTTGGCAACTGATTACTTGGCTCAACGCGCTGATTGGCCTGATCGCTGTGGCTATCGTCGGCCTGCTGATCGTTGTCGTTATGGTCGGACTCGGCGACACGACCGCGCCGGCCCAATCGGTTGCCTGGACCACTGGCCCGGCGGTGCAGACGGCCTCCGTAACTCCGGTTGTTTCATCGCAACCCGACGGGCAGCCCAAACCCAACTACTGGCACCCGCCCGGCGATGCCCAGTTGCCCGCCGGGGCGGCTGGCAAAGAGATCCGCTACGGGCGGGAATTAGTGGCCCACACCGCCAAATACCTCGGCCCGAACGGATCGGTGTTACACCTGTCTAACGGCATGAACTGCCAGAACTGCCACTTGGATGCGGGCACCAAAATCATGGGCAACAACTACGCGGCCGTTTTTTCGACCTATCCCAAATTTCGGGAACGGTCGGGGGGTATCGAGACGGTGGTGAAACGCATCACGGACTGTTTCGAGCGGAGCTTGAGCGGCAAAGGACCCGACAGCAGCAGCCGTGAAATGAAAGCGATGGTAGCCTACATGAAATGGCTCGGCACGGGTGTTCCCAAAGGCGATAAGCCAAAAGGGGCGGGCCTGGCGAAACTGGATTTTCTGGACCGCGCAGCCGATCCGACCAAAGGTAAGTTGCTGTATGCGGCCAAATGCCAGAGTTGCCACGGGGCGAAAGGGGAAGGCATTAAGGTGGCGGGTGACGCGCAGTACACCTACCCACCCCTGTGGGGGCCGCACAGTTACAACGACGGAGCGGGCCTGTTCCGGCTATCCAGTTTTGCGGGATACGTTAAAAACAACATGCCGTTTGGAGCCAGTTACGAAAGCCCGATGCTGACCGATGCTGAAGCCTGGGACCTGGCGGCCTTTGTCAACTCGATGCCCCGGCCCCACAAAGATCAACACAGAGACTGGCCGAAGATCGAAGCCAAACCCGTCGATTTCCCCTTTGCGCCCTATGCAGACGCATTCAGCGAAAAACAGCACAAATTCGGGCCATATCAACCCATTGCCGACGCAAAGAAAGCGGCTGACCCGCAAGCAAAATGACTAAATTCAATCTCAACCCAGTTCGTATGAAAACGCTCAAAACAATCACTATGCTGTTTGTCACCGCCCTGCTGGGCGCAACCGTACCCGCCCTGGCGCAGACCAAAGACCCGTCAGTTTTCCATGGAGCTGAAGCCACCAAAGCCCATTATAAAGCGGCCTACCAGCTCGACAGCGAAGAACCCGATAAAATTAAAGGCACCCTCCGCAACATCCAGAACGCCCTCGACGATCCCCGGCTCAAGGGTAAACTCGACCTCGAACTGGTCGTTCACGGCCCCGGCGTAGCCGCGTTCAGAAAAGACAGCGGTTATGAGGAGATGGTCAAAAAACTCCAGGACCGGGGCGTAACCCTGTCCATGTGCGAGAATACCATGCGCGAGCGTAAAATCAGCAAAGACGAACTGTTTCCGTTCCTGTCCTACGTGCCGAGCGGCAATGGCGAGTTGATTATCCGGGGGCAGGAAGGCTGGACGATCATTCACCCATAATCCAATCAACAAGACTTTCCACCGGAATTTCATCCATATTCGCTCATGAAAATCAACCCAATTCTCGCTACGATAGTGCTCATGGCCAGCCTCCTTACCGACAGTCAGGCGCAGCCAGCCCCTACTCCGAACCGTTTCGACCCACCCTGGAATACGCCCCCCACCGGTGGGGTATCCTTCACCGTACCGGGCGTCGATAATGTGCCCGACCTCTACGGCGACATCGTCAACCCGCAGTTGGTGGTGTTTATGGGCGGCAATCAGTTTATGGTACTGGACGATCTGCTGGCCGCTTTCAAAAAAGACTATCCCACCTACACCCGGATCTTTGTGGAGACGCTGCCGCCGGGTATTCTGGCCAAACAGATGGCCACCGGCTCGATCGTCATCGGCAATATGCGGATCGACCACCAGCCCGATGTGTACCTGGGCGGCAAAAAGCGGGTGCAGGAAAACCGCGACCGGCTGGTGAGCATTCAGACCTACGCCCGGAATAAATTGGCGATTATGGTGCGAAAAGGCAATCCCAAAAAGATCACCGGACTGAAAGACCTGAGTCGGGCCGACGTGAGGATAAGCATGCCTAACCCCGCCTGGGAAGGCATCGGCGGACGCATCGAGGAGGCCTACATAAAGGCCGGGGGCGACGCGCTCAAATCGGCCATCATGCAAACGAAAGTAGCCGACCACAGCACATTTCTGACCCAGATTCACCATCGCCAAACACCCATGCGGGTGCTCTACGACGAGTCGGACGCGGGGCCAGTCTGGTTTACCGAAGCGTTTTATCAGCAGAAGCTGAAGAACCCCGTCGAGCTGATTGCCATTCCCGATATTGAAAACGTGGTGGCCGAATACCAGGGGGGCGCAGTCAAAACGGCCCCGCATCCCCAGGCTGCCACCGACTTTATGACCTTCCTGACCGGGCCAACCGCGCAGGCCATCTACAAAAAATATGGCTTTCAACCGCCCATTGCCCCCTGACCGGGCCTTCAACCCGGCCTAATTTACCTGCCTGCCACCCATCATCCGTTCACCAAGTCGACTTATCATCCAAACATGACCCCAACACCACTAAGAGCGGGACTACTGGCCGGAACTGTAGCGATTACGGTCAATACACTGGCCCTGAAACTGGCGCAACCCCTGGGTATTGTGGCGGAAAGTGGCGGTTTGCTCCGGCTCGGTAGTCGCTACGCCGGACCGATAGCCAATGGGCTGGGCATCACTTACGCCTGGGCGAAGGCCGGATTACCCGGCCCGGCTACGCTTCCGTTCTGGCTGGCGTTTCACTACGCGACCGGTTTTGGTATGGTGTGGCTCTTCGTCGCGGTCCTACACGCCCGGCTGCCCGGTAGCGGGCTGGTAAAGGGCAGTTTGTTTTCGTTGCTCCCCTGGCTCATCAACGGCCTGCTGGTCTTACCCGCACTCGGCCAGGGAGTAATCGGCTGGCGCGTACTCCCCCCATCCGGTATAGCCTACTTTGCGGTGGCTAACTGGCTTTTCGGGGCCGTCCTGGGTATCCTCTACGAAAAACAACAGCGCCCGAAGGAGCTCATTTCGCCGGTTGGTAGTTAGCCCGATACCGCAACGAGACGGCACCTGCCCCTTTTAAATCCGCTTCCCGAGGATAGACGAATCGGGCAGACGATCTATCCCACGCAACCTTTTTCCAAACTATTCCGTAGTAGCTAAGTTAGCTCACAATTAACCCGTTAAGTAAAACCAATAGGATGTTCAATAGACTACTGCTGATTGGAATACTGGCCCTGCTGGCCACCGCCTGCGCCGACCACCGCGAACCGGAAAATTTTGCCCCTACCGTGCGCATTGTTTCACCCGTGGCTAATGCCCGCGTCACGCGCGGGGACGGCCGACCCGGAGCCGGCAGCTTCAACGGCAGCGGCTTTGAGATTAATGTGGAAGTGGTCACCCGCGATTCGGTCAACGTCATTACCAACGAAAGCCTCAACATTCGCAACACCGCCCTGCTGGGTAATGTCAACCCCAACATGCCGGGCCTGACGGTTCTCTTCGACACCGACCTGGTTAAACCCGACGGTGGTATCATCCCAAAAAATACCAACCTGGCGGCCCTCTTCAACATCGCCGGCACCGACGACACGCCCGGCCCGGGGGTCACCATCTGGACCGGCTGGCACGTGCTCGAATCCATTCCGGTGGGCGTCGGTCAGTTTACCATTACCGTCTCGGTCCGGGACAAAGCGGGCAAAACGGGCACCGACAAAATCACCCTCTCCGTTGCCGAAGGCAATGGAATAGCCACCAGCGGGCAGGCCCTGACGCCCCCGCCCTCGGCGACCCTCAACACCACGGGTCCGGTTGACCCGGCGGGTCCGGTTGTCACCCTGCTGGCTCCCCGCGATCCGTCTAGTGTGTCCACTGGCCCCAAAACCTCGCCCACGCCACCCACCAATGCCTCGCTGTTTTTCATTCAGGTGTCCGCACTCGACATCAGCCGAGCGGGTATTGGGGTCAATGAAAATGGGGAGGGCCGCGACGACGCCACCCGGGGTACGATCGTCGACCCTACCCAGTCATCCAAAGGGCCCAACCGCTACGTAACGGGACTGAACGTGACCTTCGACGTGCCCCTGCTGCAACCCAACGGCAACATCATCGTGGCCGGGGGTAACTTAGCCCCTGTGTTCAACATTGCGGGCAGCGAACTCGACCCCACGGGCTACGTGCGGACGACCTTCGGCTGGGTGGTGGGCGGCTCGCTGCTGATGCCCGTGGGCAAAACATCGGTGACCATTACGGCCCGCGTGACCGACAATGCGGGGAAGACGGGGAGTGCTACCCGCGTGGTGCAGATCAGCCCGGTGGTGAACGGGCAGGCCCTGACCCCTAATTCATAATGAACTGATTGATCCATCACAGCACCACATGGGTTACCAACCCAAGGCGTTCGGTGTTGTGATGGATTAACCGCGCTGAATCAGCCATATACAGCAATCACACTCAACGAAAACAGATCATGAAAATTCCAGTACTACTAATGGCGGTTGGCCTGAGCGTATTGACCGCCTGCCAGGATCACATGCTGACACCGGTCACCACGCCGGATGCGGGTCCGGTGGGCGTGACGGGCCAGGACCGGGTCTACACCGCCGACCAGAGTTCCAACACAGTATCGGTGTTTGATCCCTCGACTGACAAACTCCTGGGGGTCATTCGCTTTGGCATCGCCCGCCCCAACGACTTTAGCCCACTCTACGACCGGGAGGCCAACGTGCACGGCCTGGGCATCTCTCCGGATAACCGCACCTTAGGCGTCGTTTCTACGCTGACGAACTCGGTCAGTTTTGTGGATTTGACGACCAACAAAATCAAGGGGAAAGTGTACGTGGGCCGCAACCCGCACGAGGGTTTTTTCACGCCCGACGGTAAGCAGTTCTGGCTAACGGTGCGGGGGGAGGACTACGTGTCCGTTATCGACGTGGAGAAGTTGCAGGAGGTTCGACGCATCGAGACGGCCAAAGGGCCGGGCATGGTCGTGTTCCGGCCCGACGGTAAGGTGGCTTTCGTCAACCACTCGTTCACCGCCGAACTGGACGTAGTCGACACCAAAACTTACCAGGTTATCAAACGTATTCCAACCGTAACGCCCTTTTCGCCCAATATCGCGGCCACCTTCGACGGGCAGCAGGTTTGGTTCACCCACAAGGATGAGGGCAAAGTAAGCGTGGTGAATGCCCAGACCTACGAAACCGAAGGCGTCATCGACACCGGACCGGGCACCAACCACGTCAACTTCGCGGGGGCGGAGGGCGGCTCGCGCTACAGCGGCAGTGCCGCCGGGGCGTTTGCCTACGTGACGGTGGGCGGGGAAAACGTGGTGAAAGTCTACAGCCGCAGCCGTCAGTTGGTGGCCACGATTCCGGTCGGCCCGAATCCCCACGGGATATGGCCCTCGGGCGACGGCAGTAAACTGTACGTAGGGCTGGAGAACGGCGACGCGGTTGATGTCATTGATACGAAGACCAACACCAAAATTCGGCAGATACCGGGCGGGCAGGCCCCGCAGGCACTGGTGTATGCCGTCCGGGCGATACCCGACGGATCGACCGGGCTAGCCAATCTGGAGGCTTTCGTACCAACCACACCGGTAAACGTGCGGCTGACGCCCAACGGGACGCCACCCGTTCCGGGCGTCGGGGGCGGGGCTACCGTGCGCACCATCGGGGGGATCGACGAGCTGGTTCTGGCCCTCAAAAAGCTGACGCCCGACACAGCATACACGCTCTACCTGTCCGACCAGAAAAGCATGGCGGTCAACCCCGAAGCGGTGGTAGCGTTTAAAACGGATGACAAAGGCGCGGTGGAAATCAATGCGTACTACCAGATTAAACTGCGACTGGCGGGGCGGTTCTTGGTGGTGCTGCAGGGCGATAAAAATCCGGCCGGTGCCGTGGTTCTGAGTACGCCCTGATGGTTATTGAAAAGGTGAGTTAACCCCGACACTTTAAAACACCTTCTTCCCGGTTTGGCTAATCCATTTTTAGCCGTTCACTCCTATCGTTCTATGCTCGATTTTCGCCTGAATGTCTTTTACACGGTGGCCAAACGGCTCAGTTTCACCAAAGCAGCCGCCGACCTATTCGTGACCCAGCCCGCCATTACCAAACACATTCAGGAACTCGAAAGCCAGTTTGGCACGGCCCTTTTCGACCGGCGGGGTAACCAGGTTAGTCTTACTAGGGCCGGTCAGGTGCTGTTTCGCCACGCTGAAGGAATCATTGCGATTTACCAGCAGGCCGAATTCGACATGAATACACTCAAGGGCCGGGTAGGCGGACAGCTGCGGCTGGGGGCCAGTTCGACCATTGCCCAGTACGTCATTCCGGCGGTACTGGCCCGCTTTCAGGAGCACACGCCCGAGGTGAAGCTATCCCTGCTCAGCGGCAACACCGAACAGATCGAACAGGCCCTGCTGGGCAACGACATCGATCTGGGCTTAGTGGAAGGCCGCACCCACCACAGCGATGTTCGCTATACGCCCTTTGTCAAAGACGAACTGGTACTGGTTTGCCGGGACGACCACCCGTTGGCCGGGCGGGATGAGCTGACGCTGGATGAGTTGAAAACCATTCCGCTGGTGCTGCGCGAACGCGGTTCTGGCTCACTCGAAGTAGTCGAACACGCCCTGCGAAAGGCGGGGCTGCGCCTGACCGACCTCACCGTCGGTATGCAGCTGGGCAGCACCGAAGGAATCAAATCGTATCTGGGCAGTTCAAAGAGCATGGCCTTTGTGTCCATTTTTGCGGTGCAGGATGAACTCAAATCGGGTGCGTTGCGAGTGCTGGATGTGGCCGGTTTAGCGATACAGCGCGATTTTTACGCCATTCAGTTGCAAGGGGTAAGCGAGGGGCTGGCCGATACGTTTATGCGCTTTACGAGGCATCACTATAACCGAAAGTAATCACCTATGAGCAGGGATGATTGGCCCCGCACCCAGCGGCCGGGTACCTTTGATCCATCAATAAAGTAACCGGTTATGAATCCGACAACAACGCCCCGCACTCCTTTCCTCAAGCATATTGACACCCTGCGTTCGCATACCTTCACCACCCGCGAACTCATTTTTGGGACCGCGCTGGTGCTTTGCCTGACTCCGATTATGTCGTCCCCACTGGCCTTGTTGCTGGGATTGCTGATGGCGCAGTTTGTCGGCCATCCATTCCTACACCTTAATCATAAGGCCACGCACTGGCTGTTACAGGCATCGGTGGTCGGGCTGGGCTTCGGCATGAACGTACATAGTGCAGTGCAGGCGGGGAAAGAAGGCGTACTGTTTACGGTCGTGTCCATCGCCGGGACGCTGACGGTGGGTATTCTGTTGGGTAAATGGCTGAAGATCGACCGGGTAACGGCCCACCTCATTGCAGCTGGTACGGCCATCTGCGGAGGGAGCGCCATTGCCGCCCTTTCGCCCGTGATGAAGGCCGAAGAAAAGCAACTGTCCGTCTCCCTCGGTACCATTTTTATCCTGAACTCCGTCGCGCTGATCGTCTTTCCGCTCATTGGCCAATGGCTGCACCTGACTCCATCGCAGTTTGGGTTGTGGTGCGCGCTGGCCATTCACGATACCAGCTCGGTGGTGGGCGCGGCCGCTAAGTTTGGCCCCGAGGCCCTGCAATTGGCCACCACTGTGAAACTGGCCCGTGCCCTCTGGATCATTCCGGTTGCTCTCGGCACGGCGGCTCTGTTTCGGACGGGAAACGGTAAAATCAGCATTCCCTATTTCATTGGCCTGTTTATCCTGGCCATGATCGCTCACACGTATCTACCCGCTATTGAGCCACTTGCCGGGATACTGGTCAAACTGGCACACATTGGCCTGACGCTGACGCTGTTTCTGATTGGGGCCGGGCTATCGGGTAAGGTTATCCGCGCGGTGGGCTGGAAACCCATGGTGCAGGGCGTCGTTTTATGGATACTGATCTCTACAGTATCGCTCTATGCTATCCTGCACGTATAGTTCAATTAACTAAACAAAATCACCTTTACTGACATTTTTGATCCCATGAAAAACGACGCAGCCAATTTCTTCGACAGGCGGGGTTTCCTGAAAGCCGGTTCGCTCACGACCCTGACCGCCCTGCTGGGCACCAACATCGTCTTTGCCGACCGGCTCCCTAAACAGTACCTGCCGGTAGCGTTTGACATTGACCCATTGGCGACTAAAAACAAGAACTTAGTCGTGCTGAACGACAAGCCCTGGAACGTGGAAACCCCGGCTTACCTGCTCGACGATGCCGTGACACCCGCCGACAAGATGTTTATCCGCAACAACGGCCTGATTCCTGAAAACATCGACGTAGCCAACTGGATACTGACCATCAACGGCGAATCGGTAAATGCCCCAAAAACATACACCCTTAATGACCTTAAAACCAAATTCAAGCCCTACACCTACCAACTGGTGGTCGAGTGTGGCGGCAATGGCCGGGCGGGTTTCTTCCCCAAAACGGCGGGTAATCAGTGGGCTGAAGGCGGGGTAAGCTGCGCCGAATGGACCGGTATCCGGCTCAAAGATTTGCTGGCCGATGTCGGTTTGAAAGACAACGCCGTGTATATCGGCTACTACGGTAAAGACCTGCACCTAAGCCGCGACCCGAAACAGCCGGTCATCTCGCGGGGTGTTCCCATCGCCAAAGCCCTCGAAGACGAAACGATCATTGCCTGGGCCATGAACGGGGAGGCTATTCCGCTGGTCCATGGCTACCCGCTAAGGCTGGTCATTGGCGGCTGGCCCGCGTCGGTGTCGGGGAAGTGGCTGCACACGATTGCCATTCGCGATAAAGTCCACGACGGGGCCAAAATGACGGGTAAAAGTTACCGCATCCCTATTCATCCGGTGGTGCCGGGTGTCGATCCGCCGGAGGGCGACTTCAAAATCATCGAGTCGATGCCGGTGAAGTCAGTCATTACCTCGCCTAAAACGGGGCTGGAACTGCCAATAGGCCAAACACTATCGTTACGCGGTCATGCCTGGGCGGGCGACCGCACGGTGAAGGACCTACACGTCTCAATCGATTTTGGTCAGACCTGGCAGAAAGCGGACTTGAAAGCCCCAAAAAACCGGCTGGCCTGGCAACACTGGACCGCCGAGGTACAAATGCCCATTCAGGGGTATTACGAGGTCTGGGCGCGGGCCACCGACGAGGTGGGCGTGGCGCAGCCGATGGTGATGCCCCAATGGAACCCCGAAGGCTACATCAACAATGCCTGTCACCGGATTGCCGTGAAGGTTGTTTAGGAAAGAACAGAACGAACAGGAACAAAAAAATGATGAACGAGAAACAGAGATTGACCAAGTACAGATGGTTGGTGAGCAGCCTGTGTGTCTGGCTGTTATGCGCCTGGGTCGCCCAGCAGCCGGTTCCCGCCAAAAAGGCGCCCGTGAAGGCAGCAACCTCACCGGCAGCGCACCGTTCGGCGACGACGAAAAAAGTGATAAAAGGTACGCCCGTCGCAACAATACCAGGGGCGACTACGACGATCAACGCGGATGGGGTTCATGTCGATACCGAGTCGGGGCTGACTCTGGACGAAACCATGCCCCTTGTGAAGGGGCAATGCACGGTCTGCCATTCAAGTAAGCTGATTCTGCAAAGCCATTTCGACCAGGAAAAATGGATTGAGCGTATTCGCTGGATGCAGCGTACTCAGAAGCTGTGGGATTTGGGGGATACGGAAAAGCCTATTCTGGCTTATCTGGCCAAATACTATGGCCCCATCAAAACGCCGTTTGATGGTCGTCGGTTGCCGCTCGAAGCGCCAAAATGGCATAAGGACACCGGGCAGTAAATGAAGTGATTATCGGCTTATAGTAAAACTCCATTTTCCTCAGGCAAAAAATAACTCATTTATCCTTTGTCAGGCCTCTGGTACAAGTTACGTCGCGTTTTCTCTACGCAACTTACCTATTTGTATCCGTACAGACTCCCCTCCTACTCAACCGGCCATTTTCGACCAATAAAAGGGTAGTTGATGTTATTTAATGAACTCGTAATTTTGGTATAAATGAATGGGTTGCAGCAATGTGAACTACCGCTAAACGCATCCACAAAAACGTCGGTTTCATTTTTGGACAAGACAATCAACTGTTTTGCCTAAAAAAGTCTTCCGTAGATTTAGAAATAGGAAGTACTTGATTGCTACTTGATAACGGTGCAAAAAAATATAAATTTAATGGCTGTTTAAACTTCATTCGCTGTCTATTCGGGTAAGAATATGCTTCATTTGGGCAATCTCTCGCTCCTGAGCCTTGATAATATCCTGAGCTAACTTTTTCACTTCCGGGTCCTTTAGATCGGCATTTTTACTAACCAGAATAGCAATTGAATGGTGAGGGATCATGGACTGCATAAACCGTTTATCGTCAATAAATACCTGATGGCGGACACAAAACAAGGCCGCAACAAACAAGGCAACACTCCCGCCAATAATGAACATATTAGTACGCTGATCCTGGTACATCGAGCGCATAAACAGTAACATGACCACGGCCATTACCGTAATCATCAGGGTGGTCATGTAAAGACGATTTGTACTTAAATAGAGGTGATCAACCTTTTCCGTATTCAAATACATCGTCAAATGCATAACCACAAACGATACTGCGAGCATCAGAAAGAATTTTCTGTAATGCCCCTTTTTCATATTGTCATGATTCATATTCTGGGATTCCATAGCGTTTTCAACGGTTAAAGACCATTGATGAAGAAACGTCAGCCAGGTTAAAACTGTTTTTAAAAGGCATTTGGCCGCAGTAGTTCGGCTTGGAGAAAGCTGACGGCTATCCGATTCTGAAAATAAGCAATCCCGCACCGCTGAGCGCGGTTCCCTCGCAACGGTGGACCGTGCAGGGACCAGCGACTGAACCGGCCATGGCAGTTATCAGTTTATCTCATCCTAGAATAAGTTAAGACCTCTTCTAGGTCACACGGCCCGCGCAATCTTCTCAAGTACTTGATGACTATCACCAAATCGGCATAGTGCATCGCAATGGGTGCGTAATTCCGACATCAGAATGTAGCGGATTGGGGTATTTGTCTGTCGAATGGAAGGACGGGTTAACTGCATCTCGACCTCTCTCCGGCGACTGTCGGGAACCACTAGGTACAACGTCGTGGCATGATCAGGTAACGAGCAGGTCAGGTCGGTCAGCCGTAGAATGCCGGAGTAGATCGATGTACTTTTTTCAACCTCGAAAGCGCAGATAATACGCCCTGTTGCTTTCTCTAACCATACGATATCAATCAGACTAATGGTTTGAGCCGTTTCCGGCGAGACGGGTAAGGCGGGCAGGTTTGGTAGACTCAGAAATGAAAACAAATGGCCATTGTATTGCCGGGAAATGTCATTCCGGGCGGTTACAACATCGTAACCCAATGCGCGTCCAATCGTCAACAGATGGTACTGCATTTCACTATGCGTTTGTTCTTCCCGTTGTTCATCAACAACTGCTTTATGCCGTTTTGATAATTGCTTTTCCAGTTTATCGCGTTCAATAAGGGGCTGATCGGATAAGCCCGGTACTAATACGTTTCCCGCTCCAATCTCAAACAATAATCCTGACAAAGCGCCCAAATCGTTTGATAAAACGTGCCGATATTCGGTATTCACCGATAGCATCTTTTCCCGAATGGCCAAATATTCGGGCCAGGAACCGAGCTTACGCCGTTCGTTGAAGAGCCGGTTATAGCCGTTGATAATCGCGGTATTGAAAGGCGGTACCCAAGTCGGATGCAGGAAATAAAGAATACTGGCAACGGCTGGTCCCAAGCCCTTAATTTTATAGGCATTAAGCCGGGTAATCTCATTCGTAATCGTTTCCGGTTTAGTCGCCTTCAGGCAGCATTCCAGGAACTGTCCAAAATACCGCTTGTGGTCCTGATTCTCATAAATGTCCGGGATACGTAGCTTCGGCTTCCAATAAAAAGGATGAGAAGCCCCCTCAAACACCTGCTTTTGTTCAGTAATGCAGTTTAGTACGAACTCTAACGAACTACCTTTAAAATCGTTGGGAAAAGAGCCATCCTTGATGTCACTGATGACCTGAAGGACGCCACGTCGAATTGATCGAAACGCTTTTAAACGGTCTTCGTTGTGCAGAAACCAGCTTTAGTACGTCAGATCAGAATTTTGTTTGTAATCTTCGATTAAGTGGGTTAAGGTATCTGTGGGCATAGATTAATGAGTTGGCAGTCAACTAAAAAGCTAAGTTGCTTAAAAGGAGCCTTAATCCCAACCGAGGAATCTAAAATTCTGTAACTCCACCGGGGAATCTTGTAAAAACCGAGCCTGTCCTCAAATAGTTAGTTGATTAAGTTGTTACGTTTTACTCAATTATATGAAAAATAATCTTTTAGGCCGTTTGGCCCTGATCGCTTTGCTGGCAATAGTCAGTACCGCCTGCAACAAAAATAATGACGGCATTACCCCACAAACGCATGACGCGAATGTGTATCAACAAATCATGCATGCGAATATGACGCAGATGAACGCCATGAAGATGACGGGTGACCCGGACCATGATTTTGCTATGATGATGTCGATGCACCACCAGGGGGCTATCGATATGGCCAATGAAGTGCTCAAAAGTGGGAATGATCCGATGATTAAGACAATGGCGCAAAATGTAGTATCCTCACAGACGAGTGAAAAGTCTCAGTTTACTCAGTTTCTCAGCAGTCATCAGGCAGTCGCTTCGGATGCAGGCAAGACATTTGATGCAATGGCTATGCAAGGCATGGATAAAATGATGAAAGCCCAGGATACCCGGTTCCTTTCCGGCAATTCTGATGTTGATTTCACCGCCTTAATGATCGACCACCATCAGAGCGCATTAGATATGGCTCAAATGGAATTGAATTACGGTAAGGTGGATTCTATGAAGCAGATGGCTCAGAAAATAATCGAGGAGCAGAAAACTGAGATTAGCCAATTTCAAGACTGGCTGATCAAGAACAAACCCTATTGAAAACAGCTAACGCTGATGTCATATTTGTGAAATAAGATAACAAAATAAGTATGAAAAAGAACAGACTTATGTTAGCTTTTACCCTAGTAACTATGCTGATGGTTCAGCCTATTCTGGCCCAGCAATCGACTAGTAATGCCATGATGAAATCAATGATGTCAGGCATGAACAAAATGATGGGTATGAAAATGACGGGAGACCCTGATCATGACTTTGCGATGATGCTCAAGATGCACCACCAATCAGCCGTCGATATGTCAGACCTGGAAATCAAGCAGGGAAAGAACGCTCAGGTAAAGGCAATGGCGACCAAGATCAAAGCCAGCAATCAGAAAGAGATTAAGGAATTGGATCAGTTTCTGAGCAGCCACAAACCCATGTCGTCTTCGTCAAAATTGGGACAAACCGGCATGGAAATTATGCACGGCGGCAAGCACTCGATGAATGGCAACGTGGACCATGACTATGCCAGTATGATGGCCCAGCACCATCAACAAGGTATTGATATGGCCCGTGCGTTCTTGAAAGAAGGTAAAACCTCATCAATGAAGACGCTAGCGAATAAAGTCATTAGTGAGCAAACCAAAGAGTTGGCTGATCTCAAGAAACAGGAAACCAGTTTGAAAGGGTAGGCTATTCTCCTCAATTGGTACGCTCAGCCTGATTAGTACAGGCTGGGCATTTTTGAATTTGATGATTATGTTTCCAAGTGGCTTTTGAAACGCCTATCGTTTGCTTATTTCAGGTTGTGTTGCATACCGCCCATGCCCTTAATGCCCCGCATCATGTTCATGACCATCACCCGGGTAAAGTGTAAGAGTGGTACAATACTTTCACCTGGAGCTATAAATACTTGTCTTAAAGCTATTTACAGTCAAGATTTTGGAGCTATCAAACCTGAATTACTCAAAACGTATACTGCTCCGGCAGCCACCGTGGCGCGGCCCGGTTCCTTTCAGAAAACTCGATAAATGAGCAGGTTTCGTGAAAACGCTCCGGCGTCCCGGTTGATTACGCGAACGGCAATATGAAACGTTTGTAGGGATCGAAAATATGAAATAATTTCATTTTCTATCCCTTTCAATTAATCGACCGTTAAAATGAAATTTTAGCCGTAACATATTGACTTATAATAGTTTAAGTGCTGTAGAATATATATTGTACCAGTTATTCTTTATACCCGGGTTATGGGCGATTCCTAATGGGTTGCCCGTGGTTGTAGGGATCGAATTGTAGAGACATACGACAGAGCATTGAATTTGGGGTAGATAATCCCGTAAATAATTGGCTAAGGCAGGTTAGTAGGGGGCGCCGTTTCACGGAACTAACTAGACTGCCGGTACGCCTATCAATCTATTTACGAAGATACAGCGTACATATAGCATTAAACGCTTGCGCTTGGTCATCATCTTGACAAACCAATATGGTTGGTTTCACTGCCTCTAGCAATATCCTTTGCTAGAGTCCATAAACGTTTCTTTTATGAATATGCACATCCCTCCCGTGGCCTTGACAGTACTATTGGCCCTGAGCTTATCCTTTTCCGCTTGTAAAAAGAGTGATGAAAATCCGGTTGTTGCTTCTACAACAACGCGTCTGACGACTAGCCTGAATGGTGCTAATGAAAAACCATCTTCCACGACCTCTCCGGCTACGGGTACGTTTGTTGGCGACTTAAACACGACGACCCGGATCCTTAGTTACACGGTCACCTACCAGGGTTTTCCCACCACCGATCCACCAACGGCAGGCCACCTGCATCGGGTCACCAATGCGGATGGTACCGGCCCAGTTGACATAAATTTCCCCAGTCCTTTACCAGCTTCACCCTTTATGGCGGTAACGGGTGTATTGGCGCAAAGCAAAGTAGATTCTCTTTTAGGAGGCAAGTACTACGCCAATATGCATACTAAGGTTTATCCCGGTGGAGCGATCTGGGGCGATGTCAGAAAGTAATAAAGCTGTACCGTTTTTGGCCTTACACTAGCTGCTTATTAAGTCCTATAAGGCCAATTACTTATGTTTAGGAATGGATAAATTCTCGAATTACTTACTATACAATCGGTAAGCGCCTGGTACCTGAGCCTGACTGGAAAGTCAGGCTCATTATTTCATAATGGAATTGGTAGGTAGTGCCTATTCTTTTAATGTATGAAAATCACTAAATATATCCACTCCTGCCTATTACTGGAAAAGGACGGGCAACAGCTCCTGTTCGATCCCGGCAAATTTTCCTTTATCGAGGGGTTGGTAAAACCCGAAACCTTCCGACACGTAGCGCAGGTGATCATTACCCATGACCATCCTGACCACCTGGACGTCGATATCCTCAAGCAGATTGTAAACCTGAGTGGTGCCCAGGTATTTTCGACGCAGGAAGTGGCCGATAAACTCCACCCGCAGGCAATACCTGTGCGGGTTATTGAGGAAGGAACCCTTCAACTCGGTCCGTTTACCCTACAAGCGATTCCGGTCCCTCATGAGCCCGTTTTGGACGATCACTTACCTAAGATGTTTGCCTTTATAATTGACAATCAGGTACTCAATCCAGCGGACTCGTTCTCGCCTATTTTGCTGAATTATAAGGGGATCGAGTTGCTGGTGCTGCCCGTCATGGCTCCGTTTCTGACCGAGCTCATGGTGGCCGATTTTGCTAAACAGATGCAACCGAAACAGATCCTGCCCGTTCACGATGGGTATGCCAAATCGTTCTTTCTCCAGCAGCGGTATGAAACATACGGGCCTTACGTTGAGAAATTAGGTATTCAGTTTCATTACCTGACCGAACCAGGACAGGCCGTTATACTATAGATCCCTAAAACCGCCGTCGTGAAACATAAACGGCCCTATTACTGCGGCAGTTTCTCCCGGAAGTAGCCATACAGCCACGTTCCCGCTAGGGCACTCAGCAGCGTAACGGCCACAAGGACATACCCACTGCCAATCTGAGCGAATAAGGGGCCTGGACAGGCACCGGTAATGGCCCAGCCCAAGCCAAAAATAAGCCCGCCATAGATCTGGCCTTTGTGAAAGACTTTAGGCGCAATATGAACCGGCTCGCCAGTCATCGTTTTGATACCGAATCGCTTAATGAGTTGTACAGATAGGAGCCCTACCACGACGGCACTGCCGATAACCCCGTACATATGAAACGAATCAAGCCGGAACATTTCCTGAATCCGGAACCAGGAAATGATTTCGGCTTTGACGAAGACAATGCCAAACAGCAGACCGACAATCAGGTACTTTAGATTGGCAAGCCCCGTTTCGGGTTTAGTTTTTGCCCCGGGCACTTCGTGGAGCAACCCTACCCCCGACTATTTTTTGGGTGCCCGCAGTACGTGGGAAATCGACATCTGGGGTAAACTTCACAACCGAAAAAAGCAGCTTATCTGCGACTACTCGCTTCTGAAAAGGGCCGTCATGCCGTTATAACTGCCTTAGTAGCAGAAATTGCCCGGCACTACTACGCGCTACTGGCCCTGGATGGTGAGCTGGAAATCCTTCAGAAAAACGTCGAGTATCAGCAGAATGCGCTGGCCCTGGTCCGCATCCAGAAAGAAGCGGGCCGGGTAACTGAACTGGCCGTTCAACAGTTCTCCGCCCAACTCCTGAATACCCGAAGCAGACAGGGTCAGGTTCGCCAGCAGATTGTCGAGAATGAGAATCAGTTGAACCGATTACTGGGTCGCTATCCGCAACCAATTGCGCGTGGCAACTCCCTTCAAGCTCGTGAACTACCCGGCCAGGTGCTGACGGGTATTCCTGCGCAAATGCTGGTTCGTAGACCCGACATCCGGCAAGCTGAACTTGATCTGCAAGCTGCTAATATTGACATTGATGTAGCCCGTGCCGAATTTCTGCCCAGTCTGAACCTGACGGCATACGTAGGACTGAACGCCTTCCGAACGGGCGTGCTGTTCAACCCGGCTTCCATTGCTGCGGGTTTGCTGGGTGGTTTGTCGGCACCCATCCTGAACCAGCGTTTTGTGAAAGCCAATTACCAGCAGTCGGTAGCGCAAAGCCGGGAATCTTTGTATCGCTATCAACAGAGCATCCTGACGGGTTTCAGTGAGGTAACCACCAGTTTGCGGGGTGTCGAGAATCACCGGTCGGTTGCTGATCTTCAGGCGCAGGAAGTAGCCGTTTTAGAGCAGGCCGTCTCGACATCGAACGATTTGTTTCGGGGTGGCTATGCGTCCTATCTGGAAGTAATCACCGCGCAACGGAGCGTGCTGGAAGCGGAACTGGCCCTGATTACCACCAAACAGTCTCAATTCTTAGCCCTGACAGATTTATACCGGGCATTGGGTGGCGGATGGGAATAGGGGATCGATTCGATAATCTTTTGGGATTGGATTATACATACCGTTCATAATCCGCCCATTCGTCAATATCGTTCAGTTCATCGAGTCGGACGAAGGTCAGGTTATGTTGCAAAACAGCCAGTTCCGTGAGCTGGCAAAGCTCCGGTTGACTCCAGGGCATATCCCGAAATAAAAACGGGCGAGGCCGATTCATCCCCAGTAAATAATATCCCCCATCGGTAGCCGGTCCAATCACTACGTCTACCGTATCGAGTACGTCAATTGCGCGGCTGATTTGATCGGGGGTAATGTCAAGACAGTCGCTGCCAATGATGATGACCTTTTTGGCGCCGGATGCAAACTGCTCCTGAAAGGCATTCAGCATCCGCTCACCCAGATCAATGCCTGTTTGCTGCTGTTTAGGATACCCGTTCCAGCCATCATCCGGGTTGATAAAATCACCGTAGTAAACGACGCACCCGGTTGCAAAGCCTTTGACAAGTTGTTGAGTATAGGCCAGCAGGTGCCTATACACCTCAACCGCTCTGGCATCTCCCACGGTGCGGGCAATCCGGGTTTTCACCTGACCCGGAATCGGATTTTTGACAAAGACAATAAGGCGGTTGGCGGTCATATTCCTGGTTAATAAATGCGTGGGGTTCAAACAGCGACTACCCGCCAAACGGTTAACTTGCAGAAAAAGTTAGGCCAACTACTCGATTTATCATGCTTGAACAAATTCAACAGGCAACCCAGTTTATTCAGTCAAAAACACAACGAACACCCCGGATTGGGATTATTCTGGGCACCGGCCTCGGCGCTCTGGCCAAAGAACTCATTATTGAAACAACGCTCTCCTACGAGACGATTCCACACTTTCCCCTATCGACGGTTGAGTTCCATTCGGGTAAGTTACTTCTGGGAACCCTGGAAGGCAAGCCGGTTGTGGTGATGCAGGGACGCTTTCATTATTATGAGGGTTATTCCATGCAGCAGGTCACCTTTCCGGTTCGGGTAATGCACGCGCTGGGCGTTCGAACATTGCTCGTGTCGAATGCCGCCGGGGGTATGAATCCGGATTTCCAAACGACCGATTTGATGGTCATCGAAGACCACATTAGCCTGCTGCTGCCCCAAAATCCACTGGTAGGCCCAAATCCGCCCGAATTCGGGGATCGGTTTCCGGATATGAGCGAACCCTACAGCAAATCCCTGATCGATCTGGCGTTTATACTCGCGGCCAACCTAGGGATTCCCCTCAAACGGGGTGTCTACGTCAGTGTTACGGGGCCGCAACTCGAAACAAGGGCCGAGTATCGAATGCTGCGCCAATGGGGAGCCGACGCCGTGGGCATGTCGACCGTACCGGAAGTTATTGTGGCCAATCAGATGGGGATGGCCGTTTTCGGTGCCTCGGTCATTACGGATATGTGTTTCCCCGATACGCTGGAAAAAGCCGACATCACCAAAATCATTGCGGCTGCGGGTACTGCCGAACCGAAGCTGACGGCCCTCATGAAAGCCCTGGTTGGTCAACTAAATGATTGATGCTCCGTAGTTGGTCCAGGCTGACGGTCAAAGGAAGGTGAATTGGTGGCAATAGAAGGCCATCCTTCAGCCGAATACACGATTCGATCCATGCACATTTTTCGCAAAAAAAAGTTAGTACCCGTAATGTAGCGATCAGTTGTATCAACGGCATGATAGATCAGCCAGTCAACGCCCGCTGCGTCTGGTAGTACACAAGCCTGGCCCGGTGAATCCCAGTGCTCATTGGGTTTCAGGATACTATGCGGTTCCGGAATGGGGGCAAAATCCCGGACTGGGTTCGTCGACCAGTATACACTGACCGCATAGCCATTCGTCGCCCACGTATTGTCGCCGGATATCCACAAAAAATACCGATCCCAGGCCGAAACATAGGTCACAAAAGCGCCTTCCCGTAAGGTTTCAAACGGAACGCCGGGCCGGGGCCAAAGTACGTCTGTAGGTGAGCCGATAAACGTTCGACCATCGGCGGCCAATTCAATGGCCCGGATGGGTTCATGCGCCGAACCGTAATATAGATAATGTCGACCCGTTTTGGGGTCCGCAAAAAAGCAGGGATCAATCATGGCATAGGAGCCGTTTGAGTCTGAGAGCGGTACGCCTATATCGACAAAGTTATCGGGCGTATCGGACAGGGCTAAAGCCAGGTGCATACCATCTTTAGCATCCGACTCGGCGGCATAATATAAGCGGTACTGGCCATTGACATAAACGACCTGCGGACACCAGAAACGCTCACACTTTCGCGCCCAGACTGGCTTAGCGACCAACGCTCCGGTTGGCTCCGACCAGTGAATTAAATCCGGCGAACGACGAAGCAGAATGTTGGCTTGAGTGGGCGAAAACTGGTCGTGGGTTGCATAGGCGTAGTAACCCTTCTGGTGGACGAAAAGTACCGACGGGTCCGGAAAATCGGTAGATACCAGTGGATTCTGATACGAAGTCTGCTCCATGTTCGAATTAGATTTAAAGGCAGCAAGCTGGACTAGTCTATGGATTCCATAACGAAACAAAAAATCAGGAAAATGGGCTTAATCTCCTCTTAATCCTCTTTGGTAAACACTCCCGGCGAGAATAGGTTAAGGGATTACTAAACGGCATCCAGATCCATTGGTTGTGCGCCAGTTTTCCCTAGTATGGTCAGTCAATTTATGTTTGCCACGGGCATCGAAAATAGCAATCCGACGATTCAAGGAGGTAGCTTTCGTCAGGATGAATTAGCGAAATGTGGTCATTATCAGCACTGGCGAACGGACTTTGACCTGGTCGAGCAACTGGGCATTCACTTTCTGCGCTACGGCCCCCCTATCCATACCACCTTTCTGGGCGAAGGGAAATACGACTGGTCTTTTGCCGATGAAACGTTTGGTGAATTACGCAAACGCGACATCGTACCCATTGTGGACCTGTGTCATTTTGGCGTACCCGATTGGATTGGCAATTTCCAGAATCCCGATTTTCCAACTCTTTTTGCTGAATATGCCCACGCTTTCGCGAAGCGGTTTCCATGGGTTCAACTCTATACCCCCGTCAATGAAATGTATGTCTGCGCCGAGTTTTCGGCCCTGTATGGCTGGTGGAATGAGCAGCTACGGAGTGATGTCGCTTTTGTGAATGCCCTGAAGCATATTGTCAAAGCAAACGTACTGGCCATGAGTGCCATTCTGGAAGTAAGACCCAATGCCCTGTTTATCCAGAGTGAATCGTCGGAGTATTTCCATGCCGAAAATCCGGCGGCTATCAAACCCGCCGAGATCCTGAATGCCAAACGCTTTCTGTCGCTCGATCTCAATTATGGCCGCCGGGTCGATTCGGAGATGTACGAATACCTGATGGACAACGGTATGAGCCGCGATGAGTATCACTTCTTTATGGGTCATAACCTGAAGCAGTATTGCATTATGGGCAATGATTATTATCAGACCAATGAGCACCGGGTATCGGCCGACGGTAGCACCCGAGGCTCGGGTGAAATATTTGGCTATCACGTCATTACGACCCAGTACCACGACCGATATAGACTACCGGTTATGCATACCGAAACCAATCTATGGCAGGGACCGAACGGCGACGAAGCGGTGAACTGGCTCTGGAAGGAATGGGCCAACGTATTACGGGTTCGGAATGATGGCGTACCGATGGTAGGCTTTACCTGGTATTCGCTCACCGATCAGGTTGACTGGGATTCGGAGCTGCGTGAAAACAACGGCACCGTCAATCCGCTGGGCCTGTGCGACCTCAACCGACAGATTCGTCCCGTAGGCCAGGCCTATAAACAGCTTATTGATGATTGGCGGCAAGTACTACCGGCCCAGAGCGTCTGTCTGGAGGTGCCGATTATCATGCCTAGTGAGAGTGAACAACCCTGGGCTTACCAGAAGCAGAACGATGCCAAAGAGGCTCGTCAGAATGTGACCAATACCGTTTCAAAAAACAACCAAGCCGACGCGTAAAGACGATGAGATTTCAGGATAAAGTAGCGATTGTTACGGGCGGTGCCAGCGGTATTGGTCTGGCAATCGCCAAACGGCTGGCTTCGGAGGGAGCCCGGTTGGTGTTGGCCGATCTAAACGAAGACAACCTCAATAAAGCGTTGCCCGACGTAAAAGCAGCCGGTGCGCCCGATGTTTGGGGTAGTGTTTGCAACGTCGCCATTGAAGCCCAGGTAGAAGCTACCGTACAGGGAGCGCTGACGCGTTTTGGCAGACTGGATGTGATTGTCAACAATGCCGGACTTATGCAATTCAAGGCGCTGGAAGAATTGACCGGTGAGGACTGGCTGCGCATCCTGAATGTCGATTTGCTGGGTGCGTTTTACTTCACCAAACAGGCATTCCTGCATATGAAGCCCGGCGGCACGGTTGTGAATGTGGCCAGTATTCATGCTATTGAAACAGAACCCCTGGTGGCTCCCTACGCAGCGGCTAAAGCTGCGGTACTCTCGCTGACGCGTTCCTCAGCGCTGGAAGGAAAACCCAAAGGTCTGCGGATCAATGCGGTTCTGCCCGGTGCCATTGACACGCCAATGTTGTGGAGCAATCCAAATGTAAAATCAGGAGTGGAAAAAATTGACCGGGCAGACGTCGGCAAACCAGAGGACGTAGCGGCTACAATTGCATATCTGGCATCGGACGATGCCGCATTTGTGCAGGGAGCTGAAGTTCGTGTAGATGGTGGGCGGCTTGATCGGCTGTGAGGGCAAGCCCCATTACTTTCGCTGCCGAGCATTAGTGTGACTCCTTCCAGCCATGTCTAACTTTTCGACTGCCGGGCCGATTCATGGCTCGATACCCAGTCCAGTGAGGAAATAGCTGCGGCCAGCGACAGTTCACCAGCCGCCACGACACCCGCTACAATTTCAGCGAATTTATACACCTGACCTGTACCCGAACATCCCAGTATATTCAGGCATTCCTGCTGGGTCGGCAGACCCGTACCCCCGCCAACGGTTCCGACAATGAGGGAAGGCAACGTAATGGAGCCGTATAAATCGCCGTTGGGCAATAGCTCTGACGTCGTAATGGCCGCCGAGGATTCTGCCAGGCAGGCAACATCCTGACCCGTGGCAATGAATAAAGCCGCCAGACCATTGACCGAATGAAGGCCGTTATTATTGGTTCCGGCCATAAACGCACCGACGTTCCCGATACGGGCGTGCCGGTCGAGTTGTTCTGGTTCAACTTGCAATTCACGGAGTAGCAAATCTTTGGGAATAGTTACCTCGGCCGTTACGCGCTTGCCCCGCGTTTGAAGGGTGTTCACAAACGAGGGTTTCTTATCGGTGGCCATATTGGATTCCAGGTAAAAATGCTCAACACCCGCTACCTGTTGCAGCAGGTAATTACAAGCCGCCAGCGTTGCTTTACTGACCATATTCTGGCCTGCGGCATCGCCTGTTGTGTAGCCAAACCGCAGAAAGAGCATCCGTCCCGCCTGATAGGGCGTAATGTAACGTAGCCTGGCGAAACGCGACGTAGATTCCGCTTCTGAACGTAGTTCCGGCTCATGGTCGGCTACCCAGCGAGACAGATCACGGGCGGCTCGGGCATCATGCATCACAAAGACCGGCGCCCGTTGCATACCCTCGTCCAGCACCGTACAGGTAACGCCACCGCATTGGTTGAGTAGTTTTATGCCCCGATTGTAGGAAGCCACCAATGTACCCTCAGTCGTGGCCAACGGAATTAAAAAATCGCCCTGAGCGTGTTCGCCGTTAATGCGCAGGGGGCCTACCAAACCGATAGGCACCTGAGCAACGCCAACGAATTGCTCGCAATTGCCCCGGACAAGCGCCGGATCAAAGGGAACAGTGGTGAGGTAGTTGGGTAACGTTTGGGTATACTGGCGAAGAAAATCCTGTCGTTCCCGGATAATTTCCGGCGACATATCATCGACCGGATGGCGCGGGATAGTGGCGTTTTTTTGCACTCCTGCGCCTTGATGTTGAGCCTGATCCACCTGTAACTCATCCTCAATCATAATCGTTAACCTACCAAATGGCTGCGACTGTAAAATCAACTCAATGGTATGACGACCAGTTATCAACGGTGCAGCAGTTGCCTGAACCGTTACCTTCCGGCGAAGAGGGAATTTGAGTGGATTTTTGGTGGATATAGCACTAACCCTGATGGCTTCCTGCCCATCCAGTTCCAGGGTAAAGGCATCGACTGGGTAGGCTTCTCCGTCAATACGAACCTGCGTCAGACCCGTAAACTGGGCATCGGCCAGCCGATTTTTCAGCGAAAAGGTAAAACCAGTCGGTGTATTTCGTAGGCTACTGCGGGTATATAGCTGCTTTAACAGCACATTGGGTATAAAGCGAAACATAGTTGTCTTCTGGGGCCAGGGTCCTGTTTCAAGTCAGGCACAAGGTAAACTCTCTGATCGGCAAAACAGTTATTCGGTAAATCACTCGTGACAAGCATCTCCATCATTATTCCGACAGTCAATGAGGAACGAACGCTGGCCCGTACGTTCCGGCAGCTTCGGCAGTTGTACCCCATGCCAGACGAGCTGATTGTAGTCGATGGAGGCAGTACCGATCAGACGATTTCGATCATTCAACAGCAGATCCAGCAGCAAACAGCGCTGGCAGATTATCCACCTATCCGTCTGATACAAAGCCCGCTTGCCCGCCGGTCTTACCAAATGAATCTGGGTGTTCAGGTGGCTACCAGCGAGTACCTGTGTTTTCTGCATGCCGATACGTCCCTGCCCGACGATGCACTTCTGGTCATCCGCGAAACCCTGTCGCAATCCACCATAGCGGCCGGTGGCTTTATTTCCCTGATGCGCGGCCCCCTGCGAACCCGCTGGATTACTTCGTTTCATAACTTCATCAAAACCTACTACGCCCCGCTCTTTTTTCGGCCCTATCTATTCTTTTTCAAGGGTGCGCGATTGCTTTTTGGCGATCAGGTTATTTTTTGCAGACGGCAGCAGTTTCTCGATTGTGGAGGCTATTCCGACGATTTACCCATCATGGAAGAAGCCGATATGCTTCTTCGTATCGTTCAATTTGGACGAATCCGGCAAGTGAACCGTGTAGTCGAATCGTCGGACAGGCGATTGGTCAAATGGGGCTTCTGGCGGGCAAACGCCTTATTTCTGTACGTAGGTGTTTTGTGGGGTGTTGGCTACTCGGCCGAGAAACTGAAACAGTTGTACGAGGATATTCGATAGAAAAACAACTCTACATGAGCCCAATCGGGAAAATGAATAGAAAACACTAACTTTGAGTACCTTACAAATCGTAGAAAATATGAAGCTTATTCATCAGCCGAACCTAACGCCACAAGAACGTCAGGCCAACGTATCGAAGTTGATTGACCGCTGGAAGGAGCGCAAGAAGCTATCAGAAGAAGAAACGCAAGCCAGAGTCAGAACCCCTGAATACCAGGATATTCTAAAAAAATTACGCGAACGAAACGCGGCCAAAGGCATTACAATCCCGGAAAAGAATGAATTATGAATTTGATTTTATGGGTGGCTCAGAAAACAGCTACGTTTTTCAAACCATCAATAGAATCGTCTATGAAGTAAAGTTCATACCCACACCTTATCTGTTTGATGAAGCTAGCCCGTTTGCCTCCTATGTGTATGAATTTTCGATCCTTGTCGCCGATAACCCAACCGATTTAGAGCCAATCTTTGATGAGCGCACTTCATATACAGTGGCGGCAATTTTTACTGAGTTTTATGAGCAAAATGATGCGTTAATTACGATTTATATCTGCGATTCATCCGATGGTCGGCAACTGACCCGGCAACGAAAATTCAACTACTGGTTTTACTTTTTTGTCAAGGATGACTTCGTCAAATATGATGACATCATCCGTAACATTGACGGAGAAAAATACCCCGTAGCGCTAATCCTAAAAGAACAAAACCCCTACAAAGCGCAGATCATCGGAGAATTTATCGCCATAATAAGTGGGTATAACAGCGACAAATAAATTGCCGATACGTTATGTCAAAAATCCCCTTCTTTGATTCCGTTGGCTCACCGTTACTAATCCTTTTTTTCGTTCTCTTGCTGATTATGCAGTGGCGTCGTCCATTACGTCGGCTACATGTTAAACTCCTGCGCCGGTTAGTCCGAAACATTGGCTTTGCCTTACCGGCGTTTGTTACGTTTCGGCTGGTTTTATTGCCGATTCCGCTGCTGGCTGCCCATTGGGCGCATGACCATCAGGTGGGTTTACTGAACTGGTTGCTTCCCCATACGGGCATTAGGGGCTGGGTGGGCGGTATACTAGGGTTTCTGGCCTTCGATTATGCCTATTACTGGTGGCATTATGCCACGCACAAGGTGCCGCTGCTCTGGCGTTTTCACAATGTACACCATACCGATCTGGACATGGATGTTTCGACAGCCGTTCGATTCCATTTTGGCGAATTACTGTTGAGCGTGCTCTTTCGAGTCGCACTCGTTGGGGTGTTGGGTATTAGTTTTTGGTCGGCCATTGTATACGAAGTGTTTTTTGATACGGCGGCCCAGTTTCATCATGCCAATTGGCGATTGCCCGCCAGGGTGGAGCGTCTCCTGAATACACTTTTCGTAACTCCGCGCATGCACGGCATTCACCATTCCATTGTCCGTGATGAATTCAATTCAAATTGGGGAACGCTTTTTTCCGTCTGGGACCGACTTCACAAAACCCATCGGATGGACATTGCTCAGGAAGATGTTACGCTGGGCGTACCGGCCTATCGGGATGAAAACGAACTGAATCTGGGGCACTTATTTCGTATGCCATTTGGCAAACAGCGGGACTGGAAACTGCCCAACGGCACAGTACCCGTTAGGCAAACAAACATCAATACAGCCACCGAAGAATAGCCTTCGCCCAGGTTGGAATATTGCCTTTTAACTGCTCTAACAAGGCTGACTTACTGACGCGCGACGCCACCGGATACGGATATATTTTCTTCTGAATAGCTCCTGCCCCTAACCCGAACGTATTGGCTAGTATCAAATCCTGAATCATTTCGCCCGCCTGAGGTGCTACGATACTGCCGCCCAGGACTTTACGTTTCCCGAACAGCTTATTCCCCTTAGCCAGATAAAGCCATTGTTTGCCGTAGTCATAATTGTCGATAACGGCCCGGTCGTCTTCGGCAAAGTCATAGACAATCTTTTCATAAGCGATGCCCTTCTGGGTAAGTTGTACTTCCGAAAGGCCAAAGGTGGCCACTTCGGGGTCGGTGAAGGTTACCCAGGAGAAGTGGGTGTAGGAAACTTTCTGCTTGAAGGGCGACAGGAAGTTATTGATAAGAATAGGTGCCTGCATTTCGGGGGTGTGCGAAAAGTAAAGCTGGCCCGTTACGTCGCCGATAGCATAGACCCGAGAGTTGGTCGTTTGCAGGTAATCATTCAGCTTTAGCTTGCCGGATTCAGTCTCGATGCTGGCGGCTTCGGGTTGTAAGGCATCTACGTTGACCTGACGGCCAATGGCGACCAGCACCGCATCGAAGGCAAGTTGACTTTTTAGGCCAGCTGTATCTTCCAGGATGGCACTGGTAGCCGATTCAAACGCGATAAGCTTCGTTTGTAGCCTAACGTCGATACCCTCGCTGGTCAGTCGATCCAGTAACAGCGTAGACACCTCCGGCGACTCGTTATCCAGAATCTGCTCACCCGACTGAACGACAGTAACCTGCGACCCAAGCCGATGAAACGCCTGACCCAGTTCAATGGCAACCGGTCCTCCCCCAACGACCAGCAGCCGATTTGGCAAGGTATCCATCGAAAAAATTGTCTGATTATCATGCAAGACGACCTGTTCAACGCCCGGAACCTGAAGTTGAACAGGCTGCGAACCGGTGGCAATGACAATCCGCCTGGCCGTGAAGGTCTCACCAGCCGCTTCCACACGATCTTTTCCTGTAAAGCGGGCTGTACCGATCACTACGTCGACGCCCTGCTTGCGAAAGAAATCCGCATTTTCATGCTTTCGGATCAGCGCAATTCGCTCCTGAATGTACTGCTTAACGCGCTCGAAATCTAGTTTGCCGGTAGTTGTCAGCCCAAATTCCTGGGCCGTTTTCGCCTGATGGATCAGCCGGGAAACGTGAATGAGTGCCTTGCTGGGTACGCAGCCCGTATTCAGGCATTCGCCCCCAATGTTCTGGGCATCCTTTTCAATGAACAGCACTCTGAAACCCAGTTCGTGCATGGTCAGGCCAATGCTAAGACCACCCGAACCGGTACCAATGACTAGTAAATCATATCGTTTCATAGGTTTTTCAGGCAGTTGTGCCCCCACAACTTGATCCCGCTCCCGCCGTGCAACCGTAACAGTGCTTGTTAACAACCACGGCACGTTGGTTCAATACAGGCTCATCGAAATTCCGAACGTGCTGCACCGGGCTGGCGACTTTTAAATCCAGCATCTGGTTGAAGTCACAATCATAAATAAACCCGTCCCAGCTAATGGAAAGCGTGTTTCGGCACATTACGCCCGCAGCTGCTGTCGGGTTAAAGCTATTAACCAGCTTCTCCATGTAGTTATCATAATTGCCCGACGAAATCAGGTAATCGAGGTAGCGACTGATAGGAATATTGGTAATGGCGTAGAGATCGTTAAAAACAATGCCGAACTCATCCAGTAGCACCCGCTTGAACTGGCGTTTCAGGCTCTCCTGCGAACCGGGCAAAAAAGCCCCGTTGGGATTATACACCAGATTGAGCAACAGACCTGAATCAGGTTGCCCGTATCCAACAGCATTGAGCATCCGCAACGCCCGAATGGAACTATCAAAAACGCCTTTGCCCCGCTGCCGGTCGGTTTTGTCGGCATTATAAAAGGGCAGCGAGCTTACTACTTCGACCTGATGTTCTCGAAAAAACTCAGGCAAATCGTGGTATTTAGGATTGGCGACAATAATGGTCAGATTACAACGCACCATGACCTTTCGTCCCAGCTTACGGATTTCCTCGACGAACCAACGAAAATCCGGATTCATTTCGGGCGCACCACCGGTCAGATCGACCGTTGGGATAGTCGTTTTGGCCAGCGCATCGAGGCACTGCTGCATCGTTTCACGGGTCATAATTTCCTGACGGTCGGGGCCGGCATCGACGTGGCAATGTTTACAGACCTGATTACACATCTTCCCCACATTGACCTGAAAAACAGCCGGTTCGAGCGGTTGTAATGGAAACAGTCCGGCTTCTGCCAGTTTCTGATGAAACGGCGGCAGTTTTAACGTATCAGCAACTTCGCTCTGCAATGATTGCAACTGAACGGCAGAGTTGGCTAAGGGGTGTCCGCTGGCTTTAAGGGATTTCACGTAGTAAAGAGTGAAAGAGTGAAAGAGTGAAAGAGTGAAAGAGTGAATGAGCGAAAGAGCGAAAGAGTGAAATACGTATCTGCATATCACTCTTTCGCTCATTCACTCATTGATTACATGGATATTTCTTTGGCCTTGTTCATCATCTGAACGCCGTGGACCAGCGACGAACCACCCCGAATCGCAGCCGCTACGTGAACAGCCTCCATCATTTCAGCTTCCGAGCAGCCTTTTTCAAGCGTATCAGTCGTATAGGCATCTATGCAATACGGACATTGGACGGTATGCGCCACCGCCAGCGCAATCAGCGATTTCTCGCGAGCCGTCAATGCTCCTTCGGCAAATACAGAGCCGTAGTAGGCGAAAAACTTATCGGCCATTTCTTTCTGAAACTCTCCGATATTGCCAAATTTTTTAAGGTCTTCGGGATTGTAATAGGTTTGCATAGGATTTGGTTCGTCTTTATTAAGCATACATAGAACTCAGAAATACCTGGTTAGTTTTCGCTTAAAAAGCACGAATCCCAACCAGGTAGTAAGCTTGATTTTGTAAACATACAATTGCCGTAGTGATTGTGTCTTACCCTGAAATAGGTTGTCAGATTTTCACCCAAAATCGACAACCATGCAAGACCACATTCGCGACCTGCTGAGTCGCTTTCAGTACAGCGAACAACTCCGAGAGACCGCCGTTTTTCGAATCCTCTTTGGCGGTGAGGAAGTAAGCCAAGTGATGGATGATCTAGGAATTCACAGTGGATACACGATTCGTAGCTGGGTGCAACTCTATCGCCAGAAGATGAAGACGGGCCTGCTAACTTTACCCGCCATGAAGCAAGCCCAAAAGCGCGGCATGGCCGCCTTAAAACAGCGTAATGAGGAGTTGGAACAGACTTTACAGCAAGCCAATTTGCTGATCCTAGCGCTCAACACCATGATTGAGACCGCTGAAAAAGAATTAAACGTGCCAATCAGAAAAAAGTCTGGCACCAAACGGTCCTAAACCTTCGTGAAAACGAGATAGCAAAGGTGAGCGTCGGAAGCCTTTGTCGACTGTTTGGTGTGAGCCGACAAGCATTTCATGCTAGAAAACAACGTGCTCAGCGATCGGTGAGCCATGCGATGTTAGTACTGGACCTGGTGACGGCCCTCAGACGAGACGTGCCTGGGCTGGGCACTCGGAAATTACATCTTTTGTTGGCAGAACCATTAGCTAAAAGTGGCATCAAACTAGGTCGTGACAAGTTGCACAAGATTTTATACAATCATGCTATGGTTATCCGTCAGGGTCGACAGGTACCCCAGACAACTGATTCCAATCATCGCTTACAGAGATATCCTAATCTGCTTATTGATAGGGTTATAAACGCTCCCAAGCAGGTTTGGGTTAGTGATATAACTTACTTGTATATCGGGTTGGGCTTTGGCTACCTATCATTAATAACGGACGCTTATTCAAAGCTGATTGTGGGTTACTGTTTGCATCCATTCTTGACGGCGGAAGGCAGTCTTAAGGCCCTGGATATGGCTCTATCAACCAATTTGGAAAGGGAAGACGAACTGATCCATCATTCTGATCGAGGCAGCCAATACTGTAGTTTTGACTACGTTCGCAAGTTGAAAGGGGCCAATATTTTGATTAGCATGACTCAGCAAGGCGACCCTTATGAAAACGCCATTGCTGAACGGGTGAATGGAATTCTAAAGACGGATTTCCGGCTGAACCGAGTGTTCGTTACTTTTGAGGAGGCTGAGAAGGCGGTTGAAAAAAGTATCTACAATTATAACCATCTTCGGCCCCACATGAGTTGTGGATACATGACTCCAGTGATGGCTCATAAGAGCGAGCAACCGCTCAAAAAGCACTGGAAGCCAAAGGTGTATAAACGGTCCAAGGTTGTCCGGGACCAAGGCCAATTTGGGTAAGTCCATCCGATTTATCTACTTTGACAACGCTATATCAGTATTAAGGTTAACCCATACTTTTTGACTCAAAAACTGACAACTTATTTTCAGGATCAGACAACGGTCAACACTTTTCCGGACGGGACATAGCCCTTTTCGTCCATTAAAAGGCAACTAAATTTTATTTATTAAACTTGTAATCCATTGTTAACCAATGATTTGCCTTTATTTCAAATGTCACCAAAAATCGTTCACGAAAACCTCCCTTTAATTTAAAGCTTAAGTTTCAGAGCTGCAAGCGCCGAAGTACCTCTATTATCTGAATCATCTGATCAGGTTTCCAGAGGTCACTTCGACTAAAGCGGGCATACGCCTGTTGATAGGGTATGTTGGCCTGCTTGAGGACTAAGCCAATATTTTTTGTCTGCTGAAGGCGCTGGGATAGCTCCAACTGAGCCTGTTGAAAGTCGAGCACAATTTGCTTATCGTCCGCGCTTCCCAGCGCGTTGATAACGTTCGTTAAATCCTCTGAAGTAAGTGGTCGATGTCCAAGTTTCTTTAAATAGATCGTTGCTGGAGAGCCCGAAAGTAGCTCATCAGGAGCCTGGGTGACTAGCTCACTGGCTTTGTGCAGGACGGTACTATAGTTCTTGGCAGCATCAATAATCTGCTCTTCAGCGGCTCCAAATGGCATATAATGTACTATTGGTGGGGCCAATATTACAAAATTTACAAAACATGCCTCCATTTTTCATGATCAGGGGTTGAATAAAACTTAACCAATAGGGCTAATAAGCACATACTAGCCTCCTCTGCTTTGGAGAGGGGACGAAATCCGGAAAGATCTTCTAGGTATATGAGCCGCCAGATTTCTTCCAAACTGGCCACTAGCGTAGAAGTATCCAGCGGTATAACCGGATTTGCCTGATTACGGTCCCAGATACAACGGTTTATCCCGAGACGCGCGCATCGTGATTCATGATAAAGTTGCCACCATGATTTAACAATGACCCGTAAGTGTATGATTGGCCGGCACGCAAATACCGGAGGGATGTTATGGAAGGCCCAGCGCTTGGCTAGTTCGGTCTCAACGGACCAGAACAGGGATTCTATCTGGTCAGTAGTTGGCGAATTTTCCGTCATCCGTGAAGATGAATTAAGCACACAGCACGAAAGATAGATTACGGATTGAAAGATATATAGATTTCGTGGGGAGAAGAAACCCGTCTTTTCTCATACCGTATTTCGATAGCGTAAGTCATAGTGGGCTGGATTAAGGAAATAGAGATGCCTGAACCAGTTCATCAGAATGAACTGGTTCAGGCGTTTGCGCAAGCTCAAACACGCCACGTTGCTCGTAGAGGTTAAATTGAATTAGATCGCTCACCCCGGCAGAAAAGCCGCCACTGGAATAGGCGGTGTGCAGATAAGCTACCAATGGACGGCAACGGGGAAACTTCCGATTGGCTCTATATACAGTCGTTTCCAAGTACTTTTTGAAGGCTTCCGGGTCCTCAACCATTAGGCACTCCAGCGATTTAAGCAGCTTGCTGAGATAGTCTTGCAGCCGATTCTTCGCATTATAGGAATTGGTGATTTTAGCGAAATACATAACTATAAAGAGTTAGTCGAGTGAGGAATTAAGTTGCCAAGAGGAAGGAATAAAGCCTTCTCGCTGAATGCCGCGCAGTAAGCCCTGATACTTTTTACGACCTCCTTCAACGCATCCCCGACAGGCCGATGCTTCAAAGTAGAATACTCCATAAGGAGCTTGTTTTGTTACCCCGATGATGACAAAGCATTTGGCATTCGGTGTTCCATCCAGATAGTAAGCCGCCTGACGATCATAGTTGTAATTCTCACAGCTTTTCAGAAACTCACTATAAGTTTTACAACTGGTCGTCTTGATATCAACGATCAACTCATCTTCTGCTAACCATATATCAGTCTGGGCCTTGCAGGGAAGTTCGGTCTGTTTATCCACCCAAAGCTGTACCTGCTCGACCTGAGACCTTTCAAGCACAGATCGTAAAAACTTGTTCTGCAAGGCTGCTTCCCGCATAGCCTTGAGTTGATTATCCATTTTGGGCGTTACGTCGGAAGGAGTCTGAGATTGTAGTAAAAGAGAATGGTATAGCGTTCCAAATACCTGAGCCGCACCGGATGGCTTAACGACCTTATTACTGAACAGTTGGTTACGAAACTCACCTAAATCCGAGTTGGCATACCGGGGCATTGTACGGTAATTCATAATTGGAAAGGGGAATAAATGTTGGAGAAGAAACTATCTAACCGTGGTAAACTTATTCAGGCGAGTAATTGAGTTACTCGGTTAGAAGGACAACACAACCAGAAAAGGCTCGGTATGGATCGAACCCAGCCAAGTAAGGTGCTTAATCGCTTCGTCAACCGTCGTTACAGGCTCCACTGTACCGCCCTCGTCGTCAGTACCCGTCAGTAGGGCAACGCCATGAATCGGGTTGGACCCGTTAAAGGAAAATGCGGCTGACTGTGGCTCTAAATCCAGTGCCTCATCATCAACCGTTAAGGAATCGCCATTATCCTGGCGCGCGCAGACATCAATTAGACGGCAATTCAGGAGCCGGTACAGATCGCCAAGTAGCCCGGTGCTTTCCACAGCCTCAACGGTCTGTGTTTGTGGATCAATTTTAATAAGTCTCATTATTCTTATGTTTGATAGTACACCAAAGATATGGAATTTACATTAAAAAAGATAATATTATATGTAATAACGTAAAAAAGATATTTGAATTATTATGATCATTTCTTTTCGAGAGCCCCATGTACCTTTGCTATCTGGGAATTTTGAGACTTTCAGTCTAATATTCTTATGTTTGAATAACACCGTAGAAGCCAGCTGGACTCCGGCTGGCTTCTCTCATTGTGTTAGCGGAAATAACTATCTAAGTTAGTGAATCGGCCGAATCGACTTAATTAGCTAGTGTGATGTAATTAGGGATCGCTCATCTAGTTGTCGTTACTTCATCAAGTTAACTCGGTAGCCAGTTCTTGCCCTGACAGGCTTTTATGTTGAATGTAGACCAAAGCCGTTCATCTTTGAAACGCAGGTGCAGCGTGCCTTTTTTGAAGCATCGAAACCGAAAGAACTGGCTGTCATGTTCGTCGGTATCGCCAATTTTCACCTTGCCAATAAGCCGTTCGAGCGATTCTATTTTATCATAATCCGTACCCGTTAGATAACACATTACTTTCTCGATGTCGGCAAACTCCCGGTACCGGTGGTAATTTGTGCTGTAGAATGTAGACCAACGTATATCCCCCAGATAGCCCGGTAGAATCACCTTCTTATTGACCTTCCAGGACTCGTTAGTTTTCCAGCCTTCAACATGGCAGCGGTTCTCCTTATGGTACTGGGTGAATTTGTCGAATACATCCACAATCGCCCGTTGCATGATGCCTTCCCGATTGGACAGAATTTGAAAGATGACTTGTATCAGGTTTTCGCGCGTCAGATCCATTGCCCCCTGCGCCTTTTTATATTTTTCAAAGTCGGTCATTACGCCATTGGTCAGGTATTTACTCATATTGAGTTTACCCAAAATATTAGACCAGGCATCGGCTTTAAATCGTGTCAGAAATTGATTGTAAGCGATCTTTGGATTTGGATCTAGTGTTTCCTCTACCAGCTTAATTATGCCAACGTGAGGATTCAGCAGGCCCCCAGAATAGAACTCTATTTCCTTCCTTGCTTTGACATAATTCACGTAGGCCGTTTTTGCTTTTTCGTACTGGCGAAGCATGGCCCCGGTTAGATCGGACATGGCCAGCTCACTAGTTACGGTTTCCTCGCTGAAATCCGCGTGCTGCTCGTCGGTGGCCCCATCGAATGAAAAATCAAACCGGGGGCTGCTTTCATCTTTATGCAGCCGAACCATAACCACGTCAACCATGGTACGCCGGGCGGCCTGGCTAAAAGCCTGTCCTACTTCCTCTACCGTGCCATGATCCTCGACGATTCGGGCCAACTGCTGACGTTTGGCCGTACACGGATTACGAAGCGTTTCCCGGTTGAGCAAACAGGTTATATCTCCCTCAATCAGAATGTCCCATGCCTTTAATAAATGTTCATCCCCATTGCTAAAGGGTGGATTCATCAAGATCAGGTCGAACAGGTAATCACCTGAATAGGTTAGAAAATCATTATGAATGACTTTGTAATCCTTTCCCTGCAACGTGTATGTCAGTTCGGGGTCTTTCTCAATAGCGTACAAATTGTTTTTCTGTCCACTTCGGCCACGGCTTATATAATCAAGAATGGCACCTCCACCCGCTTGAGGGTCCAAAATCTGGGCTTTTGATAACCGGTTATAATAGGGGCTAATCATTCGGCTAATCAAAAAGTCCGGTGTTGGGTAGTAGTCGGGATTCATAGGAAAAGGGTTCTGGCTTATCCCTGACTTACCCCATTAGTCAGGGGTGAGTTAGGGGTAAGTAGCTGTTAGTCGTCAGATAAAAGAAAGGTTGCTCTTGCACCCACAAAGCCATTTTTAAGGTAGTCGGGTAAACTATCCACGAGGTTTCTGTACGCTTCAGAACCCATACGGTTTAGTATATACGTCTCGTGTATAATCCCGACCGCGTGTACTTTCTCCGTTAGTTTAATGTGCATGGCTGCGGCTTCTGGACCGCTTAAACGTTGAGGCTTAAGACCGCCTGTTAATCGGTGCTGAATCAAATCAGCGAATGGGTTACCCTGCTGGGTATAAATGGGGCCGTACTTTCCGCATGTTGCCCACCGGCTCAATAAGCTCTCAATTACTTCGGGATTTGCAATGCGGATGCCGTCAATAGCTAGCACGGCACGAGCCGAAAACAGAACAGCAAAATAGGCTTGGGGAAAAGACCAGCTAAGGGACGCATTCAAAAAATCGCGGTCGGAACAGACTGGTTTAATGCGTAGGGCTAATTCTGCGCTCCAAGCGTTCAGAAGTAATTTACCAACGCTGGTTTGCTCCGGGCATTTACTACTGGTAGCTTCGGGCATTTGCTGTCCAGCTTCGAGCATTTTAATTATTTCAGACATAAAAGTGAGGTTTGGCCGGTCGCTGGCTATCACCTCAGCAACCGGAACCAGTTTATTGATTAAGCTTCCCCGTTGCCGATCTGATAGACTTCTTCGACCGCTCCGCGTACTTCGCTATAGGTTACGCCTTCGGGCAATTCTTCAAGGGCTTCACCTTGCAGAAGCGGGTTGTAGAAATTGAATGAAGTTTTGACATTGGCAATGTCTGTAAGGGTCTCCTGCCGGAAAATCTTCACCTCCTCAGAAAACAGCTTTAATCCGGCTGACCGCTGTATATCAGCCATTTTATAACTGAACGTAGCAATGTAATACGTGCCTTTTGGCTGGCTCTTGGTATACTCTTTCTTCTCGGCTACGGCGGTAATAACCACATCAGCCAACGTCAGATCATCGTAGTATAGGGGTTCGATCAAACGAAAAATGTTATCGACGCTGTATCCATGAAACAGAACTGAGGAAACACAATCTTTCTCATCAATAAAGAAGATTTCAGCCCAGTTTTTTGTACCCATATTCAGGATATTATCATTGAATATGCGCCACGCGATTGGCTGAAAGGTCAGCGTCCGACCTAGCTTTTCCGTACCATTGATATTAAAAACGCCCTCTTTGGCATCAAACCGATACTGGCGCGGATGTCCTTCTAAATACTTGTATTTGTTAATTACTTCCCCGGTTGCCTCCCGAATGGTCTGGTAAGGTTTTAGCGTTGGTTGGCCTGAATTGGTGGTTTCCTCGGCTGAGGGTTTGGCGGTCGTTGATTGCTTTGCCATAGTGGTAAATGAAAAGTATCTGAAAAGTAAAAAGTGAAGTAATGGCCGGATTTAAACTGCTCCGGCCTACGGTTATTCATTAAGCAGTCACCAGACGATCAACCCGAAACGAGCGGATGCCCCCCGCTTCAAGGTCGAAATAGCGAATGACTAAAGGCTTATCAGTGGCCGGGGCTGGCCGCTCCCCGATAGCTACGCGCCGGGTGCGATCATCTTTGATATAGCTAAATTGGGTGGGGCCGGTTTGCATCTGACTCAGGAGCCGGACAGTAGCCCACGCTTGGGACTGCGCAGTTTTAAAGGGTAGTCGAGCGGCCCGTACTAGCTGCCACGCTAAGGTGGTGGCTTGCTGGCGAATCGTTAAGGTTACAGGAGAAGAAAGCGAGTTCATGGAATTGAGATGTAAAAGGGAATAGAGGAAACCCAGACTTAGCCCGCTGGGTCGTCGGGCTAAGGGGTTAGTAGTAGTTTTCCAAAACCTGTTCTACCATTTCCTGTTGCATCTGTTCGGTAAGGGCTGAGAGCGGAATGTCAACGCCATTAAGCCGAACTTTCACGATTTCAACCTCTGGCCCATCTCCGGGATAATCGCGGGTTGGCGGTTCGCCGGGGGTGTATTTGAAATCAAAGTCGAAGGGTACTTCTTTTTCCAGTATCATACTCTTTAAGTGCTTGAATAACAGTATAAAGATAGCTGCATTTTACATAAAAACAAAGAAAAATATTATTTTTTATGTAAGATAATAGGCAAAAAAAAGGGCCGGTTAAAGCCCTGTTTTCTTTTTCTTGCACGGGTAAATCAATAGTAAATACTGTTCTTTTTTCCCCTTTCCAACCCTTTTAGCTACTCGCTTAATTGGTCCTTCCGCTCCAGGAATTCACCATATTCGAGGGCGAAGAGCCGACAATTGGACGCGTATTTCTGTCGAAGTCTGCTGAGTTGCGCACTTATTTGAAACAGGTTTTTAACGACTAGTGGCTTCTGATCATTAAGGGCATTGACCCGAACTTGTTCATCTTCTTGGGTAATAAAGAACTCGTTGCCAATGCTATCAATCAGGTAAACCACATACGTAATTTCCATCTCACTACCGTACTTCACCTCACGCATTTTATCGGTACCTGTTGGGTCATAATTGGGCTGTGTCATGACTTCCCTTAATATGTTTTAAGTTATTCCCTCAACGCATGAAAGGAGGTTAAGAGGTTGCTTTTTTGGAACACCTTGGACAAACAGGACAAAAGTGTGGACGAACGGGACAAAAGTGTGGACGAACAGGGTTTACCTTTTTCGTCCTGGATCGTTATACTACAAGAAGAAATTATTCAAATGTGAGTGAATCCAATATGCCTAATTCGCAACCTGAAGTAGAGATCTATCGGAATGGGGAATCGATCATGACGGCTGGCGGGACAATAGATCCGGCGGCTATTGACCTGCTGAAGCGTACCATCTATGGGACAAAGGGCGTTCGCTACCAGCACACCAATCAGCAAACCAAAATCCACGATTTAGCCAAACCCCTGTTTTTTCATTTACGGCGGGCTGGTCAGTTGATTGGAACGTACTGCCTGGATGAACGTATCCTTGATCTGGGATCGGTTCAGACGAGTGGTTTTTATGGCCGCTACCTGGCCGTTGACGAGGCTCATTCCGGAAAGGGATATGGTCAGCTACTGAAACAACAGGCCGTTGCCTATGTCGAGCAGCATACCCCCTCCCCTTTCCTATTTTATTCCTTTATCGAGGGCAAAAATGTTCGCTCTATTGCCATCTCCCAAAAAGAAGGATTTCAATCGGTGGCCACACTGAAAACGTATTTTTTTCGGCGCTACTCCCCTGTTCAGGACAAGCGATTTAGCCCCGCAACAGCCGATGATTTGCAGCAGCTTCAGCCGCTTCTGAGGCAGTTTTACCAATCCTACCGGTTCAAGACCTTTGCCCAGATCGGCTACCAGCATCAATATTTTGTGCTCAAGGAGCAAGGACAGATCGTGGCCGGCGTTCAGGCCAATCCCGTTGCCTGGCGTTTCTACCAGATGCCCGGCGTCATGGGTTGGTTATTGATGAATTTGGTGCCCCTCATTTCTGCTTCCCGGCGCTTTTTCAATCCGGCTCGCAATGAGTTTGCGGTACTGGAGGGAATCTATTTTCAGAAAGATCGGCCCGAACTCCTGCCCGTTTTGTTAGAAAGTGTCTTGGCTCATTATGGCCTTCATTCAGCCATGTGTGAGATCGATCAACTAGATCCACTGGTGGGGCTGTTATTGCATCCGTCTATGGGCCGGTTAAGCGGTTTTGAAAAGGATGTCAAAACGCATGTTTTAGTCAAAGCAGTTGGTCTTTCCGAGCCAGTAATTGAGTCGAAAGCCCCCGTTTATGTTTCCTGCTTTGATTATGCCTAAATCCAGTTTGCTAGATGAGAAATGAAGAAATTGGCCTCCAGGACTTATTGGAAAGCTCCCGACAAAAGCTGACCAAACCCTTTGCCCGAACCCAGCGAACGTTGCTGGTGATGCTCAACGCCAGCTATATACTACTGACGCCCATTTTTCTGGTTATGGAAAAACTGGCCAATGGGCATTTTGTCCCTGATCCCATTTTAGGCTACGTCTATGCGGGGGTTGGCCTAGCGAACCTGGCCTCTTTCATTTATAACGGCCTACTACTGCTGGGAAAACAATCGATTGTTGTTTTTAATCGAAGACTATCACTATCCAATGACAAACAGTTGGATATCGTCCTTCGCTGGGCTAGCCTGATCTCCATCATGATCATGAGCATCTGTCATATGCTGGGGGTAGGTAATCCCAGTAGTGATGCGATTTTAACCGACTTTGCCCTGGCTCATTCGCTCATCGTCCTATCGGCCATGCTGCTGGGGCGTCAGGCCTCCATCGTTTGGTTTGTACTTGTGCTGGGTATCCTGGTTTACGTTTCGTTTTTTCAGAATAGCTATTCCTACCGGTTTAACTATTTGACGCCAACTGAATCGGCCCGGTATGAGACAGCCCTTACCCAACATAAACCCTGGGCTTTAGCCCGTCAGCAGGAATTAAAAGCGCACTCCCTGAATCCGCCGACCATTTCGCGCTATTTCAATACCTGGGTTGTCTTTATTCTGATTGCCTTTTTTACGGCCTATTTCTTTATGAGTATCACCCTGGACGTGTTTAATGTCATACCGACCGTGACGGAAGACATTAAGGAAGCGATCAATACCTCAAAAAGGCAGGAACTTGCCTTGGAACGGGAACGCAGCCAGGCCGAAGAACAAAAACTTCAACAACGGGAACAAACACTTCAGGCAGAGTTAAGAGCCTTGAAATCCCAGATTAACCCCCATTTTCTCTACAATACCCTGTATCATTTTTACATCAAAAGTTCGCAAGCGTTGCCCGAATTAGGGGAGGCCATTTTAAAGCTTTCCGCCATCATGCGCTATAGCATGCAGGATGATTTGAACCTGGTCAATCTGGATGGCGAAATAACCTATATGAACCATTTTATTGCCCTTCACCAGGAACGCTATAAAGCGAAGCTATTCATCGACTTTACCGTCAAGGGAATGACATCCGAAAAAATGATTCCTTCCTTTATTTTCATTAACCTGGTCGAGAATGCGTTCAAACATGGGAAAATGAATGAGGCTGAACATCCCCTCATTATTCGAATCGAGACGACCGAAACCAGTATCAGTTTTTACTCCAGCAATCGGAAGAACCAAAAGAACCGGCCCGAGTCCAACAAGATTGGCCTGGCTAACCTTACCAGACGACTGGATTTAACGTATGAGGGTCGATATTCCTATACCGTTGACCAGGATGAGAACCAGTATAGTTGCCACTTAATTATTCAAACATAATAACCTATCACACCTTTTTATGGCTATTACCTGTATTGTCGTCGATGACGAAGAAATGGCAATCGAGCACCTGCTCGGCTATATCGCTAAGGTGCCTTTTCTAAGCCTTGAGGGTTCATTTACCGATCCAACAGAGGCACTTACGTTTCTGGAAAATCATCCGGTTGAGCTGGTTTTTATGGACATAGAAATGCCCAATTTTGCCATCGATGGCCTGGAGTTTATTAAGATAACGGGCAACAAACAGAATTACATTTTAACGACCGCTTATCCTAAATATGCCCTACCCAGCTACGATTATGATGTGGTCGATTTCCTGTGTAAGCCTTTCCCTTTTGAGCGTTTTTTAAAAGCCGTTAACAAGGTTCGTGCCTTGACTGAAACGGCATCCGAAGAGCCTGATTCGGATGACCATGGCTTTGTGCGGATTGACGGTAAACATCAACGAATCGACTTTACGGAAATACTTTGGATCGAGAGTGAGCGAAACTATGTGTCCATTTACACGCTTAACGATCGCATTAATTTACACATTCCCATTAGCGAAATAGAAGAGGTCCTGCCCCCCAAACTGTTTGTACGGGTTCACAAATCGTACATCGTGGCCAAGAAGCGGATTGATCTGATTGAGAAAGAGCAGCTGGGCATTAAGAAAGATAGTCAAACCAGGCTCATTCCCATTGGCGAGGCTTATCGGAAAGCCCTGATGCAGGCTATTTTCCCAATTAAGAAAAAATAAACCCGCCTGATCAGGAGCGGGTCAACGAATAATCGGTGGCGGTAGGTTTATGACTGCGGCTTCTGAAGCAGTTGCCGACGGTCATTAAATTCAGTACGTTCTACGGCATAAACCCGGCAGACCGGTGGATACTTGGGGCGCAACTGATCCATTTTTTTTAAAGCCAGTTTGATAGCCTTAAATTCCTGTGGTTCTTGCGGATCATTGGAAGCCAAGCTGATTAATTTGCCATCCGGTGCCAGGTAAAACTCTTTGCCTCCGCCATCTTCAATATTGATAACATACGTCATATGATTGGTGACCGCCTACTTTCCTGACCGATCCGTCACAAAACTAATCATTGTCGATTGGCTGATCATACAACTATCGGGGTTTTAACCCTGATTTTTGCGTTGTGGACTTCTCCGGAACTTCATCACTTTTGACTTGCTGGTTCTGGTTCGTCTGTTTCTTTTCGGCCTGAACCAATTCATCGAGCTTTGGATGTTGCGTTGACTTAATACTAATGCCCTTCTCCAGGGTCAATTCAGCCAGTGGTTTGAGAAAGCCAAAATCATTCCGTTGAAAAAGGGTAAACGAGCCGGTAAAACCTTCCGATTCAGCCTGGTTTTTAAACTGGTTAAAGGAGCGGGCCATTTTAACAGCCGAATTTCCGTTCAACAGTTCCATCCCCGATTCATCCTTGATGACAAAACCAAATTTTTCTCCCTGCTTAATTTCCCGGGTGAGCTCCAGGTTGTAATCCTTGCTAAACGATTTACTGATTTCAATGCGATGATCAAGCCGGGTTAATTCAAGGAGACTTTTGCTGACGGCCGATAAGGGTCCGACAGATTCCGGGATATTCAGGACGATCTGCCCCTGATTGTGCCCAACGGTAATGAGCTGCCCATTCAATTCCTTTTTTCCCAGTGGATCTGCTTCAGGTGAAAACTGCGCCTGCACACTTTTATTATACTCTTCAATCCGATCCAGTAACGCTTCCCGCATAGGTTTGTAAGCATCCTGCTCGGGCAATAGATAGCCCACTCGATTGATACCGGCAACGGTGGACGTTAATGGAAATTTGGTAGCGGTAAGCTGCTGAATGAATTGCAGATCAAACAGGTGCCCCTTTGAATCATTGTCAAAGGCCAGGTTGATTTTCCAGTCTGGTGCTTTATCAAACGAAGAAATGTAGCGGGTGATGGTGTTAACCTGCTGAGCCGTCAGCTGGCCACCAGTTGAGAAATAAACGGCATTGAAGGCATCATCCCCCCGAACGCTTCGAAGCTGTTTATGGGAAAGGGCATCGATACCACTCTCCAGAATAAAGAAATGAGTAGGATTGGGGGGTGGATTTGAAATAAATACACTGCTATACCGATCACTACCCGGTGCGTGCAGCTTCACTTTTTCATTGCGCAATTCCAGTCCCGTAACTTCGGTCGACAAGCCATTGTAGTAAGGGAAAGCCACGTTGCTGAACGTAATGTATTTACGGTCTGAATTCTCTTTGACCGTCAGGAAGCTCTCGGAATGTCCTTTTTGGGGATCGAAATAGGAGACCTGGGAAACAACTTTGTTAACGAATTCTGGACTATTGATCGTTTGAGGGGCAATCAGGCGAGTGGTCAGGTAATTATTCGCTTCCAGCGGTCGAATATCAAAGATCTCTTTGGCAAAGGCCTGCTTCGGTTTATCATCACTTAATTTAACCGCCGTCTGTCGGTTTCTGGCCACTTCTGACGAATCAACCCGAAGGTAATCGTAGAGTACACCGGTCACGTTTTTGAATTCATGGTCCGCTGGCCGGTTGAACATGGAGAACACGGTGGTTAACCGGTTACGGATAAAATCAATGATGGTACCCGAATCGGTAAAGTCGCCTGCGCGTTGATATACCTGCTTGGTGGCATCCTGCGGATTTTTGATGATGATCGTATCCTTATACTGCGCATTTTCCAATACGGGTCGGCTCTTGCCTTTGTGTACCTGGGGCTCATAGCCATAATGCAGGGCTAACTCAATGATCGAAACGTTTGCCCGGAGTTCCTGAACCGGAATCAGATTGGGAAACCGTTCCCGGAGTTCATCAAACTTTGTCATGTTGCGTGAATGGTGGAGGGGATTAGTGAACCTTTAATTTGTTGCCAGATGGCTGCTGATCCTGCTTTCCCTCCAGTAATTTTTCAACCGTTTGCCGCTGGCTGTTACTCATGGTCGGTGCACCAATGGCCACTTCCTGACTGCGGGTTAGATCGGTCTTGGCTCCTTCATTATTTTGAGCCACCTGCTGCCGGTGTTGGTTGTCGGGTTTGACGGCCATGTCGAGCCGATTTATATCTGAAAATTGCAATTCTTGCCGGGCTGGAGAAATGCTGACCGTTGCATTGAATGGTTCACCTTGCCGGTCTATTAGCCCGCTCAAGCGAACGGGGTGACCGCTAACCAGTTGCAACTGCTGATCTTTGGTCAGATCAATGCCCATCAGTTTAGTGGGTAGCTGTTCGGGTTTGACGCGCCATAACTCAATTGTATTGGTTTGCTCATCGACGCGCAAAAAGGTGGGAACGAATGTGCCATTTTCGGGGACCAATAGCGGCCTTGGCAGGGCTCCTTCCCGGTAAAGCTGCTGTTGTTCAGCGGGGCTTAACCGAACGCCCCCAATGCTTTCTGGAATCGACATGGTTTGCTGAAGGGGTGTAATACGAATGTCTGGACCTGCCTCAGTCATGACTATACGTAAAGAGCCAAACATCTTTAAATCCTGACTTAGATTGATTTCCAGGGGAACGGTCGGTCGACCCGAATACAATGCCTCCTGAATTGCGGGCAGTTTTGCCAGGTGATCACGCCCCCAGCCAATTTGATTTAGCTTGGTTTCAAGCTCTGCCCGGTAAGGCTCCAGCTCCCGGCGAAGTACGGCCGCCTGCTCCTCAGGACTAAAAAAATTGTCAGACTGCGCATACTGCCAGGCGGCTTTACCCTGGAGCGAGGTTGGGGCAATATTGTCTAAGCCATCGGCCTGCGTTCGGGCATAATTAGTGGCTGCTTGTTCCATGAGCATGATGTTTAGGGGTGAAAACCGAAGTTTCGGTAAATGTATAAAAATAAATTACGGTAAAAATAAAATATGCAAATTTGTGATTCAATAGTTACATTATATGCAACTACTTAAAATAATCTGTGTTTGTTTGGGGGCCTGGCTAAGTATAGGCTGGCAGGTAAGTGTTGCACAAACAAGCCCGGCTTATTCGTTGATCGGTGTAGTGAGTCCTGATACGGCACAGACGTCAACCGTTGTCTATCCTGATTCAATGCTCAGAGTTTGGGATTCGCTGGAAGTCTCGATGCTGAGGGCAACTCAAACTTATCAGCAGCTAGACCGGCTGTTGGCCAGCATTTCCACCCGTTCCATGTATCTGGATTCGGTGCCGGCCGTCCTGCCGGTTGAGGTGCCGATTGAGCAATTTCGAATTTCTTCTCCCTTTGGCATTCGTCAGCATCCGATTCACAAGCAACTCCGTTTTCATGCCGGTGTCGATGTGAAGGCATCCGCTGGAATGGTAGTCAAGGCTACGGCTCCCGGAGTAGTAAGTCATGTAGGGTATGATCCCGGATTAGGCGTATTTATTCGCGTACAGCATGCCTTTGGCTTTGAAACGACCTATGGTCACCTTTCGGGCTATTGCGTTCTTCCTGGTCAACTAGTAACTCGTAGTGAGCAGATCGGAAAGGTTGGACGAACGGGCCTGGCAACCGGCCCTCATCTTCACTACGTCATAAAAAAAAACGGGTCCGTTGTAGACCCGTTTCAATTCTGCTTTTTACTGCGCCGTCGGCTCTGGCTTTACAATGTGAGTAAAGAAGCCGCTTCGGGCAATTCCGTTTCTGATCCTGGAAGATCTTTATCGTCGAAGGGTTCGTATCCCAACTCACGTAATTGAGTGGTTAGATCAGTATAGCCCTTATTTAACAGGCGGCTTAACTGGTGGATCTGATCACTGATTTTCAACAGTTCCTTTCCCGATGAGAGCATCATGGGGATGCGGCTATTATCGGGTATCATGATCCAATCGAGATTGTAACCATGGCTGCGATAAAACAGCAGCAGGTCTACCAGATTATGCGTGGTGCCTAACAGTCCGGTTTCCAGCCGGTATACTTTGTGCTTCTCCAGACCACACTTCTCGCCAACATCCTGGGTAGTTAGTTTGGTACCCAGTCGTTCGCCTAGGTGTTTTCGCAGGTTGATCAACCGCTCGCCAATTACGTCCGCCATTACTCGTCTCCAGTTTTTGGTTTTTTAGGAGCCTTCTTTACTTCCTTTTCGAGTCTTGCGAGTTCCGATTCGACCAGCTCATTGATGTCAGCTTTGATCTGTTTGTAGTTCTCAAGTATCCTCTCTTCCAGGCTCTGCTGAGCAAATGTAGAAAAGTTGGGCAATTCTTCTACTTTCTGCTCCGCCTGGAAATCCTTATCATCAATTAACACCAGGGCATTAAAGGCTTTATTACGGCTCTCCTGCCCTTTGTTATCAGCCAGTACGCCTACGACTTCACCCTGAGATAGCCTGCCGATTTTAGCCGCTGGCGCCATGTAGTTCAGTTCGGTCGATATGCCGTGCGTAGTATCTTCCGACTGGATGTTAATGCTTTGTTTTTGCTGCACGTTTTTACCTAATCGGTTCTGCATGGCTTCTGCGGTCTTATCGTAGACCTGGCCACTGATGATATTACCACAGGTGTTTTTGATGACTTCTGCCTGAGGCCGGCCATACTTTTCTTCTAATTGGGCAAAGTCCTGCATGGCAATGGTCACGGCCACCCGATTTGATCGACCCGTATTAATGAGATTTGATAAGTCAGGGCAATAAATCGTCGGCAACTCATCGATAACAACCGACGTTTGATGCAACTTCTGCTGGTTGATCAATTCCAGTACCCGGAAGTTATACAGCCCCAAGGCAGCTCCATATACCTTCTCCACTTTGCTATCATTGCCCAGGCATAGAATCTTTGGCTCTTTGGGATTATTGATATCCAGGTTGAAATCATTGCCGCTCATGACCCAGTAGAGGTTCGGGCTTGACATCCGGGCGAATCCAATCTGAGAGGAGGCCATCTGACCCGACAGCTGATCTACGGCCCCATCTTCATAAGCCGCAATAAACGGGGCCATATTTACTTCTAAATCCTCGTAGCTGGCTAGGATCGGAAAGATCTTACGGTGACCTTTGTTGACCAGTTCGACCAGGTGTGGCACAGTGCAATATTTACCCCCCTGGTAATTGCGCAAAAACCAGATCAGGGCCGTTACGTAACTAACCGGTGAGTCAACAAAGAATTCTCCTTCTTTATCGATCCACTTTTTATTGAGGTTGAGCATCATCGCTAGCGCCGTCTGGCCTGCGCTTTCCCGGTTTGGAAGATACCGGGGGTGCAAGGGGTTGCACCGGTGCGATTTCTGGGGAAATTCAAAACTGATGCAGTAAAATTTGGTGTTTTTAGCCAGCTGCTTTCTATGGCGAATCATGGCGTTAAAGGTCACCAGCGACAGCGTAGGGAATTTATAATCATAGACATACATCGCAAATCCTTTGGATAAATGTTGCCGGATAACGCTGTTGACTATGCCATACGATTTACCGGAACCGGCAATGCCCATGACCAGCAACGCCCGAAAGGGAGCGGTTATGTTTAACCAGCCTCTGCGAATTTTTCCTTTGTAGGTGTATTGAGTAGGCAGGTTGACCGAATAGGGGTTCTCCAGTAGCCGCTCTTCTTGAAGAAAGGTTTCGTTTTCTTCATTCATTTCATCCTCACCGGGCTTATAGTTCAAAAGCCGGTTGATCCCCTGAGCCCCTTTGATGATGTAGAGTACACCTGCGACTGTCAGCACCAGGTAACTCAGGCTTAGGCCAAAAACGCCGAGCTTTTCTAGTAGCCAGTCACTATTCAGCATGGGAATGCTGCCAACATACAACAGCAGGCCCAAGCCAATATCGGTTGAGACGCCTTTGAGCGTCATGGTGACTGATTTCACCCCTCGATTGGAAAAGCTGTAATACCCGATGCAGAACCCGCCAAATAACTTAACCCAGTAATGGTCCACCAGCTTCGGTGAATTGCGGACCAGCTTGTCTAACATCCCATCGCTGATGGGATGTGCCAGGTTAAAACTGCTCCAAAACGTGTGGAGCTCGATGTACAGATGAAAGGCCAGGGCAGCCAGCCCAAACCATAATACAATTTCTGAACTTTGCTTGAGTTGTTTGCGGTCGTCTCTCATGACAATCGGTGTTTATGGGCTCGTTTAAGCATTTTCTTTAATTCTTGTTCACTTTCCTGCTCATCCCCACCTCGTCCGATGGCGTACAGTAGTTGCTTTACCAGGTCTAGATTATGTATAGGCTCGGACTCCTTTTCCTGTTTTTGATTGGTGACTTTTTCGTTTTCTGATTTCGATTCTCTGACGTACTTTTCCTGATCTTCTCCCCTACTCTGTTTCTGTTTTGGTTCTGGCACTTCACGCCGACTGGGTGGGGTGTAGGTTTCCCCCAACTGAGTCTTCAGCGATCCGGCCGTAAAACTTTTCCCTACTTCACTCCCGGTATAAATGGCCCGCTGTCGAACATCGATGAACGAGATACCGAATAGATTACCGTCCTTTCCCAGATGCGGAATCACTTCCACTCCAGCTTTGGACAGGCGCTGTTGAAACCCATCCCATGATTTGCTTTCCTTCAGGATTGGTTCAGTCAGTGATCGGAGCCGGGCTACCCGGTCCCCTTTGACTTTCTTACCGGCATTCATCCGACGATTGATGGTTTCCATGGTTGGTTGCTGCGGCAGGCTACTGGCGCGAAATGCGGCCCCCTGAGCGATTTTGTCCTTATCGATGGCTGAATACACCAGACCGGGCTTTTTACCCGCCATAGCCACTTCTGTGGCCTTCACGTTGTAAATGCCGAGTAGCTGATTGAACTGGGTAAAACTGCTGAAGGTGAAATCCTTTAAAACCCCATTCACGACGGCCGATATATCCCGTTTCAAATCCCCCTTGCCGTACTCGACCGGTTGCAATTGGGCACGCTCCGGGCGGAGGGTTGCTTTCTCAGCAACCTGCAAACCAAACTCTTTCTCCATATCCTGACGCAGCTTGTTGGAGCGTTCCCGTTCGTAGGTGTCAGGTACCTTCTTACCAGCACTATCGACCCGAACCGATACGATGTGCAGGTGTGGATGATATGTATCAAAGTGCTGATAAACGACGTAGGGCTGTTTGCCATAACCCAGCCCATCCATGTACCGATCGGCGATGGCCAGCATCTCCGCTGGTGTTAGCTTCTCTCCCTGAGCCAGGGATAAGCTGGCGTGGAATGTTGGCTTTTTAATTTTCGGATTTAGGTCCGCCTGCTGTTCCAGCTTGGCAGCTACGGTGGCTAAACCAAGTTCCTGCACCGTCAATTTTACACCCCGGTAATTGCGCACAGCCAGTCGTTCTGCTTCCCCTTTCCCAACCTTGTTCTCGTTGTAACATACCGCACCGGTGGGTGAACTTCCGCTACTTATTCGAACGACCATTGGGCTTTCAATAAACAGGTTGAGACTCTCCTGATAGGATCTGCATAAGCTGTTGCAGCTGCTGATCGATGCGGCTCATATTGCCAGCCATACTACTGACGTCACGCTGTAAATCATGGTAATCCGTAGTGCTGTTAATCCGCTTGGAAGACTGATTAATGTTGACACCAATGCGCAATAGATCGGCTCTCATTTCAATTAAAAGTGACAATGCTTCGTCCTGATAGGAATCCAATTGCGTCTTCATCAGCAAGGGTTTTTGCAAACAGACGTCCCGAATGAAAGCGGATAAGTCTTTGGCTTTCGTTGTTGACTTGCGTTCCTTAAGTAGCGTATATTCCTGTTGATTGAATCGAACGGTTACTTTGAAGTCACTCCGTTCCTCTTCTGGCAATTCGGGCCTTCCACCCCGATATAATTTGTTTTCCATAGCGATTTTTGATTTAAACAGGCCGACTTCGAAGGCCTGTTAGTGAATGCCCACTTTTGATGTGGGCAGAGGTTTTTGTCCGACAAAAACACATCTTGCTATCGTAACGCGATCCTGTTTTCAGGTGCAGAATTTGTAATCGTAGGCGGGCTTTTTAAGGCTCTTTTTTTGAGTTTACTTGTAAACTTGTAAAATAGTAAACTACGCAACAGGGTTCTGTGCGTGAGTACAGGGCAGCACGTCAATAAACTAATTGACTTGTAAACTTGTAAACTGATTTACTTCTTGCGGTCTTACGTCTTCTCTGTTAACTAATTACGTACTTTACTTGTAAATTTGTAAATTACGTAATTGATTAATTTATTAAGTAATTACGTAATTAATTATCAAGTAAATTTGTAAAGTTGTAAAATATGTAATTCCTTTACCCCCGTTATCAAACATAAGCCTTCATGAACACCCCTACTCCAGAGTCCCAGCCGGTGACTGCTGCCCTGCCTTCAGGCACCCCTACTGTCCTTGCTTTCGCCACCCAAAAAGGTGGAATGGGAAAAACAACCCTATCGGTTTTAGTCGCGTCCTGGCTCCACTACAAACGGGGTATCAAGGTGGCTTTGCTAGACGTCGATGGCTCACAGTTGTCGGTCTATAATCAGCGGCTCCGAGAAGTTGAAAATATGGATGACGAGACCACAACCCGGCTTGATGAGCAGGACATTGAACCCTACGCAATCCTTTCGGGAAACCCGCGGAACGTGCCTGGCCTGCTGGCCAAACTCCCCGATGATGTGCAGCTGGTGCTGATCGATATGCCGGGTAACATTGACGTCGACGGATACGACCTGGCCATTGGCAAACTGGACTATCTGCTGGTACCTATGGAGACCTCCGAATACTCGGTGACCACTGGCTTTAATTTCCTGACGGCTATCAAACAGGTAGGCCTATTGCCTACTGATCGCTGCCGGGTTGTGTGGAATAAGTACAAGCCTTCCCGGGATGGCGAGTTAGCCGATCAGCTGGAGGAGCGGTTTGCCCAGTATGGGTTTGCTTGCCTGAAAAGCCGGATTCCGCAACGGGACTCCTATCAGGATCAAGGTAACCGCTCGACCTTATTTCCGATGCCGACGACTTACCTGAGGAATAGTGGCCTCAAAGACCTGTTTACTGAAATCGAATCGTTGTTACCAAATCTTCAGTCCCATGAATAACAAGCCTAGCCTTTCCGATGTAGCTCGCGAAAACAATTCAAAACGCGTCAGCAAGTTTGCCAACTCCATTGTCCCGGCCGCTCCGGAAGTCAGTAGCCAACCGGTTGAAAAAGAAGTGGAATCGGCACCCTCGGCCGTGGCTCAGCCAATCCCTGCACCAGCGTCCGCAGTTGAACCGGTAGTTCTGGTCAGTACACCAGCAGTCGCCACGGTTCAGGCTGAAGTAACTCCAGTGACCAAGGCTGCCCGGAAGCGGAGTGGCACGCTGTCCATGGATGATATTCTTGGTACTAAAGCTCCCGAAGAGGAAACGTTTGCCAAGATGACCCGGATCGCGGAGAAACATCACGAGCTTCTTCGGGAGATTGCTTTCAAGCACCGCAAACCCATGAATACTATTCTGTATAACCTGCTGGAGGCTCTTGATCAGACCTACCAGCGTGAACAACAAAGCCATGCTTAGTCAATATTCCTGGGGAGATCTTATTAAAGTAGTCCTCGTCGCACTCATCATTTATTACGCTTACGTACTGATCAAATACTACCGGGAAGATATCCGGGAATGGATCAGCAATAGGGGCAATAAACCTGACACGCAACCCAGTAAGGATGAATCGGAAGAAGCTGATCATTCAGAACTTTATGCAGTTAGTCATTACGCGCCGGTTACTGGTAATCAGTCTGAGTCGGCACCTGCTCCTAAAGTGACTCCCGAACCCGAGCACATGTCCCAGGGCAGAACGTACCAGACCCCTTCACCAACCGTTTCGACTTCTCAGGCTGCTGAGCCGGATCTGAATGGCATCGCTCTTGATCAGGATGAACCGTCTGAATTCAGTATGCCTATTCTGGCCGATGTTGAGCGCCCTGCTGAACAATCGGTAGCGGAGCTGATTAGCGCTGCCCAGCGACTTCAGGCCAATGACGAGGGAGTACTGATACCGGATGATCCAACCGACGTGGTTGCCGCTAATCTGGCTGAGGTTATCAACCAACAGCAGAACCATTCCGCATTCGCTGGCCTTGCCTTTACCCGTTAATTACCGAATCGATCATGATCCTGACGACACTCAATTTCTGGAGCATCCTTGCCCTAATCTTCTGTGGGGGATTGCTCGTAGTTGCTTTCCGGCTGACCTGGTGGCTAGCCCTTGGTTCCGAACGCGTGATCGCCTTTATGACCCAGAGCGGAATGCATGCGCTGGCGAAGCTGTTACTGGCCATTCTGATCGGCTACGATGAGCAGACCTATCATAAATCGCGCTTTATCTTCTGGAATCAGGCGCATGTTCGGTTTGCCATTCTTTGGGGTAGCTTCCTTTTGCTGGCTGGCTTGTTGGCACTACTTCACCAGGAGCATGTTGTTGGACCAATCGGGCTAACCTGGCTGCTGGCCTTCGCGCTGTACGTCGGCTTCCGCTGCCTGGTATACTGGACTCGTCCTAAGGCTCCGCTCATCTATACAGAAGAGCCTTCTTTAAAGTCGTTGATTCAAGATGTCAATGAACGCTCACCGTCCCAAAAACGGTCTGGTCGACAGCTGATCCGGCGCTATGATTACCTGGATGAGTTGTTTGCCGAAACAGCGTAAGCCTATTTCGTTTTAGGAGTTCCCAAAGGCCAGACCGATATGTCTGGCCTTTTTTGTTTGCCCTAATCTGCAATCCGATAAAGCAAAAATAATAAATTCTATAACTGTAAAAGTAAAAATATACAATAGATGTATTTACATGGATAATATTCTATGTCACTAACTGTATAATAAACCTATTTTTGGCTTTAAAATCGGATAGGGTAGGGGATAAGCACTGATTGACTCCATAATTGAGATTTTAGAATATATAGTTAAATTACTGATAATTAATAGATTGTATAGATTGTATTCTTTTCTAAACAAATAATTTTTATTTATTTTTACTGAATTTAAAATTTACCTGTAATTTAGTTGCAGAATATATACTATTCTTATTTTTCAAACCAATTTTTTACCAACTCCTTCAATTTTATGCGTAACCGCAAGATTACTTTGGGTATGCAGGTTGCCCTGACGATTGACCTGATGTTTATGACGATGCTGGCAGATGCCCAGCAGGGTAATGGTGCCGCTGCACTGAACACTACGGCTACAACCATTCGCAGTTACGGCACGGCAGCCCAGACCATTATTCTGGCACTGGGGGTAGTCATCGGCTTGATTGGTGCTGTCCGGGTGTACAGCAAAATGCACAATGGTGATCCAGACACGCAGAAAGCCATGGTAAGCTGGTTTGGTGCGGCCCTCTTCCTGGTCGCTGTCGGCGCTATTCTAACCAGCTTCTTCGGTTAATGCTGGAAATCAACAAGGGTATCGGAAAGCCCGTAGAATTTAGGGGATTAAAAGGCACGTATCTGTATTTATCGGCTGGCATCATTGTCAGCAGCCTGGTACTCGCTCTGATCCTCTACGGGCTTTTTGGTCTAAACACCTACCTGGCCACGCTCATTGTGGTGGGCAGTGGGATAGGTGGGATCTGGTACTGCATGCGACTTTCCGCAAAACACGGCGTATCGGGCCTTTTGAAGCTCGAAGCAACGCGCAATCAACCTAAGGCAATTCTGATCACCTCCGCCAAACCATTCGCCCAACTCCGTGAAACTAAACGCCCGAAGTCTCGAAGCCGCGCTACCACTACTGGCCGTTGAGAACAACTGCCTGGTCAGTAAAATGGCTGATATTACTGTTGGGTTTCGACTGAACCTGCCCGAAATCTTTACGCTGTCAGCTGACGATTACCGATCGCTGCACAATGCCTTAACCAAGGCGATCAAGCTGATGCCGATTGGTACCGTGATTCACAAACAGGACTGGTTTATTGAGGAAAAATATCAACCCGATCATGAGCAGGGGGATGATAGTTTTCTGACCCAGGCCTTCCAGCGACACTTCGTCGAGCGGCCGTTTCTGAATCATCATTGCTATCTCTACATTTCAAAACTGCCCAAGTATCGCCAGAAGCAAAAGAGCAATCAGCATTCACTGACCAAACGTCGACTGGTACCCAGGGAACAAATGACCCAGCGTGAGCTGCAACCCTTCTTTGATGCTATTTCTCAGTTCGAACGAATCCTGCTGGATGGCGGTATCACGGCCGAACGGCTAACCGATGAGGATCTGGTTAGTAAGAAAGGGGATCGGGGTATTGTTCCCAATTATTTCCGGCTTCAGCCCGATGGGACGAAGAAAGTCATTTTGGAAGACTGGGACATCGACGGCCGGGTACGTATTGGCTCCAAAGAGGTCATGTGCTTTACGATATCGGATGCAGAGACGATGCCACAGGTAGTCGACGTGATGGCCAATTATGGGCCACTTTCTTCGGATAGTACACAGTTTGCTGTCGGCAACGTCTTACCGGTTGGATTGATGTTACCCTGTAACCATGTCTACAATCAGTATATCTGTCTGGATGACGCCCAGGCTGCCCTCAGGGAGTTTGAACAGACGGCCCGGCACCTGAATTCCCTTTCGCAATTCTCGTCCGAGAACGGCATTAACCGGGACTGGACACAGCGCTACATTCAGGAAGCCATTCAGAATCAGCGCACGGTTTGCCGGTCACATTTTAATGTGATGGTCTGGACCGAAAAGCCTGAACAACTCGATTACCTGCGGGCCCGTACCTCCTCGGCTATCGCTCAGCTGGATTGTCTGCCCAAGCAGAATTCGATGGATGCAGCCCGTTTGCTGTGGGCAGGTATACCAGGGAACGCCGGTGATCTGCCGTTCGATGAGACGTTCTATACCTTCGTCGAGCAGGCCGTTTGCTTCTTTAACCTGGAGTCGGTTTATCACTCTTCAGTCTCCCCGTTTGGTATACGGCTCTGTGACCGTCAGGGTAAACCGGTCTGGGTAGATCTGTCAGATGAGCCAATGAATAAAGGGTGGGTAACCAACCGCAACAAGTTTGTGATTGGCCCCTCCGGATCAGGGAAATCCTTTTTCATGAATCACCTGGTACGCCAATACTATGAACAGGATACGCACATTGTGCTGGTGGACGTCGGCCATTCCTACCGGGGTCTTTGTGAGCTCGTGCGCCGTAAAACGCGGGGTAAGGATGGCATCTATCTGACCTATGAAGAGGATAAGCCCATTACGTTCAATCCCTTCTACGTGGAGGATGGCTTTTATTCGATTGATAAAATAACCTCGATCAACACCCTGCTAAAAACGCTCTGGAAAAACGAAACCGAAAGTTTCTCCAGAACCGAAGAAGTAGCGCTTTCGGATGCCGTCGAGGAATTTATCAAACAGGTGAAAAAGAGGAAATCAGAGGCTTCGTTTAATGGCTTTTATGAATACTGTAATGACGTCGATGGCTTTCGGGCTTTCCTGAAGGAAAAGAAGTACACGGATAAATATTTCGACATCGAGCAGTTTATCATCACCATGCAGCCATTCTATAAGGGTGGCAAATATGACTACCTGCTCAATTCGAATATGAACGTGGACCTGTTGAACAAACGGTTCATTGTCTTCGAACTGGACAACATCAAAGATCACCCGATCCTGTTCCCGGTGGTAACCTTGATCATCATGGAAACCTTTGTCTCCAAGATGCGACGCCTGCCCATCGAGGTACGTAAAATGATGGTCATCGAGGAAGCCTGGAAAGCGATCGCTAAAGAATCGATGGCGGATTATATCAAGTATCTGTTCAAAACGGTTCGTAAACACTTTGGAGAAGCTCTGGTGGTGACTCAGGAGATTGATGATATCATCGGCAACACCATCGTCAAAGATGCCATTATCAACAATTCGGATTGTAAGATCCTACTTGATCAGAGCAAGTATCAGCACCGCTTTGAAGAGGTTCGCCAGCTGCTGGGTCTTTCCGAAAAACAGAAGCAACTGATTCTGTCGGTCAACAAGGACAATGACGCCCGGCGTAAATACAAAGAGGTGTTTATTGCCTTGGGAGCCCGGGCCAAAGTCTATGCCACGGAAGTGAGTCTGGAGGAGTATGCCGCCTACACTACGGAAGGGCCTGAGAAGTCAGAGGTTATCCGACGAACCAATCAAAATGGGGGTGATATCCAGGTCGCCATTGTCGATTTCGCGGATGCTAGGCGCAAGCCTGAATTGGCCTGACGGATGTTAAGCAAGCAGGAATGGTCTATCTGTAAGGCACTTATAGGAAATGTCCTTTTTGCAGGAAAGTAAGCGTTGGTTGCTCTTAATCCCTCACGTTTACCGGATCGACATAAGCCCGGTTCGTCTTTATTTATCTCCCTTTTATCGACATGATTTTACTACAAATACCAGGCGGTGGCGCTTACGTGGACTATGGCTTTTACCAGAAGTTTTCGTCCATGGAAACGGCCATCACCACAGCTTACACGGAAGTGCAGCAGGGGATGGGTAACCTAGGCGCAGTGGCCTCGTCCATTGCCGCAATTGCTGCAACCTTATACATCGGTATGCGGGTGCTGGGTCATTTCGCCCGGGCGGAATCCATCGATGTATTTCCCCTGCTGCGGCCCTTCGCCATCGGCTTTCTGGTCCTCAACTTCACCATTGTCACCGACTTTCTGGACGCGTTGATCAAACCGGTGGAAGTCGTCACTCAGAATATGATCGATGTGCAGACAACGCGCATTCAGCAACTGGAGCAATTGCGCATGGAGAAGTTGGCTGAGAAAATGAATCAACTGGACGAGAAAATGAAAGAAGTCAGCATGTGGACCGCAACAGGTCAATACATGGCCTTAGTTGCCGAGAAAATTGGCATCTATTTGAATCAGGGATTTGATCAGATGCTGAAGAATCTGTTCTATGCGCTGTACCTGGCTGCCCGATTAGTCATCCTGACAACCCGAGCCTTCTTTTTAATTGTCCTGACCATCATCGGCCCGCTCTCGTTTGCCCTGGCCATCTTCAACGGGTTTCAGGATTCACATCTAATGTGGATTGCCCGGTACGTGCAGATTTCGCTCTGGTTTCCCCTGGCTAATATCCTGGGAACGATTGTTACGTACCTCCAGGGAAAAGTCATCACCCTTCAGTATCTGGAGCTGGTCAATAACGTACCCGACGAGGCCCAGAGCGGTGAGCTTATTTACATGGTCTTCATGATCATTGCTACGCTGGCTTACTTCACCATTCCCACGATTGGCTCCTATATCATTTCATCGTCCGGCGTCGGCAGTGCCCTTCAACGGATGACGAATATGTCGACGGCTATGGTCATGAATGGAGCAATGCCAGCAGCGGGTCATATGGGTGGGGCAGCGATGGATGTTGGCAAAGCTGGGGCGGGTGTTGTTGGCGGGGCAGCTATGATGGGGCTGGGGGCAACCCTGGTAGCTGCTCGGGCGGTCGGACAAACAGCCTCTAACTACGGCTCCTACTATGGGCAAGCCGTCAAACAGGAATACAACAATATGAGGAACATCACCAAAAATCAGGATTAATCATGGCCACTCAGGATCAAACCTTTTTTAAATCCCTCCGAAATCTGGAGACTTCGTATCGCAACATTCGCATACTGGCCTTTGTCAGTGTGGGGGCCTTTACCCTGATTGCTATAGGAAGCCTGGTATTTGCCTACACCGTCAAAACGGATTCAGAAAGTAGAATCTACGTCGTTGAGCAAGGAAAGTCGCTCATAGCCGCTTTACGTAACGATGTCCGGGAGAATCGGCCGGTAGAAGGTCGTGACCACATCCGACGGTTCCACGAATTGTTTTTTACGCTCGATCCTGATGCCAAAAGCATTGAGGAGCATATCAATGAAGCGCTTCCTTATGCTGATGAAAGTGTATCACGGCTTTATCTGGATACCAAGGAGAAAGGGTATTACAGTCAGTTAATTCAGGCCTCGGCTTCGCAGGAAATTCAGGTCGACAGCATTCAACTGGATCTGAATCAATACCCCTATCACTTCCGAACCTATGCCCGGCAGCAAATCATACGCCTGACCAACATCACGGTTCGTAAGCTCATCACCAGTGGATACCTGCGGAACGTCAGCCGTTCGGAGTATAACCCACATGGGTTCCTAATTGAAAAGTTTGCCGTGGTAGATAACACTGATATCGAAGAACGCCTGCGCCAATGAGACACATCGCTACCCTAATCACCAGAATGGGGGACTTCCTGATGAAGCTCTCCGATGGCGCGCGAAAAGCCCTTGTTTTTGGGCTCATGCTCCTTCTGGGGGGCGGTGCAATCTACAAATTGATTATTAGCATCGACCGGCTTAATCAACCTATGCCAGCGGCCTCCCCTCAGCAACTCATTGAGCCTATGCAGCAGCTCTTTCTGCAAACCGCAACTAATGCCAGTCAGTATCAACAGGCTCGTCAGCAACAAATTAAGCAGCTGGATAGCCTGGCTAAGCAGTATTCAACGAAACAAAGCCCTCATTGACCATGACCATAGCCCTATCATCAACGCACAGTGACGATGCGTTCTTTCGGAAACGGAAGGCCATGCTGGTTTTTCCCTGGATCGTTCTTCCCTTCGTATTTGCTTTATTCTGGATTCTGGGAGGTGGGAAAGGGGAGCGATACAAAGCTGAAGAAATAGCTGCGGGCAAGCCTGGAGCTGGTGGCTTTAATGCCAATGTGCCCAATGCCAAAACGGGTAAAATTAACGGCCGTGATGTGGAAGGTCCTGGCTACGGTAAAGCTGCGGTTGGCCAGGTTCTCTCCAGCTTCAGCCATACGCGCCGGGATTCTGCTACTGGAGAGTTAAAGGCGATCCCGGTGAATAATGCCGGTACACCTACTGAACATCGATCCAGCCTGGCAGTTGCGGCTACACCAGTTTCCGATCCGGGCACAACTCGCTCCTATTCATCTGTTCCAACCAAGCGGGTATCTAACCGGAAACGAGCGGAGAAACCTGGAGCCTATTATTATGATGCGCCCAAGGGCAGTACCTATTATACCGGTACGGATAAGCAGTTGGAGTCTCAACTGCGGACCTATGAGACGAGCCGACAAACTCCTCCCCCAAATCCGTATGCTACTCAGGCGTCCATGGTACAACCTGTACAGGCCGGTTCTGAAGACAATGCAGCAGCTGTTCGGTTAAGTGACAACTTAACCGCTAGTCGGTTATCCGATCCGGTTGAGGCTGAAAGTCCTTTTTTAACGGCGCCAACGGGTGGTACTCGAAAAGAGCCTTCCCGCGCGGTCCTAAGTGGTGGCAACTATGGCCAGAAGAAAGTCATTGCCTGGATGATCCCCGTTGTGGTGCACGAAGATCAGGCGATTCATGATGGCCAGCAGGTGAAGCTGCGGCTACTGAAAGAGATCACGGCCGATGGTGTTACGATTCCCGCCAACACAATTCTGCACGCGATCTGTCAGCTGTCGGATGACCGTTTACGGCTGACTGTCCGTAGTCTGCAACTGGGTGGCCAGCTAATCCCGCTTGATCTGGATGTCTATGACACGGATGGGTCAATGGGCGTAAACGTACCGGGCTTATCGCGTCAGGCCAGCGGTCAAATTCAATCGTCAGCTATTCAGGGACTACAACTTCCGGGGGTTGGTGGACTGGTTAATAACGTCGCCAATCAGGCCCGGATGAGTGCCTCGAATTCGGTTCGTCAGACGACGATTCGCTTACGGGCTGGCTACAATCTGTTCCTGAAGGCACAATAAACTTGAGTTGAATAATTAATCTAAAGGTTAAAAAATACTCAACTAAAGTTAAAAAATGTATCCAAAATTAAAGAAAAACGTCCTTTTCAATTCACCAAACACGCCAGTATCAGCGATGAAAAAGCGGTTTATTCTCCCCTTCTGCCTGGCATTAGCCACGGCCCCAGTGATGGCGCAATTGGCCTTTGTGCTGCCCATGACTAATTCAACGATTCGGCCTTCCTACGCCCTCCAGGTGAGCGCCAATAAGACCACGCACATTATTTTCCCCTATGAAATCCGCTATGCCGATCTGGGCAGTAAAGACATTGCTGGAGAAGCGGTGGAGAAAGCAGGGAACGTATTTCGGTTGAAAGCCATGCACCAAAATCCGTTCATAGAAACCAACCTGACGATTGTAACGGCCGACGGACGGCTGTTCAGCTTTGTGGTCAGCTACAAGGATCAACCTGATGCAGTAACCTACGATCTGACGAAGGTGTTGCTCGATGGGGATGTCAGTAAGTCAGCCAAGGTAAGTTCTGGTTCGCAGGCCCGGCTAGCTGATAACCTGAACCGTCAAGGTGAGCTGGCCATGCACAGCCGCCGAAAGATTCGGCACATTGGCTACAAAGCCCAGGGCATGAATCTGTACCTGCGTAATATCCTCTACAAGGATGATGTGATGTATGTGGTACTGGGCATGGAAAATGATTCCAAACTCGATTATGGCATCGATTACCTGCGCACCTACGTCATGCAAATGAAGAAAGTAGGGGAGAGCTCCGCTACTCAGGATGTACCGGTCGATCCAATTCGAGTTTTTGATGCCAGCGAAATGGTTATTCCCCGGCATGATGAGATTACCAAAGTCATTGCCATTGAGCGGCTAACTCTCGAAAAAGATCGTCGCCTGATCGTTCAGGTAGGGGAGGAAAGTGGCGGACGTCAGCTCACGATTTCAATTGGTCCCGAAGAACTTGCAACTGCTCGTCCCCTATGAAAAATCGATTCACTACACTGGGGCTACTAAGCCTACTCTGCCTGGCCACTGTTGCCAGCGCTCAAATCCATCAGGCCGGACAAACGACCATTGAATTATCTGCGGGTATAGTCGACGGTTTTAAACTGCCGGGTCAGGATAATTTTGGCGTATTCGGTGGTCTGTCGTATAGCAAATACAGATCGCTGAATACGTACTGGAAAGGCACGGTGCACCTCAATCAGAAATTCTACGCCTATGATAAGGCGTTAGTGCCGGTATCTCAGTGGCTGGGTGAGGCAACCTACTTCACGCGGGTGATGGGGCTGATCAATCGTTCCTGGGTGATCAATGTAGGGGGCGGGGTTGCCGGTGGCTATGAGTCCATTAATCAGGACCGTGGTGAAGTGCAGGGCGCTACGCTGATGAACAAATCCGAATGGATTGTCGGGCCGACATTGGCAATTGAAGGGGAATACATTTTGACTGGTCGTACGATTCTGGTCGTAAGGGCTCAGGAATACTATCTGTTCCGCTCCAATATCATCCCAACCCGCTTCAATCTGGGCGTCGGTATTAAATTCATTTTAGACACGGATTCCGAATACAAATGAAAATTCTCATCTACCTCGCGCTGATCGCGCTAACCATGGACTGCCAATCGGAATCTTTAGATATTCGGGCAAACTACCGAATCAAGTTGAATGCAACCTATCCAGGGGCAAAACTTAAAGTACATCAACGTTATGCATTGCCCCTAGAGCTACTAACAGACTCCTACTATTCGGAATACGGCTACCAGCTTCAATTCTATCAACAGGCTGGCTTGGGTCGACTAGAAAAGGGTAGCGATTTGGAACAACTACCCGTCCTGCAGAAAGTAGGCGTTCCCATACCACTTGGGAAATCATCCTGGCAGTATACTCCCGAAGCTACCGGTACCTCTCAAATTGTCTTGATCGCTCAACAGGAGCGGGGCTATACCCAGCCAGATACAGTCCGATTAAATTTTCAAGTCGAACCCTAACCGATAACACGTACCCAAGTGAAAAGGCTTTTACGTTTCCTTCTCAACCGCAACCGGTTCCTGCCTGAAGCATTCCGGGGTATACTCGTAAAAGGCTCATCCCAATCAGGCAAATCTTCCTTTAGGCCGTAATCAATCTTAAATCAAACCAGATATGAAAACTCTTTTTATTCGCATTCTCACCCTGTTTTTAGTTAGTAGCTCGCTGGTCAATGCCCAGAGCGCCGGTGATGTATTGAATATTGCCCTGAAGGGGGACGCCAATACCGAACAGGCGGCTAAGCTGGAGTTGATCCGTATTCTCCAGGAGCGGCTCAATAAGTTAACCGTTGCTCAACTCAACTCCCGGGTATTAGTCTCCACGGGTGTAAAGAATTATTACAAGGTTGGCGAAATCTTACAGATGCATGATAAGATGTGGGGCATGCGGGTGCAATTGACCAATGAAGCCGCTGCCCTGGCTAAAGCGAATCCTGGCTTTGGGGAAGCGGGAAACAATTTTATCTGGACTTATATGAGCCAGTTCAACGAAGCTATGAGTACAGCTGGAGCGATTAAAACGCAACTAGGTACTTTAATTAAAGACGGAAAGCCTATCGCTTTGCCCCCGATGCCGACGTTCAGTATATCGCCTGCGAATTCCACGGATGATATGGTTGGCTCATTTGCCTCAACGATGAACGGTATTATGTCGACATTCGGTGTAAAATCTCAGGACGACATCAATAACCTTTCAGCAGATAAAAAGGCTGCATTTGACAGTGCCGTAGCAGCCGCAAAAGCTGACTTTGAAAAGAATTTAAAGGAATCGATGGCGGCTACAACAAAGTCTTCCCTCACTCTGTTAGGCAATGTCGTTGGCACATTGTTTGGCGTACCAGGGGCGGGTTCACTCATCGCTGGCATAGCCAGTGGTAACACTAGTGCCATATCTGGTTTAGTAGGTTCTATCGTTGATAAGTTTGCAATTCCAGACGAGTATTATGATTCGGAGACGTTAAAGCTAACTGATGCTGAGCGGCTCAAGATGATCGATGAGCTGCATACGCGAATTTCCGAATGCTTTCAGAAAGGCATGGCACTTCGGGCAAATATGAACTCAGAGGTAAAGAAACGTTACGAGAACATTACGCAATCGCGTAACGAAACGATTTTATACGGACCTAAAAAGTAGCGACCGTCGCACGGTTGGAAAGGGAAATGAAACGATACGCTAGTTATGTTTTGGTGTTGGTCTTAACGGTAAGCTTGTGGACTTGTGGTAAGAAAGATCCAGATCCACAGCCTCAGCTACCCGGTTATCTCCGAATTCCGGCAATCTTGACCGGCTATGTTGGTTCCGGGCGTATTGCCCTCAGCGGTGGACTAAACCTACTGGCCGAGGGGCCAGAAACTCAGGATGCCTCGACAAAGACCTATACAGGTGTATCGGGCAAAATCGTCATTGGGGATATCACGGCCAATTTCACCGTTGGGCAGCCCAGAACGTTTGCTGAAACCTACGCCGTGCCGGCAGCGTATCAATCTAACGGGCAATTGCTGGTTATTAACGCCATTGAAACGGGCATTTACCCTATGGGCTTTGAAACCAAGCCAACCCCTACCGGCGCGCAGGCGGATCTGATCCTGAACCTGCCCGGTCCCCAGCTGTACTCGGCCCGATCGGGCACCTTGACAATTTCTGAATCGACGCTCGTTAAAGCCGAAGGCCAAAATAAGCTGTATCGGATTCAGGGTACATTTCAGGCCGCCCTGTTTGGTACCGGCGTCGGTACTTCGTCAGCGAAGGATTACGACGTTACCGGCACATTTGATTTGCTGTTAGTCGAATAACACCTCCTTACCCAGACATTTATATGGTACCCATATTTCTACAAAAACGCCGACCTGGAGACCAGGTTGCCCGGTTACTTGTGACCCTGTTTATTGTTGTTTTCTCAGTTGGCCTTTCGTTACTCCTTTCGCTGGTAGTCGTTGAACGCTCTCTGAGCCGGGATAGTAAGCTTATCCTGATAACGATTGTCTTAGTTTTAACGCTGCCCATATTAGGCCTTTTTGAACGACTTAGGCAATAGGGAAGATTTGCCTGAAGCTCTTTGCCGGTTGGGCAATTGTACTCAATTGAGCCGTATGAGGCACAGTATATTCTGTGCTGTGATATGGACAGAATTTTAAATCTTAGCAGTTTGTAAACTTGTAAAATGATAAATTACTCTACAAGTAAAATGATAAACAAGTTTACAAGTTTACAAATCTACAAGTTTGCAAATTTTTCATTTTTAGTTTCAATACTGGTCAATTGATATATCATTATTGCACCCCATAAGTCACTAATTTTTTCGATAATTCTTTTCGTAATTGAGTTATTCGTTCATAATCATATCACCAAAAATAGCACCTATGGATTTGACTGACCCACTTCGAAGGGTTGGTCCCTGAGGAAAAAGTGAAAGCGTTGATTGAGCTGTTTTAGACTCAGGCTTCGTCTTTGGTTTGGGATCTTTCAACTGATCGATACCAAGAGACTTAACCAGATAAGCCGTTGGATTCTTGACATTTTGCCGAACACCATTGGCTAATTCAGAATCAATTCGGAAAAAGGTATCCAATAGGCTATGATCCGACAAAATGCGGTCTTTTTGAAAGCCCTTTAGCTTGTAGTTCTTCATTAACTGCCAAGCCGTTGTATAGGCTTCATTGATTGACATATTGTTGACAGTCTGCTGATCCTGCTTAACCGCGTCAACCGCTAATTGCTTAGCTGTTTTTACAAAGAAAGTCAGTTCAGACACCTTCTTGCCTTCTTTTTTTGTCGCTTGCCATTCTAGGTGTATGTCGGCTTTTTTTATCAGCTCCCGCTGGGCTACTACTAAAGCGTTAGAGCAAAAGTCATTGAATCGATACGTTTCGGGACAATTAAGCATCATGCGAAGCTCGGCAACTGGATAGGTAAACTGATATTGCCCCCGATTGTGGTACATACTCACAATTTCAAACATCCGCTGCGCGTAGACTGAAGAAAGCGAAAGCATTACATCAATATCGTACTTAGTGTAGCGCTGGCCAAGTTCAGCAAAGTGAGGCACCACTTCGGCAAACATAATCAAGGTAATAACCTTTCGGCCATCTACCATAGCAGACTTAACACTAGGGAAGGGTGTGATGTAGTGAAAATCATTTGTCTTATCATTTCGATACATCAACCTTTTTTGCTGGAGCGTATCCGCTGCATCTGCTATGAGGTTATATCGATCCTTGGTGAGTTCCGTATAGGGAATGTGAAATTTGACGTTGCTATCCGGCTTTAATTCCCCTTTCACAGCCATGTGGCCAATCTGATTAACCACAAGCACAACAATCTTCTTTTCGAGTTCAGTGAACTCATGACGGGACTCTGTGAAGAGATTGGATTGGTAATTTGTCGGGTGCTTATTAAAGACTGAATTTGTAATTTTAGGGAGCTCTGAAGGGATCTGGTTCATGGCTGATAGTCAAGTCTGAATAATTAGATAAACATAAATACAAGTTTGATTATCTCAAAACTTGTATTTAGATAATTTGGGTCACGTTGTAAAATTCTATCACAAGCGTCCCAAGAGACGCTCCCCGGTGTTACTATGGTGGGTTTTATTAGGATAACACTAGGCGTTTTTGCTCTATAACCCTTACCTGTCCGATCTATAAATACTGTACTTTAAAAAGGAATATAATTTTAGGATATAACTCAGAAGCAAAATTATATCGGTTTAACGCTTTAGTCGAATTATACTAGAAAGGCTTCATTTCTGTAAATTGCTGGAAATCAATGCATATGATCTAATAATGTTCTTAATTAATCCTTCATCAATATACATAGAGAAGTCCCATTTGTACCGATTAAACCTTGTAATTGTCGGACAAAAACTCCCCTGAGCCTATATCTACCCTATGCTTAATGGTCCTATAATATAACTTTTACAATAAAAAAATAAATAATACTAGTATTATTTTGAATACCGATTAAACCTTGTATTTGAAAAAATGCACCGACTAAACTTGGTAATTACACCGATCAAACCTTGTATTTAAACCGATTAAACCTCGTAGTTATGAGTTATTATTACCGACTAAACCTTGTAGTTATGCCGACTAAACCTTGTATTATGACTTGTAAGCAATTGAAAATGTGATACTTATGAGACCCCTAAATCAATCAAATAAGGTATTGATAAAAAGGATAACTGATCAAAAAAGAAAATTTTGGTGTAAAAGGGGAAAAAGGTTTTTGCAAAAGAAGAATTACTTATTTACTTTTATAGTAAATAAAACACATACAATTCAAGCTTGTAATAATGCCTAGAAAACCGGCCAAACGGAATGACGAAGCCCCTCTGGAAGGCCTGCGCACCGTCCTCAAATCCCAGGCGATTACCCTGTCTCCGGGAATCAATCAGATTAGCAATCCGCCCCCGGCTGATCCCCATCTGGAATATTACTTCATTCCCATGCAATATATGAAGCAGTATCAAGCCTATAACCGGCCCGGTAAACCCCTGAAAAACTTGAAACTGGTCAATTACGACAAGCCGGCCATTTCGCTTTCCTTCTTTTACAAGCACAAATATTCCATTGAACGGGCTGTCACCCACGCCGATGTGGTGCAGCACATCAAGAATTACCGGGACGAACTATTGAATATGTCTTTAATGCAGCAACTCAGCGTGGGTCAACTCAAAGAACTCCAGCAAACGGACGAACTGTTGCGTACCGTCCGGGAGCAACCCGATGTCTACCAAGCCTGTTTTTCCAATTACCACCACAAATATTACTATTGGTATTGCACCTATCGTTATTTTGATGATTTGGCCACGATGAAAACCACTACTAGCAGTGAACACTTACTAAAGCACACTGAGCGGGCTGGCCATGAAGTACATGAGCGGCTCAACATCATCTTCATTGATCCCGAGTACATGAATGAAGCGGTGCCCCATGATCACAAATTAATTGACCGAGAACTGAAAAACTACCCTATTCACCTTCGACAAGGTATTACAACCCTGTATCTTCGAGAGGTTTGAGAATAACAAGAATATGTTTAAAATTTATAACTGGTTGTCATAGTCATTGATAAACAATCGTCAAGGTACGTTTTGACAACCTTTTCAAGCTGGATTAACCATGCTCGAGTTTTTGACCTACTTCCTGAGCCATATGCCCTCCAAAGAGGAGTGGGTGGCCTTTTTATTGGTGAACATCGTGGCTTATGTAGCCGCCAGAAATACGGTGCTTCGCCGGGAACGACAACTCGAAAAGAAAGCCTATACCGAGCAACTAGAGCGACTGGAGGCTGAGCGATTATTTCACATCCAATTGCAACAAGAGCAGGAACAACTCCTCAAAGAGCACTGGGTGATGATTCAACGGCAGGCCAACCAACTCGATGAGTTAAATCAACAACTCCATGGCCTCAAGCAACTACATCTTAATTAATGGACACACGGAGGTTTCCTCCCGACTACTTCGGCGCAGTTCGGTCCGACGGCAACTCGGCTGTTCATCCCCCATGCGACCCATCATTGGCCATACCTCTTACCGCTTAGTAGCCTGGACGGTAGCAATTCGTAGCATTTCCTCGGCTACCTCGATGGCTTCATACTTTTCGTGCCGCTTTAGTTTCTCGACATAACGTTCATAGCGGGCTATCACATTGGCGACTGTAAAGCTTTCCCGCATTAGTTGCAGCGCGTGGTATTCAGCTGGCAGGATAGAAACCAGACGCGGCGATAGCTCCACAAAGATTAGTGGAACATTCTGAGGGAAGACGACAGTATCCACAAAAACCAGCTGCCTAACGGCCAGGGCATTCAGGGCAATTTCTTCAGTTGACATAGGAATACTATAACGAAAAGTAGATAGCCAATAGGATGCTGAATGTGTGATAGTTGCAATATATATAACAAAAGTATAATATAGCGGTTTGTTGCTTTATTCACCTACCGCCCATGATTGATACCTTAGACCGCATTCCACCCGAAAATATCTACCTGGTCAACCCCACCCGGCGTAAACGACTACCGTTTTTTGAGTCGCTGGTTCCGGCTGGATTTCCGTCTCCAGCTGAGAATTACATCCGTGAAAAACTGAGTTTGGATGAGCTATGCGTGGTGCATCCGGATTGCACGTACTTCGTCAAGGCCGTAGGGGAGAGCATGACCCCCGACTATATCTATCCAGGCTCAATTCTGGTCGTGGATTCGGTGAAGCTGGTTTTTTCGGGGAGTGTCGTGGTCGCCTGGGTCAACGGGGAATGCTGCGTGAAGCGATTCGTCCGCAAAGGGCATATGATCATGCTCGAATCCAGCAATGAGACCTACCCGCCGATCTACGTTCATCTGGGTAAGGATCAGTTTCGGGTGCTCGGTGTCGTAACGTTCATTGTGTCTAAACCGCCCAAGTATGTACGCCTTAGTGGATGGGAATAATTTTTACTGCTCAGCCCACCGCAGTTTTGACCCTACGCTAGAGGGTAAACCGATTATTGTGCTCAGTAATAGAGACGGAAATGTGGTAGCCCGTTCGAATGAAGCCAAGGCCTTGGGGATAAAAATGGGGCAACCTTTCTTTGAAACAAAGGAGCTTCGAGAGCAACATGATATCGTTGTGTTCTCTTCTGCGTATGAGCTTTACGGTGACACGTCGGCAAGACTTATGAGCATTCTGACGCAGTTTGCGCCCGATGTGGAGGTGTATTCGATTGATGAAGCGTTTCTATGGATCGAAGAATATATGGGCGCTTACCCGACGTATCAGGACCTGGGAGCCGCTATCCGAGAGAAGGTAGATCAGTGGCTGAGGCTCCCGGTTTGCGTGGGTTTCGGGCCAACGAAAACACTCGCTAAGCTTGCCAACCGACTCGCCAAGAAAACGCCTGAGTTAAACGGCGTATGCGTCCTTGATACACCGGAAGCTATTGCCGAGGCTTTGACTGAGTTTCCGGTAAAAGACCTGTGGGGGGTAGGCGGTCGCTATGCCGCTAAGCTCAAAAGTTTTGGCATTACGACGGCCGCCCAACTTCGGGACGTTCCTGATGATTGGATCAATAGCCTAATGACGGTGAACGGCTTACGTATGGTGCATGAGCTAAGAGGATTTCCCTGCAAGCTACTGGCCGTAAGCCCGCCCACCAAGAAAACCATCTGTTCGGCTCCCAGCTTCGGCAAGCTGATTCCCGATCTGGCCAACGTAACTGATGCTCTGACCACCCACTTAGCCCGGTGCTGCGAAAATTTGCGTAAACAGGATTCGCTGTGCGGTGCGGTGACCGTGTTTCTGCACACCGATCGGTTCCGAAAAACGCCCGGCAATGGGCTACCCGCCAAACAGTACAGTAACAGCATTACCCTCGTTCTGCCTCATCCCACCAGTAGTACATCCGAACTACTCAAATACGCGGAATCGGGCCTGAAAGCCATTTTTCGCTTTGGCTTCAATTACCAGAAAGTAGGCGTTATGCTATCGGATCTTGTTCCCGGTGATTACCGGCAAAAAGGTGTATTTATCGATGGCCCAGACGAGAAATTAATCAAACTGTCGGCCGTTGTTGATAAAATGAACCGGCGTTATGGACAAGATAAGCTGCGGTTGGCTTCTCATCAATACAATCCCGATTGGCCTATGAAACAGAAGTATCTCAGCAAGCGACCCACGACACGTTGGGACGATATATTGGAGGCAAAGTGAATTTAAGGGAATACTGGTATGAACCGAGTCATTGCGCCGGGGGATCGAGTGATCGTCACACCCCTCAAAAATGGCATTACGCGTAAATCGTACAAAGCTACCGTGGTTGGGTGGATGTCATCGGGCAAACTCAAAGTCCAGCCTTATGGGGACAAACGCCAGAGCTCAAAACTCGTCAACCCTGATGATGTGAAGAAGTTGGCCGATAAACAATCACTTTAGCCATTGACAAAATTAATACGGGTAATCTAGCTACCCTTGATTGGAATCAATGCAGAAATCAGAAAACGCATAAAGATGACCATGACACAAGAACAAATTAAAGAGGTTTGGGCCCGGAAGGTCGCCTTGCAGACCGCCTTGACTGATTTAGCCGATTTACCGGAAAATAAGCGGGCGATATCGGAATTGAAAGAAGGGATTGACGCCTGTAATACGGAACTCGTTTCAGGTACCTATAATCCACCCTTAGCAGTTGATTGAATCGAACGTTACAAATTCGGCCTTTTTGTTCCAGCTTCATCGGCGACCGTTCGACTGGAAGGCCAAGCCACGCGGCCCCTTAGGAAAATAAATGCCCCCGGTATGAAATGAACCAAGTTAGCAAATGAGCCTGTAGAAATAAAGTGCTAAATAAGGCCTTTCCTGTTTCGAGGTACACAATAAAAGGCTAAGAGGGACGTTTTATATCTGTTACGTTATTTCAGCCCCATTGGTCTTACCCGTGGGGCTTTTTACGTATTATTTACAATTTATTATTTCTGGCATGGAAGGCGTGTCTGATCAACTCCCGGCTCAACCCGAGCAACTAGCTCCTGAAAAATTTCGGTTTGATGCCGCCAATGATTTTCTAACGATCTGTGATCGGTTGTCAACTGGTTATGACAGCGGTTATTATTGGGAAGATGTGCAACGGGCATTACGCATTGCTGCTGGCTTAGAGAAATGGCCAGATTAGTTTGTTCTGTAAGGCAACCTCCTCTCACACGCTTTTGTAAAGTAACTAAAATAGATAATTTATATATTTTTTCATTATCCTGTCTGCCCGTACAAGGTTGCTTCACTGGTTTTACATTTTCTAAACGACCGTTTGTAAGGGGTTACTGATTCACTACCCTATCAGCTGAGTTCGTCTCAAGTAGGAGCGTTTCTAGGAGACATCAACTTTTAATATATTTTAAACTCAATCAGTCACGATACAAATCGTAAAAATGCTTTAATATTAATTAAAATAGACTTACTATAGCGTAGATTTAAGCATTAAGTGATTCATTAAGCTTAATAATTCTACAGATGCTACTCGCTCAAGCTTTAAACGACAATTCTGATCACTCAAATACAAGCTCTGAATCAGATTCTGGAGAAGGACCTGAAACAGTAACAGTATCAGCTACTAGGCCTACTCCAGCCCCTTCTTCCCCTAGGGGTGGCCGTGATGGTCATGGTCATGGAAGTAATTCAAAACCTAATCCAACAAAGTATACTTTGTTGGATACTGCTGGGTATTTCGATAAGGATAAGGATATTTTTACAAATTTAGTTAATTTAATTTTATTAGGACAAAGTGTTGAAAAGTTTAATGTAGAACAAATTTTCAAAGTTTTGGACGGCGTTTCAGCAGCGTTCAAATTTATTGATCTTGGAGTAACGTTTTCAGTGGCGTATGATAACGGAAATTATAAAAATCTTTTTCAAAAAAGTACTACATTATTAATTAGTTCAGGTTTATCTCAAACGGGAATAGTTTTAGGTGCAACTCCTGCGGGCTTTGTGTTTGTAGCAGCTGGTCTAGGTTACGCATTTTTTGATATTGCAACCCATGATGGTGAGGTACTTTCTGATAAAGTATATGATTGGGCCACTAGTGGAGGGATTAGACTAAAAAGCCCAACATGGGATAACTACATGGGAGTACCACCTTATTAACTTCTTTCTACGAAAGGAATTAATAACATAAAATATTCTGTAATTTCTTTTCTATATTCTTACACAAAAGGTACAACAAATTCTCTAGCAATAATGCTGAGAAACCGATTTATGTTGTGATAGGAATTCCGACTACATTAAGCTGAATAAGTAAATCATCAATGCCTGTGAAAGTTTCTGATTTACTAGCAGAGGTGTTAATAGGAACAGAAGGTTTATAGATTTTTATAATCCAATCTTTCCCTTCATCTGTCTCCAATATTTTAGGTTCACCAATTGGGCTTGCGTTCATTAAAGAAATCATACCCGAAATTTCAACAGGATGCTTTGACATTCTGTTTTCAACTCGGCCTAACATACAAAACGGCATTTTTGATTGGTCTATAAGTCTAGTTTGGTTGCGTTTTGATTCTCTAACTATATCTTTATTGTTTCTGTAAAATATGGCTTTTTCGGGCACTTTTATTGTTATTGTCCAAGGATATAAACCAGCTGCCCCAATTATTGAAGCCCCAATGCCACGTAGACGTACATTTTCGTATCCGTTGAAGTAAGTAGCGGGAATGTAGAAAGAGGTTTCTGCCTCTCCTGTCTCTAAACTGATCCCTAATTTATCCCACTCAGTTTGACCTATTAAAGAACGAATAGAGATAGTTCGTGTTATTCCTTGATCCCTCTGTTGATAAGCTGCAAGCCATTCAATAGCGTTTCGGTTCCATATTAATAACTCCGAAATTAAATTTTCTTCTACGTTTGGTAAGTCAATAATGTCATAATTATATATTAGCTCTAAACCTTCTTTGGCAACGCTCAATCGCGCATAACCATCTTCGTAATTTCTCTGTAGACGTTTAGCTATTTGTTCAATAGGTTTTGAAAGATTAAATGGCCTTTTCTCATTTGTAGCATCCAGCTTTTCTTTATACAAATCACGTCTTTTTTGTGTTTGATCTATTATATTTTTTTCATCTTCATCCAGCCACAAAATTTTTTTATCTAATATTTCAGATCTAATTCTCCTAGTAACATCTTCATTAAACCTATCAAAAAAATCTTGGGTCAATCTGTTCTGTTCTAGGATTGTAAACCCTAGTGCCCCGGATCGACTATTAAGGTCCTCGGAGAAGGCTAACAAAATTTTGTGCCTGACTTCTGTTTCAGATAAACCTGCACGATCTATTTCAGAAATTATCTTTTCTCTTTTAAAATAGTCTTGGCTAATTTTTTTCTCTTCAAATTCTAGAGCATTCAATTCTGAATTCAGGTCAAGTTGGAACTGAAGAGACGTAAAAAGAAGAGACCTGTACTGTCTCTCTTCTTCTAAACATTTTTCGAGCAAATCAACTGCTTGGTTTAATAAGGATTCGACGTGCCATTTACGGAATTTCGATTTTAGCTCATCCTCTTTTGGTTGATATTTTAGTAATGATGCATAAACGGTCATTGTGTTGTGTTTTTATGTTTATAGCTTTAAGTAAACTCCATTACAAAGCCCAATTAAGCATGATTTTACTTCAGTAAGATGGAATTGATTTGCTTTCATCAGAATAGGTAAGCATTAAACTAGTTGTGTAGAAGCTTAACAAACGTATGACGTTGTTTTTACGTCCGTAAAAATGATTGCTAAACTTGTTTCCAAGAATGGCCCATTTAAACAGGTAGACCCGGCATAATGGATAAGCATTGACTCGCCTTGTTTGTTGGGCGAAAACAATCTTTGGAACAACACCCCTAGGGAGGCCACTATCGCCAAAAGCGAGACCAGATCGGGCGTTAACGCCGCCTGTAGATCGTCAATTTTACACGCGACTGTCAAATATTATTCTGTTTAGAATTAGATCAGAGCAGACACTGGAGCCGCATTTAATCGCTGTTGTATCTGCTTTAGCACATCGTTTCTGCCCTGACGGTAGCTGTATCATTGTCCTCACATAAAATCAGCTACAACATCTAGGGCAGTAAGTAAGGCCATAGCGACCAGCCGCCAACGTGTATAGTTTAGGATAGGTGTTTCCACAGCTTGATGGTAGACAGATTTAGAGCAATACTAGCAAGAGCCAAACGCCTAATACCCCCATTTCTTGAAGCAGATGCATGAAGGCTCTATCGTCTCAGATGGGAGCGTTTTTATAAGATGATGAGCTTTTTAATAATTGTCCAACTTAGCTAGAAGCTTACGGGTGTGATCCCTGATTAAAAATATCATCGTTTGACTGGACGGATTTAGCCGTGTTGGTATTAACGCAAACCTTTCATTGATAGGTAATTATGACGTTATTAAATGATTTAAATACCCTTTTTTGAACAGAAACGGTTGGTCAAGTAGGAGAGGAACCTGTACGGATATAATTATGAATGGTCCCTAAGTAAAAGGCTACGCAACCTATACCAGAAGACGTATTAGGAGCTTTTTAAAGCTAACCAAATGGCTCACTTGTTGGCTATTAGTTTCAGTTCAATATCAAAATCATCATAGATCGCTTTGTCGCCAAGGGCGTCAAAGAAAGATGTTGAGCCGTACTTAATGTCGTATTGGGTTCGGTCGAGCGTCACTTTACCCTGCGCTTCCACCGTCGCTCCATCTTGTTTCACCCGAACAGGGAATGTTACAGCATTCGCAATCCCTTTGATACGCATAGTACCCGTTACCAGGTACGTGGTGGCTCCCTTCGGCATCACCTTCGTGATCGTAAATGAGGAAGTCGGGTGCTTGCCTGTTGAGAAGAAATCGTCGGACTTCAGGTGACCGATCAGTTTAGCGTTGTATTCCGGATCGGTCAAATCGGTGCAGACAATGCTGTTCATGTCGAAGGTAAACTGGCCACCCGTCAGCTTGTTATCATCGAATAGCAATGCACCATCGGCGAGCTTTACCGTACCCATATGCTCGCCAGTTACCTTTCTGGCTTTCCAGTGCAGGCTGCTCTTCGATACATCTACTTTATACGTGTCTGCGTACGTTGTTTGTTTACTACGTGTGGCCATTGTGCCAACTGTGAGGAGTAGAATAGCGGCCAGTCGATAGAGAATTTTCATTTCAGAAGAGATAGGTACATCCTGTATAGTGCAATGTACGCTAACGTCGAAATGAATAAGAAATTGTACCTATACAAATTTTAAGTAGATTGCATCGAATGCCTTCAAAAGCAACTTGTTAGCACACGCGCCCATACGGCAACGGATTGCCCGGCTCCTGCTGGGCTTACTCCTGTTGATGCAAATCAACTCGGTGCTGTTCCGCCATGCACACCGGCTGGCCAACGGACAGATCATTACCCACGCACACCCCTACAACCTCTTTAGCAAATCCTGTCCGCTGTCGGCTAACCCGCACACGACCCACGAATTGCTCCTGCTGGATGCGGTCAGCAACGCAGCGTTCGTACCCACGTTTGCGCTACTGATCGCCTTTCTGCTGCTATTGGTGCGCTTTATTATCCGTTCCGTTCCTGCTGCCCCTACATGTAGGATACGAACGGTATGCCTGGCCCGGCCCACGCTGCGCGGCCCCCCCTCCTCGCTCTCTTTCCGGCAATAATAGGCCCTTCCGGTCTGGTTCTGGCACTGAGTAGCCACTGGTTCATGACGACCGGGGTGTACGGTGCCACTGTATTCACTTTTTTCCTGCTTTTTGATGAAGAAGATAACACTACTCTATCTAGTGCTTTCGGTAATTGTGCTCGTGGCAGTGGCCTGCGAAGCGCTATTGCCAGCGGCTCCTGCCGACGATGCCCTGCTCGACGGGCCAATTGCCGAGCTAACCCCGGAACAGAATGCCCTGTTTGCGCTGGGTGATGCCGCCTTTAACCGCGACATTTTCACCCCGGCCACAGGCCTGGGGCCTATTTTCGTTGCCAGCTCCTGCGGCTCCTGCCATGCCGGTGATGGGAAAGGAACGCCCTTCACCACCCTCACCCGCTTTGGACAGCACGATGATACGGGTAATCGGTTTATGGGGCAGGGTGGCCCCCAACTGCAAACCCGGGCCATTCCGGGCCATACCGCCGAATTACTACCTGCGGGTGCGGTCTTCTCTAAGTTTACCCCACCCGCCAATACAGGACTGGGCCTGCTGGCCGCCCTTTCCGACGAGCAGATTCTGGCAAATGCCGACCCGACCGACCGGGACGGGGACGGTATTTCGGGCGTACCCAACTGGATTCATGCTCCCCATTACTTCAAACCGCAGTGGTTCCATAAAGAACAAAACGACAGGTACGTTGGGCGGTTCGGCAAGAAGGCGGCAGCAATAGACCTGTTGCATCAGACCGTCAATGCCTACAAGCAGGATATGGGCATTACCTCCGAGTTTGATTCCGAAGATCCGATCAATTACAATGTATCCGGGCAGGCTGGTGACGGCGTAGATGACCCGGAGGTATCGTCGGCAAAGGTCAATGCGGTGGTATTTTACCTGCGAACATTAAAAGTGCCCCTGCAACGTACCCCCGCCGACCCAATGGTAGTGGCGGGTAAGCAACTGTTTATTAACCTGGATTGCGGCAAATGCCACACGCCCGACTGGAAAACAGGGCAATCGGATGTAGCCGTGCTGGCCAACCGGACTTTCTCACCCTACACCGACCTGCTGCTGCACGATATGGGCGCGGGCCTTGACGACGGCTACACCGAAGGGATAGCTAAAACCGCCGAATGGAAGACACCCGCCCTGTGGGGCCTGGGCCTGTCACAAAATTCCCAGGGGGGGCGGGTATTCCTGCTCCACGATGGTCGCGCCCACTCCGTAGACGAGGCCATCCGGCTGCACGGCGGGGAAGCCAGCCGCAGCGTGGAAAAGTACGCCAAACTGGCTGAAGCCGAACGCGGTAAGCTGCTTCGTTTCTTAGACACTCTCTAACCTCACCTGGCTCGCCAGTCCGAGCCTTTCTCTTATGAAAAAAGAAGTAAAATTAAACCGACAGGACTTCCTGCGGCAGGCGGTCCTGAAAACCTGCGGTATGGCCTGCCTGAGTACATCCGTGCTGACGGCCGCCCTGACGAGCTGTGCGAGCGTCTATTACGCCCAGGCTCCGCGCATCAAAGGCTGGGCGATTCAGATCAGCAAGAAAGAATTTGACCTTGATCCCAACGGCAAACGGCAACGCCCGTTTATGGTGGTCGAAATGAAGAATCAGACCCACCCGATTTATCTGCGCCGGGTTGGGGGCGACAACTTCACGGCGGTACTGATGCAATGCACCCATCAGGGCAATGACCTCAACGCGCACGACGGCTACCTGTCGTGCCCGGCCCACGGCAGCGAATACGACACCGATGGGCGGGTAACGGAAGGCCCCGCCGAGGATAGCCTGAAGCGATACACTGTGACAACCGACGAACAGTACATCTACATCAATATTGCCTGATGATGAGAACACTTTATTTTTTGATTGGGTCTGCACTGATACACGTGGCGGCTTATGCCCAGCCTGACGCGGCCCGACCCGTTTCAACCTCGGTTACGGCGGCTACGGCGGTGACCGTGACCAAGCCGATACCCACTGATTCGACCCCCATGCCCAAAGCATTTGCCGACTTGTTTTACCGGGATTCGACGCTTCGCAAAGGTAAACAGGAGAAGGGAGCCCTCAAGATTAATATGGATGCTACGTATGACCGGCCTTTTCTTACGTCAACGAAGGCCCCCGTGTCGATTGGGGGCTATCTGGAAGCCAACACCCAGTATATACAAACCAATGGCAAGACGGATGGCCTTTCGTTTCAGGCCCGCCGGATGACCATCTTCCTGGCATCGAGCATCAACCGGCGGATCAAGTTTCTCTCCGAGATCGAGTTCGAGGACGGGACAAAGGAAATCAACATCGAGTTTGCCGCCATGGACATCGAATTGACTCCGTTGCTGAACCTGCGCGGGGGCATCATCATGAATCCGATTGGTTCCTTCAACCAGAACCACGATGGCCCTAAGTGGGAGTTTATCGACCGGCCCATTTCGTCGGTGACGATTATTCCCTCCACCTGGAGCAATGTGGGCTTTGGCTTATATGGCAAGAAATACACCGCCAACTGGGTATTGGCGTACGAAGCGTACCTGACCAATGGCTTCGATGATCAGATCATTGCCAACGGCCAGAACCGCACGTTCCTGCCCGCCACCAAAGCCAACCGCGACCGCTTCGATGAGAGCTTCAATGGAGTGCCGTTAGTTACCCTCAAAACGGCCTTCAAACGACGCAAATGGGGCGAAATCGGCCTGTCGTGGATGGGAGGGGTGTACAATAAATTCCAGATTGATGGGCTGGTACTCGATCAACGTCGGCGGGTGGATGTGTGGGCACTGGATTTCAACACAACCCTGCCTACGGGTACATTTATCAACAGCGAATTCGTGTGGGCCAGCATCAACGTCCCCACCACCTACACCCAGCAATTTGGCCGGATGCAGCAGGGCGGCTGGATTGACATCGTGCATCCGTTGGTGAAGAAGACCATGTTTGGCTGGAAAAAAGCCGTTGTCAACGCGGCTCTGCGCGTGGAGCGGGTTGATTACAACGTGGGTACATTCGCTGAAACGGGTGATCCGCTGCGGGATGATCTATGGGCTATAGTGCCGGGGCTGAGCTTCCGGCCTTCGCCTACGACGGTGATTCGGGGTAACTACCGCTACCACTGGCAAACCGATTTACTGGGCAATCCCCCCGCCCGCACAGCCGGGTTTCAGTTTGGTTTTTCGACCTACTTCTAACATTACTCACCCCAATGGCTGCTAGCCGTTGGGGTTTATTTTCTATGAAACACAAAGCCCCGATCTTATACCGTACCATCGGGCGGCTGCTTATACAACGTTTGCCGCCTTTAGGGCTGCCATGGTCGTTATGAAATTCTGATCACCTACAAGAGGCTATGACTATTCCTAAACCGTTTTCATATGAAGTTTTTGTTTTGTCTCACGCTGGGCCTGTTGTCCTGCCAATCGATAAGGCCGTTGACTCATCGGCACTGGTGCGACCAGCCTACCCGTAAACTGCGCTGGCTGAACCGAATGATCCAGGAGATAGGCGTTTTTCCAACGGCTCAGCATACGTGGGAAGTCCATCAAGCGCATTATTGGGGGCAAGAAGTGTTCATCGTGCACCTGTTTGGACAGGATAGAAAGGGCCAGGGATTTTTTCTGTATAATCACGCTGGCGAATTGATTTCCACCTGGAAACAGGCTGACTCCGTTCATTTAGCGGATTTGATCGGTGACCGGATGCTGATCGCAAACACTGGCCGATCTAAGGTGAAAGGCAATCAGTAATTTTCTTTTTCGATTACACCCAATCTACCTCGAACATACAGTAGAGTAGGACAGTTAGGTCGTAGACAAAACCAGGTAACAACGTCTAGATTATGGCACACGAACATCACAAAGAAGCCGCTTATCATTTCCGTAAAGCAGCTGAATACCATGAAAAAGCGCAGCAACTCCATGAAGCTGGCAATCATGAGCAGGAAGCTCACGAAGCGTATGTGGCCTATGGCCACCATAATTTAGCGGATCAGCATGCGCTGGCTGCGGCTGAGCATCACGCTGAACGGCACGACGCAGGACACAGTGATCCGGTTGCCTAATTAGGTAGTTAGTAACGAAAGCTTCCCCGGAGTCTGGCTTTGGCTGTCTCTGGGGAAGCTTTTTTATTTACCTACGTAGCTGTTATCAAGCATTCATTCGGGTGAGCAAACGCAACCAATCAAGCTCAGGGAGCCAGAACCAGCGTTAGGGCTATTTTATTCCGCACAGCCTGGTAGTTTTTGTCCTGATATTGTCCGGGCGTTTTGTCCATAAAGTCCACATCCACCACGTACTGCCCCGCTCCAGTCGGCGTTAGCGTTAACCGACCGTTGGCATCAGCAGTTTGTTTGATCTGCTTACCATCGGGAGTGGTCAGCTTGAGGGGGGCGTTGGCATAGGCGGCACCGTCTTTGGTAACCAGTAAGGTAGCCGGTTTGCCCAGTGCGAATCCCGTTTCGGGCGTTACGTCTAGATAATGAACGGGTTTGGCAAACAGGCTTCCCTCACCCACCTGACAGATGGCCCGCAAATACTCGCGGGGCCGCACAATGCCCAGTTTGTGACTGGTCCAGTCCTGCACGGCACGGGTATCGTTGACCAATAGCACCTGGTACGTACCGGCCTGGCTGGGTGTAAACTGCGCCTGATAGCAGTTCTCGGCGGGTGATAACGTGAGCGGCTGAATCGAGCCATCGGGCAGCAGCACCGAGGCTGTAAAGGCCTTGATGCCCGCCAGTTTATCGGCTTTTTCGCGCAGACCGTTTTCCAGTTCGCCGAAGTAGCATTGTACCGTTACTGGTTCGCCGACCTTACCCGAACCTTTCAATTCGAGCCAATAACTGTGGGCCTCGGTTAGCAATGGAAACAGACACAATAGAGCAATGATGATTTTCTTCATAATTCAGACGGAACAGGCGTTAAATGGACAAATCTTGTTGCTTACTTAAATTTGAGATTCTGCACCCGTACGGCGTTCAGGATGGCCAGCATCGCTACGCCCACATCGGCAAAAACGGCTTCCCACATGGTGGCCAGGCCACCCGCGCCCAGGACCAGGACTATGGCTTTGACCACTAGCGAGAGCGTAATGTTCTGCCAGACGATTCGGCGGGTGGCCCGCCCAATCTCAACCGCCGTAGCAATCTTGGCGGGTTCGTCATTTTGAATAATGACATCCGCCGTTTCAATCGTGGCATCCGATCCTAAACCACCCATCGCCATACCGACATCGGCGAGCGCCACTACCGGTGCGTCATTTACCCCATCGCCGACGAAGGCCAGCTTCGCTTTAGGGTTAGTGGCCTGTTCGCTTTTTAACCGCTCGACCTCCCGAACTTTATCTTCAGGCAACAAATCACCGTGCCACTCGTCTACGCCGACCTGTTTGGCAACAGCCTCAACAACCGCTGATTTATCACCCGATAGCATGACCGTACGAATACCATCCTGTTTTAGCCTTTTCACGGCTTCAGCTGCATCCGACTTTACCTCATCAGCAATGGTGAAGTATCCCGAGAATTTCCCATTAATAGCGGTCATGACAACCGTGAAAGGGATCTGAGTCAGTGCTTGATCAAAAGAAACATTGAACTTCTGGAGCAGTTTGGCATTTCCTGCCAGCATCTCTTTTCCATCCACACGGCCTTTCAGTCCATGTCCGGCAATTTCTTCGACGCCTTCAACGGAAACGGATTCATACCCTTTACCAGCATACTCAATGATGGCTGTTGCCACAGGGTGCGTTGATTTGCTTTCTAAAGCGGCCGTCAGCCGGGCTAATTCTTTTTCATCAATGCCAACCGGCTTTACTTCCTGCACCTTGAAGACCCCCTTCGTCAGCGTTCCTGTTTTGTCCATGACGACAACCTTTAGCTGCGTCATCAAATCCAAAAATACCGAGCCTTTGAACAAAATCCCCTGCTTGGAACCAGCCCCGATACCACCAAAATAACCGAGCGGAATGGAAATCACCAAGGCACAGGGACAACCGATGACCAGGAAGACAAGTCCCCGATAGAGCCAGTCGCGAAATTGATAATCGGCCACAAAAAAATACGGGATGAACGTAATCAGCAGTGCTAAGCCGCAGATGGCTGGCGTGTAGATTTTAGCAAACTTGGCAATAAACTCCTGCGTTTGGGCTTTGCGCCCGGTAGCTTGCTGCACGAGTTTAAGAATTCGGGACAGCTTGGAGTCTTGATAGAGCGTGGTCACATCCATTTCGACCAGGGACTGTCGATTAATCATCCCGGCGAGGATCGCTTCTCCCTTCTGAATGGTTCGGGGAACGCTTTCGCCCGTCAAAGCGGCTGTGTCAAACGAGCCACTATCGGAACGCATGGTGCCATCTAAACCGACTTTTTCGCCGGGCTTCACCTGCACGACATCCCCTATGGCCACTGAAGCCGCTTTCACCGTTTGGGCTTGTCCATTTCGCACTACCGTCACCTCATCGGGTCGCACATCCAGCAGCGCCTTAATCGAACGGCGTGCCCGGAGTACAGCGGCATCCTGAAATAACTCACCGATTGTATAAAATAACATGACGGCAACGCCTTCCGGATATTCGCGAATACCAAAAGCGCCTAGCGTTGCGACGCCCATTAAAAAGAATTCGGTGAATACATTTCCACTCACAATTCCTTTCCAGGCCCGCTTCAGCACGGGCCACCCAACGGGTAAATACGCAATAACATACCAGATAAACCGAATGGGGTCTTTGAACCACTGGAAGGACGAGCCGGTTTTAGCGAAATGATCCAGCGCAATACCACCTACTAAAAGAACCAGGCTACTGATGACCGGCGCATACGTTCGCCAGGTTTGATCCGGCCCTTTTTTTGCCGGAGCGGCATCCGCTGCCGGGGTTGTTCCCTCCTCAATCAGATCCACATCGTCGTCGTGGTCATGATCGTCGTGATCGTCGTGATTATGAGTATGATCGTCTGCCATAGTTGTTAGAATTCAATAAAAAAGTTTATAACCGCCAGCCCGACCAGTGTCAGGCCAGTAAGTAGATTTTCGTTATGTTCGAACCAATGTGAATTTATCCGGCTTAGTCCCCTTCGTCCAATGCTCACCATCAACAGCATCCCGGATAAGGTAATCACATTGTAGATCAGGGCAACCAGTAGGACGGCTTGCCAGCCCTTAGCCCCTGCACTCAGAAAATACGTTTCGATTTCCAGACAGGGAGACAGGAACATGGCGACACCCAGTGATAGGAGTAACATGCCAAACGAACGAGCTTTGCGGTCGGACCGTCGCACGGTTGCTCCCGCATCAATATGGTCATGAACGTGGCGATGTCGCAGATGCTGCATCAGATACCATAGCCCTAGGGCTAGCAGCAACAACGGAATGGCCCGCTCCGAGAGATCATGGTAGTTTGCCGCCAGCTGCCAACCGGCCAGACTGACCAGTACACCCAGCAACGTGGTGCTGAGCGTGTGGGCGAGTCCCGCCAGAGCTGCCACGAACAGGGTCTGCCGCCCACTCCAATGTTCGGCTTTACCGATGGTCACAAAGGGCAACCAGTGACTGGGAATCAACGCGTGTAACAAACTAAGCGTTAGACTTCCTACAAGTAGATCATTCATTATTGAGTAAGGTCGGTTTATTTCGAGCGACTGACAGCTCACTTATTCCGTTTCGCACTATAATAGGCTTTTTTGGATATATTGACTGGTGCTGTTTTCTGACGGTTTCCAATCGAGTCATTCAGGGGCTCTTTTACTTGTTTATGCTTCTTTTGCTTAAGGCTAATCAGGCCAGTCCAACCAGTTAAACGCCAGAGACACCAGCCCAAGAAAATGACTAGAATAGCTAAGCCAAAAATAGCTTGTAGCGTACGAATTGTATGAACCATTATGGGCTGTAGTTTAATCGTGGTAACGGACCAAAAAAATTAATTTACTGAATTTGATCGTCGATCATAAGGACACGTTGTTATAACTGGCAATCCTTGCATGGGGTAGTCTTCGCAAGTGCTCAAATGAGCTACCACAAAGACTACCCCCACTTAATTGACTAAGGTTTCAATCAATTGAATCAGGATATGGATGACTTTACCGTGTATTTCCTGAATTCGGTCCGCAAAGCCTACATGAGAAACACGTATTTCCACGTCCGCCTGTCCGGCAAGCTTTCCTCCGTCGTTGCCCGTCAGCAGAACGACGAACATCCCCTGCGTCCGGGCGGCTTCTACAGCGCGAATCACATTGGCCGAATTACCGCTTGTACTAATGCCCAATAGAACATCGCCATTACGGCCTAGGCCTTCGATGAAGCGGGAAAATACAAACTCATATCCATAGTCGTTACTCACACAGGTCATGTAACTTGTATCCGAAATAGCCAGACCCGCCAGAGATGGTCGGTCATTCCGGTATCGACCGGAGAGTTCCTCCGCAAAATGCATCGCATCACAGTGAGAGCCCCCATTTCCACAGGCTATAATTTTATGGCCTGATCGCAGAGAATCAGCCATCAAGCGCGCAGTCGCTTCAATGGCCAGTAAGTTAGCGGGATTTGCCATGAACGTTGTCAGTACCGACTGGGCCTGATGAAGTTCTTGCTGGATAAGGGCTTGATGAGTCATACCGATTATGTATTTTCTATAGCAGGCTGGCTATCGCATTGATGCTGAAGGCAATGATGATTGTATTAAAGGCAAATGACAGTACTCCATGCAGCAGTGTGATTCGACGTACCCGGCTGGAGGTGACTGAAACATCGGAAACCTGACAAGTCATGCCGACCACAAACGAAAAGTAGGCGAAGTCCAAGTAATTAGGTGACGCTGTACCCGGAAAGGTCAAACCACCCACCTGGCGCATATCATCAGCATTATAGAAATACAGATGGGCGTAATGCAGGGTAAAAATGCTGTGAATAAGCGTCCAGGCGCTACCTACCGTCAGGGCCGACAACACAACATGGCGGGCTGATTCGGCTGAAGACAACCCTTTTACCGAGCCCAGTAGAACGATCACAGCAAACAGGCTTAATAAGGCGGCACCAATGGTAAAGCTAAAAATGACAGCCCGACTATTATCTTCCCGTTGCGCCATTTGTTGGGCATTCGTCCACCCAATGATGAACCAGACGAAGCCTAGTATGGTCAATGCGTAGGCAAGACATATAAGTAGCAAGCGAGTCTGCCAGTTAAACCATCCATTGGTTACCAGCCAAACCGCGATACCAATGCCCAGGGCAATTAGCGACCGGTAAAAGGCGCTTAAGACTAGTCGGTGGCGTTTGTTGTTTTTCGTCATGACATACTGTAATTGGATCAGGAGGCTATTGCTTTATATATCTTATTGGTTCTATGGCTAACATCTGGCGGTCAAGCGATCATACCCAAAATTAAAAACAACAAGAACCCAGCAAAGAACGTAGCCGTCAGCCACGGCTTTTCAGGGCCTTCATGAGCTTCGACCAGTAATTCTTCCGTGACTAAAAATAATAGTGCAGCCAGGCCAAACGACAGTACGATATCTAGCCCCATTTCGGGAAGATTGTGCAGCAACGTGGCTCCCCCCACGGTACTGGCGAAAAACAAGGCCGATAAACTCAGCAGCAGACGAATGATTCGGGGGCGAGAAACCCCTTCTTCAGTGAGTGAAGTTGCCGTAGCCAGTCCCAATGACAAAACTTCGACCCCCAGTGCCAGTGCCAACAGAATGCCCTCTTTAGCGCCTGCCGCAAAGCCAATACCCAGCAGCAGGCCGTCAATAAACAGATCTACACCAATGGCCAGTAGAAAGGCTACTGGAAACACGCCCCCTTGCTGATTTGATATAGTACCTGTGGGCGGTTCACTTTCAGAAGACGCTTTTTCCGGCGATTCAGTAAGCCTGCGAATCAGTAGCATTAACCCAATTCCCAGACTGAAACCCAGGACGGTTAGCCACGGATCATGTAACCGAACAACGTCCGGTAGTATTTCGACCGCAACGACCGAAAAAACGACTCCAGCTGCGAAATGCAGAATAGCTGAACGCGCCTGCATCCCGAATCGAACGGACAAGGCTAATAGACCACCGCCTGTCAGGGCTAGAGTCGGTAGCAGCGCATACGTAATAATCTGTTGGAAAAGGGGGGTCATGAGGAGTTGATTACCAATTGCGGATGAATTGATTACTAATTACTGGGGTAAACGATCCGTCTTGAGGGTATAATAGAGTCGAATGAGATAATCCCGATGTTCGGGTTGTTGGCTAGTATCCGATAGCGTTATTGTCAGCTGATCCCAAATCGCAAACGACTGTTCAATCCGAGCTTCGGTAGCGTTTTGGGATTGATAATAGGTCTGTAACCGGTTGCTCCATAACACCAGATTATCCTCGTCAATAATCGTCATTACCAACGTTGGATAGTGGCTGAAGGGCTGACCCGTTTCCAGGACTAGGTAATTGATTTGCACGGACGAAATGCCATCACGGGCATGAAGATGCAGGGCGTTATTCTCGGGTGTTAACAATAGAGATTCCATCGGTTTCGAGTTAATGGGCATGACCTTCTTCTTCACCACCTGCCGCCTGAAGCTGCGAGAGCACCGCATAAGCGCCATTGATAACGACCTTAGCCTTTTTAAGGTCGAGTGAAGCCGGGAGGGTGACCTGCGAGTAGCCGCCTTCCGTCACCCCACGGCGTACGGGGATTTGCTTGAAAGCAGTGCCATGCTGTTCGGTTTCACCGGCTTTGTGATCGTGCTCTTCCTTTGCCGAGTGGTTAGCCTCCCCTTCTTCATGCTCGTGTTCTTCAGGGGCTTTTTCATCCGTCACAATAAAGATGTAATCCTTGCCCTCGGCGGATACGATGGCTTTTTCGGGCAGCGCCGTTACCCGGCTATCGCCTACATCCAGGCTAGCCTTTAGAAACGTATTGGGCGCTAATCGGGTATCCGGCTGATCAAGCCTTGCTACTACCCGCACCGAGCGGTCGGCCTCAATAGACCGGTTAATAAACGTGATTCGACCCGACCGCTCTTTACTGGGCTCGTTGTTAAGCCGCAGGCTCACCCGTTGGCCCGCCCGAATCTGGGGCAGGTCCTTTTCGAACACGGTCAATTCAGCGTATAAGCCCTGACTACTTGTCAGTCGTGCCATCATATCGGCGGGTTGAACGTATTGGCCGACGGTCACAGCGACCTCGGTGATCACCCCATCCAGGGGGGCGGTTACGACATAGTACGAACTGAATTTACCAGCCAGAGCAGCCTGTGGAGACAAGCCAACCAATTTAAGCCGATGCGCCAGGCCACCCAGCCGGGAACGGATTTGGTTGCGCTCGGCGGATGTTTGCTGAAACACTTTCAAGGCACTCACGTTTTGCTCGCTCAATTCTTTCTGCCGGGCGTATTCCGCATCCAGATACGTTAGGCGGCTATGATTCTCGGCGTACTCCTGCTGGATGGCCACCAAATCCGGGTTTTCAATGCGGGCAATTAGCTGGCCCTTCCGCACCGGCTGACCGGGTAAAAGGGGCAAGTTCCGCACGAAACCACCTTGCAGCGCGGTAATAGCCACCTGGCTCTGGGCAGGCACGGCCAACCGACCGTTTAGCTGAAGCAACTGCCCCAAATTACGATACTCAACGCTGCCTAAGCCAATCGCCCCGATGCGTAGTTGATCGGTGGAGAGTTCGACAACGTCAGCAGGTCCTTCCTCGTGGCCAGCTTGTTTGGCAGCGGGTTTCGTTTCCGCTTCGCTGGTCGTTTCTTTTTCCGTGGATTCACGACAGGCAATTGTCAGCCACAAAAGACCGACACTCAAAAGGATTCGTTTCATGATACGATATTAGGGTAAGCCCAGAATTTGCTCCAGACGAATGATGGATTGATTGTACTGAGCCAGCACATCGACGTAGCTAGCGCGGGTCTGGTACGCCTGCGAAAGAGCCAGCGAGTACTGGAGATAGGCAATCTCACCAGCCCGAAAGGCTACGCCCGCTTTGTCCGCCAGCAGCCGGGCGGTTGGCAAACCGGTTTGCTCATAATAGGTTAGACTGCTTTGCAACTTGCGGATTTCCTGGATGGTCGTGGTTAGCTCACCTTGCAAATTGCGTTGCGAGAGGGCCAGCGTAGCTTCGCTTACTTGTTGACCGAGCCGGGCTGCTTCGACACGGGCGCGCTGGGGTTTGGTAAACAGCGGAACGGCTACGCCTGCGGTCACGCCCTGGAACCGCTTGCCGCCCCCGTACGTCACTTCTTGGTTGTTAACAGTATACGTACCGATGAGCGACTGATTAAAATAACCCACGGTAAAGCTGGGCAATAGCCGAGCCTGTTCTACGTCCGTTTGCCGGGAGGCTACCTCGATTTGCTGGCGTAAATAGGCCAGTTCGGGCGTCTGAGCCAACGTTGCGGAGTCCGTGACGACGGGTAGTGCCCGGCGCGTCAGGGTACTATCCGATAAATTAATGGGTTGGTTGCTGTTCAGCAGGGTTTGCAGCCGACTGATCACAATTTGTCGATCCGCTTCCGTCTGGGCCAGCGAATTACGCAATTCGCCCAACTGATTGGTTGCCGTGGCCACCTCAACGGCGGTTCCTTCGCCGGTTTTGAGCCGCAGTTCCGTCGCTGAGCGGAAGGCCACCAGCAGACTGTCCTGACTCCTGAGCAGCCGACGCCGTTCGACCAGGTATAACAGGTCGTAATAAGCGGCTTTTACCTGGGCCCGTAGTCCGTTCTGGCTGATGCGCGCCTGTCCCTGGCTCCCCGCTACGTTGGCATCGGCCAGCCGACCCAACTGCCGAATCAGTTTTGGATTCGGTAGGTTTTGCGAAACGGCAACGTTATTGTCGAAGTTTGGGCCATTATACTGTCCGCCCATCCAGGAAAAGTTAGTCGTCCCAATGTCCCGGGCTGCCCGACGTCCCGTCTGCTGCTGACTGATAACCAACGCATTGATCCGGGCTATTCCGTTATTGGTAGACGCCTGTTGCAAAGCCGCGTCCAGTGACAGCGCCCCGCCCACTTGCGTGCTTAATTGGGGTACCTGAGCCTGAGCCGGTAAGACCAAACCTAAGCCTAGTAACCCAATTAATAGCCAACTGGCTACCTTACCCGAGATGGAGGGCGTTAAGGCCTTCTTTTTCTTATCTTGGGAGCTCGCCCCCCACAGGGTCTGTTCCCACCAGTACAGGCAGGGCAGCACGAGTAGGGTTAACAATGTAGCGGAGACCAGTCCTCCTATGACTACGGTAGCTAAGGGCCGTTGCACTTCGGCTCCGGCTGTTGTTGCCAGGGCCATCGGCAGAAAACCCAGGGAGGCCACCAGGGCGGTCATCATGACCGGACGCAGCCGGGTTGCTGTCCCCTGGAGAATACGGTCCCGAAGGCTCAAATTCGTTTCGGCTGTAAGGTGATTAAATTCACCGATCAGCACGATGCCGTTGAGCACCGCTACCCCAAACAGGGCAATAAAGCCAACACCGGCTGAGATACTAAACGGCATATCGCGAAGCCAGAGCGCGAAAATACCCCCAATGGCCGACAGCGGAATGGCTGAGAAAATCAGCAAACTCTGCCGAATCGAACCGAACGTAAAAAATAAGAGCAGAAAAATCAGACCCAGCGCGACCGGTACGGCGATACTCAGTCGGTCTTTGGCTTCCTGAAGGTTTTGAAACTGTCCGCCGTAGGTGAGGTAATACCCAACCGGCAATTTAATCTGCGTATCTAACTTACTACGTAATTCATTCACCACGCTTTCTATATCACGCCCCCGCACGTTGAAGGCCACAATAATACGCCGTTTCGCATCTTCCCGCTGAATTTGGTTGATGCTGTTCTGAAACGATACATCAGCGATTTGGCTCAAGGGGACATTCTGACCGTCAACCGTCGTTACCAGCAAATTCTGAACGTCTTCCAGTCGCTGACGGCTCTGCTGCTGCAAACGAATAACCAGATCATACCGTCGCTCGCCTTCGTAGACTAATCCTGCCGACGAGCCCGCGAAGGCCGCTTCTAGATACCGATTGGCCTCCTCAATGGATAACCCAAAGCGGGCCAGTGCATCCCGATCAAACTTAACCACAATCTGCGGCAAGCCTGACACTTGTTCGACGTAGAGATCTTCCGCCCCGGGTACGGTACTAACAACCCGCCCTATGCGGGCTGCGTAATCGGCTAACACGCCGAGATCTTCCCCGTATAATTTCACGGCGATATCTTGCTTCACGCCTGAGATTAACTCACTAAAGCGCATCTGAATGGGTTGTAGAAAGCCGTAACTAACGCCGGGTATCTGGTTGAGTTTTTCCTGCATCTTTTCGGCGAGTTCTTCCCGGCTACTGGCTGAAGTCCAGTCTTTCCTGTCTTTTAGAATTACCATTAGATCAGTGGCTTCAATGGGCATCGGATCGGTCGGAATCTCACCCGCGCCCGTTTTGCCAATGGTTTCGATGACTTCCGGAAAATTTTCTTTTAGTATCCGCCCTGCCTGAAGGGAGGCATCACTAGACTGAGAAAGCGAAGAACCGGTCATGACCCGGGTTTCGACGGCGAAATCCCCCTCATCTAATTGGGGGATGAATTCCCCGCCTAACTGGCTAAAGATAAACAGTGCCCCCGCCAGTAAAGCGAGCGACAAGCCAACCACCAGCCCTTTGTGGTCCAGCGTCCAGCGAATGGCCGGATCGTAGCCCCGGTGAAAGAAGTGCATAATCCGGTCGGAAATCGTCTTACTTCCTTCGCGCACTGGCTTCTTGCTGAGCAAGAGGGCTGAAGCCATGGGTACATAGGTCAGGGAGAGAATGAAGGCTCCCAGTATCGCGAAGGCCACGGTCTGCGCCATGGGCCGAAACATCTTGCCTTCAATACCAACCAGCGCCAGGATCGGAAGATAGACGATCAGAATGATGATCTCCCCAAAAGCCGCTGACGAACGAATTCGGCTGGCCGATTCAAAGACCTCTTCATCCATTTGGTCCTGGGACAAATGGTGTCGATAATTTTTCAGGGCGATATGATGCAGGGTTGCCTCGACGATAATGACCGCTCCATCGACAATCAAACCGAAATCAATGGCCCCCAAGCTCATTAGATTTCCTGATACACCGAATAGGTTCATCAGCGACACGGCGAAGAGCATCGCGAGCGGAATCACCGAAGCCACAACTAATCCCGCCCGCCAGTTGCCTAGCAGGAGCACCAGCACAAAAATGACAATGAGTGCCCCTTCCGTTAAGTTCTTCTCCACGGTGCCAATGGCCCGGTTGACGAGCTTGGTTCGGTCAAGAAAAGCATGAATTTCAACGCCTTCTGGCAAGGACTTCTTGATTTGTTCAATCCGCTCTTTAACATTGCCAATCACCTGGGAGGAGTTAGCGCCCTTGAGCATCATCACAATAGCGCCCACAACTTCCCCTTCTCCGTTGCGGGTCATCGCGCCATACCGAACGGCCTGGCCAAGCTGAACCTGGGCCACGTCACGGATCAGGACCGGGATACCCCCGGGCGTCCGGTGAACGACAATCTTACCAATATCCTGGAGTGTACCGATCAACCCTTCAGACCGGATAAAATAGGCGTTAGGCCGACGGTCAATGTAGGCCCCGCCCGCATTCTGATTGTTGCGCTGAAGGGCAGTGAACAGTTCATCCATCGTCACTCCGGACGCTCGAAGACGCTGGGGGTCAACGGCGACTTCATACTGCTTGAGAAAGCCACCAAAACTACTGACGTCGGCGACTCCCTTGGTACCCAGTAGTTGCCGCCGGACGATCCAGTCCTGGATGGATCGTAGTTCCATGGCCGGGTAGCGTTTTTCGTAGCCGGGTTTAGCCCGTAAAACATATTGATAGATTTCTCCCAGACCCGTGGTCATCGGGGACAACTCGGGCGTACCGGCATCGGCTGGAATCTGGGAGCGGGCCTGTTGCAGCCGTTCAAAGACCTGTTGACGGGCGAGGTTTACATCGACTCCATCGTTCATGACAATGGTAACGACCGATAGGCCAAAGCGGGAAATTGACCGTACCTCGATCAGGTCGGGTAAGGTGGCCATCGTTTGCTCGATAGGGAAACTAATAAGCCGCTCAACATCCAGGGCTGACAGGGCCGGGCTTTGGGTAATGACCTGTACCTGGTTGTTGGTGATGTCGGGCAGGGCGTCTATGGGCAGGCGGGTTAGCGAATAGCCACCCCAAATAACCAGCGCGAGCGTAAAAAGCCCAATAATGAGTTTATTCTGAATGGAAAAGCGAATGATACGATCCAGCATGATCAGATCTGAACAAGTGAGTAACAAGAAAATGCTGTTCATAAACTAGCCGCACACGCTGATTAAAAGCGGGCATGATTAGTCATGAACTCAGTTGTGTTCAGACGGTAATCTTGGGGGGTTGCCAGATGGCGAAGAGCGTATCAGCCCAATGGGGAGACGTATAGCGGAAGCTGGTGGCCACTACAGGTTTTATCGCCACGGAAGCAGTCAGCTTATAGCTGAACTGTGGCAAGAGCGTAACGATGGCGGCACAACACGAACAGCTACAAAAGGGGGTACATTGATCGTGGTGCTCATGGGACGAACCGGGATAAGACCGATCGGCTTTTGCAAGCACGATCGCATGGTCCTGCCTAGGAACAGGCTGCACCTCATCCGCACAAGGCCATACCGATAGACCAAGCAGGTAGAGAGACAATATCGTCGTAAACCACTTCACAGCCACAAAGGTACGGCAAAGCTTTGTGCAACAGGTAGTCAAATACAAGTCTATATTTTATTTCGTAGCCCATAATGAATACGGTCGCTTGATTTAGTTGAAGGATTGGCAACATTACGGAGGTTGCTATTGATTTCGTGTACGTCGCTGAGGATGTGGAGAATGCGGCCCAGGCCGTTAAGCAAAGCGAATGGCCGGATGCCTACGCGGAAGCGTTACGCATCGCTCGATAGCTTTATCGTTGAGCGATCTCCCTAAAGTCGATACCTTCTATCTGCAAGTATACGAACGTGCACTTTTCGCTTTTCCCTACCAAAGGTGCCATCGCCTACTAGTTCGATAGTTAAGAATTTGCTTAAATAAGCAAGTAGCTTATCTTTGTTCCAAAATGGAAAATTCCCCAAGCTGTATCCGCGTCTTTGCCGATCAAGAACAAATTCGGCAATGCACCGAAAAGATAAAATATGCCGAGCCGGTTTTTGACCGACTGGCTCAAGTGCTGGATATGGCAGGTAATGCCAACCGACTTAAAATTATTTTTCTGTTGCAGGAAGAAAGCAATTTGTGCGTTTGCGATTTGAGCGACATTCTGGGCATGAGCATTCCGGCTGTTTCACAGCATTTGCGCAAGCTTAAAGATGCGCAGTTGATCCAGGGTCGAAAAGTTGGTCAGACCGTTTTTTATTCCTTGCGAACAGAATCAACCGGCATCTTACATTCGCTTTTGCAACACCTCAAAACGATACCAAACGCCCCCTTGTTGGCTGCTGAATCCGGGCAATAACAATCATGAAACTATGAAACTCGCAGGATTGACCGGGCTACTCACTGCCTTTGTTTCTTCACTCTGTTGCACTGTCCCTTTGCTCGCTTTGCTGGTGGGTGCCACCGGCTCGGCTGGTGGATGGACTTGGTTGGAACCTTTGCGGCCATACAGTATCGCGCTTACGGTGGGCGCATTGGGTTGGGCCTGGTATGAACAATTAAAACCCAAAAAAACGATGGAATGTACTTGCGAAACGAAGAAAACCGACTTTTGGCAAACAAAGCCATTTTTGGGCGTAATGACAGTAATGACCTTACTACTGCTGGCTTTCCCCTCTTACTCAAACTGGCTGTACCAGGATAAGAATCAAGCGACCGTGCAGCCCGCGCAAGCAGGCACTGGGCAAGTGGCTTATGTGACCATCAAGGGCATGTCCTGTGAGGGATGCGAACATCACATCAAACAGGAGGTCACCAAGATCAAAGGCGTATCGGCGGTTGATGTCTCGTACCAAAAAGGAGCGGCCACAGTGAAATTCGACAGCAAAAAAACCTCTCTGGCTGACATTAAAAAAGCGGTGGATGCCACCGGCTATAAAGTCACCAGCACAAAAACGCTTTAAGGAATGACCGTCACACTTGAATCCGTGATTACATGCCCAACTTGTGGCCACCAAGCAGCGGAGATCATGCCGACCGATGCTTGCACCTATTTTTATGAATGCACGGCCTGCCATACCCTTCTAAAGCCGCTGGCAGGAGACTGTTGTGTATTCTGTTCCTACGGGTCGGCGAAGTGCCCTCCGATCCAAGAGCAAAAGAGCTGTTGCGCATAAGCCCCGATTTGGGGCTTTCTTTTTGTCCTTAGTGTTCACCAACAAACGAGCGTATGCTTGTGCACATTTGTTGGACTATGAACTTTTACATAAACATCCCAATAATTTCATGACATGACATATGAACGGCGGACTGTATCGGACTAATTGGGAATTTGTTGGCACTGTTCTCTTGGCACTCAGTTTAGTTATGCTGTATAAGGCTAATATCATTTGTTTTGTCGTATCTGAAAAGTGGCAATACTGCTTTAAATTATATACACAGCTAAAGTTGCTTTATCATATTCATCAACTCAGTTCCTTATTCTTCTCTGTCATGCGCTATCTGTTCTTTGTTCTATTACAGCTATGGGTTATTTCTGTAAAAGCCCAGTCTTCCACATATCCTCAAAAAGTCGCGTCCGGGCATTTGCCTGTTGTTATGGCTGATGCTACTGGAACAGTACATTTGGTATATGGTCAGGATTCAACAATCTATTACGCAACAGCCAAAAACCAGACTGCTTCTTTTTCTTCACCAGTCAAAGTGGCCATCCTGCCGAATTTGGTGGCCGGGGCTAAACGTGGGCCTCAGGTAGCGGTTACTACCCAATTTATTGTCATTACTGCTGTGAATCGGCAAGGGGATATAGTGGCTTACTCCCTCAACCGGGCCACCAATCAGTGGTCAACTGCCGTGCGAATCAACGATACGCCACAAATAGCCAAAGAGGGGTTTCAGGCTGTGGCGGGCACGGGCAGCGGTACCTTCCATACGGCCTGGCTGGACTTGCGTGACGATAAGAAGAATAAAATTGTCGGAGCTACCTCCCGCGATGGCGGGCGTACCTGGTCCACCAATCAGGTTATTTACCATTCACCGGATGGCACGGTTTGCGAATGCTGTAAAGTGTCGATTGCTGCAAGCGACAACGATGTTTATGTTCAGTTTCGCAACTGGCTCGACGGTTCCCGAAATTTATACCTGGCTCACTCGGCTGATGGGGGCAAGACCTACGCAACTGCCCAAAAGTTGGGCATAGGTAACTGGAAGCTAACGGCTTGCCCGATGGACGGAGGAGCGGTCGTATTGTCGGCAAGCGGTCAGCCACTAACCACCTGGCGACGCGAAAACACCCTATATACCTGTTTGCCAGGCGAGCCGGAAAAACCCATTACGACGGGGCGTAACGTAACGCTCGCTTCGGGAACAGCCAGACCTGTGCTGGCTTGGGATGAAGGTGGCACGGTTTGGATTAAATCAGCCGATAATTCAGCCATTTCAGTGGGGAAAGGTCAGATCCCTAGCATCGCTGTAGCGGGCAAAATAGCCTTGTGCGTTTGGGAGTCAGACGGGCAGGTGATGATGAATTCGATTAGCCTCAATAAAGCACCGTAAGTTGACTTTACCTATCTCCTGAACCAATTTAATTGGTTCAGGAGATAGACGAATTAAGAATTCACTAAGCGGTTATAGCATGAGCACCTTTTGCTATTTTGTGACATTCTTCAGCGCATTTTCGGCACGCTTCGGCGCACTGGCGGCAGTGATCCATATGGTCGGCATGTTTTTCACACTCAGCAGCGCAGGCTTCACAGAGATGGGCGCAGAGCTGACAAACATCAGCCGCGTGTTGGCTATTACTGGCCATGAACGAAACGGCCATGTAGCAAATCTTGGCACAATCGCGATCAAGCCGGATGCAGTTGATCATCATCGAAATATCCTGTTCGCCAAGGCAGGCTTCGACACAGGCATCACACGCTACGGCACAGGCTTGGCAGGCATCGATGCAGGTTTGATAGGTTGATGGAATAAGACCAGTTGTCATAATTGTCAGTCAGTTTAGTAAAGAATGAGGCTATAACTGCCTTCCAGTATAAAGGTTGAGTCGGCTTTGGCCTTTTCCTCCCATTAGGGCTTACTTCTATAAATTTTGTAAAGACCACCCCTAATCCTGTAAGAATCACAGTTTAGAAAGTGTGTAAGTTTGCAGTAGTAATCTGTATCTAATGAAAATCCGCTTCTATACTCGTCTGATTTGCATCTGGCTGGCCCTAGTGGTCCTGCTCAGTAGCACAGGCTTTGGTATGGTTGAACATTGGTGCCAGATGCGGGGACATACAAAATCGTTGCTACTCACCCAGAAAAGCTGTACTACACCCTGTCAAGCGAATGAACTTCCTGCACCGGTCTCGGGTGAATCAATCGTCAAAAAAATGCCCTGTTGCAAAACGACGGTTTCGTATCAACACCTCGACGTAAGCCGTGTTGTAGCTGACCAGCATATTCCAGGTGCTCCTGGCCCCGCTGACTTTATTCCCAATCCTGAATTTCAACATTTGCTGGCCGCTTTGCTTCCCCTAGAGCCGAGTGCAACTAGTTCATCGATTACTGCCGACCCCATCTATCGAACGGGGCGTTTCCGGCTTACTTCCCATTGCAGCTGGCTTATCTGAGCCGTTTTACAAACTACGACTCACTGACGGCACCTATGTGGCCTGGTCAGTGGGCTTTTGCCGTTTCTCAGTGCTTCCGATTCTGCTGAGCATTACCGCAATCCGTCCGGGCTTCCCATTCGCGTTTTCATCTCTCGTCTAAACAGTACACGCATGAACAACCTGTTCAAAGCGGGGGCTTTACTGGCTCCTCTCGCGCTATCGGCTTGTAATAACCATGACATGGCATCCATGCAGCCAACCGAATTAACTATCACCTACCCTGCGGCTTACGTAGTCAATGCTGAAGGAAACAGCCTGTCCATAATCGATTTGACGACCCAGCAGGTTAAAGAAACGATTTCCTTCGGCAGCGCGTCGGCTGGTCATGGCAGTACCATGAACGATGGAATTATGTGGCCCCACCATATTTACCTTTCCCCTGATGGCAGTAAACTGGGGATTGGCGTACCGGGTATGGATCTCAGCGGTGGCCATGCAGGGGGAACAACGGGCATGATGGGGCGGGTATTGGTCATAAACCCACAAACAGGAGCGGTAACGGCCAATCAACAAACACCTATTATGAACCATAACGCGGTGTTCTCTCCGGACGGTACCGAACTCTGGACATCACAGATGGATGGAAATGGGACAGTACTGGTTTACGATGCCGCAACCCTAACCCTCAAAAAAACCATTCCAGTTGGTATGGAACCGGCTGAAGTAACGATGTCTAGCAATGGGCAATATGCGTTTGTGGCCAATGGCATGAGCAACAGCGTATCGGTCATCAGGGTAACCGACAAGTCGCTTGTTAAAACCATTTCAGTTGGTGAAGACCCCGTAGGAGCGTGGCCTGGAGCAGATGGAAATATGTATGTGGACAATGAAATGGGGCAAAGTGTGAGCGTCATTAATGTAGCCTCACTGGCTGTTACGGAGACGGTGCAGTTGGGTTTCACCCCTGGTTACGTGGCTTATCACCCCATCCGCAATGAATTATGGGTAAGTCAGGCCGGGACAGGTAACAAAGTCATCATTTTCGAGCGTATGAACGGAGCCTGGATGAACCACGGTGAGGTGATAACTGGTCTTGATGCCCATGCCATTGCCTTTACGAAAGATGGCACAACCGCTTATGTATCCAACCAGGGTGCCGCCAGTGTATCGATTATTAATGTCGCTACCCGGACCAAGTTGAAAGATATCACCGTTGGCCAAAAGCCTAATGGAATCGTGCTTAAACAGTAATCAAGTCGCATGAATCAATCCCTTAAAATCACTATTTACTTAACACTCCTTGCTGGACTGGTAAGCGTTAGCCAATCTGCATTGGCCCAATTAAGTTTGCCCGAACCCTCTCCGTCGGCGACCGTTAAGCAGAAAATCGGCTTTACGGATGTAACCATCGTTTATGCACGGCCAGCTGTAAAAGGGCGAACCATATTCGGAGGGCTGGTTCCTTTTGGTAAGTTATGGCGTACGGGCGCGTCGGATGCCACCATCCTGACGACGACTGATCCGATTACAATTGGTGGAAAACCACTGCCCGCTGGAAGTTATTCGCTGTTCACTATTCCGACTCAGAACGAGTGGACGGTAATTTTCAATAGCTACGTCGGTGGGCATGGTACGGAAGGTTATGAAGAGAAAAACGATGTACTCCGATTCTCCGTTAAACCCGTTCCGTCCGTCCGCTTCTACGAATCGTTTACCATTGAGATAGCCGACGTAATACGCAATCAGGCAGTAATGTACCTGACCTGGGCCAATACATCCGTCCACTTTCCACTCGTCAGTAATGCCGATGAGCGTATTATGGCGGATATTCAGAAGCGGATTGGATCGGCAACGGATGAGCAGCCGGGCATCTATTTTCAATCAGCCCTTTACTACTTCGAGCAGGAAAAGGATACCAAACAGGCCCTCGTCTGGGCAACCAAAGCGGTGCAGCTCAAGCCCGCCTTTACCTATTTGCACCTGCAAGCCAAACTACTGGCCCGTGCGGGTGACTATAAAGGCGCAATTGCGGCAGCTCAAAAGTCATCGGAACTGGCTGTGGAAAAGAAGCTACCAGATTTGGTGACACTCAACAATCAGTTAATTGCCGAATGGCAGAAAAAGTAAACCAGCCATGACGACGGTGTCCAACCCCTGCAAACCGGCCTTGCGTTGGAACGGATTAACCCGTTTCTACGACCGGGTTATGTCCATCACCATGCAGGAAGATCGCTTCCGTTCGATGTTGCTGGAACCGGTAGTTGGAAGGTATCCTCGCTATGTACTGGATGTGGGCTGTGGTACTGGCTCACAGGCATTTATATTTCAACGGCACTTTCCAAAGGCCAGCGTCTTCGGTTTAAATGGGGACAAGGAAGCGTTGACCATTGCCCGCCGAAAGGGGGTCATCGCTGGTCAGCCTGTCATTTTCGAACAGGGGCTTTCTACGGCTTTGCCTTATCCGGACCAAAGCATTGACTTAATAATCTGTAGCCTGCTTTTGCACCACCTTTCGGATTCAGACAAGCAACAATCTATACAAGAAATGTGGCGTGTATTAGCGGAGGAAGGATCATTGACATTAGCTGACTGGGGCAAACCAACCAATGCACTCATGCGGCTCCTGTTTTTCGGACTTCAACTCGTTGACGTCATCACCTTTAGCCAACCTAGCCACGCTACCGTGTACGTAGCGGCTAATCTGGGTACTGTACAAAGCGTTCGGACTGATGTATGGCGTGTATTTGACGTATTATGGATGCTTCACACAATAGATTATAACGGGCGTGACGACTTTAATAACGGTCTTTTACGGGCCTTCTCGGTACTAGGTCTGCTGACTATTTCGTCGGGTTTCGCCCTGTATTTCATATCATCCCCACAACGTAGAAAAGATAAAAAGGCTCGAAAAGGAACACTCGCTTACTTATGAAACGACACCAATTCCTTAAAACGATGGGCGTAGGTGCGCTTGCTTCGGTAACCGGTCAAGCTCCAATTTAACGTTCCCCGCTTGTTCGTCTTCTTCTGTCGTTACCTCGAAAACAACGGTATAATGCGTAATTACCAAGTGGCTTGATTTTAAAAATAACCAATCAATTTTACTATAAACCAATGTCAATGAAAACCATTCGTTTCTCGGTGGCCGCTCTAGGCCTCTTCATCAGTTCACTGGCCGCTTCGGCTCAGACGACCGCTCCCGCCCTGACTGCCTATTATGGCGTAAAAGATGCCTTAGTCGCTACCGATGGGGCTAAAGCGAAAACCTCGGCTACGGTTTTGGCCACGGCATTAGGAAAAGTAGATGACACCAAGCTATCAGCGACTGACAAGAAAGCCCTTGTTTCAGCCAAAACGTCCGCGACGGCTATCAGTAAAACGGGCGACGTTGATCTTCAGCGAGAGCAGTTTGAGGCCCTATCGACCAATATGATAGCCCTGACTAAAGCCACCAAACCCGCAAAAGCCTACGTACAGTTTTGCCCCATGGTAAATGCATCATGGCTCAGCGACAAAAAGGAAGTTCGTAACCCCTATTATGGCGATAAGATGCTGAAGTGTGGGTCTGTGAAGGAAGAAATTTAATGACAAACGACCTGGGAGCGGTTTGATACCCGTTCCTAGGTGAATCATTCGAATGATGGCAGCACAGGAGCTTTATATCAAAAATATGGTCTGCGACCGTTGCCTTCGAGCGGTAAGGGGCGAACTTGAACAACTGGGTTACCAAGTGGAACAGATTGAACTTGGAAGGGCAAGTATTGTAGGTAACTCTGTCGATTTGCCTACAATTGCTACTGCCCTTGAACGGCACGGTTTTGCGCTACTCACCGACCGGACGACCCGAATAGTCAATCAGGTCAAAACCCTGATTATAGATCTGATCCAAAGTGGCCGTATTGCTAGCCTTCGAACAACGCTGTCGGATTATTTAGCTTCGCAGATTGGACTGGACTATGCCCATTTAAGCCACCTGTTTTCTACGACGGAGAACTTGACCATTGAGAAGTTCTGGATTATGCAACGCGTTGAGCGGGCCAAAGAATTACTGAGTTATAATGAAATTCCGATCAGTGAGATTGCTCAGCAGTTGGGCTACAGCAGCGTAGCCTACTTAACGAATCAGTTTAAGCAGATAACGGGGCTGACACCAGCCGCCTATCGAAGTCAGAACACGACCCAACGCAATCCATTAGACTGGATTTAACAAAAAATTGACAATTCGGATCGGGAATTATGTAATGAACCGCAGCCGTTTACAGTGACCTTTGTCTTACTATCTTATAAAGACAACAGATCATGGAAACGACTGAGCAAAACGGTATTCAATTTAAAACTAATATCAAATGTGGGGGCTGCATAGCCACAGTAACCCCCTTTTTAAATGAAGCCGTTGGTGAAAGCAACTGGCAAGTGGATACGCAGAACCCTAACAAAGTGCTAACGGTAACGGCAACTGGCGTAACGGCTGAGGCAGTCGAACAGGCCGTTAAGCAGGCAGGCTACAAAGCCGAACCGCTGCCCTAACGGGCATCGACTTCGCTTCGGATAAGCCGCCATCAACGGGCGGCTTTTTTGTTGCCCTGAACGAAAGCTATTTAACCAGGCCGCCTGGCGGCCAGTTTGTTATGATTGAAGGCTTAATCAAATTTTCCCTTCGTAACCGCTTTATCGTGCTGCTTATTGCCGCCGGGTTGTTTGGTTGGGGGGTGTACTCGGTACGAACCGGCAAAATTGATGCCATTCCCGATTTGTCGGAGAATCAGGTGATTGTCTTTAGCGAGTGGATGGGCCGTAGTCCTCAATTAATTGAGGATCAGATCACGTACCCCCTGGTAACAAATTTACAGGGACTTCCTCAGGTAAAATACGTGCGGGGAACATCCATGTTCGGAATGAGTTTTGTCTATGTCATCTTCAATGATGATACAGATGTTTACTGGGCCAGAGAACGTGTCCTAGAGCGGCTCAACTATGCCTCCCGGCTATTGCCATCAGGCGTATCGCCTACCTTGGGGCCGGATGGAACGGGCGTTGGGCACATCCTTTGGTACACACTGGAGGCCCCGGGTATGGATTTAGGTGAGCAGCGGGCGGTGCAGGACTGGTATGTGAAGTTTGGGTTACAGAATGTATCGGGCGTAGCTGAAATTGCTTCGTTCGGAGGGTTTCAAAAACAATACCAAGTAACGCTTGACCCCAATAAACTGACCTACTACGGGTTAACGGTTCCCCAGGTCATTGGCACGATTCGAGCCAATAACAACGAAGCGGGGGGGCGAAAATTTGAGTTAAGCGGGATTGGTTACATCATCAAAACAACGGGGTATCTGCAATCCGTCGAGCAGATCCAAAACATACCCCTTAAGACGCTCAACAGCGTACCGGTGCGCGTCTCAGACGTGGCGACTGTGCAAATGACGGGCGAGACCCGGCTGGGTATTTTCGATTTGAACGGTACGGGTGAAGCCGTGGGGGGTATCGTTGTGATGCGCTACGGAGAAAACGCGGACGCCGTCATTATGAACGTCAAAAAGAAGATGGCAGAGATAGCGAAAGGCTTACCCGAAGGAGTCAAGTTCAACATTGTGTATGACCGCAGCGGACTTATCCAGGAGTCGGTAGCCTCCATTCAGCACACGTTGATTGAAGAAATGATTGTTGTATCGCTGGTGGTTATTTTGTTTCTGCTTCACTGGCGTTCGGCCATCAGCATCATCATACAGATTCCAATTACCATCGCTACGAGCTTTATTCTGCTGAATGCCTTCGACATCTCCTCCAATATCATGTCCCTGACGGGGATTGCCTTGGCCATTGGAGTTATCGTCGATAACGGCATCATCATGGCGGAGAATGCCTATAAGAACTTAGCGACCCGGCAAGCTGAATTGACGGATGAGCGGACGAAACGTAGTGAAAATGAAAAAACGACGAACGGCCAGGTTAACAGCCGATTGGAATTTACAAATGGACAGTCTAAATCACCCCAGTCGCCCCCCAAATCTACTCCTCAAACGCGCTCATAACCATGTGGAACAAACTTAAGAGCTTATTTGGCTTAGGGCCAAAATCCTACGTGGAGATACCTGAAGACGAGCGCCTGGCCATCATCGAAAAGTCGAGCATTCAAGTCTCACGGGGTGTATTTTACTCGACCATTATCATCATTGCCTCGTTTCTACCGGTATTTCTATTGACTGGTCAGGAGGGTAAGCTGTTTCACCCATTAGCCTGGACCAAAACATTCATCCTGTTGGTGGATGCATTTTTGGTGGTGACGCTGGCTCCGGTAATGTTATCATTATTCATGAAAGGGCAGTTCAAGGATGACCACGCCAATCCCATCAATCGGGTATTGGAACGGGTTTATGAACCGATCATTCGGTGGGTCATGCGTTGGCGCAAAACAACTATCGCCATCAATCTGCTTGCACTGGCCATCAGTGTACCCATGCTGATGAGTCTGGGATCAGAATTCATGCCTCCCTTAGATGAGCAGAGCATCCTGTTTATGCCGGTGACGCTACCCGACATCTCGAATGCGGAAGTTAAACGGATTTTGCAGGTTCAGGATAAACTGATTAAATCCATCCCAGAAGTGGAAAAGGTATTAGGAAAAGCGGGCCGGGCCTCAACGGCTACTGACAATTCGCCCATCAGCATGATTGAGACCATTATCATGCTCAAACCCAAGACCCAGTGGCGGGAGGGCCTCACCAAAAAAGATTTGATTAACGAACTGGATGCGAAACTCCAGATTCCAGGTGTCGTCAATGGCTGGACGCAACCCATTATCAACCGGATCAATATGCTCTCAACCGGCATACGCACCGATGTGGGTATCAAAGTACACGGTCAATCGCTGGACAGCATCTATACCGTTTCCGAGCGGGTAAAAGCCGCCCTGGAAGGAGTACCTGGCGTGAAGGATTTGTACGTCGAACCAGTAACGGGGGGGAAGTATCTTACGGTTGAAGTCAACCGGGATGCGCTGGGTCGCTTCGGCCTGAGCGTCGATGATGTCAATGGTGTAGTTGAGTCGGCTATTGGTGGCTCACCCATTGGACAGACCATTGAAGGCCGACGGCGTTTTTCCATCAATGTTCGTTTGGCCCAGGATTACCGCAATAGTGTCGAACGCATTCGGCGGATTCCCATTGCCACGGCATCGTTCGGCACCATTCCACTGTCCACGGTAGCCACGGTACGATTTGAGGATGGCCCGCCTATGATTTCATCAGACAATGCGCTGCTGCGCGGAGCCGTGATGTTTAACGTGCGGGAACGGGATTTGGGCGGAACGGTGGAAGAAGCCATCGCGAAAGTAAACCGGGAATTGAAACTACCCAACGGCTATTTCCTGGAGTGGAGCGGTCAGTACGAAAACTTGATTCGGGGGAAGCAAACCTTACTGCTGATTGCGCCCATTGTCCTGGTCATCATTTTTATTTCGCTCTATCTGGCCTTTGGCTCAGCTCGGGAGGCCTTTCTGAGTTTAATTACAATTCCCTTCGCCCTCATCGGTGGGGCGTATATGGTCTATTTCTATGGGGTAAATCTGTCGGTGGCAGTGGCGGTGGGTTTCATCGCCCTCTTTGGTATTGCCGTCGAAACGGGTGTTGTGATGGTCATTTACCTTAATGATGCCATGAAGCAACTCGTGGCTAAACGGGGCAATTCACAAGAGGCCATCAGTCAGGACGAGCTACGCGAATACGTTATCAATGGCGCAGCTAAACGACTCCGCCCTAAAATCATGACCGTTTCGGTGGCCCTCTTTGGTCTGGTACCGGTGCTTTGGGCCAATGGTGTCGGTAGCGACGTGATGCTACCGATTGTGTTGCCCATGATTGGCGGTGTACTGACCTCCTCCACGCATATTCTGCTGGTAACGCCACTCATCTTTTTGATGACGAAAGAGTATGAATTACGAAAATTTGGAAAACTTGATGTGTTGGATGCTTCGCATTAATCATATACTCGGCCTAAGCCTGCTTCTGTTAACAGGCCGGGTATTCGGACAAACGCAGCCCATACCGGTGCTGCCGTTGGACAGTGTACTGGTTCGAATTGACCAGTATAATCCTTTATTAAGGCCCTTCGGTAGCCGGGCCGCTGCGGCCCGCGCTTATGCCGAAGGGGCACGAAGCTGGATGGCCCCCATGGTGGGTATGGGCACATTTATGGCTCCTTATCCAGCGCAAATGATAATGGATGATCGGGATAAAGGATATGGTATGATTTCCGTTGAACAGGACATTCCCAATCCGCTCAAACAACGAGCTACGCAGATTTTTCAGGAATCGAAGGCAGGGGTTGAAGAGGCAGGCAGGGGTATAACGCTCAACCGGCTGCGCAGCGATGCCAAACAACTCTATTTTGACTGGTTAGTGCTCGAAAAACGAAGGGTTGTGCTGACCGAAAATAGGCGGATTCTACAAACCATGAAAAAGCTGGCCGACATCCGGTATCCCTATCAACAGGGCAGTTTAGGCAACGTCTACAAAGCCCAAGGTCGGTTGTATGAACTGGATAATATGCTTTCCATGACGGATGCCGAGATAACCCGGAAACAGATTGGCCTCAATACGCTCATGAACCGCTCTAAAACCGTGGTCTTCCGCATAGACACCGCGTACCATCCTACAGAACCGGCCCCAATTGTGCCTACTACAGATGAAATTGGGTCTGTACGCTCCGACATCCGACGGATGGATCGGCAAATCCTGAGTATGCAGGCGGGTATTGAAGCCCAGAAAGCACAGGCGAAACCTGACTTTCGCGTCCGATTCGACCACATGCAACCTTTTGCGGGCACCAAGAGCATGATGCCCACGCAGTTTACCCTGATGGGTATGATTTCGATACCGATTGTACCCTGGGCATCGCGCATGTACAAGGCAGAAATAAAGGGCATGACGGCTGATATCGACGCCATGCGTTACGAGCGGGAAGGTATGCTTAACGAAACGCAGGGAATGGTCGCTCAGATGCTGACCGATATTCGGAACCTGAAAGGGCAGCTCACCAATTACGAGACCCGCATTATCCCCACACTTCGCAAAAACTACGATACGCAGCTCATCGGCTACGAGCAGAATAAAGGGGAACTTCCCGTCGTCATAGATGCCTGGGAAACGCTCAATATGACCCAGATGGATTACCTGGCTCGCTTACAAGATTATTACCGCATGATTGTTAGTTATGAAAAAGAACTGGAAAAATAACCTGACCACGGGCGGACTGTTTACCCTACTGGTTCTGTTCATATTGGCAAGCTGTCGTACCGGTAGCGAAAACAAGGATGCGTCTGCTACTGGTCACCGAAAAGGCGAACCACTCGGACATAATCATGCCTCAGTAATAGACGAATACACCTGTCCCATGCATCCACAAATTGTGCAGGATAAGCCCGGCTCCTGTCCGATTTGTGGCATGGATCTGGTAAAAAAAGCATCGAGTGGCGGGGATAGTCTCGCCGTTGATGCCAGCCTGAAGGCGCTTTTGCAACCGACAAATTCGATGGTAGTAGCCGGAATTAAGACGGTGCGTCCCGAGCGCCGAAGCCAGTCCGGTACAGTGAATGCGAACGGAATTATCACCTATGATACCCGGCAGCTCTTCACCATTCCCGCCCGATTCGGCGGCCGGATTGAGAAAATGTACATTCGCTACACGTATCAGTCTGTCCGCAAAGGGCAAAAATTACTGGAACTCTACAGTCCCGATATTATAACCGCCCAGCGGGAACTGATTTATCTACTTGAGGCCGACGCCGAAAATAGTACCCTGATCACGGGCGCTAAACAAAAACTTCGGCTGCTAGGAATAACCGAAGGTCAACTTGCCGATCTCATCCGTGTTCGTAAACCAAGTTATTCTTTAGCCGTATATAGTCCCTACGATGGCTACGTCGTCGAAACAACTGCCCCATCCCCGATACAGTCCCCAGCATCAGGCATGGCACCTGCTTCGAGTGGCATGTCTAGCGGAGGCATGAGTTCAGGAACCGACGAGGTTACTTTTTCCGCACCTCCATCCTCAGCCATGCCACCCGAATCAGGCGCTTTGCTGCTACGTGAAGGCCAGTATATACAAGCTGGCCAGACACTGTTTCGAATTGTAAACCCCAAACGGCTCTGGGCCGAATTTCGCTTGTACGCCCGTGATGCCGCTGGCGTCAAACCCGGCGATGCACTAACCATTACCCTCGACCAGACGGGGCAGCCTCCCCGCTCGGCACGGGTAAATTTTGTTATTCCGTTTATGGAAGGCAACTCGCTTTTTGTAACCATTCGGGCCTATATACTGGGTGGTCGGGGGGAACAGGTTGGTCAATTAGCTCGTGCCGTTATTAGCCGACCAACCACCAATAATCTATGGCTGCCAGCCACAGCCATTTTGGATTTAGGTGATCAGAAAGTTGCCTTTGTCCAAAAAGAAAAGGGTGTCTTTCAACCGATGCGCATCCAGACAGGGGCACATTCGGGAAATTGGGTAGCTATTACGAGTGGCTTGACCGAAAACCAGGAAGTTGCGCAAAATGGCCAGTTTTTAATTGATAGTGAGAGTTTTGTTAATACACCTCCGTCGCCCCAATAATCATGATCAAACGATGGCTATATGGTTCAGTGGCTCTGCTGGTATTGCTCAATACCGCCTGCCAGCAACGGAAATCGGCTGACCAAACGAAGAAGGATTCGACAACGCTACAGACCGACAATCAGCTTCATAAACATGAGGCCAGTCAGCCAGGAGGCACGAGTTATACCTGCCCTATGCACCCACAAATCGTGCAGAGTGCGCCCGGTGCCTGCCCAATTTGTGGAATGGATTTGGTGCCCGTCGTCAAACGTGGGTCTAAAGCGGCAGAATTGGTGCTGAGTGCCAGTCAGATGCAATTAGCCAACGTGACGGTACAACCGGTATCTTCGGGAACCATTGGCCAGGCCGCATTCGGTAATACGACAGTACTCAATGCCCGTCTTACAACCGATCAGGAACAGACCGATGTGATCAGTAGCCGGGTATCCGGCCGTATCGAACGGCTGTATGTGAAGGAAACTGGGCAGCTCATACGTAAGGGGCAAGTACTGTATGAAATTTACAGCGAACCCTTACTAACCAATCAGCAGGAGTACCTTGTGGCTTTGCAGCAAGAAATTGAGTTAGGCAATTCCGAAAAACCGGACGTGGCCCGGCGCTATAGTCAATTTCGTCAGGCGGCTGAACAGAAACTTCGGCTGTATGGAATGGCCCCCGAGCAAATTGCTACACTGGCTAAAACGCGCCAGGTTCAACCACGGATTCCCTTTGTGGCACCAGCTTCGGGAACGGTGCAGGAAATTGCTGTTAATGAAGGACAGTACGTGACCGAAGGGACCCTGCTTTACCGCTTGGTCAACCTAAGTCAATTGTGGGTCGAAGCTGATCTGTATGCCGGGGAAGCCAGTTTAGTTAAGGTTGGGGACCGGGTACCAGTTCAAATTGTTGGGTATGAAACCGGGCAATCGCTGACAGCTCGGGTAACTTTTCTAAATCCAGAATATAAGGCTGGCAGTCAGATATTGACGATGCGGGCGGTTATGGCAAATCCAGGGGGGAAATTCCAGCCAGGCCAGCAGGCGCGCGTGTTGATTCAGCACGGTGTCCAGCAGGGCCTTAGTTTGCCTGTCGATGCCGTAGTGCGGTCGGGTAACGGCACCGTGGTTTTCGTACAAACGGGAACGGGTACATTTCAGCCACGCCAAGTACAAACGGGTACGGAAACCGATCAGCGGGTTGCTATCCTTAAGGGTTTATCCGGCACCGAACAAGTTGCCATATCGGGGGCTTATCTACTTTACAGTGAACTGATCCTAAAAAAAGGCATCAATCCGTTCACAAACCAGGTGGATGAGGTAGGTGTCAAATCAACGGCGATGGTGCGGCCGGGCGATGGTAGGCAATCCGACCTGCCTACCGAAGCGGCCATTCCTACAGCAGTCTCTAACGCCATACAGCTATCGAAGTCTCCCTCTCCCAAGGTTAGTCAAAACCCAGAGGTTGTCAAAAAGCAGGTGACGGACGTGTACGAAGCCTCGTTAAAACTTACTGATGCCCTAATTAGCTCAGATGCGGGCCAGGCCAAAGCCGCAGCAAGTCGAATTGAAATCGTCCTGACCCGCGTGGATATGAGCCAGCTTTCCGGCCCGGTTCATTCAACCTGGATGACCCAGCTAACAGCTATGAATCAGGCTCTGAAGAGCATTCGTAATTCGGGAGCCATTGAGAAACAGCGTGCTGCCTATGCCCAGTTTGAAGAAGGGCTTTATCAGAGTATAAAAACTCTGGGCATGCTAAGTAAACCAGCGTACCGACAGTATTGTCCGATGGCACAAAACAGCAAAGGAGCTTACTGGCTGAGCGATAAAAAGCCAATTCGCAATCCCTATTTCGGTGATCAGATGCTCACTTGTGGTGAAACGAAGGAAGTACTTTGATAGGAGTACGTCAAGCTTTTTGACAGGTTTTTCTCAATGAGGGGCAGGTAAGCGCGCTTTATCTACTCTTACCTATTCATCCTTAGATCTGCTGATAGATAGCTAGCCGTTTCAGCAAGTAAGGAATACAACAAAGGTCATGACTTTATCTGACCAAAGTCATGCTATTGAATCGTCGGTTTTCTCACCTTTGATGCAATTCATTAGGTACTGGAGTACACGAATTAGCATTTTACCAGCATTTAACTTACAATTATGAAATCGCTAGCGCTCATTTTTCTATTTTGGGGATTGACTACTCTTCCCTTTCATACGTTTGCCCAAAGTGCCAATTACAAGCAGCCGATGACCATCAGTGCCAGTGGACAGGTGAAAGACGCTACGGGTGCAGCCATTGGGCTTTTCACAAAAGACAAGATCATTCAAGATGCCAAAGGGAAGAAGCTTGCTTTTGTGGATGGGCAAGGTAATCTGGTCGATACCAAGACGGGTAAGAAAATGGGCCGAATGGGGAAGGATGGCAAAACCTACTACGATGCCAGTGGCGAACTGCTGTTCACCATCAAAGATAATCCTGACGAGACCTGTGACATTTTCGATGCCAAGGGTAAAAAAATTGGGAACGTACACGACAGTTACAAAGGAACCGCTTGTGCACTGCACTGTTTCCAGAATCAGCATTCCCATATGAATCAGTAGTGACTCAACTAGGGCTTTAATTAATGAGTGTTATTGATGATTGGCTGGTTTACGACTGGCCATTGATTTAGAACCTGATCGCTACTGAACGGGAAAAAATCATTTTATAAAAGGCTTTTTGGGATTTACTTTTCAGCATGAAGGTTCCGTTTCAGCAACTGAGCATTTAGCGCTACGATTACCGTACTTACACTCATTAGCACCGCACCCAGAGCCGGGCTTAGGACGAATTTTGGATACAGCACACCAGCCGCCAGTGGGATCGCAATGACATTGTAGCCGGTAGCCCAGAATAAGTTCTGAATCATTTTGCGGTAGGTTGCCTTACCGAAGTCAACCAGATTGGTAATGTCCGTGGGTTTGCTATTAACAAGGATAATGTCAGCGGTTTCTGCGGCTACATCGGTACCCGAACCAACGGCAATCCCCACATTAGCCTGCGCTAGGGCAGGTGCATCATTCACCCCATCACCGGTCATGGCCACGAACTGACCCTGTGCCTGCAAATCTTTGACTAGTTGAACTTTCTGATCAGGTAGTACCTCCGCAAAGACTCCATCCAGATTAAGTTCTTTGGCAACCGCATCAGCCACTTTCTGGTTATCACCGGTGGCCATATATACCTTAATGCCTGACTCCTGTAACCTTCGAACGGCCTCTTTAGAGTCCCCCCGAATCCGATCGGCTAAGGCGATGTATCCCATCACCTTGTCATTTATCAGCACAAAAACCACGGTCTCGGCTCCACTCCCAAACGCATCGGGTGGTAACTCAATGTTCTTCTCTTTTAAATAGCCAGGGCTAACGACTACCACCTGCCGACCGTCCACGGTGGCCGATATACCTTTACCCGTGATCGATTGAAAGTTTTGTATAACCGGTAACGTCAATTCCCGCTTTTTTGCTTCTCTGACAACACCCTGTGCTATCGGATGTTGGGATTGCTGCTCCAGGGCTGCTACTGTTGCTAAAAATTTCGATTCATCCCCTTCTCCGCTTATCATCTTGATACGGGTAACGCCAAACTCGCCCTCCGTTAATGTACCGGTTTTATCGAAAACCATCGCGGTAATTTTGCGGGCTTCCTCGAAGGCGGTGCGGTTGCGAATTAGTAGACCTTTTTGGGCTGAAATGGCGGTGGAAATGGCGACGACGAGCGGAATAGCAACACCCAAGGCGTGCGGACAGGCCGTGACCATTACCGTGACCATTCGCTCAATGGCAAACGCCCAATCCTTACCAACCCAGAGCCAAACTACGAGCGTGATAAATCCAACCGATAGGGATAGTATCGTTAGCCATCCGGCAGCTCGGTCGGCCAGTGTCTGGGTTTGTGACTTGGCGTTTTGGGCTTCCTCGACCATCTTGACTACCTTATTGAGATAGCTATCCTCGCCCTTATGCGTCACCTTAATCTTGAGTGAGCCTTCCCCATTGACTGCCCCGGCAATAACTTCATCACCCATCGCTTTCTGAGCAGGTACACTTTCTCCGGTTAGCATACTTTCATTAACCGCACTGTCCCCATCGACCACTTCCCCATCAGTTGGAATACGTTCTCCAGGACGTACCAACACGATATCGCCAATGGCTAAAGTATTTACGTTAACATCATTGATTTTATCTCCTTCCACCTTATGGGCATCCGAGGGTAGCATCTGCACGATTAACTCTAACGAGCGGGATGCCCCCGCTACCGATTTCATTTCCACGTAGTGGCCCAGCAGCATAATATCAATCAGCGTGGCCAGTTCAAAGAAAAAGTCCATGCCCCTGAGCCAGCCCACCGACACAACTACACTATAAACATATGCGGTCGTGATCGCGACGGCGACTAAGGTCATCATACCTAACTGCCGGGTTCGCAGTTCACCCACCATACCGGTCAAAAACGGCCAGCCTCCATAGACATAGATAAGGGTGGCCAGAATCAAAACTATCCAATTTTGGAAAGGGAAGTTAAGATGATAACCGATTAACTCCTGGGCCATCATGGATAGCGCCACTACCGGTATGGATAAACCCAAGCAGATCCAGAACCGGCGCAGAAAATCGGCAATCATGGCTCCGTGATCGTGGCCACCCCCATGTCCCATCTGACTGTGATCCATCGTAGAATGATCCATTTTGCCAGGCTTCACCTGTCCCGCATTCATGTGGCTGTGGTCCATACTCACATAGTTCATCCCGGTATGATTCTGCTGACTCTCTGTGCTATCCGGGCCGCTGTGTTCGTCATGACCGATCTGTTGGAGGGCCTGCTGTTCAGCGGGGGATATGGTTTCGCTGGTTGATTCAGCAGCTTTGGAATGGCTGATCGGGTGGGTTATAGAATGTTCATCACCGGTTATTTTCTCTTTTTTAGACGAATGAGTATGAACAGGGGCCTTGTTAGCTTGCCCATCCATGACATGAAACGCGCCGACCGACGAGACCACTCGTTGCACCTCAGCCAGGGACGGATGCTCTTCTACAGTAAGTGTCGCTTCAGGCGGATCAACTGTTATTTGAGCGTCAAGGATTCCAGCCTGAGCCACTAAAGCCTGGCGGATAGACTCGGCCTGTTCGTGGGTCGTTAGTCCGTGTATGGTAAAACGGTGTTGGTGCGTCATAACGGTATCGTATTGAAGGCTGAGGGGGTACCAGGCGAATTTCCGCTTGATGCTGATAACTTTACAATGAGTAACACGAATAAATTAATAAAGAGTACGTTGGATGAAAATTCTGTAATCCTTTGCCTGAATTTTGCAAGTGAGTGAATCAACAGGACTGGTAGTTTTGTCGTTACCAGATCAAGTATTTCCCTGCCGAACAAATCCAAAACAGGTGTTTACGTATTTGACTGGTGAGTTATAGAGGTGAAGAGCAGAATATGATCAGCGAGGCAAAGGCGACCGATATCATTCGTTTACGAGTCAGGGGCATGGTTTGCGCCCGGTGTATTGACGTAGTACGGGCAGAGATAGCAGTACAAGGGTTGATTATAACCGATGTCCGGCTAGGCGAGGTGCGTGTGCATGGCCCGGTCTCGGCCCAGCAACTGACAAGCGTTCGGTCGGCCCTGGAGCAACAGGGTTTTTCGCTCTTGACGGATGCCAAAACGGCTACCGTTGACGCCGTGAAAGTGGTGGTGGAGAAGCTAATGAGTCGAACGGATTTGGGTGACCACAAAATCCGGTTTTCTGAACTAATTACTCAACAGATCCCCATGGATTATGAGATCCTTAGTGCGTTATTTTCTGCGCAGGAGGGAATTACTCTTGAAAAATATATCATCAACCGACGATTGGATAAAGTGCGTGAATTTCTGGTTTACACGGATTTGCCACTCGCCGACATTGCCTATGAAACGGGCTTCAGTAGTGCTCCCCACTTGTCGAACCAATTCAAACGATTGACGGGATTATCTCCAGCTTATTTCCGTTCTATTCGGCGCGAAAAGCAAACGCTCCAGCGAACGCCACAGTAATCTTACAAACTCGTTCGGGGATTATATACTGCCCGGCGCGGGTAGGGTGCCGACCTTTGCGTTGCTAGTACTTAGTTCAATTATGGAAACGCAAACTCACCCGACGAATCGATCATCTGTACCAGAGCGGCTCATCGTAATTAATAAAAAACAGACCTTTCCTGTGTTGGAAATGACCTGTGCAGCCTGTGCGGTCAGCGTCGAATCCATACTTAACAATACGCCCGGCATCGAGAAAGCCACTGTAAACTATGCCAACCAGTCGGCGACGGTTGAGTACAATGATAAAGCCATCACCCCTACTGGAATGCAACAGGTTCTGCAATCAATTGGCTATGACTTAGTCGTTGATGTTGAAGACCCGCAGCAGGTACAGCAGGAAGCGCAGCAGCGACACTACGAATCCCTAAAAAAGCGGACCCTATGGTCGGGCATCCTATCTGTGCCAGTTATCCTGCTGGGTATGTTCCTCATGAACTTACCTTATGCCAATTGGATCATGATGGGCCTATCAGCTCCAGTGGTCTTCTGGTTGGGTCGATCTTACTTTGTCAACGCCTGGAAGCAGGCCCGCCATGGTAAGGCTAACATGGATACACTGGTAGCGCTTTCGACGGGAATTGCCTTTCTATTCAGCACATTTAATACAGTATATCCTGAGTTTTGGCACCGTCGGGGTCTACACTCACACGTTTATTTCGAGGCTGCGGCCGTAGTGATTGCGTTTATTTCACTGGGGAAGCTACTTGAAGAACGGGCCAAATCAACTACCTCTTCAGCCATCAAGAAGCTGATGGGCCTTCAACCCAAAACAGTCCGTATCGTCGAGAACGGTATCGAACGTGAACTGCCGATTGCTCAGGTTCACGTCGGTCTGGTGATCGTTGTGCGGCCGGGGGAAAAGATACCCGTGGACGGAGTTGTTGAATCCGGTGAATCGTTTGTGGACGAAAGCATGATTTCTGGCGAAGCCATCCCCGTGGCGAAGCGAACCGGAGACGAGGTATTTGCGGGGACAATTAATCAGAAAGGATCGTTCCGATTCTCGGCGCAAAAGGTAGGCGGTGAAACCGTGCTGGCGCAAATCATCCGTTTGGTGCAGGAAGCACAGGGTAGCAAAGCACCGGTTCAGAAGTTGGTCGATAAAATTGCCGGTATTTTTGTACCCGTAGTCATTGGCATTTCCTTATTTACGTTCGTTGCTTGGATGGTGTTCGGAGGAGAAAATGCGTTTACGCACGCCCTTCTGACTTCCGTAACGGTACTGGTCATTGCCTGCCCCTGTGCGTTGGGTCTGGCGACACCCACAGCCATCATGGTCGGCGTAGGAAAAGGGGCTGAAAATAATATCCTTATTAAGGATGCACAGAGTCTGGAACTGGGCTATAGAGTAAATGCAGTAGTACTTGACAAAACCGGCACCATTACCGAAGGTAAACCAACGGTGACGGATATGATCTGGCAGACTGGCGAAGCTGAGATTGTCAACTTGTCGTCCATACTCTACGCACTGGAAGCGAAATCTGAACACCCCTTAGCGGATGCGGTAGTGGATAACCTGCGAACCAACGGTATTACTGGTACATCTCTCGACGGCTTCGAGAGTTTAACCGGCCGGGGTGTATCGGGTCGCTTTGCGAACACGACTTATATCGTGGGGAATGCCCGGCTAGTGGCTGAACAGAACATCATGACGGGTTCAGTTGTTCAAAAGCTGGCCGCTGGCTGGCAGGAACAAGCCAAAACAGTGGTGTATTTTGCCGATGAGACGCGCATTTTAGCAGTCCTGGCTATTGCTGACCCGGTCAAAGAAAACTCTCGCCATGCCGTTCATACCCTCAAAAAACGCGGTATTGCCGTTTATATGATGACCGGCGACAACGAGCAGACTGCCAAAGCTGTCGCCAAATCAGTCGGACTTAGTGACTACCGGGCGGAAACGCTTCCCGCTGATAAAGCCGAGTTCGTTAAAGCATTACAGGCTCAGGGCAAGATCGTCGCGATGGTCGGCGATGGTATCAACGACTCGCAGGCATTGGCGCAGGCAGATGTTAGTATTGCGATGGGGCGGGGGTCGGACATTGCGATGGACGTGGCCAAGATGACGCTCATTACCTCGGACCTGAATAGCATACCGAAAGCATTACTACTTTCTCAAAAGACCGTTCAGACGATTCGACAGAATTTATTCTGGGCATTCATCTACAACCTGATCGGTATTCCTATTGCCGCAGGACTGTTGTATCCCATCAATGGTTACTTACTCAACCCCATGATTGCCGGGGCTGCCATGGCCCTTAGTTCAGTGTCCGTCGTGACTAATAGTCTGCGATTACGAACCCTGAAACTCTAATCCGTACCGTTTAAACTGCCCCTTTACATTTACGTTCTCAATAACTAAAGCCATGACGTTGACGCCCTAACTCAGCAAAGTAGTACTAACCTCGCATATCACATTTGCTGTTGGTTGGCTGGGTGCTATTGCCGTCTTCTTAGTACTAGCCATAGCGGGTGTAACGAGTCAGAATATACAACTGGCCCGTGCCGCTTACCTGGCGATGGAGTTGAGTGGCTGGTACGTTATCGTTCCCTTTTGCCTGGCTTCCTTAGTTACAGGACTTATTCAGGCTCTGGGTACGAGATGGGGGTTATTCAACCAGTATTGGATAGTCGTCAAGCTCGTGCTTACTCTTGCGGCCACCATCTTGTTATTACTTCACATGAAGCCAATAAGCGATATAGCCAGGGTAGCCTCACAAAATCCTTTTCCACCAAATACGCTACCTAATTTACGGGTGCAACTTATTGCCGATGCAGGTGCCGCTTTTTTATTACTGCTGGTGATTACCACCGTATCGGTCTACAAGCCGTGGGGTAGAATCCAATCTGGGCGATGGGATGACATCGGTCGAAAAAAGGAGGTGCCGGTCAGCGCCATTAGCCCTAAAACATCATTGAGATTTTACGTTCTGATCGGTATTGTCAGTTTAGTTCTGTTCATTATCCTTAAACACCTGGTAAGCGGTGACATGGGTGTCCATTAATTAATGCAGACAAGGCATCGAAATAAGGTTATGTTGAACGAAACTACCTATGTATAGGGGCAAGTTTCTTCTCTAATCACACGAGAACAAAAGTCCGGATGGCCAACGCACTCTGGTCGGCCTTGGTGATGATTAACAGCTTGGACTGCGGATAGTCAATTTAATCCTCAAAAATTGTAAGTTCTGACCGTCAATCTTACAAGACAAAGGCCCGACTTTAGAACAGGTCTTTCTCTAAGTTTGGCAACCCATTCACCGTCCCATTTTTTGACTTATTAAGTTGAAAATCAATCTTTGGCCATTCCTTCTTAGACTATAGGGGCCGGTAACCGGGTTCATTGTATCCATGATAGGGAATGAAGAATAGTATACCGGCTACAGTTAAGAATGTTATCCAACAAGTAGTAACTTGGTTAGGCCGTTTGGTTGGCATAACCTCTCTAACAAAAGAGCAAACCGTTGCCTTTTTAAGCCCTTTCCAGCGGTCGGTACAGGGAGTCAATCAGCTACTGCTCCCTGAAGTGACCGATATTGCTGACTCGCATAAAGTCATCTTTACTAGCCAGGAAGCCATTACGTTTCCAAATTATGTGTGGGCCTACCAACCTGATGAACGTAAGACAACCCTACTTCATTCGGGTAATGTGTTGACCGAAGGCAAAGCACTTTGCACCGACTTTTGGACTGAGAATCTCTTGAAAGAGCGTTTCCATTGGCAAGGCCGAAAACGCTATGAGACAAATACGCTGGTAGCCCCCTTTAGCCATTATCAGGATGGTTACTTAATTGGTGGTTACTATGATTTCATGTACATAGTGGCGGCCAAACTTTGCCGAATAGAAAATACGTTTCCGAAAGATCTGTTCAATCGGTCAGTCGTTTCGTACCCCCTATTTAAGACGGCTTACGAACGGGAGTTACTAACGTATATAGGTTTTGCGCCGGGGCAGATTTTAGACAGCCGCCAGTATAATATTACCTTTAAAACGTGTCTATTGGGCAGTAGCGGGCATTGGTTTTATCCCAATGAAGCCGATGTTCGGGCACTACGGGAGCGATTGTATCCCTTGATTCAAAACGTGGATAAAAAGCGGGAACGTATGTACATCAGCCGGGCGGGACGTCGCCGGATCATCAATGAGGAGGCATTGATTTGTTTATTGGAGCAATACAATTTTAGGATTGTCGAAGATAAGCCACGTTCCCTGGCTGAACAGCTTTCAATTTATAATCGAGCCTCTGTTATTCTGGGGCCACACGGTGCATCGTTTTCTAACATTATCTGGTGTCAGCCGGGTACGCATTTAGTAGAATTATTCTCTCCAAATTACGTTGTTGGTCATTTTAGGTATCTCGCTGAACTCATGGGTCTTCAGTACTCAGCCTATTATCAGGGGCATCCTTATAAGACTCGCCAAAACCCGATTGAGGAAGATATTTCTGTATCAATTTCGGACATTGAACGAGGGTTAAACGCGCTTTTTGATCAAGAGGTCCGAAAGATATCGAACGATACCTAGTCATTAACAGGCAATTTTGTAAGCGTTTCCCGCTAAAATTACAAGTGCATCGAAGAGAGGATTCGCCCGACATGAAGTTAATAGGAGATTAGCTCAACGTTGTGGAAACCATAAAGGTATGATACCCCATTGTGCCGCAGCCATTTTAATGAGCGAACAAGCCGTACTTCATGACTCTGAAGTTAAGAAATTGGCCCTAACTTTTAATTCTAGCCAGCGCGCAGAAATTGAGCTAATAAAGGCGATACTCAACGAAATAGACCCACAAACAACGTACGCTTACTAAAGCAGGATTGATGGCCCGCTTCTATTTTTTAGTTGCTAAACGAATCAACGTTATGAAGCGATTTTTTTTCTTTCTCCTTTTGGGCCACGGGGTGACGACAAGCGCAGTTGCTCAACAACATTCCATGTCGACGATGGGAACGATGTCTTCCGATACGACCAAGCCTATAAAGGGAAAACCTCAACAGGTCAACAAATCAGGTATGATGAACCACGAAGGCATGAAGCATGACCAAATGGATCATAGCCAGATGAATCATGAGGGTAAGAAGGATATGGGAAGTATGCCCGGAATGAACCATAGCATGATGGGCGATTCAAGCCGAACGCGGCCCGGCATGATGATGACCCACTCATTTTCGCGTAATTTACCCATGAATCGAAATGGGTCGGGCACTTCCTGGCACCCCGACAACACACCAATGTACGCCTACATGAAACATGGCAAAAAGTGGAGCTATATGCTTCATTATAGCGTGTTTCTACGTTATAATAGTCAGAATTTCAATAATCGAGATAAGCGAGGAAGTGACAGACAAGTTGACGCGCCCAACTGGTTTATGGGAATGGCGCAGCGCCGGGTGGGGCAGCGTGGGCTACTGCTGGTACGGGCCATGATTTCTCTGGATGCCCTGACGGTGGGCAACGGGGGGTATCCCCTTCTCTATCAATCGGGGGAGTCCTACAAAGGCCAACCATTAATCGACCGCCAACACCCGCATGACCTATTATCCGAACTGTCCATTGGCTATACTTACGCCTTTAATCCGGATATTGACCTGTATGGATACGTAGGATATCCTGGCGAACCGGCCCTGGGACCGCCCGCGTTCATGCACCGGATTTCAACCTTTAATAACCCCGATGCTCCGCTGGGCCACCACTGGGAAGATGCTACCCACATTTTATTCGGTGTAGCGACGGTAGGATTTCGCTACAAGTGGGCCAAGCTGGAAACCTCTCGGTTTACGGGTCGAGAACCGAACGAAAACCGGTACAATTTTGACCGTCCCCGTTTCGATAGTTATTCATACCGTATCTCGATTAATCCTTCTCCCGCCCTAGCCTTCCAGTTTTCGCAGGGTTACATCAAAAGCCCAGAAGACCTTCATCCCGAGGAAAATGTTACTCGGACAACGGCTTCGGTATTGCATAGCCTACCGCTCGGTGGTCAGCCTGACCATTACATTGCCTCGGCGTTCGTTTGGGGATTAAATAATTCGCACGGTCTTAATGAGAATGCCTTCTTAGCCGAAAGTAGTTTACAGTGGGGTAAAACTGCATTTTATGGCCGCTATGAATATGTAGGTAAATCGCCCGATGAGATTGGTTTAGAATCAGAATTACCCACCCAACGGGTGCTAGTCAATAATGCCCTAACACTGGGAATGAACTACCGATTTATTCAGATTGCCAGCACGGATTTGGTCATGGGCGCGCAGGTAACGGGCAATATGCCTGAAAAAGTCCTACAACCTTATTACGGGACAATGCCCCTATCAGGTGAAATTTACGTACGACTCACACCCTCACTGATGAAGAACATGATGCGCGGCATGAACGGCATGGGGGGTATGCATTAAAGAAACGACCCCATGCGCTAAAAATGACGGAGGTCTCAGGGGAAAGTCTTGGTTAATCTTCAACGCGCTGAGCTTAATTTGGCCCGGCCTGCTTACCTGCAAGTCGGGCCAAATTACCTAGTGGAGTTACTTAACCTTTCAATTTGGCTTCTAGGTTTTTTAGTTCGGTTTGCTCTTTGGTTTGCTGTTTGATAACCGAATTGGCCATAGTTTTCATTTTCTCCGTCTTGCCCTCCTTCAGGAATGCCTTTGCCATTGCTACACCCTGCTGGTGATGCTGAGCCATCATACTGGCAAAGTCGTGGTCAACATTGCCGTTCATGGAGTGGGTGCCGCTATGCATCATTTCCATACCTTTCTGGCCTAATTTTGACGAGGATGATTGGGGTTTGTGGGTAGTCATGAATTGCGTCAATTCACCGATCTCTTTTTGGTTAGCCGCTTTAATCTGGTTAGCCATTTTTTTTACCGCTGCACTTTTACCCTGTTTGATTTCCATATCCGACATTTCAACCGCCGATTGATGGTGCATCTTGAGCATCATGGCAAAATCATGGTCGGGGTCACCCGTCATTTTCATGCTCATCATCTGATTCATGCCCGCCTGCATGGATTTCATCATGGCATTACTGGCTGATTGCTGGGATAGGACCGGTTGGGTGAATAGCGTAGCCACGCACAAGGCAACCAGCATAAACAGATTCGTTTTCATAATTAATTGATTACGTTTTTGTGGATCAATAGGGTTTGTTCTTAATTAACCAGTCCTGAAAGTTGCTGATCTCCGTTTTCTGCTCGTCAATAATCATCTGTGCCATTTGGCGCATCGACTCAACTTTACCGTAGTTTAACTCCATTTGAGCCATATCCAGCGCACTCTGATGGTGGTCAATCATCAGAGCGGTAAAGTCAACGTCTGATCCGCCGGTCAGAAGACGGGTATCCTGTGCCTTCATCATTTTCTCCATTCCTTGCATGGCCATCATATCGAAGGTTTTTCCGCCTTCGGAAGCGGTCGGTTGATGACCGCTGATGAATTGAGCGAACTGGGTTTTCTCTTTGGTTTGCGAGGTAATAATTGATTGCGCCATCGTCTTCATGGTTTGATCGCTGCCGCTCTTCAGTTCCTGGTTCGCCATGTCGATAGCGCCTTGATGGTGCATTGACATCATCTGGGCAAAGTCATGATCTGCGTCGCCTGTCATCATCATGGCGTTCATTTGTGTCATGTTGGCGTGCATAATCTGCTGATAGACGTTTGCATCGTGCGCTTGCGGAGTAATGCCATCACTGCGATTCGAGTTACAAGATGTCATAGTCCATAGCAACAAGATGGCTGTTGCTGCGTAGCCCAATAGGTTGTTTTTCATTGTGTTGAGTTATGTGATTTTGTCTTCTATTAACGGTCGGTGAGGAATGACAGTTTTTACAATATTGCCCGGTAGGGTTACAGAATTTCTATATATTCACTCGGTAAAGCACATCACAGTTATTAACTTAGGTGTTCGATTAACTGCTTCACACCTAGCATGCCAACAGAGCCTTTTGCCCGTCTTATCGAGGAGTACAAACAAAACCCGGACCTCACCTATCAAAGCTGGTTTTTACACAATGAAGATCGCCTGAAGGCCTTTCGCTCGATTAGACGCGGGGTTCTGCAAGTCATCAGTGACATCAAAGACGACTCATTCCCGAATGATTTTAAGGGCAGTTCATTGGAATTTGTGCTCAGTTGCATTACTGAACAAAAGCAGGTTTTTGAGGGCGCATCACACCCGTTCTACTGGAAACCAAAACTGCGTATTCCGGATATTTACGAGAACCAAGAGCACAAACGGCAGTTTGGGCAATTTCTGGAGTGCTGCTTGAAAGCCACCAAGCCCGAAACGATTATTTCCGAAATTAATCGGCTTGACAGCTACAAAATTAAAGGGCTAGGGCCTGCTGTGGCCAGCATCCTTTATTTCTTGCATCCGACCTGGATACCTCCGTTTAATACGGCCATTATCAACGGCTATAATCGTCTGTTTAACGAACGCCGAAAGCTTGGCTCATGGTCCGAGTATCTGGCGATTCGGGAGAAGTTGCTTTCTATTAATAATGAAAACCGCACCCAGCTTTCCAATGATCTGGGTGCCATAGCGGGCCTATTGTTTGAGGTGGGTGCGGGGAACCTGCTACCTACTGGCCTAGCCGATCAATTGCCAATCGACCGGGAAAAGCTTCAAAAACAACTCACCAAACGCCACAAGGAAGTTGTAGACGAACAGCAGGAAACGCAAGCCCATAGTGAGATGCAGTTTCATCTATTGACTATTGGGCGAGCCTTAGGCTATGATGTAGTAGCGGCCCGCAATGATATGTCCCGTCAGTATAATGGCCATTCGTTTTCGTTTTTAAGCCTGCCTAGCTTGCCTACCTTACCTGTTGCGCCTGAAACAAGCCAAACGATTAGTCTGATTGACATAGTGTGGCTGGAGAAGGGGACAGGTCGGATTATTTGCGCGTTCGAGGTGGAAAAAAGTACATCGATCTACTCCGGTATTCTCCGGCTGACTGATTTGACCTGCTCGCTGCCCGATCATGCTACGACACTCTATTTGGTTGTTCCTGACAGTCGCCGAAAAGAAGTAGAAATGCAGCTTACCCGTCCCTCGATTAAACAAACGAATACCCCAATTCGCTACATTCTAATGTCGGACCTGCGCACCCACTGCGATGCACTATGTCGATTCGGGGATAACCATCGGGTTTTGGAGAAAATTGCAAGGGCCGTGTGAATCTGTCTTAACCTGGTATAGTTTGTGACCTTTGACCTAAAATAGGCGCTTAGCAAGACCAAAATCGCGACCTGCTGAGTCGCTTTTCGCACGGGTCACAGCCGTTTTTGGTCAATAAATGGGTGATGAACGCTATTTAATGAACTATTTATCTCGCTATAAATGAATAGTTTATATAAATATTGACCATTATTAGAAATCGTCCGTGAAAACGTCGTTATAAAATCAGGACAAGAGAGTGCGACCCTTTTCACAAGCATACGAACATATGCATGTGAACAAAAGCTATCGACTTTACCCGCCTTGGCCTAACGCTCCATCAAGGATTGCAATAATCTTGCAGTGATCGGGGCAATCGGCGACTGCTTCCAACAACTGTTCTTTGATCGTGAGCAATTGGTTGATTTGCTGATCAATTAGCCGAACTTTTTCTAGTACTTGGTCTTTGCCTGCAATGCAGTCCAGCCCGCTGGTTTCATAATATGCAATGACCTGTTGAATTTCCGCCAGCGTGTAGCCGATGTTCTTTAATTCCCTGATGGCGCGAAGCCGAGATAAAATGGCCGGTGAATATTCCTTATAGTTGTTTTCCCGCCTGGCTTTTTTGGGCAGGCGCAACAGGCCGATTTTTTCATAATACCGAATTGTGTCGCGGGAAAAGCCCGATTCGTGGGCAATGATGCCAATGAGCATAAAGATTTATCGGTGAAACGCTTGACAGTGGACTATACTCCACCGTTTAAATTTACCAGAAAAACTATGAAATCACTCCTGCTTACCGGGCTCGCCTGGCTGCTCCTGCTGTCCTGCCTGGCTCAGACAAAAACAACAAAGACGATGGAAACCGAAACCGTTCTGAAAAAGAAAATCGCCCTGGCCTGTAAGCTTACTGACAAAGACCAGATCAAGCGAATGAATGAATTGTATCAGACGCTTTTTAAAAAAGTGTCGCGCGCCGTAGAGCATCCCAATAGTTATGAGCTGGTATTCGAGAAGTCGGATAATGCCATGATTGGCGATCTGGCCGAATTTATCAAATTCGAGCGACTATGCTGCCCCTGGCTCGTCTTTCAGCTAACCTTTCAGCCCGAAGAAGGCCCGATTTCGTTGGAGATGGGCGATTCCGCCGAAACAAAGGAAATGGTCTACCTGGTGATGGAACTCGACAAACTACAAAAGCCCGCCGTTCGCTAGGCTGGCTGCTTAATTGCGGGGCGCGTAATAGATGATGCACACCCCGACGAGCGCGATTAATGCGCCAATAATATCGTATTTGTCTGGCCTAAATCCATCCACCTTCCAAGCCCAAATCAGGGCCATCACAATGAAAAATCCGCCATAAGTGGCATATACCCGGCCAAAAACGGCGGGCTGAAAGGTGGCCACGATGCCATAGCCCGCCAGAATGATACCGCCAGCAATGCCATACCAGAGCGGTTTGCCTTCCTTCATCCATTGCCAGACCAAGTAGCCCCCCCGATCTCGCACAAGCCAGCCAGAATAAATACTAAAATGGACTTTAAAACAGGTAGAAGCATGCTCGTAAACGCTAGGACGTTCGGTCAAAGATAATGGGCCGTTACCAGAGGATCATTCCTTTGTGCAAATATCCCTCATGGGGGCCGCACCGCACCAGGCAGTAAGTCTGGCCATGCTTTAGAATCGTGACTTTCCCACTGGTGACGATATGCACTAGCTTGGAGCGGTGATCCTGCCGACGAAAGAGCAACGCATACGGTAGAACGGCGGCTTGCTGACCTTCGTCCGGTTTTGCCCCATCGGCGGCTATTGGGTGCGGGTCGCCCTGCCGGTTATCGATCAGGCTTTCTTTTATCGACTCCTCGAACTGCATCAGGCGTAGTAAAACGGCATGATACACCTCTGCGCGGCCATAATCGGGAGAGTCGTTTTCGAGCCGTTGCAAATAGCCGTGTAAATCGCCTTGGAGCTGCGAATAGGCCGAGCCATCAACCACCGACAAATGATTGAGTTTCTTACCTAGCGCGGCTAATTGGTGCTGAATTACCCGCCCGTTGCTCTGGTAGGGTGTTTCTCTGACGCTGCTATATCGCCATGCGCCCTCCCGTGTGTAGTCGATCAGGTAATTATTACTCGACTGAGCAAGGCCGGGAGCTGCCACAAAATACAGCATCCCGGCAATGGCGAACCAACATAGAATCTTTTTCATACGCTGGGAGATTTAGGAGCGGTCGGGTAGGTCGATCAACGGGCGATGCGCAAGGCTTCCGCGTAGGCATCCGGCAACTCGCTTTGCTCAACGGCCTGGGCCGCTTTTTCTACATCGTAGGCAACGCGCACGAACTCCACGGCCACCCCTTCGCGTGAACCTGGCTGCGCTGTTTCGTCTATCGTCAACAGCACATAACCGGCTCTCGGATCACCATCCTTTGGTTTCCCCACGGAACCAATATTGATGGCCTGACGCCAATAGGTTTCCTGGCCTTCTGCTTCGGCACTCACCACTTTGTGAAAGGGTTTGTGCGTGTGGCCAAAGCACATCACGTCGGCTCCTGCTCCCTCGATCACGCGGCCCAAACTGCGGTCGCCCCGATCCTCAAACAGATATTCATTCACGCGCCGGGGGCTACCATGCACCAGCAGCAGCGTGAACGGGGTTTGTTGTTGCCAAAGATGTTCGGGGTCATTGCCTAGCTCGAATTCTACCCGAATATGGGTTGGGAGTGTGCGCAGGTAGTTCCGTTCATCATTACCTACCTGAGCATTAGTATAGGCAATCGACACTTTGCCATTGGCCTTTTCCTGTTCCTCTTTGTAGGCGCATCCACAATCGTCGGAACTGCGACCGATGCCATAATCATAATTCCCGGCAATCGTCGGTATACCACGCTGGCGAATGGTGCGGATCACTTCGTTCGGCCAGATGTTGTAACCGACTAGATCACCCAAACAATACACCGCGTCAGGCTGGCGGCTGTCAATGTCGGCCAATACTGCATCAAGCGCGGGCAGATTGGCGTGAATGTCTGAAAACAGGGCAATTTTCATGCGTGTTTTTGAAATGCTTTTGTGTAGTGGGGAGCAAACTTCTTCTCTTGTTTGAGCGCAAAATTGACCATCAGAATCAGCACCGGCACTTCGATCAGCGGGCCAACCACGGCGGCAAAGGCCGCGCCGGAATTGATCCCGAAAACGGCGATGGCCACCGCAATGCCCAGCTCGAAATTATTGCCCGCTGCGGTGAAAGCCAGCGACGTAGATTTGCCGTAATCAGCCCCGGCCCGCTTCGACAGGTAGAAGGCCGAAAAAAACATGATGGCAAAATAGATCGTCAGCGGAATGGCGATACGCACCACATCAAACGGAATCGACACGATCAACTGCCCTTTGAGACTGAACATGACGACGATGGTAAACAGCAGCGCAATGAGGGTTATTGGGCTGATAGCGGGCAAGAATCGTTCCTCGTACCACTGGTTGCTGAACAGCCTGGTCAAGATGATCCGCGAGAACAACCCGGCCAGAAATGGTACCCCCAGATAGATGAAAACGCTCTTGGCTACTTCGCCAATCGTGATGTTGACCGTGTAGCCTTTCAGACCGAATAAGGGCGGTAGCACGGTAATAAACACGTAGGCGTAGACCGAATAGAACAGTACCTGAAAAATGCTGTTGAAAGCTACTAGGCCAGCGGCATAGAGTCGGTCGCCTTTGGCCAAGTCATTCCAGACGATCACCATGGCAATGCAGCGGGCAATGCCGATCATGATTAGGCCGGTCATGTATTCGGGTTTATCAAGTAGAAAGACGACCGCCAAACCGAACATTAACAGCGGGCCGATGATCCAGTTTTGCAGCAGTGACAGACCGAGGATTTTGGTATTGGCAAACACCTTCGGCAGCTCGTCATAACGCACCTTCGCCAAAGGCGGATACATCATCAGCACCAGGCCAACGGCGAGCGGTACATTGGTCGAGCCCGAATTGAATTGATTGATGAAGCCCTGCGACTGCGGGAAGAAATACCCGATGCCCACGCCAATCAGCATGGCGAGAAAGATCCATAGGGTCAAAAAGCGGTCGAGAAACGAAAGACGGGGGGCACTCATGTAGGTTCGTGGGTTAGCGCGCGTTTCATGACAATGGCCGATGACGGGCATAAGTCGCTGAATTGCTGCGTCTGTTGGATGGCCGCAGGCACTTCCTGACGGTTGACCGGTTGAAAGCCCTGTCGCTCGAAATAGCGGTCGGCCGTGTTGGTGATGAGATACACTTCTTGCAGGCTGGATGCCTGGGCGGCTTCCAGCAATCGGCCGACCAGTTGAGCAGCAATTTGCTTGCCCTGGTAGTGGGGATCAACGGCCACCGAACGCAGCAGACCCACCGGGCCGAAGCGCTCCAGACCGGCCACCCCAACGGGGGTTTCCTCGTATTTCGCAATGACAAAATCAGGAAGGCCGGTTGGTAGATCCTCGGTTAAAAGCTGTCCTTGAACCAGCAGGGCAATGACGGCCTCCCTATCGGCCGGTTGGGCGGGTTCGATGTGTATGGCCATAGTTTATTGCGGTACGGCCTCGCCCAAACGGCTGGCGATGAGTTCCTGACTGTATGTTTTGATAAGGTCGCGCACCCGGCGGAAGGAGGTCAATGGATCTTCGCCGGGGGTGTGGCCAGGATCGGGGAAGCTATGATGGATCATTTCGCCCGCCGTGGGGAAATACGGGCATTGTTCGCGGGCATTGTCGCAAACCGTGATGACATAATCGAAGGGAATATGCACGTATTCGTCGGCATGATTCGAGGTGTGATGTGAAATGTCGATGCCGTCTTCGGCCATCACCTGAATGGCTAGCGGATTGACGCCGTGGGGCGCAACACCTGCACTATAGACTTGGGCACGGTCGCCCGCAAAATGCTGCAAATAGCCCTCGGCCATCTGCGAACGGGCGGAATTGCCCGTGCAAAGTACTAGGATTTTTTTCATGGCTGATTGATTGAATTTAGTTGCAGCAACCGGGAGGGCAGCAAGCCGTTGTGACCACTTCTTCGGGCTTTTGAGCAAACACCGTGACGCTATAAATACCTTTGTCCTGCTGGCGATAATCGGCGATTTCTTCGTCCGACAGGTAGTTTTTCATCACCTCATCCGGCAGGACGATTTCACGCTCTTTCTGCACGGTGATATTGGTAAAACCGCTATCCTCAACGAGCTGCAAATACTCGCTCTTCTGGATGGCCCCAGAGACGCAACCCACATAAAGCTCGGCGTCCTGTTGCAAGCCTGCGGGCAGTTCACCTTTTAGTACAATATCGGAGATACTAAAATGTCCACCTGGCTTCAAAATACGGAAGGTTTCAGCAACGGCTTTCACCTTATCGGGGACCAAATTCATCACGCAGTTACTCACCACTACGTCGGCCAGATTGTTCGGCAACGGCATGTCCTCGATGTCTCCATAGACGAATTCAACGTTAGTAAAACCAAGTGTCTTGGTATTCTTGCGGGCACGGTCGATCATGGCGGGGGTCATGTCCAGGCCGATCACGCGGCCAGTTTCGCCGGTTTCAGCACGAGCCACAAAGCAATCATTGCCTGCACCTGATCCAAGGTCCACTACTGTATCGCCGGGTTTGATCTGGGCAAACTGAGTAGGCAGGCCGCAACCCAATCCCAAATCAGCTTCAGCAACGTAGCCTTTCAGCTCGTCATAGCCCACGGTCATATCAATGGGTACATTCGCGACCGTTTCAGGCCCGCAACAGGAAGTAGGGCCGCAGCAGCTACTTGTTTCTGGTTGTTCGGCAATCGCGCCGTATTTCTGGCGTACGACTTCTTTGATTTGCTCGGCAGTTTCCATATGTTTACCTATTGGTATAATGTAATATTACGATTGATTCAGGCAAAAAAACACCTGCCGCACAGGCGGCTCGGTGATTGACTAGCAGCAGGTCACTGGTACGAACGTGTCAAACAAGGCTCCGAATACGCCTTGAGCTTCCTCCCATACGGGGGGATTGATGCAGTAGCATACACGGGGCGGGTTGATTTCGCCTTGAATGATACCAATGCGTTTCAGTTCTTTTAGGTGTTGTGAAACGGTCGCCTGGGCCAAATCCAGCTCGTCCACCAGATCACCGCAGACGCACGCTTTTCTGGCCACCAGCAATTGTAGGATAGCTACCCGTGCCGGATGAGCAAAGGCCTTTGCCAGATCCGCAATGCGGTTTTGTTCCTCGGTGAATATTTCGGTTTTGGTCAGTCCCATGTCTCAAAGGTAACAGCTTTTTTATTCATTGCAATATTGCGATAGGCAAAATTTACAAGCTGGTTAAATGACTATCTTTACTTTGGAAAAAACGTAAACCGTTTCCGTAGCAATCTGCTTGCACCGCTCGTCATATTTAGCGGTTTCTTGGGGTGTGCCATCAAAAGCTTTCGGATCGTCATAAGGCGTCGCTACCCGCAGGGCTGCGCCTTTCACAATGGGACATGCCTTATCGGCTTGTGAGCAAGTCATGATCGCCAGGAAATTGCTCTGGGGATTGCTGGCATCATCGTATTTCTTGGAGAACGCTTTAATGGGTTCTGCGCCCGATGCGTAAGTAACAGCATACATTGGGTTAGGTCCTTCTGATGCTTTGCTAACATCAAATCCCGCTCGTTTGCAGGCAGCTACTGCCCGTTCATTGAAGGCACTGACTTCCGTTCCACCGGAAAAGGTTTTTACGCCTGGAACGCCATAATAAGCAGCGGCTGTAGCTGCCCATAGTTGGCCGAAATGGCTGCGTCGGGAATTATGAGTACAGATGTACGTTAGTTGGACAGGCTCTTTAGCGTTTACTTTGAGTTGAATAAAGTCCGCAATTTTGTCTAATTCAGTCTTGCGATCTCTGGAGATTTTCGAAAAATCCTGCTTAATACCGTTGATATAGCTCGTTAGAGAGCCATTCAATACCACTTTTTTGTCGGGATGATTGCCCAAGAAGATAGCGGTTGTGAGCAATAGATAAATTGGAAATAGGCTAAAAAGCTTCATAGCACGGTATTATATATTACTACTTTCAGACACAAAGTCTTTTTCTATCGTAAAGTTACGATTAATTTGCTATTCGTGTGGCATTTATGAGTAATCGTTCGTCCGACTATATATCTTATGGCATAATCAGTCATCTAAGTGTCTCCTTAAACGCCCATTTTAAGCAGCAGCCGTTATTTTACTTCTTGCCAAGCTAAGTAACGGTAAACCGTCGCTCGGCTTAGGTGAAATAACTGACCAATCTCTAAAATCGTATGAGTTTTAAGAGAATACATAGACTTAACAGCCCGTGCTTTCGCTTGGGCTTCGGGCGTAAGTCCTTTGGGTCGTCCGCCGATGCGTCCCCTGGCTCGAGCCGCAGCTAAACCTGCTTTGGTTCGTTCCCGGATCAGATCCCGTTCAAACTCGGCCAGTGAGGCAAATAGGTTAAACACCAAGCGACCTTGGGCAGTGGTGGTATCAATAGCATCATTCAGACTGCGGAAACCAATTCCTTGGGTCTGAAAGTCGTTGACTAGCGTGAAGAGTTCTTTTAATGACCTGCCCAGCCGGTCAAGCTTCCAGACAATAACTGTATCATCTTCTCGCAGAATTTCCAGTAGCTTCCGTAATTGGGGCCGTTCTTTAGCCGAGGAAACTTTCTCCTGGAAGATCTTTTGACAACCTGCTTTTTTCAGGTCATCCAATTGCAAGTTCAAGTTTTGATCTTGTGTTGAGACACGGGCGTAGCCAAATAGCATAAAAGTATTCGAACAGCAGCGGCCAACCGTCGGTCAACCTGCCACAATAGTAGGCACTGATGTAGATCGTTTTTGAGGAGATGCGATTAGTGATTAGTTGGTTGCATCTTTTCAAATAACGGTCTGCTATCGCCACATTGAAGAAGCAGATTTATACAAAATTCCTCAGCTCCTTGTGAGGTGCTTTTGTGAGACAGTTCTATTTTGTGATGGCTGTTCGATTTGTACCGACTAACTCAAGGTCCGCTACCCCACTTAAAGCATTATGTAAGGGTATCGACTAAAGGATACTGGTCTACCAGCTCAAGCTATGGCTCTTTTTCAGCTACGTCCCGTGAAGGAAGATAATAGCGCGTATGTCGTAACTTTCCTTGCTTCTTTAAAGCGCCGAGGTCAACCATCTCGGCTAGATCTCGGGTAGCTGTAGCTCTTGAGGTTTTGGTAATACGAATATAGTTTTCAGCACTTAAGCCTCCTTTGAAGCCAGATAGTCCTTCTTGGTATAAACGTAACGCTACTTTAATTTGACGATCATTTAACTGGGCACTGTAGGTTTCAAAGTATCGAGCCTTGTCGACAATAAAGGTTATCATTTCCTGAACATAGACTTGTGCTTCTAGAATCTTTTTGGAAAAATAGATCAGCCATTCCGTGATGTCCAAAGAGGTGTTTGCCCGCTCTAAAGCCTGGTAATAGGCTTTTTTGTCTCGCTCGATCGTACTGGATAAGGAGGTAATCAAAGTTTGTCTGGCTCCGATGGCCAGTGCTTTTTCGGCAATGATACGGCCTATGCGCCCATTTCCATCCTCAAAGGGATGGATCAATTCAAAATATAAATGGGCTATCCCCGCATGAATAACCGTTGGTAATTGCGCTTCAGTTGCCCGATTAAACCAATTAATGTATTGATTCATCTCCACTTCTACACGATCGGATGGAGGAGCTTCATAGAATACCTTAGGCATGTCTAAACGACCTGATACGATTTGCATGGGATCGGCATGGGTCCTGTATCCGCCAATCGTTTCTAGATCAATTCGGCCATTCATGATCATTTTGTGCCACAAAAAAAGACGTTCCTGGGCAAGTGGCTCCTGATAGGTTTTGACTACATCAACCATCATCTGAGCAACACCTGTTTCTTTCGGCCCTGCTCTTCTCCCATCCGTTTGTAGGCCTAACTGTTTGCGAATCGATGACTGAACGGAGTCACGGTCTAAGATCTCTCCTTCAATTTTTGAGGTGTCAAGTGCTTCATTACTGAGTAAAGTAACCCGTAATTCATTGACTTCATCGGCAGAAACAGCAGCTAATGATCCGATGATCACCCCTGCATTCCGGTGAAATTCTCTCTCAAAGTGAGCAAACTTTGTTAAATCAAATGTGAACTGTGGCCATTTCGGTAGCTGCCAAATCCATTTCATGAGTTATAGATTCTTTTCTATAGCTCAATATTAGTGAATATATGAGCTATAGAAAAGAATCTATAACTCATATATTTATTTTTCAACTTTCAGTATGCTACAAGCTCACTAAGTATTACGAACGTAGTTTCAATTACCCAGAATTCTGAGTAGTTATTTACTTCGCTCTAAAAGGACTCTTCAACATAAGATATAGTAAGCCGTCTCACGAATGAGCGTTTTTTGAGAATAAATTAATACGTTCGTCATTATTATTTTTTAAGTGCCATCAAGTGGAAATTGTATTAAACTAACAAACCCATTGGATCAATGCGCCTAACAACGGATCATCGAGTTGACGGTTACCGAGTACCTGGCCATAAACAACAGCCATTTACCGGTTGAGCCATTGCTTGAACTCGGCCACTTTGTTTTTACTGATTAAAATAGCCTCCGGAGGTTGGGGACTAATGGCGATTTTCAATTGATGCTTACCATACAGAAAAATCTTCTCGATGGCTCGAATGGAAATAAGGAACTGCCGGTTGGCCCGAAAAAATTGATTGGCATCGAGTTCCTTCTGAAGTTCATCCAAACTCGTGCTACTAGTGTACACCTTGGCATCCTGGCAGTAAATATAGGTTAGGGACTGTTCGGTATGAAAGTAAGCGATTTGATCGGTACCAATCACCACTAGCTCGTCTTTCCAGTAGGTAAGAATCCGGCGTCGGCTACCCGCTTCTTCCGCCGGTATGGCCTGCCCCTCGACCACTGATTCTTCCGGCTCATTTTGAACTTTCGACTGATAACTGACCAGGCTGGCATTCAGGGCCGTCAAGCTGTTGACTTCATCGGTTAGCTGGTTGTTCTCCCGTTCCAACTGCTGCTGGTATCGATTGCCAAGCCACCGCACGGCCAAAAATGATAACAAAATCATTAAGGTACCGGCCAGTCCCTGGCCTAACAAAAACTGGGTATGTAACTCATTAAGCTGTCGATGGATGGCTTGCAGGTTCGCATGGGAGGCTAACATCCAGCTCGTGTTGGCGATCGGTTGCACATAAATGATCTCCGATCCACGCCCACTGGTGCTAAACGTTCGCAAGCCTCCGGCGGCTTTTCCGTCGTTGAGCAAGTCATAAAACGATTGGCTTTCCCGGCCTGTAATCGGTCGAACCACTGAATTGTCTTTGTCGATCTGCTGGCCGATTCGACTCGGATCGGGGTGACAGATCTCTTTACCCACCGTGTCATACATGCACACAAAGCCGGTTTGGGTATCCGTATTTTCGATGCTTTTCTGCAAACTAGCGGCCACCTGCTCTTTCTTAATACCACTACTTAGCTGTCCTTCCAGCAACCGCTGAATTTCCCGAATTTCCCGTTTGCCGCCTTCCAGTTGCGCTTCGAGCAACTGGTTGGTTACCCTGGAAAACAAGTAATTTAGGGTCAACAGACTAATCAACAGGACAATCAGCGAGAGCGCCAGCACGGTGTACAGATATACCTTTTCTTTTTTCATTTCATAGAATTTTCCAACCACGTCCAACGAAATAACGGCTTTAGCGAGACTTTTCGGCGCGTTTTATTCGGCTTCACCCCCCATTTTTCCCCTTTGGCGTCCATTTCTCGGTAGGGGTTATCTTCGGGCTACCATCTTTGTCAGACAAGCTACGAAGCTTATTCAAACAGTAATAAACGGATGCGTATGAAAACTGCCTGCTTACTTTTTGTTCTCCTCCTCATCAATCCGTGGGCCCACGCCCAGCACCACCATCATACCCAGCCTGCACCCGTTGCTAAAAACGTTTATCTGGCCCTGATGGATACGATGATGGTTCGGATGGACCAAGCACCCGTGGGCAATTCGCCAGCGGCCACTTTTCTGCACCAAATGCTGGCTCATCATCAGGGTGCCATCGCCATGGCAAGCTATGAAATCGCCAACGGTCACGACCGGGAGATGATTCAATTAGCCAAGAGTATCCTGATTGATCAACAAAGCGAGATCGGACAAATGCAGCTCTGGCTCAAACAGGTCAGGGCCGACACCGCCCTGGCACCCGCTGCCTTTGGGGCCGCCATGAAGCAAACGATGAATGGAATGATGAATGACCTGCCGGCCGATCAAGCGCTGGCTGATATTGACCGAGCGTTTGCGGCTGTCATGAAGCCCCACCATCAGGCGGCTCTTGCCATGGCAAAAGTCGTTTTGCAATTCAGCGATGAGCGGGTTATTCAAGCCTACGCCCGAGGGCTCATGGCCAGTCAGCAAATCGAAATTGACCAGATGACCGATTACTTAAACTAAGATGATGAATCAGAAACAACTTTTTTTGTGTCTGCTGTTGATCAACAGCGTCACTTCCCTCGCCCAATCCCGGTACGCCCACGACCGGGTGTATACGGCCAATCAGGTATCCAATACCGTGTCGGTCATCGATCCCTCCACCAATCGGCTATTGGGCGAAATTGATCTGGGTAAACCCTACCCGAATGTTCTCTCCCCCCTCTATAGAGGACAGGCACTGGTGCATGGCCTGCGCTACCTGCCGACCAAAAAACTGCTGGCGGTGGTATCAATCGGCTCCAATGCCCTTACCTTTATTTCGACCCAGACCAATGAGGTCCTTAAAACGGTCTATGTGGGACGCTCGCCTCACGAGCCGACCTTCACGCCTGACGGCAAACAAGTCTGGGTATCGGTGCGGGGGGAAGCCTATATCAGTGTCATCGATGTGGCCAGCATGAAGGAAATCCGGCAGGTACCCGTAGCGGATGGCCCCGGCATGGTATCGTTTTCGCCTGATGGCCGACTCGCCTACGTGTGCTCGAGCTTTACGCCCGAACTGGACATCATTCGGACCGACACGTATCAGGTAATCCAGAAAATTCCAGTGGTCAGCCCTTTTTCCCCCAACATCTTTACCAGTCCTCAGGGGGAATGGGTGGCGTTTACCCACAAAGATGTGGGCAAGGTGACGGTACTCAATGCCAAAACGCAGCGCATCGCCAAGGTTATCAATACGGGTGCCATCACCAACCACGTAACCTTTACCTACTTAGGGAAAAAACTACGGATGCTGGCTACGGTAGGGGGCGAGAACAAAGTTCGGGTATTTGACCCGGCTCGGGATTTCAGCCAAACGGACACCATCAACGTCGGTGCACTTCCGCACGGTTTATGGGCATCTCCTGATGGCAAACGGTTATATGTTGGCCTGGAGTATGCCGACCAGGTGCAGGGGATTGATTTGGAAACTGGGCAACCGCTGCCACCAGTCAAGATTGGGCAAAGTCCACAGGCTCTGGTGTACGCCGAAAATGCCGTTACCGATGCGGGCAATCAGGCCAACCTTAAGTCCCTATATGATTCAACCGCTACCCGAATCATCTTCCTTAAACCAACGGACCAGAGCAAGCAAGGGCAAGGCAGGCTGGCTATACGCCCCATTGGCTTAGCCGACTTAGTCGAGCAGATTTTTACGAACCTACAGCCTAACCGCTCATACACGCTGGCGTTAAGTCATTCAACAAAGGCTCCCTACGCGGTTGATTATGAGGTGAACCAGTTCCATACCGACGAGAAGGGGCGATACATGGGCCAGTCGACCGGTTTAGTGCATTCGGTTCGGGACCTGGATGCCGCTGCTTACCAGCATATTATCCTGATGGATAATCAATCGAAAGAGGTCATCTTACTGGATAAACCCTGATCAGTTAGCCCGTAAGATCAAGCCGCTGCCGGAAATGGGCATGAATGAGCGCGCTACTGTACAGATTCGTATCAAGGACTATCGTTAAGCGTCCCGCTGCTGACGAACGACGTGAATTTCGTCGAGAATATCCTGTTCAGAAAAGGTGTTTGTATCCGGTAGGGTGGCCGACAGAAACTGCCACCGCTCAGCCCAGGTCGACGGCTTAGGCAAAATAGCGATCGCCCCTGTCAACCAGGCTTGCCATTCGTTCGCGTACTTTCTGGTTTCGTATGTCAATGGCCAGCCGTCCAACCAGCATCCCGGGGAGAGGCTGGTCGATACCTGGATACTCGTTATCCATCAGTACCATAACGAGAAGTAATTGGGTATCAACAGGAGCAATTGGCCAAGCAGCAAGTAGTACTCTACCTTCGTCCTATTAAAACTGATCGCCTGATGAATCCCATAACGACCACACCTAAACATGACTTGCCGGGTTGGCAGCAACGGAAACAACACGGACTAGATTACCGCTTCAGGGCGCGTCAACTTATCTTTATGGGAGCCGTGATACTTTGCTTAACCCCGTTACTGTCACCGCCCCTGGCCCTGCTGTTAGGGCTTCTTATCGCCCAGTTTATTGGCCATCCCTACCTACAGTTAAACCATAAAGCTACCCACTGGCTCTTGCAGGCATCTGTCGTAGGACTGGGCTTCGGCATGAACATCCACAGCGCACTAGAAGCGGGTGGAGAAGGCATTTTATTCACAATTGTTTCTATAGCGGGTACGTTGACCGTTGGCCTATTACTGGGTAAATGGCTCAAGATTGACCGAGTAACCGCGCATCTGATTGCCGCTGGTACGGCAATCTGTGGGGGGAGCGCCATTGCCGCCCTCTCGCCAGTAGTTCGGGCCGAAGAAAAGCCCTTATCGGTTGCGCTTGGCACCATTTTTATCCTCAACTCGGTAGCGCTGCTGGTATTTCCCCTGATCGGGCAGTGGTTACACTTAAGTCCTGATCAATTTGGGCTATGGTGTGCGCTGGCCATCCATGATACCAGCTCAGTCGTTGGGGCTGCGGCTAAATTCGGACCCCAAGCCCTACAAATGGCGACGACCGTCAAGCTGGCCCGCGCCCTATGGATTATTCCGGTGGCCCTGGGAACGGCGGTGCTGTTTAAGACGGGGAAAGGTACGATCACAATTCCCTATTTTATTGGCCTGTTTATCCTAGCTATGATCGTACATACGTACGAACCCGCCATTCAGCCCATCGCGGCTGTACTAGTGAAACTGGCGCACCGGGGATTGACCCTGACCTTGTTCCTGATCGGCGCGGGTTTGTCAAGCGAGGTGATCCGGTCAGTCGGCTGGCAGCCGATGGTGCAGGGCATGGTGTTGTGGATTCTCATCTCATCGGCATCACTCTGGGCCATTTTAACCCTTTATTGATGTCCTTATATAACGAAGTGTAACGTACTAATTAGTGGGTACCGTCTATGAAAAACAAACCATCGCCTTTGGGTCTATTCAACCGCCGGGGCTTTTTGAAAGCGGGTTCACTAGCCACCCTGACAGGCTTGCTGGGCACCAATATCGTCTTTGCCGACCGATTGCCGAAACATTACCTGCCGCTGGCCTTCGCGGGTATCGATGACCCTGCCAACCCGATGAGGACCAAGAATAAAAATTTGGTGGTGTTAAACGATAAACCCTGGAACGTAGAAACTCCAGCCTATCTGTTGGATGACGCCGTCACGCCCGCCGATAAGATGTTTATCCGCAACAATGGCCAGATACCCGCCAGCATCGACTTGGCTAACTGGAAATTGACCATCAATGGGGAATCGGTCAAAGCGCCGAAAAGCTACACCCTGGCCGAGCTGAAAAACAACTTCAAACCCTATACCTATCAACTGGTCATTGAGTGCGGAGGAAACGGCCGGGCAGGCTATTCTCCCAAAACAGCGGGTAACCAGTGGACCGAAGGGGGCGTGAGTTGCGCGGAATGGACCGGGGTCCGCCTGAAAGATATTCTGGCTGACGTGGGCATCACCGACACGGCCGTTTATATTGGCTATTATGGACAGGATCTGCACCTGAGTGGCGATCCTAACCAGCCCGTTATCTCGCGGGGCGTGCCCATCAAAAAAGCGCTCGAAGACGAAACGCTGGTAGCCTGGGCCATGAACGGGCAGGACATTCCGCTGGTGCACGGCTACCCCCTACGACTGGTCATTGGCGGCTGGCCCGCATCGGTATCGGGCAAATGGTTGCACACGATTGCCATCCGCAACAAAGTGCATGACGGAGCCAAGATGACGGGCAAGAGCTACCGAGTACCTATACATCCCGTTGTAGCGGGTGTCGATCCGCCCGATAGCGACTTTAAAATTATTGAGTCGATGCCCGTCAAGTCGGTGATTACTTTTCCCAAAACAGGCCTGGAGTTGCCTATGGGCCAGCAGCTAACGCTGCGTGGGCACGCCTGGGCGGGTGATCGCGGGGTGAAGGAGTTACACGTATCGACCGACTTCGGGGCTACCTGGCAGAAAGCCGACCTGAAAGCGCCGAAGAACCGACTCGCCTGGCAGCACTGGACAGCGGAGGTAAGCTTACCAATTCAGGGATACTATGAAGTGTGGGCCAGAGCGACCGACGACGCGGGCGTTTCGCAACCGATGGTCATGCCCCAGTGGAATCCTGAAGGCTACATCAACAATGCCTGCCACCGGATAGCCATCAAGATGGTATAGGGTAAGCGAGTAATAATCGACTGGAAGCGACTGACACGAAGGAATTTATTTATGACGAATAAACAAATAAAATCAAAATACATAGGTCTGCTGGCCAGCGTATGCTTGTGGCTATTATGCGCCTGGGTTGCGCAGCAGCCCGCTCCGGCCAAAAAAGTGCTGGCTAAAGCAAAGGCCTCAACCACTGGGCATCGTCCGGCCGTAAAAAAGAAGTTTGCCTCCCAGCCCATGGCGACCGTTCCAGCAGCTACAACCGTTCTGAATGCGCAGGGCGTTGGGGTAGATACGGAGTCGGGACTGGCGCTGGACGAGACCATGCCGATTGTTAAAGGCCAGTGCACGGTCTGCCATTCCAGCAAGCTGATTTTGCAAAGTCATTTCGGGCGCGAGAAGTGGATTGAGCGGATTCGCTGGATGCAACGCACTCAAAAGCTGTGGGATTTAGGCGACACGGAAAAGCCCATCCTAGCCTACCTGACCAAATACTATGGTCCGCTGGATACGCCCTTCGATGGCCGTCGGTTGCCGCTACCCGCCCAGACCTGGTATAAACTATAGGAATAAGACGGGTAGGAGACGAGGTTAAAAAAGGCAGTAACGAAACCGAACCTAATTTTTCACAACCGTAGCAAACGATAAACAGGTGAGTGTCTTTTCCTGATTTTATACGGAGGGTTTTGTTAACTATTTAGTTTATGAAAATTTAAAACTTACGTGATTGCCAGTCAACATTTACCCTAGTTCAACAAAGGCACCTTACGGCCTTTTACGGTACGGATTCTAACTAATAAAAATTGATAGCCAACTAATTGTAAGAATAGTTAGTCGTCGGCATGTATAAAAAGAGTATGAACGGCCAGTCAGCCTTCCCAATGCACACACCTATAAGTAAGTAAAACGGAGTGTTCCTAAAACCTACTAAACTGAGGATACCATTCTCAAGTTTACATCTTGATGCGCGTCAACGATGAAGTAATCCTGTTTTTTACGGTTCTCAAATGGCTGTTTATTGCCAGCCTGATTGGGTGCCTGGTTGGGGTGGTGGCTTCGGGATTTATTTTATTTATTCACTACATCATTGAGCAGAGTAATCAGTACCAACATGTTTTTTACCTGCTACCGCTCAGTTTTTTTCTAGCCAATTTACTAAGCCAATTTGTCCTCAAAAAACATTTAGGTACCGATGCATTAATCGCGGCTATTAATAAAAACTATGGTAAGCTGGAAGGCAGTTTCATTCCCACCAAAATCATTAACGTCGTGCTCATTCTGGCTGCGGGCGGCTCCGCCGGTAAAGAAAGCCCATGTGCCCAGATTGGAGCGGGCATCGGCAGTGTGTGCGCTAATTTGTTCCGGGTAAATGACATCGATCGCCGGAAAATGGTCCTTTGCGGATTCTGCGCGGGCTTTGCCGTCGTCTTCGGCGCACCCATCGCAGGGGCGCTATTTGGCATTGAAGTGCTGGCGGTCGGGGTTATTTTTTACGATGTGTTGTTACCCGCTTTTGTAGCTTCCCTCACAGCATACCAGGTCTCGTCGGCTCTCGGAGTTACCTTTTTTTATTATCCGCTAAAGTTTATTCCGGCCTTCGGGCAGGGATTTTTCATTCAGCTCCTGGCGGGGGGTATTTTTTTTGGTCTCTGTGCCTACTTGCTGATTCGGGCAATTCAGCAAAGTGCGCTTTTTACCAATGCGCTTCCCCTATGGCGACCCTGGAAAGGCCTGCTGGGAGGATTCTTATTAGTCGGCCTGACCCTTTTGTTTTCCAGGGACTATCTCGGGTTAGGGCTCAACTTAATGGAGGGATGCATCAAAGGGCTACCCGTTCATTGGTATGCATTTCTGCTGAAAGCCCTCTTTACACTCATCACCCTGAGTATTAGTCGAAGTGGTAGCGTAATTACGCCAATTCTCTTTATTGGTGCGACGGCGGGTAGTTTTTTCGCCGATCGGGTAGGAGCGGACCAATCGACCTTTGCCGCCATTGGTTTTGTAAGCCTATTAGCGGGCACAACCAATACCCCCATTGCGTCGAGTATCCTGGCTATTGAATTGTTTGGGGCTACGGTTGCCCCCTATGCCGCAGTTGCCTGCGTCATCAGTTTTCTGATGTCTGGTCACCAAAGTTTATATACGTCTCAGCGCTTAAGTATCCGAAAATCGAACGCCTTGCCCTCCGAGTTAGGAAAAGAAATCAGCGACCTGAGCAGCTTTAGAAAGGAAATAGACATTCACATTCCTGACTGGCTCGCTAAATGGTGGCCAGCTGGTCGTAAATGATAAACTATAGCAAGTGATCCCGGCCAGAGGCCTATTGGGTAGTTTGCATCCTGGACAAATCGGCTGTTTAAGTTGAACGGCTATCGCTGTCATGTCAATCGAATACCATGTTCAATAGTTTTGCCCTGACTAAATTATAAGATGGGTTAGCACACGGGTCCTGGTTATAGAATCGCCTTTAACCAGATTATGCTTGTACACATTCCTTAGGAGATAGCCAGAGTGTGTTAGTTAAGTACAGAAAAGCGGTTAAAAAGAGTGTCCATAGTATGAAAGGAAAAAGGCGGTCTTTTCGAGGATAATCAGCCAAGTAGTCAGTTTAAACGTTAGTTCCTTACGTTGTCGGGATGAAGGGCCAGTTAATCAAACTATGAAAGTATTAGTCGTTGAAGACGAAGTTAGTTTAGCGTCGTTTATCAAAAAGGGGCTGGAAGCCGAATCGTTTAGTACCGACCTCGCCTATGACGGCTACGTTGGCAAACAGCTCTTCCAGAAAAACGAGTATGATGTCGTCATTTTGGACGTGAATCTACCGTCAATGAATGGGTTTGATCTTTGCCAGTTCATCAAACGAGAAAATGAACGAACTCCAGTCCTAATGCTCACCGCGCTGGACACCCTGGAAGATAAAATCCGGGGATTCGACGCGGGGGCGGATGATTATCTACCCAAACCCTTTGCCTTCAAGGAATTGCTGCTCCGACTTCGGGCCATCACCAAACGTCACATGCTTCGTCATTCAACGGTGTTGCGACTAGCTGACCTGACCCTGAACATGGATACCAAAGTTGTTATTCGGGCTGAAAAGCGTATCGAGTTAACCTCCAAAGAGTTTGCGCTACTGGAATATATGCTCCTGCATAAAGGCAAAGTCATTTCCCGCGCCGAACTGGCCGAACGGGTCTGGGAAACAGATTTTGATTCCAATACCAATGTCATTGATGTGTATGTCAATTACTTACGTAAGAAAATAGACAAAGAGTTCCCGGCTAAACTCGTGCATACGGTGATCGGCATGGGGTACTCCTTACACGAATAACAAGCCATGCCCAGCAACGTTGCTCTATGCTGATCCGTCACAAATTAACGCTCCTGTTCACGTGTATCGTGCTGGCCATCCAGATCGCCTTCACCAGCTTTGTTTACACGTTTTATTCGGTGTACCGACAACAAGGGTTCGCGGTTCGGTTGCAGGGAAAGGCCCGCCTGTTTGGTCGGGTTATGATTTCCCGTCATTCGCAGCAGGGTGTCCTGGACCGGGCACTCAATGCGACGGATCTGCAAACCCTCACCGAAGAGCATATCAGCATTTTTGACCAACAGGGCAACTTGGTCTTTACGAACCAACTGCCCGCTTTTGTGCAACGGGAGGCCCGGCTCATTCCCGGGCTTAGCCACAAAGCGCCACTTACCTTTACGATGAATCGGAATGAAGGGGTTGGCATTAAATACCGGGACCGGGGGCTTTCATATGCCATCTTTGTCACGGGCTACGACCGGCTGGGGCATTCCAAACAGCAGAATTTGTTTATGATCCTGCTGGTGGCCAACGTAGGCGGCCTTTTGCTAATTATGGTCGGAGGCTGGTATTTTGCGGGTCGATTCTTACGCCCCTTAGCCAGTATGGTAACCATGGTTAGGGATGTACAGCACGTATCGGATAACCATTTACAGCTCCGGTTAAACGAAGGGAATCAAACGGATGAAATTGCCCAGCTGGCCATCACCTTCAATCAGCTGTTGACCCAGCTTCAGGCTACCTTCGAGAGCCAGCGTCAGTTCGTTTCCCACGCCTCCCACGAGCTGCGTACCCCCTTGACGACAGTCTTGGGAACACTGGAAACCTCCCACCAGTATGATACCGATCCGGCTGACTTTCGAATCAGCATGGAAGTAGCCATGCGGGAATTAACCAAGCTGGTTGGGCTAACGAATAGTTTACTGAATTTAGCCAAAACGGGCGACGGCTCCTTGGCCATGAGGCCTGTTCGATTGGAAGAATGCGTGATGGCAGCGGTTAGTCAGGTCAAACGAAAACGATCCGGCTGTACCATTCAATTTCAATTTGGCCAGATGCCCGAAGATGATTTTTTTATGGTCATGGGTAACGAAATTCTGCTCACAACGGCCTTACAGAATGTCATCGATAATGCCTGCAAATATTCGCAGCAGGCGGTTCAGGTGAATTTGTTTACCAAACCTGATGATGGACTACACCAGATTACGATCACTGACCAGGGCATCGGAATACAACCCAACGATCTTCCCCATGTATTCGAACCCTTGTACCGGGGTCAAAATGCGGGGAAGGCTGAGGGTTTCGGGGTAGGGCTGGCCATCACCCAGCAAGTCATTCATCGGCACCGGGGTACCATTAGCCTGACCTCCAGCTCGACTACCGGCACGACGGTTCGGGTACAATTGCCCGCTCTGGATATCAAAACGCTTACAACGGCTTAGCGTGACGGTAGCGTAGTGCCGGTTCATGTCGATCCGCCCCCCATTCTAATGAATTCTAATCTCGGTCTAAGACAGCTCTAATCCCCCAAGATCATCTTTGTCCCAAGGATTAAACATCCATTGGGTTATGAAGCGGACTGTCTCGTTAAATTTCTTAGCCATAATCCTGGCCATTGGGCTTGTGGCGTCTCTGGGGGTAAATGTCTATCAATTATACCGGCATAGCGCCCTCGGCTTATCCTATGCGGAAGAAGCCGAGACCGACGCCAGCCAGTTACTTCAGCAATTATCGACGTGTAGCCAGGAAAATACCCGCAAGGATAGTGTCATTGCCGTTCTCCAGCACCGTAAGCCGTTAACCAACTTTTCAACGTCCTCCGCTCAGGCGGGCCCCTGACCAAGCGGCTTAAGCTGGTTTATCTTCCTTCACCTCTATAGCTTACCCTGGTCCTTACTTGTATGATATTCCCACTAGTTAGTCGATATGTTACCGGTCTGCTGCTACTAAGTACGGGTTTACTCGTGGCCCAACCCGTGCCCGTAGACTCAATCCTGACGCTTTCCAAAGCACTTGATCTGGCCGTACAGAATTACCCGTCCATTAAAAACAAGCTGGCCGAAAACGAAGCGACCCAAGCGGATCTGGCGGCCCGGAAAGCTAGTTTTTTGCCCACGGCCTCTTTTCAGGCCCAAGCCTTGTATGCTACTTCCAACAACGTTCGGGGCGCTACGTTCCCCAATGAAGGATCGACCAATTCCGTCTCTAGCGGGGTAAAAGTCAATGGTCCCACGGCAGATGCCGTCTGGGGCAGTCTGAGTTCGTTGAACGTTAACTGGAAGGCCATCACCTTTGGTCGTAACAAAGCCGAACTAGCCTTATCTAAATCAGTCATTCAACGGGCGAATGCTGATTATCAGCAGGAACTATTCGTCCATCAGGTACGGGTGGCCGATGCTTACCTGATGGCGCTGATCATCGATCAGACAGTTAAGGTTCAAGCGGCTAATCTTGCCCGGATCGAGGCTTTTCGGACCGTCATGCAGGCCAACACCCGTTCAGGTCGACGGCCGGGTGTCGATAGTGTACTGGCTGACGCCGAACAGGCCAAAGCCCGGCTGCTGCTAATTGAGAGTCGCCGGCTCGCTCAGCAGCAACGGGTACAACTCGGCGAGTTTATGGGGCTACCCGGTTCGGCATTCCGGCTCGATACCAGTACCTTTCAGGTAGCCCTCCCCCCCAACTTTCAGTATTCAGCGGAAAAGCTGGCTGCTCATCCCGTGTTGGCCTTCTACCGACGGCAGATTGAGGTGAGTCAGGCCCAGGTAGAAGCCATCCGAAAATCCTTTTTACCCGCCATCGCCTTGAATGGCTCGTTCTGGGCCCGGGGGTCGGGCATTAGTGACAACACGACGCCCGAAGGCAATTTCATCTACAACTCGTCGCTGGGCGCGGGCTTACCCTTCCGGATCGCCAATTATTTTGTAGGCGTGAGTACGCTCTGGCGCTTTAGCGATGTGTTTCGGATTCGGCAGGAAACCAAAGCTCAAGTCCTGCGCACGCAGTCCGATCAATACCAGTACGATCAGGAAGTGCTTCGCATCAAGGCCGAGCAGCAAACGGCAGACCTCCAGATCCAGAATGCCTACGAAGCGGCTCAGCAAGCCCCTGTCCAATTGGGCGCTGCGCGGGCAGCTTACCAACAGGCACAGGCCCGCTACACGGCTGGCCTGTCGAACGTGTACGAGTTTACCCAGGCCTTTACGCTACTGAATCGGTCCGAGATTGACCAGTTCGTCACCACCAACAATGTCTGGCGGGCGCTGCTGCTTAAGTCGGCAGCCGAAGGCGACTTAACGAATTTCATCAAACTGACCACGAAATAACTCCGCTTAAGATGAATCAACTCATCGCTTCCGCGCTAACCCGCCCCGTCACCATTGTGGTGTTGGTACTGGGTCTGCTGGTTTTCTCGGTCATGGCCGTCTTAAACATCCCAGTGGACATCTTTCCCAAACTGAATGCCCCCACCATTTACATCGCCCAGTCCTACGGCGGCATGATGCCTTCCCAGATGGAAGGGTTTATTGCCACCCGGTACCAGAACCAGATGCTTTACGTATCGGGGGTAAAAGATGTAGATGTCAAGAATGTGCAGGGGCTGACATTGGTCAAATGTTCATTTTACGAAAATACGAATATGGCCCAGGCGGCCGGTGAAGTGGCCAACCAGGTAAGCCGGGTATTATCCTACCTGCCACCCGGCTCTCAGCCACCGGTCGTCGTGCGCTTCGATGCGTCAACGTTGCCGGTGGGGCAACTCGTATTCAATTCCAAGACCCGCTCCCTGTCGGAGATTCAGGATCTGGCCTCGACTAAGATCAGACCCCTGCTGGCCAAGATTCCGGGTGCCTCCTCCCCACCGCCTTTTGGTGGAAACGAGCGAACGGTAGTGATTAAAGTTGATCCGGCTAAGATGCAATCCTATGCCCTAACACCCGATCAGATCGTGCAGACGGTGGTCAAGGCAAACCAAATTTCGCCCGCTGGCGTGGTGCGTATGAAAGACTATGCCTATATGACTCCATCCAACTCGGTCATCAATACGGTGAGTGAGTTTGCCCAAATTCCGCTGAAAATGGGTACGGGTCCAACGGTGTTATTGGGTGACGTGGCCACGGTCAATGACGCGGCTGACCAAACGGTGGGCTACGCGCTGGTCAACGGGAAACGGGCCGTTTATATCCCGGTGACTAAAACGGGGGATGCCTCTACCATGGCGGTTGTGACAGCCCTAAAAGCCAAACTGGCCGAGATGCAAAGTTTATTGCCCGACGATGTACAGCTGAGCTACGAGTTCGATCAGTCGGTCTACGTGTCCAATGCCGTGAGTGGGCTTATGAGTGAAGGCATTATCGGAGCCGTCCTGACGGGACTCACGGTGCTTTTATTCTTGCGGGATTGGCGCAGTTCATTGATTGTGGTCTTAACGATTCCAGTGGCGATTTTGGCCTCAGTCATGCTCTTGAATGCCGCCGGGCAGACCATTAACATTATGACCCTGTCGGGCCTCGCGCTGGCCATTGGGATTCTGGTCGATGAGGCAACAGTAACCATTGAAAATATTCACCAGCACCTGGAGATGGGTAAACCCAAGGCCCGGGCGATTTACGATGCCTGCCTGGAAATTGCCTTCCCCGAGTTTTTGATTCTGATCTGTATTCTGGCCGTATTTGCCCCTTCCTTTCTGATGTCGGGTGTGCCCAAAGCCATGTTTCTACCCCTATCGCTGTCCATTGGATTTGCGATGATCGTGGCCTTTTTCTTAGCCCTGACGCTCGTACCGGTCTTAGCCAACTGGTGGATGAAATCGCATCACAAAGGAGATCATGAGGAGGCAGTACAGGCCTTAAATCCGCAGGAACTGGATCAGGTGGAAAGCCATGCCCATTATGAAAAGACGACCCCAAACGAGCTGAAAGGATTTGATAAATTTAAAGCGCGGTACGTCGCGCTGGTTGAAACGTTGCTCCGGTACCGGACACTGGTCATTGGTGGCTATGTGCTCGTTACATTTGGCCTGGCGGGTCTGTTGTTTATGAGCATCGGCCAGGATATGTTGCCCAAAAGCAATGCCAAACAGTTCCAGGTGCGGGTCATTGCGCCCCAGGGGATGCGCATTGAGCGGACCGAAGAACGAGTCCAGCGGGTGCTGGGTATTATCGAGCAACTGGTGGGTAAAGAAAACGTAGAAATTTCCTCGGCTTTTGTGGGTATGACGCCGTCTAGCTACGGGACGAGTAACCTATACGTGTTTAACGCGGGTCCCCACGAAGCGACGGTGCAGGTAGCGTTGAGCGAAAAATACACGGGCAATATGGACGCCCTGCGGGATAAGCTGCGGGACGCCGTACGAAAACAGCTGCCGGGTGTGGGCATCTCTTACGAACCCATTGAGTTGACCGATAAAATTATGAGTCAGGGCGCATCCACCCCGATTGAAGTGCAGGTGGGGGGCAAA
>NZ_BAAHBQ010000011.1:0-183201 GCF_054776595.1 Spirosoma horti
CGATCTTCCCTTCCTCGAGTGACTGATAAATTGAGCGAATGGTTTGTGCCAGGGGAGTCATAGCGGAATCTGGTTACTCGAAATGGTTGTCTAAGTAACCCAGTAACAAGACGCATGCCAAGCCTGGGATGCTTACTTAGCACCCTTTTCTTTAGACTCATAAAATATATAATAATCTTATTATCAATAACTTGTATGAGGGGATGAGTTTAAAGGCTACGTCGGAACATAACCAAAACCTCACCAAAATCTGAATAACTTTGACTTTTATTAGGGATTTTGGTTTTTTGAGCAATAGTATACGAAATCAGCGTAGTCGGGTTTCTAGCTTAAGGTACTTATAGTCATTAATCAATGGATTTAACTCAATTGGTTAAGTTTTTCTAAAAAATTGTATTCTTCAATACGTGACTCATTCGCTAACGATCGGTGATTTATCCCTCACTACTTTATCCGGCAGGAAGAAAAGCAAAAGGCTCACCATAGCAAGACAAATGATATTGGCTCCCATACTGTACTCAAAGGCCTCGACGTAATTCATATTCGGCACAGACGGTGTGAGCTGCGAATAGAAAATGCCACCCACAATACACACGCCTAGCGCAGAAGCTGTTTGCTGACTGGTAGAATAAATGCCTGCCGCTGCACCCGCGTACCGAGTTGGCACGCTGCGTAGGGTGATATTCAGTAGGGAGGGTAGTACCAGCCCATTGCCAAGCCCGTACATTCCCTGGAGAACAAACAAGGTAAAGCCACTGACATTGGCTCGGAAGTAGATAACCTGGAGCAGTAGCGTAATCATGAGTAGAACCAGACCAGCCTGAAGAACACCCGGACCATAGCGGATGATGAGTTTGGCCGCGGCCATTGACGAGAGAGTAAACAACAGGCCCGGCAGCACAAAATATAAGCCGGAAACTAAGGGCGAAAGGCCAAGCCCATTCTGCATAAAAACGGCACTAATGAGCAGATAGGATGTATGCATCATAAAATGAAATACGGCGGCAAGCAGACCGATGTCAAAGTCTTTATTGGTAAACAAGGCCAGGTCAATGAGCGGCTCAAGGCCTTGTGCACGTTTTTTCTGCTGATCGATGATGAAATAGCTAAACATTGACCCAGAAAGAAAAAGTAACGTAAAGCTCCACCAGGGCCAGCCTGATTCCCGACCCATAATAAGGGGAACAATCAGACAGAACAGACCCAGTGTCAAGATCGCCACTCCTGAATAATCAAGTGGGTATTGATCTTGCTTTTGGGTTTCCGGTAAATAGGCATGTGTGGCCCAAAGAGCGGCCAGTCCAATGGGTAGATTGATGAAAAATATCAACCGCCAGCCATCGACAATAAACTGCTTATCGGCTAGATACCCGCCCAGTACCTGCCCGGTGATGGACGCAATACCCAGCGTTATTCCGAAATAGCCAATGGCTTTTGATCGGTCTTTAGGATCAGTAAACAGTACTTGTATATAAGCAATGGCCTGAGGGACCATGAACGAAGCACTGATTCCTTGCAGAAAGCGCATCGTATTCAACTGAAACGCGGTGTTTGACAAGCCGCAAAAACAGGAAAAGACCGTAAAACTGAGCATCCCCCAGAAGAATGTGCGCTTCCGACCAATACGATCGCCGGTTCGCCCCCCGGTTATCAGAAAGGAAGCATATCCCAGCAAATAACCGGCAATGACGAGTTGTACCTGCCCATCGGTAGCGTGTATTCCTTTTTGGATAGCCGGTACCGCTACATTGATGATAAATACATCAATAACAGAGAGTAACGGGGCCGTCAGCACGACCAGTAAAGCAATCCAGCTGGATGGTTCTTTTTTCACGTGTTAACTGATTAATAGTCCGTTTAGAGCGGCTTAGTGATTTTTTGCTGAGTTATGTAGGCCTACGATTACCGGGCAGGCTGCATGACCTGTAAGGCCATGTCGGGTGATTGACGATACAGCTCATAAATCACCTGCGTATTGCCGACCCGGATTTCGTAGGTGTCGGTTGCCAGCGCGTCGATAAAGGCCTGAGCCACGTCCGATGGGGCGATGCCCGTGTGGCCATTGATCATGGCGGAGAATTCCGTATCGACCAGAGGAGGCATCAATTCAAACACCTTCACCCGGCTAGTGCGGCTCAAGGCCACCCGTAACGATTGCGTGTAGGAGTGCAGAGCCGCTTTACTGGCCGAATAGGTAGCCAGACTCCCCGGAACAAAAGCCACGACGGAGGAGACATTGACAAGGGCGGCTTCGGCTTGTGTTTTCAGGATGGGCAATAACTTTTCATTCAACCGAATAACGGCCAGGTAGTTGGTAAGCATCTCGTCCTGAGCGCTGTCAAAAGCCCCTTCGCTCTTGGCAATATCATACAGAATAGCCCGGCCTGCGTTGTTAATAACCAGATTGAGGGTCGGAAAGCCCTCCGCCAACCGGCTAACCAGCGCGTCCACATCGCCTTCTTTACTGACGTCGCTGAGAATCCCCGTCGCCTGGTTTAACTGGGTAAGGGCTTTATCAAGCCGTGCCTGATCCCGGCCGGTTATAATAACGGTATTGCCGCTGGCCGACAATGATTTAGCGATTTCCAGGCCAATACCGGCGCTGCCTCCGGTAATCAATACCGTGTTGTTGGTGGTTTTCATTGGTTTGTCGTTTAATTGAAATAGTTGTCAATAGGAACTGATGGTCGGCGTGCCGATAGGTTCAAGAGGATGGCCCGCCATTCAGCGGAATTACTGCGGCTGCCATCACCGGAGTCGTTCGTAAAATCAAACGCGTCGTGTTCATAAAATACTGATTGGTATATTTTTAGGCAAAAAACAAACGTAAACGCATACGCTATTGGTTTGAGGCTAGACTGGCTGTTGATCCGTATTGGTCAACAGGTGTGGATGAATACCGGTGCCAGACTAGTCTGCAAGTTGATTAATGAGTGCTTCCAGAGTCATTAGGATTTTATTCAGGCTGGCCGGATTGTTGGTCACTTTAGCGATCATGATGCCGCCTTCAATTAAGGCAATCATGGCTAATGCCGTTGAATCAGGCTCCACATTGGCTTTAAATTCCCCGGAAGCCATGCCCGTTTTAATGATCTCGACAATCGTTCGCTTCCAGGCCAGAACCGCTTTTGCTGCTTTGTCTTTTAACAGATTATTGGTATCGTCGGCTTCGGTGGCGGTATTTAGGATAGGGCAGCCCCCAATAGGAAAGCCTTTCTGATTGAAACTGTGATACACCCGCGCATAGACCAACAGTTTCTGCTGGCAGGTGAGGGCCTGGCTCATTTGTTGCTGCGTGGCCCGTTGAATCAAGGCTAGGTTATAATCAAAGGCAGCCAGCGCCACTTCTTCTTTGCTGGCAAAGTTGCCATAAATACTACCTTTGGTCAGTCCGGTAGCGTTGGTCAAATCCGCAATCGACGTACCGGCATACCCTTTCGTATTGAATACCCCCGCCGTCGTTTCAATAATGAACTGGCGGGTGCGGTCGGCTTTTGAAACATCATTGTTCATGACGCAAATATACCATTTGGTATTTTTTATCCTATCTTTGTGACACTTTTTTTTTCGTACTACTACATGAACCCGCTCTGGCGCGTTAAGGGGCCGGGGCAATTCACCAGTAAAAAGCATGTTACATCGAGTTGTGATTACCGGTATTGGCGCGCTGACCCCATTAGGCCATGATGTGCCCACCTTTTGGCAAAACGTGGTTGCGGGGCAGTCGGGGGCGGCCCGCATAACGCGGTTTGATGCATCCCTGTTTCGAACTCAGTTTGCGTGTGAGCTTAAAAACTTTACGGCATCCACCTATTTAAGCCACCAGGATATCAAGCGAACCGATCGGTTCACCCAATATGCCCTGATTGCCGCCGATCAGGCCATTGCTGATTCGGGATTTGATATGAGCCGGATGGACCCCTTTGATGTGGGCGTTATCTGGGGTTCCGGTCAGGGGGGGTATAGAGGTATTCGAAGAGCAGGTCAGCGAGTACGTTCGGGGTGACGGGCACCCTCGGTTTAGTCCCTTTTTTGTGCCTAAACTGATTATCAATATGGCCTCGGGGATGATCTCCATTCGGCATGGGTATATGGGCATTAACTACACAACGGTCTCCGCCTGCGCTACCTCCAACACAGCCTTAATGGACGCCTTTACCTATATCCGGCTGGGCAAAGCTAAAATTGTCATCAGTGGCGGTTCAGAAGCACCGATCACACCGGCCTCGTTTGGTGGGTTCAGTGCGTTGAAAGCGATGTCTACCCGGAATGATGATCCAACCAGGGCGTCCCGGCCCTTCGATACCGAGCGGGACGGATTTGTTATGGGTGAAGGGGCCGGGGCGTTGGTATTGGAGGAATACGAACACGCCGTTCAGCGGGGCGCTACGATTTATGGTGAACTGGTTGGAGCAGCCATGACAGCTGACGCCTATCACATGACAGCCACCCATCCGGAGGGTATTGGTGCGCTGAAATCCATGCAACTCGCCTTATCGGAAGCCAAGCTGACGATAGCGGATATGGATTACCTGAACCCTCATGCTACCTCAACCCCCGTTGGCGATCTGTCAGAGGTCAACGCTATCTCGAAGCTGATGGGTCAACAAAAAATGCGGATGAAGATGAGCGCCACCAAATCGACAACGGGTCATTTACTGGGTGCCGCAGGCGCCATCGAAGCCATTATCTGTTTGCTTAGTATCCGGGACGGTATAATTCCGCCGACGATCAATACGACGCAAGTTGATCCAGTCATTCCCGACACCTTACAGATTGTGTTAAACGAAGCGATTCAGATGTCGGTCAAAACGGCGATGAGTAACACGTTCGGTTTTGGGGGCCATAATAGTACGCTTGTATTTCAGAAAGTGTAACTGTTTTGTGAAAATCAGTTGGACGTTTAATTGAACGATTTTTGTAGCTCATGACGGCTCGTTCAATTAATAGGGATAACTGCCCTTTTGGTGGACGATTAGACATGAACTAGTTTATACAAACTAATCAATAGAAGTTACATTTCACATACCATTTCAGCTGACTACGTACCGGTTGGCTACTTACATGAATTAACGTTTTTATGTCTCAGATCGAAGGGTACAGGGAGCATTGAATTTTACAATCTGTCCAATGGTCCCGCACCAAAGCGCCGGACCACGGCATATCGGTCACGGCGGCTCTGTTAGTGGCATACTTCCTCGACTAAGCTTGATCAACCGGACTCTTATTTTCGTAGTCCCATCTGATCACTAGTCTACGGCTCTTCCTAAAGTACCTAGTCGTCAATCCGTAAAATACACCTACCTTGATAGGCCAATACGTTTTACCTTCCCTCTTGTCATGGTGAATACCTGTCTTGATTTTATTGAATGCAAAGGCCCTTATTCCAACCAGAAGTGGGCTTTATTGTATGTGTATGGCCTGGATTTCTACCGAGGAACCTGGCTATCGGTCAATTAGTGGCTCTTCGACAAGCCGGTCAGATCCGGCTGAGCATAATACCAGCGTTAAAAGAGAATGAGCAAAATCGTGATTACAAGTCACTATTCATATATTACTCAAAAGCCAATCAGGGTAATTGATTTGAATCCATGCTTCGCTCCGTTGACAGGCATACCTGAGAAGTGGTTTTGAACCAGTTTACAGTGGTTGTTGATTTTATGCCATTTCAGAGTTTCCCGGACTTTAATCTGAACATGGCTACTATCTGCCTTAATGGTGGCATCATAATCCAACTTAAAGGTCAACAAGGCTACATCAACGTAAAGATTTTCCCTTTTGAGCCATGAAGTTCTCATTTTGCAATTAGTTGATCGAACATCGTATCGTATTGACGCTTTGAATGCCTGACCAATCGTATTCAGTCGTGCGGGGATGGATAAAAGAAAACTCCCCTTAAAGGAAAAAATATGAGGACAGCAAAATGCTTCAGACCGAAACTTATCCCGTATAATGTATATAACTAATTGTTGACTTTTTTGGAGTAATCATCAGGAAATCCAAAGAGTCTGGAGTTATACACATGCGCTTACTGGTGAGAATGGATTGAAAAAACCGCTAGAAGCACAATTTAGGCTTGTTTACGGAATAAGCGGCCGGAACGGTGAAGTGGCATGTAAATCGCCAGTATGTGAATGACAGAGATAGACATACGACGGTGTATAGCTATTCGAAATCTAACTGACTATGACTTTTTCAACCCTTCCTTCAACAGAGCGATCTTGGTGGCTGCTTTACCTGCGCTCGGGACTTTTCGCTGGCATTGGTCTACTGATGGCTTTTGCAGAAGACTCCCAGTCCTTCGTCCTTATTTCATCGAGTACAATCCTTATTATCGCCGGGCTGCTGGCCATTCGTTTTCGGCAGGTTAGCCGATTATCAGGGACAGCCCCAAACTGGTATTTGACAGGTGGTTTACTGGACATTTTGGCTGGCCTTGCTCTGCTTTTTTATCTCCACCATCCCAATCAGGGCATTGCGCTTATATTTGGCGCCTGGGGTATACTGGTGGGGCTGATTCAGGCTGTAGAGGCCATATACGTATTTATTGGCCTGCAAACACCCGGTGAAAGCCGGGATAGTTCAGGTACAATTATTCACCTCCTCAACGTACTGATTTGTGGTGGAATCGCCTTTATGCTTTTACTACAGCCTCTCGCCGAGTATTCTACACACGTTGCGGGTTGGTTTTTTATGGCCTTAAGTATCGCCTTACTGTTCCTGACTCGTCGGCTACAGGTGGATGAATAGAACTGAATCAGCCACGAAAGAAGTGCCGCTTAATTAGAGGTAGCCCTTCTTATTTTCTTAAACTACTCTATACAATAAACGGAGTAAGGCTTTTTTGATGATCGGCAACTAAACCATTTGGCATTATAGCGGTAATGAGGCTCCGGAAACGCTAGTCACGGCCTCGACGGGTGCATTCTGAAAGCGGGCAATTAACCGCGAAGCCCGGCTATAGCTGAAATAATTGACCGCCCAGTTCAGGACCGTGGACGCTTTGTTTCGGAAACCCACCAGCAGCAATAGATGTACGCCCATCCAGAGTAGCCAGGCTATAAAGCCCTGCGTGTGCCAGAAAGGTAGTTCAACCACCGCCCGATTTCGACCAATAACCGCCATCACCCCTTTGTTGACGTAGTGAAACGGTTCAAGCTGTTGTTCCTGGCGCATGGAAACTAAGTTCTTAGCCAACCATTGGCCTTGCTGAATGGCTGGTGGGGCCAGGCCCGGAAGGCCCTGTGGATAATCAGGAAGTGCCTGAAGGGCATTATCGCCAATGGCAAACACATTCTCATAGCCCGCCACCTGATTACACGCATTGACAATATATCGACTCCCTTTCCCAATGCTGACGGGCGATAACCCCGGAATAATCACGCCTTCGACCCCGGCCGTCCAAAACAACGTTCTGGCAGCATGGGTGTCGCCGTTATTAAACGCAACGACTGCTCCATCGTAGGATTGAACCAGAACATTTAGATGCACGGTTACGCCCATCCGATTCAGAAACTGACGGGCTTTCCGGGACGAATCTTCTCCCATGCTTTTCAGTAAGCGGTTGTTGGTTTCGACCAGGTGGATCTTCATGTGTTTTAGGGGCAGCTCGGGGTAGTCTTTCGTCAGGACTACATCGCGCAGTTCGGCAATGGCACCGGCCAGTTCAACGCCCGTTGGGCCACCCCCGGCAATGACGATGTTTACCTGTTCGAGTTGGTGCTGTTTATCGGTTAACTCCAGGGCTCGCTCGCAGTTTTCCAGCAGGCGGCTCCGTAAGGCCAGGGCATTTCGCATCGTCTTCATCGGTAGGGCATGACGTGCTAACTCTGCATTTTGGTAAAAATTAGCCTGTGAACCACAGGCCAGCACGAGGAAATCATAGTGCAGCGTACCAATGGAAGTAGTCAGTTCATTTTGCTGCGGATCAATACGAAGAACCTCCGCCATTCGGTAATGGAAATGGGGTTGCCCACTGAAGATTTCACGAACGGGCTCGGCAATGGCGTCCGGTTCCAGCCCAGCCGTGGCTACCTGATAAAGCAAAGGCAGGAAGGTGTGGTAATTATTCTTGTCGAGCAAGACGACCTCAAACGCTTTTCCTTTCAGGGATTTCGCCAGCTGTATACCGCCAAACCCACTACCAACAATGACAACGCGGGGTAAACTGGAATCGGGAATATTGACCTCCATGAGTAAATTAATTTACGAGTGAATTAGTTGCCAGCCCGCGATCAGGCTCGATTGTATACCTCAAGGACGGGTTCCCGCAGGGCGCGGCCCGCACCAAACAGCACAAAAGCGATGGTGTCTGCCAGTGTTTGTGGGTCAACCCAGGCCGTAAAATCGGCATCCGGCATCGCCCGACGGTTTGCTGCGGTATCGATGACACTGGGGGCAATCACTGTAGAAATAATATCGTGTTCCTTACCCGAAGCATTGATCAGGTTCGACAATTCAAATAGCAGTGACTTGGATAACGTATACGCCACCGCTTGCCGACCGAATTGGGCGTTCAGGGCTTGCCGGGCACCGATGAGTACGAAACGCCCGCCATTGGGCTGGTGGCTCATGTGGTCAAACAGGGACTGGACCACGTAATAAGCCGTTTTGACATTCAGCGTCAGCATACGCTCCAGCAGGTCGCCAGTCGTCTCCACCAGCGAACCACCCTCATACCCGCCCGCTAAGAGAATAGCTGCGTCGATAGGGCCATGATTATGAATAACCCGTTGTATCAACGGTTGAACCTGAACTTCGTCGGACAGATCTGTTTCGTATGTAAACAGCAGGTCTGAGAAGCCATGAATAAGGGTTTGTGGGTTGTCGCTGTACTGACGTGTAGCGATAACAAGATGTCCTTCGTTCAGCAGGGTTTGGGTAACGACCTGGCCCAACCCGCTAGAAGCACCGGTTATAAATAGAGTAGCCATGAGTTTACAGTTTTGGTCTGTCAGGAGCTGGATGAAATCCGTTGAAATTCCAGCTCTTTAGCTTCTCTATCTGCTTTTGTGCCAGTATTCTTTTTCGATCAGGAATTTCATAAACAGCCCTTATCAGTCGAAAAAAGGCTATTTCTACCTAGATAAAAAAGATCGCTAACTGCATAAACATCCAAAAAACTCTGACTTTTAGTGGACTACTCCATTTTTATTGGGGTTAACCACAGGCCGAAAGCCAAACGTGATTAGGCAGGATCGGAGAAAGGCCTATTGGCATCATTTACGGCCTTCATCAGCTTTCCCTCTTATAGCTACTGATAGCGTCATTGTAAATTGGAGAACTCCAGTAAATCTGGGTTTTTCCACAACTTGTCTGTAGTTTTCTTAGGCTGGATACTGAATTGAGCGCCGACCAACACACATAGGTAAATTAAATTTTTAATCAGAAAAATTATATTCTCTACCATACTTACTGGGCTTTGGGCAGTTAGATAATAAAGAACAACTACCCGCAGATTAACGGATTACCTTTACTTATTACCCTGCTACGGGCGCAATTCTTGTAGGGTCAGTATACAGGCAGTCCGAATTCAACCCTTTCCGGATGTTATCAAGCTATGCAGCAACACCTCAAGCCTCCTCTTTCCTCCACTTCCACCTGTCAGATATTGATCGTGGAAGATGAATACATCATCGCCAATGACCTGAGGTTGATTCTGCGCGTTGCCGGATATCCCGTCCTGGGGGTAGCGGATTCAGTAACTGAGGCTCTGACACTTATTGCCCAGCATAGGCCCGATATGGTGTTGCTCGACATTTATCTGAAAGGAAAAGAAACCGGCATCGACCTAGCTAAACAATTGGAGGACAAAGGCATTCCATTCATCTACATCTCGGCGAATGACAACAAAAGTGTACTGGAGCAGGTAAAAGCGACGCAGCCCAGCGGCTACATTGTGAAGCCATTTCGGGAAAAAGATATATTGACAACGCTGGAAATCAGCCGATACCGTCACGCGCACAGTGTTGAGATGAGACTACGGGAGGAAAAAGCCCTGCAAATTGGCCTGACCGACGCCTTGTCTACCTCGGAAAGCTGGGAGCAGAAACTACTGAGCGCTGCCAGACTACTGCAACCCTATATACCGTTCGACTTTCTGACAATTCAGTACCAGAAGAACGGGATTAATCAGAGTTATAATTTTTATCAGATCGGATTTGATGAATATAAAACCTTGACCCTGAACGATCTGCAACCAATGACGGGTATTCCGGCGGACCAACTGCTGGCGATGCAAACGGGAATGCGCTTTGGGGAACCAGTTCGCTACAATGAAGAGAGCTTCGACGATTTTTGTCAAACTCATCGCTATGGGCAGGTTCTGGCAAAGTCGTTTCGGCTCCAGTCAGGGCTGGTCATGCCGTTACGAATGAACGGCAACAATTCGTTCGCGATCCTGTTTCTGAGCCGCAAGCCCGATGTGTACCGTTCGTCGCACCTGACTCTGTTAGAGCGGTTAGAACAGCCAATTGTCCTAATGCTGGAGCGTGTCCTGGCTTTTGAGGAGGTAGCCCGGCTCAGTGAACAGCTCCAGCGCGAAAAGAATTATCTTCAGGAAGAGGTGAAAACAACCGCCAATTTCGAAGAAATCACTGGCCGAAGCCAGTCCTTACTGCAAGTTTTCGATCAGGTAAACCAGGTTGCCCATACCGATACAACGGTGTTGATTCTGGGGGAAAGCGGTACCGGCAAAGAACTGATTGCCAGGGCCATTCATAACCTCTCTCCCCGAAATGGCAAGATCTTGGTCAAAATAAACTGTGCTGCGCTGCCTGCCACACTCATCGAGTCGGAGCTGTTCGGCCACGAGAAAGGGGCTTTCACGGGGGCTTTTGAAAAACGGATCGGCAAGTTTGAACTGGCTCAGGAGGGGACTATTTTCCTGGATGAAATCGGGGAGTTGCCGCTGGAGTTACAGGCTAAGCTTTTGCGGGTATTGCAGGAAAAAGAGATCGAGCGAATCGGCGGCAAAACGCCCATAAAAACCGATGTGCGTATTATTGCCGCTACGAACCGTAGTCTGGAAAAAGAAGTGGCCGAAGGACGTTTCCGGATGGATCTTTATTTCCGGCTCGCAACCTTCCCTATTACGTTACCGGCCCTGCGCGAACGAACTGGGGATATTCCTCTACTGGCTAATTTCTTCGCTCAGAAATCAGCCCGGAAAATGGGGAAACCCTTTCGGGGTATCAATCCTCAGGTACTTGACGAACTGGTCAACTACGCCTGGCCGGGTAACATTCGGGAACTGGAAAACGTCATGGAGCAGGCGGTGATTCTTAACGACGGACAAACACCCCTCGAATTAGGTCGGCCTCTGGTAAGCAATCTCTTCATGGCCAGCAGGCCTACCTTGGCCCCGGAGAACACAACTCGTGATCCTGAGCAGCCTACTATTTCCCCTCCTAAAGACCTGAACGACATAAAACAGATACAGCTACAAACCGAACGGGAGTATATTCTGGCCGTGCTTAAGCGCACCAATGGCCGCATTCGGGGCAGCAATGGCGCGGCTGAAGCACTCAATCTGAAACCAACAACGCTGGAATATCGGATGGATAAACTGGGCATTCGTAAAACCGTTTACATTGATCCCAATCCCCCCTCGACTGATCCTGATTGAAGAACTTATGGTGACCATCGTGTCGAACCATAATGGATTCGCTCACGTTTATTCTCCTCGCCCCCAATAAATCATACCCCTGACAACATCCACTTTGCTGAGCACGGGTTGCGTATGGCGACTTAAGTGAGACTGGATTAGGGGAGCCAGACGGGACAGCGTCATCTTTCCGTAAAATCGTTGCCCGCCAACGAACAGCGTAGGCGTCGTCAGTACGCCGAGCTGGTGTCCTTCGCGTCGGTCGGCTTCAATCCGATGATGCAGGTCTTCATCATCCAGATCGGTTAGAAACTGATGGTATTGCAACCCCAGACTAATGGCAAGCACAGAAAGTGTTGTCCGGGTAACGGTTGGCATGGTAAATAACGCCTGATGCATAGGCCAGAATTGATCTTGCCGGCGCGCGGCTTCAGCCGCCAGTGCTGCCATTTTGGATGCTTCAAACCGGTCATTGGGAAAGTGGCGGTAGGTATACCGAACCCGGCCATCGAAGGCGCTTAACACCGATGTGAGTAGGCTCCGGCTCCGGCGGCACTGGCCGCAGGTGAAGTCACCAAACTCAGTCAACTCGACGGTAGGTGCCGGACCGCCCATGTCGGCAAGGAAATTGTTTGCTATCGAATTCATAAACCAAAAAAGAGAAAGTTGATCAACCAGTAGAATTTCTACCCGAAGGCAATGCGTTAGTTGAGCGAAGGCAAGGCACCGTAAGTGGGGAAATAGGTCGTAGGTCGACACCGGCTTAAGTGCGTACTTACCTCCCCCATGTAGTAATACCCGCTGACGATTTGCCCTTTTTGAATCCGGTAGAAATGGGTAAAGGGTGCGCTGTACCAAAGCCCATTTTTCTCGCGCTTAAATTGGTATTTGCCAATCACAATACCGCCAATGGGAGAGCCAATGACTTCACTGACAACTTCGTACCATTCCGGGTAGGTGCTATCAATTCGGCGCTGGTAGTTTTCGAAAAAGTCGCGCCCCTGGTGATTACCTGTGCAAACATGCCCATCGTCCAGTTTCCAGATGCAGTGGGGATGAATAAACGCCGGAGCTGGTGTCTGAATCCAGTCGTTGAGCAAACGAACGTGAAGCTCCTCAATAAGGGTCGTCATGGACGGGCCAACAAGCCAGCGGAGGAAGGTAACGAAGAGTTTCATGGCGATTGGATTTAGGTGAACGACAAACTGATTTCTACCTAAAGCAGGTCAACTCCTGTGCCACGTAACGGCAATTGGCTCTGGGTAATAGAAAATGGCCAACGCAAAGCCCAGATCGACCTTTTCTTTATAAATGTCTGGCTGATAGACCAATTGAAACGTAATAAAATCTCCAAAACCATGGATACATCCACCCGATAACTCCAATTTTTTTAGAGTTAGCCGTATCTGGCCTACAACTAGCCAAGGCCGTTTGATGTGAATGAAGGCATCTAAACCCGGTGCCATTTTTGCAGGGTGGACATGAAGCGTTTAAAGAAGTCAGCGGTCCAGGCAACCGCTGACTTCTTTAAACGTATTGTAGCTTAATTGATCATGATGGAGTCAGTTACCATTTTCCTGTTTCTTCAGTCAAGAGTAAGGCCGACCGGCTCGGCACGATCAACCCTGTCAATCCTTCAATGGCCTTCCAGGTTTGCCTGGCTAACCGTCTGCCTGTTTTTTGGTTTGTTCACGAGCGATCTACCCGCCCACGGACAAAACATAAACCGGCAGATGGCGAACCAACTTCTGGCTCAGTTGACCAACAGCAAGGCAGATACCGGCCGGGTAAGAATCCTGTTCGAACTGGGCAAGTACCAGCTTTTTAAACCGGGTAATGTTCCCGAAGATCTGACGAGAAGCCTCTCCTATTTGAACCAGGCGAAGCAACTGAGCGATTCGTTGCATCTGCTGACATGGCAGCACGAAATAGATGCGGTACGCGTGGCGAATTACTTGGAGGGAGCCAATAGCAAAGAGGCCTATGCGCTGTTTGACCAGTTGATCGCCGACTGCCGACGAACGGGTGACCGGGCATCCGAAGCCAACGCCCGCTTTCGTCTGGGCTTTTGTATTTCGTTTACGACCAAGAAGTATCCTGAGATCTTCGACAATTATAACCAGGCCATCGCCATCTACCGGTCGCTTCATAACCAGAAACAGGAGTTGCTGATCCTACATGAAATCGCGGGGTTGCATACAAATCTGGGGCAACTGGACATGGCCGAGAGGGAGTTTCAAGCAATCCTGAAGCGCTATAAAGCGATTGGCTATCCAAAACTTCATTACACCTACAACTGGCTATCGACCATTAGCCGACTGAAGGGCGATTTCAACAAAAGCCTTTTCTACTCCCTGCAATGCATCGAAAGCATGAACCGGACGGGTGATACGGTATCGGCGGCCAGTTTTTACGGTAACCTGGCCCAGATGTATTTTGAGCTGGGGCGGTACCGGCAGAGCAACGAATGGTATAGAAAGACGCTGGCTAAATGGCGGCAGGAAGGGTTACCAAATTTTGGCATGTACAGTGCGGCTAATATCATTGTCCGGGATTTAATTAACCAGCATAAACCACAGCAAGCGCTTAAATTGATCAACGATCTGGCCACTCAGATACCAACGATAAATTTCATACAGAAGGGGTCGGTAGCGCAGAGTTTCGCCTATAGTTACGATGCCCTTAAAGAGGATAAACTAGCCGAAAAATACTACCTGGAAGCCATGAGGTGGTACATAAAGGCCAACCACGATTTCGAAATGTCGCGTAAGGCCCAACTGGAAGTTGGTCGGTTTTATGTGGAACGTAATCAGTTTAAAAAGGGCAATTTTTATGTAAGACCGCTCTTGGTTGATTCGACAAAAAAGAACTCGCTTTCCCTGCTGAAGGACATTCACTTCATGCTGTTCAAAATCGACTCCGCCTTGGGCGATTACAAATCGGCGATCGCTCATTTTCGAGTTCATAAATCGTTGAATGATTCCATCTTCAATGAAACGAAAAACAATCAGTTCGATCAGCTGGAAGTCCAGTATGAGACCCAAAAGAACAGGCAAAATATAGTGCTTCTGCAGAAACAGAAAACCGTTCAGGAAGGGGAGCTGAAACAGGCCCGAATTGTCCGTAATGGTATTCTGGGTGGGTCGATCCTGTTGCTTTGTTTGCTGGCTTTGAGTTATAACCGGTATCGGCTCAAACGACGCAGTAACCATCTCCTGGAAATCAAACAACATGAGATAAACCGGAAAAACCAGACATTGGAAACCCTCCTGTCTGAACAGCAACAACTACTGACCGAGAAAGAGTGGATGCTTAAGGAAATTCATCATCGGGTCAAAAATAACCTCCAGATCATCACCAGTCTACTCCATTCTCAGGGAATATTTCTGAAAGACGAAGCCGCCCAGTCGGCCATTCGGGAAAGTCAGAACCGGGTCCATGCTATGGCCCTGATTCACCAGAAGCTCTATCAGTCCGACCGGCTGGCGGCTATCCCCATGGCAGGTTACATAGGCGAGATTGTCGATTATCTGATCAAGTCCTTCGACCGGGAAGGTACCATTCGTAAACGGATCAACGTCATGCCGCTCGAACTGGACGTGACACTGGCGGTTCCGCTGGGATTGATTTTGAACGAAGCAGTGACCAATTCCTTAAAGTACGCTTTCAGGGATGGTAAACCGGGAATCATCTGCGTCAACCTGACGGCACAGAAAAATCACTATCTATTAGCTATAAGCGATGACGGTACGGGCCTTCCCGCCGACTTCAACCCGCAGATGAGCCAGACACTGGGCATGAGTCTGATGCATGGATTGAGCAAGCAGATTGGAGGAAGCCTGCAAATTCGGCAGAATGACGATAAAGGGGTTGAGGTACGACTTGAGTTTTCGGAGGAGGCTGTTGGCAAAGAGCAGATAACCACGCTCTAATCAACACCTTAGGTTGCTAGTATTCTGGTAAATATGGTTGAAATTGCACAAGGAATACGAAATGGACTATCCCGTATAGTCAGTTGCCCATGAAGCTAATCGGTACGTCTAATCACCGGCAATCATCAATAGGGCTACCTAAGGTTGTCTTATTGGAAAGGACTATGTTTTTGCTTCTTTTTAAGAGCCTTTTGCCATGCTTCGGGCTGTTAATTGGTCTGCTTTTGACCGGCCTGTCGAGCCGGGGACAGAATATAAACCGACAAATGGTGAATCAATACCTCAAGCAGCTTGCCGGTAGCCCGAACGACACAAGCCGCATCAATGCGCTGATTGAGCTGGGTAAATTCCATGTGCTGAAATACGGAGAAGTAAAACTAGATTTAGACAGCGCCAGAGGATTTTTGAATCAGGCGAAAGCATTAAGTACCACACTTCATTTGCCTGCCAAACGCCACGCAGCCGAGACTATGCTGGTGGTTGCCCACATGGAATTAAGGGACACCACTACGGGGAATTTACTTTTTAACGAACTCATCAACGACTGTAAACGCACAAAGGATAAAAGTGGGCAAGCCAACGCGCTGGCCAGATTTGGTGCTTGTTCCGTATTTACGACAAAGAATTTCCCGGTGGTAGAGGCTTGCTATGCACAGGCGGCTTCCCTTTATCATGCACTGGGGAACTATGAATCCGAAATTTTTATCCTTCGTGAGATTGCCGCGTTTCATACCAATCAGGGAAAGCTGGATTTGGGTAATGACGAGTTCGTCAATGTGTTGAATCGCTACAAAGCCATTGGCTATCCCAAGCTCCATTACACCTACAGTTGGCTATCTTACATCAACCGATTAAAAGGAAATTATGGGAAAGCGCTGGGCTATTCGTTTCAGTGCCTGGAGAGCATGAACCGGACGCAGGACACCCTGCTCGCTGCCACGTTTTATGGTGATGTAGCCCAGATTTACTGGGAGTTGAGCAAACAGAAACAGGCCATTAGCTGGTACAAAAAATCACTCCAGAAATGGCGGCAGGAAAAACAGGCCGAGCTGCCCATGTACAACGTTGCCAGTATTATTGCCCGTGATATGACTGCCCGCCATCAACCGCAGGAAGCCATTAACCTGTTGAATTCGCTCGTCCGGGAAATTCCGCCTATCAACAAAGTTCAAAAAGGCTGTATCGCACAAAGTCTGGCCAATAGCTACAAAGCCCTGCATCAGCCTGCATTGGCTGAGCGCTACTACCTGGAAGCGATTGACTGGTACGAAAAATCGCATCAGAATACCGAAATCTCACAGAAAGTTCAGGCCGAAGTCGGTCAGTTTTATCTGGAACAGCAGGACATAAAAAAGGCCGGTCTCTATCTGGAAAAAGCACTGGCCTTTATTCCCCAGAAACACGCTTTATCGACGGTGAAAGACATCCACTACATGCTCTTTAAGGTCGATTCATCCCGGGGAAATTACTTATCTGCCATTCGGCATTTTCGGCTTCATAAAGTGCTGAACGACTCGCTTTTCAACGAAACCAAAGCAAAGCAGATTGCTCAGCTGGAAATCCAGTATGAGACAAAAGAAAACAAGCATAACATCAGCCTGCTTAGAAAAGAAAGCAACCTTCAGGCAACTAAATTAAACCAGGCCCGAACCATCCGAAATACGATCCTGATCTGTTTGTTTCTGTTGCTTTGTCTGCTGGGATTAAGTTACAACCGCTACCGGATCAAGCAACAGAGCAATCAGCTTCTTGAAACGAAACAACGCGAGATAAATCAGAAAAACCAGACGCTGGAAACGCTCTTAGCCGGTCAGCAACAACTACTGACCGAGAAAGAATGGATGCTCAAAGAAATCCACCACCGGGTCAAAAATAACCTCCAGATCATCACCAGCCTGCTCCACTCTCAGGGCGTGTATTTAACCGACCAGGTAGCGCAGTCGGCCATTCGGGAAAGTCAGAACCGGGTCCATGCCATGGCGCTGATTCATCAGAAGCTCTATCAATCCGACCGGCTGACGGCAATTCCCATGGCAAGTTATGTGACGGAAATCGTCGATTACCTAATTCAATCGTTTAATCGGGAAGATACGATTCGTAAGCAGATTTCACTGGCTCCCATTGATCTGGATGTGACACTTGCCGTCCCTCTGGGACTGATTATCAACGAGATCGTGACCAATTCCCTTAAACACGCCTTTCCATCCAATCAGTCGGGCATTATCCGAGTTGACCTTATAAAGCTGGACAGCCAAACCTACCAGCTTACAGTCAGCGATAATGGTATTGGCTTACCCGCTGATATAAATCCGAACCGTAGTCAGACATTAGGTATGAGCCTGATTTGGGGATTGAGTAAGCAACTGGGTGGTCGTCTGCAAATCAATCATAACGATGGTGTGCAGATAAGCCTGACGTTTACGGAAGAAAAAATAGTCAAAGAAATGGTCGGTAAGGACTAGGAGTTTCTTTGGCTATTTTAATTTTCAATCATTGACTCACCCCTACCGTGCTATTGCAGTAAAGCACCCAATCGCTAATGATAAACAGGAAGCAGTTAATTAGTCTGAGTGTCTGGTGTCTGTTTACCCTTCAGGTTCAGACTCAGTTGCCTGCTCCACAACTCGACAGCGTACGCAATCACCTGAGAGGCCGTCAGAGTGATACAACACGGGTGAAACTATTGCTCGAATTAGGTAAGTATAAGCTCAGTCTGCCCACTCAAACCAAAGCGAATCAGGACAGTACCCTCCTGCTTTTTAAACAGGCATTAACGCTGAGTAATCGGCTTGATAAGCGAAAATGGAAAGACGAAAGTATGTATCAGTTGGGTACCTACTACTTCAGAAAGAACGAGCTGGCACAAGGAAAAGCTTACTTCACTCAGGTTATTAAGGCCTACCGACAGGCAGGTAATAAAGCGCAGGAAAGTGAAGCCTGGTTCAGGATGGGAGCTGGTTTTGTAAAGAACGAAGAACACTACACAGAAATCTTAACTACCTATGGGCATGCACTGGCCCTGGCAAACCAAGTAGGTGATCGTCAACAGGAAGCCATTATACGGTCGGCTATAGGTGAAACGCACAGTATACAGGGTAAGTTTAAGGAGGCTGAACAGGAGTACCTGCGTACCCTGGCGATCCAAAAATTCAGCGGCGACAAAAGTATTTACAGGACGTACGCGGCACTATCGAATATTGGTTTTTATCGGGGCGAATTTAATTATGCGCTGTCTAACGCTCTGGAGATGATCAAGAGCATAGAGGCTAGCGGGAATAAAAGTGAGTTGGACTATGCCTACTTCAGACTGGGAAATATTTATTTTGAGTTGGGACAGATTGATAAAAGTGTCGATACGTATAGAAAGTCGCTGGCCATTAGTGAAAAGAAAGGTCAGGTGATTGTCGATGCCGGAATGGCTAAAAAGTTAGCCAGAGCCTTACTTAAACAGGGTAAGGCACAGGAAGCACTACAATTTTTGACAGCTATTAATCGAAAAAACCTGCCACTTGTCGTTGATGATAAAATGACAATGGCCGAGAGTTTTGGGGAGTGTTATGCCGCCCTGAAGCAATACAAACGGGCAGAAGCCTATTATTTAGAAAGCATTGAGTGGAGCAGAAAAACCGTGTCCTGGGTAGCCCTGGTTGCGAACATGGGCATTGGGCGATTTTATGTGGCAACACATCAGTTTTCCAAAGCCAGTCCCTTTCTCCATAAACTGCTGGCGGCCCCAGTGGGTCAAGTGCCCGCCAATATCCTCATGGAAGTGCACTTAATGCAGTTCAAAGTAGATTCTGCTGCGGGGCGGTATGTTGCCGCTATTACTCAGTTTCAGCAGTACAAAGCGTTAAATGACTCCATGTTTAATGCGAGCAAAAGCAGGCAGATTAACGAATTGGAAATTCAGTATGATACCCAGAAAAAAGAGCAGCAAATACAGCTCTTGACCGAAAAAGAACATCGCCAGCAAAGCGAATTGAAGCGGGCCCAAACGACTCGCTATGGCGTCATTGCCGGGGCTATTCTATTAGCGGGTCTGCTCGGCGTGAGCTACAACCGGTACCGGCTCAAACAACGTAGTCATCAACTTCTTCAGGCTCAGCAGCAGGTAATCAACCTGAAAAATGATTTCCTCCAGCAAGTGATCACCGAAAAAGATCAGCTACTGGAGGAGAAAGAGTGGATGCTCAAAGAGATCCATCACCGGGTTAAAAATAACCTTCAGATTATCAGCAGTCTGCTACATTCTCAAGGCATGTTTTTAACCGATCCGACGGCCCAGTCAGCTATTCGGGAAAGTCAAAACCGCGTACACGCTATGGCGCTGATTCATCAGAAGCTGTATCAATCCGACCAATTAGCCAACGTTGAATTATCCGAGTACATAGAAGAAATTGTTGATTACCTGATTACAAGCTTTGACCGTCAGGATACCGTCCGGAAGCAAATTGCTGTAGCCCCTGCTGGGTTGGACATAACGGTGGCCGTTCCGCTGGGCCTACTCATAAACGAAGCGGTGACCAACTCACTAAAGCACGCGTTTCCGTCAGAAAGGGACGGTTTTATCGCCATTGAACTAACAAAACCTGATCGCAAAACCTACCGGCTCACGATCAGGGATAATGGCATTGGCTTACCTTCCGATGTCAACCCGCATCAAAGTCAAACACTGGGTATGAGCTTAATTTGGGGACTGAGTAAACAATTAAAAGGCACCCTTCAAATCGATAAAAACGACGGGTTACAGATAAGTTTGCTGTTTACAGCGGAGAAGTTAAACTATGAGGCGTAATCAACTTATATTTTCACATTCGTTTCAATGACTCTATCCTAGGTTAGAAAGGATACTGTCGCGGCTCATGTGCTAAACTTACCCACTGCAGGGTGGTCATTTCTTCCAGCATAAAGTCTCCGCCAAAGCGGCCCGTACCCGATGATTTTTCGCCACCAAAAGGCGCATGGACTTCGTCATTGTCTGACTGATCATTGATGTGGATCATGCCCGTTTCGACCTGCCGGGCCAGCTTCATACCCCGGTATATATCACGGGTATGCACGGCACCGCTTAACCCATATTCGGTGGCATTGGCCAGCGCAATGGCCTCTTCATCTGTCGTGAACGGCATGATACTCACCGCAGGACCGAAAATTTCATCCCGGAAGATGGGCATATCGACCGTTACGTTCGATAGCACCGTAGGTTGTATGACATTGCCTTCTGCCTGATTTCCGGTGTCAACGATTGCCCCCATCCTGACCGATTCGTCGATCATACCCAGAATACGTTTTACCGCTTTGCTGTCGATTACCGGCCCAATGACCGTCTGTTTATTAGCCGGATCGCCATAGGGTAATGTTCGGGCATGGGTTACGAATTTGGCCTTGAATTCTTCGTAGAGGGACTGATGGACCAATATCCGGTTTGTGGCCATGCACACCTGCCCCTGGTGCAGAAACTTCCCAAATATGGCACCTGCCACGGCCTGCTCAACGTCGGCATCGTTCAGCACAATGAAGGCATTATTACCGCCCAGCTCAAGTGCCGACTTCTTGACAGACTCGCCCGCAATCCGACCGATACCTTTACCTACCGGCGATGAGCCGGTAAAGGAAACCAGTTTAGATACGGGATGGGCGGTGAAATAGTCGCCAATCAAATCTGATTTTCCTACCACTACGTTGAACACCCCCGCCGGAAACCCTACTTCTTCAAGCAATTTGGCAATGATCGTTCCCCCCGTCACCAACGACTCCACCGAGGGCTTGACGACCATCGTGTTGCCAACCGCCAGCGCGGGTGCAATAGTCCGCATGGAGAGGTATAACGGAAAATTCCAGGGGCTTATCAGGCTGACGACACCTAATGGCTTACGGTATACATACGATTCTTTTCCGTCGATAGTCGACGCCATTGTCCGGCCGTGCATCCGGGTTGGAAACGAGGCCGCTTCTACCAAAATATCATGCGCCTGTTGTACCTCAATAACACCTTTGATATAGGTACTTCCTGCTTCTTTGGTCAGCCAGTCGATGAATTCCTCCTGCCGTTCGGAAATGAGCCGGGCGGCTTTAAGAAGTAAATCCCGGCGAACCAGTGGGTTGGTGGCCGCCCATGAAGCCGACGAGTGTCTGGCAGCCTGAAAAGCGGCATCGACATCAGGAGTGGCCGCTGACGGCAACGAATGGATAACCTCCTCCGTAAATGGATTGAGGTTATCGATCGTTACTTCGGCACCCCCATCTGTCCAGTGGCCGTTGATGAACTGTTTATTTAAATCTGTGTAGGAATTCATGATTTAGCCTGTTTATTGTCATTAATTTTCAGCCTGACTACCAAAATCATAACGCTAAACCGTGGTGCTTTCCAGCCAATTCAGGATGTATTCGGCATCTTCGCGCCAGGTTGGCTGGCCCAGTACAAAGTGATTACGCCCATCAAATTCTTTATAGTCGGTGATGGAGCGACTGTCTTTGTACTTCAGGTAATTGGTATGGTTGAGTGAAGCCGGAATGATGTGGTCCGTGCTGCCCGAGGTGATCAACAACGGGGGGTGATATTTGGCGAAATCAATATGAGCCGCTTCAGTCAGGCCGTCCCTCGATACTTTCTTCGATTCCGGCACCACAAATTTGTCGTAGGCTTCGCGCTGGGCCTCATAGGGCATCCCGTTGGTAAAAATGTACTGCCAATCCTCGAACGACATCAAATAGCTCTCATCCGAATCGGTAAACAAGCCCAATGGGTGCCAGGTGGATTTATAGAAGGATAGCTCAAAAGTCAGGAGCCCCTGCGGAGCCACGGGGTGAATAGCCACGCCCGCCGTTCCCAGATTCCGTTGCAGTAAAAGCTGAACCATCAGGCCGCCAATTGAATGGCCAATCAGGATGGGTTTCTCCGTGAAGCGATTGGCAATTTCAGCGTAGTAATCGGTCAACTGAGCCAGACGGATGGAGGCTATATCCGGGTCGGGCTGACGACTTCGGAGTACGGCGGGCGAAGCATCCTTATAGGGCCAGGGCGGAGCGCTACAGGAATACCCTTTCGCGCAGAAGTACGAGATCCATTCATCCCAGCAGTTGTTTCCGACAAAGGCACCCGTAATAAAAAGAATCGGTCGTTTTTTGCTTGCTTCCATGTTCGTGAAAATGTCCTTAGAGACGTTTTTTTAGTCAATTAATAAATGACGGTCACTACTATACGAAGTGATTTAACCTCACTTTTGAGCGTTGCCGATGTCCATGAGTACCGTCGTTACCTGGTCGGGCATCGACAGAAACGGACAGTGGCTACTGTTGAGCGTATAGGTTTTCTTAATTCCTGCCGCTGCGACCATTCGCTTTTGCAGAGGCAGGCCTACGGCATGATCCAGAGCAGTGTGAACGTAGTACTTATCTACCTTCCCGAAATTCGCAGCCGTAAGCGTTACGGGATTGGTAAAAGGAATAGCGGGCTCGGGTTGAAAATTGTCGACAACCAGTTTTTTCACCGCATCTGACCCATCCTGAATAAAAATCGGGATTAAGCTTTCCGGTTTGATACCCAGCGTCAGATTGTCGGCCGACGGTATCAGAGCGGGGCCAAGCAGGGATGTGCTGTCGGTCGAAGCCAACGCCAGCAGCGACTGGCCGTTGACCGGGAGGAACGCGCCAATGTAAACCAGCTTATTGATACGGGTTGGAATCTTCTCGGCGGTAGCCGTAACCACCACCCCACCCATACTATGCCCAACCAGAATGACATTCCCCTGTACACTGTTGATTGCGGAAATCACCTTGTCCCGATAAACATCCATCGTTAACGTAGCTGGTGCTGTTTTGTCGGCTCCGTGGCCGGGTAATTCGACAACGACTACCTTCTGGCCTTTTTGCTCCAGTTGGCTCTGGACATATTGCCAGGCGTAAGGAGCCTGCCAGGCCCCATGAACGAGCACATAGGTATTTGTCGGTGCCGGGTCACTGTCATCGTTGCAGGCCGTTAGCAGAACCAGCAGGGTGCTGGTCAGGAGTAGAGAGAAAAATAAAGTTTTCATACGTATTGGGTGTTTTTAGAGTTTGAATCGTTTTGCGGCTCCCCATTCAAATAAGGGATAAGACAGAAATTGAATGAGCGGGAGGGATTTAGCATCGATGCCAACCCGGTAGCTAAAGTGGGGCCTGGCTGTATTCAGAATTTGTACTACTGTTTCCGCTACCGGTTCCGGCAAGGGGCCGTTCTTTATCGAACTCGAATAGACCGACAAGGCGTTGTCCCGGGCTTTGGTATAAGCCGCAATAGTTGGTTCAGCGTAGATAAACCCCTTTACCAGATTCGTCTTGAAAAAGGCAGGCTCAATCACGGACACACGGATGTTGAATGGCTTCACTTCAAATCTCAACGACTTAAAAAAACCTTCCAACGCATGTTTCGAGGCCACGTAGAAGCTCTGAAAGGGAATGCCAACCAGTCCGGCCAGGGAGCCAATGGTGATGATCTGACCATTTTTTTGCGCTCTCATCAACGGCAGGACAGCTTTTGTCATGTTGACCGTTCCCCAAAAGTTAATCTCGAACTGGCTGCGGGCTAATGCCAAACTGGTTTCCTCGGCACTCCCATTCAGGTCATTTCCTGCATTATTTATAAGCGCGTCGATGACCAACGAGTTAGCCGATAACGCAGCGATGCAGTTTTTTATCGACTCCTCGGAGGTGATGTCTAAAGGCAATAGCTTAAACGCAACCTTGTGTTGATGCTGCTCCGGAAAACGACTGGTGCCAAACACATTGAAGTCGTTTTCATGAAGCTTGCTGGCAATACTCAATCCAATACCTGAGGTCGCCCCGGTAATCAATACTGTTCGCATGTCTGTAAAGAGTTTAGAGTAAATCCAGGCTTTGTCAGGCCGCTATGCGACTGGTTTGCTGGCGCAACTGTCAAATTATTTAGCGGTGTGGAGCGGCTGCACTTCAACCTGCCGGTATACCGTCAATGTACCTCAAAAGCCCCCTGACGTCCACCCACCGAAATAGGATAGGCGCGTGCCCGGTCCAGCAGCATGGGGTCGGCAATATTTATTCCTTCGGGTACATTATTGGGATTGAAAAACAGCGTTTTATCCTCCGTTACCGTGTTCGCGGCCACTTTGATAATTGTCACCGTTCCAAGCAGAACCCGTTTCCGGCTATCGGGCCAGGCAATGGATGGGTCTTCGATCTTGTCGCCTTTCTGAGCGATCTGCGCATACAGCTTAAACACGACCGGTTTGTTGGCCACCCGCTCCTTAATTTCTTCTTGTAGGTAATTGGGGCCTAACCGGGCAACCTGCTGAGCCGTCAGGAATTGTTCTCCGGCTTCGGGTATGATCTGATAACGAACGTACTGTGATTGGCCCGCCTTGTTGGTGAACTTAAATGAATTCACGCCAAAATAGGCCAGCGTACCCCAGCTTGGGGTGAACGGCTTTTGCGTTGTCAGGAACGTCTTCGCGATGGGATGTGTCGCCAGAAACTGGCTGAGTGGGGCCGGATTCCCTTCGCGATTGGCACCAATGGCTTCCAGCATAACTTTGAACTCGTCTGTTGTGGATACCGGGAAACCGTTGAAGCTGTGGAAGATGATATCGGTCGATTGATTCTCGGGCATTTGAAACTTGATGGCCATCCCCCGTGGGTGCGAGGCCCCTACCGTATCGGGAATATTGGGAATCCCCGTGAAGTCGGAGAATCGAACAAGAATCGGCAGCGAACTGCTTTGTAAATGGGCCGCTTTCGTCAGCGCACGGGCCTCTGGTGCGGGTGTAAAACTACCTTCCAAAATGAAGCCTTTCGCATGAACGGCCCGCCCGTCATGTTTACCAAATGCCGTGTGAAACATATCTACGACCTGAATGGGCGTTGCTTTCGTCGTCGATTTGATACCGGCGTTTCCATCCTGAGCCATGACCCGGTTTCCACCGCCTGGCACCAGGCCAATCAGTAGCAGCGTCACAGTGAAGAGGTTGCCTTTAAGGCTAAGGCGTTCGCCGGTTAGCTTGTTCGGAGTAAATGAAAAGGGTTGCATATAGATGATTAGTAATGGTTCAGCAACCCTGTACCAATCCCTGTGCCGAAGGTCGCCAAAAATCTGGATCGTCTAATATACCCCTTAATAAGCTGGAAATGGCCTTTTTAATCGGCTGATGCATACCAGAATTGGGTAAAGACCAATTGTTCAATCCAGTATATCTGGAATAGTTAAACAATTTCGTAAGGAAGTACGAAGCTATTGGAGGAAGCCCCCAATCAAAATTCCTTAGACGGGTTTTTACCTGCCAACGGGCATGACCAACGCCATAAAATTTTCATAAAAAGAGCTTGTATTCGACTCACCTAAAAGGAAAAATCAGGCGTTGTGCAAGGCAAGTCTCCATTTCGGCAGAAGTCAACAAATTGCGGGATGTTTCGACTGAGTTTTGATGCCGCTTCTGGCATGCGCCTTGTTTTCTAACAAGTATCAGACCTATTAACCATACGGACATGGCCTACCAGAACAAAGTAATACGCAATGCCAAAACAGGTCAGGTAATCACGTTCTTGCACACGGCAGAAAACACGGGTGGGCGATTTTTGGGTATGATCGCGACATTTCAGCCCCAACGGCAGCCGACAGTCCTCTATTGTCTCCCTCAACAAACGCTGGAACTGGATGTACTATCGGGCGAGCTTACGGTTCTGATTGATGGCCAGTACAGGCCGTTGAAAGCGGGTGAGTCGTTGTTCATTGATGCGAACAAACCACATGCATTGTGGAATGAATCAACTCAGCCAACGGTGATAAACTGTCGGGTAAGACCGGCCCTCAACACAGAGTACCTGCTGGAGACAGTAGCCGGATTAGCAAGTGTCGAGACGATCAACCGTCGGCGTATCCCGCGAATGCTCCAGTTTGCCTTAACCGCCAATATGTTCTCGCATGCCGTCAGACTAACCAGTTGGCCCTTTATGTGGCAAAAGCTCTTTTTTACTCTCCTTACTCCGGTAGCCTATCTGGCTGGCTACAAACCTACCTATGAGCAATACATCGATTAGCCTGGCGTATACGAAACTACCGCAGGCATCAGCCGGAATGCTCCAAGCGATGCCTGCGGTAGTTTCGAGTCTATATTGACTCCATCAATCACAAAAAAAGTGTTCTTTACTCAGACGGGCGTCATGCGGGTGGCTATACCAATTCGATTCCAGGCGTTGATGCTGATGATAGCCATAATGAGGTTCGCAGTTAGCTGTTCACCAAACAGGGCAATGGACCGCTGATAGGTTTCGTCAGATACCCGTTTGTCCCGAATCAGCGTTACCTCTTCCGTCAACGCCAGCAACGTCCGTTCCTCAGCCGAAAAGTAGGGACTTTCTTCCCAGGCATCCAGGGCGTAAATGCGCTTCTCGGTTTCTCCATGTGCCCTGGCGTCTTTGGTATGCGACTGAATGCAGTAAGCACACCCGTTGATTTGCGAAGCCCTGATTTTGAGCAAATCCAGTTGCGATACCGTTGGGCCGGAACCCGCGATGTGGGTATCAAGAGCCGAAAGTATTTTGTAGTACTCGGGCTCGATATAGCCGATTTTTAAGCGCTTTTCCATTGTTTATGCTGGTTAAAATAAGATTGATAGTCGTTTGGTCGTCCACATCGCATCGATACTAAACGCATAATTAGCGAGTACCACGCCAATAGTCATTAGCAGCTGCAATGGTTGAAAACTCGATAGCCACGGTATGGCCAACCGCCAGTAACATCATGGCATCATTGGTGTAGACAGCGCGCAAATTTTCCCGAACCTGTGCATCAGGCTGCGTCGTCTTTATAATTAATCGGGCCATCTTGATAGCCAACTGGCGACCTTCCTCCGGGGTGGCCGTTATGAGGCTATTTTGAGGAACTAGTGTTATCGCTTCCATGAATCTTGAAAAGGTTATAATTTTAACTATTAGAAAGTTTAATAAAGAAATGGCCTTTAATTCATTCTGGCTATTTCCCTTAATCAATAGGGTTGCGCCAAACCTTGTGCCGAAGGTGATGGTTGGAAAAACAATAATCACCCTCTGCTTTAAATGCTGTACAGGCCGATTTATAGAAGAATAATAGAGGCTATATAAATATATAATTGGGCGGGTAGTCCAAAAAATCTGGAGAATTCAGGCCCATTCGGGGGATTCACAGGTACGCTGGAGGTGCCTACCTAAGCGCTGCCCCGGTAAAAGCTATTTCCCAAGGCAGCGTACAACGAAGTGCTTAATTAAGGGCAGGACGACTAAAAGCCATTCGTAGCCAGTATCTATAACAAGTGGTTAACTCAGTTTATCCAATTCATGAACAACTGTTTAAGAAACATTTGATTATTGCTTATCATCTATCTTGTCCTGATTATTTTCAGACGTTTTGATGAACCAAAGTAGGAAGGATTACTGATTCAGTCACATCAATTGTTTTTAATTACTGTCAACTCTAGTCCGTAGCATACAGTCATACGAAAATCACGCTGAACAGTGTATATGCCTAGGTCAGTGAAACAACCAAACCGATTTCCAGGGCTTCTTACCGTTGGCTCAATAGACTTTCATCAACATGACGCCAACGGCTAAATTTACATCTCTGTTTAGTACTGAACTATTGGCTCTCATTACCCCTATGTAAAACCTATTGTGTAATTAAAACTCGACCAATCGTGAATCCAAACAAAGCATTGTGGGAAAAAGGCGATTTTACCCAACTGGCCCGACTTATGCGCCAGAGCGGTGAAGAACTGGTGGCCAAACTGAACCTCACCCCCGGACTGGATGTGCTCGATCTGGGCTGCGGCGATGGCACGACAGCCATTCCTGAAGCGAAACGCGGAGCCAATGTGTTGGGCGTCGACATCGCCCGGAACCTGGTCGAGGCGGGTAATGCGCGGGCCAAAGCCGAGGGGCTTGACAACATCACGTTTCAGGAGGGTGACGCTACCGATCTGCATGAACTGCCGGATGCTTCGTTCGATCTGGTAGTGAGTATATTCGGGGCCATGTTCGCTCCAAAGCCTTTTGATGTGGCTAAAGAAATGGTGCGCGTCACCCGGCCCGGTGGTCGAATCGTGATGGGCAACTGGATACCCGGCGATCCAACACTAGTGGCTCAGACACTGAAAATCAGTGCCGCCTACACCCCGCCACCGCCAGAGGGGTTCGTCAGCCCTATGCTATGGGGGGTCGAACGTAACGTCACCGAACGCTTTGAAGCGGCTGGAATTGCGAAGGATAAGATTACGTTTGAAAAAGATACGTTCCGATTTAAAGCGGCCATTGCTCCATCGGAGTTTGTCAGCAAGTTCAAAACGTACTACGGTCCGACCATGAACGCGTTTGAAGCCGCCGAAAAAAATGGTAAAGCCGCCAACCTGCAAGCTGAGCTGGACGAGCTGTTCGCCAATCAGAACCAGAGTGGTGACCCCGCGACTACTTCCATACCGGCGACTTTCCTGCTGGTGACGGTAAACGTCTGAGGGGCCTGAGTTAGGCACATGATAGTAGGGCCAAGGAGTATTTTTAACATGGTCGGTATGATCTGATCTATAGAGCCTTTGCCGATGAGCCGTGGAAATTCGGCGAAAAGGCGGGCGACAACTCGCAAGCACAGACTGCATAAGGGTTTGATAGACTTGTCTTGTCCTGATTTTTTCGGGACGTTTATTTGAACGGTAGTCGAATAGGAGGGAAGGGGCTGTAAACTGCTTTTTTCGCGTTCAATAAAACCGTTCACTCTAATAGTTCAGCGTGTTTAATGGGAATAAGGATTTTCTGAACGGTATGGAGAAGTCTAATTTTATGACACTTTCTTTGTATCTAAACTTTTTAAAAGAGAATTAATAGGTATATAGACTCTATGCTCCTGTATTGTTCTAATTAGAGTGTTTTTTTCTGTTTAGTATTAGGTTTCTTCTTAAGCGATTTTACTCGGTTAATACGTTTGGTTAAATCAATACCAATAATTATAATTTGATTGATCTTGGGGTAATTAGCTGATATAGTCACCCAATGGTCTTGTAATGAGTCAATAAGCTCAGGAAATGTCGCTTCGGGTTTACCCACCAGTAGTTGCCAACTTGTTTTTTGCCCCCGATATACCAGCACGAATATGCCACTATTAGATTGATTATCCCGTAAATAGTCGCCACATAACTGGTTCTCTAACCTTTCGAAAAGATCTGGACCACTCCAGTTATCAGCCAACTTGAGTTCGACTGGGACAGGAGCATCAAAGAGTGAACTATGAAAACGACAGTCGGGCCTTTTTGCATCTGCTAGCTCCTCCTCCTGTGTAATCAGGTATTTCCCAGTAGAACGACTGCGGCACCAGTTGGCTATCACTTTTCTGATTCCAATTTCTTCATTTTCTTTTACCAATGTAGAGGCAATGCTATCATCACTTTCCTCGAGGCTATGTTTTAAATCGATTAGTCGTTGAACTCCTAATTCAAACAGTTCACGATGATTATTGGGAGTACATTCTAACGTGTTGGCAAAATCATTAAATTGTTTAGCTGTCCAAGGCAAACTATCGGCATCCTTCTCTGCTCGCTCTGTGGCGTTTTGTTTCATCCAGCTACGATAGCTTTCGGCCGGGTGCATTCTGGCTAGTTCTATCATGGCCAAATAAGCTTCTTTGCCCGGTATCGTTTTAAGCATAGAATATAAATTATTACGGGCGTCTTGGGCCTCATCGCGTAATCCGGGGGAATAGACCCCTGTATTAGCTCTTTCAATATCTTCTTCGACCCGAATATATTGATGCATTAGATGGTACAGCTTCATTAGGGACATTGGCGATTTAAAAGTTTCTCTGACGCCTGATCCAGAACGTCTCCCGCCCAAAAGAGCAACAATTGTCTGCATAGCCATATTTATTGCCTCCTGCTGATCTTTTATATAAAGAGCCGCCAGACAATCGGAGAAAGACCTAATGGCCCTTTCTGGCTCCGTGCTTAACCAGGTGGCATACCAATAGGAAATAGTTTGGCTAGACGTAAGTGTGTTACATTTTCTCTCAGCCAGTTGAGCGAGATCAGTACTTGAAACGATTGCGCTACCCTGAATTATCCGCAACAAGTACTTCAGGTTCTCAACATTGGCCGGCTCTTTTTCTAAAATTTCTAAAATTGTTTCAGCTATACTATCCCATAACCATTCACAACTCCAACTAACTTTACTTAGAATATAATGCTTCGCTTCTTGAGGATTTTCTACTGCCAGCTCCCAACCAATTTCATGAACAACTAACTGCCTAATCAGATGAGGATACTGTTTATGGAGTTTTGGAAACCAGTTTGGAAAATTACCCCATTCGCGGAAAGCATAACGGCAGGCTATCTCGGCTTCTTCTTCACTAAGGTTTTTTGGCCAGTCTATCATTTCCGACGACTCAATTTCAAGGCCGGACAGCCCAAATTCAACTTTTTTCGAAACAGTGTCTGTGTTGTCTTCAGATCTAATTATAGGCGTATAGGTTCGCCAAAAATTCAACAAAGCGTCTCGTAAAGCGGTCGCTACCTCAATGCCAAACTCTTCGATTAAACCTTGCCAATTTCTGCCGGTCTCCTCAACTTTGTTGGTTCTGCCAATCCTTACCATACGCTGATACAACGCGTATTGGTCCTGAGAAATATTACCCTTTTCTAAACCGTTGGAACGCAATATTTCAACATTATCATTCAGCCATTTTATGTAGTCAGCATGATCCTGCTGACGCTTTTTTTCGTGTTCTTCTCTTTTTTGCCTCCGTTGTTCTCCTTTATCCCAAAATTCTTTTAGTTCTTTAGATGGAGGGGGCGGATTCAGGAATCCGTCCAATTGTCTCACTAAGTCGACTTCATTGACTACCGCCTTTTCAAGCGCGTCTAACCAATGCGACGGACTACCATTTTCTTTATACAGATGGAAGGCTTGTGATAAGGCAATCAATCGATCATCTAAACGCGAACGGCGGGAAACATCAGTTACTATGGACTGAAAATCATTAGCTGAAAACTTCCAGTATCCTTCAAACACAGAGACTTGCCAAAAGGAAGTGAGAGGCTCTTTTTCATGCTTTTCATAATGGTTTCGGGTCTCTTCAACATGTTTCCAAAACAGAGCATGATTCAAATTTGGCCATTCAGCGATCAGGATTGGAAGTTTATGGTCGGGGGACCAGCTCAGATGATCTCCAAACTGGTAAAATGTGGGTATCTGAGTAAGGGCAAATAGACTGGCTGAAGCAAAGACGGCAGGATGTTTATTAATAATTAACTTTTCAATAGCTCTTATATTAAGATTCAATAACCAACCATATTGATTCGATATTTCACAGTATCTCTGCTCAATAACCGGCTGAAAATGTAAAAGTGGATCGATACCTTCAACCAAACTGGAAACTGCATCTAGATCAGCTCGGTTTATGAAGTTTAATAAGGAATAGCCCAAGTGGTCAGAATCGTATCTATTATCATCCGGTGTGTTCTTTAATGCTTTCAAGAGCCAAGCTATCGATTCTTGGGATGGTTCTAAACTATCAACCAACTCAGCCAGAATTCTCCTTTTATTTGAACTTTCTTCGCTAAGGAAGTAAACACATACAGCGTCCAAGTCGGCCCTCGTTCCTATTTCTTTAACCACTCTTATGGCAGCAATTCGAGTATGCTCCCCTTTTGTATGATCCAAGGCAAAACTCAAAGCAGTAGGCAAAGCCGCTTTCATTTGTCCCTGCCAAATTAGATTAAGTAAATAGGTGGTAACGTTTGTATTGTGCCTATAAGCCTCCAGTAAGTTTATAATGTCGCTCACTAAGTCGGGTGAAGCAAAGCGCTGTATAGCAACCCGCTCCTCAAAGGACCTATAGAAAGAAGTAGAATCTAGTTTTTGACAGACCGAAGTGAGTATTTTCCGTCTCAGCTCAATTGGCACTCTACTCGGATCGCCCCCTTCTAAAATTAGCTCAGGTTCAAGCGAATAAACTTTTAGCAACAACTCAGAGTCAAATAAAACCAGCCATGATAAAACTGGCCTCATGGAAGGTATGATGACCAATTGCTCATACTGAGTGCGAAAAAATAACCGTTCAATCTTTTGCCGAGACCCAGCCTTCTGTAATTCTTCAGCGAACCACACTGCTGCTAAATATTCCCGAACCGAACGGTGGTGAAAGCGAACCGTACCATAAATAGCTTCATCAAATAGTGGACGACTTAATAAGATCTGAATCTCTTCATCGTCCCAATCAGTTAAAATCGACTTTACGTCGATACCTTTTGAATTAGTTATCCCATCTGGAACTTGAAAGACGGACCCATGCATGAGCACGGAAGCGGAAGCCAACAGGCGAGCACCCTTCTGAGCTTTTTCAACCGTGAAAGGTCTAGAATCGGCTCTATCCTGATCCCGTTCTTCAAGCCTTCGCTTAACGCTGTGCTCCATCAACTCAAAACGGGTTCCTATACGGTGAGTATCACTCCAAAATTCTAATAGTTCTTCTAGGTCCTGGGGACGTGTTGTAAAGGCCCAAGCGTCTCTCCGTTCTAATTCTCGTAAGAATTCAGTGCTGTTCTCTACACTTTTCTTTGTTACAAAAACAGAAATTTGATCACTTGTTAGGTCGGTTAATGTGTATACTTTAAAACCTGTTTCTTTCTGATTATTTGTATAGATAGGTTGATATTCCGGTTGAAGTGAAGAAGTTTCTTTTGTAAAAATGTCATCACTGGTATCATTTTTATCCTCCTTTATAGCGGGGAGTAAATCAGGCAACCTAGCGTTGCAGAATGTTAAATCAGTTTTCGGTCTCCAGGCCGTAATTCGTGAGGTAATGATAAAATGTGCCCTTGGAATGGCTATTGATACTCGGGAGGCCAGTTTTCGAACGGCCCGTTCAAAATCCTTAGGATCTTTCAACCGGGCTTCGTCCACAGAGTCAAGCAGTAACCAGCCCTCTTCATTTGAATTCAACCAGTCCTGAAACTCTTGAAAAGTGCCAATTTCAAATGCGCTCTCTAAATCATCTGCTATGTGTTCTAAACGCATGAAAAAAGCGTATTTATTCTCTCTTCGGAGAGTCTGTGTAGCATGGCAAATTTCTTGTGTTTTGCCAGCACCTGCTTCGGCAATTATAACGACACGTCGCTCTTTTAATAATTCTTGCCAGCCGAGCGAACCTCCTTTCTGAAAGCGATTAAACTCGGTTAGATCAATGTCGTCATTCTTTGACGCATATGTATACTCAATCGGTAATTGATTAAATAAGCGATCAAGATTTATGAACTGTTCCAAGGCTTTTTTATGGGTGCTTTATCCCAAAGTAGTCAATAGATGGGTTATATAGTGTCGCCTTCGTTTAATATATTTTTATAAGATGTATAATGGGGCATATCGGTGAGTGGGCTAGTTTTGTTTGGAAAATTCACTAAATTAAGGGACAAGTGCTATAGTGATAAGTCAATTACAAAATATGAATCAACCTGTTACAGACGATCATAGTAGCGTATTTTCCAAAGGTGGTGGAGGTACAGTATTTGAGTTAAGTGTTCATACTGCTTTCGTAATCACAATGCTCTTGAAAGGCAAAGTGCCTGGATTGCCAACTGGTGAGGTTAACGAAATTGCTTTCCAGACAACCCGATTGGGCTTTTGTACGGACGATCTACTCATTCGGGCACGTTCTCATCAAGGCGAACACAAGTTACTAGCTCAAATCAAGCATAACCTTCCAATTACCACAAAAAATACCACCTTCGAAGAAGTGATGACTGCCTTTTGGCAGGACTTTACAAATCCAACTATATTCAACCCTTCGCTTGACCGTTTACTCATTATAAAGAGTGCTCTTACGCAAGCTGATCGGCAGGATACCCTCACACTACTCAATTGGGCTAAATCGAAGACTTCAGCGACTGATTTCTATCTGGAAGTAAATCGGATTGACAGCAAAAAAAAGACGTTGGCGATTTTCTCTGATGTATTGCAAAAAGTTAACGATGGAGTTACTGTAGATGACGAACGGCTTTGGCGGTTCCTTCGCTGCTTAATGGTGCTTGACTATGATTTTAGCCAAGAAAGTAGTCAGAGTAAAACAAATTACCTTAATCTGCTTGAACTAAGTAAGAATAGAACAGTATCGATATCCGTAAGTGAAATATGGGATAGCGTATTCGCCTACGTTGCCGAACTTAATAAAAACGGTGGTAGTGTGACTCTTGAAAGTCTTCAGGATCAATCATTTAGTGCCTATTTTGAACTAGCCCGTTTACACGACAGCTATACTGCTATTAAAAAATTACAAGATGATAGCCAAACTATACTTGGTCCGCTCACTAATACGATTGCTGGCCTGCATCTACCTCGGCCTGAGTTACGTAACCGTCTTTCTGCACTACTAAGCAGTCACACATTAACTATTGTAACTGGTGAGCCTGGAGCTGGGAAGTCGGCAATCATCAAAGAGGTTGTTTCGGAATTAACGCCTAATACAACGGTATTTACATTCAAGGCGGATCAGTTTAATCAGTCGCAGTTAGGTCAAGTTTTTGCTGGGTTGGGAGTATCCAATAGCTTAAGTCACTTTTCGGCCTGCCTAGCTGCGATACCTCAAAAAGTAATATTCATTGACAGTCTAGAAAAATTACTGGAAGGAGATGCTGATAATGCCTTTCGTCAACTTATGCACTTCTTAAATGGGGTGGAAGGTGTTTGCCTCGTCGCATCATCAAGGACGTATGCAGTTGAATTACTTAGTCAAAAATACGTGCTTTCTAATGTTTCTGTACTCGAAGTACCCTTACTGTCAGAGGATGAAGAAGGCGAATTTGAGCAGGTTTTAAACGCATTCCCAAAGCTACGACCACTGGCATCTAACTCACAAATACGCCAAGTTCTACGAAGTCCTAAATATTTAGATTTTGCAGTACGATGGGTGAACACCTCATCAGATAATCTCAGTGAACTAACCTTAACGGAATTTAAAAATCGACTTTGGCAACACATTGTTGAAAATGATTCTGTGGTTCGAGACGGAATGCCCACTAAACGCAACAAGGCTTTTATAGAAGTTGCCTTGCTGCGAGCACAGCGCATGACCCTTTATGCCGAACCGGAACTAGCAGACGCTGCGGCTATTGATGAATTAGTAAACGACAACATTCTAACAAAGCAATCGAATGAGCTTAAATATGCACCATCGCATGATATTCTTGAAGACTGGGCATTGGTAAAACATATTCGCCGGTTACGGGAAACACACCATGAACCCGAAACCTTCTACCAGCATATTGGCAATAAACCAGCTTTACGTCGGGCGTTTCGATTATGGGTTGAAGATTCACTTCGTAATCGAGCAGCCACCGTTTTTGAATTGATACGGGAAACACGACAGCAAGCTAATATCGAACCATACTGGTCGGACGAAGTCATAGTAGCCATTTTACGATCAGGTGAAAGTTTTATTTTTTTCGAAGAGTTTGAAACCGAGTTATTGAAGGATCAGGCACAGTTCCTACAACGTACTGTTCATCTTCTTCGCACGGCTTGTAAGGAACATCACATGACCAGTACCCATAAATTGTTGTATCCAGTGGGTTCAGGCTGGAGTGCGACCCTGTCGTTTATCCAGCTTCATCTAGCTCAATTGAGTAACTTACGTATCCTGATTACTGGTTTGCTAATCGATTGGAGCTATATATTCTATAAAGACCGTAAACATTTATTGCCGACGGAGGTCAAGGCAGTTAAAGACATCTTGTTTACTTATATTGAGGAGATCGAAAGTAAGCAAGAGAACGCTTGGCATAAGGATCCACTTAAAAACAGAATCAAAGGCTTACTTGACGTTACCTTTGAACTAGCTGACTTTGCAAAAAATGAAGTTAAAGCCCTTCTCGAAAGAGCAATACCTAAGCCAACCGAACGATACGAATACCACGATAAATCATTTTATGGGCGCATCCGCAAAATGACTTTATCTGGGCTTTACGGCCGTTCGTTGACCAAATTTTTGCCGGAGCAAGTCATTGCTATAGCAAAAGCCACTTGGATAATTAAACCTCGCCCAAAGAGGATAGAATCATCAGAAAGCCTAGACCCATTTTTAAAAATTTTTGAACAACAAACAGAAGATGACCTTTACTCCTTTGATAAGAATAGACAGTTTGGGCTCGAAAATCATATAAATGACTCCCCATCAGGAATTTACAAAACCCCAGCTTATAACTTATTATGGAATAGCTGGGAATGGGGAATTGATTTTCTGCTGGAAATGGTCAACCACTGCACCAATCATTATGTCAAATCGCGGGAGGCACGAGGAGACGAAATTATCGAAGTCCAACTTAAACTTTCGAACGGGCAGTTAATAACGCAGTCGGGAAGTCATGTGCTTTGGCAAGCTTATCGTGGTACCGTCGTTTCGTCATATTTGCTGGAATCTTTATTAATGAGCTTAGAAGCGTATCTGTTAGAGATAGCCGAGAAAAAAACCGAGGTTAGCCGACACAACGTTAAATTCCTTTTTAATTATCTGCTTCGTAATTCAAATTCGGTTGCTATCAGTAGCGTATTAGTAAGCGTAGCCATTGCTTACCCACATGAGATTGGCGATACAATGTTACCCTTACTTGGAATCCGTGAATTTTACGAATGGGATGTTCATCGTGCATTAGATGACCAAACCAACACGTTGGCCCCTTGGGATAATGAGATTTCATTTGCCCAGAAAAAACGGCATGAATTAAATGAACTGCCACATAGAAAGAAATATGGCTATGGCTTGAAAGGATTCGTTTTAGATTTACAATTAAACTTGAAACTGTTTAACGAAGCCCTGTTCAGTGTGCTAGATCACCTTTGGGAACAGGCAGATGAGCATAACTTATATTGGCGGAAAACCCTTCACGAAATTGACGCTCGCAAATGGCAGGTAACTGAGTTTAAGTCAGAACAGGGGGGATTTATAATTGAACCTGCCTATGAACCCAGCGTACAAGAACTCGTTGATGACTTTCTGCCTGAACGTGAATCTCATGAACAAGCTGCTACAGCAGCCATCTGGATTGGAAAAGTATATGATCGAAAAGATGGGGCAATAGCAGATTATGCCCTGTGGAATAAGATATTTGAAAAATACAAGGTTAATGAAAGCTTTAATTTTATTCACGACCGACCAGTTTCTTTAGCTGTCATTGGTTTTCGTGAACTGAATCAAGAACTAAACATAGAACAGCATACATGGTGTTTTGAAACAATTACAGGAGCTATTAATCGGCTAATTGTGAGAACTAAGCACCGAGACGCTTATTTAGAAGATGGCCCTCCAAGTTCAATATTTGATCGGGATGCTGCATTAACAGCCCTACCTCTGTTGCTCAAAACAACCAACGACCTAAAAAAACGTAAGCGGATTATTAAGCTACTTCTTCAGGCATTGACATCATATTTCCATAGAATCGAAATGGATCCTTTATTGGCTTCGTTACGTGAACAATTATGGGAAGCAGATGCCACTGTAGCCAACCGAGTTTGGCAGGGTTTAATTCGATTCGCTCAACTTAGAAAAGCCCAGGAAAAAGATCAATGGCGAGCTTATCAGAATGAGGAATTACAAAAACAGATTGAAAAGACTGAAAGCGAATTTATTCGTAACGTTGTGACAGGTAAAGAGAATGAGGCTATTGACTTTCAGGCGATTAGATTGGTGAATTGGCACAGCCACCTGCTTACACGGGCGCTGATAATGCTACCATTCAATACGGAGCAAGAGGATCATATAAATTATAGAAAATTTTTTATTCCCCTTTTTCTTAAGGGTTTAGACAAAGATTTTGAGCGAGAGGAGAGAATAGATCGTCGACCGCTTATCTACGACGATGACCGAACTAGCTTGCAAGAGCACCTACAGGATTTTTTTCTCTACTGTGATAACGAAAACGCAGCAGACATCGCCGAACTACTGCTTCATCGTGCATCCCAAATTTTAAGTTCAACTTCCCCTCATCGAGATGGTGGATTTGATTTTATAAAATGGACGTTGCGAAGGGTAATTTGGGAGTTGGATCAAATTGTTTCCAATCAATCCGATAGTATTGGAAATCGGGTAATAACAAATTACTGGAGAGTTTGGGGACGGTTCTATCAAGTACTTACACAGTCTGGTTATCGCATATTTTCTAATTTACTATTCTTGGAGATTGACTGGAAAAAGGAGGCAACACATTGGAAACCGCTGGAAGGTAAAAAGTATTTTATTAAACGGGTTACTGACATGTTCGGTCAATACAATATACGCCCATTGGTCAAACTTCTGTCAACTGTTGGTGATCAAAGTTTATTACCAGAAGGTCTACATTGGGTAGTTGACATAATCAAAAATCATCCTGAAAACTTGGACGCCTTAGCTCAAGATGAAGCTGAAGCACTTATCAATCGGCTCTACCAGCGGCATATAACGTTTATAAAAACGAACCCCTCTTTGTTAAATGATTTTATCTGGTTACTTGACAAGATGATTGATTTAGGTTCATCTCAGGCCTATATCACTCGTGAGAACTTAATTACATATAAAGTACGTTAATGGATTTATTTTTAGTAATTATAAGCCTCTTGTTTCTCTTCGAGCAACCTAAGAATGTGTTGGGGAATTGAAAAAGGGTGGTAGTCGTGTCACCTTTGTAGCGACCAAGCAACAAGGACGTGGCCAAACAGTTTACTAAACTGACGGCACAGGCTGGTATGGTCGTGCTGAATCGGACAGTGTTCTTGCGTAACTTCCCTCATCATGGCAAGTCCCAACAAACCAACCACTCCCCATCGCAAGTTCGATAAAGCTTTCAAAGCGGAGGCACTACGCATGCTCGATGAAGGGCAATCGGTGGCTGCTGCCGCAACCTTAATAGAAACGGATTTACCCCAATCTACTACTGAGCAACCAGTCCTTTTACAGACCCAAGACAGGCCAATGCCTACCGAAAAGCGGTATGCCGTTTACCAACGGACGAAAGAATTGCAGCGTGAGGGGCATGGTATTCGGGCCGTCGCTCGCCATTTGGGGGCGGCCCGTAATACCCTTAAGCAGTATTTTCGACAAGACCAGTTCGTGCCCCGCCCCAAGCCAAAACGTTCGAATCTGCTGAACTATGAAACTTATCTGCGGAAGCGTTGGGTAGAGGGCGAAACCAATGTCAAGGTAGTCCTGGAGGAGATTAAAGCCCAAGGCTACAATGGAGAATACACCATCTTGACCACCTTCTTGACGGATTATCCGCGCTTAGTTCAAGAACCCGCTCTACTACCTGCTCAGAAAGGGGTTCGTTACTCAGGCCGCCAAGTTAGTCGGTTGCTGGGTCAGCCCGAATGCGATTGGCCGGAGAGGGAGTGGGCCTTTTGGGGACAACTGGTAGGCCAAAACGAAGCTATTCGTCAAGTTCGCGACTTATGTCTGCGTTTCAAGGGGATGATGACCGACAAAAGCTCGATGAGTTGGCTCAGTGGTGTCAGGACGCAAGTACCTCAGCGGGGTTGAGTAACTTTGAGAAGGGTCTTCGTCAAGATTATGCAGCGGTTCAGCAAGCGATTGGTTCTATCTGGAGTAATGGCCAGACGGAGGGGCAAGTAAACCGGCTGAAAACGTTAAAAAGGCAGATGTATGGCAAAGCCAGTTTTGATCTGCTACATATCCGGGTGCTGGCTCGAAATAGGACTGGTCCCCCAAAGTGACGCTGAACCAGTTTACTCCGAAATACTCAAAGAAGAAAATATGTAGGCAGTTATCGCAAAGTCTAGACTATATATTCGATTATTTTTTGCGTATATATGTTATTCTGTTAGAATCCAGAAAATAAGCACCAACTTGGCCAGAAGGGGTAATTTTAAACAATTAACCTGCATCGCTTCTAGCGTATTTCCTGAAGGCTCTAATTAATTGGAAAAGGATAATACCGCCAAACAGCTTACTAATGAAATCCCAGATTTTTGCATTGCCAATTTGCTGTTTCGGTATTGTTTTAGCATACTCGAATACTTTATCAAATTCATGCAAGGGATTGATAGCAAACTCCAAATAATCGCTAAGGTCATTACTATTATACGTTCCCCACACAATTGTATAACCCAAATTGATTTTTATTTCAAAAAAAGTAAATGCAGTAAATAATATTAGTAATACTAAAGGTTGTAGCCAACTTTGTCCGTGATTATTCGTTATCCAATTTGCCCATAAAACAATTCTATCTCCCCAGCTTTTAGGGGTTTGCTTATCTTTTTGATAAGCAAACATTTCTCGAGCTTCATAGGCTAGCTCTTGGATCCTATTGCCTGTTTGACTGGAGAGATATTTCAGTTGCAGAAGGGTGCTGTGAATCTCTCTCCAGTCATCATCAGTTCTCCCTCGCAAGTCCATTGGAAAGATTGTATTCATTAAAACCATGTCGATTAATAGACTTCCAACAACTTGCACATGGGCGCGCTTCGTCCATTCCAAATTTGAAAAGATAGCCTTACCCATTATTGAATGCTCTAATAATAGTCTACTGACCTTGTCAATATTATGTAGGCTTAATTCTCCTGTATTAGTCAGATATTTAAACTCTAATGTGTCTATTTCACACTCGTTAATATGAATATTACTATTATTACGTCCTTTTATTTCAAGCTTCTTAATCTCAGCTCGCCATAGATAATACTCACCCCTGGTAGCCTGCTCTGTTAAATTTATTGATAAACTGTTAATAGTGTGATCTTCATTGTTTTGTCTACCTATCAATGAAAACTTATCAGCAGCGCTACCGAATGAAAAGCAATCAGTTGCCGTGGTGGAAGAAATAAAGACTTTTTTAAATAAAGTTTCGCTAATACTAATACACCCAATTTCACAACTAAGAATCTGAAGTTCTTTAATTGAACCTTTTTCGCCTCGTATAATTAGCTCGTTAAGGCGAAGGCCACTCAAGACAAGCTTTCCTGCTATTAAATCAACTATCTCAATTTTATTGATGGGTGACTGTGGTAATTGTTCATTTTCAGCAATAAATCCAGCATTTCCTATATGCAGTTCTTGCAGTTGAGTATTGAAAACGTTTAAGTCTCCTGATTGCACATTTTCATCAAATGACAAAAAGGTGCAATTATTTAAGACAAAGTTTGATCTAGCCTTGATGTTTGCAATTGTAAATCCACTAAGAAACTCGCAACCTAATAGGTTGATACCACAACTTAATTCGGGCTTAACCCCCTCACCTGTCGAAAAATTTGCTCCTCTATTCCAGTAAGTATGACTTTTAATTCTATAAATAAAGGGCTGTTTTGGATTACGCCATTTGCTTTTATCCGAGCCATTAAAAGAGTCGTAATTTCGCCAGCCTTCTTGTCGAAAATCGCTTTGGGGTACATATATAGTGCAGTCAGGGTCTAACCCTGAAGCAACTAATGCCTGATTATATATCTGCTGGCTGTACTTCGGATTGGCTCTTTGTGGTTGATTAAAACCTGAATCTCTCCCCTCAAGTATTGCGATAAATTCATCAGCGGTCTTATCAAAGTAGTTGTTAGGATTCATGTGTGAATAGTAAATGAATTAGTCATCAAAATATTACCTAATATCAGATCCAACCCTAATAATAAATATGGTTAAATACAGAGGTAATAATTTAGTATGCTACATACTTGATTCTATTTATAGATATTTCCAGTTGAGATGTTGGCACAGACCATTGACATCTGGATAAACAAATCGTGCATTTACGCCAAGAACGCTTACCTGTTTTAAATAATTCTTCTTTTTCTCTTTTGGAATACGAAGGACCTTGACGCCACCTTTGAAATCACGATTCGTTTCTAAGGGAACAAACATATGCGATGGAGTTGAATATCTGTGAATTGTGAACCAACCTGATTGAGCTACAATTCTTGGATTGTTTAATGTTGGCCTTAAAACCCTTGTATGCTTAAGGTCGAAGGGCGATTGTTCATTGAACGGATCAATCACGAGGCTCTTGTCACCATAAATAATGTAGACCCAAGCATCTTTTTCGTCTTCAGGTTTAGCGGTTTCTCTTTGTATTGCAAACCATAATGCTACCAGTGGATTGCTTGTCCAATCTAGTAACCTTGTTTTTAGCCCAAAGTGTTGAGCGTAGACCAGTTGGTCCCATTCATTATCAATTTCGCCTTTACTTACTAGTAGCATTGACCTTCTTTTAAAATCTTCTAACATGTCAATTTCGATAATAGTAGTATCAACTGTTTTATCTTTTCTTGCAACTGAAGGCAGTAAAGGATCGTCTTTAATTTGACCTCTGTATAAAACGAAATTGTGGCTACTTAATGTTAATGCACCAATCTCATCAATATATTGAGCAAAAGAATCAATAACAGTTACTTGTCTTTTGGAATTAGTAGGCATTGAAAATGAGTTTAAAATATTTAAATTTCGTTCTATTGTTGGAGTAAATACAACTACATTAACAGAAATATTCAAAAATGTAGGCAGGCACAGTCCGTTGGTCCATGATCTTAGCGTATCCAGTTTTTAACTTGAGCAACCGACATTTATCAGGATATCCTGATGCGCTATCAAGTACCGAGGAGGTTGCCTGCTGAACCGTATGAACCGAGTTGACAAGATATAAAAACCCCAATGCTACACTTTCTCAGGGCGATAGCAAAGAGGCAAGTGAATCACCTAACCGATTAAATTAAATGAACACCGAGCATAAGTTACTTTGTTAAAGTAGACAAAAACTCCATTTCTTGTAAATCAATATCATTAAGTCCCATAACCTGAGTGTACAGTTCACCAAGTTGGGTTGTGTGGATAAAGGATGGAACAACATAGCCAGCATCCAGCATAGCAGAATTGTTACTTTTTTGAACTAAACCATTGCTAGATAGCTCAAAAATGTCCTGAAATATCAGATATGTATCTGTATTCAATGTTCCGTTAGTACTGGTCATGTAATCATCATCATCAAGTTGTATAGTACCAAGCAAACTATGCTGATTTTTGTAAGCTAAACTGATAAGACAGAGTTTGCGAAAAGTTAAATTTTGTGCGGTACTTAGTATTTGATTGGCTGTTTCAGAACTAATGCTGCTATCAAAAGATACACTTTCAAAAATTTTGGATAAGTATTTTATTTTTTTCTCTTCGTAAGCATCCTTGCATTTAAGCATAACGCCTTCAAATAGCTCATTTGCTTTGCTTCTATCAAATTCTTCCTGCGTAAAAAAACCGTCGTTTCTAGGTGTAAATCCATTGTCAACTTTTTCTCTTATACCAGTTAAAATGAATGTTGAGGCTGCCGCAATTCTTTTTTGTTCCCGACTAGACAACAGCCTCTGTGCAACCTCAGCGATACCTTTTGATAATGCAACTCCTAGTATACTCCCACCAATTGCGCTAAATGGACCACCTAATAAGCCAATTGCCCCTCCAGTGGCTGCACCGGCAATGTCTCCACCAGTGGAGATAAATTTTATTAAATCTTCTTTCTCCATATAAAAATTGGTTTAATAGATTAGCCTGTTAAAGCTTAGCAAACAAAGTAGGTTTTTTTTAATAATTATTTCTAATTCGGGACAATTGCTATCATATTGGGAGCATTCGATTAAAATATCACCAAGTTGATTGCCCGATGGATAGAATCTAACGCGTTGATAAACAAAGGAAAACTCCGCGCTGTAATCTTCGCGGACTCAGTAATGGGGCAAGTAAAACACTTTAATCAATTAAATTAAATGAACACCGAGCAAAACTACGGTGGGTTCGTCACACTTCTATGATTCCTTTTGCACCGAACAGTCCCCCTGATTTGTTGTCCACCTGTAGAACTGTGCTGGCATTTTTAAAAGCCCTAAAAATATAAGCTTTGATCCTTACATATAACTGATCTGCTGTCACCCCTTCATTTGCCTCAATAATATCACTGCTGTTAAGTATTTTTTCTATTCGCGTAACAGCATGAGCGGCTGATTCACCAAGACCAGGTATTTTGTAATCTATATTGTTTAATTGCTCTAAAACGGCTTGCTTAGTTTCACGATCCCCAAACTTATTTACTGCATCTTTTACTCGCTTTATTACGCCAGAAAGACTCTTGCCGCTTTCTTTAATACTCCGCTCTTTATTACGAGAAAATTCATCAATTACTATTTGAGGAACAATTAATGATAGTTCATTTATGGTAATTAATTCTTCGACTATATCTAAAGTTTTTTCATACTCAGGATCTTTCGCTAGATCTAGCCAAACGCACGTATCAACTAGAAGTTTATGCATAGGGATGGCCGCTAGGGTTTATTAATTTGATGTATCAATTGGCTTACCTTTTCGACTGCTTTTTGAAAAGATGGTATTGAGCTACTTGGAGCATATGACATACCGTTAACAAAGCGTTCATATTCAGTTGAATACTCAGAGTCTGAGCCGAGTATGCCAAGCATTTTTGTAAGCTTCTGAGCCAAGGTAAGCCCAGTTATCGTTTCAGATCGCTTATCATCCCGATCAATAGCAGATTTTACCATTGTCGTAAATTCAGGATGATTCATGACCTTATTGCTTAGAATGGCCAGGTCGTGAATATGTCTTACTATATCTGGATCATCGTTTATTGTACCTCGTTTGCGGTCAGGGATTCGCCATGTAATAGCACTGAGCTTGTCCGCTGCATTCTCAACCGGATCAATGCAATCAATGCCTTTCACTTCTGGTAATCTTTTGGCTACCTCGTTTATGAATGAGGAAACAGGCAGATTCACCGCTGGTAAAGAAAGGTCTGATGCTGTCAGTTCAAGCAAAATGTGCGGTCTTAATGCATCAGCTCTGCCGAACAAAGTAGGATAGTTCAGTTCAATGGCTATGAAGCGGTTTCCGTTTCTAGCTGTGATCTGGTTCTCATCTACGTTGAAATCAACTCGCAGAATATCGACTACAGCTTTCTTAAAAGCTGATAGCGTTTTGCTTTGTTGACTCTTACTCTGCTCTGCTAAAGTTGGTACTATAACCCTGAAATCAATATCTTCAGAGAAACGCTGAATAATCCCATGAGCTTTAGACAAAGCAGTTCCGCCAGTAAAGACAAGGGCGAAATCCTGAAAACTGATGCTGCTAATTAATCTAATTACTTGAGTAACGTACCAATCCTTTTCAACGAAAGCTTCACTGATTCCTTTGATCTGGGCTACTTCCTCAATGATTGCTCTGCTAGGCGACGTGTTCATAATTAATAGATGCCCCCTTAAAGCCAATCTTGCGGCTAATACGGTCTTTGACACCGATTAAGCGACCGGTTGGTATTTGGGTTGAACGACCTTCATTATAGTCTATTTCAGCTTTAGAAGGCGCAGTTTTCACACCTAGACGGCTTAATGCTTCCTTAGCCAGGGAAGGCAGCGGAGCCACCGGTATTGTTTCGCCGGTTAATGATGACACCTTAGCTTTAGAGTAAAGACCATAGCCAATTCTGATTAGTTTACCCTTGTCTGCCAGGTGCTTTAATGATCTTCCTACCTGGTCATAGCCGCCTAGATCCAAGAAATCTTCCCGCAGCAGAACGGAAGACTTCTTGCGGATGATTCGCGCAAGGATCTTACTTTCCAATGTTCTATTTCTTTTCACTAGTAATCAGAGAATTATATTAACAAAAATACGACACTTCCATACTGCAAACATACGACAGTTTCAAATCGTTTTCAAACTTATTCTTTGAAGCAGCCGGAACACGGCTTTTCCATCAAATTATTTATTCCGCCTGGTTTAATAGTGAGTCTGATTGAGCTTTTCCGCAATCTCAGCGTAGGTCATACCTTTATTACGGTAAAGTATGGCTAGCTCTGTAGCTTGGACATTCGCCTTATGAGTGGCCGCGTTATCGACCCGAATAGCTTCACCCTTCTGAATAGCCTGTAATGTTAGGTTTTCAGGTTTACCCAGCTTAAAGCCTTGTGCCTTCTTTTGGGCCAAGACTGCGCGGGTGAGCTCAGAAGTGCGTTCCGCTTCATACTGAGCAAACGTTACCATCATGCCCATGGTAAGCGTATTGGCATCCGGCAGATTACAAGCTACGAAATCAACGCCGGAATCGCGCAGGGTCATCACAAAGGCTACGTTCCTGCTTAGCCGATCGAGCTTTGCAATCAGTAACTTTGCCCCTGATTGTTGACAAGCTCGAATAGCTTCCTGAAGTTTTGGCCGATCTCCTTTTTTGCCGGACTCGACTTCCGTAAATTCCTGAAGGAGTTTATCATCATCCCGAAGATACCGATTCACTATAGACCGCTGATCCCCCAGGCCAAGACCGGATCGGCCTTGTGCTTTAGTTGATACCCGGTAGTAACAGATGTAATTCATATCATAACCCTTATCACGTAGTAAGTGGGTGTTCCACGGCCTATTAGATCAAGTATAGTGTTCTATGGCCTTTTACAAACGTCCGTTCGTAAAATGCCATAAGATTGTAATGTAGCAGTTTCTGTAATAAGTTATATTTACAATCAACATAGTAGCCTTACCTCAAATGAATAAAGACTCATTTCTATTCACTGACAGAATCAAACAAATTAAATCATCCTTTATTAGAGACGGATGGGTTACTGTTTATGAAAGCATCAATGAACGCTATGAAGATGAGATCCTAATTTGTTGTGGAATAGTTAGCTCAAGCCAAATTGATGAATATCGGGAAGACAAAGAATGGAAAGTCAGGCCAGGAAGCGAGGGAAAACCATCTATAATATCATCTATGGTTGATGGTAAATGGGCATCACGATACTATACATATGATGAAGATAGCCTTGAGCCTTTTCTTTTTAGTAAAAGCTTCAGGTTTGATAATAAGCATGAATCATATATAGATATTGGCGAAGAATTTGTTCTATATTTTCGACTGTATGAAAAAGGTACGGATAAACAGAATAGAAAATATTACTTTATAGATGATGCTGGAGATCTTGACGAAGCTATAATTATAGAGCCTGAAAAAGTTAAAATTAAGCTTAAATATTTGAAGGAGTATTTAGCAGTAAGGCAGATCTACTTTTCAATATGCTTTGATTTTGTGCGCTATATAGACATTAAAATAATTGATAGTGATATTAAACCTTTGGATGAAGATTTTAAAGAGGCTAATTATATTTATAACCATTATATAAGGCCATCTCCTTCCGATATTTCTATGCTTCAAGGGTGGATTCGCGGTAAGATCATAATTGATTACGATAAGTCTAAAACAGAATCACACCATTTTGATTCAGAAAATTATCAATATGCTGATTTTATAACAGGATATGATGATGATGGAAATGAACTACTTGAAAGCTGTAAGAAGTCAGATGAAAAATACTTTAAACTCACATATTTCAAGAAAGAAGTATTAAATAAGTACTATTATGACCCAGGTAAATACACCGTAGATGGTTTTAGTGTCAGTTCTAATTTTTTCTCCCTAAAAATAGATAATAATATTGGTGAATATGTTGCCGTATTCTTAGTTGACCTAAGCTCACTGCCATATAAAGAGCAGTTACATTGGAAGCATTATAACATTACACCTCAAAAAGGTATGAGCCATACTTATTATAGAACCATGATAGAAGGTAATTGGGCTGAGCATTCTGAAACTGCTGATCTATTTTTTAAAGATAGATACAATGATTTCAATAAGAAATGGCAAAAGAAATTTGGTTGGGAATTATACAAGACTCTTTCAGAAAAGAATGAACATAACTTTAAATCTTTACACGTACCAACAACAAATAATGTAAAGGCTTTCTGTGAACAAATATTGTCTCTGGTTATAATTACCATAGATAGCTTAAATGAAAAAGAGATTTCAAAAGGTTTTGAAACAGAAGAAAAGATAAGCGGTAGTATCAATAAACTTGATAGGTTTCTTAAATCCAAGGGAGTGGATATTCCCCCTATGATTGAGTTTTTACGGAATTTGCAAAATTTGCGTTCTGGTTTAGTTGCTCATCGATTTAGCGAATCAAATGATTCCGTAAAGAAGACAATGAAATATTTCAACTTGAACGATGATAATTATATGCAAGTTGCTGAAGATATTTTCGTTAGTTCAATTCTTACCATGAATACTTTAGAGAATAGACTTCTTAACGTTGAAACTCAAGCTGATACTAGCACTGATGGAAATTGAGAGTGCAGATACATAGCCATATTAAATTCTAATTATTTTATAAAATAATTCTGATATTCTGAAAAAATTATGTTTTATGCCAACACGAATATCTCTCTAAATGCTGGCTTTAATAATGAGCCCCTTTATTTCGGATAGCTTTAACTTCAGCTGGTATTTTGTCCATTAGCAACCCGCATTTTAGAAAACGATATTAGGCGCATCTAATTGATTTTGAATTTACTGTAGTTAAGGGATTTTGCTAAACCTTCGATGCCGGGAAAGAGAATTTCAGAATTGATATTCATTTCTCTTAGATTTTTAAGTATTTGCAAGTGAAGGCGCTGAGGGATGTTTATTTTAATAATTGTAAAATGATCCTGTTTGTTTGATTTTGAGATATTTATCAAATGCTTAAAGTCGATAAAAAGTGGTTTATCACAGCTCAATAATGGCTCTAACTGATCCATAAAAGATATCTGTATATTATTTGGCATGACAAAAAGGCCTTGTTGCCTATAAAGTCTTTCATTACTGTTTTGGGGACGTATTATTAAAAGTTTTTTCTCCTTAGCGGTAAAGGCATTTCCAATTGAATCGTTTGCTAACACAAGCGAAAACTCGTCTAAGTCTTGAGCTGAAACATTGTTGGTATTAAATCTTGATATGTAAAGATTGTATGTGCTTGAAGAAATGACATGCTTGTTTATCGCCCAAACCGAAGAATCAGTTTGGGCTTCGTAAATTGCCATAAATGTTGCAATAAAAAGGGAATCGGTAAAGTCTACGAGTCTTGTCGCTGCACCATAGTGTTGCATTATTGAAAGCCACTCTACAAAATTCTTATCTTCAATGTTTTTTACTCGGAAAATTGGATATTTCCATTGAAATTCTTTTAACATTTGTCCTTCTTGAGCAGGGAGTATAAATTTATCTATGTGATTGGGGTGCAAACGATTCATTAATCGCTCCATAGTAGAACTTACTGTCCAACTACTATCTGCTTGCCCTCTAAATATTAGCTGACTTATTAAATTGTCGTTGATGCTGAAAATATCCTTCCATTCAGTAAGTTCTGTTTCAATGAACAGATGCTTTTCTTCAATCATTTTAATTCAGAACTTGGTTATTTGTGAGGACAGCTAAAGGATTAGGGATTGACGGTGCTTTGAAAATAAGGAGACATAAGCTCAACCTCGTACTAAAGACAAATTGAAAAACAACACTTGAGCATTTATGCTTTAGCCCCTGTTGGTTGTAAGTATTTCTGTTTCTCTATAAATAGTCATATTTTCTGTCTAAATTGTTTTCGGCTTCTAAAATTGGTATTATAGTTAGCAATATATGTCCAATAATACCAATTACAACAAATACACTTAAAAAAGCATATGTCTTGTCAATGAAGATATAAATTAGAGTTGGGATTATCAATCCAAACATTAAAAGCAGAGTAGATGTTATAATAAAATATCTAACAGTTAAGGGTAAGTGTGAATCAACCATTCTAGTTAGATTATAAAGACGTGGAATAATTCGATATTGAAAATCTAAGCTTACTTCTTCTAACTTATCTTTTGAGAGGTCTTCAATTTTATTTTTTGGATAAATTCGGTTTATGTCTTCAATAGTTTCCTTTATATAATATGAACTGTAAAACTTTTCTGGAAAAATATTCATTTCGGAACAGCAATACCATATTCTATTTGAATCATTAAATAAGATAAAATTCTTCATTTCATCGTGAGTATAAATGTGGTCAGGTGGAAATTTTGTGTAGGTCAATCCCGAATCTAAGAATGATTCATCAGCTATCATATGTAGTTGAAGCACTAATAGAATAATACCAGGAGAAAGATCTTCTTTAAAGAAAGATTTGTACTTAGAGTATTTGATATCGTCATCATAATTTGGATAAAAATATTCTTCAAAGGTTATGTCATGCTTGATTGAATTTGCATATTCAAAGGATTTGTAGAATGGCTTTTCGCTTGACCAAAAGTTATGGTCTCTAATAAGATTGAAGCAAATATTTCTGAAATAAGTTAACTTGTTAGAGAGAAGTCTTATTATTCTTGTATATTTTAACTTATCTTGGCGAATAGTTATAGTTTTATTTATCAAAAAACCAAGAACAAATGAAGCAATAATTCCACTAGCTACGTTTATGTAGTCATATGATTTCTCCAGTCGCTTCTGGAAATCATTATCAGTATGGATTTTGCAAATACTTATTGCAATTAATACTATGGTAGGAATAATAGTAATAATCGTATTTCTTAAAAGGATATTGTGCCAAAAGATTAAAAACTTGAGTAAAACTCCTGAATAAGTCTTTTCATTATTTTTTTTAGCGGCTCGGTAATAATACGAGGGAAAATAAAAAAGTTTTACATGTCTAGATTGATTTTGATTAGTTTTGTCTTTCTCAGGTAACAGATATTCAACGGTTAGCCTTGAGATATCAATATAATTATTAAAATTTGAAATATTTTTCTGACCCCATTCCTTGAGGTATTTGATTAAGGATTGGTGAAGTTTATTTAAGTTTTTGTCCCATTCCAAATTGGCTAGGTCGATACTAATATAATTAATATTATCCTTATTCTGAGCTTTTACAGTCCCTGACATTTCTATCGTCTCAAAATAATTAACTGCAAATAACTCTATTGCTTCTCGAACGATTTCAATGTCTGTCATACATTTTTTGTTTTATAGGCCGTTGATTATGCGTACTGCTAAATACAAAGCTTTCTTATAAAGCTATTAATCCTGAGGGAGTGTATTATTATAGAAATTAGAGGGGATTTATCATTTTATAACTTCAAGTGAGTGATATAATCGACCAATTGTGTCACTTCTTTGGAGTTCTATAATGACTTTTTAACTTCATACTATAATCATTTTATGCCTTTGGCATTTTTATAAAAAAGCTTTGTTTGTATAGGTAATTAAGACAAAATATGATGCAAAACATGAAGAGCACATAATTTTATAATGCTGTTTATACCAGTCGGCAGTTTCACAGTTTCGCTATAGTTATTCTACGCCTGATTCTCCCCGAAGCGGGTTGTATGGAAGAACACCAATAAAACAGTCGCACAGGCATTTTCATTTTGGAGTTTATGGTCACAATTATTCATGAAGGCAATGACCCTTGCGGCTGTGCTAGTCACAATCTTGTCTGACAAGGTTTCCACTACGAATGTTTGTTGTCGCTAGTTACACAATCTCTCATAACTCTCAAAAAGTGCGATGACTACTTACAATAGCAGTATCAAATCAACACACCGGCCGGTGAGGCGAAGGAGGACTTTGAGTTATCGGGGCAGCAGTCGAAGCGCCGACCCGGGACTAACCATTCGTAACTAACTTTTCTACAATACTAGCTCACTCTCCAGAATAAGTTAATCTAAAATCGTCCATTAAAAGGTTATTCAGTTTATTTTAATGAACCATTTAAGCAATTGAAAATCAAAACCTTGCCATCACTTTTGTAATTTACTAAAATCGTTCAGGAAAACCCTTGAACCTATGAACGCTCATCTTGACTAATAGTGGTAGCATAACGTTCAGTTCCAATGTCTTAAAGCGTTCACGAAATGGTTATTTTTTCTGATCGATCACTACGAAAAGTACAAACTACAATAACAGGGAAGCAGGAGGGAGATAAAAATACTTTAGCGGTAAAATACTATTCAGCAGACAAATTTTGACTAGATAATGAGTATAGTTAGCCCCATTGTTTATTGGAAAACGAAGCATTACTTGTAAACTGGACTACAAAGCTGCAATGGTCGTTTAAGCCTTGTAAAATCGTGTTTGACCTGTACTTTTGAACAGCTAAAGCAATACCTCTATGGTTTATCAAGAAGTTCAGTTTCTAACACCGGTACAAAGTGAGTGGATTACAGTCAAAGAGTTTGATGACTCTACCGGAGCACTTTTGCCTCTAACTGATTCTGCTGAGCAACTGAGCTTGGAGGAAGCGCAAACGCGTCTTTTGTCACTGACAAAGAAGTATCCTTTTCTTACGTTTCGTATTAACAAAGTTGTTCTGTAAGCCAATGGCTAAGAAATCAACCGCGCGGTCTGTCTTGGGAACCAGGACGGACCGGAGCAGAACCGCGTGAGCAGTGGCCAACGTTGGACCGGCTAAATACGTGGCGTACTATCGTGTATCGACCAAGGTACAGGGTGAGTCTGGTTTAGGCTTTAAGGCTAAGCGCTCAGCCATTGCTGGATTTGTCAATGTGCGGGTATTCGCTGAGTTTACGGCCAGGTGGCCCTAGTTCAACGGACGTTTATAAAATGCCATAAGAATATAGAGACCGTAAACGGTTTGGTAGCTAACGGGTAACTAAGGGAATAGGGGCTGATCAACCGAAGAGGCATAACCCAACACCACTTCAAACAGTTGTGAATCAAGTCCTAAACGGGTGGCTTCGCTAAAACAAAAAAACAGGCCACTATCAGCCTGTTTTACATAGATTGACCGCTAGCCCAGATGAGCCTAAGCCTGTTCGACGTTGACCGCATTTAAGCCTTTCTTGCCCCGCTCGACATCGAACTTGATTTTGTCGTTCTCCCGCACTTGATCAATCAGGCCTGAAGCATGGACAAAAATGTCCTCGCCCCCATCATCGGGTTTAATGAAGCCGAATCCCTTACTGTCATTGAAAAATTTTACCGTTCCCGTTGGCATTACTGAATAAATGTTAGTTTCAAGGGCAATAACGGAAGAAGACGGTAAATGCCCAAATTGTATCTAATTCATTTACAAGGCCTTTTCTTGTCGGTCAGTTAGCCTAAAACAGGTTAAAAGAGGATAGGGTACTACATACACGAATGGTGGAAAATTGCATTATTTCTATACCAGTTGCATAAGGAATCTTATGTTAAGAAACTATTCTAAGAAATAGCCACAATTTTACGAGCACACCGACGAGGCTAAATGGGGACTTGATCTGCCTTTATCGCTTGCCAAAACGCCCAGTCACCAGGCTGTAAATAGTACTTCAAATATTGCTCCCGGCTAAACCATAAAGCCATAGACGTTTGAGCTTGCTGATGGCGTTTGATCAGCCGGATAATGCGTCCGATCCGGTCGAAATCGGTGGTAGAATAGGTAGGCATAGAGTAAGGGTTAAGTACGGTAGTCCAAGATACGGTATTCGCTATACGAAAGCTAAATGCATACGTTCACAACTGACTATTTCCAATACTCTAATTTATGGAATCGAACAGGCGGTATCGTTACGGTACTAAACCAATACAGTCGTAAGGTCGCCAGATAGATTTGCCACTCGCCGAAGCTAGCCGGTTTGACCGTAAACGAAGACGCACCCGCTAAATAAGCCAAGCCAATCGTCGTTGGTAATTGGTCAATCGTCAGTATGACAATGGGTACAAAGCGCCCTTCTGGATGAACGCGTAAAAAGGCCGCCAAGTCGAGTCCACTCTGATTGGAGCCCAGATCAATATCGAGCAGAATCAATTTAGGCCCATAATGGTCTAAGGCATGAATGTAGGCTATCGCTTCGCTGTGGCTGTGAACCTGGATAAAAGACGCTTCGGGAAAACTACTCTTGACGGCCAGAGGTAGCACCTCTACGAGTGATGAATCATCATCGACAAGAAGAATCAGAAATTTGGGCTGCATCGGGAAGGGTCGCTGGAGGAGTAGCTTGACCGACAGCCTATAGAGCAGAGCAGAAGGCGGGAAGGGTACTCAGAATGAACGGATTGGGCTAAAGGTAGACTAATCCTGATTAAATCGTTCTTAAAAAAATAAGTGAAAATCTCTCCAGGTTCAGGCCCTCCGACAACTAGTTTACTAGGTATAGCCCAGTAGCATTCCGGTAAAATTTATTGAATTAGTCTACTTTATCTACGTCTTTAAGCTGGAAGAGCCTTCTGTTGAGAGACGAAACCAGGATTCTTCTTTTAGCAAGAGTGCATAAAAAAACAAATTCGTTGCTGTTGCGCAGTGCACTTGATGAGCTATGCTGGTTAAGTTGTTTTAATGATTCAGGTTTAAATTAGGTTAGGCTTGAAACAAACCATACATTTCATGCCTGATTATCAGCTGCTTCATATGATATAGCCGATAGCTAGATTCGACCTGTATGAGTCATTCATCTGATAAGAAGCCCCTGAGTAAGGATTCATTTGATCATCTGTTGAGCAGATACCTGGATCAGGTCAAAAGTCGATACGAATCCAATAAATCCTTGCAAGAGGCCATCAAGCTACTTAAAAAGAAGCTTTCCAAGTAGCCTGGTATCGATTCATCAAGCTAGCCGTTGTGAGTAACACCCCCTCTTTTACCATAAAGCTTTTATGCCAAACCTGCTGTTTAATACGCCATACGCGTCTGATAGTCACATCATTCGGCGGAATCTAGATCTGAAAGGATCAGCTATTTTGGTCGTAGATCGAAAAAATCCTGATCACATTATGGAAACTAAAGCTTACGGAAGGGCGGTAAACGGATCAACCAGTAGCCTGAATCAAAATCGGGTTGTATGTACCACCTTTGGCAACGAGCTAGAGCGGTACGAATATGATATCGATGACATAGCGATTTATCGAAGCTTATAGTCCCAACGACTATTCAGTGCCTTCGTGTAGCTGTTCGCTTCTTTCCATTTAGTCAGACTTAGAACAGACCTTGGCCGGGTATTTTAGCGTACGAATACAAGAATTCTGGGTATGACCCAAGTGTAATTGTTGGCTTATAAAAGGTCACCCATCGTTGACTTTTTTTCATGTCATTCTTTATGTCCTTCCTCCTATGACACCCTTTGAAGAGTTTGAAGCGCTGGACCGAATATTTAAGGTAATTAAGGAGTATCGTCAGCAGCAAGCAGACAACCTTGATCCGCTAAACAGAGCCTTGGTCAAGGACTACATGGCCAACCATTTACTCAGTCAGGATTTACAACTCTGGCTTCGGTTAGAGCGCCAGGATAGTTTAGCGGACTTTTTGCGTGGGGCTAACCTTAATTGGAGTCTTGAGCATCTTTTGTGTCAGTTTAAACGCGCAGCTCATGGCTTAAGTGAATCTTGGCAACAGGCGCATAGTCTGAATTGATCTCTAGCGACTGTATCGCGTCTCGTCTTTATCGGGCGTTTCCTCCCCGTAGTGATTTTGTCTGCAACAGGGTGCCCCCGTTTTGCAGTGCAGACCTCCTCCTAGGTTTGCTCAAAAGACTCCTCCAATGGAGGAGTCCTTATTGGTGTGCTGCAGCCACGGGATTTTCTGAGGCATAGACCACCTCAACTGGACGAAAAAAAAGCGAAAAGCAGCACAAACCGTTATCCCTGTTCCTATGATGTTTTTAGTGTAACGAATGGTTTACCCCAAAAATCGGCTCTCAGATGTGGCCGATTTTTTTGCGTCCAGTTGGGGTGGTCCATGCCTCAGAAAATCCAGCCCGGTGCGGGCTAAGACAGACTGGCTAAAAAAGGGTTGGAAAGGGGATAAAAGCTAGATTCGCTTTTTGGTTTTGTGTTGAAATTGACCGACTTCGAAGGCCAATTAAGTCCGTTAGCTGAAGGCTACGGAAAGGTTTTTGTCCGACAAAAACACATCTTGCTAAAGTAAAATGGGCGCTATTTTCGCTCAGGAGTTTGTAAACTAGTTTACAAGTCATTTTGCTAACCAAAAGCTCTCTGTTGATTTGTACTATTTTTATCCCCTTTCCAATGGGATGCTATAGGCTTCCGGTAGGCTTTTAGGAGTCTCTACTTTACATAAAAGCACTTATATAACACAAAACTACATATATAGTTAATTTCCTATATTTGTAATTAAGTAAGCGGGATTCAACTGTGTACTTTTTAACTGACCAGACAGGATATGGGACTTAGCACTGTTTTCAATAGGTCAAGTGGCTATACTTTAGTGCTTGGATTATGGCTACTAAGTTTATCAGGTTGCCAGCGAAAGAACCCAGAATCCACCTTTGACTCGGATCGGCAGTACCGGCATGCTTTGTTTAAAGGCGGATATGAAACGATAATGTTCAAACCAAATGGTTCGGTCTTTGTCAAGATGCTGATCAATGGGGTTGATGTAATCGCAAACGGTAATTATGAGCGAGGTAAGTTTATTAAAGTTAAACTGCCCGATGGGCCACAGAGGAATTTAGTTTTTCTTGAAACTCCCGACAAAAAGTTAATCAGCTTTGACACCAATCATCGGTGGGAGAGATTTTAACTTTACTAATAAACTGTTTAAGATCTTGTAGTTGACCCTTCTATCTTTATTCCCTTTACATAAAGTTAGTTATAGAACGAGTCTGGGAAATGTGCAAATGTCTAACCCTCAGTTAGTTTGTACATTTCCCAGACTCGTTCTATAACTACGATTATGTAAAGGGAATAAAAATAGGAAGTAGCCAGCCACTCGCTGAGTTGAGTTCTTGAATAAACACAACTAGATAACTTTATTGATTGCGTACATATTCGACTTGATAGTCGGAAGGCAACTTAGGCACAACTACAAAATTACTACGTCCATCGGTTGGAGAGGAACGATTACAGTACTCTTCGCTAACCGTGTAGGTTACCTTCTTCGTAGCATCATCTCGCTTCACATCGTAGATATAGCGGCTATCACTACCCTTATTTACAGTGGACAAGCCAAGTATCTCATACTGCGTAAAATCAAGGCTATCTAAACGGTTCTGACAGCAATAAGCAAATGCCTGCTTATACTGACTTGCATTAGAGATTCGAATACCGTTGCGACTTAGATCTTCACCTTGTTTTTGGTCGTAAGCAGAATAAGTCCTATCCAGCGTACGAAGGATTAATCCTGTTGTCTGATCAGCCCCTTTCTGGCAGGTGGGTTCTTGGCAAGCCCACAAGCTAATGAGCAAAAGTAGATATAGGTTTTTCATAGCTGTAGTGACTCTTCTGAGCGCGAAAAGGTTGTAATACTTTAACTGTTGTATAAGTGGCATTATGATAACCAACCTATTAAAACTGATGCATCAGCTGCATTTGTAGGCCTATTTGATAGGAATGATAGTAGGAATATGTTGGATGAGATTGCACATTATATTGGATCGTTGGTTGAGCAACAGCCAGCAGATGGTTGTTTAATCGGTAGATGGCTCCGATTCCAACTAGGGGCGTGACAATTAAAGCTTTCCCAAGCTTGACAGGCACTTCCTGGCCATTTCCGGCTAAATCAACGTAACTAACGCCCCTAAAGTCCAGTGAAGCACCAATCGAAAAATAAGGTGAAAGCCTGTTTTTGGATGACTGATAATTCACCGATAAAGGCACCTTATACGCATTCGTAAAGGGATGGCTGTAGTGATAAGGAATCCGAATAGAGCTGCCATTTATATCGAAATAAGCTGTGCTGGATAAGACATGAGTGGCCCAGATACCAGCCGAAGCAGACCATTTAGGGGAGAAGCTATACCGGGATGATAGGCCCATCATATAGCTAAGTCCATGCGAAGATAAAGTGATGACTGTATTTGGAGATTGGGTATTTGGGTCAGGTAAAAGTAAAGCAACGTTATAACCTGCATGGGTATAAATGGGCGCTAGATTGATTGACAGAGCAAATTTACTTTGCCCAAAGGTTAACTTGATAGTTCCGAGAAAAAGGAATCCGGTAATGCAAAGGCAGGTCCAAGTTTTCATCATCGTTAAGTATTAGATTCTGTTATATAATCAGAATTATGTTAAGTACTACAGAATGTAAGACAAAAACAAGGCTTGTCATACACCATATATGACAGCACTTAATTCCTTCATAGATGTAGAGCCGTAAGTTGACGACTGGGCTGGCTCGATCATTATCCAATCATTTCAATGGACCAGCGCGGTAGTTTAACTCGCCGTGATAATACAGGCCATTGTATTGATATTATCTAACTTCTTGGAGAGTAAAAGAATAAAAAGCGATGTTGACATTTATTAGATAAATACAATTATTTATGTCTATGATTTCGCTCTACAAAATGCTCTTCAAGCGGGTGTTCAAGCTATCATTAAACTTCACTTAACTTGTTAGAATAAAAAACGTCCAGTTTTATTGGGACAGCTTTATCCAGACGGGGGCATGATCGCTTGTTTTCTCCCAACCTCTGACTGATCGGTCTACACCACCCGACACCAGTTGGCCAGCCAGCAGCGGACTAACTAATAGATGGTCAATGCGTAGGCCGTCATTGCGCCGGAAAGCCTGACCAAAGTAATCCCAATAGGTATACATCCGTTCAGTAGGGGCTAGTTGCCTAAGCGAATCGATCCAGCCTAGGTCAAGCAACTTGGCATAAGCGGCTCGTGATTCGGCTCGATAGAGCGCATCATGGAGCCACCGCTGGGGAGTGGCCGCATCGAGTTCCGATGGAATCACATTGAAATCACCCGCTAGAATGGCGGGCGTATTGGTTTCCAGCAGATGAGCCGCCTGTTGAAGTAATCGATTGAACCACTGTAGTTTATAGTCAAATTTTGGCCCAGGTGACGGATTGCCATTGGGTAGATACAGGCAACCAATTAAGACCCCATCTATTAAAGCCTCCAGATAGCGGCTTTGCTCATCGGTTTCATCCCCGGGAAGTGCCCGACGAATTTCGGTAAACTCCGCGCAGCGGGTCAAGATGGCCACCCCATTCCAGCTTTTCTGACCTTTCCAGATAGCCTGGTAGCCGGCCTGCTGAATGGCGGCAAAGGGAAATTTTTCCTGAGGGGCTTTCAACTCCTGTAAGCAGACGACATCAGGCGTTGTTTCAGCTAACCACCGAAGCAGTACCGGCAATCGGGCGTTTATGCCATTGACATTATAGGTAGCGATTCGCACGGGTCGTGATCGGTTTAAACTATCTGGCTGATTAGTCAGTAGCTAGTACTAAGTAAGCAAACCAATTTATCTCAAAATGTTTAGGAAGTTTGTTGAACAACCATCGAGCACTAACGGGCTTTTACTCGCCTTTGACCAACATCGATGAGGCACGAGTAAAGGTGATGTTATTTTCATTTCTCATAAACTATAAAATTAGTTACTCGTGATAAGTCTTAATTATCAGGAGTAATCCTATCTTTGTCAAAAAGAGCCTCACTTGACGTTTTTGTCAGTCTTCACTACTCGTTTCCCATGAAGCAACCCGCCACCCATATCAACGCCCTCACAATTATTCCCCCTCAAGAGCAGCGTCTGTCGATGCGTATCGACGAGCAACTGCACGGGGAAGCCAGAGAGTATCTGCGAGCCGGCTTGCAGGGTTCTGCTAATTCACACCGGGCCTTTATCACCGATACTCGCCAGTTCGCTGATTGGTGTGAACAGAACAGCTATCCACCAACACCGCTGTCAGCTGTGGCGTTGGTGGAGTATGTCACTTTCCTGGGACGGACTCGCTCGTTTTTCACGGTGCAGCGCCATCTGGCCAGCCTGGCCAAACTGCATCGGCAGCATGGGTTCCCTTCGCCAACGACCGACGAACAGTTCAAGGTATTTATGAAAGGCTTTAAACTTAAAAAGACCGTACGCCAGAAGCAGGCTCCCGACTTTTCCATTAAACAGTTACGCCAGGCCATCGACAGCCTGCCGCCGACGCCGACGGGCTTGCGCAACCGAGCGATCCTGCTGCTAGGCTTCACGGGAGCCTTTCGGCGGAGTGAATTAGCCAGTCTGGACGTCACGAATATTCTGATTGATGAGGCGGGCCTGGTCATCCGCCTGGACCGTTCTAAAACGAATCAGTTTGGTGAGGTCGAAGAAAAAGCCGTGGCCTTCGCCAGTGAACCCGAATATTGTCCCATCGGGGCCCTACAGCAGTGGCTTGCTGTCATTGATCGGGAGCAGGGGCCTTTATTTGTGAGGATTCGGAAAGGGGAACGAGTCACCCAGGAGCGACTGTCGGATGAGTGGGTAAACGTGTTGGTTCAGCAGCACTTGGGGGAGTCCTTCACGGCCCACTCCCTACGAGCCAGTTTTGTGACCGTGGCAAAAGCCAACGGGGCGGATGATCTGGAGGTGATGAATCAGACTAAGCATCGCACCACCGTCATGATCCAGCGCTATGATCGACGGCGCAATATTCGCAAGCATAACGCGTCGGGCAAATTAGGCCTTTAAAAAGACAGGGCAACGTCGTTGAAACCAGCGTTGAGAGGATTATATATATGGCGAAGTACCTTCATTGGGTACAAGCTCCATGACTAGACTCATAACCCACTAAAAGGAGTAAACTGTCCCGGGTTAGTAATTTTCTAATAAACCTAATGGCTAGGGCGGTGTTAACCCCTGTGCCTGCACGATCTGGTGGGGTTGTACCCTACCCCTGTTGCAGGATTTGCGTAAAGCTACCCGGCAACGATAGAAAGGAAGTAAATGGTTTTCAACTCCGATAAATGATAAGACGATGAAGCAAGAACTGCTCGACACGGCCAACGAATTTAACTCATCGTTTTTGGCTCCCTTTCCCCATGTCCAGGATCCGGTTACCCAACTAGCCAAGTTTAACACGGCTTTGACTCACTATGCCCAGCAGGCTACAGAGCAGGGTGAAACCATTCATGCCCTCACTACGCTGTTGAGTAATCCCCACTTAGAAGCTTATGCGTCTGAACAGCAACAAGCCCTGGCGAACCAGGAAGCTCCCACCAGTACAGCAGAAGCCCGTGACGTGGTATGGGGTGATGTAGAGCATAATCTGGCCGGCCTTAAAGAATTAGTCAACAAGCTACTTAGCGATTTGGAGGCAGCTACTCCCTAGGGGTCGGTTGGTGTCAAACCAGCTGATCACTTCTGACCAGGCAGTCCCTATCCTTCTCCATAAAGCACGGTACGACTCTACCCATCGTCCTCTCGAAGGATATCCATAAAAACGGCCAACTCGTCATGGAGTTAGCCGACCATAAAGCGAATCAAACTAAACCCGAGAATGGCTAGCCCAAGCTAGTTCCGCTTCTCGCGCTTCATATAGGAAGAGGCACCGGTGCCTCGTCGGGCTCCCATTTTATGCAGCTGTTGGGCATCAGCTTGTGATACGATCTGTAGAGCAGAATATTTCGTTTTACCGGTAATCAACGGAAAGCCCGCTACTCGTTGCGCTTGCGAACAATGCACACAGGTTTTAGCCGTTGGAAGCGCTTTTAGACGAGCTTCGGGAATCAAATTGCCGCATTTAATACAGTACATATACTGGCTATCTTGTTGCTATTAGTATAACCCTAAAGCAAGCTGGATAGTGCCTTAATCGGCGCAATAAAACGAGTTGTTTCTTGTGGATAAGCGACTGATTTACAGTTGATTAATTTTTAATTTTCAATTAATTGCCTAGGCTGGCTTATGCTACTAGTTTAGCTTGTCTACGTTCCAAAAAGGGAGCTATAGAGTACTAAAAAATCAATACGGCTCGCTCAGGGATAGCCGATTTAACTTAGCTAAACTACAAGTAAATACCCATCAACTGATCACCAGGTAGGCTAAACTATATAGGCTGAGACGGGTTAGGGTGACTAAACACAACCTGATAATGAACCTGGACAAACTAACCCCTATTCAGCCCACTCCGTTAACTCCTTTATAACCTGCCAAGCCACCTAGACCCAAACGTCCCCGCATAAAAAAGACGACCTAAAGCCTACATTGGTCAACACAGGATAGTTATGGTAAAAAAGACAGGGCCTCTGGTGCCATCATCTGGGAGAAAATAGTCTCACAAACTCAGTTAAAACGTGAGACTTTTGGTTTGATTCGTGGTACTGTCTTTGGAAGCAAGAAAAGCTGTATTATTTTTTTAAGATTCGACTAAAATCCTCACATTCGTATTCTCAAGCACAACCCCTTGGGGTTGATGCAGCGTAGCTCCTGTCATGGGAGCTACTATTTTTTGTCCCTCGCTCGCGTAATCTGCCTGGTAGGATTGGTCTTTTTTCCACAGACTATAGATAATGGTGAGCAGCTTGCGTTGGACGGCTACATACCCTTTCATTTTAATGCTGGTCCGTTCATAGACCCGTTCAAATAAGCCTCTAAAAGGGCGTTGCTCGTAGCGCACTACCGATAGGGACGGCATATACAAGGCCCGTCGGATCCGAGCATTACCGCGTTTACTAATATGAGTTTTCCCCACCCGTTTACCGCTTTGGTTTTCGACCACATCATAGCCTGCATAGCTGACTAATTGACGGTGGTTCTCAAACAGAGCGAATTCATTGGTTTCGGTCAGCAGGTTGGCAACGGTCAACATACCCATCCCTTTGATTTGACAAATTTGATCCACCTTGCGCTGCCAATCAGGATTCTGGGCAATCGCTTTTTCAATCAGTTTGACGCACTCGCTTAACTGCTGATCAAGTTGATCTAGCAATTTTTTCAACTGCTTTTTGACTTCGCTGGCTTGATACATGCCTGTCTCCAAGGCAATCAATTGATTATTTAACTGCGTCTTAAGCTCTTGTAATTGAGTATGTTGTCGAGTTATTTGCCGTAGTTTATACATGGCTTCGCTGATTGGAGTCCAGGCTTCCAACCGCTGTTGACAAGCCATAGTGGCTAATCCTTGGGCATCCACACTATCGGTCTTGGTTTTGATGCCTAATGCTTTGAGGTAATGAGCTGCTTTTTGGGGTAAGATGACACTCACCTGAGCTTGTTGATGATGCAACGCCAGGGCCACTTGTTCGTGATACACCCCAGTGGCTTCCATCAAATACTGAACAGGTAGCTGACGGTCTTTACAATGATGAGTAGCCCATCGCAGGAAACTGGTGATCCCTTTGGGTGAATTGCTAAACGAATGAGTCGCTTTAATCTTGATGCGTTGTGCTTGATCAACTGTGCTAACACAGGCATAAAAGGTTTCTTTACCCATGTCCAGGCCGACTCCATATTTGAGGGCATTGAAAGAAGCATCCATAACAGGTTTTGGTTAGGTGAAATACATCAATACGCCATTGACCTTTCCGAATTGCTCACATGATTGATGATCGTAGTCAGGCTACGTCATTGGGTACTGTCCAAGTTAACAGAAAGAAAGTGAGTAGGGCAAACCCACGAATGCTATGTCGTCCAAGAAGGACGCATTTGAGATGACAAATCGCTTCTTCTACTCACCAATGGCATACACTGAAATTGCACTTTTTTTTATTATCCTGCTTGGTGTCAAAGATATGTGAGATGACTTTATGAGACTTTATCTCATAAAGTAAGAGCTTGCCTAGGTTTGAATTGTCTCCATCTCAAAAATTGGGCGTTTCTAGCGACACAGCTCAGTGAAAATTTCATAGAAAGCGATTAATAACAGGAAGGATGCAACATGTCTATCAAAAAAGAGTCTATACTTATACTCCCTTTCTTCACATAAACTAGAACTGCGCTTGCTGCTCATGCGAACACTTGTTATACCCGTCTCGCATCCCCGGTTAAAGCCGTATGTGCAATCCTTCTTATTCTTCCGCAAAGCAGATCAGGCTTCGTTCACCTATACGACCTTTCCCAATACCAACCTATGCCTGGCCATCTATAAAAATAACCGGGTTACCTATGGTCCTAATTCCGGCCTGAATCAGTGTGGGGTCAAGCCCGACCAGCAGAGTAGTAGCCGCTTATATGGCTTTCACCAACAGCCCTTTACCGTCAACATTCAGGGGGAGATGGACCAGGTTTGTATTTTGTTTCGTCCCGCAGCACTACGAGCGTTTACCGCTGAAGCCTACGACCAGCTAATCCAATCCGAACACGTGTTGAGTGATCTGTTCGGCTCCTCTTCGATGTCACTGCTCGATCAGCTCTTCAGTCTGGACGAAGCGCCCCAACGCGCCAGCGTACTGGAAGCGTTCTTAGTGGCTCGAATCCTGTCTACTGGCTTGAACCCCCTGGCCACCGCTTCGTTGCAACTCATTGGCCAGCGACCAACCGGCCAACCCATTGAGCAGCTAGCCGCAACGCTTCGAATCCATCCCTCCACCTTGTATCGACTATTTATGCAACAGGTGGGTCAGAGTCCCAAACTGTTTGGGCAGACGGTTCGATTCCGTCATGCTCTGACGGGTTTACAGGCCCCTTTTCGTCCCAATCTGACCCAAGTAGCCTACAGCAGTGAGTACTATGACCAGGCGCATTGCATCAAACACATCAAGCAGTTAACCGGCTACACCCCCAGGCAACTCCAACAAAAAGCAACGGTTGAACAAAACGAGCTCATCTGGATCACTACCCAGCCCCGGGCTGCATGATTTTTACAATTTTATCCCCATCAGCGGAGGTAAGTTTGCGGTCTGTTCACCTCAGCGGATACATAGAGAGAAGCGGTTAGCCGGGCCAACGCGCCTTGGCGACTGTCTTCGCCTACTCGTCAATTCGCTGATTCATGGACTTCACCAGTACCCCGTTTATGAACCGTTTCCTTTCCTTGTCATTCGTTGGTTGCCTACTCTTCCTGGGCACCCAGGCACAACCCCCCATCCCGGCTGAGACCAGCTTATTTACCCCCTACAACCCGGCGGTTTGGAATGCCCCGGCCACCCAAAGGGTAGCCGACATCGGCAAGCTATGGGGCACGCTTAAATACTTCCATCCCCAGTTGATGAAAGGCACACTCCAGGCCGATGAGTTACTGCTCAAAACACTCGATCCCCTATTGGACAATCCTTCCAAAGCCAATTTTGTCCGTACCATTCAGGGCATGCTCCGGCTGATCGGCGATACAACTACGCAGATTGAGTCAGTAATGGCCTTCAGTAAACCCGCTCGTAGTGGGCCGGTAAAGCTCACACAACCCTTACCCGCTGCGATGGGCTATATCGCCCTGCCGCAAGAGCGGTTTACGGCTCCTTTCTCACTGGACTCCTTCTTAACATCTTCACGCCTTAACCAACCGTACTGGATTGTTGACCTGCGCAATCAAGCCGAAAACGAACGGTTAGGGATTCAACAATATACGGCTTTCGTGCAGCCTTTAGTCGCGGGCCTGATTGATCGCACCCTTATTTTACCCACGCTCCGGACGGCTTATTATCATGCCTACTTACGGCAAGACTTTTCCGATGACCTGGATGTCATCCCCGCCCGGGATCGGGGGGGCGACCCCAATTACTGGTATCAGGAACGCTTTGGCCTCAAGAATACCTCCCAGGGGGCCTATCTCTTAAAAGGCAAATCCCGTTTCAGCGGGAAGCGTTTCTGCTTTATCGTTAATCAGTATACAAATGCCAATACGCTAAAAGCCCTGCTGGCTCTCCGGAACCGGAATGGTTGTTACCTGATCGTTGAGGGACCCATGCCTGATTATCTCAAGGGTGCCTACTACACCCTATCCCTAGCGGATCAAGTCCGGGTGAAGATTAAGGTTGGCGAGCAAATCTACGAAGATGGGACGTTAGGTACCCCCCCTGACCAGGTGCTAGGAGCGGCCAATCCGTTGACAACCGATGAATTAATCCAGCACTGCCGGTCCCTTTTCCAGAAGCCCCCGCGCCGAAATCCGACCCCTATTGCCAATACGGTTTATATACGACTACCCCAGCCAACGTACCCCGATTCCTTGTATCCCAATCGCAAGCTTCGCCTGGCGGCCTTGTTTAACTTTTGGAATGTGATTCACTACTTTTCCCCAAACAAACCCTTAATTAAGGGGAATTGGGATACGATCCTGACCTACTTTGTGCCTCGTTTTCTCTTTGCCAGCGATTATAAAAGCTACTATTGGCTGTTGCGTGAATTGAGTGCTCGGCTGAACGATGGCCATGCGGAGGTGCTTTATCAGCATGGGGTCTTACCGCCCCCGGGGATCAATGAGTTCTATGCTCCCTTCTGCATCAAATACCTCGAAGGCAAAACCATCCTGGTCCAACTCATTGCCGACTCCACCCATCGAGCGGCCAACGGACAGGTCGGGGATCAACTGGTAGCGATCGATGGCATCTCCATCGATACGCTCTATCAGCGATGGCACCAGTATGCGGGGAGCTCCAATGAGAGCAGTTACCGCGATCTGTTGCACAAGATTCCACTCGTGAGCCGGTCGGGGCCACAGCCATTTGCCATCACGATTGTGCGGGCGGGCAAACCAGTGGCCATGCAGGTAATACCGGTGGCTAAAAGCGCTTACTTAACCGCCTTCAGCCACGTTTACTATCCGGCGGTCCCCAAGCCGTATTGGCGCAGCCTGAACGACAGCACGGGTTACGTGCGGGTCAACAGCATTTATAGTACGCAGGTGGACAGCGTCTGGCAAGCCTTGAAGGGGCGAAAATATATCATTCTCGATGCCCGGGGCTACCCTCGCGATGCCGCCATTGTGAGCACCATCGCGGCTCCTTTCATGACTAAAACCGATACGGTCTGTATCAATGCCTTTCCCGAGATTACGCATCCGGTATTGAGCCGCAATGCCGTTACCCTGGAAGCTGAAACGGTTTCGCCCTTGAGTTCAGTCGTGACCGTAGACCAGGATAAGCGTTTCGTATTGTTGTGCGGGCAAAATGCCAGCCAAGCGGAGACCAATATTATAGCCTGGCAAAAAGTGCTTCATCCCACAACAATTGGATTGCCTACCGTTGGGGCGAATGGGGTGTCGAACACGATTCTGATGGCTGGGGGGTACGAATCTCATTACTCGGGTTTTGCGGTCTACTATCCCGATGGTACGCCGAATCAACGCCTGGGGGTCAAGATTGACCTTCCCGTTTCGCTGACCATTCATGGCGTTTTAAGTGGTCAAGACGAAGTCTTACAGCGTGCCTTACACTTTATTGAGCAACAGGGGCGCTAGTAGCTACTTAAGCAACGTCCTGGTAACTTTCCCTCCCCTCTTTGCTCCGATCAGCTCCTTGTTTATATGACACTATCACTCAGTGAGTCCCATACTCATTTGCTTCATCTCACGAAACGCTCCTACTTGAGACGAACTCAGCTGATAGGGTAGTGAATTAGTAACCCCTTACAAACGGTCGTTTAGAAAATGTAAAATACGCTGTCATACTGCTCACCACTTTTTGAATCGAGCGTCATTAGGTATAAAATAATACTTTATACAATATTTAGGTTACTTATGGGCTTGTAAGTAACTGGATGAGCGAAGATAAATATAAGAACAAATCAATCGGGCCATTTTTCTAAGCCGGCAGCTATGCGCAAGGCCCGTTGAACATCCTCCCAGTAGTAGCCGCTGTCATAGCCAGTTGATAATCGATCACAGACTGTCAGAAAATCATTGGCGGCACAAACCGCAGCTTCTCGGGAGTTGGTTGATCAGGTTGAGCCGGGAGTTGATCAGATAGGCCTTCCATGCTGGAAATTGTCGATAGTGTTGAACACGAAAAAGCCCCACGGGTAAGACCGATGGGGCTGAACTAAGATAACAGATATAAAACGTCCAGTTAACCCTTTTATTGTGTCCCTCGAAACAGGCGAGGACTTATTTATCACTTTATTTCTACATACTCGTTTGCTAACCTAGGTCAGTTCGTATAGGCGGTTCTCTTCCTAGTGAGAGATCCAGTCAGACGGGCGCCAATGAGGCTGGAATAAATGGGTCGGATTTGTCTCTTTTCAATGATCAACTGTCAAGGGTGGATTATACGTACCGGAAACGAGTTCCGTATTACAGGCGTCAATCCCTTCTTTCAACTCCGAGATAGCCCGCTTATTTTCCGGTAAATCCGCTAACCCAGTCAAGGCAGTTTGCAAGGCAACCTTCCGGGCCCAAACGGCCTTCATCTGTTCTTTTGTCATGGCAATCTTTTGGGGTTGTTTAGTTTCTAATTCCTTCCGATCAATGATAGCTGGCCAGACTTCCCGTATTGATTTTGTCCGTGGCTATGTGGCCCGTTTATCGGCTAACTTCCTCACGTCGTTCGGGTTGACTAATTTCGAGTTCTGGCGTTTATCCCCATCGGGCTGGACTTTGAGTCTGCCCGATGACATCCAGGCAATCACGGTGGCTTTGTAGGCTTTACGTATAATGCCATTTTTGATGGGTGTGACCATCACCCGGTCACCCGGCGCAATAACTCGGTTCATAATTATGTCAACTTAATCCTACTTTACTTCCAATATATCCTCCCAACGCGTCGTATATCGAGGGGATAAGTACTTGGGCTTCATGGGCCACTCAGGATTATACAGCTGGGAGGCCATTCGTAGCTTATCCTGACCATACCGTTTGTTGACTTTATCCACTACGGCCGACAGCCTGATCAATCGTTCATCCGGCCCCTGGGTAAACACACCTACTTGCCGGTAGCCCGCAGGTACTAGGTCCGTCAGCATAATGCCCACTCGCTGATAGCTGTAGCCAAACTTAAAGATCGCCTTCAGGCCTGATTCCGCGTACTTAATAATCTCCAGCGTTGAACTGGTTGGATGAGGGAGTCGAACCGTAACACTGTTACTGTACTGTTTGGTAGGCTGGCCATTGCCGGGGGTTTTCCGGTGGGGATTGGTCCTGAGCCATACGGTGACCGCTCCACACAAAGATTCCTGCTTGCGTAGCTTTTCGCAGATCCTCGACAAGTGGACCGTTAAGGCATCGGTGATATTAGCCAGATCGGGAATGACCTTTCCGAAGCCCGGTTCGGTGCAGATCGCCTTTCTCGGCGGGGGATTCACCTCCAGCAGTTTGCAGGGCAAGCCACGGAGTTCATGTACGAGCCGCAGTCCGTTGACCGTCATTATACTCTGAATCCAGTCATCATTGACTTCCCTGAGTTGGTGAGCCGTCCAAATACCCTGTTTTTTAAGCTTACTGACTGACCGTCCACCAACGCCCCAGACATCCTCAATCGGAAAACCCAACAAGGCCTCGTCGATGGCTTCGGGGGTATCCAGCACGCAGACACCGTTTAGTTCAGGCTTCGTCTTGGCCAGGCGGTTGGCAATTTTAGCGAGCGTTTTGGTAGGTCCGATCCCCACACCCACCGGCAGCCGCAGCCACTGTTTAATGGAATCGCGTATGGTCTCACCCAGGCCTCGGTAGGTCGGGTAAATGCCGGTATACTCCTCCAGTTGCAGGAAGGCTTCATCTATCGAATAGACCTCAACGTCAGGGGCAAACTGGGTAAGTAAGCTTATTAATCTTGACGAAGTGTCGCCGTAAAGCTCGTAATTTGACGAGAAAACGGTTACTTCGTGTTCTTCAACTAGCTCCTTCGTCTCGAAGAATGGCTGCCCCATTTTTATACCAAGCTGTTTCGCCGGGGCACTTCTGGCCACTACATTACCATCTCTATTACTTAGCACAATAATAGGTTTACCTTCAAGGTCGGGCCTGAAGATCTGGTGGCAGCTGGCGTAAAAACTATTGGCATCAACGAGGGCGAGCATAGCGGGGTGGTTTTGAAACGATGTATGTTACTTCGCCGAGCACGGCAACCTTGTCGCGGTCAGGGTGCAAGTACATGGGAGGATAGTTCTCGTTGCTGGATTCGAGCATAATCATGGGGCTCTTATCGATATAGCGCTTCACGCACCAGCCTTCGTTGACCCAGATGACAATGACCATCCCGGATTCAATCGGCCTAATTGAATCAACGACCAGAATGGAGCCGGGAAAAATGTAATCTCCCAGCATGCTCTCTCCTGTGGCCTTCACAAAGTACGAATTGTCGGGATGCAGCACGCACAGATCCTGAAGGTTCAGACGCTGACAAATGTAATTGTCAGCCGGATTAGGAAAGCCTGCTTGTACGGCCATATCGAAAAGGGGCAAGTCTTTACGCCTTGTCGGGTCGGTCAGGAAGATATTTTCGGGAGGTATGTAGTCGATCCAATCAATCATATAGCGGTGTTTACATGTAGCAAATCGCTATATTATACTTTTGTTATATATGTTGCAAGTCAAATATAAAAACTAACCCTTAACAAGTGCCGAACATTGGAATGCTTTCCGCGTTTTTATACCCCAGATAACGAATAAACTATATGTGCAATAATGCTCCCCGGGATAGCTCACCCTATGCTAAATTGATGATGGCTGAAGAGAAATTTCTACAGTTGACCCCTGATTGTAGTGCAGAGAACGTCAGCCAACAATTAGCTGAGTTTAAAGAATTATTGTGGGACGTAATTGAAGGCTCGCCCGACCCATTTCCTTTTACCAATTCTTGGAATATGATTAACCTATATGCAAAAGCCGATCTATTAGACTTCGAGAGTGGCAATACGGATGCTCTGCCCAAAATCCAAAATAAGGTACAGGAAGCAATTACAAATTTGCCTTGACTTCTTTTTGTTTAATATGGGCTTGGACAGATTTGATTGATCGATTAAGCCGCAACACCGAGAAGGCCTTACTTATACATCGGGAGTTAGAGGGCAGATTAGAGCTGCGACATTCCGAACTCGACAAGTTCACCCTGACGTTGTTAATGGACATTGCCGACCGGGAGCGTGAGCTAATCGGACTCAGGACCAAGCAGGCACTTGATCAGAAGCCCATAAGATTAGGCGAATGGCGGAAGGGAGGCCCGAACGTTAAGAAGGCCGCAGCGGGCCTTATTGGGGCTCAAACTGTAAAGGAAATGGCTAGTGAGAATGAGAACAGCCGTCGGGCTACGGCGTTGATCGGTTCACTTCGTAAAGGGGGGCTGAGTTAACCCATCATTGCCCATCAATTAAACATCGCTGGATTTAAAACGCCACGAGGCAAGGGCTTTATCGCCACTCAGGTGCGCCGACTTCACTTAAAGGAGACCGGCAATCCAGCCAGTACTGTTAATACAATAGATAGCGACAGTCTAAGGCAATGATTTGTTTTTTTACGCTCACCTTGTCCATTCTGACTGGATACTTTTATTGCGTGCACATAGGTTAATGAAGTCAGCTGCATGAAGGGCGAAACCATAGTCCGTAAGGTCAAACCAATAGTTGCTGTCATAGCCCGTTTTCAGCCAAGATATAAAAACAGTAGCACTACCACTGCCTCCATTGTAACCATATAAAATGCGGCTTATGTCACTTTCCAAGAGGTCATAGCGTTCATATAAGGCCCCCCAGATTAGGGTAATTAGTTGGTTCCGCTCAAAGCAAGCTCTCTCCAGCGGTTTCAAAAGTGCTAATAGGATCTTATGGTCAGCCTTGTTGCTACTCGTAGCGAAATCGGCATCTGAATCAAACTTCTGCCGAGCTTTTTGGTACTTGTAAATTAAATTTTCATTCCAGCCAATAGCTTTTGACAGTTCGTCTAGTTTAGATTGACTATTTAGAAAAGCCGTATAGACAGGTAGTTATACAATTAGCTCAAGCGCTTGTGCATCAGTTACCTTCTCTTTTGGTGGTGGGAAGTATGGGCGACTAAAGAGCATGTGAAATGTTAATAGAGGGGCTGTAGAGATAATGGTAGAGGTGCGAAAATGGACTACTACTTACGCTGTAATTGCCTCATCAAACGCCGATCCGCTTTAATACTTCGACTATCTTCTCAATTTGTTCGGGCTTCCACAGCAAAGGATTCTCAACGCGTCTGCGCCATTCAGGTAAAGAAATTTTTGCCTGTGCCAAAATAATTCCTTTCGCTTTGGCTGTCTTCATGCGCTTAGTAAGGGCGTGTTGTGCTGCTTCGAATAGAACGAACGCACGTTTGTCCGCATCATTCCCTACGGTCTTAATGATCTTTTCGACGTCTTCTGAAGAAAGGGCGCGATGACCCATCCGCTTCAGATAAATGGTCTGTGGTGAGCCAGAAATGAGATCATCCCCAGCTTTATCTAGTAAGCCAGCAACTTTTGAAACAGCCTCCTGGAAGCGCTTCGCAGCTTCCAGTATTTGATCATCCGAGATACCTCCTTTTGCTTCATTCCCCTCCATGAGGGCCAATATTACAAAATTTGTGTTCATACGGTGGTCTGTTGTTGGTCCAGATTCAAATAATAAGCGCTTATCATTCCCAGAAAGTAGACGGCCATTACTTCCCAGTCATGCAATGGCCGAAAGTTTTTGATAGCCTCCAGATTGATAAGCCGATGGATCCGGGTTAGACTGGACACTAACAACGGGGTATCTAAAGTATTTGCCGGATATGTCTGATTTCGCTCCCACACCTGACGGTTGCTATACTCGGCCGCTGCAGCTGAATCATGATAGATGTTCCACCATTGCTTGACCATCTTGTGCAGGTCCTCTACTTGGCGACTGACAAAAGCTACCGGTACCTCACCGAAGGCCCACCGGCGGGCTAGCTCAACCTCAACCGAATTAAACAGAATCTCGATCTCCATGGATGGTTTCGCTTTCTGGGCAGGTTGGTAAAGTTTAGTGGTCATTGGAATTCTCTTTTAACAGGGTTAATATGTCGACAATAGAACCTTCTTCCTTTAGTAGTTTACTTATTTTGCCCATGCGCTGATTGAATTCTACTATCGCGTTGCTGGCCACGATGTTCTGATCAGGGCCGGCCGTTTCAACTACAGAAATCAAATCCTGCTCACCCTGTTTTTGAGTGAGGAAATCCAGATTCGGAAAAAACTCCTTATAACCTTCTTCGAGTCTTCGTTGCATATCGGTGTACATCGCAACCCAGGCCTTCAACTCACTGGTGGAAGTGCCCAGCGGGCATTCAACATTTTCGAAGTACATCAAACAGTACTGGTAAATCGAACGAGCATTTCCCCCACTTGATTTGGGATCGAACTCCTCTCCTATCAAATACTGCTCAATAGCCTTTATAAGACTTTGCCTGTGGCACAGTAGAATGTTCAGTTCATCCGCCATCACTTCAAAGTATAATAGGTTATTTAACGCATTCTGATGCGGCTCACTTCCAGCAACGTATTCTTTATTTCTTAGACGACTACATAGCGTACTAATGTTAAGTCTTAATGCTGAGTTGAGATGTTCTATAGTTATGTACGTGGTGTGCATTATTTACCCAATATTTACCTGTGCGAAAAATCGTAAACTAATTTGTCGCGAAATGATTGATGATTTGACTTATGGGGCCTGTAATCGTCACGTGCCCGGGAATCTATTTTGAGCAGGCAATAATCAGTTGAGGGCAGAGTCGGACTCTGCCCTCAACTGATACACTAACTGAAGATAGTAGCCTGCCTGGCCTCCGTCGACGAAGCAGGGAGATTGGGCGTCTGCGGACCAAATACAGCCTTTTGCTTATAAAGGCTAAAGTCAATTACCTCTGTTATCCCGGCGGCATAGTGTTCCTGTTCATTTCGCAAATACAGGTAAGAAACCAACGGCTTACACCTAGGGAACCGATAATTAGCCCGGTGCACCAAGCCCTCCAGGTGCTTTTTGAAGGCTTCCGGATCCTCAACGGTATTGCAATCCAGTGCTTTGATCTGTTTGCCCACGTACTCTTTTAGTCGATTGGTGGCCGTGTGGCTATTGGTGATTTTGGCGAAGAACATTGCTTATTAAAATAAATGGGTGTGTGACGAATGGACTATCCTTATTAGCGCTGGTAAACAGGTCGGTCAGCGTACAGATCAACCTGACGGCAGATACAGCGAATTTTTGGCAACAGCCCCCGTAAGTCAGCCTGCATGGTTCTCAGCGCCCAATCGGGCACAAGACCCACACTCCAGATGTGGTACTGCTTTTCCTGTTCCATGAGAAACGAGAGAAGCGTCGATAGCTCATAGCCATACAGCACCACGTTATGTATATCCAGCTGGGAGCGTGGGGTCAGCAGTTTGTCCAGGCGGCACAAATCCTCTACCTCAAAAGCCGAGTATCGGGTATCGATCAGCGTGTAGGCAATTACCGAGGTCAACCGTTGTTTGATGACCCAATCCAGCCCGGCTGGAATGCTTACATTGGCCCTCTGGGGAAGAATTGCCTTTTGGCCCACTGACCGGAAATAGTTTCCGGCCAGTGGCTTTGCGTTAATCAGATTCATGAGCGGGAAGCAGTTGGAAAGGGGAAGGAATTGAACCCAACAATGAACAGCACGGGCTTGGTATGCACCTCTCCTACCCACTCAATGGCGCGGGTAGCCTGCTCGACTGTTGTTATCGGCTCATCGGTCTCGCCTTCATCGTCGCAACCGGCGAGTAAAGCCACGCCATGAATCGGGCCATATCCTTTGAAGAAAAAAGCGGCTGGCTGCGGCTCCAGATAAAGAGCTTCATCATCCACCGTCAACGCATCACCATTGTCCTGACGCGCGCAAACGTCGATCATCCGACAATTTAATATACGGTACATTTCTGCCAGATTACCAGTAGTTTCAACGGTTTCTACGGTCTTGGCCTGGGGGTCAATCTTGATAAGTTTCATACCTGTTCTCGTGTTTTAATTACGATTTAAAGGTATGACAATTTACATAAAATAGCAAATAATAAGGTATATTTATTGTAAAACGATAATAACAAGCTTGAAACTATGTTGAATAGATGCGGTGTTCATTACAGTGTCGTGGTATCTTCGGATATTTGCCCCAGTATTTGTTAAATGTTTTAATTACAACATTATAGTAGAGGCCAACGCGGATCGCATTGGCCTCTCTTGTTTTCTGGGAGTTTTCCGCTGGAAAATTCCCTACTGTGGGTTTTTCGGCTATCACCTTGACAGCCAATATTCAGGCCTGTAACTGTTCCATTCATCCTTATCTTTGTGATCAACTACAGCATTTATGAGTCAGAACAGGAAGATACTGTCCATTTTTTCTCTAGACGTATTGATTGTCTTGGTTTGCCTGATTATCCTCAACTCGTTGGGTGTTTATTACGGGCTTGATGCTTGGTCACCCTTTCGGCTTATTCCTAATTTGGCAGTCGTTTTTTATTGTGCGTATCGGATTTATCGAAATTAAGAGCCGCTAATCACCTTTATGTTCGCAGCCGACACGCATTTAATGCTGTTGTATTTGTTTGGATCTACCTTTACCAGCCCGCTCTCCGTGAAGCCTTTCACGGTGCCTTTGTAGGAGCGCAGATAGATGTCTCCTCGGTATACACTCACAATAACCCGACTCCCTTCTTTAATTTCCTTCATCTGCCATAATGCTTAATTATGGGTTTCCTTATTTAACCAAATTGCCCTAAACTTAAGTATGGGTTAATTGAGCCAGTACCCCAGACTACCTAGTGTAAGTCTGGGGTACTGGCTCAATCAGTCGTCAGATAAAAGGAAGGTGGCCCTTGCCCCAACAAATCCATTTTTAAGATAGTCAGGTAAACTATCGACGATATTTCTATACGCTCCTGCACCCATACGGTTGATTATATACGTCTCGTGTATAAGCCCCACCGCATGTACTTTCTCGGTCAGTCTGATGTGCAGAGTTGCGGCCTCTGGACCGCTCATGCGTTGAAGTTTGAAACTGCCCGTTATTCGATGCTGTATCAGGTCAGTGAATGGATTCCCCTGCTGGGTATAGACGGGGCCATACTTTCCAGCTAATGCCCACCGGCTCAACAGTTTCTCAATTACTTCGGGATTGGCAATGCGGATTTCGTCAACAGCCAGCACCGCGCGAGCCGAGAACAGAACAGCGTAATAAGCTTGGGGAAACGTCCAGGAAAGGGACGCATTCAAGAAATCGCGTTCAGAACAGTTTGGCTTAATGCGGAGGGCTAATTCCGCGCTCCAAGCGTTCAACAGCAATTTTCCTACACTGGTCTGGTCTGGAGACTTACAGCCCGTACCTTCGTTTTTTTGAGTTATCAGGGACATAATAAGTGAAGTTTGGCCGGTCGCTGACGGTCCCGCTCCGGCGTACCGGCCGTTGCGGCTATCACAGCACATGCTGCCCTGCTCAGCGACCCAAGCCCGTTGTAAAAATTAGGCTTCTCCGTTACCGATCTGATAGACTTCTTCAACGGCCCCGCGCACTTCGCTATAGGTTACCCCTTCGGGCAATGCTTCGAGAGCTTCCCCCTGCACTAGTGGATTGTAGTAATTGAAAGCGGTCTTTATCTGGGCAATGTCGGTTAGGGTTTCCTGCCGAAATATGCGCGTGTCAGACGAGTACAACTTACGCTCTGCCGAGGTAGCAGGGTCAGCCATTTTATAGGTGAATGCGGCAATGTAATAGACTCCCTTCGGCTGAATCTTGGTGTTTTCTTTCTTCTCCGCTACTGCCGTAATTACCACATCGGCCAGCGTCAGATCGTCGTAATAAAGTGGCTCAATGAGCCGGAAAATGTTGTCTACTGAATAGCCGTGAAACAGCACAGACGAAACACAATTCTTTTCATCGATGAAAAAGACCTCGGCCCAATTCTTTGAGCCCATGTTGAGAATGTTGTCATGGAATATGCGCCAAGCAATGGGCTGAAAGGTCAGAATTCGACCTATCTTCTCCGTGACGTTGATATTGAAAATTCCCTCTTTCGCATCGAATCGGTACTGGCGGGGATGCCCTTCGAGGTATTTGTATTTGTTGACAACTTCCCCGGTCAACTCGTGGACTTTCTGATAGGGCAATAAAGCGTTATTGATGGTTTGTTCTGCGGTGGCGTTTGTCTTAGCCATAGGAGTAAAAACGATTAAGAGAGTGTGAATTGGCCGGAGCTAACCCCTCCGGCCATCGGGTTTTGTCTTAGCAGATCAGGCGATCAATACGGAATGAGCGCCATCCGTCGGCAAGCGTATCAAAGTAGCGGACGACTAACAGGCTTTCGGGTTTACCGTTGCCATCGGTGGGCGTATCGGCTGAATAGTGACCTACGGCAAAGCGTTCGGTTCCATCACCTTTGTAGTAGAAAAAACTTACTGGCTTGATGAGCATTTCCGCTTTTAAGCGGAGAGTGGCCCATGCTTTTTTGGATGCTTCTGAGAAGGAAAGGGAAGCGTTGCGAACTAATTGCCATGTTAGGCGCAAAACATCGGCACGGCTAATTTTAACGGGGCTGGACTGGGCTTTCATAACAGGATGGAGTGAGAATTGAAAAGTGAAAGAACTGGGCTACATAAGATGCCCTCAGTAGTTGAGGGCGGTATTCAGTAGTAATGCTCCAATACCTGTTCAATCATCTGCTGTTCCATCTCTGGCGTAATAGCTTTGAGGGGAATCTCCACACCATTCAGGCTAACTTTTGTGATTTCAACCTCTGGGCCATCGCCGGGATAATCGCGGGTGGGAGCTTCACCGGGGGTGTACTTGAAATCGAAATCGAAGGGGACTTCCGTTGCAAGTGTCATATTTGTCTATGTTTTAATTACATTATGAAGGTACGCCTTTTTACATTAAATAGCAAATTAAAATGCATAAAAATTGTAAAATGAAGGCACAAAAAAAGAGGGTCAATGCCCTCTCTGTGTGTTAACATTCTTTCCCCTTTCCAACCTATGGCGCTGGATAGCTATTTTTCTGACGAGGTATTGTCCTCTAATAATGCTTTCCGCTTTTCTTCAAACTCCCGACGTTCTACAAAATAGACCCGGCAGGTTTTAGGGTATTTTGGCCGCAAGGCTTCAAGCTGCTTATTTACCTGCTTGTAGGTTTTAAATTCCTGCGGCTTCTGATCGTCCTTTGCGGATAAGCTGGCCATCGTTCCATTTGTAGTCAAATAGAATTCATGCCCGGTACCATCCTGAATATTTATTAAGTACACCATCTCGCCCTCTGTCCAGTCGTGTTCGCTTTTAGAAGGCGCAAATGTACTCCGCGTTGGTGTTTCTACCTCAACATAACCAACCATTGATAACGGATAAATCATGAAGTCGGTAGCAAAGCGTTCCGTACCTATATAATTTATATCTTGAACACAGGTCAGTGATCCGCCAAATAAGCCGATGGCATCAAGATCAAATGTTTCGGGCAGTCTCTGCGTGGGGACCAGGTAAGCCGAGCCATAAGGTAATTTGTCCTGTTCGTAAATGAGCTTCTTTACCTCGCCATTATAGCCAAAGCCTTCCATGACGTTAAAGAAGGCATCAAGGTCTTTGAATTTAACTGCCTCGCGATTCATCTACCGTTTCAGTTTAGGTTGAGTGTCATCGCCTGCCCTTGGCTGCGGGATCTGTTCAATCTGGGGTTTATTCTCAGGGTTGAGTATTGTCCTCTCCTGGGGTCCCCGGTGAACTTTCTCGGCGGCTATCTGCTGAATAAAGTCAGGCTTCTGCTCGTATTTTACGGTTTGTCCCTGCTCGATCTTTATTTCGGCTAGAGGCTTTTGAAAGCCGAATGGTTGTAGCTCATTGACGATAAATGTCTTTGACAACCCCTCCCCTTCCACCTGGTGCTTCAGGTGGTTCAGGGTGCGATTCATCAGAGTAGCTACGTTGCCCTTATAGATGTCTTGGCCAGACTCATCAGAGATACTGTACCTGAACTTTACGTTTTGCTTTACCATACGAACCAAGTCTTCATTGAAATCTTTACTGGCAGCTTTGTCTACAACAATGCGTTGATTCAGCCCGGTTATCTCCAGTAATGATTTAGTCATCATGGTTAGGGCTGGGCATGATTCGGGTATGCTCAAGGCATATTGCTTCCCAGTGACGCTGATAAATATCTGCTGGTTCGCGAGCTCCTTTTGGCCTAACTGATCGGCATCTGACGGAATGAACAGCGTCTGCACGTTCTTATTGAATCCGTCGACCCTCGCTAGTAAACTTTCCCGCATAGGCTTATAGGCATCATCTTCGGGAAGCAGGTAACTCACCCGGTTGACTCCTCCTACTGTGGCACTCATTGGAAACTTAGTAGCGATCAGCTGCTGGATGAACTGCAAGTCAAACCGATGGCCTTTTGCGTCATTATCAAAGGCCACGTTTATTGACCATTCCGGTGCCTTTTCAAATTTGCCGATGTAGCGGGTGATAACGTCTACCTGTTGGGCCGTTAGCTGGCCACCAGTCGAGAAGTAAACCGAGTTGAAGTCTTTATCCCCTTTTATACTTCTTAGCTGCTGATGAGAGAGCGCATCGATGGCACTCTCCATAATGTAGAAGTTCTCAACCTTTGGCGGAGTGTTCGAAACAAATACACTGCCGTATCGATCACTACCGGGGGCGTGCAGCTTCACGTTTTCATTCCGAAGTTCAAGACCAGTTATCTCGTTTGTTGTCCCGTTGTAATAGGGGAATGCTACATTAGTAAACGTAAGATACTTGCGTTCCGGATGCTCTTTGGCTATCAGATAACTCTCTGAATGGCCCCGTTCAGTATCGAAGTACGCAATCTGAGCTACCACTTTATTGGTAAACTCCGGGCGTTGCAATGTCTCCGGTGCTATTTGCCGCTTGGTCAGGTAGTTTTCAGGACTGAGCGCTCGAATATCAAACTGCTCTCTGGCGAATTGCTGCTTAGGCTCCCCGTTTGTGATCGATGCGGTTACCTTCCGGTTCTGATTGATGTGATCAGGATCGATGCGGAGGTAATCATATAACACGCTGGTGATGTTCTTGAACTCGTGATCACCTGGGCGATTGAACTTAGAAAAGACAGTACCCAGGCGATTCCGTATAAAGTCAATTACGGTTCCTGAGTCGGTAAAATCTCCAGCTCGTTGGTAAATCTGCTGAGCGGCATCCTGAGGATTCTTGATAATAATGATATCCTTAAAGTCAGGGTGTTCTAGGACCGGCCTGCTTTTGCCCTTGTGTAGCTGCGGCTCGTAGCCGTACTGTAATGCCAACTCAACTATAGAGACATTCTGTCGTAGTTCCTGAATGGGGATTACGTTTGGAAATCGCTTCTTTAATTCATCAAACTTTGTCATGGTCCTAGCGAGAGCGTTGCTTTAACGAGTGATCCCTGCCCGGCTTTGTGTCGCTATTCAACAGGTCTTTAATGGCTTCGCGCTGGTGATTACTCACGGCAGGCGACCCCACTGCTACTTCCTGTTGCCGAGTAACATCCGTCTTTGCGCCATTACTGTTAAGCGCTACTTGTTGCCGGTAGTGGTTATCTGGGCTCAAAGCTACGTCTAAACGGCTGAGGTCGCTAAACTCCAGCGACTGTTTACCGGGCGATATGTTGACTGTGGCATTAAAAGGCTCCCCTTGCTTATCCAATAGTCCACTCAAGTGTACCGGATGTCCACTGGCCAACTGCATCTGCTGATCCTTTGTCAAGTCAATGCCGAGTAACTTCGTTGGCATCTGCTCCGGTCGTACGCGCCATAACTCAACCGAGTTGGTAACCTCGTCGACGCGCAGATAGGTCGGCACGAATGTTCCATTTTCAGGAATTAGAATTGGACGTGGCAGGTAGCCGTCTTGGCTAAGTTGTTGTTGTTCGGACTTGCTGAGTCGAACACCAGCTATTTCATCTGGAATAGTCAGTGCCTTGTTGATTGGCGAGATACGGATATCAGGGCCTTCCTCGGTCATGACTACACGCAGTGACCCTATCATATTCATGTCTGGTGTGATATGTATTCTGGTTGAGTCCGTAGCACGGCCGCTGAACAGGTCATCGCGAAGTTTAGGAAGCGTGGCCAGGTGATCGACGCTGTAGCCCAGCTGATCCATCTTGGCTTCGATCTGCTCCCGGTATGGCTCCAGTTCCCGGCGCATCACGGCGGCCCGTTCCTCGGGACTAAAGAAGTTGTCAGACTGGGCGTACTGCCAGGCCTGCTGACCCTGCAAGGTTGTTGGTGCGATGTTGTCATAGCCATCGGCCTGAGTCCGGGTGTAAGAAAGGGATTTGTCTTCCATGTGATTCAGTTAAGGTTTTGATTTGGTCTAGTGCTAAGAGTAAAATTAGAGATTTCTTTAGCCATAAAAAGAAAATTTGCACATTTGTTGAATAATAGGATTAAAATTTACCCATGAAGCGAAAAGTACCTTTAAGTCTCCTGCTTATAACAGCCGGCATACTGCTCGCTAAGCCCGCCCCTGCGCAGGCACAGCCGGTACAATTGGACTCGAACGCTATTGAGAAAGTCCAGCTTACTAGTGATCATTTGCGGGACTCTCTGGAGGTTGTTTTGCTGAGTACAAGTCAAACCTACTCGCAGGTCGAACGGATTATCAATGCGGTTTCGCTAGATCCGCAGTACCTTGATTTAATTCCTTCCGTGCTACCGGTTAACGTGCCCCTCGAATCATTTAGAATTAGCTCACTCTACGGTATTCGCCGTCATCCTATTCATCAGAGAGTTCGTTTTCATAATGGGGTTGACGTCATAGCATCAACAGGTATGGCCGTAAAGGCTACGGCATCGGGAGTGGTCAGGCAGGTTGGCCATGATGCTGCGCTCGGCGTCTTTGTCCGTATTCAGCATGATTTCGGATTCGAAACAACCTATGGACACCTCTCGGGCTATTGTGTGAAGCCGGGGCAGGTCGTTGCCCGAAGTGAGGAGATTGGCAAAGTTGGAAGTACCGGGCTGGCCACCGGCCCGCATCTTCATTATGTTATAAAGAAAAACGGGTCCAATGTAGACCCGTTTCAATTCTGCTTCTTATTGCGTCGGCGACTCTGGCTTTATCAGAGAGCAAACCCTGCCGGTTCATGTACATCAGGGCTTGATTCTGCCAAAGCAGTATTCATTGATGGATGATAGCCCAGGGTGCGCAGACGACTACTGATTTTAGCGTAACTCTGATTCAGTGTCTGTGCCAGTTCGTTCACATCGTTCTCAATCTTGAGTAGTTCACCACCCGAAAAACTGATCATTGGTACCTCTGAATTGTCAGCAAGTAGTATCCAATCAAGGTTATAGCCTTGCGAATGATAGTAGCGGACCAAGGTAAGCAATGAATCCATGCTGCCTTTGAGTCCACTTTCAAGGCGTTTCAGGAAGTCATATTTCAGGTCAGCTTTTTCAGCCAGGCTCTGCATGGTTAACTCCTGCCCTAATCTTTCGCCCAGGTGCTTACGCAGGGTCACCAGTCGCTCACTTACAATGTCAGTATCTGTCATTTTCTTTTCTTGGGTTTTGGTGGTGTATCGTTCAGTTCAATATTGAGCCGATCTATTTCATCGTCGATGATTTTCTTGGTCTCACTTTTGATCCGGTCATAATTTTCCCGGACTACTTCATCAATACTAGGTCCCTCTTTAGCAAAAATAGAAAAATCCGGTAATTCTTTAGCTTTCTGCCGCTGCTTATATCCGGTAGTATCAATGATCACCTCCGCATTAAAGGCCTTTAGGTTTCCCTCATCCCCGTAACTCCCTGCAACCACACCGACGAAATGACCTGCTTTGAGCTGGCCGATCTTTGCCGCTGGCGCCATGGGCTGTAGTTCGGTACTTATGCCGTGCGTCGTATCTTCGGATTGAATGTTAATACTATGCTTCTTTTGAACGTTCTTCCCTAAACGTTCCTCCATTGCCTTCGCGGTTTGACCCGACACGGCTCCTGAAATAACCGTACCGACTGTGTTGCGTATTACCTCTGCTTCAGGTTTGCCGTACTCACGCTCAGCCTGGGAGAAATCCTGCATCGACAGGGTAACCGCAATCTTATTGCCTCGTCCGGTAGCGATCAGATCACTCAGGCCCTGGAAGTAAATCGTCGGTAACTCGTCGATAACAACCGAGCAGGGATGTTGATTAGGCATATTAATTAGGTTGAGGACCCGGGCATTAAACAAACCAACGGCTGCGCTGTAGAGGTTCTTCTTTTTCGGGTTGTTGGCCACACACAGGATCTTAGGCTGATCCGGATTATTGATGTCCAGTGTGAAGTCATTGGCGCTCATTGCCCAGTAGATGCCCGGGCTTGATAATTTAGCCAGACCTGATCGGGCCGTACCCACCTGCCCTTCCAGCATTTCCATGGCTCCGCCATTATAAGCCGACACGAATAAAGTCATGTATGCCTCCAGATCAGGATGTGCCATTAGCACCGGGAATATTTTACGATAATCGATTGTCATCATTTCGACCAGGTGCGGGAAGGTGCAGTAGATACCCTTCTTATACGTTCGCAGAAACCACAGAAGAGCGGTCGTGTAGTTGATAGCCGAATCTGCCCAGATATCCCCTTCCTTGCCTATCCACTGCTTATTCATGTTGAGCATCATGATCTTGGCGCTTTCATAAGCATCGTCAATTTGTGGTAGGTAGATCGGGTCCAGTGGGTTACACCGGTGCGACTTCTGGGGATCACTCAAATTGATGCAGTAAAAGCGGGTATTTTCCGGCAGCCGCTTCCGATTGTGAACCATAGAGTTGAACGCAACCAGCGAAAGGTCAGGTGATTTCCAGTCATACAGATACACAGAGAAACCCTTGCTTATGTGCTGCTCGATGATGCTGTTCATGAAGGCGAATGATTTACCGCTCCCCGGTGTACCCAGTATCATACTTCCCCTGAATGGGTTGGCGATGTTTATCCAGCCGTAGCGCTCTTTCCCTTTATAGAAGTATTTAGTTGGCAGATTAATAGAAAACTCATTCTCAATCTTACGCTCCTCCTGCAGAAAGGTTTCGTTCTCACTATTGAATTCATCCCCACCTGGCGTAAAGCCGAGTAACCGGTTAATGCCCTGAGCTCCTTTGAGTAAGTACAGTAATCCACCAATGCTTATGACCATGTAGGCGATGCTTAGGTAAGAGACGCTCGTTTTGCCCAATAGCCAATTACTGCTAAGCATGAATGTGCTGCCGACATAGAGTATCACGCCTATCCCTAATGACCTGGCTACTGAAGCCGCTGTCAGCGTTGTTGATTTCACCCCGCGATTGCCAATCCCGTAGGCGACAATACAGGCACCTGCAATCATCTTCATCGTCCAGTGGCTACCAAAGAGATTCTTTGAGTTGTTCACCATCCGACCAAGAATAGCGTCTGACTTTGGATGAGCATAACCAAGGTTAGCAAAAAAGGTATGCAGTTCGATATAGATGTGGACGGCAAAAATGCCCAGTCCGATCCACAGAACGGATTCAATTTGTTTGTTTAGTTCTCTACGGTCGTCTTTCATTATCTGGATGGTTTACGGGCTCTTTTTAACATTTTAGCTAATTCGTGTTCCTCTTCTTGTCCATCGGCTGGACCGTCCAGGGCGTAAAGCAACTGGCGTATTAAGTCTAGATTTTGCATAGGCATCTTTTCGTTTTGTTGACTTCTACTCTGTTCTCGTTCGGTTTTAAATTCATCTTTGTTCTGCTGGCCAAATTCTTTGTTTTGTCGCTCTATCTCCTTCTTTTGCTCTATGGTTGGTTTGATGTATGGATTGTTTCTCACAAATTCCATTGCCTCATCACGGCGGTGGGCTGCCTCCATCGTGTCTTCCTGGTAACTCCAATTCTGTGACCTGTCAACCTGCTGCGCCTGAGCAATCAATGGAACCGTAAATTGAGTTGTCTCATAAGCGCCGAATGCACCCTTGAGGGCTCCGGCCGTCATGGTCTTGCCCAGCTCACTACCGGTATAGATCGCCCGACTTTTTACATCGACGAATGAGATCCCGAACAGGTTATCATCTTTACCCAGGTGAGGGATTACGCCGATACCTTGTCCGGATAATCGTTGTTGAAAGTCACCCCATCCTTTACTCTGGCCTAGTTCAAGGGTTGCCTTCCTGCGCACATCGCTAACCTTATCGCCTTTTATCTTTTTACCACTACTGATGCGCCGGTTAACGGCTTCCATTGTGGGTTGATAAGGAAGCTGGCTTGCGCGAAACGTGGCTCCTACTGCAATTAGGTTCCGATCGATTGCGCTGTATACCAACCCCGGTTTTTTGCCTTCCTGTGGCACTTCTGTAGCCCTCACATTGTAGAGGCCCAGTAGTTGGTTGTATTGATTGAATGAACTGAACTTGAAGTCCCTCAGAATGCCGGTAACTACGTCGGAGATATCCTGCTTAAGGTTCCCCTTCCCATATTCGACCGGTACCAGCTGAGTGCGCTCCTGCTTCACTTTAGCTTTTTCGGCAGGCTGCAAATTGAATTCTTTCTCAATACCCTGGCGTAGCTTATTAGACCGCTCCCGTTCATAATTGTCCGGTATCTTCTTGGCTCTCTCGTCGACGCGGACTGAAACAATATGAATGTGGGTGTGATCCGTATCAAAGTGCTGGTATATGGCGTAAGGCTGACGGCCATACCCCATGCCCTCCATATACCGGTCCGCTATTGCGGTCAACTCTTCGGGCGCTGGCTTCTCGCCCTGGGCAAGTGATAGGCTTGCGTGAAAAGTAGGCTTCTTGATCCGTTCGTTGAGCGAAGCGCGTTCTTCCAGTTTAGTCGCTATTGTTGAGAAATCAAGCTGCTCTACGAGTACGTCCACCCCCCTGAAATTGCGAACCGCTAACCGTTCTGCTTCCCCTTTCCCGACCTTCTCCTCATTGTATTTAACTGCTCCTGATGGGGTAGCCCCGCTGCTAATTCGGACTACCATCGGGCGAAACAAGATTAGTAGATGTGGTATGATCATCCTGAGAAACGGTTCGCATTACGGCTTGAATTTGTTGGTTAATACGGTCCACTTCTCCACTCATAAACTGAACATCGCGCTGTAAATCGCGGTAATCTGTCACGCTGTATATGCGCTTAGATGCCTGATTAATGTTAACACCAATGCGTAACATATCACTTCTCATCTCCACCAGTAGCGACAATACGTCGGATTGATGAGTACTTAATTGAGCTTTCATGTGCAGCGGTTTGTTCAGGCATACCGTACGAATGAACTCGGATAAGTTAGGCGACAGGGTGGTTTCTTTCCGTGCAACTAGCTTCTTGTATTCTGGCTCATTGAACAGCACTCGAACGATTCGTTCTTTGCGTTCACTGTCTTCTTTCTTAGGGGCTCCCCCCCTGCCTCGTTTCTTTTCCATATCAGTTCTCTGGTTAAAGGGCCGACTTCGGAGGCCCGTTGTTACTGTCCCGCTTAGGGTGGGAAAGAGTTTTTATGGTAATAAAAACACATCTTGCTAACTAAAACCGGATGGCTATTCTCGGTTTGACTTTGGGACTGCTGACTGTCTATAACTCTATAGCCCAATAAGATTATAAGACTATAGTCTTATGGTCGATCTATCTGCTTTGACTGTTCCCCTAAACCGCATAAGGTAATAAGCTTGTTTGTTTATAGGAATAGAATCCTAGAGCCTTATTGGTTAATAGGAATCTAAGACAATCGACTTATAGAATGATAAGCTTATTGAACAATAAGGTTCTAAGCTTAGAATTATTTATATTTATAGTCTCATAAGCCTGTAGTATTATAATCTTATTGGATCATTAAACTATTGAATTATAGATCTATTAGAATATAGACTTATTGAATAATAAGATGATAGTTTTATAAGATTATAAATATATTTTCCTATTGACCTATTGCTTTATTGGACTCTAGACTTATACCTTTATGCCGTAATTAAAACAAACCTTCATGGCAACACCTACTACGCTGGTCGGCTCATCGGCTTCAGTCTCCCCGGTCGTTCTGGCCTTCGCTACCCAAAAGGGTGGAATGGGGAAAACAACTCTCTCAGTTCTTGTCGCATCCTGGCTTCATTACAAACGGCGAATACCTGTTGCCGTACTTGATGTTGATACCTCCCAGCTGTCGGTCTATAATCTGCGCCTTCGGGAAACTGAGCAAATGGACGAGGAGACCCGCGATCGATTCAACGTTCAGGATGTAGACCCTTACGCTATCCTGAGTGGGGAGCCTGCTGACGTACCCAACCTGATCAGTCAGATACCGGCAGATGTACAGTTCATTTTTGTGGACCTGCCCGGTAACATCGACATTGATGGGTATGAGGTCGCCTTAGGAGCAGTCGACTACCTGCTGGTACCGATGGAAACCTCTGAGTTTTCGGTAACTACCGGATTCAATTACCTGAGCGCAATTCGGCAAATCGACTTACTTCCTGCAGATCGGTGCCGTATCGTCTGGAACAAGTACAAAGAATCCAGAGATGGCGAGTTAGCCGATCAGTTAGAGGCTCGTTTCAAGGAGCACGGGTTTGGTAGTCTTAAGAGTCGCATACCTCAGCGCGATTCCTATCAGGACTCAGGCAATCGCTCCACATTGTTCCCCATGCCGATCACCTACCTGCGTAATAGCGGACTAAAAGACCTTTTCACTGAAATCGAATCCTTACTTCCCAGCTTAGAAAGCGATGAGCAACCAAAATAAACCCCGTCTGTCAGATGTGGCCAAGAAGAACACCACCGATCGAGCCAGTAAGCTGGTTAGTGGATTCCTGCCACCGGTACCAACTCTACAGCCAGCTGTCGCCACGGCCGAGCCTGAGCCAGTCGTGAACACGGAAGTTATTGAAACACCGGTAGTCTCGGCCGACGAGCCTGAGACAACAGCCCAAGTGAATGCAGCGCCAGAGCCCGAGGTAGCCCAGCCAGTAACTCCACAGCCTGAAGCAATTCAGAAACCTGCTGAGCGAAAGAAGCGGAGTCAGGCTCCAGCTAGCTTCGTTGATATGGTTACCCAGCCTTTCCCCGCAGGCCTCCGGTGTGATAAGCCGATTATGGTGGCCAGCGATCACCACAAGTTACTGCGTGAGCTCAGCTTCATTCACAATAAGCCAATGACAGAAATATTGTACAACCTGGTGGAAGCGGCTACCCAGTCTTACCATCGTGACCAACAAAAAGATGTTTAGTCAATACTCATGGGGTGATTACTTCAAGTTTATGGCCCTGATTGGGGCGATCTACTACGCCTTTGTCCTGATCCGGTATTACCGGGAAGATATCAGGGAATGGATCAGTAACCGAGGTAACTCAAATGAGCGCAAAGCTCAGCCAGTAGAAGAATCAGAAGAAGAGGAGGAGGTAGATTCAGCTAACCTTTACTCGACTAAGCAGTACACAAGCAGTAAGGCTCCTGTTCAAAATAACCAGGCTCCCGCTGCGACTACTGCTTCATGGTCTGCTCCAGCAGATGATATCGATCTCAGTGGAGAAACTGTCGACGAGCATTCCGGAAACGGCTTTCAGTTGCCACTTGCCGTTGAGGCCGTTCGACCGAATGAGCAGTCAGTCGCTGAGTTACAGGAGGCTGCAAGTCGAACAGAGACAGACGAACAGGGTACCGTTCGACCAACTGACCCAAAGGACAAAGCTGCAGAAAGGCTCGCTCGAATCATTAATGATCAGCAGGGCAATCAGGCTTTTTCCGGAATATCTTTCAATCGATAAACCACACAATCATGTACCTCTACGTCTTTGACTTCTGGGGAGTAGTTATCCTCGCCTTTGCAGTTGGCCTACTGTCGGTCGGCATTCGTCTGGTTTGGTTTTTAGCTCACGTATCCGAGAATACAATCATCATGTTGGCCCGAATGGGTGCTCATGGGTTTGCAAAGTCGTTGCTGTCTGTTTTGATTAACTACGATCAGAATACGTATCGGCAATCGAGGTACATTGTTTGGAATCAGATCGCTACCCGCTTTGCCATATTGTGGGGAGTGATCCTGATCATTATCAGCTCGGCACTGCTCTTCCAGTCCTGGTATCTGGCCGCCGTGCTGATAGGGGTGGCTACTGTATCGATTCTTTTAATCAGACAATGGCGCAGAGCCAATACCCTGCCCATCGCCCACAATGACCAGGCGTTATCTTCATTAATGCAAGATGTCAATGAACGCATAAAGCCTGCTAAGCGCTACGTTGGCCCAGCCATTCGTCCGTGGGATTACCTAGACGAATTGTTCGCGCAACCGGCTTACTAGCCTTACTTTTTTAATGCATCTCAAGGCCAGGCTTATGTCTGGCCTTTTTTGTTTTACTGCACTTCAAGCAAATCTAGTAAAATATCTACCTAACTATCAAAGTATGGGTAAATAATGCATATAGATGATTACATGGAATTTACAGCTAAATCAAAACCTACCGTATAATTTATATATTCAATATAAATTAATTTGATTGTGTACTAATAGTTGCTTTTGTACTATAAATCAGAAAATTATCTACACAAATAAGGATGGATGAAATATTTTTATTTCATATATTATGCATATTTTAACTTTTGATAGTAGTTTAGAATTAAAATTTCTCCATTAATAAGAATTTTAATTATTTACCCTAAAAATTAAGTGAGTATGAAATCCATCTGTATTACCCTCAAAGCACGGTTGGCGTTTACCGCATTGATGCTTTCAATCACCAAGAATCGAACTATGCGTCAAGGCATGCGGATTGCTTTAACGCTTGACCTGGTGCTTATGACAATGCTGGCCAATGCCCAGGCTGGCAATGGGGCAGGGGCTTTAGCCACAACGGCAACAACTATTCGTGGCTATGCTACCGCAGCGCAAACGATTGTACTGGCCTTGGGGGTTGTTATCGGTTTGATTGGCGGAGTACGCGTGTATTCTAAAATGCACAATGGCGATCCGGACACACAGAAGGCGATGGTCAGTTGGTTTGGGGCCGCCCTGTTCCTGGTAGCCATCGGGGCAATCTTAACCAGCTTCTTCGGTTAATGCTGGAGATCAACAAAGGCATCGGAAAGCCCGTAGAATTTAGGGGACTAAAAGGCACTTACCTGTATTTATCCGCTGGGATTGTAGTAAGTAGTCTGGTGTTGGCTCTGATACTCTACGGGCTTTTGGGTCTAAATACCTACCTCGCTACGCTCATTGTGGTGGGTAATGCAATAGGGGGTGTATGGTACTGCATGCGGCTTTCCGCAAAATACGGCGTATCGGGACTGCTCAAACTGGAAGCCTCCCGCAATCAACCAAAGGCTATCCTCATCTCTTCAGCCAAACCATTCCAATCACTCCGTGAAGCTAAACGCCCGAAGTCTCGAAACCGCCATGCCTCTGCTGGCCGTTGAGAATAATTGCCTTGTCAGCAAAATGGCAGACATTACCGTTGGGTTTCGCTTGTATCTGCCTGAAATCTTTACCCAATCAAGGGAGGACTATATTACTCTGCACAGTGCCCTGGTGAAAGCAATTAAGCTGTTGCCATCAGGAACTGTCATTCACAAACAGGATTGGTTCATCGAAGAGAAGTACCAGGCTGATCACGAGCAGGGGGATGATAGCTTTCTAACGCAGGCCTTTCAGCGTCACTTTGTCGAGCGACCGTTCCTGAATCATCATTGCTATCTCTACATCTCGAAACTGCCGAAGGCTCGTCAAAAGCAGAAGAGCAATCGGCACTCGTTAACTCGTCGCAGTCTGGTGCCTCGTGAGCAGATGACACAACGGGAACTGCAACCCTTCTTTGATGCCGTATCTCAGTTTGAGCGCATTCTACAGGACGGTGGCAGCATACGGGCCGTACGATTAACCGATGAGGACCTGGTTAGCGAAAAGGGAGATCGGGGCATTGTTCCCAACTATTTCAGATTGCAGCCAGACGGTACCAAGAAAGTCATCCTGGAAGATTGGGATATTGACGGCCGCGTTCGAATCGGATCAAAAGATGTACTCTGCTTTACGATTTCCGATGCGGATACTATGCCACAGGCAGTAGACATAATGGCCAGCTATGGCCCGCTGTCTTCGGATAGTACACAGTTCGCCGTTGGCAACGTGCTCCCCGTTGGGTTAATGTTGCGCTGTAATCACGTTTACAATCAGTACATCTGTCTGGATGACGCGCAGGCGATGCTGAGGGAGTTTGAGCAGACAGCCCGGCACCTTAATTCCCTTTCGCAATTTTCAGCCGAGAATGGCATTAACCGTGACGCGACTCAGCGCTACATTCAGGAAGCTATTCAGAATCAGCGCACGGTATGCCGAACTCATTTCAATGTAATGGTTTGGACCGAGAAGCCTGAGCAACTGGAGTACCTAAGGGCTAGTACCTCGGCGGCCATCGCTCAACTCGACTGTCTGCCCAAACATAATACCATGGACGCGGCCCGGCTCCTGTGGGCAGGTATACCAGGCAATGCAGGTGATCTGCCAGTCGATGAAACGTTCTACACCTTTGTCGAGCAGGCTGTTTGTTTCTTCAACCTAGAATCGGTCTATCAATCTTCACTCTCTCCGTTCGGCGTTCGTCTTTGCGACCGGCATGGTAAACCCGTATGGGTGGATCTGTCGGATGAGCCAATGGAAAAGGGATGGGTAACCAACCGCAACAAGTTCGTTATCGGGCCTTCCGGCTCGGGTAAGTCGTTTTTTATGAATCACCTGGTACGCCAGTATTATGAGCAGGATACGCACATTGTACTCGTTGACGTCGGCCATTCCTACCGGGGACTCTGTGAGCTCATATCTCGCAAGACACGTGGTAAGGATGGCATTTACCTGACCTATGAAGAAGATAAACCCATCACCTTCAATCCGTTCTACGTAGAAGATGGCTTTTACTCAATCGATAAGGTTACGTCGATTAACACGTTGCTGAAAACACTCTGGAAGAATGAAAGCGAAAGCTTCTCCAGAACCGAAGAGGTAGCCCTGTCGGATGCCGTTGAGGAGTTTATCAAGCAGGTGAAAAAGAACAAGGCAGAGGCTAGCTTCAACGGCTTCTATGAGTACTGCAATGACGAGAATGGATTCAGGGCCTTTCTGAAAGAGAAGAAATACACGGATAAGTATTTCGACATCGAGCAGTTTATCATCACGATGCAGCCCTTCTACAAAGGCGGCAAGTACGACTACCTGCTCAATTCGAATATGAATCTGGACCTACTCAATAAGCGGTTCATTGTCTTCGAACTGGACAACATCAAAGATCACCCGATCCTGTTCCCAATCGTTACGCTGATCATTATGGAAACCTTCGTTACCAAAATGCGCCGGCTAAGTTTGGCTACCCGCAAAATGATGGTGATTGAGGAGGCCTGGAAAGCGATCGCTAAAGAGTCGATGGCTGACTATATCAAATACCTGTTCAAGACTGTTCGGAAACACTTTGGAGAAGCGCTGGTGGTCACCCAGGAGATTGATGATATCATCGGAAACAACATTATCAAGGATGCCATTATCAATAACTCCGATTGTAAAATCCTGCTCGATCAGAGCAAGTACCAACACCGGTTTGAAGAGGTTCGTCAGCTGCTGGGATTGTCTGAAAAACAGAAGCAACTGATTCTGTCGGTCAATAAAGACAATGATCCTCGTCGGAAGTACAAAGAGGTATTCATTGCCCTGGGAGCAAGGGCCAAAGTCTACGCTACTGAGGTAAGTTTGGAAGAGTACGCGGCCTACACTACCGAAGGGTCCGAGAAGTCCGAAGTTCAGCGACGCACGGCTCAAAATGGCGGAGATATCCAGGTTGCCATTATCGACTTTGCCGATGCCCGGCGTAAGCCTGAATTAGTGTAATCAATCGACACGTCCATTCGTCGTGTTCATTTCAACCCCTTTGTATCGACATGATATTACTACAACAACCCGGTGGCGGTACCTATGAGGACTATAACTTCTACCAGAAGTTCAGCTCCATTGAAGAATCCATCACGACAGCCTTTCAGGAGGTACTACAAGGTATGGGCAATTTAGGGGCAGTGGCTTCGGCTATTGCCGCCATAGGAGCAACCCTGTTCATCGGCATGCGGGTGCTGGGTCATTTCGCCCGGGCTGAGCCCGTTGATGTATTCCCACTACTGCGTCCCTTCGCTATCGGCTTTCTGGTACTCAACTTCACAATCGTCACTGACTTTCTGGATGCGATGATCAAGCCGATTCAGTCAGTCACTCAGAACATGGTTGATGCGCAGACAACACGCATTCAGCAGCTGGAGCAGATGCGACTTGATAAGACAAATGAGAAGCTGGCCCAACTGGATAAAAAGATGCAGGAAACCAGCATGTGGACCTCTACCGGACAGTACTTCTCACTGGGGATTGAGAAGCTGAAGATCTATCTGGATGAAGGCTTTCAGCAGTTTTTGAAGAACCTGTTCTATGCACTTTATCTGGCGTCCCGGCTGGTGATCCTGACTACCCGTGCATTCTTCCTGATTGTGCTGACCATTGTTGGCCCGCTATCGTTCGCACTGGCCATCTTTACTGGCTTTCAGGATTCACATTTGATGTGGATCGCCCGGTATGTTCAGATTTCGCTGTGGTTTCCGCTGGCCAATATCCTGGGAACGATTGTCGGCTATCTGCAAGCGAAAGTTATCACACTCCAGTATCTGGAACTGACCAACAACGTGCCCGATGAGGCTCAGAGCGGTGATCTGATTTACATGGTCTTTATGATCATCGCGACATTGGCCTACTTTACCATTCCCACGATTGCCTCTTACGTTATTTCCTCATCCGGTGTTGCTGGCGCCCTTCAGCGAATGACCAGTCTGTCCACGGCTATGGTCATGGGTGCTGGAATGCCAGCAGCAAGCTATGCCGGTGGTGCTGCCGTATCGGGTGGCAAAATGGTAGCAGGCGCTGTCGGTGGTGCGGCCGTGATGGGTATTGGTGCCGCCGTAGTTGGGGCCCGGGCAGTAGGACAGACGGCGGCCAACTACGGCTCATTCTATGCAGAAGCGGCTAAACAAGAATATAACAACATGAGAAACATTACCAAAAGCGCTGACTAACCATGGCACAGGAAACCTTTTTTAAGTCACTCCGCAATCTGGAGACCTCTTATCGGAACATCCAAATACTAGCCTTTGCCGCTGTTGGACTGTTCTTTTTGCTGACCTTATCGGCATTGGCTTTCGCCTATAAAGTCAAGACCGATTCAGAAAGTCAGATGTTCGTCGTTGCCGATGGAGTAACGCTGCTGGCATCCCTGCGTAGGGACGTACGGGAGAATCGACCTGTTGAGGCTAAAGATCACATTCGCCGGTTCCATGAGCTATTCTTCACGCTTGATCCAGACGCCAAAGCAATCGAGGAGCACATCAAAGAAGCGTTGCCCTATGCTGATGAGAGTGTAGCCAGGCTCTATCTGGATACTAAAGAGAAGAGCTACTACAATCAACTGATTCAGGCCTCAGCATCGCAGGAGATTCAGGTAGACAGTGTTCAACTGGACATGAATCAATACCCTTATGTGTTTCGCACGTTTGCCCGTCAGCAGATCATTCGCTTGACAAACATTACGGTCCGTCGATTGGTGACCACTGGCTACTTACGGAATGTGACCCGTTCTCCGGAAAATCCTCACGGCTTTCTGATTGAAAAGTTTGCGGTTCGGGATAACACGGACATTGAAGAAAGATCACGGCAATGAGAAAGATACCTACTCTAATTGCCGGAATTGGGGATTGGCTGGTAAGTCTGTCCGATCGCAGTCGACTGCTGTTGGTGTTAGGATTTCTTCTGTTGCTGGGTGGTGGCAGTGTCTATAAGCTAAAGAATAGTATTGAGGATATGCAGAAGCCTGTCAAGCAGACGAGCCCTCAGGAACTGATCGAGCCAATGCAGAAGATTTTCGAACAATCGCAGGGAAGTCGGGAGGCCTTTCAACATCGCCAGCAGACTGATATGCTCCAATTGGATAGTTTGGCTAAACTCCATTCCTCAACTAAAGCCTTATCAAAATGAGCACAGCAGCAGTAACCCTATCAAATGATGACACGGCTTTCAATCGAAACCGTAAGACCTATCTTGTCTATCCTCTAATTGTTTTCCCCTTTATAACGGCTTTATTCTGGATACTTGGGGGTGGGAAAGGGGAAAGATACCTAGCCGAAGAGGAGGCCGCGGGCCGTGCTGGCAGTAGCGGCTTTAATGCCAGTATGCCTAATGCCAAAGGTGGATCAATCAACGGCCGTGAAATAGATAACCCGGCCTATGGCAAGGCTGCAGTAGGGCAGGTTCTTTCTGCCTTTACAGCCAGTAAGCACGATTCGGCATTTAAGGGAATCAAAGAATTGCCGGTGAAGCCTGCGACTTATACGGGAGCGGCTGATCAAACGTTCGGCAATCACGCGTCCAGTCTGGCCACTGGTGGATCAATGGCGCCCAAACAACAGTCTGCCAGTTACACGGCCAGGCCGATTGGTAGCAGCGGAAAAAGTACTCGTCGATCCAACTCAGGAAAGGGCTATTATTATGTTGCTCCGGGCACACAACCCAATTACTACGCCGGGTCAGGCACTGATCAGCAGATTGATGCGCAGTTGCGTTCCTATCAGGCCAAAAGCGCTCAGCCAGTAAGCCGTACGGGCGCAAATCAGCCCGTTGGAGAAGCGATCTCTACAGATAGGGTAGGAGAGGACACCAGAGCCGCCAATGTTCTGGTAAGCGACAATTTAACGGCTACCCGTCTTTCTGAATCAGCTAATAGTGCGGACGCTTTTTTCACGGCTCCGACTTCGGGTTCCCGTCGGCAGGCTGAACGCGCGGTTCTGAGTGGCGGTAACTCCTACGGTTCCAAAAAGACTGTCGCCTGGATGATACCAGTTGTTGTCCATGAAGATCAAACCTTCAAGAGTGGTAATACGGTAAAGCTTCGATTAACCAAGGAGATATCAGCCGATGGCATTACCATTCCAGCCAACACAATCCTTCACGCTATTTGCCAAACGAGTGATGACCGGCTACGCATGGTTGTTCGCAGTCTCCAGCTGAACGGCCAACTGATTCCTCTGGATCTGGAGGTATATGATATCGATGGCATTGCCGGTGTCAATATGCCGGGACTATCCAATCCGGTTGGTGGCCAGCTTCAATCCTCCGCTATTCAGGGCCTTCAGGTCCCCGGTGTTGGTGGACTCGTCAACACGGTCGCCAATCAGGCTCGCATGAGTGCCTCTAATTCGGCTCGTCAACCAACGGTTCGACTTAAGGCTGGCTACAATCTGTACCTCAAAGCCCAATAGTTCTACCAACTGCTGCGGCTCAGATTCTTAAATGTGGTCCTGACACACATTTAAAAACCTTTACCTAAAAGCTTAATAGTTAGCATCAACTTATGTGTAATGATCTAAACAACGTACCCATGAAAATTCGTCACCTATTTTTATTGACCCTACTGAGTTCCACGCCATCACTGGCGCAATTGGCGTTCGTGCTGCCCATGAGCAATTCCACGATTCGCCCCTCCTATGCCATCCAGGTGAGCCATAGCAAAACCACCCACATTATTTTCCCTTATGAGATTCGGTATGCCGATCTGGGCAGTAAAGACATCGCCGGGGAAGCCGTTGAGAAGGCTAGCAACGTCTTTCGACTAAAGGCCCTGGGGCAGAATCCATTCATGGAAACCAACCTGACAGTGGTGACGGCCGACGGTCGGCTATTTAGCTTCCTGATCACCTATAAAGACCAACCCGATGCGGTCACGTATGATCTGACCAAAGTGCTGCTTGATGGTGATGTATCCAAATCGGCTAAGGTAAGCGCCGGGTCACAGGCCCGGTTAGCAGACAACCTCAACCGTCAAGGTGAGCTGGCTATGCATAGCCGACGGAAGATTCGGCATGTTGGTTACAAAGCCCAGGGCATGAATCTGTACCTGAAGAATATCCTCTACAAGGATGATGTCATGTACGTGGTACTAGGCATGGAGAATGACTCCAAGCTCGATTATGGCATTGATTACCTGCGCACGTATGTCATGCAGATGAAGAAAGCCGGGGAGAGCTCAGCTACGCAGGATGTGCCAGTTGATCCAATCAAAGTATTTGATGCCAGTGAGATGGTAATCCCTCGGCATGATGAACTGATCAAGGTAATCGCCATCGAGCGCCTGACACTGGAAAAAGACCGTCGGCTCGTGGTTCAGGTAGGCGAAGAGAGTGGAGGTCGTCAGTTGGCAATTTCAATTGGTCCTGAAGAATTAGCAACTGCCCGTCCCCTATGAAATACCTATTCATTACACTTTGGCTCATGAGCCTGCTGTGCCTGGCTAAGACTTCCAGCGCACAGATTCACCAAGCCGGGCAATCAACCATTGAACTGTCGGCGGGCCTCGTCGATGGTTTCAAGCTGCCCGGTCAGGACAATTTCGGTGTTTTCGGTGGTCTGTCTTACAGCAAATACAAATCACTGAATTCTTACTGGAAAGGCACAGTACACCTCAATCAGAAATTCTATGCCTATGACAAAGCCTTTGTACCGGTATCTCAATGGCTGGGAGAAACAACCTACTTCACGAAGGTCATGGGGCTGATCAACCGATCCTGGGTACTCAATGTCGGTGGCGGTGTTGCGGGTGGTTACGAGTCGATCAATCAGGATCGGGATGAAGTGCAGGGAGCGAGTTTAATGAACCGATCGGAATGGGTTGTAGGGCCTACGCTGGCCATCGAAGGCGAATACATCTTATCGGGTCGCACAATACTGGTTTTGCGCGCGCAGGAGTACTATCTATTTCGCTCCAATATCATCCCTACCCGCTTCAATCTGGGTGTAGGGATCAAATTCATTCTTGACACAGACTCGGAATACAAATGAGAAAGCTATTTTACCTCGGATTGACCACATTGGCCATGGGCTGCCAGTCGGAATCGTTAGATATTCGGGCTAATTACCGGATCCGGTTGCAGGCATCCTTTCCCGGTGCCACATTGAAGGCTCATCAGCGCTATGCGTTGCCACTGGAGCTACTGACTGACTCGTATTACTCTGAGTATGGCTATCAGCTTCAATTCTATCAGGAATCGGGTCTCGGTCGACTGGATAAGGGTAGCGACGCTGAATCCTTACCCGTGCTGCAGAAAGTAGGCGTTAGTCTGCCTTTGGGTAAGTCAGCCTGGCAGTACACTCCGGAAGCTGCCGGCGCTTCTCAAATCGTTTTGATTGCCCAGCAGGAGCGGGGCTACACCCAGCCAGATACCGTTCGATTAAACTTTACTGTAGTTCCCTAATAGAGCCCCATCAACATCATTGTCTGTATGATCAAGTTAATAAATCGACTTTTCAATCGAACCAACCTTGGTTCGATTGAAAAGCCTTCCGAATCCGCTCTAGAATTGTTCCAAGGCATTCTCATAACAGGATTGCCTAGTAAGGGTAAGTCAGTCGTTACCAAACGCCTTTCCGGCAATCAACCGTAAACCAGACAGTCATGAAATTCTTTTTTCTCCCCATTCTCATCCTCTTCACACTGGTTAGCTCGCTGGCCAGTGGGCAGGGCGCGGCCGACGTACTCAACATTGCTTTGAAGGGTGATGCCAATACCGAGCAGGCGGCCAAACTGGAACTGATCCGTATCCTGCAGGAGCGACTTAATAAGCTCACGGTAGCCCAGCTTAATTCCAGAGTAATCGTGTCAACTGGAGTGAAGAACTACTACAAGGTTGATGAAATTCTTAGGATGCACGATAAGATGCGGATTTTCCGCTCTGAACTGATGACAGAATCCTCAGCACTAGCCAGATCTAATCCAGGCTTCGTAGATGCTATTAAAATGTACCAATTACAATACACTGAGGCTATGGGTACGGCCAGTGCGCTTAAGGACCAAACGAAGGTTCTTATTGCCGATGGTAAACCAATCATTCTCCCGCCAATGCCTACGTTCAGCGTGACACCGGCTGCCTCCACGGATGATGTAGTTGGCGGTTTTGCTCAAACCATGCAGGGTATTATGAGTAGTTTCGGCATAAAGAGTCAGGACGATATCAACAATTTACCGGCCGATAAAAAAGCCGCTTTTCAAAGCGCTGTTGATGCGGCAAAGGCTGATTTTGAAAAGAACATGTCTGAATCGCTCAAATCGACCACAAAACAATCCTTGACATTATTGGGTAATGTGGTTGGTACCATGTTTGGCGTACCTGGCGCGGGAACGTTGATTGCTGGCATTGCCAGTGGGGGAGGAGCGGGTGCTATATCAGGTCTGGTAGGTTCTATCGTTGATAAGTTTGTGATTCCTGACAACTACTATGATTCAGAAACACTAAAGCTTACCGACGCTGAACGCTTAAAGTTGATCGATGAGCTTCATACGCGGATGTCTGAAACGTTTCAGAAGGGAATGGCTCTTCGAGCAAACATGAATTCTGAAGTGAGGAAACGTTATGACAACATTAGTCAACCTCGCAACGACATGATTTTATACGGACCTAAAAAGTAATGCCCGTCAAAGGGTTGGAAAGGGAAATGAAACGATACTCGCTTTACGTCATTGTTCTGGCTTTAGTTGCTGGCCTTTGGGCCTGCAGGGGTAAGGATCCGGACCCTCAGGCACAATTGCCGGGTTACTTACGCATACCGGCTACCCTAACAGGTTATGAAGGTTCTGGCCTAATAACGGTTGATGGGGCCTTATCCTTAAGAGCCGAGGGCCCGGAAGTCCAAAACGCAACCAATAAAACGTATACTGGCGTTCTGGGCAGCATCAATAGCGGGTTCAAGGCTAATTTTACAGTTGGCCAACCGTTGCCCTATAAACAAAATGGCACGGTGCCGGACGAGTATCAGTCTAATGGTCAGTTGGTGCTGATCAACACCATTGATGTAGGTACCTATCCGATGGGATTCGAAAGTAAGCCAACCCCGATCGGAGCTGCGGCTGACCTAACGTTAAACTTGCCCGGCCCCCAGCTGTATACAGCCAGGCTTGGCACAATTACCATTACTGAATCAACGCTGATCAAGAGTGAGGGGGGTAGTAGCCTCTACCGCATCCAGGGTAGCTTTCAGACGGCCCTATTCGGCATAGGTGTTGGTGCACCCTCAGATAAAGACTACAATGTTACTGGCACATTTGACCTGCTACTGCGCAACTAGTCCAGACATTTTACATAGAAAGTAATATAGCCCTGGTCAGACAGATCAGGGCTTCTGTTTTTATAAAATATCGCTTACCTCTTCACTTGGAACTTGGCTTCCGCCTGTTTCGGGAAACACCCCATTTATAGAGCAGATATACAAAGGCTATATTGTCTCATATGGGAGCATTATTGTGAGACGATTATTTTACTGACTATCAATTGTAGCGTCTGACCGTCACCATTGCCGGCCAGTTAGTAACACACGTCTGTCTACTCGTTTGGTTAACCAATCGATCCTTTTGTAGTCCCCTTTTCAGGAACCAAGCCTAAGACGTAGACCAATAGAAATTAGTTGTCCTACGCTTTAGAAAGACAGCTAATCGTGTCAGGGGTTCTGTCAGGTTCCTACTACAGTCGTTTTATGGTTTTTTATCGATGGGCGCTTTACCGCTTACTGACCGCTCTATTGCTCGCCTTTGCCACTCGTGGGGCTAAGGCACAGGCTCCCCCAACAGGGCCGCATTTCGTGGGGGCTTCGGTCCTCGATTCTTCTTACGTGCCTGGGAATGATTTCTATCAGTACGCCAATGGCCAATGGATGAAGCGCACGACGATTCCACCTGAGGGGTACCGTTCAGCCATGACCGAGTTAATCATTCAGAACGACTCCTTGTTGAGCGACTTGATCCGGGATGTGATAGCTGGTCAGTATAACCACACCCAAGCCGGGCGATTGCTCTATGCATTTTACAGCAGCGGGGTAGACTCCTTACTCAGTCCCCAAAATAGTAAACGCTCCTTAAAACGGCACTTGAACCTGATTCGACAGGTGCGGACTAAATCGGATTTACAACATTACCTAGCCAATCAACTCGAAATGCCATCTAATCGGCTGATGGGCCTCTATGCCGTCGATGATGTCGACACCACTCGAATTGTGCAAGCCGTATTAGGCCAAGCCGGATTGAATAGACCTCTAAAATACTATCAGCTTAACCTACTCGGTCAGCCAGCGGTCCAGCAAGCGTATTTGCATTTTTTGGCCAGTATTTGGACCTATTTAGGCTATAGCATGACAACCGCCCACCAAAACGCAGGCCGCGTACTAGCCGTTGAAAAACAGCTTGCGGCTTATTGTGATTCGACTAAATCGACGCATCGGCTCCGCTATGCTCAGTTGGTCGACTTATTTCCTAATCTGCCCTGGCGACAAATTTTTAACCGGTTTGCCATCCCGCATGAGCTACTTATCTCGGTGGAGCACCCCCGCTACTACGCTGGTTTAAATAAGCTGCTGGTGAGTATCCCCTTAGCCGATTGGAAACTAAAGTTAGCGGCCGATTTTGTGCTGTATAACATGGCTTATCTAGGCCCTCAGATGGCCCGAACTCACTACAACTATGTTCAAAGAACGTTGTGGAGAAGTCAAACGCCTTATAGTCCCAAGCGCCAAGTGATGGATCTGATGACGGATTATTACGACGCGTATAGTTTAGCGGATCTACTGGGTGATTTATATGCCCGTAACTCGCTGGGCCAATCTGATAAAGCCAAGATATACCGGATCGCTAATGGGATTAAAGCGGTTTTCACGGCTCGGCTGAAGGCTATAGATTGGCTGGCTCCCCAGACCAAACAACTGGCTATCAAAAAGATCCAAACGCTAATCGTCAAGATTGGCTATCCAGACACGCTGGCCTCAATGCGTTTGAAGTTCACTAAGGATAACTACCTGGCCAATTATCACCAACTTTTTAGGCTGAAAAGGGGCCAGTATTTACAAGCGATTGGCAAAGCTAAAGACCGAACGGCTTGGCGTCGTCCCCCTTGGAGCATCGCCAGCTCGTACGAGCCCGACTATAATGGGTTTATTATTGCGGCTGGCAGTTTGAAACCTCCTTTCTATTTTTCGGGGGGTGAGGATGCGCTGAATTATGGGGCCATTGGCACGCTGATTGGCCACGAGCTGTCCCACGCCCTAGACAACTTAGGCAAAAACTACGATGTGTATGGAACGAAACGAGAGTGGTGGACGGGGGATGACTCGATACGGTTTAGCCAAAAAATTAGCCCCCTCATCAAGCAGTACAATGGCTACAGGGTGTTGGCCAATATTCCGATCGATGGTACCAATACTGTAGGCGAAACGATGGCGGACTTGACCGGTCTTCTGGCTAGCTACGAAGCATTTCAGCAAACGGACCAATACCGCGCGGGTAAGCCGCTAGAGGGGCTGACGCCCACTCAACGATTTATCGTAGCGTTTGCTCAGCAATGGCGGGCTAGCTATACCGATAAAGCTCTGAAGGAAACCGTTCAAACCGACGTTCACCCACCCGAATCCATTCGAGTCAATGGAAGCTTGAGCAATTTTCCCCCTTTTTATGAGAGTTTTCCGGTTCGGTCTGGCGACCAACTCTACCGCAGCGAATCAGTAAGGATAAAAGTATGGTAAGCGAGCTTGTCGTGCTTCGTTAGGTCGACTTGTTGGTTGCCGGAACCGCTAGCCAATCATTCCATCGAGTTAGAAAACTATATAGACTCCAAGGATAAAGAGGTGGCCAAAAGCTTCAACGTCTTACTTAATGGAGCCTTTATGTAAGACAGCGCTTTTTCTATAAGCTATCTTACACGATCAATAGCATACGGTCTAAAATACGGACGTTATCTGCTACATCAGCCAGTCATACTAGAGGATCGCCAGGCTCCCTCTTGCGCTTAAGCGGGCAGATACACACTGAAGGTAGCGCCTTGACCGGGTTGGCTAGTGGCCATAATCGCCCCGCCATGATTGGTCACTACGCGTTGGCAAATGGCCAGCCCAATGCCCGTACCCACATACTCGCTCTTGCCATGTAAGCGCTGGAAGACCTGAAAGATGCGGTCCCGGTACTGCTCATCAAAACCGATCCCGTTATCCATCACCGCAATCTGGTGGTAGGCCATAGCTGACCGGGCGGGCTTGAGACCGGCAGGCAACTGATGGGCCGCCACCTGGCTGGCCTTAACGACAATATGGGGAGTCACCCCTGTACGCCGAAACTTAAGCGCATTGGTCAGCAGATTTTGAAACAGTTGACCCAGCTGCGAAGCATTGCCCTGTACAGTAGGTAGGGGGTCAATACTCACCTGAGCGCCCGTTTCCTGGATGCTCATCTCGACCATGGTCAACACGTGCTCAAGGACCTCATCCAGGGACACCGGGCCGCTGGCATCCCGCTGGGTAGCAATGCGTGAGAAGTCCAACAGGTCTTTGATCAGGGTGGACATGCGTCTGGCCGCGGACTGCATCCGCTCCAGGTAGGCTAGCTCATCCCCTACCGAACCCGTGTAACGACTCTTGAGCAGGTCGCCAAACGACTGGATCTTTCGTAAGGGTTCCTGCAAGTCATGAGAGGCAATGAAAGCGAACTGTTGCAGGTTCTCGTTGGAGCGTTGCAGGTCCTGATTGGCCAGCTGCAACTGGTGGGTCTGCTGGGCTACCCGCTGTTCGAGGAGTTCATGACTCAGTTTGTGCTGGGTAATGTCCACCACCATGCCCACAAAGCGGGTAGCCGCACCCTGCTGGTCAAAGTAAGCCTGCCCCTGCGCACGAATCCAGCGTAACTGGCCGTCAGTTAAGCCCACGGTGCGGTACTCGATGGAGTAAAAACCCGACTGGTGGCCTTGCAGGGCGGCTTGAACGACGGCATCGGTTCGCTCCCGGTCATCGGGATGCACCCCTTGCAGAAACAGCGGATAACTGACGCTGGCCTGGGGCGGTAAGCCAAATAAGGCTTTGCATTGATCCGACCAGATCAGCTCGCCCGTGGCGGGGTTAAGGTCCCAAGTGCCCATCTCAGTGGATTCGATGGCCATCTGTAACCGCTGCTGGGTGATCTTTAATTCATGAATGTCGGTAACCGAGCCCACAAAGCCCAGAAAGTTCCCTTGGGCGTCAAAACGGGGGCGGCCCGTATCTTTCATCCAGCGGTAGGTGCCGTCGGCGGCTCGTAGCCGATAGTCCAGTGCGAAGGGTTGCCGGGCCTGGTTGGCGGCCAGAAAGATAGCGCCCGCTGGCTGAGCGTCGTCGGGATGGACCGCCCTCAGCCAGCCTATGCCCAAAGCCTCCAGCTGGATTTGTCCGGTGTAGTCGTACCAGCGCTGGTTGAGGAACACACAGCTAGCGTCGGGTTGGGTGACCCAAATCATCACCGGCAAATCGTCGGCCAGGGGCAGGAGCTGGTCTAAATTGGTTGGGTTGGGTAGTGCAGATGGCATGCTGGAAGGCGCTATATGACACGAATATCATTTGATTTGAGGGAATCTGGGGTCGTATCTTACTGGAAAACTTCACCCGGGCAAAGTACATTGATTAAGTTGAGAGCCGATCGGCTGAGTTCATCGGCTGCCGGTTGAGTTCCATAGACCTAATACGGTCCAGAATTTTGGGCAAGGCGGCAAGGCGCAAGGGGGGGCAGATAATTTTAACGGGGAAACCCTTTTATCAGCTCCTTCGTTTGTCGTTTCTCTAAAAAACGTCCGACCCCAGAAGTAGATACATGAACGCCTCTTAGTCTCACTGGGGAAGGTATTTTGAGAATATACTACATGTCGCTTGATTTGTAACAGGGTAGGGACTATCCTACTTGACTTGCCAAAGCACGAAAGTCCCTATCCTGTTATAACAGTTACTTGACGGCAAGTAATTCAAGCTGTTCGATCACAGGAGGCATACTCAGTAGCGTATCCGCATTGGCCAGCAACGCCTTCGCAATTTCACCGCTCAGGTGGGCTTGCCGGCCGTCTTCGGTGGCAAATGTGTCGAAAATACCAAACGTATTCTCATTGATCTTGAAGGCATACCAACGAAGGGTGCCCTCTTCCCGTTGAGCCATGGCCAGCGCTTCTTTCAAAAAGGTCTCGACAGTAGCTTCTTGGCCAGGTTTGGCTTGAACACGAGCCAGTAATGACAGTTTTTCCATGATATATGAGTTTAAAGGTTTGTAATACGTATGATCGTTAACAAGCGTACGACTTTGGTCCTACACTTTTAATTCATTCAAGACACGGGATAGGGTAAATTGATTGTGTCACTTGAAACGCCCGTTTGATGTGTCATGACAGGTTGGTATTTTGAGGTAAAATTGCACGCCACTAACATAGCAACCCCTTGTTTGGTCATGACCTCCTAGTAGTTTAACCTAACTACTTGTTTATCAGATATGGGTCTTACCGGCAAAACGGTGGGTCGCCCACGGGCCCCCGTTGCGGTGTGAGCCATCCAGTTGAACCGCCGAAGCAGCCGGACCAATAGGACACTAGGTGGAAGGTTACCCGAAACTAACTTGGTAGCGCATTAGGCATCAGGCAGCCTCATCCGGTAAATGGCATAGGGTGTGGTTCGTTTGTTTTCACCTTCATTGTAATCGGGTTGCTTATTGATCTGGGAGCAACTGATGTATAATTAATCATCCTCTGAAATAGAATAACTATCCGGCTATATTAGCCTTTCGTCTGCCACGAGGCCGCCAAAATAAGTAGCTAATAAATGTAGTTCACCGGCACAGAAAGCTGCTCACCTGATCGCAAGCGGCACCTTTTTGTGCGGTGGCGGAAAGGCCTGATCAAGTGTTGTCAGATCATTTTCAGTAAGGGTGATATCGAGGGCACGGCGATTTTCTTCTACATGTTTTGGTGTGCCCGATTTAGGGATTACAATAACCTTCTGGTGAAGCAGCCATGCCAAGGCCACCTGTGTCGGAGTGGCTTCATGTGCCCCTGCAACCAGGTTTAATGCTGGATGTTCGAGCATTTTCCTGCGGTCTTCGGGCGAATGTTCTAACGGCGAGTAGGCCATAACGGGAATGGCACGCTGACGGCACAAGGGCATCAAGTCGTATTCGATACCCCGGTTTGCAAGATTATACATAACCTGATCCGTCACTATTCCCTCGCTTCCGGTTGAATTCAATGCCTCCTTCATATCGGCTGTATCGAAATTGCTTACACCGTAATCAACAATATACCCCTGATCCCTGAGATACGTAAACCCCTCCAATGTATCATCAAGTGGTATTCCGCCACGCCAGTGCAACAGGTATAAGTTTAAGTAATTAGTCTTTAGCCGTTTGAGGCTTCGATGGCAGGCATCTATTACACCCTGCCTGGTGGCATGGTTTGGAAGTACCTTACTCACTAGGTAAACTTCTTTACGACGGCTTTCTATGGCTTGGCCTACCAGCTCTTCAGCGGCTCCATCGCCATACATTTCAGCCGTATCAATGAGCGTTAAGCCCAGATTTAAGCCCGTTTCAAGTGCGGCAAGTTCTGCTTTTCGCTTCGATGCTATTTCGCCCATCAGCCATGTGCCCTGACCGAATACAGGTATCGCTCTGCCTGACGGAAGCATCGTTGTTCGTATACCAACATTTGATGTTTTCATGTTTGCCTGTTTTGTGTTGTAAAGCGATGTAGCTGCCAATAGGGTTGTGCATAAGAACCTTTCAAAAATTTGATGTATTGTATGTTGAAATTGAATGTGCTGTTAAAGAACTAGTACTGCTCATGAAAATATTGTTATTGGTTTTACCGAATTAGACGACACACAACCTCAAACAGCTAATTGCACACTACGAAGCGTCGATGAGCAACCATAAATGATTTCGCCAGTGCGTATTATAACCTGAAAATCAGTAATTAGGCTATGATTCCGCACCTTGTAGTATTTCTAAACAAGCACCGGATGGATTCGCTAATGAAAAAGCCTGTAATGCCGCATTGGATCACCACAATTAACATTATCAATCAACAGGAAAGCCTGTATTTTTAATTTACAGGCTTTCCTGATTTATAAACCGCAGTATTCTGGGGTTTATGCAGTTACTGCCTCTCGTTCTTCTACTTGTTTTTTTGTGGCGCCTTGCTTACCCGGTTTTAAGATCACCTTAGTCCAGCCTCTGTCGCGGGCATCAAAATGCTTGTAACCGTCCGGTGCTTCTTCTAATGAAAGCTCATGAGAAATAATGACTGACGGCTTGGCTTTGCCTGATGATATCAAACTGCAAAGCTGACGGTTATAAGATTTAACGTTTGCCTGGCCTGTTGCAATACTTTGACCCTTCAACCAAAAATTGCCAAAGTCAAAATCCATGTGACCTTTTTTCGCAAGAGGGTCTTCTGCTTTTGGGTCTGGTGCAACATAAACACCTACTACACCAATGGAACCTGTGAACTTAACGGCTTGCACAAGTTCGTTCATGGTTATATTATTATGTTCGTGCCCGTGCTTATCACAACACTGGTAACCCACGCATTCGCAACCTCTGTCAGCTCCAACACCATCGGTTAATTCAAGGACCTGGTCAACTGCTGGTGCTTTTGAAAAGTCGATAGGTATACCACCCAATTCTTCGGCTAGTTTCAGCCTGTCTGGATGATCATCTACCACCATTATTTTGTTTGCACCTTTTATCCCAGCTGAAATTGTCGCCATTAAACCCACTGGCCCGGCACCATAAATTACCACATTATCTCCGGGCTTAACGCCTGCCAACTGGGTTGCATGAAAGCCGGTAGGGAAAATATCAGATAGCATTACGTAATCGTTTTCCTTCTCTTTGGCATCTTCGGGCAGTTTTAAGCAGTTAAAGTCCGCAAATGGCACCCGCAGGTATTCAGCCTGCCCTCCGTTATAGGGGCCCATTCCGGCAAAACCATAAGCGGCACCGGCAAACCCAGGGTTCATGGTTAAACAGAAGGCGGTGAGTCCACTTTCGCAATTCTTACAATGACCGCAACTAATATTAAAAGGCATACACACCATGTCACCGACTTTGATGTTAACTACTGCGTTACCTACCTCAATTACCTCCCCGAGATTTTCGTGGCCAAAAATACGTCCTTCTTCCATATTGGTTCTGCCTTCATACATATGCAGGTCCGAACCACAGATATTAGTCGTCGTGATCCTCACCAATACGTCCGTGGGCTGTTCAATCTTTGGGTCCGGCATCTCTGCTACTCTTACGTTTTTAGGGCCGTAATAAACTAATGCTTTCATAATACTATTTGATTAGGTGAACAATTTGTTTTAAAAGCTAAAAAGTCTCAAAGGCCATTCGGCAAGGGACAATCGATTACCCTTCCTGTCCCTTTTCCGGTCTAACCTGATTTGACGGGCCCCGCGAAAATTCATTGCTAACATAGCTACCTGTCGTTAAAGGTGATTGAACTACTCTACTGAAGACGTCAAGCTGTCATGCCGCCTTGACGCTAGCTTAAGCGCTTGCCCTTTTGGCAAAATGAGTCCAGCCGCGACAATGACGGGTTTAGAAACCTACCTGAGCGGTAAGTTAAAAAGGCGTAAAAACAACTGGTTTTTCCAGGATAAGACCCACGCTTGCCGAGCGAAGCGTTTGGGTTAGCCGAAGGGCGTGTCGTGTGGATCGGGCAAGCCCGTCAACACGATCTGTATCATTTATCCCTTTAGACTGAGCAACAGCAGACCATTTGGCGCTTGGTTAACAGACAGATAGTGTCTGCTGTAGACAAGCCCATTCACCTTGTCGCCACATGCAGAATGGTCATTCTGCGGTGTGGTCGTGCGTTGTTGTTCTGATAACCACCGCTATCAGCATGGTCTGGGCTGTACTAGCAAGTCCTGGTAACGATTTATGTAGCGTGAGATTCACCCACCTTTGTCAAACCGTCGACTTGTCTGGGACAACTTTTGTTTAACAAGAAAGTTAGAATCGAATCGAAAAAGTGAGGGTACGGTCGCATCTAAAAAAATGGACCGCGCCAGTGGGTAGGCGGACAAATGATCATTCAGGACGACAACCAATGAATGGCTGTCAGGCAATCAGCCGCCGATTCCCAGCCTGGTCTCAACCCTTGATGAAGCCCTTGGGCGTCAGGCTTAATCACTGGGAGCTCGCTTTATGGTTGAGCAGGCAAGATCGCTACATCCGGCAGGAGCGGTTCGTCCGGAGGAAGTGATCCCAACTGGGCCACCAGACGAAGGGAATGGATACGTTAACTCGTTATTCGTTCGACTTAACACTCGTTTAAGCAAGATGTTAAAAAAAAGGTTTTTTTATCGGACGGCACCTGTTTATTTCAGGCTATCAGCGCCCCGCCAGGCGTTCCGACGAATCCCCTTTCCCCATCTCCGGTATGACCACGTCCATTGAGACCCTTAATCGGCTCAAGCTACACGGTCTATGTAGGGCAATGCGAGAACTGAGGAGGCTATGAAGCCGATTCAATTTGTTGGTTACCCGTCCGTGCAGCGCGAATTTGATGTGCCACGCTATGATGCGGAGGCAACCACCAGCACCATTTCTGGCCCCATTGATCAACGGGAAGTTCTCTATTGGAAACCCCTCATGCAAACGGATAGTAAGGAGCACAGTCAGCTACATTTTTCCATGTCGGATGTAGTGCGAACGTTACGCGTGGTCATACAAGGCGTTACGGTCGATAGCCGCCCGGTGCTGTGCGTTCAGTTAGTTCGAGTACAATAAGGCCGTGATTAGTATCTCCTGAGACAGGTGTGAGCTTACATCTGTACTTCATTAAAAGACGTTTCTCCTTTCGGACCGATCTACGTAATGGTTGTAAAGTGAGAAACCGAATCGCGCATGAAAAAAGTACAATGTTAGTAGGACCACTATTTCTTAACCCCCCGAATTATAAGGCATCCCTCGTCTCATGAAGGAGCGTATTACGAGATTAAGTCAACTATTCTTTACCTGCTTCGATCTTGTCAACATGGCTGACTAAACCACTATTCATACCGCAAAGCCCGTACTGGATTCGTACGAGCCAGCCGTATGGCATGGTAGCTCGTCGTTAAGCTAGCAATTAAAAAGGCTGCACCACCAGCCAGCACAAATTCACCAGAGCCAATTGAAATATGGTAGGCAAAATCCTGTAACCATCGCTTCATCGTAAACCAGGCCAATGGACTCGCGAGGAGGATGGACAAGCCAACCAACAAGAGAAATTGCCTTGATAGCAGATAAACTAGGCTATATGACTGAGCACCCATTACTTTACGAACCCCTACTTCCTTCGTTCTCTGAGCGGTGGAAAAAGAGGACAAGCCGAATAAACCCAGGCAGGCAACAACAATCGTTAGCAGGCTAAAATAGCTGAAGATCGTGACCAGGCGTTGTTCCTGCCGGTATTGCTGGGCAAAGGTTGCATCCAGAAATGTACCCTCAAACGCATGATCCGGCAAGATCCGTTTCCACTGGTTTTCGACTAGGTTAAATCCATCCGTTAGTGCCCCAGTGGATAAACCTACGAGCACTTTTTCGGGTCCTTGCCAGGCATTGTTTTGCAAGACCATCGGCTCGATCGGCTGTTGGGGGGACTGGAAATGGAAATTTTTGACCACCCCGACCACCCGTCCGTGCCACGTTTCGGCTCCAAGGGGCCCTTGACTGATGTCCTTGCCGATGGCTGCTTCTACTTTCCATCCCATCTTCGTCACCAATGCCTCATTGACTAGCACCTCATTGACTACTTGACCTGTCTCCTTACCCCTCATCCGGGCATCGACAAAATTCCGACCGGCGATGAGGGGAATACCTAATAGAGTCAAGTAGTTTTCGTCTACGTTAATGGAGCGTTGGGGCAATGGTAGCATCTTGCCATCCTTTTCCAGATTGAATGCTGATAGGTTCATTTCCTGGCTAGGCAGGGAATGGGAACCGATTAGGGCTACACCCCGTACATACGCTAAGCCAGCAAGCGCTTCCTTGAGTGAGGCTATAGCTCCGCTGTTGACGGCTTGCTGGGGAATATCCAATATCAGCACCTGTTCCCCTTTAAAGCCCAGATTCTTATGTTGCAGATAGTGTAACTGTTTATAGACGACCAGTGTACCAATGATAATAGTGATCGAAATGGTAAACTGAAGTACAACCAGCAACTGGCTGATTTGTAATCGGGCAGATTTCCCTCCCAGCCGAAGTTTGCCCTTTAAGGCCGTTACAGGCTCAAAAGAAGCCAGGTAAAAGGCGGGATAGCTCCCGGCCAGCACGCCAACGATGACAAAAATACCACCCAGCAGGCCACCCATCGGCCAAGTCATCAGAGAGTAAAGCGAGAAATGCATCTCCGTTATTTCATTATAGACGGGCAGCAGTAGAATCACCAGTAGTATCGAGAGCACGATGGCTAGGCCGGTCAACATCAGGGACTCGCCCAGAAATTGAATCAGGACCTGGAAGCGAGCGGCTCCGATCGCTTTGCGAACGCCCACTTCCCGGCTTCGCCCGACGGATTGAGCTAGGGAAAGATTGATGTAATTGATCGAGGCAATCAGCAACAGAAACCCAGCGACCAGGGAAAAGATAATTAAGTAGGATCGATTGGCCTTAGGCGTATCAAATAGTTTAGGCTCCCCTACGTGAATATTCCTCAGGTTTTCCAAGACAAAGGCAATGTGGCTACCCCGTTTGGCAAAGTCAGCCTGAATGGGCTCGGCTACCTTGGCCAGCTTTGGGGAAAAGTCGATACCGCTGGCCGCCTGTTTAAATACTACGTAGCTAGTACACCAAGCCTGCTTCTCTAAACTCTCCGCCTTTTGCGCAATCAGTACCTGGAAAGGCATATCGGTATTGGATGGGATGTCTCGTAGTACGCCGGTGATCTGATAGGCGTTCCCCCCTGACTGGATTATTTGGCCAACGATTCCTTTTCCCTGGTTCCAGTCGTTACCAAAAAACCTTCGGGCTACCTGTTCCGTCATGACGGCCGATCCGGGACGGGCTAAGGCAGTTTTCGGGTCGCCTGTCAACATGGGATAGGTAAAGGCGGTCAAAAAGGCTGGATCATACACGGTATATACCTGATCCAGATTAAGTATGCGTGGCGCTTTATTGGTTGGCTGAGAGACCACCTTAAAGGAAACGTTGCCGGGATTGGCTTGCAGTCGAATGACCGCTTCGACTTCCGGATAGTCTGTCTTTAGCTGTTGGCCGATGAAATTAGGTGCCCAAGCCGTATGGTCTTCTTTTCCATCCACGGTTAATTGGGTCGTTAATTGGAAGATGCGGTCGGCCTTGAGGTGATAGTTGTCGTAACTCAACTCATGCTGCACATACACCATAATCAGCACACAACTGGTAACACTGACGACTAATCCCAGCAGATTAATGAATGAAGCCAGTTTCTGGCGCTTTAAACTGCGCCAGGCGCTTATGACATAATTGTTAAGCATGCCACCTGTAAAGCGGCTGAACTTGCCTCTTGGCGTTAGTAAGTTGTTGCCATTCTGAGAAGGGATCATGGTAGAGATCGGTCGTGGTTATAGGAGTATGCTTATAGATGCTCTTTTCCTATAAAATCCATAACCAGTTCTTTCTTAAATATATAGCAAGAATACGTTGAACCGCTCAATAGCTTAATAGATCACTTAAACTATCATCTCTAGAATCGCCCGAATTAATGAGCAGATCCATGAATACTTAATCGTTTAAGATGTGAGTCTACTCATGAACGTTACTGCGTCTCGCATTGAAGCGTATATTGAGATTGGCGCAAATGCTTTCTTCGGCATAACATAGCAACTACTTTTCCGTGAGATTGGCAACCCAAATCCCAGTTAAGAGTCATTGTTATTAGGTACTGCATTCCTGAATTTAAGGCATGGCTGGAGAACTGAAGGGAACCAATTCACACTTGGCTTATTCGAAAGCGTTGACCATGAGCGGTTGCGCCAGCCAATCAACTGGATTTCCTACCTCAAAACCAAGAACTTCAAATTTGCTTCATAATTGATGCCTACCCTTGCGAATACATTTTCTTGCGGATGAGCCAATTTATTCTTTGTGTCTTGCTGAGCCTGTCAACGCTGTCAGCATTCGGTCAAACAGGCCGTATAATTCGGGTGGAAGATAGTGCCACGCATGAACCCATTATTGGGGCAACCATTCGGACACCTGCCAGCGTAAAACCGGTCACTGGTGCCGTAACGGATGTAAAAGGCGTTGCCTCCATGCCGAGTACACCAGCCAGCGTCACGGCCCTAACCGTGAGTGCCGTTGGCTACGAAACCGAATCGTTTTCCCTGCCAGCGGGTAATGATACACTCGTCTTTCAACTTCATAGTCAGGATGAATCGCTGGATGAAGTAACCGTTACATCGACCCGTACTAACTCGCGCATTGAGGATTTGCCTATTAAAGTGGAAGTGCTGGGTCAGGAGGATATGGACGAAGAAAGTGCGGTCGTGCCGGGCAACGTGAGCAGTATACTGGGCGATATTTCCATCATTCACGTGCAGCGGACCTCGGCTGTTAATGGTAACCAGGCCATTCGGATGCAAGGGCTCGACCCAAAATACACCCAAATTTTGCGCGACGGGCTGCCGCTGTATGAAGGATTTTCGGGAAATCTGGGTGTTTTACAAATCCCACCGCTGGATTTAAAGCAGATCGAAGTGGTGAAAGGATCCGTCTCAACGCTCTACGGCGGAGGAGCCATTGGTGGTATGATTAATATCGTCTCGAAAAGCCCTCACTCGGAAACCCCCGAATTTACGGCCCTTTTGAACCACTCGAATCTGAAAGAGACCAACCTCAATGCCTACTACTCGCAGCGTTATGGCAAAACTGGCCTGACGCTCTTTACGGGTTATACTTACCAGAAGGCTGTCGATGTGACGAACGATGGCTTTACCGATAGCCCTGGCATTAAGCAATTTAATTTCCATCCCAAGTTCTTCTGGACCCCGACCGATCATACCAAGCTGGATATCGGTTATGCGTTCACTACCGAAAATCGTACCGGTGGATATCTACCGGCTCTTGAAGGTAAAGAACCTGGTTCCTATAAAAACGTAACCGATTTACAGCGTCATACCGTCGACTTCAACGCCAGCCACAATACCTCGGCAACCAACGCCCTAACGGTTAAAGGGGCCGTTAGTACCTTCCATCGGCAGAACACCGATTATCAGAAACTCTCCGATGGGCGTCAATCGTCGATTTATGTAGAAGCCAATGATTTAGCCCGTTTTGGTAAACACCAACTTATTATAGGCGCTAACCTGACGGTCGAAGCGTTCCGCAAGAACCCCGACAGTACCCGCCTGGTCGATTATACCTACAACACCGTTGGCGGGTTTGTACAGGACGACTGGCAGGTAGGTAACAAGGTCGCGATCCAGGCGGGACTTCGATTCGATCACCACAATACGTTCGGGAGTTTTCTATTGCCCCGCCTATCGGTAAAGCTCAAACCATCCGATCCCTGGACAGTGCGTTTGAGCGTAGGTACAGGTTACAAAACGCCAAACCTGTTTGCCAATCAGACGCCCGGTGCGTTGAATGTGAGTCTGATTTTCCCCCGCTTGCTGCCGATTGACGTGGCAAGCGTGAAGGCAGAAAAATCGGTGGGCACTAACATCGACATTGCGTATTCGAAAAGCTTCGAGAGTGGCTTTTCGGTCCAGGTCGATCAGGCGCTTTATTACACCGTTGTCAACTCGCCCGTGGTATCAGCTTTTTCCAGCCTGTCGAATAATCTGGGCGCGTACACGCAGTTGATCAATGCGCCTTACAATATCTTCAGCGTTGGCACCGATACGTATGTGCGACTCGAATACAAAGCCTATGAATTGTATGTTGGCTACAACCACACGCTGGCTCGGCGCAATAGCTCTGCCGATAATACGTACTTGCCACTGGCCCCTCAGGATAAGTTTTCGACCACGGTAGCCTGGGAAAATGACCATTTCCGGTTTGGTGTCGAAGCCAGCTACGTGGGGACCCAGTACCTTTACAACAACCAGAAAGTGCATAATTATACTTTCTTTGCCGCAGCGGCCGAATACCACTACAATGACCACTGGCGGCTGGTGCTCAACGGGGAGAATATCTTCAATGTGAAGCAAGCTAATTATGAAACGGTTGTGCTCGGCACTAACCCGACGGTACAACCCACCTTCCGGCCTATTTGGGGCCCCTTAGAAGGACGAATTGTGAACCTGGCGCTGAAGTTTACGTTATAAGCTCAACTTGACAGTATCATAAACAAGCTCCTGAAGATCATCTCTTCAGGAGCTTGTTTATTTAATGCTCGTTTGGGTGGATTGAAACACTACATATCGAACTTTTCCAACTTCCCCTTCCGATAGACATAGGCTTCATACGCATGTTTACCGATGCCAAACACTTCTTCCAATACCATGTGGTCGGCTCCCTGGCTGAGCTTTTTCACTTCAGCCTGCTTGTCTGGAGGAAGTTCACTGAAGGGAATGGTGTGTTCGAACTCGAACCCCTCATCGTATTCAAACTCCAGCGAAAACAGTTTATTCCGCCATTGGAGTTGCGTGCTCATGCCATTGGCAACGGGAGAATAGTCAATATCGATCGGCGCGTATGTTACCACCTGACCAGCCGCTTCGGTAAATAAACTTAGTCCCGAAACGACCATGGCCGTGTAGCCAACCCGCCGAAAGAGACCTTCACTCAATCGGGGTAGCAGCCATTTCATGCCATAGGACGCCAGCAGGGCCGCTACGGCGATCACAGCACCTAACGTGAGCGCTTTCCCCGTCAATAAGCCAAAGGAAGCATACAAAGCAAGCTTGACCAGATGCAGCATCACTTCATTAGCCGCCCGAGTTGCCACGATTTCCTCCTTACCCATGCCGTAGCGCAAATAGAACCGATTGAATAATAAGCCAACCGCACCGGTTAGACCCGAAACAAAACCCGCTGCCAGCCCAATCAGAGCCAGATAACCTTTTGATGATGGATGAACCACCTCCAGTTCTTTGGTCGAACGAAAAATCAAGGGCAGATTAGCCATCAGAAATAAACCCATCAACAGTTCCAGATAGAGCGGATTGATATAAGTAAGCAGCTTTGCGCCAATCCAGACGGCGGGTAAGGCAGGGGGCACAAACCAAACCACCACATCCCAGCGAATACGCGGCCAGAAGGCAATGATGCGGGAAATGGAACTGGAAACCGTACCGATGGACAGTGCCGCCGGAACTTGTGCGCCGGGTATGAGAGACCCTAATAGGGGTAACAGCAACAGACCGGCCCCGCCCCCACAAACTGCACTCAGTGAAAAGGCCAATAGGGCACAGCCAAATAAGAGCAAACCGGATAAAAACATAAACATGCTGATTAATGAGAAATCCAGTGGTTAGGCTACGTTGGCTTTATGAGTTGTTCGCTGCCATTCGGTGAGCACAATACCCACAATCAGCCAACAAGCACCCAGTAAATAGCCGCCCAACACATCGCTCAAAAAATGAACCCCCAGATAAATTCGACTAAAGCCCACCAACCCGATTAACCCGACGGCACTGAAACCCACCAGCCACCGGTGCCGAATCCGACGACGGCCCCGAACCAGCCAGTACCCCAGTAATCCATACAGAGTCATGGCCGTGGCCGAATGACCACTGGGAAATGAGTAGCCCGTTTCAGCATAATAAGCAACCTGAGCAGGGCGCTGCCGAATAAAGGTTCGTTTCCCGACCTGAACAAACATCCCGACGCCTGCCATCAAGCTCCACAGGATTACGATGTTGCGCATCTTTCTTTGACGATATAGAACATATGACCCGAGTAAAGTCAAACCTATGGTTACGTAGGCAGATCCCAGCCAGGTTAGTGCATAGAGCAACTGGCTGATCGACGAACTACGCTGCTGAAAGAGCCACTGGGTGAATCCGTGATCAACACGAACCATTGGCTCAGCATTGACCAGATTTTCGGCAATTTCGGAAAGCATCATCACGTTGACGATCAGTAATCCGGCCAGCACGGTCAGGGGTAGACCTCGAAAATGGTCGGTCGATAAACGTTCGGCCAGCCAGCGAACAAGAACTGGATATCGAGTAGCCAATCGGCCAAAGCGTTGGTGAATATGGTGTTGAAATTGGTTTGTCGTCATTCGGTATGCGTTCACTCAAGAGCCATGATAATGCGTACAAACTAATCATGGCATTCTAAAGAAACTTTGAAGCGTAATCCGATTCTGATTCGTGGCAGCGATTTACGAATACGTTTTTTTCAAACGTCCATGCACTCACCGTAACTGACGAAGACAAAAAAACCTGACCATTCGTTAGATTGATGTAAACGGTAATTACCCGATTCCTGTAAAGTAATCAAGTAAGTCAACCCGGAGAAGTTTGTATCGTGATTTAAGCGACTTTTCTAGGCCAGGCATTTCTTCATGTAGCGTCCTTAGACTCGTGGTTTATAAAATAAGCACCAGCGTGCCACCAATAATCAATAGTGCTCCCAGAGCAGCCTTCCAGGTCAGCACTTCGCCTAGAAACACAACCGACAGAATTAGGGCGATGGCCACGCTGAGTTTATCGACCGGTGCCACCTGCGAAACCTTGCCAAGCTGCAGGGCCTTGAAATAGAAAATCCAGGAGAACCCAGTGGCTACACCCGACAAAATCAGAAACAGCCAATTCTGGCGACTAAGCGCGGGTAATGTATCAAGACCGCCCCGCCAGAATACGAGTCCCCAGGCCACAACCAAAATGACGACGGTTCGAATGGCCGTTGCTAGATCGGTATTTACTCCTTTGATACCTATTTTAGCTAATATGGCTGTCAAAGCAGCAAAAAGGGCTGAGAGTAATGCGTAAATCCACCACATTGGTTAAACTAGTTTAGACAGACAGAAGGCAGTTAGTAGCTACCCTGCATCTGGCAGGGTAGCTAGCCGCTATTACTTGTAAAGCACATTGGCGATCTATTTTGCTGTTTAAATACTGCCACATGTACCCCCTAAGTGCTTTTAGAGGGGCCTCTGACAAAAGATACCCTATACTTACTACTTAGCTGCGTATTCCAGCACCATAAACGTTCCCGGCTTCACTGCGGGACGGGGCTTCGGAATTTCAGTCGTAGGGGCTGGGGCAGGGCCGTACTCAGCGGTTGTGACAAAAATATGATGAGATGTAGGATCGATAGTAACCGTTCGGGCACCCCGTTGAGTCGTTACGGTTTGAACCGCGTCAAATTGTCCCGGTTTTACTTCCTTTATGATTGTTAATGTGCCTTCCCCGTTGGAGCTGATGGCCGAGCCGGTTGAGGAGTCAAATACGGCTCCATCGGTTCCGCTTCCCGTTGGGACTTCCGCCAGCACCTTACCCGTTTGCGAATCCATGACCAACATGACCTTATTGCAGGTGCTGAACAACCGGTGATGCGGTTTATCAAACGCCAGGCCGGTGGGTTCCTCCCCCTTCCCTAATTTCCAGCGATGTTTCACCGCCAGCGACTTGGCCTCAAAAACAGCTACCTCATTTTTATCTTCTAGGTTCACGAAAATCAGGCCGTGGTCATCGCTAACGGCAGCTTCGGGTGCTCCGCCTAACTCCACCGTTCCGGCAATGTTACCCGTAGTGGCATCCAGCACGGTTGCGCTATTGCCTTCCTTGTTAAAGATAAAGACCCGCTTGGAAAAAGCGTCGTACATAATCGCGTCCGGCTTTTTGCCCGTCGGGATTTCCTTTATAACTTTAAAGGTCTTCGCGTTAAACATCGTCGCCGTGTTCGGGCGGCCATTCGTCGTGTAACCGATAGAGGTACCCGGCACAACAGCGATACCGTGAACACCTGGTGTTGGGGTGATAACCCCCAATTTTTCGTGGCTTTTCAGGTCGAGTACGTCCACCTGTGTACCGTGCGAAATGTAGAGCCGACTACCCTCAGCATCGGCTAGCAGATAATCCCAGCCCCCTTCGCCCCCAATGATGGTTTTCTTGACGAGCTGATAATTCGCCGACTGGGCGAAGAGAGAGCCTGTTAGCGACAGGCATACGACAGAAATCCATAATGCGTTCATTGAGATAGGGTTGGTTTTAATGAGGGGTGGTTCTTTGTCGACCCAGTTTACGTGTCAACCACGGATAGACCTGGTAGGCAATTTCAGTAGAAAGTAGCCCAATACCTGCCCCAACCAGTACATCCGATAGCCAGTGTTTGTCATTGGTCATTCGCAAAATGCCTGTCGAAGTGGCCATCGCATAGCCGCCAAGGGGAATCCAGGGACTTACGCTACTAAACTCCCGATCCAGCAAACTTGCTCCGGTAAAAGCATTAGCGGTATGTCCCGATGGAAAGGAGAGGTAATTGGACCCATCAGGTCGGAGTTCATTGGTGGTATGTTTCAGTACCAGTATAGCACCCGTACTGATCCCATAGGCAAGCACACCAATAAGCGCCCGGTCAAGGGGTTTCGACCGACCGTTCACGCCCGCCAGACTCAAGCCGGCCCAGGCCACGGCTGGCCCATACTGTAGAAAATCATCCGCATGGGTACGAAAATGAATTTTATCCTGGATTTCACTTCGGACGTAAAAGCGGTCGAAATGGCTGTTTGGATAGTCTGGTGATAGGGCTAACCCAATGGGAATCAGCACGGCCGGAGCTACCCATCGGAAGGTAGCGGGACGCGTTGGAATCGTATCCCAGGATGCTCGTTGGAAAACCATATTTGCCGGTTGTCCAAGGGTGGCGCCAAGGGGAAATAAAAAAAGCCAACTGAGCAGTACCCAGGAGTAAAGTGGAGAATTGAATCGCCAGTTCCGTTTTGTCATTGGTTATTCGTTAGTCACTACGCGCTGGGAGCAGCAAGGGTAGGGTGGTTAGGGAAATATATAGAGATATGGTAGGAAAGAGTAGCGTAAAGGAAGGGTGGAAACCTAAAGAGAATCTGTAGTTGAAGTGCCAATATCTCCAGGTGAAAGACTAACTTCAAAATGTATTCAGTTTTCGTGGCTACTTTGACGAAGTAAGCCAACCGCGTGACCATGAAAATTTTGCTGATCGAGGATGAACCCTCGCTACTGGTGGCCCTGCAACAGTATCTGGAAGGTGAACAGTATCAGGTATCGACGGCGACTAATCTCCGAACAGCTTCGTTGAAGGTGCATGATTATGACTATGATTGTGTCGTGGTGGACATCACTCTGCCGGACGGAAACGGGCTGGCCATTGTGAACGAATTAAAGGAAGCTCATTCGTCGGCGGGTATTATCATCGTATCGGCTAAAAACTCGCTGGATGATAAGCTCTCCGGATTGGAGTTAGGCGCTGATGATTACCTGACAAAACCGTTTCACTTACCCGAACTGAACGCTCGTATCCGGTCGCTAATGCGACGACGTCAGCATGCGGGTGAGACGCAACTCACGTGTGGGGCCATTACGATTGTTCCTCATCGCAAACAGGTTCTGGTAGCCAACCAGCCAATGGACGTAACGGGTAAAGAGTATGAATTGCTTCTGTTTATGGCCACCAACAAAAACCGACTCTTATCCAAAGCCGTCATTGTTGAACATGTGTGGGGCGACTACATGGATGGAATTGACTCGCACGACTTTCTGTATACCCATGTGCGGAACTTGCGCCGAAAATTGCTGGATGCGGGCAGTCCGGATTACATCACCACGCGGTACGGGGCCGGGTATATTTTTACGGTAGGCGAATGAAATTACTTCACAAGACGACGCTCTACCTGCTCCTGGCGGCCCTCCCCATTGCACTGGGGGGTGTTTTTCTATTGAATGCGTATATCCACCGGCATATGTTGTATGAAATCGACGAGTTACTGGCCAGTGAACTCGTCCAGGTAAAAGCACGGCTTCGCCAGCACCCGCCCCAGGCCACCAACGTGCCGTACTGGGATCCAACCATACGGATTACCCGGATTACCCCCCTTCGTCCAGTATCCCCCGTTTACATGGACACCATAGCCTTCGACCCCGTCGAAAAAGAACAGGTTCCGGTTCGTATGCTTCGCGCTGGGTATTCCATTGGTGGTCAGCAATACACGATAAGCCTTATGCAATCCTACCTGGAGTTTGACGAAATCGCCAGTGCGGTATCTGTAGGGGTCATTGTTTGTTTTCTGTTCGTTGTGACACTGCTGGTGCTGGCCGATGTTGTGGTGACCCGGCGGATCTGGCAGCCCTTTTACGGGATCATTCATCACTTGGAGCAGTTTCGGGTCGATGGCCCGAATGAAGTAGCCTTTCCCGTCAGTGATGTAGCGGAATTTAAATTGCTCAGTCAGTCACTCGATGAAATGAGTCGCCGTACTCGCCAACAATACGCCCAGCAAAAGCAATTTACCGATAATGCCTCGCACGAAATGCAGACACCCTTAAGTGTGCTATCGGTCGAATTAGATCTACTGCAACAGTCGGAAGGGTTAAACGAAGCCGACCTGGATCGGATTCACCGGTCACAGCAGGAGATAAAACGGCTCTCCGCCATGAATCAATCTTTGCTGTTGCTGGCCAAGATAGATAATCATCAGTTTGCCCAACAGGATTCGGTGAATATTGGGGAACTGGTCAATCAACTTCTGGATAACTATTTAGATTATGTGGCCCACAAAGGCATAACAGTTAACCGGTTGATTGAAAAAGGCCCAACCCGACCTATGAGCCGGCAGCTAGCCGATGTATTATTTTTAAATCTGATCAAAAACGCCGTCCGCCATGCGGACTCAGGCAGTTCAATTGTCGTGCAGGTGGGCGCAACTAGTTTTAGTATTACCAATGAAGGGGATCCACTGCCGTTTCCTGAGGAGCAACTGTTTCGGCGGTTTGTCCGCAATCAGGCGCTGCTTCAGTCCACTGGTCTGGGCTTAGCCTTAGTGAAGGAAATTGCCGACCAGTATGGCATGAGGGTGACCTATACTTATGTTTCATCGATGCGTCGGCACCTGTTTCAGGTTGATTTTTGAGGCAGGTCTATCACCGTCTACAACTTCAACATTACTTTAGATTTAATGGCTACGTTTGAGTTGGAAACTAAACCTATGTGTAACCATGAACAAGACCTTATTCAGGCGTATCCTGGTGTTAATGGCGTTAGCCAATACAGTGCCGATGGCGGTGGCTCATTCGGTAGAAAATTCCTATACAACCGTAATACGAGCTGGCATTGATGTGCCAGCGGCTGCTAAGGCCACCGTGTCCAAGCGCTATCCGGATGTAAAACAGGTGAAATGGGAGAAAGAGGATAGGAATTATGAAGCAGGTCTAACCCACAATGGAAAGAAATTGTCACTAATTATCGATGCCAAGGGTAATATACTCGAAACGGAAACGACTATTGCCGAATCGGCACTACCAGCCTCCGTGCGAGAGTATGTAGCCAAACACCATACCGGTAAGAAAATTAAAGAAGCGGCCGAAATCGTCGATGCCAAAGGTAAGAAAACTTACGAAGCCGAAGTCGGTGGTAAAGACCTGTTGTTTGATACCAATGGTCAGTTTATCAAGTAAATTAGGTAGTTGACCTAAGTCGCGGCCTGCTTGTGAGTGTAAAATAAGCGGCCGCGACTTTGTCTTTAGCTAGTCATTATAGCCATTCACCCCATTATAAAAGGCATTCCGTCTATTTAGTTTCTCTTCATTAAGAGCTAGTGGCAAGTTTGTGCTATCTGGCAAGGTACAATTTTTTCAATCTCACGTTATGTGGCTTAAAACTACAGGGCTTCTTTTTATAGTAACGATGGAAATTACGTTGGCCCAAACGCCAACCGGAATTCCCACGCAACCCGTTCCAACTCAATCGAGCCAACCCGCTGCTACGCCAGTAGGAGAAACGGCATCAAAAGGCAACGCAAAAATTTCGGGTTATGTCGTCGACTCTACGCTGACCAAAGCAGTTGAATATGCCAACATCGCCGTCTACAATACAGCTACCGATAAACTGGTCGACGGCACGGTCGCCGATGATAAAGGTAAATTTACGCTCACTAAAGTAGCGCCCGGTACCTACAAACTGCTGATCTCCTTTTTAGGCTATAACGTCAAACCGATTGAAAACGTAGTAATTACCAAAGGTCAGATCAAGGATATGGGTGTTATTAGGCTTAGTGCCAGTACGCGTACCCTGGGTGAGGTAACCGTCGCGGGAAAAAAAGCCCTGGTGGAAGACAAAGTGGATCGGCTCATCTACAATGCCGATAATGATGTGGCGGCTAAGGGGGGCGATGCCCTGGATATTTTGCGGAAAGTGCCCATGCTCGCCGTCGATCCGACGGGTAATGTCTCCTTGCAGGGCAGTAGCAGCGTGCGGGTGCTGATTAACAATAAACCCTCCTCTATTCTGGCGGGGAATCTGGCCGATGCGCTCCGGCAAATTCCGGCGGATTTGATTAAAACGGTCGAGGTCATCACCTCCCCTTCGGCGAAATACGATGCCGAAGGAAGTGGGGGGATTATTAATATCATTACCAAGAAAAATACGCTTCAGGGGCTGCACCTCGACGTGGACGGGGGAACGGGTAACCGCAATTCGACGCTGGGATTGAATGGCAGTTTCCGAAAAGGAAAACTGGGCCTTAATCTCAACGGCAATGGTCGAATCATTTATAACCCGTCCGCATCTGACCTGAATCAAACAACCTTCTTAGCCTCCGGGGCTACTCCGGTTCAGACCCGTCAGCGAATCGATGCCTTCGACAAAGGCACCTTTGCCCAGTATGCGTTAGGCATGGATTATGATCTGGCAAAAAATCAATCGCTAACGGCCGGGGTCCGGTTGGGGATTCGTAATTTAAGCCAAGATCAGCACCAGTTAACGAACACGCTTTCCAGCGAACGCGTTGCTGCTCCGACCAAACGGGATGTTAACACGCAGAATCTATCCAATTCGATTGACGTGAATATTGATTACCTGCATACCTACGAGGGCTCTTCGAAAGAGTTCAGCTTTTCAACCCAGTATAGCCGGAGTGCTTTGACCAACAACTTCGAGGCCAACAACCTGGATACCCTCGGGCTCATCCGCACCCGGCAACAAAACCTGAACGATGCCACCAACCAGGAATTTATTCTTCAGGCCGATTACCAAACCCCGGTTAGTAAAGTGCTCCAGCTGGAGGTGGGGGGCAAAAATACGCTTCGCCGGGTAACCAGTGAGTACAACTACCTGCTGGCGGGGCCGACAACCGACTTTGTCGTTGATCCCGGTCGCCCGTCGGGTTTGCTCAACTACGACCAGAATATCGCCGCTGCGTACGTGGCCACCACGTTTACACTGCCCGGTGGGATCGTCCTGAAGCCGGGTCTACGCTATGAATACACCAGCATTCAGGCCCAGACTGGAGGGTCCCAGACCGGAGGGTCCCAGACTGGAGGGTCCCAGACTGGAGGGAGCACGGGCGTACCAATGTCTATCTTGATTCCCGATTACGGACGCTTACTACCCAGCATCAATGTGGGTAAAAAGGTGGGGGAAAGCAGCAGTCTAAAATTTGGGTACACCCGCCGTATCCGCCGACCGTTTATTGACGATCTGAACCCCAACTTCAATACGGCTAACCCGCTCAATATCCGCGTGGGAAACCCTTATTTAAAGCCTGAAACTGTTGATCGAATTGAAATTGGTTATAGCACCCAACTCAAGAAAACATACCTGAATTTTTCGCTCTACACCCGCTTGAATACCGATGATATTCAATCGATTAGTCAGCGTTCGGATACGTTGGTGGGTGCCGTCGTGACGCGGGTGACCAACCTGGGGAAGGAATACAATTATGGCACGAATTTGTTTGCTACGATTAATTTGACGCCCCGGTGGAGCGTCAATGCTAACCTAGATATTATGTACCGCTTTATTCAGGGACTGGCTTTGGATATTAATGGGCTGTCGACCACCATCAGCAATCAGGGTTTCCGGTGGGGTGGACGGATGGATACCCAGATACAATTCGATAAAGGGTGGGTACTACAGGCCAATCTTGGTTACCGGGGTAAAGATATTGCCTTGCAGGGTTACCGAATTGGCTTCGCTCAGTATTCGCTGGGAGCCCGGAAAAGTTTTACCAATAAACGGGGTAGTATCGGGCTGGTGGCGGAGAATTTTCTAACGCAAGGGATGGGCTTTACCTCGGTGCTAAACTCCGCCCAGTTCAACCAGGACTTCCGCCAGTACATTTATAATTCCAGCGTTCGGGCCACCTTCAGTTATAAATTTGGCAGCCTGAATGGAGCCAAGGTGAAGAAAAATAAATCCCTAAGCGAAGAAAATTGAGGTTCGAACGGCTACCTACCAGGCATTTGCCCAAACGTTTATCGAAAAACGTTAGCGTATAAACTGGCGGAGGAGCAATTCACGCCATGGAACAGCCTGCCTTATTAACCCAGGATATCCTAACATTTGTCCTAAACCGGACGCTGACCAGTAATGTACTCAGAATAAATGAGGAATTTATGAGAATGTTGTATTTCATGATAGCAATCTAATAAGCAACAGGTTCCACGCTGGTGTACTGACTAATCGACCAATTCGAAGCTTCCACTGCTCACCCAAAGAATTTTGTAATCAATCTGGTAAATTACTACACGGTTGTTGTTCTGACGCAGGCGTAGAAAGTTATTTTAGTCAGATCTTTCAAAAAACAGAGCTTTTGCCGAATCTGGCCTTATTTTTGGCCTGCGCTTAGCGTCAGTGCTCGTATGCCATGAAAAAAGCGGTTCCTTTTGGTCTATTTGCCCTGCTATTCTACCATACGCTGGCGTATATGCTGGTGTGTGTTAGTAGTTGGTGCCAGGCAGAACAGGATTTATCGGAGCGGCTGCTAGTGTATCGGGCAACCGATAGTCTGATTGAATTTCAGGTCCCACTGAAGAATAAATCTGATGAGGCCCATACCATCGCTCGAACCACCCAGGAAGGGTTTAACCATCGTGGCCACTACTACGATGTTGTAAGCCTGGAAATTCGTAACGATACCCTCTTCATTGCTGGACTTGAGATTAAGCGCAAGCAACACACGTTTGGGCAGGCTGATTTGTTGGCCTTTCTCAACAACCATATCGAGGGAATGGCTGACTCACAAAAGAAAGCCACTAAACTTCTCAAACTTCTATTGACGGAATACTCGCTAACTCCGCGAGCCTTTTTTTGTTTTCTGACACTGGGTTACCACGAGACCGGCTGCTTACCAACCGGACAGCCAAGTCTACCTTCTCGGCCCTATCCGGTTCATTCGCCACCCCCTGAAGCCTAAGCCACTTTTCGGTAATAAATCAGCTCAGACTGGGTCACGCCTGACCGGGTCGATACAGTCTGTTTCTATTCAGACTCGCTGGTAAAAGTATTGCTTTTTCGTATCCATTGACGTAGCATACCGCTATGATTGATACCGCATGCTTCAAACAAAAAAAAAGCTAATCCTCCCTTACCGTAAGCTGAAGCTGATCCAGTAGGACTCATCCTGACTAAGGTAACCCATTGGTAAATGGGCTATCCGTACTGCTATTTGCAATGACGGGATAAAGACTCTTGGCGAAATCAACCAACATCAAGCATTTCTTACATTCATGAAAAAACATAGTTTACTATTGCGTATGACCATACCCAGACGGCTCGTCGTGGGGCTATTAGGCGCTGTTGCCCTCCTTCAACCCGTCTCCGTCGCTATCGGTCAAACCAAAGCCACTGACGATTCCTTACGATCTCATACCCTCAATCCTGTTACGGTGAAAGGGGCTCGCGCTATTGTCGTTGAAACGTTGCCCGAAATACATGGGACCTACCTGATGGGTGGCAAGCGCAGTGAACTCATTCGGCTCTCCGAAATTGATGCCAACATTGCCGAGAAAAATCCCCGGCAGATTTTTGCCCGCATTCCCGGCGTATTTGTCTACGACATGGACGGAACAGGTAATCAGATCAATGTGTCTACCCGTGGACTCGATCCGCACCGATCCTGGGAAAATAACATTCGCCTGAACGGGGTTATTACCAACTCCGATATGTATGGCTACCCGGCCAGTCACTATTCGCCCCCCATGGAAAGCATGGAGCGTATTGAATTTGTGCGGGGCATGGGCTCGCTTCAGTATGGCGCACAATTCGGAGGAATGCTCAATTATATCACCAAAAAAGCGGATACGACACGCCGTTTTGGCTTCGAGACAATTAACTCGGTGGGGTCATATGGGCTGCGGAGCACCTACAATGCGATTGGTGGCCGGATTGGCAAATGGACCTACTACGCGTACTACTATCGACGGCATTCGGATGGCTATCGCCAGAATAGTAACTCAGATTCACAGGCTCAGTTTGGTTCGTTGCAGTTTCAGGCCTCGAAATGGGTGAGCCTAACGGCAGAACTGGGTCGCTCGACGTACACTTATCACATTCCGGGTCCACTCACCGATGCGATGTTTGCCCAAGATCCGCGCCAATCGACCCGGAGCCGTAACTATTTCAACCCTGACATTTATATTCCATCGTTGAAATTGAACTGGAAAATCTCCGACCGGACCAGCGTACTGTGGACAAATTCAGCCGTGTTGGGTGCTCGAAACAGCGTTCAACTAGATGCGTTTGCGACCGTTCCTGATACCATCAACCGGGCAACAGGTCTATACAGAGCCCGACAGGTAGATATCGATAACTTCAACAGTTACACCACAGAGGCTCGGCTATTGCATCGGTATACGTTAGGAAGCATTAGGGGCGCATTAGCGGCTGGTGTTCAACTCATGAGCACTGATCTGCACCGTCGGCAACTTGGCGTGGGCACAACGGGTAGTGATTTTGATTTGACCCTGACGGCTCCCTTCAAACGGGATTTGCACTTTCGGACAAAGAACTTCGCCGCTTTTGCCGAAAATCATTTCTATCTAACCAACCGTCTGACGTTGTCACCGGGTATTCGGGTTGAACGTGGTACGACCGAGATGCGTGGTACGATCTCCTACTATGATAATGCCAACCTGCCTCGGGATATCAGCCACCATTTTGCCTTGTTGGGAATCAATGGCCAGTACAAACTATCGAATGAGGTGAAACTCTACGGCGGCTGGGCGCAAGCGTATCGTCCTGTTGTGTTTAAAGATATTATTCCAGCCTCGGTGTATGAACGTGTCGACAACCATTTGAAAGATGCCTATGGCTACAATGCTGAGATTGGCCTGGAAGGGCGCTGGCCGGGCATCCATGTAAATGTGACCCTCTTTGATCTGCTGTATCGCAATCGATTGGGCACAGTACTACTGACCAATCCGGATGGAGATGGGGTTAATTACGTTCTTCGGACCAATATCGGCGATAGCCGGAGCACAGGGGTTGAAGCGTTGCTGGAAACCCAGCTATTTCGTTCCGAAAAACTGCTGATCAGTGGGTTTACCTCAACAGCCTTTAACAACGCTCGTTATATCGCTGGTCGCGTTTCGACAGGAACGGAAAACCGGAACGTGACGGGTAATCAGGTGGAGTCGGCTCCACGCTGGACGTCTCGTAATGGTCTGACAGCTCGATATGGAGCGGCTAGTTTGACCCTCCAGTACAGCTATGTAGCCCAAACGTTTTCCGATGCATTGAATACCGCTGTTCCTTCAGCCAATGGGGCGGTTGGTCCGGTACCTGCCTATAGCCTGGTGGATCTGAATGGCACCTGGCGCATCAAACGGCTGCTAACCCTTCGTGGTAGCATCAATAACCTGCTCAATCAGCAGTATTTCACTAAGCGCCCTACATTCTATCCAGGCCCTGGTGTGTGGCCATCGGATGGTCGGAGTGCTCAACTCACCGTTGGGCTTACTCTCTAATGGAACGTAGAGTCAGCCTCATTTAGGTAGACTAGCTGACATGAGTTACATTCATGAACTACACCAACAAGCCAGCCCATTCGTGGTTGGCTTGTTGGTTTTCGTTTAAGGGGTACTTCCTTTACTTTAGATCAATCTTTACCCGCTTATAGAGAAACACCGTGTCAATTTGGGGATTACCCGATGCTGGTAGAAACGAGACTCTGAGATCAAGTTTTCCCCTCAGCGATCGTTCCTGTAGACCGTGGTCAGCCGCCCAGTTCCGAAGCTCCTGGCCCGAAAAATGGCCAATTTGGGCCGCCAGTGTCTTTTCTCCGTATTTGGGCATTCCAGGGTACGACAGGGCGAAATCAGTCGTTTGAAGAGTCCCTCTGTCGGAATAAATGGGAGGTGGAACACGGGCAGAATCAGCCAACATGAACAGGTACGAGCCAGTGGCCGCAACCGGCTTATTCGCGGTATCGGCTAACACCAGATAGATCAAAAGTGAATCCGGGCTTGGTTTATAGATCGCAACGTCTTTGATCTGAGAGACTAGGTTTTGAGGCTGCTGCTTTTTTTTGCAGGCGTAAAAAAGGAGACTAGCCAGCAGGAAAAGAGAGACGTATCGCATGAGGGGTTAAACATTGGGACTAGCAAAAATAAGCGTTCGAACATCACTATGAAGACTAGCCTCAAATACTACGCTACCATAGCATCCGGCCCGACTCACCCTCAATACCGAGTCTGCCTATCAATCAAGGGGGATTCCCAATGAACGGACTTTTTAGTTGCGACAATTAGATTGTTATTTCAGGTAGAGGAGCGTTTTATACGAATTACCACGTCTGTTTGTCCTCTTTCGTTTGACTACGTATGCCCAAAAAATTTAAATCTAAGAAAGAGATATTTATTAGTACATTTTATATATTAATACAAATAAATTTTTGCACTTTCTGGGGTAATATTAAAAAGACATTAATCTTATTTGGAATAAATATAAATAATGAATTAGCTTTGTCGGACTGTTTATACAGTCTACCATGTAGCTGCAACTACATCGAAAAGAATTGATCAGTCTTCACGTAAGCATTTAAGCAACTTTAAGCGGTCAGTATAAATAGAAAGAGCCGGAGGGCTGCAACCATCCGGCTCGGCCTGTCTTGCGACAGGCGCTGTACAATGGGGTAACATTATAAAGCAAATGCAAATTAATAAAATTCTGCATGTAGGACTTCTATGTCTTCTTACTTTTTGTAGCTGGGCTCAACAAAAGGATGGCAGCTTAACTGGAACGGTACGGAATGCTGATGGTCAGGCACTTCCTGGAGCATCCATCAGCCTGGCCGACAGAAGCGGAGGTACGTTCGCCGATCCACAGGGAACATACCGGTTGGAGAATTTAAGCGTTGGTAAACACACCGTTGTTATCTCCCATGTTGGCTATCAGAAAATCAGTCAGGTGGTTCACCTGCAGGACGGTCAGTCGACTCGACTGGACGTCGTTCTTAAGCCGGAATTCAACGAATTAAATGCGGTTACCGTAATTGGTCGTACCGAAGTTCAGGAGGTGAACCGGCAGGCCTTCAATGTTACCGCCATTGATGCCAAACAACTTTATAATTCCACGCTTGATCTCAGCAGTGCACTGGACCGGGTTTCCGGCGTACGGGTTCGCGAGTCAGGGGGGGTAGGCTCTAATTTCAATCTTTCCCTAAACGGTTTCTCCGGCAACCGCATCCGGTATTTCATTGACGGAGTACCCATGGACAATTTCGGTTCGTCCTTTCAAATCAATAATATTCCGATCAACACCGCTGAACGGCTTGAAGTCTATAAAGGGGTCGTTCCGATCTGGCTGGGTTCGGATGCGTTGGGCGGGGCAATCAACATTGTTACCGGCGATAGAAACCGGAATTATGTGGATGCGTCGTACTCCTATGGCTCATTTAATACGCACCGCACTGTCGTAAACGCAGCGATTACGAGCAAAAGTGGCTTTACGGTGCGCCTAAATGCTTTCCAGAACTATTCGGACAACAACTACAAAGTAACCGTTGATGCCGCCGACATCTATACCGGGGCTTACACGCCCAATGCCGTAGTCAGGCGTTTTCACGATACATATCACAACGAAACGGTGATTGCCAGTGTAGGCGTGGTGGGTAAAAAATTCGCTGATCAGTTGCTGCTTGGGGTTACGCTTGGAAAAAATTATAAGGAGTTACAAACAGGGGCCAGAATGGTGGCGGTTTTTGGTGGCTGGCACAGACGGGGCAATATCCTCATGCCAACGTTGAAGTACCGCAAGGCAAACCTGATCAAAGGCCTTGATGTAACCCTGAACGCGAATTACAACCTGGGCAAAGAGCAGAACATCGATACGTTGTCGGCCCGATTTGACTGGTACGGTAATTCAAAGCCAAATCCGAACGGGGAAGGCCGCGGCCGCAGCCTGTCGAAATACGGCAATAACAATGGACTCATCACCGCTACGGCTAACTACAGACTAACGGAGCGGCAAGCCATTGCGGTGAGTAATGTTTTCAGTACGTTTTACAGAAAAGGTACGGATGCCTTTAACGAAAGCTTCACGCAGGGTGATGTACGCCCCCGACTCAATAAGAACGTAATGGGAGTGGGCTACACCTACGACGTGAAAGATAAGTGGAGCACCTCCATTTTTGGCAAATATTTACACCAGAGTACGCCAGGAAAGATCCCATTCGACAAACTTGGTTATGGGGTGGCTACCAGCTATTTCCTGACGCCCGGTTTTCAGTTGAAAGCATCCTATGAGCAAGCCAACCGGTTGCCGGAAGCCAACGAACTGTTTGGTGATGTGGAACTAGTACAGGGCAATCTGGCCCTCAAACCCGAGCAGAGTCAGAACATAAACCTTGGATTCAACTACAATTTTGCCGCTAAAGAGAATCATCGGTTTATAGTTAATGCAAACGCCATCTATCGCTATTCCGATAATTACATCTATTCCCGGTTCAACCAGAATCAATCGGCGCTGGTGCTGGATAACCTCGACGGCGTGTTTACCCTCGGCGGTGAAGGCGAAGTCAGGTACTCCTACAAACGATTGGTATCAGCGGGTGCAACCCTCACGTATCAGAAGTTGGAGAACCGGCAGCAGTACGTGTTCGACAGCAACGGCAATCTGGTCCTGAGCCCGGTCTACAAAGATCAAATGCCCAATATTCCGTACTTCTTCGGCAATGCGGATGCTTCGATTACACTGAGGGATTTAGGGCAACCAGGAAACGTACTGAACATTGGCTACAACCTGCTATATGTGCATAAATTCTGGTTGTACTGGCCCAGTCGCGGGGGCGATAAATTGAGCATTCCCCAGCAGGTTAGCCATGATCTGAACGCAGTATATAGCCTGAAGAATGGGCGATACAATATCGGCCTGGAAGCACGTAACATCACTGACAATCGCCTGTACGACAACTTCAGCTTACAGAAGCCCGGGCGGGGCTTCTACGTTAACTTTCGCTATTTCTTCAATTCGTTTAACATATAATTCTATGAAATTTAGATCGACTCTCGCGCTGGCTGTCGCTGCGGGAATGCTGTCCTCATGCAGCGAGAAAAGTGAACCAGCACTCGACAATCCAGGCAATTACATATTAGCGGTTAGCCCGGCTGCTTCAACCGGGGTGGCGGATTATCTGCTGACGGCTCAAAATCTGGACACCGGCACTATCTCCACGGCAGGCAATGGGGTGGAGCAGGACGGAACGTACCGTTACTACGTAACGCACAACGGAAAGTTCTTTAGTATGCTCTACGGTCAGGGTAATCCCGGAGCCGTTACTGCCTACAATATCCAAGGTGGTAAGCTGACCAAACTGACCAATTTTCAGACCGAAACTGTACAGGCTTTTGCGCCGGTTAATGATGACCTGCTGCTGTTTAAAATTTCAAGAAGCCTGACGGCGCCAACCTCAAGCTGGTACAAGGTGAATACGAACAGCCTGACTATCTCTTCGGAAGGTACTGTGAATACCCTCGACCTGACCGGGTTGGGTGAACTGGCTCATTTTACTTGGATCAAACAGGTGGGCACCAGGCTATTTGCTCCGTACCAGACGATCAACGATCGAAACTTTAACACGGCTTATCCTAATCAGGCGTCCATTGCGATTTTCAATTACGCCGACATGAAGCTTGAAAAAGTGATCACGGATAAGCGGGCCAGTTTTATTGGTAAGTATTTCCAGGATGGCCTTTCTATTCAGGAAAATGGGGACATCTACGCATTTTCTCCCGCAGCAGCCACAACCGGTGGAACGATTTCGACTACTAAACCCTCCGCTATTCTGAAAATCAATTCCGGCACGACTGAGTTCGATCAAAACTATTTCTTCGACGTGGAAGCTGCCAGCGGTGGGATGAGCATTACTACCTGGCTATACGTAGGTAACAATACGTATATCGTGAACGCTGCCGCAAAGGCTGAAAAAACGGGTGGGTTCCCAGCTGGTAAACGTATTGGTATCGTGAATGTGGTCGATAAAACCTACAAAGCCGTTACGGGCATGCCCGAGGTAGCCAGCATTTCCAACCTGACCACCAACAACTATACACCCAAAGATGGCAAAACGGGCTACATCGGGGTCAACTTAACGGATGGTACCAGCTATATCTATAAGATTGATGCCAGCACGCAAACGGCTACCCGTGGCCTGAAAGTGGAGGGCGGTGCCGTTACCGCCGTCCAAAACCTGAAATAAGACATTCTGATGCTACCGAACCGGAAGCTTTCAAGGATTTTCCGGTTCGGTAATTTTATCCAGCACAATTGCCCAATCACTCTCAATGGCTTATGATCACCACCTTATACTTCATCCAGTTTATCGCCTTTTATCTTTGGCAAATTACGGCGCCTAAACGTCAGCCTGTGGGCGATTTATGGACCTACGCGCTGGCGAACAAATCGCAGACACGTCTTATTGGGGCAGCCTTATTACTGGTCGCCTGCGTGGGGTTTGTCTTTCAGTGGGGTCTGGCGAGCGGCATCTTTGGCTTTTTTGTAGGGTTGATGGCCGTGGGTTGTCTTTCGGTGGTCATCGAGCCGTTTAATTACCTGCGTATACAGAGCGTTGCTGCAATTTACGTGTGTTGTGTGCTCTTGGAAATAATTCTCTAGTTATGCCAGCCAATAAAAAATACCTGACCAAATCGCCCTGGATAAAATTATCTAAACTACTGGCGGGCTCACTGGGTGGCTACCTGGTGACCGTAAGTTTTCACGCGGCCCTAACCCGCGTGTTTCCGAAGGAATACGTCATGGTAACCTCCTTCATAACGGGCTACCTACTCTGGGCAACGCTTTTACTGGTTGCTTTCCTGATTCCGCAAGCCTGGAAGACCTGGGCCATCTATGTACTGTTAGTAGGGGTATTTTCAGGCATTTACCTTAGTTAGAATCGATTACGATTATGGATAACAGGAAATACAACATTTATTTCAACACCCATACGGTTAGCGGCATTATTATTTGCTCGATTTTGTACGTCATGTTTTTTGCCGGTTCATTCTCGTTCTTTAAAGACGACCTGGCTTCGTGGCAAAAAAATGAGTCCTATTTGAGTCCTGAAGCGGGCGTAAAAAAAGATTTTAACGGCATTCTTGATTCACTCGCCAAGCATCATACGTTAAAAGGGCGTGATTTTGACATGACGATGCTACGGCATCAGGCGGGTGTATACGTATCGATGAGTGCCTCGCACGACCCGATCGTGCAAAAACTAAAGAAGCCGAAAAAGAAACCGGAAGGCAGGCGTGGTCGGGGCAGAGGCCGGGGAGGAGATGATGATTCAGCGTTCTTTACGTATGATTTCAGCAAACAGCAGGAAGCGGATTACGCGTCAAGTTATAGCATCGGTGAATTCTTGTACCGGCTACACTTTTTAGCGCAACTAAACCAGGTTTTTCCTTTCCGCATTGGCGTACCCTTTGGGTATATGCTAGCCGGTATTGTCTCCTTTATCTTTCTGTTCGCCCTTATCACCGGGCTACTGCTGCATTGGGACAAGATTGTATCGAATTTCTTTACGTTCAGACCCTGGAGTAAGCGCAAGACGCTATGGACCGATCTGCATACGGTTCTGGGGGTGATCGGGTTTCCGTATCAGCTCGTGTTCGCGATAACGGGCGTCATTCTGATCTTCAATTCGTTCCTCATCGTTCCCTATACAAAGTTGTTTTACAAGGGCAATGACGAAAAAATTTATAAGGATCTGGGCTATGGCGTGAAGCAGGAATTTACTTATGCGAACAAGGCGTTGACCGCCAAATTCGATATCAATCAATTGGTTACGCAAACTGAACATAAATGGCAAAACAGCGATGTCAGTTTGGTTGCCATCCGAAACTACGGGGATGAAAACATGCACGTAGTGATCCAGGGAAAACCCCATACGGATGCCCAGCTAAACGGACAGGGAGAGTTCGTTTACCGGATACGCGATCAGAAGATCCTTTCGGAACATACCCCGCTGGAACCGGCATCGTATATACATACGGTCAGAGGACTCATTTTACGGCTGCATTTTGGCGATTTTGGCGGCAGGCCCCTGCGGGTGATTTATTTCGTTTTGGGAATTCTGGGCTGTATTGTTATCAACTCAGGTGTCATGATCTGGCTGGTAGCCCGAGACAATAAGAACATTCCAGCTCGTAAACGGACATTCAATTTCTGGACAGCCAACGTATATATCTCCTCCAGCTTAAGTATGTTGCCCGTTACGGCTTTTACCATGACAGCCCTACTGTTCCTCACTAAACCGGGCCAATCGGATATCTATCATTGGTACTTTTATTCATGGCTCGCCCTAAGCGTTTACTTCCTCATTCGGAAAGATCTCGCCCTAGTGAATCGGCAATCGTTACTCTTATCCGTCGTAACCTGTTTTGCGCTACCTCTAGCCAACGGTGTTATACGTGGTAACTGGTTTTGGAACACCTTTCAACGTAACGCTTTCGACATCCTGTTTATCGATGTACTTTTTCTTTGCCTAGCCATTATCAGTGGAGTTATTCTGTGGAAGCTAGAGCAGCAAAAGCGTTCTCAGACAAGTCCAGCACCGGCAAAGGAGAAAGTTGGGCAGTTAGGTGCTGCCTGATAGCGTATTCATCTTTTCTGATAACACACCAGCCTTCCTGATTCATTTAATTGTCTCTTTTAAAACCTTGCTATGAACCGATTACGCTTTATTATCCTGATTGTTTTTGCCTTCAACGTAGCAGACGTATATGCCCATGCGTTATGGATACAGACCAGCCCAACTGGCAAAAAGGGTCAAAAGCAAACAGTTACTGTACTCTATTCTGAACCTGGTGATCCATCTGAAAAGATTAGCGACTGGTATTCCGATGTTAAATCATTTGAACTTTGGCTAATCGGCCCCGGTGGACAGAAAACCAAGCTACCTGTAAGCCCCGCTCAGGATCATTTCACGGCGGAATTCACGCCCGAGCAGGACGGAATTTATACACTAGCTGTAGGTCATGGAGCCAAAGATCTAGGTGGCACTACCAAATATCAGTTTAATGCGACCGCAGCTGTAACTGTTGGCAAGGTAGCTTCCTTGTCAGTAGCGCATCCAAACGAGTTAAACGTGTCGGTGTCCGAAGCCGGGAAGGGTTATGTTGTGGGGAAGCCAGTCGCCTTAGCCGGTATTTTTAATGAAAAACCGGCCGATAAACTACGGGTTGCGGTTCACTCACCCAGCGGCTGGAATAAGGAAATTCAACCCAATACCAACGGTATCGCCGAGTTTACCCCCCTCTGGCCAGGTCGCTATTATATTGAAGCCAGTAAGACTGACAAGATGGCCGGGGAACAGGATGGCAAGCCTTATCAGGCTATATGGCGCTGTGCAACCTACGTGATTGACGTGGCAGAGAAGTAGTCATGTGGCCGCATTGCCATTCCGTAAGTGCGAACTATCCAAAAGTCTTCTAGAAGCACATTTAACAATATCGTTTAATGCCCTATTTACGGACTGTGAGACAACCCTCATCTCATGTGGGAGCGATTTGCGAGATTAGGACAGAAATTATTAATCTCCTGAATGATTAGCTGCTTTTCAGATGCACTGCGGGTTGAGAGCCAGCCATCTAAGCCACGGCTTGTCGAAGGTAACCAGTTACTCTTCGTCGGTCAACGATTTGCCGCTAATCATATAATACAAGTCCGACTCAGATAGTTTAGAGAAAGACCCCGGGGCGCCCTGATGCACCGAGGCGACTTGATAGAGAGGATTGTCGATCGACTCGGTCGATAGCTGCTGGATGGCGTATGTCCGCACCTGATCCGCGCCGATGGATAATTCGACCTCAAACAACAGGGGATCTTCCGAGATAATGGTTAGGTGGCTCACGCACGCATTAGTGTTAGCCATAACGGGCGTCTGCTCTCGGTAAGCCGTCGATAGGTAGCGCAGGATCGGGCTTGGGTTTTCCATGATGGGACTAATATACGCAGTAATTTCTTGGGCGGGTAACAAGCAAGGGAGCTGAATCTAAAATCTAGTGTGTTTATAAAGAGCGTTTTCTTACTTGACCTCATAACACATTGATCAGCTATACAAATTACTGTTGGTGGACCATTTCGTATAAATGGGAGCACTCCCCCTTAGTTGCTTATCGAACTAATACCATATGAATCATCTGTTGAGCAAGGCTCATTTTTAACCCAGCCTACCACCGCAAACAGCGGATCACTCCAGCCACCCGGGCTACGATCAAGGGTCTTTATTTGGTCGAACAGGCCGGTTTGCTCATAATACGAACGGACCAACTGCTGATGGCCTAGATCATCGAGCGATTGCCAGATGGCAACGGCCTTGGTAGGAAACATGCGATTGGAGAATACGGTCAGGAACGGACTGCCGGGCCGCAGCACGCGCGCCAGCTCCCGATAAACAATCACCGGCTGCGTCAGGTACTGCACCGAAACGGTTACCATGCCACCGTCGAAGGTATTATCGCCGTAGCAGAGGCTGGGTCTTTGGTTCAGGTTCTGTACCACGTACTCGGTGAGTTGTGGGTTGGCCTTCAACTCGACCTCGTTCATGCCCAGTCCGGCCACGCGTCCGTAGTGTATGTTGGTAGGCAGGTGGCTTACCCAACTGCTCATTAGATCGAGAATGTTGCCGCCAGCGGGCAAATAGTCGGCATATAAGTTGGTGGTGGCCCGGACGGCGGCCTCGTCGATGTGGTTGACCAGGCGGGGCTGCCCGTAAAATTGCCGGTCGTCGGTTTCGTCGTACCGTTGAAATGGATTAGTAGCGGTCATAAAAAGCAGGTAACTGATTAGGAGCCTAACCGATCGTTTATAGGGGATGTTTTGCTGGATCAGGCGCAAAACTGATCAAGAAAAGAGCGAACTTACCCACCATACTTGGGGGTATTCGGTAAAAGAGGGTTACCGTTATTGAATTCGGAGCGTTTTTTAGAGAATGATACTCAATTGGTCAACGATCCACAAGCTAGGTCATATCTTGGTTAGCAGTTCCTTATTTGCCTCCCTTCTTTATACTTTGATCGTTTGAAAACTGTTGTATAGTGAATTCTATATAGGGAAAAAAGGAAAACAGGCCCCAACGTAATTACTTTACTAACGCCAAAAATACACGTAGAGAAGGGGGTATATATAGTGAACTCTAACCTTGTAACTAAGTTATTAGTTATATTTAATATCGCATTTATAAACTGATTAATCATGAAGACTTTATTCGTGATAGTAGTCGCTTTCTACTACAGTTTCCTCCCCTCTCAGGCTCAGACCAAGGGCATTGTCTTTCAGCAAGGTACTTGGAAAGAAGCCTTGAAGAAAGCTCATGACGAGGGTAAGCTTCTTTTCGTTGATACCTACACTACTTGGTGCGGACCCTGTAAGCTGTTAGAACGGGACGTGTTTTCGGATGCAAAGGTGGGTGAGACATTTAACACCCAATTCATCAATGTGAGGATTGATGCCGAGAAAGGGGAGGGCATTGAACTCGCCAAAGCGTATCGCGTCTCGGCTTATCCGACGATGCTCTTTGTCAATTCGACGGGTCAATTAGTTCATGAGATCATTGGCTTGATCAAGACTGATAAACTGATCGGAGAAGGGGGTATTGCCCTGTCGAAGCGAACAGGCAGCTTAGGGTTAACTTTTAAAGGAGCACAAAGGGAGAAGTCATTGGCGGACTGGAACAAAGAATTTCCCTTGCATAAGAACGACACTAGTTTTCTCTATAACTATATTCGAATACGTCATCAAAACAACGTACTTGATGGCAACAAGCTATTGGATGAATACATCGCGTTGTTGCCCCAGAAAGAACAGCACTCTACCAAAAGTTTATTATTGATGAGTCAATGTTTAGAAACCTTTGATACACGGGCCGGCCAAGTTTTTGCTCGCTATATTGCCGAGGCTAACTTATTGGAAGATCAGGGCTACAGTATGGGTAGAACGTTCGGTTTTGCTCGAGCTACCTTTTCAAAGGCCGTCGCCAAGCGTGACACATCGATCCTAAATGCTTATAATCGAATTATCCCTGTTCTCAATAAAATGTATGCGGCCTATACGATTCAAGATCAACAAGACTCCCTTGCGCTTGTCCAAGCTAACCGGTTACGGTACTTGAAAGAAACAGGTGATACGGCCGCTTATCTACGGACCATACCTACTTACGTTGAGTCCTACCTGCTCAGTCTGACACCGGAGCGCTTATCTCAGAAAGACAACCAGACACTCAGTTGGTTTATGAGGCCTTACCTAACCGGAAAAGAAGATAGTACGCAGGTACCTGGTTTTGCGGACATGAAGCGTGGGCTGCACAAAAACCGTACGCGAGCCATCGCTGATCAACTGAATACCTTTGCTGCCGATTTTTCAGCCATGCATGCCGCCGAGGGCGAACTTAGTCCCGCCCTTGAGTGGACTCAACAGGCCCAGCAGTTGTTCTACAAGACTGATTATGTATTGACCGAAGCCAATCTGTTAAAAAAGGCTAATCGTCCTTCTGAAGCCCGAACCGTTCTTGAGCGAGGCATTCAGGATGCCCAAAAACGGCAAGTAGACTACCAGGCATTAACGACCGCCTTGACCTCCTTTAAGTAGGAATAGTTATAAACCTGCAATCCGTCGCATAAAACGCCCAGTTTGAGCGATGATATCCGAATGTAAACAAGCTTTCCCAGTTTTACCGCTGCTCAATCTCAAATTGCCATCTCGCAAATCAATGTATCATTTTCAGTGATGAGTGTGAGTTAATGATACATCGTAGACTGCCAAGTGACGGATTTTCGGGGCCGCCCTAGCGGTACCAAACGGCAAGTGCACCCTGGTGGGTATTCAGACTGTAATAACCTGCTTCTGAGCGTTGATCCTACCTCTATCCTCTACTAATATAGGAAGTATTAAGAACTCCTTCTATAAGGCTATAGAAACGCTTAGATAGCTATTAGCCGTGCAGTTATATCTTTCTTATCGTCAGATCCGGTTTTATTGTAGGTTCCGCTGATGATATAATACTCAAATCTCACTTACAATAAGGAGGGGTATACTCCTACAGTAGTCGCCAGCTTTATCGGTTTAATAAGGGTACCTGCTCTCCTAATCTACAGCCTTTCGATAGGCTTATTTAGCTTTGTTTCGAGGGAAATTTCCTGATCACTTAACTATAACAAAAAGTACGATACTATTTATTTGCCAGTTTAGTCTCGTGTTTAGTATGTATCTGGTAATCAGGCTAATAATATACTAACTATAACAAAAAGTACGTTTTTTTTACTCTGAAGCGTGCGAATTTATTTCAACAGTGATCTTGAGGAATATACTGTAAATCAGCACGGTAGAGCGCTAACTATAACAAAAAGTACGGTATATATTACTGATTTGAGTGGCTGTAGTTAAACTCCGAAAAAAGCTTATCTACTGATTATTAAGTAGTTAGAACCAAAGTATAACAAAAAATACGTTTGTTTTTTTTGTTTGCTGCTGAAGTGCTTATTCGGATTTAGCTCAGTTTACCCTCATACTCATGCAGATAACTGCTTAACTATAACAAAAAATACGTATAAGTCGAATTTATTTGGCCAAAAAAGGCTATCGTTAGTGGATAACCTATTGATTTTCAAGCACTTAACCTAATTATAACAAAAAGTACGTTCGTGAGATCTTTTTTCATAGCCAGTAATTGATTTTTGTTTTTCTCGCTGGATATTTTCGTGAATAGCCTTGTTTTTTTACCCTTCTAAACTCTGATATCAAAGATTTGTGAAAAGTCAATTCTTTTATTTGTATATTTATTTTGATCTTTGAGAGCTATTTAACTTTCTGATCCTTAACAGCTTATGAAGTCTAATTATAACAAAAAGTACGGTTTCTATAACAGTTTATACGGTTTCTATAACAGTTTATACGTTTTGTCTAGCCTATGATATAACAAAAAGTACGCGGTGGAAGAACAAGTATAACAAAATGTACGATACCATATAACAAAAAGTACGGTGGAGATGTGGATAAGTTTCAATTGCGTTATGTTCGTAGTTGGTTTATTTTTGTGGACATGGCACGCGGGCATAAAACACAGACACTTATTTATCAGGGCAATACCCTGACGACGGCGCGGTACGAAATGTCGGCCCTACAAAAGGACATATTATATGTACTCCAATCAGCGATTAAGTCGAATGATGCGGCTGATCAGGAGTATATCCTGCGTGTGCGCGATATTATTATTGATCTAGATCGAGATCCTAGTAATGGATATACCAATTTAAAGAAGGCTTCCTGGGGGATGATGGACATTAAAATGGAGATGTTCATTAATGGAGAGTATGTGCAGGTAGTCCCCTTTTCCCGCTTTATTTATAACGAAGGTGAGGGGACGATGCGGGTCACTATAGATCCTATCATGCGAGGTATGTTAACTAACCTAAAAGGGGGTAACTATACTACGCTTGGAAAAGAATCGGCAATGAAGGTGACTGGTAAATACTCGAAGCGGCTTTATGAAATGATTTCTCAATGGAAGGATATAGGTATATTTAGTATAACTATTACCGAGTTGCGATCACGTCTAGCCTTAGTTGATACTGAAACTGGGAAAGAATTGTACTCAATGATCGGTATGTTCATGGAGCGTGTTATTGATCCCTCAATTAACGAAATTAATCAGCATACGGAATTATTGGTTCGGTATGAACTTATTAAGCAGGGTCGAAAATATACAGGACTTCGGTTTAAGATTAGCAAAAACTCCATAGAACAGGAATTATTTCTGCCCACACCAACCGATTCCATAGGTATTCTATCGGAAAAACTGGTTAGTCGGTTTGGTTTACGGACTGATCAACGGGATACAGTTATTGAAAAATATGATCAGAAGCTTATCAATAAAAAGATTTACGAGATTGAAAAAATGATTAGTGATGGACAGATTAAAAACATTGGTGCCTATACAGCAAAAGTGTTTGGTGTGAAGTAAAAAGACCTTGTTTGTACTGTAGCCCTTTTCTGTTACTTGTTGATTGAAAAGCCATGATGCACAGCAATTCTTATGCCCAAAATTTTGGACATGCACTTAAGCGTTAATGTTCATTTGTTTAGCGCTAACCGGCTCTATAGATAGTATTTATTATGATGGGGCCTGTGAAGTCGGTCAATAGATTAAGCGAAAAGTTAGAAAAAATGGCTCCCTTACGCAAAATAAGTATCTTTTAACTGAGCTCAACTAAAATCTGCACTTACTAATGAGCTTTGCGAAAAGTTTGCGCGATTATTTTGGCTCAATCGGCTGGTGCGGCCTTACCTACCATACCTTTCTCCACTTACTTCGGCTTTTAGAGCAGGCTAGTATCAAAGCTTATGCTTAGTTTATAAACCATAATTACAAGGTTCTAAAGCATCTAATTCTTATACCTAAAGCGACTTATAAGTCAGTGCCACAATCAGGCTATTTAATGGTTAATTTCACTTTACTTTTACAAGTAAACAAGCCACTACTAATTAATTAGATCGCTAAATATCAGTAGTTTACGTTACAAAATAACCACTAATATTAGTATAAAGCTTAAAAATTAGTATTCCAACAAGTTTACTTTAAAAATGTATATATATACTAAAAGTATTAATTAATTTGGTTTAGTAAAGGCTTGTGTAATTTCAATAGATAAGAAAACATGTCTAAAAACGGGTTTGTATTGATTTTACGTCTCATCATTTAGCAAACAAAATAGCATTTGTATATTGCATATTACCTGATTTATTTACTTTTATAGTAAATAAACGATTCACTAATTTATGGCCAAAAAACCCGCCAAACGAGACGACGAAGCACCCCTGGAGGGGCTCCGCACCGTCCTTAGAACCCAGGCTATCACCCTTACCCCGGGCATTAACCAGATTAGCAATCCACCCCCAGCAGATCAACACCTGGAATATTACTTCATCCCCATGCAATATATGAAGCAGTATCAGGCCTACAACCGGCCCGGTAAGCCCCTGAAAAACCTAAAATTGGTCAATTATGACAAGCCCGCCATATCGCTTTCTTTCTTTTACAAGCACAAATACTCCATTGAACGCTCGGTCACCCACGGCGATGTGGTGCAGCACATCAAGAATTACCGCGATGAATTGCTAAACCGATCCCTGATGGAACAACTCAGTGTGGGCCAGCTCAAAGAACTCCAACAGACGGATGGGATATTGCGTACTATCCGGGAGCAACCTGATGCTTACCAGGCCTGTTTTTCCAATTATTATCACAAGTATTACTACTGGTATTGTAATTATCGCTATTTTGATGATTTGGCAAGTATGAAAACAACCACCTCCAGTGAGCATTTGCTAAAGCACACCGAGCGGGCGGGTCATGAAGTACATGAACGACTAAACATCATCTTCATTGATCCCGAGTACATTTCTGAACCGGTACCCCATGACCACAAATTAATTGACCGAGAGCTGAGTACCTTTCCTATTCAGCTTCGGCAAGGCATTACCACCTTGTATCTTCGGAAGGACTGAGCAGGGAGCTAGTAAAGGCAGCACGAATAAAAAAAGTTTTCGGGGTTGCTTTGCCGTTTTATAGGGCACCGATCATCTTTAAAGATCGTCACTTGGCAATCAGACAGCGAACAAACAAGTAGTGATTGTATGTACCCAGGCCCCTGATTTTCTATTCATTTAGTCGTACACGCCTGCATCTGATTAGGAGAGTTTATTTCTTTTTATTTGGGAAGATTGCCTGTGTGAGGGCTTTTCGGTAAGCATCGCCAATGGGAATGAGCTTGATTTGACTTTCTTTCTTTATACCCAGCTGCTCTTTCTCGACTAAATCAATCCGCTTCTTGGCAACAATGTAGCATCGATGAACGCGAATAAACAGTTTGGCAGGCAGTAGCGCTTCTATATCGCTCATGAATAGGTGTAAATTGATGCGATCAGTCAGCGTGTAAATGGAAACGTAGGTTCGTTCGCTCTCAATCCAGAGAATGTCGCTGAAGTCGATCCGTTGCATTTTTCCATCCACCCGCACATACGTGTATTCCTCCGACTCAGGTTCATCGGATGAAATCTCCAGTAAGGAGCGCACTTTGTTAACAGCCTTCAAAAAGCGCTCAAAGGGAAAGGGCTTACACAAAAAATCGACCACATCATAATCGTAGCTGGGTAGCGCATACTTAGGATAAGCGGTCGTTAAAATATAATTCTGTTTGTTGCCCATTATCTTGATAAATTCCAGGCCATCGATGGCAAAATTGGGCATCTCTATGTCCAAAAAAACCAGCTTAACCGGATGCTTCTCTAGAAAAGTAAGTGCCTCACTTGGATCGGTAAACGAACCCTCAAGGCTTAGAAAAGGCACTTTGGCAATATAGCCAAGCAGGTGATCGATTGCCATTTCTTCGTCATCGACGACAATACAGGGAATAGCCATAAAAAGAAGTGATATATACTTACGTTTGAATAATTAATTGGCACGTGTACTGGCTCTCATCCTGGTTAACGGTATAAGAATACCGACCTTCATACGTTAAATCCAGCCGTCTGATCAGATTCGCCAGACCAATCTTATTCGACTCTGGCCGGTTCTTCTGGTTTTTACGATTACTGGAGTAAAAACGGACACTGGTTTGGGTCGTCTCGATTCGAATGATCAGGGGATGATCCGCCTCATTCATTTTCCCATGTTTGAACGCATTCTCCACCAGGTTAATGAAAATAAAGGAAGGAATCATCTTTTCGGCCGTCATCCCTTTGACGGTAAAGTCGATGAAAAGCTTCGTTTTATACCGTTCTTGGTGAAGGGCAATAAAATGGTTCATGTAGGTTATTTCGCCGTCCAGATTGACTAAATTCAAATCATCCTGCATGCTGTAGCGCATGATATCAGAAAGCTTCAAGATAGCCTGTCCTAATTCGGGCAACGCTTCCGAACTCTTGATATAGAAATGATACAGCGTGTTGTAGAGAAAGTGAGGGTTAATCTGGGATTTCAGGGCCCTTAACTCCGCCTGCAGTGTTTGTTCACTGAGTTGAAGTTTTTGTTCTTCGGCCTGGCTGCGTTCCCGTTCTAAGGCCAGTTCCTGCCGTTTGGACGTATTGATGGCTTCCTTGATTTCTTCGGTGACGGTGGGTATGACATTGAACACATCCAGGGTAATACTCATGAAGAAATAAGCCGTAAAAAAGGCAATCAGAATAAAGACCAGCCAGGTGTTGAAATAGCGGGAGATGGTCGGTGGATTCAGCGAATGAGCGTTTAACTCCTGTTGACGGACTAAAGCCCAGGGTTTGCGCTGGGCCAGGGCTACCTCATACCGGGCCGATTCAGTTGGCGTTAGATAGTTGAACCGGTCGGAATAGCTATGCTGACTAAACGAAACGTAAACCAGAATGCCCAGCACCAGCACAAACCAAACGATGGAGGCCTGCCGCCCCAGCAGCATAGCGGATAGGACAATCAGGGAATGAGCCAGCGCAAAATCGGTCAAAATCGCATCACTACTGGGATTGCCGACCCCCAACATATGACAGATGCTCATCAGCATAATGGAAATCAGGCTAGCCCAGCGAAGGACGATATCGAACGGTTTATCATTGGTGAGCGATATACTTCGATTGAAAATGACAATGGATTGTTTTCCCAGTAATAGTAAGCCGTTATAAACAAAAGAGGCCAGGTTCGCCATACCGACCCCTGCATAGACGTAGCCTAAAATGGGATGCGGGACAAAATGCCCATTCGCCAGCTTCTCCATAATCAGAAAGATTGGCGTTAATAGTATATAACTGGCGTTCAGCATCACCAGCAGCGTTCGCTGGGTTCGGCCAAAGGGTTTGGTTAGCTTCAGCCTGGAATTTTCTAATAGTTCCTGTAGACCAACTTCTTCACTTCTCATAGTAGACCGGGGCGTTAGGCGTAATCAAAACAGGAAACATAGATGGGCGCTTTCGTATCAAAAACCTCCTGGGGAAGCCCGATTGGTTTAACCAGGACGTGCGTCTGGACGTCTTTTTCAAAACCACTTAAGGACCCCATGGATGGGTGCATGAGTAGCTCCACGAGTGGATCCTGTTGATCGATCTCGCACATGGCCGAGTGAAGGCCATAATGAGCCAAAACACTTTCTAATAAAATAGGTAGGAGTTCCGCTCTGCCTTCTTGGAAAAAGAATCCCTCCAATACCGCAAACTCATTATGAGTCGGATTGAAAAAGCGCCGGGAAGCTGAAAATAGCGGGACCAGGTTCATCAATACCCAACCCGTGGCTCCGGGCATCTGGTAGAAGCGCCAGGCTACGGGATTGGCCTGAACACCAGCCACGATCCGGCCTTGCTCCTTGAGCACAAAGTATTGATTCTGGTACCCGAGCTGGGCAAAGGTCTTGAACCGATAGGCTTGATAAAACGGCTTCAGTAGCGGTTGAAGGTGATCTAAATCAGCCGCCGTTGCGGGGCTAAATCGGTTGTCCTGGATCGGAGAGAAGCGCCGAAAAAAATAAGTTTTAAGGGTAGCCACCGATTGAAATCCTTCTTTCCGGGAGATCGCAATAGAGCGGGCATTTTTACCCTCGATAAAGGAATAAAATAGGAAAGGGGAAGGGGTACGCTGCTCCACATAGGCAACGGCCTGTTGTTTCAGCAGTCGGCCATAGCCATGTCCAGAATGAGCTTCGTCGACGGCCAGGTAACGCCCGTAAAAACCAGTCGTCTGCATCGAGCCCAGATCGAGGGTACGTTCATCCAGACAGTACGTCCCTACCAATTGACCAGCCTGCCATAAATGAAAAAAAAGAGGGTTGGCTAACTCGTGAATTTTGGTTTCCTGATTGGTATGCTGATAGCGAACGCCCTTTGTCCCATAGATGGTACGCTTCAAGAGGTCAATAGCCGCCGGATCTATTGTCCCGCCAGCCGTCAGGATCAATTCTCCATTCCGATAGATCTCTACGTCAGGTTGCGAATTAGGCATCGTGTATGTACTCACAGTAGAACGGTTTCTTTTCTTAGTATAACGATTGAAGACGGAAAAGGTAAACCGGGTTCGTACACAGTTTTGGCCCGTTCGTACACAGTTTTGTCCTGTTCGTACCGGGTACTCTAAAACGGCAACTCGTCAACCTCCTTTCTTTCGTTTACGTACTAACTAAAAATCAATGTAGGGAAGTCATGACCCATCCCTATTGTGACTAAACAGGTATCTATAAAATGCGTGAGGTGAACGACGGAGGTGAGATGGAGATGACGTATGTAATTTACCTGATTGACAGTATTGGCGAGGAGTTCTTTATTACTCAGGAAGATGAACCCGTTCGGGTCAATGCCCACAGTGATCAAAATCCACTCGTCGTTAACAGTTTATTTCAACTTAGTACGCAACTCAGTCGACTTCGGAAGAAATATTCGTCCACTTGTCAGCTCTTTGCTCTCGAGTATGGTGAATTCCTGGAGCGGAAAGAGCAATAAAGGAAGTAGAGAAGAAGGTTAGAAAAGGGAAAAAGATCATTAGTCAGTGTCGATTCACCCGTTCAATAAAAAGAATAAAGGGCTCCTACAGGCCCTTCATTAGGTTTTCTGTAAACCGGCACCTATTTAGTTTATTTATCGTGTTTTCTGGAAGCATGAGCAGGTAATTCAGATTACTTCGAGGCTCCCAACTGTGCTGCCTACTCTTAAAATTAAATGGAGGTTTTCCTGAACGATTTTTCTTTAGCTTCAAATCAGGTATAATCTGCTTTCTTCCAGGAAGTTATGCTGTTCAGAAATTTAGAAGAACTGACACTTAATTGGACGATTTTGAGTAGGGGAGGGGTAAGGTTGCTATTGAACGTTTTTAACCCCTCTCAGGACTTGTCCGTAGTAAACGATACCGATCTCCGGATCAAAAAATAAGTGTAACTTACTATAAGTAACGCTTATTTTTTGTTAACCTGTCGATAAAACTCTTATATCGTCGTAGTCCAAAGACTCACTAATTACTAAAGAAGATTTTGTCGCATTTTTAGAGCATCTGTTTACCCTGGTGTTCCGTGTATTCATACTTGGCGTTAGTGTATTTTATGCCAGAAGCAACGGCATCCTGCTTAAATTCTAGTACGTCTCCATTCAGCATGAACGTAGCGCTGTGATTGGCGTAATCATATCACATCACCAGTTGGACTCCATCCTTATAAGATGTGCTGATTTACTATTTCGTTCGTTTTTGATGAAAGCAGATGGAATTAAAAAAATCTCAGAAAGTTAAGTACGCAAAAGCATACTGAAGGAGGGAAAGTCCAGTTTCAGCCAGCCTGCTTCAATCAAGCTTTCAGGGTTACCCAGAAAATAGCATTAATCCTATTAATCGTTTATGGATTTGAAACTAAACAAGGTATGTTCGCTACAGAGTAAATGTGGAGATTGAATTTGACCCACCCGATTTGCCGAAGAGCCACTGCCGACAAACCCATTCCAGGGGCCCAAGCCGGTGATGTTTTCTCCATAGCCAACTGAAGCCGATCTGAAAGCTGTAAATGCCTATTATGATGCCGGTTCTTCCCCAAACGGTTGGCGGGCCCGACACCACCACCTCATAGCCGTATAGCAGAAGCGGACAGAGGATCGACTGGAAGACATAATTCGATAAGCCAAACCGGCCGATCCAACCGATCCATCGAGCCCATCCTGAAGGGGCCAATCGGGTATTTATTCCCACATCCAATAAATAAACTCCCGTCAATAGCAAGGGCCCTATAAAACCACACAACGCCAGAATCATGGGCTGGTAGGCGACAATCCACTGGGGGAGCACCACCAGACCAAGCGCCAGGACTACCCAGGCCCCTTTACACAGAAAGGCCGCTGGTAGAATCACGACCTGAAGTAAGGATAAACGCACCTTCAGCCGGGCATCTGGCAGCAATAGCCCTAACTTACTCACCAGTAATCCCCCCAGCATCATCAATTCGTAGGATAGAACGGATGAAAAATCCTGATACGCCGAGTTACCCGTCAGCAGCCAGTGCCTAACGGACTGCCAACTGAAAAGGCCGTGGGATGTTGCGCTGGCGGGATGCAATAGCCCCACTATACTGAGCATTAGCATAGCCAGTAGGGTGAAGCCTACCAGCCAGCTCAGCAGGCTCACCACCGACTGGTTTACAAAATAAAGCAGGGTAAACCCCAGCAGCGCGTACTGAAGCAGCAGATCAGCCGAGCGAAGCAGTAGACTCAGGCCCAGGCCGATCCCTAACAGGCCGATTAATAGCCGTCGGACGATCCGGTGACCATCCAACCGAGCGTCGGTCCGACCGGGACCATCCGGCCCCGCTTGCCCCCAGCACCGATAAACCCCCAGTCCGAACAAAAAGCTACCCATCCGCTCGAACTGACCACTCACCAGTAGCCGAATCATAAACTGAACCGGCAGTTCGGCGGGGTGATGCTCCAGGTGCAGCATATGGACCGGCTGGGGGTAGGCAAGCGGACCAAACGCCTGCGATATCAATAGCCCCAGCAGCACCAGCCCCCAGAGTACATCCAGGGTGGTGATCCGCTCGACGGGACGGCAAAAGGCGTGGATCATAAATTGCTAAGGGCCTGTTCACCCCCATCTCAGTTAGGCTGTTGTAATTTTTTAAAGACCTCCTTTGGAGTCAACACCATCAGGGGTTTGGCCGTTGGATCGTTGACCGACAAATCGATCTGATACGCTTTTTGCTTGCTCACAAACTGGTCCAGAAACTCGTCAATGATGGGCAGCTGATCGATCATGGGCAACACGGATACTTCATGACCAAGCCTTTCGGCCCAGTAGATATAGTACGGATACTCCTTTTCTTTAAATACCCGGGCAATCGCGGACGAGCCAAACATCCCCCGGTTCAAAAAGCGAATCTGCTCATAGGGCACCATCTTATCGGCCGTGCCGTGAAACAGTAAAACCGGCGCTGGCGAAATGCGAAATTTGGGCCGTCCATCGACACTGAAGATCGCTCCTGAAAAGGAGACGATGCCCGCGTAGTTGAAATTAGGGGGTAGCTTACTGGCAATGGGTTTCTGGTTTCGGCGGTTAAAGTCCGCTTCCAGCACTGTAATGGCTCCCTAGGAGGAACCCGACAGAATAATTCGGGACGTATCAACCCCAAGTTTTGGGGCATTATCAAGAATCCAGTCGGTGGCATCATAGACATCATCAACGGCCATGCCAATGGCTTTCTCTAAAGGGGCAATGTTGAATTTGGACAGGTTCTTCACCCCTTTTAAGCCCAACCGGTAGGACATGGAGATCACCACGTAGTCATGGGCGAGCAGGCTATTGACATAGTTGTTATACAGACTGTCATCCCGCCGGCCAGTCATGAAGGCGCCACCGAACACAAACAGCACGCACGGTTTTTTTTTAGTCGCCGAAGAATCCCCCACATTGTACACATCCAGCCCCAACGGTATGGAATCTTTGGTGGCGTAGGTAAAGCTCTGTTTGTGAGCCGAGGGATTGATCGGATCTAGGTGGCGAGCCGACGCAACGCTCAGCGGTGCAGTTTGGGAAAGGGCCGGGTATGCCGTGGATAAAAGCAGGAAATACAGCCACCGGAAGCCCATAGCAGCTTGCTTCTGTGCGGGTTTGGACAGTATACGGTTGACTACGATTTCGTTGAGAGCGATCCCATTCCGTTTTATCGATGAATAGACTGAGCTACGGTTAGTGGCTGCTGTCGAAAATGGCTTCCCCATTTTTAGCCTGGTTTGCGTTTCTAAGCTGATTTATACAGAAAAAGCCGGATACGTTTCGTGGTGGGATCATATAGCACGATGGCCGGATACGTATCGGTGGGAACGATCTTGCTCACTTCGGCAGTGGCCAGCGTGGGATCTGCTGTTACTGGCTTACTGTCTTTCCCTTCGTCGAAGGTCTCAAATAAACTTAACGAGGGTTGACTCTCCGCATTGAGGGCTCCCCCGAACAGAATATGATGGGTGTCTTTTGGATCGACCCAGATCCCATAGATATACGTATACGGAACGGCAGGATTGGCTTCCTCCGCTTTAAAGATGAATTGGGGGGTGGTTCCGCTTACTTTGGCCAGAGCCCCTTCCTGACCTACGTAAATGCTGTTGCCGGTATAGGCGTGGGTCTGCAGTTCGACCGGCCGTCGATTGCCGAAAACGCCCATATCCACCACTTTGGTAAAATTTTTCAGCTTCACCGGATCGCTCGGGTCTATATCATAGCGGCCCAGCCAGGCATCATCGAACGGATTTTCACTCCCCTGAAAAATCTGGTCCGCGTTATTGGGTAGAAAAACAATCGCGCTTCGGTAACCAAGATCGCTATGTTGCTCGTGATTCATTCGTTGCCAGTTCAGGCCTCCATCGGTCGATACGGCGATCATAGTGCCGCCAATATTGGCATAGATCTGATCGGGATGATTTGGCCTGACGGCCAGACTGACGTAGATTTCATACCGATTTTCCAACTCATCGTAAACCGGTGATTGGGCCGCCTGCCAGGTGGCCCCACCGTCATTGGAAATAAATAGGGTTTTTTCCGGGGAATGTTCATCGGGTTTAATACCGGCAAACAGCTTATTTTCAATAGTAGGATGCCGGAAAATACAGGAGACCCGTTTCCCCTTAAGGCCGCTTCGGGACCATTCTTTTGTGAGCAGATTATTCTTCCACAGGCCATCCGATGTGGCCACAAAGACAAAATGGTTCTGGTAGGTGGCCGTTTGGAATTCATTTTCCGCAAATTCAGAATGCCCCTCCACCGGTACCGGAATCGAGCCATGATCAATGAGTGTACCCTGGCCCGTCTGTGGGCTGACACCAGCATGGTCCTGGGTCATGCAGCTTAGGGTGATGACTAGAAACGTACTGAAAAGAGCTAGCTGACGGATGTGTTTAGTGGCTGTTTTTTGCATGATAGAGCTTACCTGAAAAAGTGAATTCGGGACGAACGGATGCGCCATTGCCAGTTTAATTGGCCAGCAGCGCAACCACCGGGGCCGGAAACCCAAAGGCATCGGTATAATACGCGATAGTATGCTGGTACTTGGCCTCGGCAAAAAAACCACCTGCCCCATCGGGATACGTATTCGGGCTGCCGGAAAAGACAAACTCTCCCTCAGGCGCAATCCGCCGGTAGCCTTTCCGATCGATCAGCTCTTTAGCCGCATCGAACTTGAGCTGATCGCTGAGCGATAACCGAAATCCTTCCTTACCCCCCGGGTTGAACGGCGGGCTGTTTTTGTAAAGCGACGGAATCTGAGCGAATTGATCTTTCTGCCAGGCATGAGGCACGATATCATTGGCGTTGATGACCGAATGGTAGCCGGCGCCAAATTTCTGGGCCGCATAAACAGCAAATTCCTCGTCGCCGGGGGTAGGGCCAGCAATGGGATAAACGCTCACCTGAAGGTTGTGATCGCCCATCTGCTGCTTCCACTCGATACAATGGAGGGCCATCAGCGGACACAGGGCTCCCCCCAGGCTGTGGCCGGTAAAGGCAATATCGGCTGGACCAGCCTCGGCCAGTGTTCCCAGAAACTGGAGCAGGGTTTTGCCCGTGGCCGGATCGGCCATTGCGTTCAGGATACTGAAACCCAGGGCACTGCCCGCACTGATTTTGCCACTTTTGGGTCGGCTCCAGGGTTTTTGAGTGCCCCAATTGGTTTCGTCGAACACATTGAGATCTTCCCACAGGGCACCTTTTCTGGAAACCGCATTCGTTCCCGCTATGGCCACTACGTAGAGCGGCTTGCCCGTAGCCCCGTCGGTACCCCGAGCCACATACATCGTGTTGTCGGTCACGAAACTATCGACTTTGCTGGTGCTGGATTTTTTGATGCTGTTCGAAATGGCGGGTCCCCACACCACCTGCCAGTCGGTGCCCAGATAGGCACGCACGTCGGCATTGGTTTGCAGAGCCTCATTGATGCGCAGCGTGTTTTGGCTTAATTCGGCCTCCGACGAGGCCACCAGATCGTAGTTGACATCGGCGAACATTGCCAGCAGGGCGATACGGTTGTGGGTATCGGTTGGGGATATCCCTTGCCCAATTTCCGGCGTCAGCAGATGGTCGCTACAGGCCGCCAGGGCAACGACGCCCAGCAACAGCAGGGCAGTAAACGGAGATTTCTTTTTCATGATTTTTTCGGTAGGGATTGCTCCACATCCGCCCAATCAGATGACAACTGGTCCGTCAGTGCAGGCCAACCGTTCATGACGACGTACCATGGGACAAAAGAAGGGGATGAACCCTGGGCGCTGGTAGCACAAATTGGCCATTTTAGTGTACTGTTTGCCTGAGGGTCGAACGTAACGTTACAATCAGGCAAACAGTACACTAAAATGGCCCGGGTAGCCGCCCGGGCCATTAATCAATTAGTCTGCTGACGAAGACAATACTGGCTATTTTGAGGCTTTTGCGCGCGCTTCGACACCCGCCCAATACGCCTTACGAGCCGCCTTTAAGTCGTCGGTGATCAGACCCGCCGGTATGGTAAGGCTCGGGTAGGCCTGGGCAAAATCAGCCGCCGAGCGTTCGGTGGGGCTTTTTACTTAGTGCGGGAAGCGCTTAAATCCAAACACAATGCAGTTGGCGTATTGCTGTAACGTATCATTGACTCCGTCAATGTAAATACTCGACAGCGCATAATTAGCATACTCGACATTTTCCTGGTATTGGCCTAGTTTCTGGCCAAACTGCGGAGTTACGATGCGTGCACCGTTGAAGTAGCCCAACGTGAACTGAAGCGTGTTGACAACCATCGTGGAGGTCAGTTCCCTAGTATAATCATAGGACACTGAGGCACCAAGAATCGGCTCGTTCTGCGATAGGGTTAATGGGTTCGGATTGCCACTTATCTGATCACCCATCCGGGGCGTAATGGTCGCCCCGGAAGGCCCACCACCGGCGGGGTAGGTTAGCTGAACCGCACCAATGTCCTTGCTACCCCATACGGTTAGCTGAGTAGGAAACTTGGTTGCCGGTGAGGGTAAAGCGAAGTCTGGGGTTATATTATCGACATTTATTCGGTTGCCATAGGGGTCGGAATAGATTTCGCGGGTAAAGAGGGCTGTTGGCGCTCCATTGGGATATGCGGTAACATCATAATAGGGCCAGGAATCCATATAATCAAGAACCAGCATCGTCATCTGGCGGTCATAGGCGTTGGTAGACCGAAAAGGCTCGAGCGTCGAATCATTTCGCGGAATCTTTTTCAAGTTATCTCTGACGCTATTATACGTGTCAAGGGTATACTTGGCAGCATCAGTGATAACCGTTTGCAATTTTTTCCTAGCATCGATGATGTCCTGATCGGTCATACCCCAGAATGTCCCATTGAGTACACCAGAACCTGGCTTAGTAGGGAGTAGGGGATCGCGTAAGATCGATAGATACATGTTAACATACTGCGCATACAAGGGCAACAGCGTCACCTGATGCCCAGCTGTCGTGAAACTATCTTTACTAAGGCCAAAACCTCCAGTAACATTGTCAAATTTTTCGAGTATCCGCGATGGTGTACTGTCATTGACTGCCTGCACATATTCATTCATAGCCCCCTTCAGGGTATCCAGTTTGCCTGTAGCCTGATCAAAGACTAAGGTATCAATTTTTTGGTCTATTAACTGGTTAACCTGGTCTTTGATTTCGTTCCATGGGCTACCGGAGCTTGGCCAAAAGATCTCAATAAACGGCTTAATGAATTCACCAGCTCCGGGTATCTCTCCAAGCCCGGTGGTGACGGCTTTTTTTACGAGCTCATTCCAATCAATATCTGCGTCACCTATAACCGGAGGTTTGATTGGCGGAATGTTGTGGTCCTGTAAAGTACAGCTTTGCAGGAGGCTGGGTAACAAAAAGGCGCTGCCAAAGCCCAGCATGGAGCGTTCCAGAAATTGTCGGCGAGTTGTCATACTTGTTTGTGAAAACATGGTATCAGTAGTTAAAAATGATTGAGAAAGTTGATTGATTCCGGGTGGCTCGCATTGGGGCATCAATGGCGTAGATATACAAGGTATACCTGCTTAATAGCCCCCTTACAAGACACTGTTTATTGGGCTGGCCGGGGCTTGTGGTACGCAGTGCACGGCGGAATCCATGACGCTTAACGGCAGGACAAAATTAGCCGGGGAGCTGCCCGGCCTGGTTGCCTGAATCCGCCAATTCGCTTGCCTGAATCCGCCATTTTTGCGTTCCAAGGCGTTTTCAGACAGACTTTTGGAGGGTTAATAACAGAATTAGCAGAAGATGTTGTACGAAAAGTAGATTGATTTCAGAGCGAGCCCGGGTGAGCCTATCAGCTGAGAGCGAAACATAATCGAGCGAAGTCAGGTCACCGATGCGTTTAAACCCAACTCGTTAAAAGCAGTTATCTGAGCGACACATCGTACCTAGTGCCGCTTCCTGCCGGGAGAAACTCAACTTGCGCAGAGTGGCCTATACCCTGCGCCGGAATAATGCCGGACCGACCGCACTAGCGGACCGGTTCGGACTAAGGTGTACCAATACCAAATGGCCACAATTCCTTTTCAAGCAGGGATACATACCAGGCAAAGTTACCTGTTTACACGCCTTATTAACTATATTTAAACCGGCTAACCTACCCCCTACACGACATGGTAGCAAGACGTTGGTTTACGGTTCTGTTCATGCTGGCTATGCATTCGTTGGTAGCTCAGCACGTACCCAGTCGTAACCTGAGTCTACGGCAGGGCTTACCTGAATACTACGTGTCCGGCATCGTGCAGGATAAGGCGGGCTTTATCTGGATCGCTACCCGCGACGGGCTGGCCCGCTATGATGGCCGGCGCTTCAAGCTCTTTCGCCATCAACCCCGTGATCCCAGCTCTTTAGCCAATAACGTGATCTCCTCGCTCCAGCTCGTTTCGGATAGTGCCTTGCTGGTCCACCTGGAAACGGGAACGATTCAGCTCTTTAACCCCCAAACCGAACAGGTCAAAGACCTGCTCACTCGCCAGCGGCTCGATCAGGAGCGTATCCCGGTGACTAACGTTCTGTTAACGGCCGACCAACGCCATTTTTGGGTTCGTAACGAACGGCAATTGACCGAGTACTCGCCCATTCAGAATCGATTCACCCGCCACCCCTTACCGAAGGATTTCCTGCCGGACGACGTTTATGCGGGGAATCAAATGCTGCTGGACTCTGCCCAACACCGGCTCTATGCGCCGTTTACGGGCGGCATCGCCGAGTTAAACACCCACACGGGCCAGTATCAGGCCTGGCCCTTCGCCGTTTTAGGGGAGCAGGGGGCACTCGAAAGCTATCTGGGCATTCCCATTATCCGGCGGGCGAATGGTGAACTGATCACGGTGGCCCCCGGCCGCTTAATCGCTTTTTCGCCCCACACCCACCGGTTTCGGACCATCCCCATACCCAACAAGCTATCCATCCGGGCCGGCGTGCTGCACGCTGGACTCGATGGCAATACGTACTTTACCTACGGCATGACGGTGTACCGACTGGCGCCTGATGACCGCATTACGCCCCTCTGGACGGCGTCGCGCATCGATTATCAGAACTATTTTCATGCCCTGCTGCTGGACCGCTCCGGTATGTTGTGGGTGGGTACCAACGGCGACGGCGTGCAGCAGCTAGATTTGAAAGCCCTGCCCACCAAAACGTACCCCTACCGGGTCAATTACCTGGTCGATCTGCTGGCCAGCGAGCTGGGCCTGCAGGTGCCCAACTACATCAGGGGCGATGAGATGCCGTACTCGCTACGCTGGACCAAAGGCGTGCGCTATCTGGCGGGCTATATGGACCGGGCTTACCGGCTGTCGCGCGCGGATTTGGCGCACCATCATCTTCAGCCCTCAGCCCCCATCCAAACCAGCAATTCTATTCCAGGCAACGGCCTGAAGATGACCACCGCTGGGGAGATTTGGCTCTATAATTCCTACCGAGGTCTTCTCCAGGTCGATAGGACGGGGCGGGTGCTGGCCGAGTGGCCGCTGCGACTAGAGCGGGTGGGCGATATTCAGCCGATGGGTTCGCTGGTCTGGGTTGGAACCGAGTTCAATGGCCTATACGCCTACGATCTGCGCCAAAGGCGTATTGTGCACCACCTGCGCTTTCAGGCGGCCGATTCCACCTCCCTGATCTCCGACCAGGTTCTGTGTCTGGCGGCTGACCCGGCTGATACCAGCGTACTTTGGGTAGGTACGCAGGAAGGGCTCAGCCGCCTGGACACCCGCAGCCTGCGCTGTCGGAACTGGACCGAGCGGCAGGGCCTGCCCAACGCCACCATCAACACCTTACTCACCGATTCCCACCAGCGATTGTGGTTCAGTACCTTGCAGGGCATCAGCCGGCTGGATCCCCGCACCGGGCGGATGCGTCACTTTACCACCGACGACGGGCTGCTCGATATTGAGTACCGACGCCAGCACGCGGCTCAGCTCCCCGATGGGCGGCTGGCCTTCGGGGGCATCACCGGCATGACCGTCTTCGATCCGTTAACCCTGGAGGAATCGCCCCGGCCCATCCCCCTGGCCTTGACGGCCCTCCGGATCGGCAATGTGCCCATCGAACCTCGTCCGAGTGGATCGCCCCTGACGGCGTCGATCAACGACACCCCGACGTTACACTTAACTTATACCCAGAACTTTTTGAGCCTGGAATTTGCCGGTTTACAGTTCAACAAGCCCACCACCCTTCAGTATCGCTACCAGCTCAGGGGCGTGGATGCTGACTGGGTCTACGTGGGCAACCAGACCGTAGCCAATTACACGCATTTAGCGCCCGGCAGCTACGAATTTCGGGCCACGGTCGCCGATGCCTCGGGCCACTGGAGCCCGCTGGTGAAAACGCTTCGGATTGTGATTGATCCACCCTGGTGGCAAACCTGGTGGGCGTATGTCGTCTATGGACTGATGCTCCTGGTGCTGATCCGGGCCTACATCCAGTATCGAATCAACCAGGCGCAGCTTGGCCAGGAAATGGCTCTACAAAAACAGGAGGCCCGCCTGATCCAGCAGAACGCCGACTGGCAGACCCGCTTTTTTACCAACATCACCCACGAATTCCGAACGCCCCTGACGCTGATCATCAATCCGCTGGAGCGGCTCATGGAACCCCTTGCCCCCCTGTCCCGCGCCAGTCTGCAGCAACAGTACGGGGTGATGTACCGTAATGCCCAGCGCCTGTTACGCCTGATCAATCAACTCCTGGACATCGCCAAGCTGGAAGCGGGCCAACTGTCGGTTACCGAGTCGCAGGGTAATTTACCCGCTTTCGTTGCCCAGTTGGTCGATTCGTTCCGGGCCCGAGCCGAAAAAAAGGAGCTTCAGCTCACCTACGAAGCATCGGGGCTGACGGCCGATTATCGCTTTGACGCGCATAAACTAGAGTCGATCGGCTATAATCTACTGGCCAACGCCCTCAAATTCACCCCACCTGGTGGACGTATCGAAGTGCATCTAAACCCGGAAAATTTTCCGGGTGAGCGCAGCGGTTTTCAGCTGGTAGTCTCTGATACGGGTGTGGGCATTGCTCCCGAACAACTGCCCCATATTTTTGACCGGTTTTATCAGGGAGCGAGTGCTAACGCCAGTAGTGGTCCAGGAACGGGTATCGGTTTGTTTGTGGTGGCTGAATTTAGCCGCCTGATGGGCGGCTCGGTCAAGGTCGTGAGTCAGCCAGGGCAGGGCACGACCTTCACCGTAACCCTGCCACTGGAGCCGGCCGACGCGGTAGCCCCCCTGGTGGAGACAGTTCCTAGCCAAGTTATCCTTGAGTCCGAGCACTCCCCCGACCGGTTGGTAGCGCCCGCTACGGCTCCACTAGTGCTGGTGGTGGAAGACAACGACGAGCTGCGCGAGTTTATCGCCAGCGAAATGGCCGGTACCTACCGGGTGCTCACGGCCGCCAATGGTGAGGCTGGCTGGCAGCTATGTCTGAGCGAACTGCCCGAACTGGTCATTTCGGACGTGATGATGCCCGTCCCGTCGGGGCCGGAAGTAGATGGTTTTACGCTGGTGGAGCGAATTAAAACCACACCCCTGACGGCCCACATCGCCGTCATCCTGCTGACGGCTAAAACCATGACCGATTCGCGCATCCAGGGTCTATCGGTGGGGGCCAACGATTATCTGACCAAACCCTTCAACGTTCGGGAACTGCATCTCCGGATTGGTAACCTGCTCCGCCATCAGCAGCAGTTGCGTCAGCATTGGCAGCAGCAGATGAGTCAGTTAGGGCAGGGACAACCAGCAGCGCCGGTAGCCCCGCTTCCCGTCGATGACCCATTCCTGCAAAAACTCTACAGTGTGCTGGATACCCAATTAACGAACTCGGCCTTCAGCGTGGAGCAGTTAGCCGATGAGCTGGCCGTCAGTCCACGGACGCTGCTGCGCAAGCTGACGACGCTGACGGGCAGCAATGCGGCCGAGCTAATGCGCGCTTACCGGCTGCAAAAGGCGGCTGCTTTGTTACAGGCGGGCTGTTCGGTGTCCGAAACCGCCGAGAAAACCGGCTTTGAGAGTGTCCCTCATTTCTCCCGCTCCTTTAAAGCGCAGTTCGCCGTTTCCCCCTCGGCCTATGGGCTAACCCGGTCTCAACCCTAATTAACCTCCCTATTCGGTTACTTCGTTCGGCTGATTGACACAATCAGTCCGGTTTGGCATGCCCTGAAAGCCAAAATTGGCGGATTTGGGCAAGTGAATTGGCGGATTCAGGCAACCAGGCCGGGGAGGCCCTAAGCTAATTTTGTCCCGCCGTCAAATATCATTGTCTCTGCTGATCAGGCTTCCCATCAGGTGGGTACACGTTTATCCACCCTTGGTAACCTGACTTGCCATCCTGGCCGATGAACAGGCTGACGGTTGCCCCGAACGTTTTCTCTAACCCATTTCACTCATGCCAACGCCCGTTAGGCTCGGTAACGGGCCGTCTGTCTGTACTGCCCTGCCGCTTTCGGCCTGTCACACCAACGCCTAACCTGACTTAACGCCCCAAGATACCCCGGTTCTGGTTAGCCTCGTCCAGGCCGAAACGGAATGGCTATCGGCTCAACTAACCTACCGGAGTGTACTCGTGTATTGGCGGGTGGTCGCTGGTGACTATTGATCGTTTCCGAAAGGAAAAAACAGACTCACTACGTAAGATAATTCCACAACCTAGCCCGAAGCGACTACGTTGATCCTAACACTCGTACGCTCTATGCGACTCTATTTCAACGATCCAATGTTCGACGGACAATTGATGCGGGCCGTCAATCACGTGTATCATAACGGGGCGGATGTCGGCGAATGCCTGATGACGGCCAGCCGTATCCGTGAAAAAGACACCGAAAGCTGGTACCATGAATGGACCGCCACCGCCGAACGTATGGACCAGCAAGCGCAAATCAGCGAGCAGGCTGGCCATTGGGTCAGCGCCCGGGAAGCCTACCTCAAGGCATCCAACTATTATCGCACGGCCTATATTTTTCTCATCGGCTTGCTCACGGACCCGCGCGTGAAAGCAGCCTACCAAAAGCAGCGCGATACGTTTCGCCAGGCCATGCGGTATTCTCCCTATGCGGTGGACGAAATTGCCATACCCTATGAACAGACAGCCATGAGGGGCTATTTTTTCAAACCCGATCAATCGGAGACTAGGCGGCCCACCCTCATCATGACGGGCGGCTACGATGGCACCGCCGAAGAGCTTTATTTTTTAAGCGGGGAAGCCGCCCTGCGCCGTGGCTACAACTGTCTGCTCTACGACGGACCGGGGCAGGGCGATATGCTGATTGAACAGGGGATTCCCCTCCGGCCCGATTGGGAAAACGTAGTAACGCCCGTTGTGGATTATCTGACCACCCGCTCCGATGTCGATCAGGCGTGTATCGCGCAATTGGGCATTAGTCTGGGAGGCTATCTGGCCCCCCGAGCCCTCACGCAGGAACACCGTATTTCGGCCCTGATCGCGGATCCGGCCCAGTTCGATCTGTACGATGCGGTTACCCGGCGCATGCCCCCTTTTCTGCTGAAGCTTATTCAGAGTGAGAGCCGTTTCAACAATAGGATTGCCCAGATGATCCTCAAACGCGTTCTCCAGAATCCCCTGAAAGGGTGGGCGCTACGCCGGGGCCTTGCCGTGCATCAAGCCGCATCGGTTAGGGACTACATTAACCTCGCCAAAACCTTTAGCTATAAACCTACCGTGGCGGCTATCCGTTGCCCTACGCTGGTCTGCGCGGCCGAAAACGATGACATTGCCTCGTTCGCTAGGGACGTCTATGAAGGGCTGCGTTGCCCGAAAACCTTTGTTTTCTTTGGCCATGATGAAGGAGCCGGTGAACACTGCGAGGGCGGTAACCGCTCGCTGTTCAATCAGCGCGCCTTCGACTGGCTGGATGCCGTGTATGGCCTCAATAAGACCAAATCCTGATTTTTCCGGAATTGACGCGTTGCGAATCGGTGGATTATTGACGTTCACCAACGATAGGAATGTAAGGCTGCCCACTTCCCATGACGACACTCTCTCTTTACAGGTAGCGCCTGTTATCGATCATTCTATAAAAACTACTCTTACATGTTTGTTTGATGACTACGCAAATTTCGTTTTTGAAGTCCACTATACTAAGGGGCGCCGTTATGAAAGTGACTCGCTCCAGGCTGGTTCGCGACCACAGTAATAGGTCTACGGTTTTACAATGTATGGTTATGCTATGCTTAGGTACATTAATTTATTGGTGGATAACTCGCTACCGACATCATCTAGAACTCAAAAAAACGATTGAGTTTTTGGATGAATCCCATCCATCGAACCGATTCAATCCAGTAAGCATACGACCCTATTTCAGGAAATGACCGTCATGCCTGCCCATGTAGCGTGCCATATATTCCTAATCAACATCTCGTTTAACGCCTGAATCATGTATACAACTGCTCGCTTAGTAAGGGTTGCCAAAACAATTTCGGTAGGGGCCATCGGTCTCCTTGGTCTCATCATTGTACTGGGTAACACCACCGATTATTACACCAATTATCGCTTCGTCGAGCACGTGCTGAAAATGGATACCACCTTTCCGGCTAGTCGAATTCAGTACCGACATATCAACAATCCACTGCTGTTTCATGTGGGCTACGTATTGATCATCGGACTGGAAACGATGATGAGTGTTTGCTGTCTGCGTGGATGCTGGTTACTGGCGAAACGCCTAAACAGCGATCCTATCACGTTTCAGGCCGCCAAGAACTGGGCCGTGGCGGGTATTATCATTGGTATTTTGATTTGGTTCGTTGGCTTTGAGGTGGTTGGCGGGGAATGGTTTGCCATGTGGCAAAGTGCAAGCTGGAACGGTTTACCTAGTGCTGAACGGATTGTGAGTTTTCTGATGTTAACCCTTATTTTATTGCAATACCGCGATGAGTAAGCATTCCATTTGTTACCCTAAATGAAAGCCGGGAGATTAGGGAAGTTAAGGAAGTTGCGATTAGTCGATAATGGTAATTGTAAGCATTGCCTACTTTCTTCTCGTTGATTATCTGATATATATAAATGCTACTTAAACCCGACTTACGACTCAGCCGCGTCATCCGAATCACCTGGAAAGTGGATCTATGGATGATTGGTCTCTGCACAGGCGCGTATTTGCTGGAAACCTATCTGCTCCGAGGCAACGTTCGCATCCCTAACAACATCCCCGCCTTGCTGGCCACCACGCTGGCTTTTTTCATTGGCTTCAACAACAACCAGGCCTATAGCCGCTGGTGGGAAGCCCGCACCATTTGGGGAGCCCTAGTCAATGATTCCCGCTCCTGGACCCGCTCTATCCTGGCTTATTGCCAGCAGATGGAAGAGTCTAGTACAGATCAAGCTCACACTGGCCAAATCACCATGCGTTTAATCCACCGGAATCTAAGTTTTTTGCACGCCCTTAAGAAAAACTTACGAGGTACCGATGCGCACGAGTACCGGACCTATCTGGAGCAAGCTGATCTGAGCATCCTCACCCGCTACGCCAATATTCCGGCGGCCCTACTGGATCTACAGGCGCAGGAGTTACAGAAACTCCGGCAAACCGGTCAGGTGGATGGCTTTGCCTTTATGGCACTCAATGAGTTGCTGGTTCGCTTTAGCGACAGCATGGGCCGCTGTGAGCGCATCAAAAACACGCTGTTTCCGGTAACGTATCTTTACTTTACCCGGGTGTTTATCTGGCTGATGATTGTCATCTTAACCATCGATATTGCCGAAGACGCTGGTATTTGGTCTATTATTCTGGGCTGGCTCATTGGGTTTGTCTTTCACGTGACACACCTAAACGGGTTGAACCTGGTGAATCCCTTCGATGGCAATCCGGCCAGTGTCCCGCTAGATTCAATCGTGCGCACGATCGAAATTAACGTGTTGCAAACCCTGAAGGCGGCTGAAATTCCCACACCTATCGAGCCTGTTGACGGAGAATATATTTTGTAGACGGAATCAGTCCGTTGGATGGAATACGAAAAGCCAGTCAACCCAAATCTCCTATCTTTCTTTTTGGTACTTTGTACAGGCCTAAGTCTACGTTTTCAGGGTATATAGCACTCTTCCGGACGAAAATAGGGGAGTAGAAGCTAAAAATGGCCGATTCAGGCAAGTAAACTGGCGGATTTAGGCAACCAGCGTTTGGGGCCACCCTCTACCTTTGTACCGCAATTGAATCAACAAAGATCAAACTGATGACCACAATCTGAACCGGATGGGACATTCATTTCGGCTCAGGTAGCGGCTGGTTCTGTTGGGAAGTTTTGCGTTTTCATTTTTCATACATATAAATTTTAAGCATCATGGTTACAAGTATTTTTGCTATTATGGGTTTGGGCGGCCAGGAGATGATCTTTATTTTCCTGGCATTGATCTTGTTGTTTGGGGCCAAGAAGATTCCCGAACTGGCCCGGGGGCTGGGCAAAGGCATCAAAGAATTCAAAGACGCGACGAAAGACGTTCGGGAGAGTGTAGAAGGCGGTCTGAACCAAATCGAGCGGAACTAATGAGTTTGTTCGTCCATCAGCCTGCGCTTTAGGGAACGAGCTGATGGACTATTGGTATTCGATTAGTAATCGGTGAAAGGCAAGCTGCCTAAACGATGGCATGTTGTACAGGAGCATAGGTATCAACTAGTATTCCAGCCATTAGCCGTTTGTAGATAGTACCCGTGTAGGGGTTAGGGTGTACCGACAACCCGTGAATTATCCTTTAAAAAACATATGTATGAGATTGAGTCTACTCCTGTTTAGTCTAGTCATTAGTGTAGGGACATATTCCTGCCGAACGGCGGAGAAAACCAACGAGCAAACGCCAACCCGGACTAGTACCGAAACGTTTACTGCAGATTCGATCGTTCGAGACACCGTCACCAATAGTAAAGGTGTAAAACTGGCGATGGAGTATAACAAAGCCAGGCATAGTGCCACGTTTGTGCTGGCTGGCAAAGCCATTATTCTAAGGCAGGATACGACTGCTTCGGGCCTAAGATACAGTAACACACGGTATGAATACACCGAACATCAGGGGCAACTAACGCTCAAAAAAGAGGGTAAAATTATCTTTCGTAAGCCCTAAGGCTATGGGCACAGCAATCGTAGACCTACGAAATTCTTGGATGTAGCTCTACCAATGCCTTATCCAGTGCATGTTGGTGTGATTAGGGAGTTGTTTGTTCGGTCATTTTTCTAGGTCAAATGCCAGGCTTACGTTTTTGCGCTTTTTGGGCGGTATTCATTTTCGGTGTTGATTCGACAGCCGTTGGCCAGCAGCGTTCCATGGTTCATGGAGCGCTCGAAGCGGGAAGCTTTATCTCCTCGGCGTCAGTAACGCCCTTCTGGCTACGGACCAACCAATATGGTATAGTGCCCAATCAGGCACCCGCTGGCCTTTTTCAGGCCGCCCTCTGGAAATCGTATGCCAGACCAGACTCCAACCATACGCGAAAAATTAGCTGGGGGTTTAAATTGAGTCCGGTGCTTACCTACGAAAGAAATGACAAACCAACGGTAGTATTACCGGAAGCTTATGGCAAGGTCAGATTCAAGGCGATTGAACTTTTTGTTGGTCGCCGGCGCCAAGTGATTGGTTTTGGCGATACAACCCTTTCGTCGGGCTTTTATGCGGTTTCGGGAAACTCGCTGCCTATTCCGAAAGTACAGATTGGCACGATCGGCTATGCACTGCTTCATTTTACAAACGACTTTCTGGCACTCAATGCGGGCTTTGCCCACGGCTGGTTCGACATGCCTGCGATTCAGGGCGTTCGTCTCCACCAAAAGTATCTGTACCTCCGTTTCGGCAAACCGGCTTCTTCGGTAAAAGTCTATGCGGGCGTCAATCATCAGGTTCAGTGGGCGGGTCATGCGGATTATCTGAAACAACGACTTGACATCGCCGATGCGAATGGCTATTTTCCGTCCGACTGGCGTTTTTATAAATATGTGGTGTTCTCGTACACCCCTAAAGACTGGAATACCGTAACGGGCTACACCGATTTTGACAGTTACCGGGTGGGCAATAGCGTTGGCAGCATTGATTTCGGGGCTGAATTCACCACAGCAGGCCATAAATGGATGGCCTATTATCAGCATGCGTACGAAGACGTATCGGGCCTTGTCTTCTTAAATATGCCGGATGGACTCTGGGGGCTCAGTTGCATCTTTACGCCAGAGCAATCAGCGGCTTTTCAGCTAACCCGCTTAAATCTGGAATTCCTGACAACTAAAAATCAGACTGCCCCTACGTTTATTATTCCGGGCAGCCGCTTTCAGGGGGGGGACAATTATTACAACCATAGCCAGTATACCGAAGGCTGGTCGTATCAGGGACGAACAATAGGCACACCCTTCATTGCACCCGGTCAGGATTTTGACCCCAAATTTGCGTTGCCTAACCAGCAATTTTTCCCCAATAACCGGGTGAACATGTGGTATGTAGGGCTACAGGCCACCTATCGAAAAGCGTTGATTGAGGTCCGTACCTCTTTCAGTAAAAACTACGGAACCTTCCGGGATCCACCGGTAAACACCAATTACCCAACTCAATTTTCAGGATTGATTTCGGCCCAGATGCCTATCCCGCGCTGGACTAACCTAACGCTTGTTACCAAATTATCCGTAGACCGTGGCGGTTTATATACCAATGCCGTTGGGGGCTACCTTGGCCTAAATAAAAGTTGGTGATGAGATAGATTGTACTATAACCTGACGCAGTGCCTTAAGCCAGTTAAAGTACACAAGTTACACATTTGTAGTTGTCTTGTATAGACGGACTATACAAACCTAAAGGCATATTAATGTCTTGTCCTGATTGGAATCGGACGTTTAATTGAACGATTTTTGCCCCTTATGACGACTCGTTCAATTAATTAGGATAACTGCCCTTTTTGTGAACGATAAGAAATGAACTAGTTTATACAAACCAATTAATATAAGTTACATTTTACATAGCCTTTCAGCTGACTACGTACCGGTTTGCTACTGAAATAAATTATGGATTGTCTGGCTGCCAGAGTCGACGTTCGATAGGGAAAGGCTCTTGGTGTAAAACCCGGAGTTGGCTAAAAGCCGGATGAGCCGGATGAAGTAAATAATTGTAGGACATGGGCACCACCACCGAGGGAACAGCAACCATTAGGGTAGCGGGCTCATTCAGCCAATCCCGTAAAATCCACTGGGTCCGCTCGTAGCTTTCTTCATGCCAATAAGCAGGCAAGTCGGCCGGCGACAAAGTGGTTAACGAGCCATCAGGCACCTCTAGGGTAAACAGAACTAATTTAGGCAACTTTTCATACTTAACCCGAGGTTGGTGCACTAACGATTCGACTAAGGCCAAAGCAGGTGAGGAGGTAGTGTAGAGTAGGGGATACCCCTTTGGGTTCCACCGGCCACCAAATAACCGCGCTCCTTCGGTCGCCAATGGCTCATGAATGTATTTAGCTTTGACAGTTCGATAAACAGTTAACATCAAGGGAGCAGGGTAACTAGCCGACAATGCCATGTTCGATGCGCCCCAGCACATCATCCACCAGGCCAAACCCGGTTGTTGTGTCCAGTAGAGACAAGGGGGATTGGGTATTGAGTTCACGAATGGGTGACCGAAGCCATTCGGCCAGTGTCTGGGCGTCCTCGTCGAAGACATCCAGCCCATGTTGTAACAGATTGGTTAGTAATAGCAGCCGCTCGGAAGCATCTCGGGCCAGTTTATCATCGGCTTTGAGCCGGTGTAGGTTCCGTATCGACATGTTCAGAATGCGGGCCAGTTCAATATCCGTCAATCCGGCTAGCTGGGCTACCTGATCCGCTTCAGTACGAAGCATGCCCTGCCGGGATTTATCAATGACGGTATAAGGGGTGTAAACCGCCACTTGTGGAGGAAGTGTTGCGTATGCCATATTAAGCAGTGCCTTTTTTCATTACTACAACTGCAATATGCCAAGAGTCGTTCATTTTTGCAACCCACAGTTGTTTCTGCAGTATAAACCAGTACCTTTTTTCGAAAGCTATTGGCCGTATAACTGAACGCAATTCGTACAGGTTTCTGGTAAAAACGAAGTCACTGTTTTTAAGTTAATGCCTAAACATCCTCTTTAACGAAACCGGTAGGTGGGGTAAGGCAACTAGCTGAGCCAGCAAGTCTGCATCGGCCTGATGGGTCAGTACGATCTGGGACACTGTTTGAATGGTAATGTCGGTGTTGGCGGCTTCGATTAAGGTAATCGCATCACTTGCCTGCACGGCACCGGGTTCAACGACTCGAAAATAAACGCCGGATCGTCCCTCCCGAGCGAAGTGACGAGTCATGCCGGGATCATCAAACCGAACGTTTAGTTTATAACAGGGGAACCGGGGCTGTACCGCCCGTAGTAGAGCTGACCCAACCCGAAACAGGTCGCCAATGCGTACCTCCGATTCAAGCAAGCCTTCTGTGGTTAGGTTCTCCCCGAATAAGCCGGGTGCCCAGTCATCGCGTTCGAGTTGGTGCTGCCAGTGCTCGTAATGCAACTTATCATAAGCATACACCGCCTTGTCCGGCCCGCCGTGCACCGATAGGTCAGCTTGCCCATCCCCAACGAAGTTGAGCGGCTCCAAATATACCGCCCCCTGTCTGGGCTGCTTGAAAATACCAGTAGTAATCGTTCGCCCAGCCCATTCAATAGAACGAGGTAGGCCTACATTGACCGAAAGGATATGCATGAGCAGCTTGATGGGCTAGGGATTGGCCAGTGGGATAGTACTGATACGGCGCTCGTGGGGTTGGATGGGGAGGTCGTTAATGCTGGCAAATCGTTTGCTCATCAAGCCATTTTGGTCGAACTCCCAAAGCTCATTGCCATAGCTTCGATACCATTGCCCGCTTCCATCATGCCACTCGTATTCGAACCGAACCGCTATCCGGTCCTCGCTAAAAGCCCATAATTCTTTCTTTAGTTTGTAGGCAAGTTCTGTTTCCCATTTACGGGTTAAAAACGCTTTCACCTCCGCTCGTCCGTTAATGAATTCGGTTCGATTGCGCCACTCCGTGTCCAGCGTGTACGCTAAACTAACTTTTTCAGGATCTTTGCCGTTCCAGGCATCTTCAGCCATCTGTACTTTTTGCAAAGCTGTGTCAAGTGTAAATGGCGGCAAGGGTGGCCGTAAGGCAGGATTGTAAGGAGGTTGAGCGAGTACCTCGTCCCACAGGGTGTCTCCACACGCTTCGATCACGAAAGGCCGACCGTCCTCGTCGAAGGGTGTACTAGAATCCGTTGTGTTCATGATTAGTTGGTTAAGTGGCTACCTGAGAAGTTGAGCCGGCACAAAGTTTGCCAAAAAGCCTAAGATAATTTAGATCAACTTGAGAAAGCAATTTGAGTTTCGTATGCTGCGGATTACAGTTGACAGTTGTTAAAATTTTCTAGAAAGAACTGGACGTTTTCGTGAACGATTTTTCAAATGGCATATTTAAGTATAATCGGCTGATTAATAGATAATAAGGATTAAATTAAATTTTTTGACCAGCCTTTTATTAGACGAGAAAAATATCAATACGAACGAAACCATTCGAATAAAGGCACAGACTCACTACGGTAACAGAATAGGAGTTCGCCTGCATTGCTTATTGTGTAGTCGAGTTGTGCTCTGAGTACATCCAAGTTATCGGCGCAGTCAAAAAAAATTATTTCCTCACTTTCAGGTTCTATAACGTGTGCTATATAATATCCACTAATGGATTTTTTGCGAGCGATGATGGCATGGAGACAACACATATAGTCCTGTCCATCTTCTTCTAGAAAAAGAAAGTATACATCCTGAAAATTACCCGACGTTGCCATTCTGGAAGGAGGCATTAACATAAAGACCCATGACACTACGTATAGTTTTTCTGACTATCGTCGTACCCTAACTAACCAGTTCCGATCATAACACGATCAAATTTTGACAGTGTCTAAATTCTACTTCTTACTTATTATCGGCAAATGTAATTCACGGGGTAATAGTAACACTAGGCTAATGCCCCCAATGAATTAAGTTGAAACAGTTAGAAAACAGGTTTTTAAAGCAACTGCGATTTGATCATAGTCCATAAGCACGGTCGGCTTTTTGATGTAACAATTTATTCCCTTCTTATACGCATCGGCCATTAGTGAAGGTTGATCACTCGTGGATAGCATGACCGCCGGGGTATGACACAAATCTGCGTGTAATCGAATGAAGGAGAGAATTTCTAATCCGTTAAGGCCGGGCATATTCATATCAAGTATCACTAAATGGATAGTACGTCCAGCCAATAAATCTAATGCTTCTTCCCCATTGCGGGCTTCAAGTACGCCTACTCCGACGAGGGTACGTTCAATAGCTAACCGAAGAAAATAGCGATCATCATCGTCGTCATCTGTTAGTAAAATGATGTTCTTTTCCATGTCTACGGGCTTACTGATACAAATACACTAGAAAGTGGTTTTTATCCTTGATTAACATCAACTCAATAGGCAAGTTTACCAACCGAATGGATTCAATTCTGATAGTCCCATTTTATAGAAGTCTATTAAATTAAGTATGGGCTTCCCAAAAGATAAATGATTAATGGTTTAATTACTCCTCGTAATTGAATTATCATTGATTTTTTAAAAAATCGGTTTAGGTAACAAGGAATAAACAACTTCGGAAATAACAAAATCATTATCTACTTTTTAAGTTGCATTCTATAAACGGGAAGCTACGTTTACAGGGTAGCCCATTACAATCATGTGGTTTAGATCACCTAATAATATTGTACCCTTAATGATTAACCCCTGATGGATACCAATGCCGATGGACAGTCTTTTATCGAGGTATTTTAGAAAATAGTTTTCATTTAGCTCTTTCAACTCAATTAAAGTACCGTATGCGGCTTCCACGGCCGATGAAGCACTTAAAGCCAAATCCTGATTTAATCCAAACACAGCATATATACCATCGCCAGCAATCTCAACTATCTAGTCCTGATGACGGGTAATGATTGACTGAATTACCGTAAATAATTTTCGAACGAAATGGACGACGTCAAACGCTAATTGAGTTTCCTCACATAGCAAGAAGTTGTTGATTCTTTTGCAGAGACCACAAATCAATTTATTGATGGGAAGCTATCCCAGGGAAACATATCAACCAGTATATCAGTATGATAGATAGATATTGTTTTTACACCAATAAAGTATTGTGCACTAACAATTTTGCCTTGTCGAATTCGGTAGAAATGCGTAAATGGAGCTACGTAGTTTTGGAACTGGTCTTTAAAATATAGCTTGCCAACGACGATAGCTCCAATGGGTGAACCAATGACTTCAGTGATCACCGGCTTCCAGTCTTTATAAGAAACCGCAAAGTGGTTATTATACCACGTATAAAAATCAGTTCCCTTATAAGTGCCCTTTACAGGATAGTCCTCACTCATTGTCCATGTACAATGAGGATGAACAAAATCAGGGCTTGGCTTAACAAGCCAATCACCAATAAATCGTGTATGAAGATCTTCCATTATTGACGTGATGGGAGTACCACAGAGAAGACGGATAAAGGCTGCGAGCAACTTCATATAGATAAAATATCAAAAATATAAATAATAAAAAAAGGCAACATCTCTTCTAATGGTTCTTCATTAAACCTACAATTGCCGTGCCACTAATAATCAATTGATCAACCTCAAACTTAATAGACTTTTTATTCGTTTAAACAGGCTTGTTTTTATATATGCAAACCAATTAGCTTGCTGCCGCCTTGTCTAATCTCTCCAAAAAAATACAAGTTAGTTAACACTATTTGGTGATTTTTGGAGCAATTCCTATTGAATATAGTTGAGTTTGTTTTATCGTAAACTGTAAGTCATTAAATCAGTTAGTATTTTAAGTCGATAACAATAATAAGTGGAAAATTAAAAACTCACATATAGTATTAGTTGCCCGTAGAAAGACGGAATGATTTATATACATTTAAGAAAGCTATAGCGGCTGGTATTGCTTGTAGGCACGCTACTATATAGGCTTTTGTAGTACACACTAAAATGAGGCCTGCTCCGAAACCGAAAAAACAAAAAAACAAAATGAGTGTGTAAGCAATTGTGTACTTTCCTATTTATACCAAGAACAATCCATAGATACCTGAAATTGACAAAAAAATAGATTATAAAAACCCTGATTAATAAAAAGATTTTTTAAGACTAATGCTTGAGTATAGTAATCTAATGTTATAGGATTATTTAATAAACTGATTAATGTGATGTAGACGAATGAGTTCATCCAACATACGGCTTCTAGTAAAAAAAATAGAGATGTGCAATGATCACAAAAATCAATGTACCTTTTTTAATAACTTTCATATTTAAAGCTAACGTAGCGTCAATTAATAGAACGAATGCGTTTTAAACGCATTCGTTCTATTAATTGAATGGTAATGATAAATTACAGGTTACTTTTTAGGTTGATAGACGAATTAAGCAGATTTTCACTTTTAGAATTACCAGTTACTGGTTTAGGTAATTGCTCAGAGGACGATTTAATAATCGCTTTTACTTCTGCCATATTTATGACGGGAAGAAACTTGGCGAAGCCAAGAAAAAGTGTAAAGAATAAACCGAACGAAAAAATAAAATCACTTATATCAAATAGGGTTGGGTGGAACATGGCCCAACTCGATGGCAGGAAATCGCGATGCAGTGACGTGGCTATAATCACAAACCGTTCAAACCACATACCAATATTCACTATAACGCACAGGACAAACGTCCACGCAATACTCCTTCGAATCGTTTTCGACCAGAAAAGCTGGGGCGTAATGACATTACAGGTCATCATCGCCCAATAGGCCCACCCATAGGGGCCTGTGGCCCGGTTTATGAAAGTATACGTTTCAAATTCATTGCCCGAGTACCAGGCAATGAAAAATTCTGTTATGTAAGCCACACCGACGATTGACCCAGTCAAAATTATTACCTGGTTCATGGAGTCAATGTGCTCCAGGGTAATGTAGTTCTCTAGCTTAAAAACAACCCGAATAATTAATACCAAATTTTGTACCATCGCAAAGCCAGAAAAGATGGCTCCTGCGACAAAGTAAGGGGGAAAGATGGTCGTATGCCATCCGGGAATGACTGAGGTGGCAAAGTCCATGCTCACGATGGTATGTACCGAAAGGACAAGGGGTGTGGAAAGGCCTGCCAGAATCAAACTCATGTATTCATACCGAGCCCAGGTTTTAGCAGATCCGTTCCAATCTAGCGCTAAGGCCCCATATAAGTAGCGCGATACGGGATGCGTAGTTCGATCCCGAATCGTTGCTAAATCCGGAATGAGTCCCATGTACCAGAAGACTAGGGAAACGGTAAAATAGGTACTGATGGCAAATACATCCCAAACTAGGGGAGACTTGAAATTAACCCAAAGGGAACCGAATGTATCAGGTAAGGGGAATACCCAATAAGCTAACCAGGGGCGTCCTAAGTGAAGCATGATGAACATCGCTGCACAAATAACAGCAAAAATGGTCATAGCTTCAGCGGCCCGGTTGACGGCCGTCCGCCATTTTTGACGAAACAATAATAAAATTGCCGAGATAAGAGTACCTGCGTGACCAATACCGACCCACCAAACAAAGTTGGTAATATCCCATGCCCAGCCGATGGTCTTATTGAGTCCCCAAACCCCTAATCCTTCCCACCACGTATAGAATACACAACTTGTTCCGTATAACAACACCACACCTGCCACCGTAATGGCGATTTTCCACTCCCGGGTGGGGGGACGTTCTACCTGTCGACTGACATCTTCCGTCACATCGGCATACGTTCCCCCCCCCGTCACAAGGGGTTTCCTGACAGTTGAAGTTATCGTCGACATGAAATAAGGGGAGTTGTGGATCGGTATTTAAACGGATCGAACCTGGTACGATAGGTTAGCTGAGCGGTCAGAAAACAGGCCTAAAGAGCAGTGGCCTTTTTATCCGAGCTTTCGATAATGTTTTTTAATTTGGCATCGAGTCCCAAACTCGTTTTGCTGATCAATTCATTCTCTAGCCGAGAAAATAAGGAGGACGGCTTTTCATAGTTGACAATGACCTTGCTTTCATCCGACTCGTAGACCAATACGCGGATAGGGGCATACAAACCAAGGCGCAAATCCATACTGATTATTTTGGCTGCCATTAGAAAGTTGCCGACGAAATACCGCTTTGCCTTCTTTGCCGGGCCGGTTAAACTCAATAAGTTGCCCAGGTCTTCCACGTTGAAAAGCACTAAACTTTCCTCCCCCAGCATCTTCTTAATCTCGGCTTCAACGACAACCGGATCATGGGCTGCTTTTTCTAAGGCTGACAGGTTAAATCGGCCCAGGGAGGCTTCCAGTTGCTGGGTAAAGGCCTCAAAGGTCGATTCCAGATTGACCGAAACAAGTATGGCTGAATAGTCTTTTTCCATGATTAGCAGTCATTAAGCCTGATTAGGGCGGTTTATTTATTCGTTAGAATTTCACCAATGGTACCATCGGCCAGTACCTGAGTAGTACACTTTAAGAGGAGAATCCCATTGACCTGGTGACACTACTTTACTAGTAGGTGGGGGCTTTAGAGCTCAGTAATTTTCGAATAGCGGCTACATTAGAAAACAGGGCTAAAGGCACCAGACAGGTAGGTAATAACACAAACGGGAAATAGCCAAGCCCAATATTTGGTTGTTCAAAGCCAAATTGTTGAAAGCGTACCGGTAATGACAGAAGGGCATTCGATACAACGTTGATCAGCAACGCCAGACAAAGGAAATTCCAGCCCAGTAAGATCGATTTATTGAGGTTCTTTTTCACAAAGCCAAAATAATAAACGAATGGCGCAGAAAGCCCGGATATAATGTCAAAATTCCTGCCTTCAAAGCTCATTGCTTCAGGAATTAATTTATGCACAACCAACCAGAATAGTACCAGTTCGACGGGTACTCTGATCACATGGAAAATAGTCAGTGCGCCCAGGTCTAGTTTGTCAATAAATAGCTTCCCCTGCTTTGTTAAAAATAGCCCTATAATGAAGATTAATGGGGGAAGGATTAAGAGCGGAAAACGAGCAGACGCTGAATCTTCGGCATGATAAAATCCGGTACTACTAAGAAGGGATTGTATGACTATCCAGGCACTGATCAGGATTAAAACCGTTCGAGAATAGTGAGTGGCTCTAAGAAATAGCCAGACCGCAGCAATAACGGTAGCGCCAAACGTTAAGGAAACATAAAGTGGTAAATTGTTCATGGCTTCGTTTAGTTTGTACCTAGTTCATTGCGTCAAAAACCCACGCCTGCAAAGGAGTTTGCAGCGGAAAATCACCAAAGTGTTTGCTTAATTCGTCTGCTAAGGCAGTTTGAATTTGGGGCAGGAGCGATGGATTTTTCTGCTGGATGACCATCGCGATTGGAAGCCCATGAATGAATCCTTTTGCGGCCAGGGCTGCACTTTCTATTTTGCTGGTTATGTTAACCGCATCAGCTCTGGGCTGTTTAAAGCCTGCCAAGTCCAAAAGATGCAGTACTTCCGCCTTATCACTCATGGAGAAGGGACCCTGTTCCAGAGTTATGGGACTGATACCAATAAACGAGCTAACGATCGAATTGGTAATGTTCCAGACGGGGTTATCAGCGAGGTTGCCCCATGTGTTGAAAATCAACTTTCCACCCCTTGCTAATACGCGACGAATTTCTATCAGCGTTTGCAGCTTATCGGGTGCAAACATTAATCCATATTGACTTATAACCAGGTCGAAGTGGCCATCCGGGTAGGGGATGCTCGACATATCAACTGTTGCCCATGTTAGATTGGGCGATGCTATTTTTTCCTGGGCGACGGCGATCATATCCGGATTCAGATCGGTCGCCACCAGTTGAGTAGTCGTCGGGAAATACGCAGCCAGGTGTTTGGTTACCCGACCCGTTCCACAGGCTAGTTCTAACACATTACCTGCCGAAGAGGGATCAATCCGATCGACTAAATCAAGCGCATAGGGCTCAAATAAGAAGGGTCCCAGGTAATCGTCATACTGCTGGGGTACCGAGCCGTTAAAAGTAATTGGGTTCTTGCTCATGTTCTTGACAAGGAGTTAAATCCTGTTTTTCATTTTATTAATTTCGATGTAAAGCAACCGCCAATACAGCTTTTTACACTTGGCAAATGGCAAGAAATGAGACAGGCTTTTACTTTTTTTTAAATTCTTTGCGTATTCTGCTCAGTGATGTATCGGTAATCCCCAGATAAGAAGCAATGTGTTTCAAGGGGGCATGTTGAAGAATTTCCGGATTCGTACTCATTAAGTCCTCATATCGTTCTTCGGCCGATTTGGTAATTAAATCCAGGGTTCGTTGCTTGTATTCAACAAATCCTTTTACCAACATGAATCGGCCAAATTCCCGAAATTCGGGAATAGAGTGAAAGAGCATATTTAATTTGTCAAATGACAGCGTATAGCCAGTACAATCCGTCACGGCCTGGATGTTTTCAGCCGAAATACTGTGTGTGAAAAAAGAGGCTGCTTCAAACACCATATTATTTTCAGGATAGAAATACGTAGTTATTTCATTGCCGTCGATATCATGACTAAAGGCACGCATTAACCCACTGTCCAGAAACATATAGTCAATGCTATAATTTCCTGCTTTGAGGAAGTAATCATTTTTTGAGAATTTTCTGCCGTCAAAATGGTCGGCGATGGTTTCGATTACTGGCCTGGATGCTGGGGAGTTTTGCTGAAGGAAGGTATGCAGGGAGTCCTTTTTCATTCGCTTGGTTTGATTTATGTAGACTGAAAGATAGTCTACTAATGCGGTTGTTTTTGCCAACGCCCCGTGCCGAATTCGTCAATGCTCCGATAGAATAACCGTATTCTTGGACGTACTTCGGATAACGATCAGAATTAAGGGCATAGCTACTAGAAAGAGTACACCCACCCCAAAATAGGCATCCAGATACCCTAATACCGTAGCCTGACGGTTAACGACCTGATCCAGCAGGTGGTAACTTTGCTGAATAGAAGTTAGCTCTGTAGCGCCTTGTGCATTGAACCGGTGTCCAACGGCTGATAACCAAAGTGATGTTTCCGGATCATTTGGGGTTAAGTTAGCCACCAAATCTCCCCGGTGTTGGGCGACGCGGTTGGCCAAATAGGTATTCACGCCAGAAATACCAAACGATCCACCCAATTGACGCATCATGTTATTAAAAGCCGCCCCCTGGGGAATTTCGACTTCGCTGAGGCCCGAGACTGCCAAACTGGTTAATGGCACAGTCAGTAACGCCAGACCTATACCTCGAAAAATAAGCGGCAGGTAAAAATCATTTTTACCAACATCGGGGCCCAAGTGGCTCATTTGCCAGCTAAACGTTATAAATGACAGAAAGCCAGCGATGATAATTAGTTGGTTGGGTACGCCTGCCTGCAAAAGCCGGGCTGTTATTATCAAGGCAACAATAGCAACAATGGCTCCTGGTAGTAGTAATAGTCCAGTCGTCAGTGTTGGAAACCCCAAAAGACGTTGCGCGAATACAGGGGTAAGGTATACACTGGTAAATAGACCCAACCCGGTAACAAACGTTAAAATAGACGCTACCACCAGGCTTGGACTGCGGAGTACGCGTAAATTGACAATTGGATTAGTGATTCGTAATTCCCACCAGATAAAACTGATTATACCAACTATAGCCGTTAGAGTGAGATAAATGATGTAGTTCGTGTCAAACCAATCCTCCTGTTCACCTCGTTCCAAAACCACTTGCAAGGAACCAATGCCAACAATAAGCAGCAGCAATCCCGTATAATCGATGTGCTTAATTTTCTGGCTTTCTTTCGGGTTCTTCACCAGAAAAATCGAGCCGATTAGTACAGCCAGACCGATAGGAACATTGACTAAAAAAATCCAGTGCCAACTGGTCACATCGAGTATGTAGCCTCCTAATGTTGGACCAATAGTTGGGCCAGTAAATACGCCTACGCCAAATAAGGCAGCTGCCGTTGAGCGTTTTTCAATCGGAAATGACTCGAAGACAATGACCTGAGAAGTGGATAGTAACGCCCCACCGCCAATCCCCTGAATGAAGCGAAAAATAACTAACATCCAGATATTGGTCGATAAACCACACAATAAAGAAGCTACGGTAAACAGGGCTACTGAACCAATAAAATAAGTCCGACGCCCTACTAATGCGGCCAGGAAACCCGTCATGGGTATTACAATGACATTAGCTATAGCATACGAGGTAATGACCCAGGCGGTATCTTCCAAAGTGGCCCCCAGATTGCCACTCATGTGCGATAAAGCAACATTGACAATCGACGTATCAATTAATTCCATTACAGCCGCAGCAATAACTGTGATCGTTAATAAAACCAATCGGATGGTGCTCATAATCAAATACTATAGGTCTTGTAATAGATAGCAAGCGTGTATCACTATTGGTAACTGGGGATAGTTAAGCGAAAGCAACCTGGAGAGTAGTCGTCTTCACGTAATTGTCCAGCCAGCTTTGCGCTTCATTCAGATTCGAATCAACATCGATAAGGGTAAGTTGATACTATTTGGAAGAGCCTGCTAACTATGATTGAGTTTTTGACCCTGATCATAGTTAGTAAATCAGGCTTTTTGTTTCTAACGATCATGTGTATACGTAAGTAAATTTGTACTGCAATTACTGGCCAATCTCCAGCAGAAAACGAGTCACTTCGGCGGGATGAGCAAGATGGGCCGTGTGACTGCTGGCAATATCGTACTCCTTTTGCACGCCGGCCGCAGCCACCATCCGCTTCTGCAAACTCAGACTCACCACATGATCCTGCAAGGTGTGCAGGTAATATTTGGGCACCTTGCCAAAGTTAGCTGCCGTGAGCACGGCCGGATTCGTAAAGGGAATCGCGGGTTCAGGCCGGTAGTTATCGATGATCAGCTTCTGCACCTCAGCCGATCCGTCCTGGATGAAGATCGGCGCTAAATTTGGGGTTTCGATTCCTAATAAAAGATTATCAGTGGTTGGTCTAAGGGCGGGTCCTAACTGGGCATCAGCATCGGTGTTGGCCAGGTCCAGCAGGCTCTGCCCGTTGGCGGGCAGAAAGGCTCCCAGGTACACCAGTTTGTCGATACGGGTGGGCAGTTTTTCGGCAGCTACGCTAATAACCATGCCCCCCAGGCTGTGGCCCACCAGGATGACGTTGCCTGACAGAGAGTTGATGGTACTGATGACTTTATCCCGGTAAACGTCCAGGGTTAGGTTCTGGGGTGGGGTATTGTCCGCACCGTGGCCGGGCAGTTCAACGAGGACGACTTTTTGCCCTTTTTGTTCAAGCTGTTTTTTCACGATTTGCCAGGCGAAGGGAGCTTGCCAGGCCCCGTGTACGAGTACAAAAGTTTTGGGTGTCGGAGCACTGGATTCTACAGTGGTAGTCATAGCCAAGATTATTGGTAAAGCGGCTGCTAGTGAAAAAAGAATGGTCTGTTTCATTGGAAAATCAGGTTTGTGTTAATTGATAAAACATGAACTTTTAATGCGTTTGGTCAATGAAGATGAATTCGACGTACCAATGGCGCATTTCCTGGGATGGTACGAAAATTAATGAGGGCTTAAAGCACGCTAGTGTGTTTGCTGACAAGCCCTATGTTTTGGTTTCCATTACAAGGTCAACTACCTATTAGTTTTCAGCAGATTTCCGATGGTACGGTAATGAAGATTCTCATGAAACAAAAGAAATTGCAGGACGGCTCCGTTGATTACGTTTGACGAACCATCTACCTGTGCTTCTGCAACTGTCAACTCAGCAGCAGCTTGTTTTTTAAAATAAGTAACCGTATCAAGTAAGGCCTGTCTTATTGAGGTAATTTCCTCAGCAGTATACGACTGCTCAGGCTTTGTACCTCGTTTAAAACGGGTAATGTCAAACGCATGAGCAGGCGGTAAGAAATTCGAATTTTTATAAAGAATGCTTTCGCTCACGGCAAGCATATGACCCAGGTTCCAGATGATATTATTATTGAAGCCTGGCGGAATGAAATTATAGTGTTCTAAACTGAGATTTTTAGTTTTCTCAATTAGGGAATTTCGTTTTTCTTCTAATTCATTCAGGTATTGATCCATGATGGGTTTACTCGTGCCAACGATCCTATGGTTTAATCATCTCAGGAAGGATTTTCCAACTAGGTGGTACTAGTAGGTCACCCATAAAAGGAACTGTTTTACGCCCTTTTCTTACAGCAGTTAGACCTTATGCAAAAGCAGCTTTATGCTTACTGATGAACTCCACCATAGACATCGGCTTCTGCCCGCTCAACGTTTCTACCAGGTCGTTCATACCAGCTTCCCGTCCCTCCTTGAGATCTTGGCCTAAAGATGACACGTGTTGTAAGAAATAAGGACTTGCTTTCATTGACTTTTTGACAATATCCACGAACGTTTCCGTATCTATCGGAACATATGTAATCTCCCTTTCCAACACCGTGGAGAATAAGTCTGCTATCTGGCTCATGGTTAAGATCTGTGTACCAAACAGATCGTACCGTTTTCCGGCGTGAGGGGCAGAATCGGCCAATACTGCTGCGACTACGCGACCAATATCTTCCGTAGCAATTGGCGCGAAACGGGCATCTCCAAAAGGCAGGTAAAACTTACTGTCTGATTTGATTATTGACGCCTGATACACAAACCATTCGGCAAATAAGGTGGGACGAAGGTGGGTAACCGGCACTCCTGAACGGTCGAAAACACGCTCAGCAATCCAGTGGTTCTGGGCACCATGACTTCGAACATTACGGTGAGCGCCAAACTGGGAAAGGTTTACGATGGCATCAACCCCATTTTCCAGGGCAGCCTGAGCAAAATAAGTAGTCGCTTCAATAATACCCGCCACTTGTATTGGGTACACGAAAAAAGCGCTGGAAATTCCTTTAAGTGCGGAAGAAACTGATTCAAAGTCTGACAAATCACCCTCGATTACTTCTACACCCAATGCGCTTAAAGCCGCTGAGCGCTCATCCATCTTATGCACAATCGCCCTGACCGGTACGTTCATGCTTAGCAGTTGCTTAACGGCATACCCCCCGGTGTTTCCAGTAGCGCCGGTTACTAAAACTTGCTTATTCATAGTTTGAGTATTATTTGAGTAGACCAATTTTATAGGCTGATCAAAAAGCTAAAAAAAGTATCTATCTAAAAAGAGCAATATTCTTTTTTATATAAGCTTTCATAGTAAGGGGTTTCTGTCCCGTGATCTTTTCTACATTGTCATTGATACCGCCTGAGAGACCGTTCCGGAAGTCCTGTGCTATTCCTGCGATATGCTGCACAAAATAGGGGTCAGAAAATTGCGCTAACATCTGCCCATACGCATCAATTTCCATCGGAATATAGGTGATCTTTCTGCCAAGTATTTCAGTCAGTAAGTCCGCTACCTGTTGCTGGGTCATTTCCTCTGCGCCAGAAAGCTCGAAGGTTTTCCCGGCATAATCATTTGGATTAGCTAAGATGGTAGCAATTACCCTGCCCGTATCCTCCCCTGCAATGGAAGCATAGGAAGCATTCCCAAATGGAGAAAGGAGCCTGTTATTCCCCTTTATCTCCCTGGCAAAATAAGCAAGCCATTCGGCAAAAAGGGTAGGTCGAAGATGAGTAACCGATAGTCCTGAATGGTCCAGTAAGCGCTCAGCCAGCCAATGATTTTGTGCACCGTGACTGGGTGATTCTCTTCTTGCAGTTATTTGGGACATATTTACTACATGACTTACTTTTTCCTCTAAGGCTGCCTGTATGAAATAGGCAGTTGCCTCAATAAGGCCGGGTGCCTGGATTGTGTAAACAAAATAGGCGGCTGAGATCCCTTTCAGTGCGGCACTAACGGAGTTAAAATCAGTAAGATCACCCTCCACTACTTCTACACCCAGCGCAGTCAATTGGGCTGAACGTTCATCCAGTTTATGAACCAATGCTCTAACCGGTATCTTTAGCTCAAGTAGCCGGGCAATGGCATTTTCTCCAGTAACTCCGGTAGCACCTGTGATTAAAACTTTAGCGTCCATAATAACAAAGGATTTGATATGTTTTAGATCGTTTTAGTGATTTTACCTAAGGTCATTAGTCCCAATAACAGATAGAATAGGTGTTAGCCAATAACTATAATTACCAAGTTCGTGCCATAAATAAAATGAACTTAATTTCTTGTATTTAATAATTTATATCATTGATAATGAATATGTTGACTAAAAAAAACGGTTTACCCCACTTGGAAATAGAATTCCTATTTTTGGGGTTATTTGGGGTGTTTTCGGTTTTTTTGAGATAAAATCGAACGGTGTTTATATCTGTTAAGGCCAACCAGACACATTATAAATTCAATTAGCCAAACTACCTTAAAGGAGTTTTGCGAAACAGATCACTTGGGCTAGTTTTACTATACAATTTGTAAGTCAGTGAGTAAAGGGGAAAAAACAAAGCAAATGATCATTGAAACGGCCGCTCCGCTGTTTAATGAAAAAGGGTTAGCTGCTACGTCGATTAAGGATGTCCTGAAAGCCACGAAAGTGGCTAAAGGTTGCTTATACGGCCACTTTGAAAATAAGGACGTCCTTACTTACGCCATCGTCGATTACCTCCTACAGATTGTTATTGATTTATCATTTGCCGCTGTTACAAAAGAGACCAGCGCCAAAGACAAGCTGTTTGCTTATCTGGATATATACAGTAATCCTATCAATCCAACCAGTGCTAGTGGGTGTCCCATCATGAATTTTGGCGCTGAAGCGGATAGTAATAATGAGGTTGTCCAACAAAAAATTAAGCAGGCAATTCAAAAACTGATCGGGCTTTTTGCTGATACGATCAGGAAGGGAATTGCGGACGAAGAATTCTCAGAGCAGTTAAATCCAGATGAGTTTGCCTTGAAATTATTTACGATGATTGAAGGCGGAATAGTTATTTCCAGAGTCATGAATAATCATGAAACCCTGGTCTCATTAATCGACATGCTGAAACGAGAAATTAATTCTTATTCAATTTCCTAATACTTTTCTACTCAAAGAAGCTGTTTAGGATTATTTTTTCATTTTGTTTTACCGGCACGGGCCGCCCCGCCTAAATCCCCTAAAGGGTAGGGCTGTTAAGTTCTGTCTTCTTTACCCCCCGCCCCGTAATGACGGCCCGGCCTGAAGGGGGAGCACTCTGTCGTGGATTTCCTCCCCCTTCAGGCCGGGCCGTCGTTACGGGGCGGGGGGTATTTAAAGAGCTGGGTTCACTGAAATAAATTGAGAACTTAACAGCCCTGCCCTGAAGGGGACTTTATCCAAGAGTGAGCAAAGTCTGTACGCGCATCCGTATAGATTTATTAAAAACCAAAAAATCCAACAAAACCTGAAGTTGTGCAGATTTTGGTAAAGTTTTGTTAACTACCGAGCACAAACATAAAAGCAAGATTTTCTGTTAATGCACTAATAATGAGTGAATTATCTATTTGTTGGTGTTAATAATCGGGGGGGCTATTAAGTATACCAGGCTTGGCATGCGTCTTGTTACTGGGTTACTTAGACAACCATTTCGAGTAACCAGATTCCGCTATGACTCCCCTGGCACAAACCATTCGCTCAATTTATCAGTCACTCGAGGAAGGGAAGATCG
>NZ_BAAHBQ010000012.1:0-172678 GCF_054776595.1 Spirosoma horti
AGGCGGGTCAGCAAATTACCCAGGGGGTAAAGCAAGGTCTCGCGCGGAAAGCGCAAATGCAGCGGGCCTATCTTAAGAACAATTACTTCGTACTGCTGCGTACCGTCGACCGCACCGAACAAGGGGGTACTGGTTCCGTCGGTACACCAGGCAATCCACCCATTATGCCGGTCTCCAGTCCGATAACCGAAAAGCAAATGCAGTTACAGATGCTTCAAAATATTATTAATGAACAGTAAACCCTGCCGGATGCTGGTCCCTGAAGGCCAGCCTTGTTTAACCTTTATTCGCCAAACTTTTTATGAACGCTTATTTTTTTCGACCTATTGGCCTGATTTACTTCACCAGTATCAGCCTGTTGGTAACCAACGGAGCTTCCGCTCAATCAGCAGGAACTAACCGGCCTGTCTCGGCTCCCGGTCAACCTGCTACCGTAGCCTACGCTACTGGACGCCCGTTTCGCCATACGTTCACGGCTGCTCTGCCCAGCCGGGGTCTATTGACAAGCCCTTCAGCCTCGACGGCCACAGCACCGGTCAAAAAGCCAACAACTCTGGCCGGGGCAACGCCTTCCGTTAAGCTGGTGAAGCCGGATACGTTACCCTCGCTTGGCACGCCTAAAGTGGTGACAAGCTCGAGCGAAAAACGATTCATAGCCGCCCCTTCCAGATCGGATACAAAATCCGTGTCGGCGCGCTCTCCCGTTCCGGAAGCCGATGATCAGGCCGTTCCGGCCAGCCAGATTGATGATACACCCCTCGCCGAGATGACCATTGTCAATAATAATGCGCACGCCCTGCGGGTACCCGCCATACCGATCCGAGACTATAATGTTGTCAAATCGTATTATACAGAGTTGCCCTATAACAAGACGATATCCATTATTTTCCCAACGCCGATTAAATCCGTCGATCTGGGATCGCGCGATATTATTGCCGACAAAGCGTCCGACGTGGAGAACGTATTGAAGGTGAAAGCCAGTAAAGTGGGTTTTAACGAAACGAATTTTAGCGTTATTACCACCGATGGAAAATTCTATTCATTCGTGGCCAACTATAACGAGCAACCCGCCTTGTTAGCGCTCAACCTTGCCATGAACACAATGGGATCGGAGGGCCCCGCCCGCGTGGGTGGATCGCGGGAAGATTCGGAAGAATTCATTAATGGCCTCAATGCCAAAGATGGCGTTATTCAGTTCTCGGGGATTCGGGCCTCCGCTTCGGAAGTGGTGTACAACTGCGATCAGGTGAATCACAAACGGCGGACGATTCGTCACCTAGGCGTATCAGAAAATCTGATGGAGGCTACCATTCGTGGCTTTTACGTGAAAGACAACGTCATGTACGTCAAATTACAATTGAAAAATAAGTCAAACATCAATTACGATATTGACTACATGCGCTTTTTTATCGTCGATAAGACCATCGCGAAACGAACGACGTTTCAGGAAACCGAGATTGTTCCTTTCTACGTGCACAATGATGGCATTCGGGTCATACCGGGACACCAGAAAATGGAACAGGTCCTCGCTTTCCAGAAATTCACCATTCCCGATAACAAACGGATTTTAGTGCAGATCAATGAAGCGGGTGGCGGAAGAGCCCTCACCTTTTTGATGAATAACGAGGACATCATGAACTCCGGAAAACTTTAATTCACATGAGACTACTTCGTTTTCTTCCATTCGCCCTGCTACTGGTTTTCGAATTACTGAGCCACAGCAGTTTCGGCCAGCGCCATCGCAAAGGTCAGTACGCCTTTTCCCTGCAGGGAGGGATCATGGACCGCTTCCCAAGGGGAATTAACCTGCGGGCTAATCAGCAGGGAAGTCTGGTGCGAACTGATTTCGTTCGCTACACCCGCGGGGAACATTATTGGAAAATTGGCTATCAATACGACCGAAAATTTTACCAACCACTGGGAGTCCAGGTGATCAGCGAGCGGCATACCCTGGGCATCGACTACGCGCCAATATCGCTTCACGATTACCGAAGGACCTTTTACATCTCCCCCGTGCTTGGCATTTTCACTGGCCTGGAGATTGTCAATCAGGACCAGCACGACCTACCCATTGGTTTCATCGGTGCCCAGGGTCATTTTACGTTTGGAGGAAATGTTGGCTTGGAAGCCGAAGTATTTTTGACCGATCGAATCTCGTTGATCGGTGGGATTACCGAACGATGGTATGCCGTGAGTGATCTTAACCGCCTGCATACCCAGGCTCAACTGGGACTTCGTTTCACCTTTGACTCGTTTTAACCGGCCAAATCATGAAAAACAAATTTGTTTACCTTATCGTCATGGCGACTGGCCTTCTGCTGGGAAGCTGCATGAGTGATGATCTTGGCTTGCAGACCCAGACTCCATTCAGCGTGTCGACTACCAACACGCCCGCGCTGGTGCAAGCCAAAGATACCGTTGAATTTCGCTTACTCATCAATCCCAGCCCTTATCTCTCGGCAACTTCCTACCGGGTCAGTTTTCAGAACACCGACTCAAGCCTCCCCGTAGCGGTTAAAATAGGCAGGCAGTTGGCTGCTCAGGGCGAGTGGCTTTCAATTAATGATCTGTCTCCCTGGATCGCGGTTCGTTGTGATTCGGTTGGCCAGCCCAAGCTTTTATTTTACGTTAAAAATCAGTCGGGTGATTTACAAACTGTCGAAGTTAGTTATACCTCTGCCAAGTAAACCTTTTACAATAAAAAAGCCGCAGGATCGGTCCTGCGGCTTTTTTGTGGACTCAGGCCTTACATAGACGCTTTACTTTGGTGCTTGATCAGATTAGATGGCAGATCCAGCAAATATTGAACCTGGCTCTGCAGCTGGGTAAGTACCAGCAGTAGAAACTGCAGATCGGCCAGTTCCCAGCTGGTTTCTTCCCGAACACGAACCAACAACAACTGGGTGATGAGCGGCTCATCGAGGGGTAAGCTTTTAATCATACCGGGAGGCATCGCCTGGAGCTGCTTCCATAGATATGCCCGGCAGTCCGCCAGTAGTAAAACCACGGCGAGCTCATCCTCCATGTGTAAGCCCCGCAAGAGATCAATAACATTGTCGAAGGTAAAAGGTCGCCGCCCGCCCCGCTTATTGTAAAAGGAAGCCTGGGAGTCAGCCCAAAAAGGCTGTACATGGGAAAACCGTTTTCCTTGCAGCTTCACCAGTAACAGTTGCTGGATTGCCTGATATTGTTCGAGAAGGGCTTCGAGAGAAAGTTGCATGGTAAAAAAAAGCCGGGCCATTCCTGGCCTGGCCGTGTAAAAAAACTTTATACCCGACGAGCGGGCTATTCGATTACGTTGTCAATAGGGCAGCGGTTTGTCCGGTCTGCCGGCGCGGTTATCCGGCTAGGCTTGAGGCAACCACCTTAGGCCTGGGTTTTGCCTGAGACGCAGGTTGAGTATATGAAGTTGGCAGTACGTTCTGATCCCGTGAACCGTCCCCGGCCCCTACCTGAATCGTACGGCGACGAACGACAACTTTACGCACAGGGGCCTCCAGCGAAGGCAGAGTAGGCTTTAAGGCTCCCCCAATAAACTTCGCAATAAGGGCGATTACATACGTGCCAACCAGAAATCCAACCAAAAAAATGACAAACATGGCCATTGTAATAACAACGGGCACATCTTCCGTTATTAATAAGCGAAAGGTACTGTCTATTAAAGAATTCTCAAAATTTAAACGCGTTATTTTGCCCCTAGCGCTACGCAAGTCTTCCCAGTAGTCTCTCTAGTATTTTGCGAGCGATCGTATCGCTCATCCCCACTAAATAGCGTTGGCAACAAGATTACAGAGGTCCTAATCCATTGATTACCGATGGCAGTTAATCGACGTCCGATAGTGAAAAGTTTGGTTATAGTTGATTCCAGAAGTCAAATCTCATTTCTGGTGAATGTGCTTTTACAGGCTGCACAGACAAATAGTAACTATCACCAATGGAGCCCCCAGGCTCTTTTGGCTGCATGGTCCAACTTATTGTAAATTCGTCTTTATATTTGAGAACATCACCTTTCAATCGTTGTGTCTCAAAGTTTCCTTCTTCTGGTAGTAGGCCACATTCATAAAAATCTGTTGCAATATTTCTGGCGAAATCCTCAGCCATTGTCCGAGTTGAGAATAACAGATAGTGAGTCCCCTCTGACCGATCATTGCGATCAAAGCGCTCAAGAATTAATAAATGGGTCGCATCCATGATAAATAAGTCAGTCATCATTTAAATTCCTCGCTTAGCGTCGTCACCTCTCCGGCTGATCAGCCAAGTAACCGCCCTTATTCGTCGGGATTGGCAGGTAACGTGTTAAGCGCTTTAAGCCATGGTTTCAAGTCCGTCGCTTGCAACAACTGATGAAGATACCGGGTCTGTCCTGGTGGGACAGTTTGGAGCAGGGCCGCAAGCAGGTTTTCCGCTAACTGAATCAGGACCGACTCGGCTTGGGGCAACCAGCCTTGCCGTTGCTCATACGCCTGGAACACCGCGATTAGATACGCCACTTCATTTGCCGCATGATGCTGACCGTCCGAATGATGCGCCACGGCGGTCCGCCGAAGCGGTGCCAGGCTGATATAACCAAGTGGGCCTAAGGCTACGAGCTGGCCAGCTATTACGGGTAAATGCGTATAGATACACCGCAAAGGCCAATTCCCAACGGGGGCTGTTACAAGGGGGAAGGTTGGCGGTGTCGTATTCATAACTTGCGATTACTTCTTGATAAATATACCAAATTCTTTCAATAGAGCTGTCAGTACCTGTAGAAAGCTTCGGCGTAAAACTTGAGAAGAGTGTCCGTGACGGTTTTAACTGGAAGTTGTCCGATCCAGACAAGTGTTACACGTATATAGGTATGCATCAGCGACTTTTTATGATTCCAGTGGCCATTTTTTATGAGGGATAAAGGGTTAGTTATGAGGAAAGGGAAAAGGTTGATAAACCCTCTTCCCTTTCCGGTAAGAATTATTTTTCAGCCACTATTCTTTAGATAACTGCCTGGGTCAAATGGTGAAAAAGGCTTCCATCCAGGTCGTAGCGTTGATTTATGGTTAAGGATGTTGGCTGATGAAATAACGCGTGATTCAAGCCATTATACAATAGCCACAAATTGGGCTTGGCGGCTAATCGACCAGCCTCCTCGTCCATTCGTTCAAGGGCAAGTTGCACCAGTTTCTTTGGCACCTTCACTCCTTTCAGGTAGCTCTCCGCCCGCTGCCGCTTGATCGTATGTTCAGCCAGCCGGGTATACATCTGAGCCGTCAGGGAATCCTGAGCGGAAACGAATTCATTAAACATTCCGCTGAGCGTCTTTTCGAAATCGACTTCAGTAAATCCGGTATGACGGATTCGGCTGTAAGCCAGTGTTGTTTCTTGACCCACCTCGACGTGTTCGGTCGTTTCGATACGCGCCGGTTCAAATAATGTTTTCGTTTCCCGAACATGGGTATGACGAGTTGGCTGCCCCTCGGCAAGCCATTGTACGTACTCGTCTAAGCTCATAAACTCGTCGGCCCATCCCATCAAGCCATTGCCACAGACCAGTCGGTAATAACTAATCCGCATGCGCGGAGCAATTTCGGTTGTGTCTATACTACGTTGCGTGGAGAGAACTTTCCCCTGAATGGTAAATGGGCTCTTTCCCGAATACGAATTGGTGATAATAATCGCTTTTTGCAGTGTATCGGGCGTTGTCGAGGGCTGACTGCCCGGCCGCTTGGGTGAAATTACCTCGAACCGTTCTTCAGGCAAGGTTAAGGTCAGCGAAAATTCACCCTGGTCCGAATAGGATGCTTGCAGGGTATGCCGTCCCATAACCCGACCGGCTACCTCGCGAATTAACTGATTTGGGAAGAGGGAATAATTTTTACCCTGTAAGCCAAAAATTACTGGCTTGGTGGCCTGGGGCGGCCTGCCAACGATAAATTTTTGCCGATCCCGAGCGACGGACTCGTAACCCGGCATGAGGGCTGAAAACTCCTGCAACTGAACGGGAAATGCGATCTGATTCCAATCGTCGGTTTGGGAAAGTCCCTTTGCTTTTGCCATGATCGTCAGTAATAAGGGGTTTGTAATTGAGAATTTTAACTAGCTAAAGATAACCAAGGGCGTCTTGCCAACCCCTATAATTAATAGTTAACTAATTGACTATCTGTGACTTTCTTCCCTGTTATGCCTCTTTTTGGGCGTATACAAAGGCAAGCCTTGCGTTCGTTTCAGCCAATGCTTTTGTCCAAAATTTTGTACAAACGCTGCTGGCAAGTCAAACTTTTCGTAGCTGCCTTATGCAGGTGTGGCCTAGTAATACAACCTGAAAAAGTGAAGTAAAACGTTCAGGGCCTTCGCCCTGTAGCTTACTCAGCGAGTATTAGTCCCTGCTGTAATGCCCATTGTTGGACCCAATGCTGCAGCTTGGTTTGATCTTCGTCCAGAAGTGGTTCAAAATCCCGGCTGACTTCCTCAACCAGACGGTCCATAGCAAGCGGTCTGCTTGCCGTTCCGCCAAACAGCTCATCCATGACGGGACGTAATTCCTCCAGGATCTGTTCGACTGACGAGGGCGAAAATGGAAGCGGTACAGGAAACAATTCAGCCCACTGCAGCGGGGGGATTCCTGAAATCAAAAACTCACGATCTGGGGGTGTCAGGAACGGAAAAGCATCCTGCATTAAATCACCCTGACGGGCTTTCCTTCGCCCTTCTTCAAACTGTTCTAGTGTACAGGGCAGAATGTGCTTACCGACTTGCTGAGTAAGCATGTTGATGCGCTGAACCGTAATTCCTTCCGGACAGGGCCAATACGTTCCTTCGGGCAAAAAACCGGGTCGAATACCAATTGATGTCGTCTCCATAATTGACTAATGGGTTGTCGTGCTGACTTCATTTATCGGGTCAAACTTTAAGGCCAATACGCTTAGTAAGCCAGTGAGAACGATGACTATTTGTCGGATTCATTCGACTTAGAATACTAATAACTAATTGATTATTAACCCTGTACTAAGATACCCATTCCACTTTTCAATTAAGAAATAGGCCCGTATAGTTGCCGTATGTCCCGGTGACCTTCTCCCCGGTTATGGCCCCTGCGGGATGAAGTAGTAAAGTGAGGTGAAACCCAAATACCCAGACCGGCCTTTAGAGCGGGTTTGGGTATTGACTCAAAAAAAGTAGGTTGCTCCTATCCCCATCCCGCTCCCGCTCAATAGATTCACGGATACCCATACGTGCCGTAATTCGGCTGAGACCTGAACACCATACAGCAATACGGGTTTAAGTTTGCCCGCTTGTAAAAGCTGCGCGTAGCGGGTGGGCTGGTTATCCGCAACGGTCACTTCCTGATAGAAGAAAGCTCCGGCTAGTCCACCGATTAAAATATGGGGTCGGGCGACAAATCCGATCCCAGCTAAGAGAGAGGGGTTAGCTTTGTACTGGCCCTGCGCCCCAACGTACAGTTCGTTCTTTCGACGTCCAGCGAGCAGTGTTACATAGCCGCCCCATTTGGTTTTAGCGGTCGCATTAACGAACAGGGTACCATTCGTTTGCACAGCCAGTCCAAGACCCACGTTTCCAACTGCCTTTTTAGGGAGGCAGCTATCCGGTTTATTAATGCGCTCGACGGCATCAAAGAATGCTTTTAAACCCATCGACTGCTTATTCATCCCCAGCGCGTACGGATTCAAATAAGAACTCTTAAGGGGTGATGGTTTAACCGGAGTGATAGCCGCTGTGTCCTGCCCATGACAAGTAGGGCAAAACAGCAGGGTAGCAATCCAGTACAATAAGAATGTGGCGAATACCAGACCCATTCCTTTCAAAAAATTTACGACCTGCGAGCGTTTGGGTTCTACAAGTTTAATCATGGTTTTTGGGGCGGTACCGCGCCGGCGGACCGGCCGCCGCGTTTGTGCCTACCGGCGATGGATGATTTATTTTACTTAATTAAAGATACCACCCCCACCCCTTAAATTGCTGTTTAACAGATAGTTAGACCATAAGCTATCCGTCGCCCTTTTCCCTGTTATGATCCCCCCGTAGGGGGTTAGGGGGGCCACACTATCGAATCCAATACCACCGTAGGTGATGCGATGGTGAAGTGCTATGCAGTGGTCGTTAACCTTGTCTCCTACAACCTCCAGAATGTATATCCCAAAAAAAACGGTTCGTGTGTGGGACACGAACCGTTCAAACTTCATCAGCTTTTTGCTCAAGACGAATACTCGTCATCAACAAATTCTTCTTCAGACTCCTGGCTAACCGATTTTTTATCCAGCACCTTTACGCGTGCATTCTTAATTTTAATGCTGGCGGCTGGCTTACCGTCTTTATCGGTGTAGGCTTCCGCCGTTACTTTACCTTCCACCAGCATCAATCGCCCTTTGCTATAGGTTTCCGTGCGATCACCTTTGACTACGCATTCAACCCAGATGGTTTTAGATACTAGTTCCTGCGTATCTTTTGTCTTGTAGCTGTCATCCAACCCAATAGATATTGCCGTTAATGGCTGACTCAACGAGTCATTAAAAACCCTCGTTGATCCAACGTGACCAATTCCTACAAATTTGTTCAACCCGAACATAGACATGGCTTTACCGGTTTGTGCCTGATTAGGCGATGATTAATTGATTTAACACTATAAAGATAACCTCTATTTATTTTAGTCATTAACCTGAATGTCAGCAACTTAACTACAAACTAAACACTTTCTTCCCTGTTATGTGCCGCCCTTTACGGGGGTTCTAATTTTATTTATTGGTAAGCTGACGCGTTAATCTTTTTCCAGTAGCCCAGCCCTCAACGCTATAGGCTATATCACTGCGATATCCCCTTCATTTTCCGTCAGTTATTCTCTGACATAAAGTTAAATAATTCATCAGAAGATGCTTGAAAAGTTCTTTTTGTTTTTTTTTCGGTCAACTCAATTGATAGGATGTTATCTTGTCACTACTGCTACCAATCCTAGTTCAAATGACGCTTGTTAGCCAATTAGACTTGTTTGCACAACAGCCACAACTCATTCGATATGACTTGTCAGGCACGAATTATAGTCGGTTTACCGTCGATGGTGCTGACCAGCCCGATCAAGAATCGGGTCAGATAGACTTACGAAATGACCGGGGTGAGGTATTGGTTTCTTTGCAAAGCCGGCGTAATCGATCCGTATCGGAACAGGCACGTCGTCGCTTACTACTGGAGACGGCTTTTTCTCAAGGCCGGGTGCTGGCAGGCCTGCAGCTGCCTGGGCTCAAACTTGTCCAAGTTCACCTGGTTGGCACCAGGCGTATGGATTTAACGGGTGCCAGCTTGACGAAGGCACTTGTCACGGCTGGTCGAATGTGGGCTGATCTACGGGGATCGACGCTGACGGATCTGGCAGCATCGGGGGTAGATTGGCACGGCAGCCAGCTGGCTGACTGTCAGTTAACGGGGGCCAGGGTTACGGGGTCTAATTTCCAATCCGTCAGCTTTTGTAGATCGAACCTGGAGAAAGCCCATTTTCTGGATTGTCAACTACAGATGAGCGACTTATCCTGGTGCCATTTACATCAGGCCAGTTTAAAAGGGTCTGATCTTTCGGGCTGTGACCTGCGGTATACTGATCTTACCGGTTGCGATGTCCGGGGGACATACCTGCGGGGAATTTCTATTTCGGTTGCTGCACTGGAAAAGGCAAATTTAAAACCGATACGTCAGCGGATACAGCACCTGGTTTTGGCTTATCCGCTGCTAAAACCCGTATGGGTTGCGGCTCTTGAGGCGGGTCACTGGCAGGCAGGATCGGCCGAAAGCTTAAGCGATTTCCTATCCCGGTGCCTTGGCTACCGGGTTGGTGCCGGCTGGCAAAATGTACCCGGAAGTACCGAATGGATTATCTGGCAATTTCTGCGCTCAATTCAAACCGGTGAGCGGCCCACTTCTCATTCCCTGGCTAACCTGCTCTATAAATGGGTCTCGCTTTAGTGATCGGCAGGTATGACCGAGGGACTTGGCTGTAAGGAGGTGAAGTAGTAAAGACCAACAAAACAGGGCAAACGCACTGCGATTGCCCTGATCTACCCCTTTACAACCATTCCTCTACAACCGAAGGTAAAACCCGGTTTCCCGTTCAATTACCCCTATTACATCCTCCCCATAAACCCGGTCCATCCGAACAGTTCTTGCCGAATCGCTATGTGATTTAATAAAGTCAAGCGTATAGAGATCCAATCCGGGTCGGTAAAACATATTTATGGCTACACACTTAGCCCCTGACCCCATTGACCAGGCTAATAGATACTGCTGATTACTGAATCGGATGTGGGTTGCCCCCATCATAATAAATCCCATTTTTGTAATCAGTGAATGCATCTCCATAATTTCAGGACTTGCTACTCTCAGATTTGCCGTTACATCAGTGGCTTGCGCAGTATGCATCGTTTTAAGCTCGTTTGCCGAATTAATCTTATATAAAAATACACCTTTGCGGCCACGTCTTTCCAGGTAATAACGAATTGATGAACGGCTGACGGCTGACTTTTCCCCTGTTATACTGAGCCAGCTTACGGCTCTGATTAAGTGAAGTGTTTAATCTGCCCATTGGGCGCATGTTGGCCCAATAGGGCGGTTTTAGTCTTCTGGCATTCGTTACGAAACCAGGTAAAAAATAGCCGTCATGGGGTTAATTATTAACCAGACATTTCCATTACAGGTACCCGGCCAGTACTGATGGACCCATCCCTTATAAAAGCCCTCCTGTTGCTTCAGGGTAATGGTATAGTCGTATTCTTTGGTTGACCAATCAATCGAGTGTTCAGCCTGAAGCTTGATAGCCCGTTTTAAGGTATCCAGATGAAAACTCCGCAGTTCAGGGGGCAATATGGATTCCAGTTCTAAAGTCTTAAAGTTTAATTCTGTCAGCAGATTTGGTTGACTAGCCAGTACGTCATAAACACCCCCAAACTGATGGCTTTTTTGCTCGAAACCCGCTTTAAGCATGGGTAAATTTGCTTCCTTATAGCCACGGTATAAGTTTACCCATAAATGAGGATGCCGTTGCTCAACGAAAGCCTGACGGTATAATAGAAATTGAAGAAAGTTATGATGCGCCTGGGTTGCGTTCGCAACGGGGGGGTGACCTGAATTCATAGTCGAGGGTGATTTATTGACGCACAAAAAGTAGTTAACTATCTGATTTACTGATAGTAATATAACTATTTTTTGCCGATTTGCCAATAGGGCTGGTTGGTGTCTCGCCTCTTTTTCTCCCCCGTTATTTATGTACACAAACAAAAAAGAGGGCAATGGCCCCCTTTTAGTGTTTATCCATATGATTACATTGTTAGGTATGACTGGGTTCAGCCTGCGTGGTGGAAGTCGCTGACAAGTCCTCAGCAGATGATTCAACCGAATGGGGATGGGTGTAGGAATCATTGAGCAGGTCGTCCCTGCCATCGGGTTCGGTGCCTACTGGGTTGGGGTTGCGAGTTACCTCAGTCGATTCCAAAGTTGATTCCTGCTCATAAAATACGCTGGTGAGCTTGGTTGTTTTTTTCGATTGGGGCCGTATAACTAGCCAGTAGTACCCGCCAGCTCCATCAAAAACTAACAGAATAAGTGAAGGTAACCAGGAGGAGCTGCTGGTAGGAGCGGGTTGTTCTTTTATAGAAGCAACCTTTGGCGTCTTGTCCGTGCTTTGCTGGATTTTCGAGCGTTGGTTGGCCAGCGCGGATTCAATCGTTAAGCTATCTTCTATGGCTTTGCGGGGAAAGATCTCATCCGTCAGAATATAAAGCTTACTGGCGTACAGACGAGCCTCCTGGGGCCTACCGTTTATCTGGAGAAGGCCGAAGCGAACAAAACGAACCTGGGTATAAAAGTCCATTTTTGACACTACTTCGCTGAGTGAGGCGATGGGAAGATCCATGAGTCCCCGCATGGTTATCGAATCTTGTCGGGTGAGCTGAATCTGATCCGAAAACCGTAATACAGACGGTGAACTGATCATGGTCCGCCGGGCCGAGTCCGATAAATCAAAAGAGGCCGATGAGGCACCGATGGGCATCCGTAACTTGAGCTTTTGGGCATCCAGTTCACGCTGAACCAGATCGGGCGTCGTTGCTTGGACAGCGGGGGTGAGGCTTGGAATCGAGGGTGCGGCCGGGTGTGCTGGCTGCCAGGCCATCAGTGGGCTAGCCAACCCAATAAACAGGAATAAGTTTCTGGTCATGAGTTAAACGCAAGCTTTTAGTTGTTTTTTTTCGGTCATTACGCTTCACACAAAGTTAAACGAATATAGCAGACGGCCTAAGGAGCTCTTGGGTAGCGGTTTGGGATTTAGCAAACTATTTTTTTTTCGGTCACTCATTTTTTTAATCATATTACCAATGAAAAGGTGAAGTAAAAACCAGCCCGCTGACCGGCGGGCAGTCTCATTACTCGTCGTCATCGGGCAACGAGTGTTGATTAAGAATGTAGTCGGCTGCGGCCTGCGCTTTAGAAGCGGCCTTCACGATGATCGTTCGATCACTGGACAACAGCTTGCTGTAATAGTCAATGTAAGCCGCAGCATTTTCCAGCAAATCGTCGCGCTGACTAAAATTAACGCCCAAAGCATTCAATAAAAATGACGTACCCAACTCAGCAATCAGTTCTTCAAATGCGTAAGCCAATGGATTCGGCTCGCGGTTTGCCACATAAGCGGCAATAGACTCCCGGTTTAACCGCTTGGGGTGACCCGAAGCGTGAACAAGCTCATGGAACATCGTTTTGTAATAATTTTCGGGTGTCCTGAACTCGCTGATGGTTGGTATGATAATGGAATCTTTGCGGGGTAGATAACAAGGAGTACCGGGGCACGTATGTGAAATCTGAATACCGTCCTGGCTCATCCGGTCGACAATCTCCTGCAATTCATTGATTTGCAGTTGTCGGTTGGTTTCAACCAGCGCGTCCAAATCTGGCAGTTTGACATCAATCCCGTCTGTCTGGTCAATATTCCAGACGTAGTAAAATCGAAATAACGGCGCTGCGCTTCTTCCCGCTGCTAATAAGGCTGCTTTCTTGTCTTCGCTAGGGAATTTCCAGAACGTAACAATATGCCCTTTTTCGCCCTTTCTGACTCGTCCGCCCAGTTGGTTAATTTGCTTTAGGGTTAAGTAATAGGGTTTCTCGTACGGAAGCAGAGCCAGCAGCAACATATTGATGGATGTATAAGGCCGTTTCGAGCAGTAATTTTGCGGAAAACCATACCCATTCTTCTTGTACTGAGCTTTCCAGGGGATGACTCCCTTTTCTAATTGAGTAATTATTGTTTGGGTAATTTTATCATACAAAAAAGCCATTCCAGGCCGGGCCATCTTACCGCCCATTGTATCGTCCGTGGCGGTGGGTGAAGTAGGTGGGACATAATTTTGAGTACGTTTTCCTACGTTGGATTTTTTGGCAGTTTTTTTTGATAGCGTTGTCATGAAATAAGGGGTTTTTTGCTGTTTGTTTGTAGCCTAAATTTACCCCCTAAAGCCCTATAATAGTCTGATAATGAACGGCTGATGGACATTCTGTGTGTTACCTTTTTCCCTGTTATAAAAAATGAATTGGGTGAGGTTTTTCTTAGTCTTGCCCGTATAATTTTCGTGTTGCTCACTTGGTAGCGCACGGGTGGATATAAAAAAAGCAGACACCGTAAGATGTCTGCCAGGATACTTGTCATGTATCGACTTACTACCTTTTCGCCCCGATCAAGTCCCAGAATTCCTGAATCGTCAGGGTGTCGGAATACTGTTCATCAATCGCCCGATCATCCCCCCGAAGCGTTTGCCAGCTTTCGGATAGACCTTCACGAATAAGAAAAGAACCCCGTAGGGTAATCATAATTTCACCAGGTAAGGCCTGAACGATTTTTTCACTCAACGCTTCACTAAGAGCCTGGCGCGAACCCACTGGTGCGACATCCATCACCGCATCGCCCGTTTTCTCCTCGCCCACCTCAACTGATTCTTCCTCTCCTAAATCGCTGCCCCTCGCGGTTTTGGTTTCCTCTGCTAACCAAGTTGGATTGTTCATCGCCTGACGCGTATGCTCCAGGGCCGCATCGGAAAAATCGTCGTTGGCATCAGGATTATTTCCAACCGCATTTTTAGCGGGTGACCGGTCCCTGGGTGCCTTTTTGTTAAGTGGAACCCCTCCTTTCTCGGCCGTTTTTTTAATGCGGCTGGCCGTAATCGGCTTGCCGTCTTGCTGGCTCTCGGCTACGGTCTTCTTCCAAATAGTAGTTCGTTGATCTTCCGGCAGCTGAGCCAGCGCAGCCGCGTGAGATTCGGTATTGGGCAAGGGAATGGACGTGTTTTTCCCCTTTAATAGTTCACCTTCTCCTTGTTCACCTGTTTCTTCACCCTCTTCGGGTGCTGACCACACGTAGCTTGTGGGGCCCGAAGATTGCCCAGCCGTTTCGGTATCTGCTGGTTCGGCTAAATTTGTACCATCACCGGACTCTTCCGTATAGTCGACGTCCTCGGGTTGTTTCGCCGTTGAGGGTGAGGGCTTTGACCGACGTACTTTCCCGGTAGGAACGGCCTGGTAGCCTTCCGTCGACGAAGCATCCGTTGCTTCAACCGGATCGGATTTAATTTCTTCCGCAATCTGATTAACAACTTTAGCCGCTTCAATAAGTTGATAGCCTCGATTTCGGTTAAGACTGAACCGTTCCAGCATGTACTGCTCAATGGTCAGGTGGGTAGCCCGGTACAGTTTATTTTCCTGAATTTCAATCAATGCCCGGCCGACATCCAGAAAGGTATTCATGCCCCGGTCAATCGTTGCCTCCAATCGGGCCAGTTGAGCGGCTTCGGCCGTTGTTAATGGGGTGAGGGTTTTAACCGAGCTGGAACCAAACCGGCGCGTTGGCAGGGGTACATCATTCACCATCACCTCCGGTTCCGGTTCAGGCGTTAACGCGCTGCTTAGAATGCCACCTACCTGTTGCGAAAAATCTTTTGTTTTCTTAGCCATAATTGACACTTAGTTGGCGGTAGTAAGAATGGCTAGCAGCTCATCCACTAACTGATTAAAATCTTCAGCTCCGTTACTGCCCGGATCATACTCAAATATGGATTTATGCTCGGCTGCGCTTTCCATCAGGCCAATGCTCTGCCGGATGGCGGCGGTAAAGACGGGCAATTTACTTTCCACTAAAGCTTTCTTGATTTCAGAACCAAACTTTGTACGTTCCCCAAACCGATTTTTAAGAATGCCTGCCAGTTCAAGCGACCGGTTAAAATCTTTCTTCATGCGGGTCGCCTGCTTGATAATCTGGGCCAGTCCCTGGAAGGCAAAATTCTCACCCTGCAGCGGAACAATGTAGTAATGAGCAGCACATAAGGCATTCCGGGTAAGGATACCCAGGTTCGGCGGGCAATCGATCACCACGAAGTCATAAAATGCGTCCGGTGCTTTTTCAACCTCTTCTTCGATCAAATTGCGTAGGGCGAAAAATTCCGCGTCGTTACTTAAAATGGCGTCGGAACGCTGCAGATCCAAACTAGCGGGCAGAAAGCCAAAGGGATGCCCGTTAGTCTTAGTCATCTCGATTACGTCTTCCCACTGCGCATCCCCCGTCAGCAAATCACCGACATGCTTGGATTTAGCCGGCAAGCCCACGGCCATGGTCAGGTTATGCTGAGGGTCCAAATCTACCATAAGCACGGAGTGACCGCGCCGGTTTATACCGGCCGCCAGGTTAAAGGTTATCGTTGTTTTGCCCGTGCCGCCTTTGTTGTTGAATACGGCCAGAATAATTGGTTTTGACATGGTAATAAGTAACGGGGAAGAAATGCGTCAACAAAAAAACTAAGGAATATCTACATTCAGCGAAAATGGACCAACTTGTTTCAACCGCCCGGTAGATGCGGCCGGAACAACCGGGCGTAGTAGATCAAAATTTTATACGTGTCCAGCCTGCAAAGACACGACAGTTGGTTCATATACCTGGTCAGGCGGGCCTATCTCAAGTGGATTAAGTAAACTGGCTTGTGGTAAAGTTACCGGTTCCTTGGGGCGGTTCTGAGCAAATTGCCGGGCATGGTCAAGAGAAAAGTCGGGCAACAGATTAATGTAGGTGAACTGTTTGGCTTTATCGCTTGATTTACCAGGTTTAATGCTGAGGACAAAGGGTACCATACACAAACTTCCCAGTAATTGCTTCCAGGTGTCTACCATTCTGGTAACCTGGGGAATGGTGGATTGTGCGCCATGCGTCATGATCTGCCAATACCCTACCAGGGGAAAGTCCCGAATCATAAAACGCAAAGATAAGGTTGGCTTCCAAACGATGTGCTTGGCCTTATCGGGCGCAAGTCCTTTTTGTAGGTGTGCTTCGGTCAGTAAGGCAATATCCGGAACCTGTTGCAACGTAACCAGTTTGGTATAGCCTGGACTTCCGTCTTTAGGTCGGAAATAAAACGTTTGGCCGTCCGAATAGGCGTATAAATCGCCCTTCCGATCCCGGATTTCCAGCCGTACATTACAGCTGGCTTCCTCCGCATCGTTGTAAAAACAAATTGGCAACTGGCGTGGCTCCGGTCCGTACAGTTGCGTGAATAAATCCTGAGCCCGGCCACGGGGCACAAAGTAATCCGTGGCGGTTGGGTATACCTTCCCCCCTTCCGTGTGCACGAGTTTTCCCAGGCCAATTCGCCCTATTTCAGGAATAGCTTCCTGCGGAATGCCGCCAGTAGCCACGGGTTGCATTGACGTTATAATCCGCATAGTTCAATGAAAATAGATAAGTGTAACCATTTCATATTGGCCTAAATATAAAGCAATATGTGTTTTTTTTTCGGTCATTACAACTAAAAAGTCAGGATTTTCTCTTCACTTTTTGATTTAATGTTCTGAATGTCATGCGATAAGCTTAGCTTCTGCCTACGATCACAATAATACCTTTAGCCTTTCATTGTCAGCAACTACAGGCGTATTAGTAAGTCCCGCGTAAGGCGACAGGTACTTACCTCGCTAACCAGGCTATCGGGCTGTTCGTGCTGACAGCAGCCACAAACCAGGCAGAAAGAGGCGAGCTTCGAATGAACAAACCGCTCTGGACAAGCGCAGTTCCAGAAATGGGAATTGGTCAGTAGCGGTGATTCAGGAGCTACCGGGCGTAATCTTTCGGAGAGGAACTGGGATCGAAAAACAGGAGAGGTAAGCATAATTTCTTCTTTTTTGATAGTCGTAAGATACGTTCTGACTAGCCGAAAATTTGATTAGTGGAGACTATAAATGAGCAACTTAGCTTAGATCCTTCCCCGTTATATCCCGGTTTTTAGCCGGATTAAGTGAATAAGTGCAGTGAAAAGATGCCAGGTGAAGTAGTAGGTTTGGCGCTGGTCATTGGCTCAAGGGCTTTGCCCGATGTGGCCGGTGATGAGCGGTGAACCTACTTTACATGAAACGAGGCAGGGTAGCCCGGTCGATGGGAGAGTAGCGTAGCCCTCGACCGGGCTAAGGTGACTCGGTAAGTGAGGTAAATGCGCCAGACAGACATGCCGATGTTTCGGGCAGTGCTTATTCATCCAGGTTCCATTTGTAACGCAGATAGCGTACATAATGAATCGGACAGCAGTAGTCGATTCCTGCATAACCCACTGCATCGGCCGCATCGTCCTGGTGGGGCGGGGCCAATAAATCCGGCTGCCAGGCATTTATACAGGGGCCATAACGCCGGGTCCTGACGGGCTCGGACGAAAATAAGGTTAATTGGCTGGTCAGTTGCTGGTCAGGCATAGCTAGTAACTGACAGGCTTGAAGGGCATGCTCCATCCTTTTTTCTAGACACGTGACACAAAGCATTTCCTTTAACGTCCTTCGTAGCGGTCATGGAGTTTCAGAAACCCCTTAAAATGCGCAGCGAAATCGGGTTGATCGCTGTAAACCAAATCCCCACTAGCCATAAGTTGTTTTTTCTCATGACCAACTGGCCGCAGATGGGGGGCGTATTCTTCGCCTAACGCACTTGGCTCAAGGTAAACGGCGGGGCATCGCTCCGAGACAAACGCATTCCCGGTGATGCCTTCACCGACAATGACGACGCTATCGACGTGACCCAGCAAATGCTGCTCATTGGGTCCATAATGACGATAGATTTGAGCACGGATGCCGTTTTGTTTTTGGGGAGCGGGGGTAAGAACAGGCTGCATAGCGGAGTAGTGGCTGATTTTCTATACCCTAAAGATCGTCAGAACAGGCCGATGGCTGGGGGTTAAGGGAAACTCGTTAGTACCTGCACCACGTCCCCTTTCCCCTGTTATAATGGGCGTAGCCTTCTTACTCTTACCGATCATCACCACGGATGATTAGTCATGCCCTTTGTCCTTTGAGTAGGTGAAGTGAAGCAAGCATAACCGTTTGGAGCCGCTCATCAACTGAATAGCTAACCCGGAAACCCTTTACTGTTACTCCACAGATAAACCCACCGCGGCGGCCGGTCCGCCGGCGCGGGACCGCTCAAAGACGTCATTTTCCTGCGGATCATTCACCTCAATAGGAAACTTATCCAGTACCCCTTCTCCCAGGCCCGTTAAGGTTACGTCCTCATCCTGGTTAGGATTGTAATTGCCCGATAAGGTTTGGTCAATTTGATATAGTTCATTCAGAAACTGGTAAACGGCTTGCTGGGTCAGGGCCTTCATCTCCCTAACAGGGCGTAAGGGTTTAGTGCTGAATCGGTACGGGCTTATAACTTTCTTTTAGGCACTATCCCTAAGTAGATATTACCTGAATAAGTGAGAAGGTAAGTTTTTAGGTGGTACCAGCTTTTTTCTATTCTTACGCCAGCGGGTGAAAAAAGCCGTATTATTTTTAAAAAACCAGAGCTGAATTTGAATAAACTCACAGGCAAACTTCCTCGACACTTTGTTATCCGACCGTAACTTTTTGTAAATCGGCTCATTCGCCTTGACCCGCTCGGCATTGGTGTTAATCCGGTGATTAATTAATAGACGGTACTTTTCTCGCAGTTGAAGTGGCTGTTTATAACGACCAAAGTGTAAGCCTTCAAACGGTATTTTGCTCATAACAATCAGGTGTTTACCTTCCTAAAAATACGATTTATCGTGGGGGCAGCTGATTACAATAGGGGGTAGCTGCGGCTGATAGTCAAGTTTTATTCCCCTGTTTTAGTATTGCCTGAATTCGTCAAGTGAGGTAGCTAAGTCTCTATCGGGTTAGTCAATACTTAGAGACAACACAATGACCATGAGAAAAACGGTATTCTCGCAACTGTTCGACACTCCAGTGACCATATTTCTCCAGTGCCTTCTTCAGGTACTGTGGTAGAGCGAGTTTCCCTTTTACGCCATGGTTTACTTTGGACTGAGCGAATTTAGCCAGCTTCGCTGCTTCGCGCTCTACCCATTGTTGCCAGCGATCCGGGTGGGTTCTGTACAAATAAACGATCTCGACTTCGTTTTGAAAGGGACAGAACATACAATTACTTGGGTAGGGTATGGGATATCCGTACCCGGCAATGATGCGTTGGCAAGCGGCCCGGTCGTGGCCCAGTTCCAGGAGCGGATAGCGATGCTCAACGCACAGTTTCCGCCATTTGGGGATATAGGCGGGACCGGTGTCGCCCTCTTGAAACAGAACGTATTCATCCGGTTTGGCTGGCGTTTTGGGGCCTGGATGAGCGACCCGGCTTTCCTCCCCGGCGGCAAAACCGATCCAGCTGACCAGCTTACCGAAGTAATGGCGGTACTGGTAAAAAACGGAAGGGTCATTGCCACGGTATCCGTAATGATCTCGTAGCCACTGCGCCAGAAATCGATAGCTGACTTTAATCTTCAGATTATCGGTGCAGGATTTAGCAAAGGTGACGCCCATAATGTTGTTATTGCGCTCCATCTGATCCGTAAGGCTCTGCCAGGTGGCCCCGTGAAAGCCCATGTCCGGCGTCACGAACGTAAAATCAATCCCGACCGTTGGACACCATTGTTTTAGCCACGAAACGTATTCTTCTGTTTCCTGATATTCATTGCCGGTGTCAGTCATTAAAGCACAGAAATTAGATTTACCCAAAAACGTTTTCCGAAAACCTATATCATGCTGGCATAACATTAGTAACGCTACGGAGTCCTGACCACCCCCGACAAAGAGGATACGAGTCGGTAAATCAGTGTTAAATAGTACAGACATCATTACGTGTTTAGGGTTATATATGACTAGCGTAAACGGTTTGCCGGGCTTGTTAACACTCAGTAAGTGCCTTACTGAAAGCGACTGTTAGCGCGGCTGTCATACGGATAGGCATCAGCACTGGCTTGGAGAAGGTGCAACATTCGACTGGTCATCATACAAGCGAACGGATAGGCTTATACGTCAAGAAAAACTGACATCTGTTGCGCCGTTTGATCCGTGTCCGTCGCCGTCCTGAGGACCATGAATACGTAGGGATCGGGTTTATCAAATGCCAGGGTGCCCTTCACGGGCATAAGCTCTAACTCAACAAGGCCCGAAATTGATACCCGCCAGCCCTGCCGGGCACCCTGCTCCTGGTCACTAACTTTACCTTGCTCTCCACCCTGCCGTAAATACTGGCCCAGTGGGTTACTCCCCACTTTCATCGGGCTACAACGCGGAAATTGACAGTTGATGTAGTTGATTCGATTGGTGAGCCGTTCAATGAATACGTTCGGCTCGTCGGTCAACTGATTACAATAGGCTGGCATGACATCCAAAATCGCCTTTTGGAGTTTATTGGCGGGACTGCCCGCGTGGGAGGTACGAATATAAAATTGAGTATCCATAACCGTAGGAGAGTTACCGTGGCGGAGGCGTATGTTGGCTTACTTAAAAATACGGCTTTTATAGGACTCAATTCCTCATAAGGCTGCTTTAATAGGCTATCAATCAGCCTACGGATAAGCCTTTTCCCCTGTTATAGTCATTGAACGTACTGCTTGAGAAGGTGAAGTAAAGTAAACAGAGTAAAGCCATCCCGGTTAGGCGATGGGCAAAGGAGCGGTGCGGCCCGTTTCCAGATTAAGGAAACAGCCCCGGTGGGGTGTCATCGCTTTGCGGAACAGGGTCCAAAGTAGAGAACAGCCATGATTGGCTAGTGTTGAATTAATAAATAACTCCTGCTTTTGCAACGCTTCGGCCAGTGAACAGCTGGGCGTATTATCGGACTGGTCAGCTTCGAAAAGTAACTGGTCAAATTCGTCCGTAATAAAGGGAAGCTGGCCAACAGCCATATATTCCTGCGTAGGGGGTTGTTCAATTTCGCCAACAGTCGATAAAATGACCTGACCGATTTGTTGACTGTTCCCGTAATCAAGCCAGTAATAGGGTCTGTCGCGGTCGAACGCGCCCCGGTCAGGCGCGACCCGGTCCTGTTTGGCCTGTACGCTTAGTCCCTGTAATATCAGCGCAATTTCCCGCCGTGCCGATACAGTATCTACGCACGTAATGAACAGATTGGCCGATGCGTACTGGCGCGAAGTTCCCCGAAGGCGGCTGATACAGTAGGGGGTTGGAACCGCTTTCCAGTTGGTGCCAAAAAAACCGTTGACCCGGTTAATTAAGGCAACTGCTTTGTTAAGTTTCAATTCAGAATGGGCAAATAACTGTCTACCCAGGTTCGCATGGCTGACGGTATCACCGTCCCATAACCGAACCTGTAAACCGGGGTGGCCTAATTCGGTAAAGGCGTGGTTCATTCTGGCCAGCAAGGTCAACACCTGCGAGCCGGTCCCCCCGGCCCCGATTAAATTAACCGTCAGCGGATTGGTCGGATTCAGCAGGTATGAAGCGGTAAAATGAACACTTGGTCGCGCCTGATCGGGCGAATCCACGCGGGGTCTAGTTGTTTCCATCTGTATAACCTGTAAGTTGTTTTAACGTGAAGGGGCTGGTAACGAGTACGTCAAGGGGGAAATCTGTATGCTGATCAATCAGTCGTTGCCATAGTTGAATAATGTTACCCTGTACCGGCTGATGTTCATCGAACAGGTGTGAGAAGTACGAATTGAAAAAGCTTTCTTCCCATGCCGCCATAAATTCGTTAAGCGTGGACGACTGACGAATACCGACGCTGACAGTTCCCATGCAGACCCCTCCCTGCTTGTTGGTATTGAAAAACGGAGCATAATATAGGGGGGTATCTATGGTCGGTTTCTCGGCACTCAGCAGGGCAAACAGAAATAAATAATTCTTGGAAGCCAACCATACCAACGCGGGTAGAGGGGCTATCCCGTTCGGTATAGTTAACGACTCGATGAAATATAAGTTACGCTGTTGCGGGGGGGTGTACCACATCACCCGGCCCTGATCGGCATCCAGATAAAGTACGTTTTCGGGCAACAGCCCGTTGAGTCGTAAAAAACCTTTTTTCTTTTCTTTTTCCACCGTCAGGATTTTGGCTAACTGCCTTGACTCTTGTTCGGTTAAGGGATGGAAATTAATGGGATGACCAGAAACCGGGTCAACGTCGAAGGCTTGCACATGCCCATGATGACTATTGCTCGCCTGTCGATAGACCAGCAGTCCCTGCGTCGGCAGATACGACTTCCCGTACTTTGCGGTTATGTTGTTCATCAGCAAGGTTTTTTAGTAGGTCGGCTAACTCATCAAGGCTGGTATAGAATACCTCCTCAAAGGCTAAACAAAGCGGTGGTTTGGCGCAAGGCCGGTCAAACAAATGATACGCCAGTGGTTCTTCAACGTACCCGCCCCCGTTAAAATCGCAGTCCAACGATTCCAGTATGTTCTCATGGACCCAATCCCCACATTGCCATAAAAAACCAATTCGCTGGTCGGGGTCAATTGAATAATCATCGTCGGAATTGGCCAATCCCCGCTCATAGCTTCGGTAGTAGGTGCGGTCAGGGTACTGACGATATAAATTCAAAAATGAGCCGCTAATCCGGTGTAAGGCTTCTTCCCATTCATCGGTAGGTCGGAAGGATTGATGCCGCGTTTCAAACGCATCCAGATGCCGCTGGTTCCAACCTATATACCGTTGTAGGACAGAGCCGCCCAGTCGGGTATTGGTTAACAGCGTCTCAAATTCAGCCAGCTGGTTTTCCTCGTCGTCCTCCCGCATGGATTCTGCCATTATATCACATTGATAATAGACAAAGCTACTCTGGTCCGAAAAGAAGGCCACACCTGCCACCGTATGCAGATACGATACCAACGAACATAACAGGGCCGAAGCCGACAACCTGCTTTTTTCCTTGAGCGTCTGGTAAAGGGGTTCCAGCGGTATATAATACGAGCTAAAGCCCGTTTCATAGACCTTGTAAACGGCAAGGGTTGATCGGAGGGTATCATCGTCCTCGATGATGGCCAGCGATGAATTGGGGTCTGCCTCTTGCAGGGCAGCTTCGGCCTGTGAAAAGGCAAGGAAAACATTATGCGGATAAACGCTGGTATTTTCCATTGCCGTTACGTCAAAACCAAACCCATAGGCTTGAGACAAAAACAACAGGGATTGAAAGAACTCAGCTTCGATAATCGCCTGATCGTGGAGTTCGGCCAGTTCCTCAACAACTGGCTCGAAACGGTATCTTAAAAAACCATTGGTAGCTGACTCAGCGGTAAAGAGCGTCGTTTCTGAACGACGCTGTGAGCCGCGTCGGGGAGTGAGTTGAGGGTGAGCAGAAACGCGGCTATTGCCGAGGAGCGTTGCCATTGATTGGAATAGGGATAGTCCGTTGAAATAACTCTGGCGGGTTTGCCCATGATCGCTACTGATTAACCTTTCGTACCCATAACGCTATCAAACCGGTACTCGATGCGGTCGTTTCTGACTTGCCCCTCACTTACTTTTGCGGTCGTTAACAGGGGATAACTGTTGGCATAAAAATTCAGTACGGCTTGAGGGCTTAAGGACCGTTCAGGGTCAGCCAGTTCAACAGGCTGGCCTTTGTCCTGAATAATAAATACCCGTTTATAGGTTGTGGCGATCAGGTTCATACGAGTTGTTTATGCATTAATTGATTCAAATAGGGTAGGGGCACTGAACTTCTGAACTAATTCTTCCCGCTTTTTGGTGAGGGCTTCCTGCTGGTTGGGGAATAGGGTCGGGTCGGGCAGTTTGGCACACGCTTCGCGGTATTTTCCGGCTTCTTCCAATTCAGCCACTTTGACCATAATGCCATCATAGTTTTTTTTCTGTTCCTCAGCTTCTTTTCGCTGTTTGGTGTCAGCCGCTTTTGCCATTGCCGACTGCTCACTGGCCAGCGCAACACTTTTGAGATGGTCCTCCATACTGACCAGCAATTGGGAAGTCTGCTGATACGGCTCTGTAATCTTTCTGAAAAAAGCTTCATCAATGGCTTCTGGAAGTCCATTGAACAACAGGGGTTTTATTAGCTGTTGGGCTTTGTCTCCGCATTGCTCGTTGGTCAGCAGAACGCTAACAATGAGTTTTTCACCTACGGTTTGACAGACGATTTTAAAATCGCCCTGTAAGCCAAGCTGGTGGACTTTTTGAAAAAACTCCATACGCTGTTCAGGAAATAAATTGTGTTGTTTACTGGTCTAAAGATAGCCATTCAACCGGGTATGGGGTGGGGTAACGAGTGTTGCTTATAGGGATGGGGAAAGCCCTTTTCCCTGTTATGTTTAGCTAGTTGCAGGTTAGCCTGCCTGGGTCCAGGAATCGACCCCATCGCTGTCAACACAGATGAGTAGGTGAAGTAAAGTAGCGATAGCCGACTCGCCCGCTGTGTGCGCTGCGATCGGTATACGACCACCGAAGGGAAGGCGCTTCGGTGGTTATGGCTGAAAAACCCGTATGCGCCGGATCGATCAGAAAATTGTCGTCCCGTAGGATCTATTCCAGCCCTGAACCGCCGTTCCGGGAACCTCCGTTCCGGGTCAGGTCGTAAATAGAAACCGAGTAAAACGAATGTGACAGGCTACCCATTAAGCCAAACGAAACACGCACACCATCCACCGTTCCGGTAGAGTCAGAATAAAATATTGTAAACTCATTGAGCTTCACCGGCTGGCCTTCTACCCGTTGGTAGTGAATCAGCCGGCACAGGGCGTTATTCATATCGTTGGTTAGGCTACGCCCACCCTGATCCAAGTCAATTAGAAAAAGCGTCTTGGCTTTAAGGTCGATTTGAAACTGCACGTCTGATTGCGGGTAGCCTAAAATCTGGTATTTGGGGAGCGTGTGTTTGGGTAGCTGACCGTTTTGACCATTTTCCATATCAGTAGACGTTTGCTGGTTTACGACTTAAAAATAGGGTTTGATACGGAGATGGACTGGCTTACGACTGAAATCATAGGGCAACAGAAGCGCGCCTTCTCCCCTGTTATGGCCTGGCCTTAGGCGTAATAAAAAAGGTGAAGTGACTCTTTTATCAGCGAACGCAGACCTATATACGTATTCTTATCAGGTAACTAATCTGGCGTACTCAACCGCTAAATCGTCCATTAGCTGAGGAAGTCGTTTACCCAAATCCGGGTAATCAGGCCGTTGAAATACATCGTTGAAAAATTCTTCACACCCCTCCAGGGCTACCCCGGTCAGGCCCTTATTGATTAACCGTTGTTTAGCCTGCGCAAACAACGTTTCCATCCGCTGGCTATACAAACCATACAGGATGGAATGAAACAGGTTTTTTGCGTCCGTCAGGGCGGCATGCTCGCGCCGGTAATGCTGGCGGGTGGCTGGGCTGGCCATTGCATAATGGGTTCCATTTTGCTTGAACCATTCTTCTGTCTGCTTTCGGGGCTCCAGCAGTATATGGACGTACTCATCATACAGACATGGCCACAGTTCCAGCACCTCACTGAGCGTCCGCTTCTGCCAGTCCTCATCACTTCCAATGCGTTCGATCAGACTGCCCACATCCGGCAACGGCGTAACGCGCAGCGGTTGTAGAGCGACGTCTACCGGAGAACTAAAGAGTTTCAGTTGCCTACTTGCCATGTGGGCGTCTATTTTAAGCTATAAAATTTCACCCGCTTATCGGCGTGTTGCTCGATGAGCCGCTGCTCAGTGGCTTTTCGATCGCGTTTATCGCACCAAAGCTGCGCGTACGAAGTTCGGTCTACCTCGATGGGTATGCGGTACTCTAAACGCCCCCCGGCCAGTTTGATCCGGCGAATGTGGAGAATTGGGGGCCGCTTGCTTTTGCGGACGGGCGGCACCTGGATCTGGCGAAGGCGGGGAGCAGTTGAGGCGTGTTCCATGTACTAAAGATACGCCCCTCAGCCCTGGGTATGGTCGCTAATCGATAAGGCTTGCAAAGCTGTGTTGCCTTTCTCCCCCCGTTATCTTGGATGAGAAGGTGAAGTGATACAGGCAGGGTGAATAGGTTCGTTGATGACGCCTGTGGAGCGTTTCACCCTTTCCAGCTCCGTCTAGCCATACCCAAGTCAACAGCCACTGGTTTTTTCGTTTCGCGAAGCGATTTCTGAAGTAATAATTCTGCGTAGCGCAGTTGAATGGATTCCGCAGTCGTGTAGGGCATGTCGGCCCATCCATACAGCTGCGCGATGTGCTGTCGCACCATCGCCAGTACCTTTGCATCGTCCAATCCGATCATCTCTGTTGGCCAGCCTTTGGTAAAGCGGATTCGCTTCGGCAGCCTTTGTTGTAAGGCGGTCCTCTCCTGCGCTCGATACCTGGCTTGTTGGTGGCCCATTTGCTGTTCAGCCGATAGCAACTCTGGGGCCAGGCTTGCCAGCCAGGTAGCACCCTGAAAGGAGAAGCCCGATGCATTCTCCAGATCGATCAGCTGACGGTAGGCTGCATGATTATGCTGGGCCTTAAGCGCCCCGCGTAAGTCGGCCTGACTAGACATAATGCAAAAGGTACACGAAACCCGGCTGCAACCGTAGTGTCGATAGGCTTGGTGAATGGGCAAGCCCCCAGCCTTGTGCGCGTCCCAAACCTGAGCCAGCGTCCAGTCAACCAAGGGATTCCAGGTAATACCGCTTGTATTCTTTTTCTTACGCAACAGGGCTGACTGGGGCTCCTGGACGGGCGTACGCTGGCGGTCCTTGCTTTCGGCCCGGCGAACGCCGGTTACTGAAATGATTACCTGATCGGGAAACAGTTCGGTTAGTCGCTGGCAGATAATGGCTGTTTTCAACTCGCTCGTGCAGAACCGCATGGATGGGGTCGACCAGGGCAGGATTAGCGACACGCAGGAGAGGTTTTTGTAGCGTTCCACATTAGACTGCCAGCGTTGTTGCCAACGCTCGATCATGCCTCCCTGCCGGCGTTGTACGGTAATTAACGGAATGCCTAATTGATGGGCCACCTGTTGACAAATACGGGCAGAGTCCTCCCATTCAATCTGTCCCAGGTCTGCATGAACCAGGACGCGCGGCCCCCGGTGACCGATCCGGTTCAGGTAAGCTATGACTGCCCAGGCACAGGCCGATGAATCTTTTCCGCCACTAATGCCAATGGCAACCGGGGCCTGCTGCGCGAGTAGGCGATTGACTTCGCCATCAATGGCAAGGCCAAAACCCTCGTCCGTTGACAGGACGGACATTTCAGGTGAAGCAAAAAGAGAAAGCTGGCTCATATACCGATTTGGTTTGCCTTCTTTGCTATCCGGCCTGACCTACTGGATATCTGGGATTGATTCCGTTGCAGCATACTTTGTAACACGGGTAACAGCGTGTATACCCGGCTTTGGGCAATGGGTAGACGCACGCCACCCACTAACTCAACTTCAAACAAAGGCCGTTTCTGAGAGCGGGGTTGCTGGTGCACACTGAGCAGGTAGTCCGGATTGATAATGTATTGCTTATGAATCCGCAAAAAGCTGGGATAGTACTGGGCCACCCCGACAAGCGGGCCCCGTCGAAGATCCCGGTATCCCGATAAAAGATGGGTCCAGGTGTAATTCTGCTCGCCTGACAAATAGCATACCTGCCGAGCCAATGAGAAGGGTCGATGATTCATGACCGGGAAGAATTAATGAACAGGTTAAGAGCCACCGCACCAAAGAACGCTTAGGAGCAATACGTCTCTTAGTAAGCTTGTCTGACAGCTCTCTCTAAAGTCCGCCAATCAACTTGGCTTTTTGAATTCAAGAATCAGTTCTTCATCCTGCCAGAGTTCGGTACTATTCATGTACGCTTCTCTTGACCATTCGGCGAAATGTCTGGCGTCTGACTGGAATTTGAACGTAGCAAATGGTTCGGTTTGACCCTTAATGCGAACTTCACATCTAAAGGGATTTTCTTTTTGCTTGGCCATAGCATCCGGGGACAGTTCCCTGTTTCTTCTTTCCTAAAGATACGACCCTCCAGGGTGAGCAATGACCAGAATGTATGTGCTGTACGTGTCTTCCGGGCCGCCCTTTCCCCTGTTATACCGGCGTTCACGCCGTCTTTTTTACAAGTCAACTTTTATTCATTATTTTAATCAGGCAATCGCCTTTGTCGATCTATCCTGATCAGATTTTACGCTCATGACTCTTTTCTTCTGCTGCCTTGGTCTCATCGCACTGGTGTCAATCCTTACGGTGCTGGCCTTAATTTTACTAAGTAGGTTACGCCGTGAACAGCAGCGTCGCGCGCAGTTGCACGAGCAGGTATGCCGTCAACAATATCGGCTTCAGGTTGATCAGGATGTGATCCGGCAGTTGTATCTCCGGACTGGGGTTTCACATGAGCAGGTGCAGCGGTGGATCGATGGCCTAACCGAAAGCGAGTTTTACGCCACCTTCTTGTGGGAAGATTTGGTTGAGGAGTCAGGTGAAGTTATCGCCTTGTATGGCCAGGGTAATCTCCCCTTGCGTCGGCTGGATCGCAGCCGGGTGGCCAGTCATCAAGGTATCGAATTGTTAAGTGATTCATTTACTCGTCGGCAACGCATTTACTACCAGATGCGCCGGCATATCCTGCCCACTGTATGACAATGGCTGTGTATCCCAAGTTTGAAGACTTTTTCCCAAAGCAAACCAGACCCCAAATTCCAGATTTGCTGGCGACGGCATCATCCCGCGATTTATTAAAAGCAACCGCTTTTCTGAACGCTCAGGTTCATCTGAAACAGCGTAATCTAGCCGCGCAGGAGAAAATTTTTTACAGATGGATACGCGTTTTTGACGAATTTCCAGATTTAAATGAGCGGTATACTTCATTTAAACACCAAGTTCATGCATCGAATGGTCAGGTCGTACTTTTCACCGCTCACCAACTTTTGCAACTTACCGAGCAGATTCTGTTAAACTTCAATGATCTACCAGCGAAAGATAGCCATGATGTAGCCGATGAGTGGGTTCAGTTTAAACTCTGGCTACTAATTAATTCAGCTGGAGACGAAGCAGTTCAGGAAGCGTTAGGACAACAGGACGGTGACATAGCGGACATGATGCTGGTCAATGAGGCCGATCATTACGAGTTTACGGGCCGAAAGGATTTCGCCTATCAAACAATGCTGGCCCATGCCTTTTTCGAGTACCTGTCAGAGAGTACCGATCTCCAGCCCTACTTACGTGAATTTTTAACTAATAAACATGTAAGTGATTATGCAGAGTATCTCCGTCACCTAGTCGGTACGTATGCGGGCATCTTTACAGCTGAATCGTTCGGCTTCAGCATTCAGGAAGGCTCAGAGGCAGACATAGCTTTTTTTGACTCGTTCGCCTATGATTTGTCGACTGACCAGCTTAAAAACTTAAGTGCCACGTACTCACCCGATCCTGACTTTAAACTTATACGCACAAAGCCTTTAATAAAAGAAGGGCCAAGACAGTATTACCCCCTTTTTCATAATTTCTATGTTGACAAGATTTATCAGGGACTCCTTTTTGACTTCTACCAATTAACTTCTATCCGAGATAAGTTTAAACGATTCGATAACTTTCTCCAGCATTTAGGCCAGGAGTTTGCTGAGACGAATTTGTTTTACCGGTTTATAGAAGGGTGTTTTAGGCCTAAAGGTCAGTTCATTGCTGTTCCAGGTAACCGTTATTCGGATTCAGAATATTCGGATTATTACGTCCGTGATGGGAACCGGCTTTTTCTGTTTGAATTTAAGAATAGCATCATAGCTGCCGGCGTTAAACATTCGGCCGATGCTACCCAGATTAAAGAGGCTGTATTTAAAAAATTAGTCGCAAGCACCAACGATGGCAAGCAGCAGAAGAAAGGAATAAGCCAGCTATTGTCGGTCTTAAAGACCCTGGCAAATGGGGGTTTTACCTTCGACCCCATATCAGTTGAACTGGCTAAATCGCTGCAGATTTACCCAATCATTGTTCACACGGACGACTTTTTCTCCTTGAGTAGTGTTCAATTCATTGTCAACGAAGAGTTTCGCAAAAAATTTAATGACGATCCTATACGTGCGCCTTACGTCCATGATGTTGTCTTGATGCATCTGAAAGACATTCTCAGTATTCAATTTTTAGCGCGTTCAGGCCACCTGACTATTAAAGAAGTTATGCATCAATATAAGGCCCGTTACCGCATGATTAATCAGTTTGTACCTCAAACGCCTGAACAATATAAAAGGCACGTGTTTAAAAAGTACGACGATTTCCGGTCCACGGTACAAGATTTAATACCAGAATATACTGACCAGGAAGCCCTGATGACCCGGCTGACGGTGGCCCTTGGTTTAGCTAGTTCATAAATTAATCGACACGGTATCATTCCAACTTAAGTCCAAGGTGAAGCAAACTTTCATCATTCGAATAAAGCAGAAGTGTATCAGCATGACAGGGGATAGGCTTTCCTTCTTTCGATAAAAGGGCGCAAAAGCAGGCTAAATTTTTTCCTTTCAGTAATCCCAGGTTACCACGCATCCAAACAAACCGCTGGCGAATGGCTTCGCTAACAAAAGACTCATCGCTCGGTATACCATTGGGGTCAGCCAGTAGTTGAGCGAACCGGTCAACGACCAGCTGCTGGGCTAGTTGGTGAATTTGTTCCGCGTCAATGATTCCTGCTTTAGCGCCTTGCAGCTCGGCTAGCTCATAAACGTCGGTTAGTCGGAACGGATTACCAAACCGGCCGGGTCGGCAGACACTGATTGTGTTTGGTGGTAACCGGCATCCTTTCGTTCGTTTACGCTGTACACGGATGGGCATTTACGGTTGTCTGTTTAGGCGTTTTTTGAATTGAAATTTTGCTGGCTTCAGCCACTATTTTTACTCGATTTGCCACGATGTTGGCTGATAAGGCTGCTGTTTCCAAGACCGTAGTAATGACTGGTATTTACGGCGACCATAATTAATAAATGAATCGTCGATTACGTGTTCCAGCTTAAACAATTGATGGGGCTTTTGTTTTTGAACTCCCAAGATCAGGTACCTGGTTACGGCTTGTCCGACCTGTTGGCAACCGTCCAGATAGAAAGCGGCCTGGCGGTCGTAATCGTACGTTTGACAAGCGGTTAAAAAATCGGTGTAGGTTGTGGCTGATGTCGTTTTAACGTCAACGAGCAGGCTTTCTACCGGAGCACGTAAGTCAATGCGTGCTTTGCAGAGAAGTTTTGTCCGTTCATCCTCCCAAAAGTGCGCCTGCTCACAGATACCCTTTTTGAGCAGTTCAGAAAAATCAGTGTCGTTTCGCATCACCTCTAGCATCCGTTTTATAGCCGTAGCCCCCTTACCAGCGGGTTCGACCTCAGGAGTCAGTAATAAGTGGTCATGAAAAAGAGTCCCGAATGCCAGTGCCTGGCTAAAGATTGGGATCGGCTTACGTCCGAACAGAAGTTTGTTTTTAAACTCGGTCAAGTCCGAGTTAGCAATTCGGGGAATGGCTCGGTAATTCATAATTGGCTGTCGTTGTAAATACCCACCAGATAAGCTTTTTACAACAACAAGATACACTACGTTGATGAGCCAGTAGACTTAACAGAGAAGTAATCAAACCCTTGTTTAACAGTTTTTTACCCCGTTATTAATAGCGATTGGGCCTATGCCGAATTAGTGAAGTTAGTCCCTAAAATACCTGTACCCGACATACCACTACACTTAAACCTGTGCGAAAAAAATCATTTCAATTCGCGTTCTTTTGTCAGTTCTAGTGTCACGAGTGGGGGACAGAGTCGAGTGGATAAACTGAACAGGCTCATCTCGAAATGATAAATTTCGCATCCCGGAAAAGATTTTTTCAACGTGTGGAGCAGATTAAGATAAGTCCCGTACGTTTCGTCTTTTGTTAATTCAAGCCAACCCCGATCCTCGACTAATTTCCGTCTTGGAAAGACATTCACGAAGTTTTCTCTTTTCGGCCACTGGCGAAAGTGTTGGTTCTGGCTAGGTATATACGGGAAAAATACGGGCTGCTCGGGCTTTATCTGCAGTTGAACCGCATTTAAACAGGCAGCTACCCGCGCATCATAAATTGCATACTGCGTACAGTCTTTCAGCGTCAGTATTTTTGAATAGCTGGCTATGCCCTGCAAAGGCATCTGCTTAACATCAAGTTGAATCAGTTGCCAATGCGCGTCAAAGGTTGCTGGCCGGTTCGAACGCACGCCGCCCCAGTCGGCGACGATCCACCGCGCTAATGCTTTTTTGTCGACTTCATCACTGGTGTTCCAGGTCTGGGTTAAATACTTCTTTAGCGCAATGCATTCGCTGGCACTACCTGACTGGATTTCCCATTCATGCCAGGGAAAATCAGGTAAGGCTTCCTTCGTTTTTAAACGAACAGGCCAGTTATAATGGCTCTCAAGTTTAACCAGATGGTCCGCAAAAAAGCGAATAAAGGAATCGACGTGAATTGATGGACTCATTAATTAGTCAGAAAGTGGCGGCTAATTCAAGTTCGTTGTTTCGTATAAATATGGGCTCTAGAAAGGAATAAACGGCCCCGGCGATTTCATATTTTTTCTGTGTTTTCTGGATGTGGTTCCAGCTGAAAGTAATATCTGTTATGGCCCTGACGGGTTCTTTATACAGATCATTAGCTGGCAGAAAGCTACCTTTGGCGTAGGTCTGCCCATGATGGGTTAGAAAATCGGTATTCTTTTTATACTTGCCTTGGTTAACGTAGTTCTTTTCGTTGGTGACACATAAAAAGCAACCTATATCAATACCTCCGTTAGTTACCAGCCAGGTTAATCTCTTCAGATCATTAACAATTTTGGCCCTTACCTGAGTTTGACCAGACTTGCTTTTCTTTTCATTGGGATACTTAAATTCAATCCCTACCCGGATTGATTGATCTCCGCGACGATATAGAATGAACAAGTCTAAAAATTGGCCATCTGAGAAATCATGAAACAGATTTGTCTCAAAGTCAATTAGTTCGATACGGTCCTGGCAGGTCTTCTGCAACAGCCAGGCAAAATTAAAAACGACTGACTTTTCCGAGGATATCAGCTTATCGCCTGTATTCATCCACTGATCAATGGTTAGCCAGATCTGGCTGATTATATCTTCAACTTCCTGTAGTAGTGATGTTTGTTTCATTTTAACGACTCGTTTACCGACCTACCGTATTGCTCTGTGAATCGACGATCGTAACCTTTGCCGCAACGATCCCTTCTCCCTTACTTGGCTTTTTTGTTCTGGTAAATTCCTGTTGCATCTGTAACGAAATGTAGTGCTACAAATCTAACTTTAATTGACCGCTGGGTAAGGCCTGATTCGTTTGAAAGCTGGACAGACTGATGCCTACCAGTCGTACCCCTTTTGTTAGGTCCTGGATTCCCGATAGCAAGTCCATACTCAATTGTTGAAGCTGGGCTAGATTAGTGACGGCCGTGAGCACTGTCCGACTTCGGGTAATCTGTTGAAAATCCGCGTACTTAACTTTTAACGTGACCGTTCTGCCTAACATACCCGTGCGTTCACAATAAGCCCACACTCGTATGAGCAGCGGGCTTAACTGATCCGCTATAGCTGCATAATCGGTTAAATCCTGCTCAAACGTTGTTTCAGCGCCCATTGACTTCCGTTCCCGGTTGGGCGTAACCGGCCGCTGATCAACAGCCCGGGCTATTGAGTAAAAGTAAGCTCCTGCTTTGCCAAAATGCTCGTTTAAGAACCCTTCACTCTGCGCCCGTAGATCCATCCCGGTAAAGATGCCCAGTTGATTCATTTTGTCGGCCGTTACGCGGCCGATACCATGAAACTGACCCACCAGTAATTTTTCGACGAACGCCAGGCCCTGATGTGGTTTGATGACAAATAGTCCATCCGGTTTCCGATAGTCCGAGGCTAATTTAGCTAAGAACTTATTATAGGAAACCCCCGCTGATGCCGTTAACTGGGTTTGCGCTTTAATCTGCTCCTTGATGGTTTGCGCCAATTGTGTCGCCGTGCACCCATCGGGTAGGCTAGCCGTTACATCCAGGTAAGCTTCATCGAGCGAGAGCGGTTCAATCAAATCGGTATACTGAGCAAACACGTTACGAATCTGAGCCGATACCGCTTTATACACCTCAAATCGAGGCTTAACAAATAGTAGGTCAGGGCATTTCCGGATCGCGATCGACGAGGCCATTGCCGAACGTACGCCATAGGTTCGGGCCTCATAGCTGGCTGCCGCGACAACACCCCGCTGACGGGAGCCGCCAACGGCCACAGGCTTTCCGCGTAAGTCAGGATTGTCGCGCTGCTCAACGGATGCGTAAAAGGCGTCCATATCGACGTGGATAATTTTTCGAAATTGAGCCTGTTCCTGCGCCATGAATGAATACCAGGTGTCGTTTACTTAGAAAATCTATCGTTTACTGATCTGCTGGTAATGTCCAAAATTTTGGACATTACCAGCAGATCATGGCCCTATGAATGAACGTATTTAACCCATGTCTCATGCCTGTAGGGATGACTCTCGTGGGCGAACAGGTTCGCGTAATGGCCTGGTCTGAGCCGTTACTACCTGTTCAGCCGGCCGATACCAACGCCCGGTCATCCGGTACAAAGCGGCCTCGAATTCCCGTAGTTGCCGATCCAGTTCGGGCTGATCAGGGTTGAGCAATTTCTTTTTGGTCATTGAACACTTTATCGACAAACGGCCGTAACAGCCCCCGCCCGGCGGATACGGTGATTATGAATTAGTTGCTATCGGGTAGACATCCAAATTGATTTGCTCAAGATAGGGCTCTAAAGCAATGCTGCTTTGGAATGACCGGCAGGCTGTGATCTGATTGAGATCCTGACTATAGCGGATCTCAACGTAGAAAGTTTCCAGAGCATAGAGGCATAAATACGATATGCCGACTCGTCTGGTCACTAAAAAAGTGCCGTTTTGGAAGGCACTTGCCAGCTGCTTTTCCAGGGAAAGCAGGTTGAACGCATAGAGGGTCATAACCAAGTTTTGAGTTCTAATTTACGTAAAAACTTGAAAATATTAGGATTTATAATATACTAATAATATAATAGCCCCTGAAATTATATTTTACTTGTATTAGACGCCTATGAAAACAAGGGTCCGAACCCGTTTTACAATTAGAAAGGCTGGCATAAAAAGTCGGTTGAGGATACCGTTGTTTCTCTCACGCGTCCACTGTGGGTTTCCCTCGCCGGCGACCGATTATTTGGAAAATGTCCTGGACCTGAATGAGTTGTGTATCGTCCATCCCGACGATACTTATTTTGTCCGAGTGGAAGGAAACAGTATGGTCAATCCGCGTGCCCGACTCAATTCCAGGATTGATGACGGGGATATTCTGGTGGTTGATTGTTTGATGGAGCCTGTCGATGGCCAGGTGATTGTGGCGTTTGTCAATGACGGATACGTTGTCAGGCGTATGAAGCGGGTCGGGGAGATGTTGCTCCTGAAAGCAGATAACCCAAGCTACGACCCAATCTATATGCACCCGGGGGACCCAGGGGAGGACTCCTTTGTGTTTGGAGCCGTTACCTGGGTGTTTTTTAAACCATCGATACTGCCCTAACCTTTTCGAGTATGTACGCTCATTTTGATGCCTTATCGTTTTACGCCAGTTGTCACATTTCGTTCCAGCACGCGCTCCGCAAACAGCCCGTTATTGTTTTATCCAACAACGATGGTAACGTAGTGGCGCAAAATGGGATTGCCAAACAATTAGGGATTACCCGGGGAACTCCTTTTTTCAAGATTAAGGAGTTGGTTCGTCAGCAGGGTATCCACGTTTTTTCAAGTACGTACCCGTTGTACGGGGATATGTCGAGACGAATTTTTGCCATCGTTGGCCGCTTCATCGAACGCGTGGAAGTATATTCCATTGATGAGGGCTTCTTCGATCTGGCGGGTTATGAGACGATTTATCCCGACTTACGGGAGCTTGCGCAGACGATCCGGTCCACGACGCACCGCAGTAGCCGCATACCCATAAATATCGGCATTGCGCCCACTAAAACACTTTGCAAGGTAGCCACGTGGTTTGCCAAAAAAAAGCCTGAACATAAGGGGATATGCGTGCTGGATACCCCCGCCAAGATCAGTGAGGCATTGGATGAGTTTGGCATAGGAGACTTATGGGGCATTGGGGATCGCTACGAACGGTTGCTTTTAGAGAATGGTATCCAGACTGCAGCTCAGCTGCGTAATTTACCGGATGACTGGATCAGGCAGTTTCTGACGGTTACCGGGCTTCGACTGGTGTATGAACTGCGGGGCCAGCCTTGTAAAGCACTGGAGATTGAACCCGCTCGAAAGAAATCTATTTGCACGGCACCCAGCTTTGGTACGCCGGTGAGCGGCCTGGAGCCGCTTCGTGAGGCGGTTACTACTTATCTCTCCAGAGCGGCCCTTAAACTGCGAAAACAGGCATCGGCTGCTGGATACATTACCGTATTTCTACACACGAATTATTTCCGTACCAATGACCGGCAGTACTCCAACAGTCGCACAGTCAAGTTACCTCATCACAGCTGCAGCGATGCTGAACTGATCCGATACGGGCTGGCCGCTTTGGAGTCCATTTACCGGGAGGGGTACAATTTTCAAAAAGTGGGTATTATGCTGACGGATCTGGTGGATTGGGACCATCGGCAGTTTAGCGTCTTTGACGTTGAACCTGATGAGCGCTGGAAGCGGGTGTATTCAGCCGTTGACCGCATCAACCATCGGCATGGCCGTGGGCGGGTCAGGCTGGCCAGCCAGGGTTTTACGGAATCAGCCTGGCTTATGAAGCAAAATTTTCGGTCACCCTGCTACACTACCCGGTGGAAGGATATTCTCGTTGTCAAATAAGGTAGGAGGACTACTATTTGGCTATTGCTTAATGATCGTATTCTTCTTTTCAATTGAAAAGAGAATGCTTTGCTGAATTTTAGTTATTGACGCTGTAAATCTTTAAATGCGCTCCAGATATAGAACAACTTAGGAATTGGTTCGTGTAACCGTAATTGATACCCACTCATCCCATCTTCAAGCAAGAATGGTTCGATGGTAAAGGTATACTTAACGGTTTTGTACATAATTCCTTCTTCCAATAAGAGCTTACCCAGTTCAATTGTGTATCCCTTTGCCGCCTGTATCACCGTAAACGAGTCAGCTATCGAACTTCCTGCGGGAACCAGGTAAAGCATATCAATTTTTTGTCCCTCTTCAACGTCGACCCCAACTTTCATTCGCACGCTCAGCAGGTTGACATTTAACGTTAATTGCTCGACGGATTTTTTGGGTAATACCAGTTTGCCGGTTCGCGATATATACCCGGCAATACCAGCTGGCCCGTTTCCAGGTGAATTACCTTGGGCTAGTTTAAAGTCTTTAGGCGTGTGAACGGTGGGGGCGTACGTGGTCGGTATCATGAGGCTCTACTGGATGGCCTTAGGCCAATGGAAGCCTGAAATAAAATCATTCTGTCTACATACGGTTAGGGAACGATAATTATTTTTTTTTCGGCCATAGTATTGTAATATTGTACGCAACGATACTTTACTAGATGAGCTATGACAGTAGAGCAAATCCAACAGGCTATTGCCGCTTTATCCGCGGAGGAATATAACCAGTTATCTACCTGGTTAACCGAACATGACTTCAGTCGATGGGATGATCAGATTGTAACCGATATTAATGCGGGTCGGCTTGACGGGCTGATTGATGAAGTTAAACAGGAACAACAGTCAGGCTTAACGTCTCCTTTGTAAACTTGTTTCAACAATGTTAAGCAACTCAGCTGCGGGCAGGGTTTGGCGTTGCCATCATCGTTTATGCAAGACAGCGGCCTTTATTAACGAGACAGCCCTTGTCGTTAAAACAAGGGCTGTTAAAAATCTTTGGTATAGTTATTTTTTCAGTACTGATGCGATGCCGTTAAGCCATTACTGGCATTTCATCGTATGTACGTCCGTTTAAGAGTCGTCCAGATTCCTTTTTATTTCGTCCACCCCACTGTTTAAAAAAGAAGGCGACGCCTTGCTGTTCGCACTGCAAACGGATTTCTTCAACCCAGCTTTCGTGCATTGGTCTTGGATTTCGACCGGATTCCCCACCGACGATTACCCAGTCAATTCCAGTTAGATTTAAGTTTGGCAGTGGTCCAAGCAATGGTTCTAAGGATAAAAACTTTGTTTTAGCTCCTGATTGCCGTAAATGATCAATACGATCTATTACGCGGCTATCTTCGACTGATACCCCCATCCAAATATTTTCGGACCAAGTTAGTTCTGCAGAATAAGCCTCTAATAGTTCAGCACGTTTAGTTAAAACCTGGAACGTATGCTGAGGACAGCGATTCATGGTATCGAAAACTTTTTGTATAAATGGCAGAGGTACGTTTTTATGAAACAGGTCGCTCATCGAATTGACAAAAACAACCTTTGGCTTTTTCCATTCAAACGGCTTCATGAGTTCTGAGTCATGCGTTCGTATAATTTTAAAGCCTTCCGAATACTTTTCCAGTCGCATGGCCTGCAATCGTTTGGTCATAACTTCGGCATAACAGAACTTACAGCCAGCCGACAGCTTGTCGCATCCGGTTGTCGGATTCCAGGTCATTTCCGTCCATTCAATGCTAGATTGTGCCATGTATAGAGTGTTAATTCGCCTATCAATATAGTGATAATATACTTATAATCAAATAATTAACTGGCTAGTTAAAATCAATTATTGTCCCTGGTGCGAAAAATTTCCCTCTCCTTGGATTGCCATCTGCCTTTATTTTTTGAACGGATATAACTTTCATTTCTTCTAATTGACGCAAGGCTCTTTTCATATGACTAGCCAGGTAGATAGTATTCGATTCAACATATCTTTCAATCCTATCAATATTGAGGTCTTTACCTCCTTTACCTTTTTCTTTTATCAGCTTAACCAGTGAATCAAGTGGATTAACGGGAAATAGTATAGCCTGACTAGGATCATCCCTGTAGTCAAATTTAAATCCCCCGGTTTCATCAACTTTCCACATGGCCTCCTTCATCTTTACGTAGCCAGTAAGATTGTTGCTGGCGAAAAACAAATCATAAATGGGGACCCCTTTTGCATTAATCATAGAAAAAGATCCTACATATTTTGCTATTTCTTTTAACTGACTTTCGTACAAACCTTTTAAGAAGTCTAAGCGGTTTACGCCAGCAGGAACTTCTATTTTTTCTAAGCCAAATAAATCCTTCATGTGTTGCTCAACTTTTGCAACTTCGACAAAACGATTTATTGAGTTTCTAGCGAAATAGACAAATACTTCTGTTTTTTCATAAGTTAGCAATCTCTTTAACAGAGAATAGGGTACACCCGAAAAGCCAAAAGGATCAATGAAAGCAAATATTGGCGCATTCTTCGTTCCCGATTTATCTAAACTATCTAATCGACTATTGATAACGTCCTGAAAATTTGCACGCGCTACGTCTATGGTAAAGTTTTCTGGCAGGTCAAGGGTAGCAATAGCAGATTCTAAATTCTTGGCTCGTTGTTCATCCTGCTCTATAAACTCAAAGCCTACCTGTGAATGAACTAAATGCTTTTGTTGAGCTGCGGCAACCTCCAAGGCGATTAGGGGTGAACCCTTTTCTCCACCTATGTATTCGCCTGGCCCCGAAAAGCCATCAACATAAATGATTTTCCCGTTGTATCTGGCTAGTATAGGAAACCATGCACCAAGATAATATTCAAGTATTCTGTGTTTTGCAATCGTGTGTGGGGCGCATTCCCACACAACTTTGTCTGGATTGGGCATGTAGAATTTTTAGGTGTGTATAGTTTAAAATACCTTAAAGACTGATAATCTACTCTTATTCTCTTTTGTCTTCCACAGCCCTATTACTTGCGTTTTGGAAGCCAGATCAAGAAAATTAACAATACAGAGTCTGAGACCAAATTGCAGAGAGAGTGTGACTTGAACCTGCGAGGCGTTTGCGTATGTGCGTTTCGTAATCTGGTGCCCACCGTTATTGGGTTTCTTCCCAGGTATGTCCATTCAATTTACTGGCTATCTCAATAGCTCCCGAGGGGATACCACCCAGAAGGCTTTTCAAATTGACAATCCGGGTACCTTGCATTCCGTATTTTGATTTTTTCAAATACTCGGTCTTAAAGAATTGCTCGATGCAAAAAAACGTATGTCCAGTCGATATGGATACTTTTTGCTCTTGCAGGCTTTCATTCATACAATCAGTAATCATCTGTAGCTGTAACTCGGTTGGAGGTTCAGTCGCGCTTATGATCTCTAACAGGGAGTTTGAAACTAGGTTGGCCTGAATGGTATTGACCAATCGTCCGACGTAGTACATCCCTTTGACCGAATTTAGATTTGCGTATAGGCCTACGTAACTATGTTTGCTATAACCACGGTTGGAGGGAGCGAAATAGATGTTGTATTTAACGTTCAACTTTAAGGACCAGCCGCAGGGAACAATTCTTAGTAAGCTATGGGATACATCCAGAAGATTTGATTGTACGCAGTAGCCTTCATAGTCATTAATCAGATCATGTAACTCAAAATCGTACTCGGCTAATACACTTCTGATCACGTCAATAATGGCTTGAAAGGTTGTACTTATCAACTTTACGCTTGAGTGGTGACTTTCGGTTATTATGCGTTCAACTTCAATGCGTTGCTTCTCGGCAAGATTACGAGGGCCTAAGGCTAGTAGAATTTGTTTTTGCTCGTTGCTAAAACTTGATAGATGAGCTGTAAGCTGGTCAATTGAAAATTTGTCGTGGAGTTTCGTTTCAATGATGACTTTAAAGCTTTCTTGAGCCATAACTCCGTCAGGTACAGAGCCTTTTCCGGCAACCTGTTGCGTAAATAAAATTCCAGTCTGTAAATCGGCATCGTTCAAAAGCTCATTTAAAAACTGGGTGAACTTGTAAGGCGCTAACTGGTAGAGTCTCGAAAATAAAAGGAGCGTGTTGTTGGTGGCAACGTTCTCAGGCTGGGAGTACCGTTGAAAATAATGAATGCTACTCATCGATTGGTGTGATGATTATTGACGCGAAAATAAGTCTGCGGAGTGGATCTAAAAAAAGGGACCAAATTCGTCACATACTCCACTGAAGCAAAAAATGAGCCTTTTTACGAGACAAAGGTTTTAATATCTGTCAACTCTAGTTAGTCGCATACGTACTAACAAAATTAGATTCGATTGGTCAACAGGACCGCGTAGTTCAACCTGATTTCCTGCACTGCCATTTGGTTTGATTCAATTAGTTGTCTTAAAGACGGGTGTGCTCCCCAGAGAATGGCTACTAAAGTCGGGTCTTTCTCGGCAGCTAAGGATTCTATGCGTTTTAAGCACAGTTGGCAGAGATAACTCATGAAAGCTTGCCGTCCGGCGGTACATTCAATTAGAAAATCGAATAATTGTTCCATATCAGGATTCTGCTGCTTCAGTCGCCTTAATTGCATCAGATCGTCTTCCATTTGCCTAACCGAAGCCGTTAAGCTCGTTACCCATTGATTGTAATCTATGAGTAACTGGTTTAGTAGCAGATCTTTTTCCATAGACTACAAGATGAGTTTTAAAAGTTAAGGTATGTGTCACAATCCATCGACGCTGATGAATAACTAGTTTTTTTCAATGGGCTGAGTTGTAATAGGAATCAAAAAGGTTACCACGCACATTTCATAAATAGTGTCCAACTGTTCGTTAAAAGGACCACCAAACGCACTGTCGGCATACATCCACAACAAATCATACAGTAACGGATGAGGTGTTCAACTCGCTCCCAAAACAACACAACCGCTTGCCAATCATGCAGACCCGCAGAGTATACGCTTCTAACTCAAAGTGGTAAACTGTATACCATTCTGGTGCTCTCCTGGGTATATAGTTTACCCGTATTCCATTTGGTTTAACTTCCTTACTGTACGGTAGGACATGCCTCTTTTTCGTTAAGAACGCCAGTATCCGTTCAACCAGAATCTATATCAATGAAGTTGTTGGATCTTACCGGTGAAACAGATACGAGTTTAACATGGACTTGTTGAACCAAACAGAAACAACAGAAAAAATCGTCCGCAATGACGAATTGCTCATTTACATTGTTTTTCGGTACCGCCAGGACGCCAGCCCGATCAGGGAAATGGCCATGAGCAGTAACGCCAGAAACTGCGTTTGCATATCCCGCAGAGTGCTGCCTTTCAGCATGACATTGCGGCCAACTTCAATGATGTATCGGAGTGGGTTGAACAGGTTGACATACTGCGCCCACTGGGGCATATCGTCTGTGGACGAAAACAGGCCACTCAGCAGGATGAACAGCACCAGACAGAAAAACACGGCGAACATGGCCTGCTGCTGCGTTTCTGAAATGGCCGAAATCAGCAGACCAAGCCCTACGCAAAGCAGTAAAAAGAGAAAGGCAAATCCGTAGAGGAGCAGCAGGCTTCCGGCTACAGGTACATGAAACAGGAACACCCCCACGCCCAGACCTAGTGTAAACTGTACCATCCCGATGATAACGAAGGGCGTCAGTTTTCCCAAAATAAATTCATGCTTTTTGATGGGTGTTACATTTAACTGCTCCTGGGTGCCGATTTCTTTTTCCCGAACGATGTTGAGAGCCGCAATCATGCCCCCGATCAGCAACATCAACTCAAATAAAATCCCCGGCACCATAAACGTCTTGTATTCCAGACGAGGGTTATACCAGTATTGATTTTCAATGGCCAACTGAGCAGTCTGGTCGCCTGAAATCACCCCCGTTTCCAGACGAATCGCCTGGTTGAAATCCCGGATGATGGCCTGCGCATAGCCCGAGCCAATACCCGCTTTGGTGCCGTCGATGGCACTCACCAGCAATTGTACGGACGACTGCCCTTCCTTGCCCAGATCACGCTCAAAATACGGTGGAATGACCAGAACCAGGTCAGCCTGTCCCCCAAGTAAGGCACGGTAGGCCGATTTATACGCTGGCAGGTATCCCTGAAACTGGAAGTTATCGATGTATCGAAACTTGCTCACCAGCCGCTGGGCATAGGTCGTATGGTCCTGGTCTACGATGGCAATGCGGAGGTTTTTTACCTCGAAATTGGCTGCATAGGCTAATAGAATCAACTGCAGAACTGGAGCTGCCAGCATCATCCGGAGCAATACGGCGTTGCGGAAAAGCTGTTTGAACTCCTTCTCGATCATATACAGGGTGCGATTCATATGGTTTAGTGCTTGGTTGTCAGAACACGGTCATTGGTAGCGAATTCCGTTGCTCAACTAGTCCAGTCGTGGTTTTAAATTCCGAAGACTCACCGCCATCAGCACGGTGGCCATGCCTAGCAGAATCAGCGTCGGCTGCCAGAGGTCGGTCAGGCCAACGCCTTTGATCATGATGCCTTTGACAATGGCAATGAAGTAAGTAGCCGGAATGATGTTCGACACGAGTTGAAGAAAGGGGGGCATGCTTTCGATGGGGAAAATAAAACCCGATAAAAAAATGGTTGGCATCAGCATCAACAATAAGGAGACGAACATGGCCACAAGTTGCGTATCGGCGAGGGTTGAAATGAGCAATCCCAGAGAAAGCGCCAGAAAAATAAATAAAAGCGTTTCGCTCAGCAGCAACAGCAGACTGCCATGCAGTGGAATACCAAGCAGAAAAACACCAAGTGCAATGATAACGCAGCCGTTTATGAACGACAGCAGCAGATAGGGCAGCACTTTACCGAACAGAATCTGAAGCTGTGACAGGGGCGATACCATGAGAACTTCCATAGTGCCGGTCTCTTTCTCGCGGGCGATGGTCACCGAGGTCATCAACGCCGAAACCAACAGCAGCACCAACGCCATAACGCCCGGAACGAACACGAAGGCCCCTTTCAGTTCGGGGTTGAACACCATACGCGGGGCTACGTTAATTTGCAACGGCTGGACCGCCCCAACGGGGTTTTGCTCGTTCTGGTATCCCTGAATAATACTGGTTGCGTAATTCGTCAGGCTAATAGCGGTGTTCTGCTCCGAGGCATCGGCCAGTAGCTGCACCTGCGCCTTCCGGCCATGCGCATAGTCGTTGGTAAAACTGGCCGGAAAAACAACAACCAGCTTCACCTTTCCCTGCCGAAACGTCGCTTCAATATCCTGAAAGCGGCTCAGGTTTTTCATCAGTTGAAAATAGCCCGACGATAGTAACCGATCGGTGATTTGCCGACTATGCTGACCATGATCGAAGTCCAGCACGGCAATATTGGCGTTTTTGATCTCATTGGTCAGCGCAAAGCCAAACAGAAGCACCATCGCCAGCGGCATCCCGAACAGAATTAGCAGGGTCCGTTGGTCGCGCAGGATGTGGAAGAATTCCTTTTTGACGAAAGCAAGGAAGCGGTTCATGGGCGTAAGGAGTGGTAAAAGCCAATAAGTTATTTCGTTGATGTACCACGTGCCAGAATTTGAAAGACGCCATCCATGGAGTCTACACCAAACGAGCGTTTCAACTCAGTAGGTGTGTCCAGGGCCTTTATTTGACCATCCACCATGATCGACACGCGGTTGCAGTACTCGGCCTCGTCCATATAATGGGTGGTCACGAAAATGGTCGTGCCGCCGTGAGCCGCTTCATAGATCATGTCCCAGAACTGTCGGCGGGTAATAGGGTCGACACCTCCCGTTGGCTCGTCCAGAAAGATCACTTTTGGGTTATGAATCAACGCCACCGAAAAGGCCAGTCGCTGTTTCCAGCCTAAAGGCAGCGATACCACGAGCGAATCGGCCACACTTCCCAGATTCAGCTGCTGAATAATCCTGTCCGACTTGGCGCGTAGGTCGGCACGATTCAAACCGTAGACCCCCCCGTAAAAGCGGATGTTCTCGCGCACGGTCAGGTCTTCATAGAGGGAAAATTTCTGACTCATGTAGCCAATCACCTGCTTGATCTGTTCCGATTGCCGATACACATCGAAGCCCGCAATCCGGGCCTCACCGGAGGTTGGCGTCAGCAGGCCGCAAAGCATCCGCATAGCCGTTGTTTTTCCGGCTCCGTTGGCCCCCAGGAATCCGAAGATTTCACCCTGAGCCACCTCGAAAGTGATTTGGTTGGTGGCAATAAAGTCACCAAATTTTTTGGTAAGCCTGTTGGTTACGACGGCGTTATTCATGTTGCATAAGGGCCATAAAACTATCTTCTATACCCGCCTGAATCGGTTTGACAACCACTTGTTCATGTCGGTGCTGGTCGAGGTAGTGGTGAATATCTTCTGGTTTGGTTTGCTCGTGGGTGGTCAGATGCAGAAATTCGCCAAACGCGTAGCAGGTCTCCGTAAAGGGGGCTTGCCGCAGGTCCTGGATCAACCGGAATGTATCGGTAGCCCGCACGGCAAAGAGCGGTTTGGCAAAGAGCCGGGCTACTCCGGCGGGGGTATCGACTGCCAGAATCCGGCCTGTTTGCATGAGCGCGATGCGGTCGCACTGGCCCGCTTCGTCCATGTAGGGCGTGGATACCAGAATGGTTAGCCCCCGTTGTTTCAATAATTGGAGCATATCCCAAAACTCCTTCCTCGACACCGCATCAACACCCGTGGTTGGCTCGTCGAGAAACAAGACCTCCGGCTTATGAATCAGGGCACAACATAAGGCCAGTTTCTGTTTCATACCCCCCGACAGGGCACCGGCACGACGGTCTTTAAAGGGCTCCAGCTGACTATAAATATCTTTGATAAGATCGTAGTTTGTGGCGATGCTGGTGCCGAAAACGGTGGCAAAAAAGCTTAGATTTTCCTCTACGCTTAGGTCCGGGTACAGCGAAAACCGGCCCGGCATATAGCCAATATGCAGCCTCAATGACCGGAATGCCTGCAATACATCGCGCCCGGCTACCATAGCCTGACCCTGATCTGGTCGTAGCAGGGTGACCAGAATTTTAAATAATGTCGTCTTCCCGGCTCCGTCCGGTCCGATGAGGCCAAATAACTCGCCCGGCCTGACATTGAACGAAACGTCCTGCACCGCCTGGGTGGTCCCGTACGCTTTCGATATATGGTTGATGCGGATAGCGTCCATAGTTGTATCGGTTACTGGAATCGCACTTCGCCCGGCATTCCGATTTTCAACGCGCCGTCATTGCTAACCCGTACTTTAAGAGCATACACCAGATTCACCCGTTCATCTTTGGTCTGAATGACCTTGGGTGTAAATTCAGCCTTGCTGGAAATCCAGGTCACTGTGCCATCATATCGTTTGAGTTTGCCATTGGGCGCGTCGACAAAGACGCTGACTTTCTGGCCTGGCTTCACACTGACCAACTGGTCACCCCCCACATAAGCCCGTAGCGTGATGTCGGATAAGGCAGCTACTTTATAAAGCGGTTTCCCATAACTGACCACCTCGCCCGGTTCGGCATACTTGACCGTGATGGTCCCGCCCACCGGGTTCACAATGGATGATTTCTGAATCTGATCGTCAATTTGTTTTACCTGTTCGGATAAGGGGGCGGTTTCGGCCAGGGTTCCGCCCCGCTGCGTCCCCAATGCCGACGCCTGAGCGGCCCGCTGTTGCCGAATCAGGGCAATCTGGCGGTCAATGACCTCCATCTGAGCCACAATGTCATCAAGTTGCCGGGTAGGGGCAGCTCCGGCAGCAATCAGATTCTGAGCCCGCACTTTCTCGCGCTGAAGGGTTTTTAACTGCTGTTGCTGAACGGCAATTTGCTGTTCATAAGCCGACAACTGAGCCGACACATTGGGGGTCCGGCTCCGAACTGCCCGTTCACTAGCCAGCAACTGTGCTTTGCGGAGTTTCAGTTGTTTGATGTCAATCTGACCAATCACCTGACCCGCCCGAAGTTTCTGACCTTCCTGAGCAGTAAACGTTTGCAGTGCGCCGGTTGCCTGGGCGGATACGGTGGTTTCGACAGCCTCAAAGTTGCCATAAGCATCGGCGGTATCGTCGTCGTTCTGGCAAGCCAATAGTAGCACAAGGAGGCTACAAAGCAGAGGGAGTTGCGCTGTTTTCATGGATCAGTTTCCGGTTAAGGTTCGATAGTGAATGATAGCCTGCATGAGTTGAAGCTCATGCAGTTTCTGGTTCAGTAATGCCTGGTTTTCGTTTGTCAATTCGGTGGTATAATCGCGGGCGGCCAGTACGCCATTGTCGAGTTGTACGGCAGCCGCTTGCCGCACTCGGGTGCGGAGAGCCACGATCTCGGCATCCTGCCCAAGCTGATCCCGGAGCCGCTCGATCTCGGTTTGTTGCTGCCGGAGTTGTACGGACAGATTTTTGGTGAACGTTTCCTGCTGAACGGCTACCGATTGCTGGTTAAGTGCCAATATCTGTCGTTCGTTACGGATGGTATAGGCGGCCGACAGATTCCAGTTCAGCCGCAGGCCACCTATAAAAAAGCCCCGCAGGTCATTGTTCAGGAAGTTCAGGGCCGGCCGGCCGGCACCGCCCTGAGCAAACAGGTTTAGGCGAGGTTTCAGGCGGTTGTCGACCAGAAGACGTTGCGCTTCGTAGAGCGAATGTTGACTTTTATACAATTGAAATTCGGGTCTGTTCAGTGGTATATCCGACAGATCTGAAGGCTGCGAATCAAGTAGCAGTCGGGTACTATCGGAGATCGGCAGATCGGTCAGCAAGCGCAGGGACTCGCGAAGCCCGCGACGGGTGGCGTTAAGATCGGCCAGGCGTTGTTCAGAACGAAGTCGTTCGGCCAGTAAAGCGTCGACATTCATCTGGGCAACCGTACCAAAGCGCACGCTGGCGGTTAGTTTATCGATGCGGTTGCGAAGCTCGGCCAACAGGACCTGAGTCAGGCGCAGTTGTTCGTCGGTGAGCAGGGCTGATAAAAAGAAAGCGTTCACCTGATCGTTCAGCCGACGTAATTCCACCTCTACCTGTTGCTGAGCCGTGGCAGTGGTGGCCCGTTGCAAATCGGTTTGCAGGCGGGTCAGCTTCCCGTCATAAAGTGCGTAGCTGGCATCGAGCGTCAGTTTATACTGGTCTTTACTTAGTACCGGCACCGACACATTGGGCAACTCGATAGGGATCGTTGTTACTTCCGACTGCCACGACGCCTGCCCGTTGATGGACAATTGGGGCAACCGCCGATTGGTGGCCAGTGAGGCAATGGCCAGATCGCCCGTTTGTTGCAGGATACCCTGCTGTTTCAAAAGTGGGTAAGCGCTACGGGCGGCTGTGTAACATTGCTCCAGTCTTACCTCCGCCATCGGGCTACCCGACTGTGCCAGCAGTGGCGACCAAACCAGCCAGATGGCGCTTGTTAGATACGTTTTCATAGATTCCAAACATCTGTTCTAAACGGTTGTTTAATTAATGGGTAAAAAAATTTAAAATTGTCGCAGGTAGCTCATGATCATCTCGGGAACAATCTGCTTCCGGCTCTCGATAAACTGCCGGAAATTGGTCTCATCGAGACTCCCTACATACGAAATGATCGGTTGGGCGATGACTGGAAAAACGATACTGCTCAAAATCGTCACAATGACCTGTAAAGGATCTATGGAACGGATATGACCCTTCTGAGCTTCTTCCAGTAACTGCTTACGGAAGTACGAATTTTCAATAATACCTTTGACGTTCATCTCTTTAAAGAAAGAACTACCACCCTGCCGCTGTTCGGTGATGACAAACATGGGTAACAGGGGGTTTTCAAGTATAAAATCGGTGTATCGATCAACGATTTTCCAGATTTTTACCTCCAGCGGTGTTTCTTCATTGAGCATCAACACCATCCGACTCATAAATTCCCGGAATGTATCCAGATATATGCTTTTGAACAACAGATCTTTGCTACGAAAATAATAATTGACCATAGCCAGATTGACGCCCGCTTCGTCGGCAATCTGACGAATTTTAGCCCCTTCATACCCCTGCTCCAGAAATACTTTCCGGGCGGCATTTTTTATTTTCAGTTGCGCGTCCTGTTCTTCCTCTGCCATAGCTCAATCGACGGAACAAAGGTAAAAGATAAACAGGCAATTAAACAAGTGTTTAGTTTTTATTTTTTGTGAGAAGACAATCGACTTAGGGGGAGTAATTTGGGTGTTCATATGACCTAAACCTAAATGGCCAGAAAAATACTTATAAATGTTATTAGAATAGTATACCTGGGTCGAACACAGTCGTTGCTGAAATTGTGCAGATTTCTAGGAGCGATTTTTATCCAAGAACGATTTTTCTCTTAAAGCCTGGCAATCAGCAACGAATACATGTTCTTGGAAGACGGGTGCATACGGGCATTGACTCACGACTGCAATGGCGATGGGGTAACTATTTCGTCCTACGCCAAAAATGGGTTTGTGTTTGAGGTATTGTCGCTTTTTAAATGGCCCATTTTTTGAAGCATATTTATGAAGACTCTTTCGTCTCAAGTAAGAGCGAATTGTGAGACGGTGATTTTTTAATAGCCGTCCAACACCATCCGTCGCATATGCCTTGACATGTTGAATCTGTACCATTACCTGATGCTCTATTTCGCCTCCTGAATCCCGGCTTCTTTCATCAACGTACGGCCAAACTGCCGGATCGTTTCAATCACCGGAATCACCAGCCGACCCTTGTCGGTGATACGGTATTCCACATGAGGAGGCACGACCGGGTATACTTTGCGGGTAATAAAACCATGCTTCTCAAGTTCCCGGAGCTGGGTCGTCAGCATTTTGTGGCTGATGTGAGGCAGGTATTTCTTTAGTTCGCTATACCGCATCACCTGCTTGTTCAGCCGCCACAAAATGGGCATTTTCCAGGTCCCTCCGATGAAGTTCATGGCAAACTCAACCGGGTTATAGTACAACTTACCGTCGTGAAGAAAGTCAGGCATAATTATAAGTAACTGATTTACAGACACTCTCTAAAAGGAGAGTATCATACTTCGGTGTACATACCTTTACAAAGGTATATACCGCCCGCTATATTTGCTCAGGCTTACCATAACTACTTCAGGCCATGAGTTTAAAAGATCCCAATCTTGTCAATCCTGAACGCCCCAAACGCGTCGCTATCGTCGTGGCTAACCCGGCCCTATCCACGACTACCGGCTGGCCGGTCGGCTTCTGGTGGAGTGAGCTGGCTCACCCTTACTTCGAGTTCTCGGAAAAAGGCTACCAGGTCGAGATTTTCAGTCCCAACGGGGGTAAATGCGAAGGGGATGCCATGAGCGACCCCAGCGACCCCAGCGGGTATTCATCGTCCGATTTGATCTCGCAGGGCTTCATTCATACCGAACACTTGCGCGCGCTGGTCGATAACACCAGGCCAGTCCCCGACCTGAATGTGGATGATTTCGATGCGCTGGTCGTAGCGGGCGGACAGGCTCCCATGTTCACCTTTGACATGGCAACTGAGCTGCAAAACAAGTTCGTGGCGTTTTATGAAGCGGGGAAAGTGACCTCGGCTTTGTGCCACGGCACCGCGATTCTACGCTATGCCAAACTATCGAACGGCGAGTATCTGGCGAAGGGGAAGACCGTTACGGGCTTTGCCAACGTCGAGGAAGACTTTGCCGACAACGCCGTTTGGGAGTCTGGTTCGCTTCCCCGCGACAAGCACGTGATGCCCTGGCGGATTGAGGATGAACTCAAAAAACTCGGAGCCAACTACGTGCAGGCAGGTCTATGGCGCGGGTTCGCCATTCGGGATGGCAACCTGATTACCGGCCAGCAGAACTTCTCCGGCGCCGAAACCGCCAGGGTAATTATTGCCGCATTGGGCGAATAACCGGTTCCTCAAAACTCGGTGCTGACGCAGGAGCAGGCAAAAGTGAGCTGATTGCTTCTGCCTGCTCCACGTCCATTTCCTTTTTGAAGCCATCACAACCCAACAAAGAACCAACCGGCTGGTATCCCTTCGCCGGGCCGGCCACTAGGAACAGGCGCATCATAAACTCGATAAGGCCCATGAATATTGCCATTATTGGAGCCGGGAACATCGGCCGTACCCTGGCCGAAGGCTTTGCCAAAAAAGGTCATCAAATTTTTTTGGGTGTCCGAAACCCCAACAGCGTTAAGGCCGACGCACGGTTGGCAACGTATCCATCCATCACCGCGCATGCCATAGCGGAGGCAGCGCAGGCGGCTGATTTATTAATCGTCTGTACACCGGCCAAAGCAGTGGTCGAGGTTGCCCGGCAGATTGGATCAGCCAACGGGAAATACCTTGTCGATGCCACCAATGGCCCGATCGGAACGCCCGACTATCCCAATGCCGTAGCCGCGCTGAAAGCCATTACGGACAGTGCTGATGTGGTCAAGTGCTTTAACACAACGGGTTTCGAGAACCTTGGCAGCCCCAGCTACAACGGCGAAGGGATTGATCTGTTTATGGCCGGAAACAGCCACAAAGCCAAAGAGACGGTCCGAGGGCTGGCCCGCGAACTGGGCTTTGCCGAATGCTACGACCTCGGCGATGACACCAAAATTGGGATGGTGGAGCAATTGGCCTTCGTGTGGATGGCGCTGGCTTTTGGCACAGGACTCGGTCGAAATGTAGCCCTCAAGATTGTAAACCGGTAATTCATCTCGTGGCCAGGAGAGGCTTGGGAGTCAACCCGACGAGGTATTCGGTTCAATAGCTTTACTGTATGACCAGACTAGTCTTTCTTTTCTGTCTCCTGGTCACGCCCGCGCTGGCCCAACTGAATGAGAGCGATACGGCCCGACTTCAGATACGCGCGTCGCTGACGGGTAATTTCCAGCAGGGCAATGTGGAGGTGATTACCGTGCGCAGTAAGCTGGATGTCGTGGCCTCGCCGGTTCTATCGTGGGTAGTCAAGTCGCAGAATTCCAGTCTGTATCAATCATTCTATTCAGTCAAAGCCGATAGGGACCTTTTCAGCCGGAATTTTCTCTATTACCAGCCCGAACGACGGCTTTATCCGTTTGCCATCGCCTACATCTCGACCAACTACCGCCGAAAAATCGACCTGCGTTTTTTTGCGGGAGCTGGCGCCACACGGCAACTCGTCAACACGCCCCGGCACGTAGTGAAACTGTCGGCCGGAGCCGTGTATGAAAACACCCGCTTCGCGGCCAGCACCTATTCCGAAACGCGCTACGACGGCTCGCCAACCATTGGTCTCTGGCGCGGTACAACCTGGCTGGGCGGCTGGCATTATTGGCTCGATAACCACCTGCGGCTCTATTACGATGCCTACTACCAGCCCGCTTTTTCAGATGCCCACAATTACCGGTGGCAGTACGACATTGGTGTTGATTTCCCCAGCTGGCGGGGGCTGGCTTTCAACGCACTTTATACTTATACGCATGAACATGTGGTGATTGCGAAAATTCAGCCCGACGATAAAATTCTGACCGTTGGCTTGTCCTATACGTTCCGAAAAAGGCACGGCCGATGAGAAGTCCGATGATGGTGTCTGGTTGATCCGGGTAGCTGAGCCAGTCCGAACCTATTGATTCCCCCCGTAAAATCTGATTATGATGTACTTCACAAAAGTGCGGGTCGAGGCCTTCAGCGATGGCGTTTTTGCCATTATCGTCACCCTCCTGGTGCTGGAAATCAAGGTGCCGCCTATCCACCAGCCCGAGTCCGTGAGCGAACTGAGCGCGGCCCTGTATGCGTTGGTGCCGAAGCTGGTCAGTTGGATCATTAGTTTCTTGATGGTGTGCGTCATCTGGGTAAATCACCACCGGCTTTTCAACCAGATCGCCAACATCACACAGGGGATTTTCTGGCTTAACGCGCTGCTCCTGCTTTGGTGTTCGTTCATCCCGTTTCCAACGGCGCTGCTGGGCGATTATCTCCATAATCCGGTTTCGATCCTTGTATTCGGAGTCGTGATGGCTCTCATGTCGGCTACCTTCACGAGCATTCGCTGGCAGGCGCAACGCAAGGCCGATGTTCTGCAAGGTAGCATCAATCGGGCTGCCTTTAAACAGGTAACCCGGCAGTCGCTGCTTTTCGGACCGCTGCTTTACAGTACGGGTGCAGTTTTTGGGTTTATTAGTCCGTGGCTGGCGCTGGCTATTTATACTCTTATCCCATTTTATTTCATTTTTTTCAACACAAGCCAAGTCCCTTCAACCCACTAAGGGGCATCATCGGCTCCGGGGGGGGTGGGACACAGGAGCGGAACCAGGCCTTCAACGTGCTAAAAATCTAATTGGGGGCTGGTTTGTAGGGTGCTCTGCCGGTAATAGGCAGGAAATTGATCGGTGCAATAAGCTAAAGGCCTCGAACTTCTATTCCGGATTCGAAGCCTTTAGCTTATTGCACCACGGAGCCGTTAGTGTAGCCCAGCGCTCGGCGATTTTGCCGTCGGCCAGCCGCCAGAGAACGAAGTCATTGAACAGGAGTCGCTGGCCGGTTCGGTCATTGGTGCCGCGCCAGACATTCCGCACCATCACGTTGTCGCCCTCGACCAGAATATCCTTAATCGTAGGCTACGAATAGTAGTTAAGAGTTATTAAAAAAAATCGACAGATTAACCCCCGAATTAATGAGCGAATACATGAACACTTCGTCGTCTAAGACGGGAACCTATTTATGAGCGTTTCCTCGCATTATTTGAGAGGAGCTAGCTGATCGTTACTTACCTAGTGGGGCTTTTGGGTAAGGTTACCTCACCTGATAAACTACGGTTCAGGAGCGGATGATCTAAAAATGTATATAAGGTCGTGACTGAAACTTCATTGAGTATTTGAGTAGGTCCCAGAGTCAACCGCAATCCATTACCCACCCAATTATTGCCAGTTAATGGACTGCTTTATAAGAAAAAACGATACGTATCCATGTCTGAACGCTGATCAGAATTTTAGCACCGGCTGTCTTTTCGGCTAAGTCAGCCGGTGAATTTATCCCTCTGCACGGTCTTCAATTAACTTATTAAAAAACTTATTATTTCTGTGTCGCTCCTTCGTGTACCTTAATTTTTTCGAGCAGATGCTTGATAGTTCATTTTAACTATTTATCTTTACAGTCAAGATACTTTTTTATAAAGATAAATCCATGCTGGATAATGAGCTGAGCCAAACCGTCAGTGAACTAGGGAAAAAGCTTTCGGATGTGACCATTACGATGCACCAAGCCATTGCGCGTAGAGTAGGATTGAACGCTACGGATCATAAGTACCTGACCATTTTGGTGAATGAGCAACCCATGACGGCTGGTGAGTTGGCCAAGTGTTCTGGTCTGACAACCGGCGCCACTACTACCATGATCGACCGTTTCGAAAAGCTAGGCCTGGTTAAACGAGAATTCGTTCAAAACGACCGGCGAAAAGTATTTATCGTACCCGACAGGGCCATGATCGATAAACAATTAGGCCCCGTCTATAAACGGCTGAAAGATAAAATCTTCACTTTAGTGATGAACCTGACCGATGCCGAGAAAAAAGTGATTCAGACTTACATGAGCGATGCGATCCGTGTGATGGAAGAAATAACAGTGGAATTAGCGAACGATGAACCCTAAAATCGCAATCGCTTTCCCCATTTCAGTAAACTCCAGACCAACCGTGGCCAAGCCAAACGAAGGCGAAAATAGGAGTTGGTACCGTTAATTCGGTCAAAAAAGAAAAGTCACTAATCTGATGAACGAATGAAAAATTCAAGATCTGTTAAGCCAAGAAGTCATGAAAATGATCACTCCTGACTATTTAAACCGGGCCGAGCTTTGGCTGTTGATGACGATGTTGGCGTATTTTCTGGTAAATGGCGCGCAGTTGTTTGAGACAGCCGTACTGATTCCCAGGTGGAGTGCCAAACCGCCGGCCTCCCTGTCGGTTTTACAGGGACCCTATGCCCCGGATTTGAAAACGTTCTGGGTTGTTGCCCATTCGTTGCACGAGATGACGTTTCTGGTAGCCATCGGCTTATGCTGGCAGATTTCACCGGTGCGCAACGCCCTGCTTTTCATTTTCGCGGCTCACTTTCTAATCAGACTCTGGACGCTGGGCTATTTCGCCCCGAACATAATGAACTTTCAGCAGGCCAACATCGATGGGGTGTCAACGCAATTGCCCCTTGCTGTCGGTAAATGGCGCCGTCTGAATTACATCCGGGTGACCCTCTTCCTGCTGCTATCAGTTGCCGTTGCCGTGGTCCACTGGAAGCTAAAGACAGGTCAATTCAACACTGGTCGAACTACGTTACCCCATCAAATCATTGAGCCGTGAATAACGGTGATTACGCGTGGTGTCGAGGATCTGGCCACGCAGGGGGCATTCTACAAAACCAGGATGGGCTGGCCGATAACATAACCCTGAAAAGGGACGTGGACGAGCTAGACGAGACGCCCATCGTCGAACATTACGTTGTGTTTGCTGATGAGCAGGCCAACGTGTGGGAAGTCGCTTACATCCCCTCTATTCTCTGGGGTGAGCCGGGCAAGAGCATCACGCCTAAATACATTGATAACCCGTAAGCTTTGTCGGCAAGCCTGATGCCCGGGGGAAAGCGAATGCGGTATCCTCATCGGCGAAATATTGCTATTAAATAATCCTTTTAACCCGTTTGGCCTTGATAAGCAGATGAAAAACGAATTGACTTTTGAGACAACTCTCTTACAAACCGGGAATAACACAGGTATTCGCGTGCCGGATGCAATTATCGAGCAGCTCGGGATGGGCAAACGCCCTCCCCTTGAGGTTACGCTCAATGGCTTTACGTATGCTACGACGGTGGGCGTGATGGGTGGACACTGCCTGATTCCGGTGAGTGCGGCTGTTCGCGCGCAGGCGGGGGTGAAGGGGGGGGACCCCATCACGGTTCAGGTAAGCCCTCGTTCCGGGCCCAGTCCTATCACCCTATCCGCTGACTTCCAACAGACCCTGGAGGCTAACCAGGACGCTAAGGTCTTTTTTGACTCGCTTTCCCCCAGTGGTAAAAAGAAATACGTTTCCCTTCTGGAAAGTGCCAAAACGGATGAAACTCGCCAGAAACGTTTGCAAAAGATCATGGCGGATCTGGTAGCGGGCAGAAAGTAACCCAAGGCTCTCAAGGCTCTTCTTGGCGAGCGGTCGACTAAATCGCCATGGGGTAATGGGTGGACGCAGGCAGTCCTTAAGGGATTCTTGGCGGGGGCGCTAAGCTTGGCTTTTTTACCTGCCGAGCTAAGGCATAAATCGTTCCCGAATCCATTTACCGGACAACATTCGAGCGTTTAGTTCGCCGGAACATCCTCCTATCCGATACCGTACTGGTTTACTTAACCCTTTGCATTGAATTGATCGCTGCCAAACCCGCCCGCTTATTCCGCTAAACGATAGGACGGAGTTCTGTAGACAGGTTTACACCCTACTAACGTGGGATGAGTCTGAACTTATTTAGTGGGAACGAACCTCGTACTTTGCTACGCAGGCGACAACCAACCAAACCAATTAGGCAAATGAGAAAGTTAATTTATCACGTGGGCGTTACGTTAGACCATTTCATCGCTCAGGAAGATGGCTCAGCGGATGGCTTTCTGTATGAGGGTGAACATGTAACGGATTATGTTCAGAGCTTACAGGCTTATGATACCGTGCTGATGGGCAGGAAAACCTATGAATTTGGCTACCAACACGGCCTGCAAGCCGGACAACCGGCTTATCCGCACATGACGCATTATATCTTTTCCAAATCGCTGCACTTTGAGACACCCGCTCATGAGCAAGTGCACATTATTGACCAGCATGAAGTGGATTTTATTCAGCAGTTAAAGGCTGGGCAGGGCACCCCGTTGTACCTCTGCGGGGGCGGCCGTTTCGCCGGATTTTTGTTGGAACAGGAGTTAATCGATGAGCTAAAAGTCAAAGTGTATCCGGTTCTGTTCGGGACAGGCATTCCCCTTTTTCAGAGCAACAAAGCCGTGAAGCTGGCTTTGGGAGCCGCTAAAGTTTACAACACAGGTGTCGTTTTAATGACCTACCGGATTCAGTATTAGCTCCTTCTGGTGGCGGGTCCAGGAGGGATAAACCGAGGGGTGGCAAGCGCACAGGTATAGCCTACAAATTCAACGTATTTGTATACTTAGGATGAACTGCAGATCGAATGGATCTCTTGGTTGCCTGGTAGATTAACGAGTAACTCGTGAAAGCGATGCCATGAGGGCCTTGGTCAGCTCTCTAACCTGGTCGAAGCGTTCCTGTTTCTTGGCTGCAAGTCAGTTTATAGGGGCCCCACGGGGCTTGTGGACAACGGGACATTTGCGAGTTCCATTCCGGCTTCCTTAACCCATCAAATACCGGCCAAGGGTGGCACCTCACGAGTAAATCATTCTTAGTATAGTGCCAACCAAAGTCCATTGTTATTGGCCAATACCTATTTGTCTCGCTTAGGAGCGTTTAAGGAGACGATTTTTTTTAATAACTGTAAACTCTAGTTAGTCGCATACGCAAAACGGAATAGCATACTGCATCTCAATGTTGATTACCCTTTTATAAAGACTATTGGCTGCTCTGACTCCTTCGTTTTGTAAAATCGAGGTTATAATTGACGTTCAAACGGAAGCCGTTATTATATTCAAAGATACGCCTTTGAGTACGCGGCTCTAGGTCGGCGTGCTGCAAAATCCGGTTGAAGTAGTTTAGTTCAATCTGGAAATCGTTGTTGAACTGATAGCCCAAGCCCCCCGATATCCGATTCTGATTGTAGATATTTTCACCTACGTTGCGGCCAAAGCTGATAAACAACTCGTCGAAGGCGTTGAGGTAAAACTCGCCAGCGTCAACGGTAGGTCCACGAAGCGGATAGGTTAGTGAAAGCTGGTAGCGGATGCGGTTTTGGTACTCCCAGCTAGCCACCTTGCGGGGATTAACCTCCGAGAGTTGCGCCAGCCACCGCTGCTCCAACCGAACCCGATGCGTTAGTTGCAGCCGCCCCATAGTATCGGTCACTTTAATGTCTTGGTAGATTCGGTTTTCGGGTACTGGTACGCCTTGATCCGAGGATGGATAACGACCGTAGGGATAGGTAACAAAGTTGGTGTAGCCCAGCGATACCTGCACCCGGTCGCTGAGGGTGTAGATTAATCCTACCCGTGCCAACGACTGCTGCCAGGTACGGATCAAGTCAATCCGACGCCACTGATATTCGGTGTGAAGTTGCCAGCGTTCATTCAGTTTATGGTCGCCGTTGTAAGTGTACCAGCCCACTGTATTGTAATCGCTAATTCGTTCGTTTTGAGCGTAACTGCTAAGAGTCAACAACCAAAAAACGACAAACGTCGTTCTACGTAACCAGTTCTGAGTCATAGGGTAAGGTTCATTACATTTCCTTCTTTACATAACTGCAGTGGCTGTTGCAAAAGTCTAAAACCGGTTAGATTGGGAGATATTACCAGCCAATGGTACGCTAACAGCTAGCTTAAAACTGCTTGTTCACCCGGCCAATTCAAGGCTTCACCGACTTTTGCAACAGCCACGAGCCTTTTAAGAGACTGCTCCCATGAGCAAAGCGGAGGGTCTATAAATGGTCCACGCCTACCTAGTATCGGACAGCTTTTGTACGGTTTCGGACACGCATTCACTATTCGTCAAACTACATTTCTGATAATTAGACAGTTATACAATTGGCATCCTATTTGTTCAACAACTACTAAAGAAATATACCTTTTTTTGCCTGTTTAGTATGAGTCGAACCTACCTGGGGGAGTTTGAAGAATTGGTCTTACTCGCCGTGGCCCTCCTCCAAGACCAACCCACGGGAGCCTATGGCGTCTCGATTGCCGATGAACTTAAGCAACGTACCCAGCGAACCACGTCCGTCACGGGGGTGCATGTAGTCTTGTATCGACTGGAGGAAAAAGGCCTCGTTGGCTCGGAATTAGGCGGAGCTAACCAGGCTCGAGGCGGACGGCGCAAACGACTATTCACCCTGACGGCGGCTGGTCAGCAAGTACTGCGGGAGATGCGTCAGCTCCGGATGGGATTTTGGGAAGCCCTACCCATTCCTTTCTTTTCCTAAGCGATGAACAAGTCTTCAACCAATCCTCAGGAGCCACCCCGCTGGGCCGACCGCCTGCTCCGGTGGTTGACGCCCCCTGATCTGCTGGAAGAGTTGCAGGGCGATCTGCATGAGCAATTTGCCCAGCGAGCTGCACAAGTCGGTGCCTGGCGCGCCCGCTTCTGGTATGGGCTGGAAGCGTTAAAGGTTATTCGCCCCTATTACCTCAGGCGTCGAGTGGCTAGCCTGGCCAACCGGCAACAGGAGCCCTTCCCGAAGCGACGGGCTACCAACCGTCCTTACTTTACCCCTGAACATACCTCGCCATTTCTACTACATCCGGATATGATTCGCAACTATGTTAAAATCGCCTGGCGCACCCTGTGGAAAAACAAACTGTTTTCCCTCGTTAATATTCTGAGCTTGTCGCTGAGTATGGCCGTGGGGGTTATTCTGTTTACTGGCCTGAAAGCCACGTTTGATACCGACCACTTTCATCCAAAATTAAATCAACTCGTCCGCCTACTCACCCAGGAAACAATCGAGGGGCAACAAACCAACTGGGCAACCGCTCCCTTACCCTTGGCGACTCAACTGGACAGCGTCTCCTTTGTCGGAAAAACGGTTAAAGTACGGCTGGCCGGAAAACATAACCTGCAAACCCAACAGGGCGATGTACCCATTGACATAAAATTTTCAGAGCCTGCTTTTTTTGAGGTGTTTGGCTTTCACTTGTTATCCGGTAATGCCCAAAGCCTGGCCACTAATGCCACCACCCTTTTTTTAACCCAAAAAACAGCCCAGAAACTATTTGGTAGCACCAATGCGATTGGACAAACGGTTCAAATTGAACAGTTAGGTTATTATACCGTTGGAGGAATCATCCAGGACCCGCCTTTAGCAACCCATCTGCCCATTGAGGCCATGTTATCCATTCGTGCGGCTGAAGGGCTGGAAAAAAAAGGAGCCATCCCGACTAGTTCACAAGATTGGGGAGACTTCAAGAGCGCAGCCATTTATGCCCGGTTAAAATCAGACGGTAATCTAGCGCAGCTTAATGCCACGCTTCAGCACTATAGTCGGAAAGTGGCTAAGAGCCAGCTTCAATTTTTGGCACAACCCCTCGACGAGATTACCCCGGGAAAAATCGATCTTAAAAATAATCCCCATGCGGGCACGAGTTGGGAAGACGTAAAAACGCAGCTAGTCATCATTCTATCGTTAACCCTTTTGGCTGCTTTCAATTATATCAGTCTGGCCTTGGCGCGGGCTTTCTCGCGGGCGCAGGAAGTGGGTGTTCGCAAAACCATAGGCGCCACAAGAGGCCAAGTGATCGGTCAATTTTTACTGGAATCGACCCTGGTTGCCCTGTTTGCTTTGTTGTTTACCGTGCCCTGTGTTACTCTTTTAGCCCGTTACGTACCCGATATGGACGATGTGACCTTCTCCTGGGATATACCCTTAGTAGTAGGTTTGATAACCTACGCCCTGATGACGGGCTTAGTCGCCGGGGCATTTCCGGCCTGGCTATTATCCGCGTTTGAGCCGATACAGGTTTTGCGTAAACTGAAGAATATAAAGCGCTTCCGGGGTGTGGCTGTTTACAAAGCGTTGATCGTCGTTCAATTTTCGGTGACCATCCTGTTTATGATATTGGTGGTGATCGTAGCCGATTATGATCGACAAAACCAGGCCATCATCCACTCCACCGTGCCCTCCAATGTGCTGACCCTGGAGTTGAAAGGGGAACCCTATCAAAACCTGCAACATGAGATAAGTCAGCTAAGTCAGGTAGAAACGACGCTGGCTACTAACTGGTACTATGAGCCCCTTAAACTGGGTAAAGACTCGGTGACGCTAAAGGATAAAACGCTGGCCATAAACTACGTAAGTATTGACCCCCGCACCCTTGACTCAGAAGGTATCCGCTTACTGGCCGGGCAAAATTTTCCTGAAACTATGCCCCACCGTACGGAGCTATATGTGTTGGTCAATGAAGCGGCCGCCAACTTATTGGCCGCTAAATCGGAGACCCTGGTAGGGCAAACTCTATGGCTGGACTCTGCCGCTGTACAAGTCATTGGCATCCTGCCCAATGAGCTTATTGGCCCACAACGTCCTTTACTCTATCGGTATCTGCCCCATGAAATAACCACCTTGACCATAAAAATAAAGCCCTATACAGAAAGGGAAGCGACCAGGGCCATTCAAACGGTATGGAAAGACCATTTCCCCCAGAAAACAGCCAATCTGTATAACTTAAAAGCGTATCGTTATTCAGGCGAAATCAATGGAGAAATTAGTGGAGAAATGGAAATTTTCGGCGGCTCTGCCCTGATTGTCATGCTCATCGCGGCGTTGGGCATTTTAGGCATCGCCAGTTACTCGGTAGAAACGCGCACGAAAGAACTGGGTATTAGAAAAGTATTAGGGTCAAACAAGATAAACTTGGTGTGGTTAGTTACCAAGAATTTTGGTATTCTCATTCTGCTTGCCGGGCTAATTGGTGTACCGGCCGGCTTGTTTTGTGGTGATTTACTCAGGAAAGAAATGGGCAGTCCTCTTGCTTTGAGTCTTATCAATATAAGCATAGGCTTTGGTTCGGTTGCCCTCGTAGGTTTACTGACCGTGCTCTCCCAAACGATTCGAGCGGGGCAAATTGAGCCGGTAAAGGTGTTAAAAGCCGAGTAATACAGCACGCGATTTATGAGTAGATGATGCCGCTGGCGAGCCAAAGAATTTTTATCCCACGATAGCCAGACAAAGATCCACTTCACCTCGAAAATAGGAGCGATTTTGTGAGACGGTTTAGCAATGGATAGACGCTTCACTTTAACAACCCCAAAATCGTATTTCAAAACGAGCACACGCAAGCTTTTTGAAGTAGTTACAATAACTTCGCCGATAAGAATACAATCCGCTTTTCGGCTAAGCCAAACTTGTTAACTACTCATGACTGAAATCCAGATGTTGATCAACCAGACCGCTGATGCCTACCAGTGGACCAATAAGCTGGTTGAAGCTCTGCCTCTTGCAAAGTGGCAGATTATTCCGCCGACGGTCGAATCCAGTATCGATTGGCAAGTTGGGCATTTGATTATCAGTCAGTATTTCCATTCTATAATGGTCATTCGAGGCCACCAAATGGACATGCTCCAGCAGCTTCCTATCCGAGAATATAGTGAGTTGTTCACCCTATCTGGTCCTGATCAATCAGTAGGCCAAGTAGAGTCAGCCAAATTAAGAGCTGACTTAGTGGTTATGCAGCAAAGGTCGTTGGCGACCCTGGCGACGCTGCACGTTTGGGAACTGGATAATCCGTTAGAGCCAACCCCGACTCCTCATCCCATCGCCACGACAAAACGGGAGGCCATTGATTGGAACATCAAGCACACCATGTACCACTGTGGCCAGATTGGGCTCATTAAGCGCGTAGTGGATAAGCGCCATGATTTCGGTCTACGATTAGCCAAATAACCGAAGCGTCACGGTTCACCGTTTTAGCCTTGGCCATTCGCATACTACTTGTTTCTTCTCATTTTAGAGAGATTTATGAGATATTGTGAATTATGGACTAATAATCCTTCTGTTTACACAAAATCGCTACCGAGTAATTTATCGCTTCTTCTTAGGTTCACGCTTATAAACGCTCCATAACCGGACGCAGGTGTACGTTTTCGGACAGTCAGGTACGCTACAACTCAGGATATATGACTGATAACGTGCAATTTATGCTTATGGCATTCCATTTGTTTAGCAAATAATAAGAAAATAAACTGGCTAACGAATCGGACTCATGAGTAGAACTTATTTAGGCGAATTTGAAGAACTCGTCCTGCTGACGGTGGCCATCCTAAATGGTACGGCCTATGGACTGGCTATCGCCCAAGAACTCAAGCTACGAACCGACCGCTCTATTAATCTCAGTGGGGTCCATGTGGCCTTGTATCGATTAGAAGAAAAAGGATTTGTCAAATCGGAGTTGGGAGGAGCTACAGCTGCTCGGGGAGGTCGCCGAAGACGACTCTTCTCCGTTACAGCCTACGGCAAACGCTCCCTGGATGAGTTGCGGCAGGTTCGCAATGATCTCTGGGAAGCTATCCCCAACCTATCCTTCTCTTAAATCATGACCCAACCACCACGTAGCCCCTTGCCGCCCCGTTGGGCCGATCGGTTACTAAGACTTTTCTGTCCAGCCGAGCTCCAGGAGGAACTCTTAGGTGATTTGCATGAACAGTTTCAAGAGCAAGTGGCCCAGGTAGGCGAATCGACCGCTCGGCGGTTATACCTCTGGGAAGTCATCCGATTTTGTCGTCCTTATTTGATTAGCCGCCAGCTTCGCGCACGGATGGCTGTCTCAACCTCTAATTCATCACAATCTTTACTCCTTCCTAACATGTTACAGAATCATCTAAAAATTGCCTTTAGAACGCTGGGGAAACATAAAGGCTATTCAGCGATTAACATCGGTGGCTTAGCGGCGGGTATGGCCGTCGCGATGCTGATTGGTCTCTGGGTTTATGATGAGCTATCGTTCAATCGATATCATAGAAACTACAACCGGATTGCCCAAGTCATGCAAAACCGGACTGAACACGGCGAAATTAAGTCGACCAAACAGTTGCCTTACCCCTTAGTTCACGAGCTTAAAACCAACTACAAGGACAGCTTCAAACGGATCGTAACCTCCACCGATTTAGGCGATAAAGTACTTTCTTCGGGCGATCGAAAAGTAGCCAAAAGAGGGGTGTATATTGACAAGGAGGCCCCGGAAATGTTTACGCTAAACATGCTCAGAGGTTCCTGGGCTGGTTTAAAGGAGCAGCAATCCATTTTATTGTCGGAATCGACGGCCAAAGCCTTGTTTGGCGAGGCCGATCCGATCGGTAAGCCATTGAAGATCAATACGGATCAAGACCTAACCGTGACGGGTATCTATGAAGATTTACCCCAGAATACTCAGCTTCATGGTACGGAGTTCTTAGCATCCTGGGATTATTTCTTAGCGACAAATCCGTTCATGAAAGAGAAAAAATGGGATAACCATGCCCTTTGTATCTATGTAGAACTTCAGCCTACCATCGATGTTGATCAGGCAACGACCAGAATTAAAGATTCGGAATTGACGGTGATTCAGCGGCTCGAAAGTATGGGGGCCGAAGCCGCTACTCATCCGCAAATGTGGCTGCACCCCATGCGCAACTGGCATTTGTATTCTGATTTCAAAAATGGGGTAGTCAGTGATGGACCCATTCAATACGTCTGGCTGGTAGGTTGCATTGGCTTTTTTGTGTTGCTACTGGCGTGCATCAATTTCATGAATCTCTCGACGGCACGTAGCGAAAAACGCGCCAAGGAAGTGGGCATTCGGAAAGCGGTGGGCTCCCTACGCAGCCAGTTAATCGGCCAGTTTTTGGGTGAATCGTTTCTGATTGTTTTCCTGGCTTTTAGCTTCACGCTCCTGATTGTTTTGGTATCGTTGCCCTGGTTTAATGAGTTGGCTGCCAAACAAATACGTATCCCCTGGACGAACCTCTACTTCTGGTTGGGTACAATGGGATTTATTATCCTGACGGGATTGCTGGCGGGTAGTTATCCAGCTCTCTATTTAACATCGTTCCAGCCAGTAAAGGTCTTGAAAGGGACTGGCTTGTCTCGCGCTCAAACAGGGCGGTTTGCCTCGCTGCCTCGTCAGGTACTGGTGGTGATGCAGTTTACCATTTCAATTACGCTGATCATTGGCACTGTCATCGTGTTCCGCCAGATTCAGTTCGCCAAAAATCGGCCGGTTGGTTATTCGCGGGAAGGGTTATTGCTGGTGCGAATGGAGTCGGACGATTTTTACGGGAAGAGTAACCTGCTCCGTAGCGAACTCAAACAGACGGGCGTCGTCGTGGAAATTTCTGAATCGCAAAGTCCGATAACGGGCGTCTGGTCGGCCAATGAGGGGTTCCGTTGGAAAGGCATGTCCACTCCTTCCGCTGAAAAATTCGCTACATTGAGTGTGACGCCTGAATATGCCAAAACGATTGGCTGGCGCTTTGTGGCCGGACGAAATTTCTCACCCGAACTGGCATCCGATTCGATGGGCTTTATCATCAATGAACGAGCCGCTAAGCTGATGGGATTCAAACGGCCAGTGGGCGAACTAGTTAGCTGGAAAAGTCAGTGGATGACGAATAACATTGAACGGCAATTTCGGATTCTGGGCGTGGTAAAAGACATGGTTATGGAGTCGCCATTCGAGCCCGTAAAACCCACCGTCTTTTTTCTGTTTGGGCAATCCAACTGGATCAATATCCGACTCAATCCGGGCGCAAGCACAGCCGAAGCGCTGCCGAAAATAGAAGCCGTTTTTAAAAAGCTAATTCCCTCCGTTTTGTTCGATTATAAGTTCGCCGATCAGGAATACGCGGCCAAATTCGCGGCCGAAGAGCGGATTAGTCAACTGGCCAGCTTTTTTGCGATTCTGGCCATTCTCATCAGTTGCCTGGGACTGTTTGGACTCGCTTCTTACGTCGCTGAACAACGCACCAAAGAGATTGGCATCCGTAAGGTATTAGGTGCTTCAGTCGCCAATGTGTGGAGTTTGCTCTCCAAAGATTTTGTGGTACTGGTGGTGATCGCCTTTGGCATCGCATCCCCGTTAGCCTGGTATTTTCTTGATAGCTGGCTTCACTATTATGCCTACCATACTGACTTATCCTGGTGGGTATTTGCCGCTTCGGGCTTTAGTGCGCTGTTGATTACGTTGCTGACAGTCAGTTATCAAAGTATCAAAGCCGCGTTAGTCAACCCAGTAACGAGTTTACGGGCCGAATAAAGGCTAGTATAGTCAAGTTTAAACGCAAAAGGCATTAACATGGCGTTTGTGCTTTTGCGTTTTACGGGATTGTATACGATCCATAAAACGCCCTAATTACGGATTCGCAAATCTCTCTTTGTCTTACTCGGGAGCATTTTGGGAGACAAATCATCGATAATCCATTATTCTGGCTCATCCTATTATTTGTTTCCGACCAAGTAAGCAGTAGTAGAAAGAGAGAGAGTCTATTTTATATCATTGACCAACTTGGTTCAAAAACTTTTTAATCCTAATTTCCGGTTGACCTCCTTAACCATCAAGAAGAAGTATGAAAAGCAAATTGATTCTAACATTTGTTCTTTTAAGCGTTAGTTTGGCTGGCTTTACTCAAGATAAGACTAACACAGCTGTTGCTGGTGAAAAAGGCTTAATTAAAGTGGTTATCATGTATCCCTATGCCGAAGGCAAAACCTTTGACATGGCCTACTATGAAACCAAGCACATGCCGATGGTCGCCAGCTTTTTAGGGACCAATTTGGTGAAATATACCATTGACAAAGGGCTGGCCAACGGCATGCCGAACCAACCCCTGCCGTTTATGGCGATTGGCACCTTTTATGTAAAGAGCCTAAATGCGTATCAAGCGGCTATCGGCCCACATCGAGACGCCATCCGGGCCGATTTTGCCAACTACACCAACGTGAGTCCGATTATTTTAGTTAGTGAGGCAGTAAAATAAACTAGCCTTTAAAGAGACTGATCATCGAAAAGTAGTAGCCTGAAGTATCATCCTTTAGCTAATCCATAGCCACTTATATAATATGCTCAGATTTATAAAAGTTAGCCGCCTTATCTTAACAGTAGCTGCCCTACTAACAACTGCTGGCCTACCGGCCGACGCTTGTACCTGCGTGAGAAACAATAACTGGACCCTTAAAGATGAGTTGAACTCCGTAAGCCTTGCCGTTAAGGGAAAGGTTATTAGTGTTACCGATTACAGGGATTCTGAATCTGCTTGGCCTCAAAAACTATATAAGCTTGTCATCGAGAAGAAATACAAATCTCCGCTTAACACCCCTGATACAATTTCCATTATTACGGGTCAGGATGGTGCCACCTGCGGCTATGGGTTCAAAATGGGCAAGGAATACATCGTTTACGCTACTAGATGGGAGCCAATGAATACGATGAAAGAAGCGACAGCAGTCAATCCACCTAGTATGTTCTATACGAGTATCTGTAGGTTGACCAAAGAGAGTAACCAGAAAGAATTAGCTCAGTTAAATCGATTAGTGCATTAACCGAGACCTGCAATTTTTCATTTACGAAGCAAAACTCAAACGCTCATCGTCTCGGGTAGGAGCCTTATTTGAGAACAAGTAAAATAGCGTTTTAATGCTGCTTAGAATAGAGTGATGGACGAACCGGCACTTTAAGAATGGTAAAACACGACCTAATTACCTTTGGCATGTATACGTGGCAGGTACTTGCCGTTGAAGAGGGGCACAGGGCGCTGATCATTACCCAAGATATAGTGGATCTGCGATGGTATCACCACCAGTTTGTCGACATAACTTGGGCCGATTGTGCGTTAAGGCACTACCTTAATCAGGAAATCTATTCTACATTCAGCCAAGACGAGAAGGCAAGAATTATTGAGGTGACAAACAAGAATGTTGACAACCCGTGGTTCAACACAAAAGGGGGGTCAGATACCACGGATCACTTATTCTTGCTGAGCTTGGAAGAAGTCTGCCAGTATTTTGGCAACAGCCGGGCAAACCTAAGGAATAAAGGGAGGCAAACCTGGTTGATTGACGACGAAAACAACGCTACTCGCCAAGCTCGATACGGTACTGATTTCCACAGTTGGCGGCTTCGGTCGCCTGGCTATTACGGGCGCACGGGTGCGAGTATCAACAAACATGGCCATGTTTATGTCCGTGGCAATGGTGTCTTTGGCAGTCCCAGAGACGGGGGCGGAGTTCGTCCCGCTTTGTGGTTGCGGGTGGACGATCAAATCTGGCCATGATAGGTACTGGTACTCTTTTCTCTTTTCAATTCGATTTAGGCTGAGCTGATTAGTAAAAGAGGGTTTTGTGACACTGGTGTCAATCCTAATCCATGCCTTATTAGAGTCGTGACGAGGATGAAAATCTGATAAGCCTTGACCCATTACTACATACTAAACAAAGTCCATTCAGCATAAACGTTTAAGTCAATCCGTAGAGACATAGACCCAAGCGCTCTAACCCTTTAAGCGAGGACCCACAATGCTTACCCCATGCTCCTGGTGGACCTGCTTAATAATCTCCAAGGTGGCCGTTGGGGGAAGCTGGGACAGACGCTTAAAAAGAGCTTCGGTTTTGCCGCTCGGATTGGTTTGGAAAAACATGGTCCCCGTTTCACTCAGCACTAAAAACGCATGGGGCACTTCCCGGGGCAAAAATATAGTATCCCCCCCCTTGAGGGTATATTGCTGGTCACCTACCTGCAACAAAAATTCGCCTTCGATGAGGTAGAATTGCTCATCCTGCCTGTGTATTTCGGAGTAAACTGACCCACCTGTTTCGGATGTAGCTGACCCACCCATTTCGGGCCAAACTGACCCACCCCGCCCGCTGAGCAGGAGCCGCCTAATCACCGTAGTTTCGGAACAAATTGACCCTCCGAACCTATGGCCAACCAGCGTCTTCCTATGCACCTACTCCGTCAGATTCTGCTTCTCCAGCAGCAACAAAAGTCTATCCGGGATATTGCCCGTTCGCTAGGCCTGGCTCGCAATACCGTCCGGGGCTACCTGCGCATGCTCCCCGAGCCGGCAACGCTTTCCCTCCCCCAACTCTCCGACCAACAGTTGGATGAGCTGGTACAAAGTCGTCCGCCTGCGCCCTCACCCGACGCCCCCCTACCTATTCTTCAACAACGATTCGCTCAGATTGACCGCGAACTGACCCGACCCGGCGTTACCCGGTATAGTCTTTGGCTGGATTACAAAGCCGAACATCCCGACGGCTATCAGTATACGCAGTTCTGCCACTATTATCAGCTTTGGAGCCAGCGGCAGCAGACCAGCATGCACATTGAGCACAAAGCGGGCGACAAACTCTTCGTCGACTTTGCGGGCAAGCGGCTCTCGCTGGTCGACCAGACAACAGGGGAGGTTAGGCCGGTCGAGTTCTTCGTGGCCGTGCTGGGTTGCAGTCAGCTCACTTACGCCCAGGTAGTGGCTACTCAGCGCAAGGAGGACTTCATCACCGCCCTGCAAAACGCCCTGCATTACTTCGGGGGCGTACCAGCGGCCATCGTGCCCGATAACCTCAAAGCAGCTGTGATTCGCTCAGATCGCTATGAACCCCAGATCAATGAGACGCTGGCTGACTTTGCGCTCCATTATCAAACGACGATCCTGCCTGCCCGGAGCGGTAAGCCCCGCGACAAAGCCCTGGTCGAAGGGGCAGTCAACATCCTCTATCGACGCATCTACGCCCCCCTGCGCAATGAGGTCTTTCATCGACTTGACGATCTCAATGCGGCTATCCGCCCCTTACTCGACGCCCACAACCAGATGCGCTTTCAGAACCGGGGCCATAGTCGGCAGTCGCAGTTCGAGGAGCGGGAGCGAATGCACTTGATGGGGTTGCCCAACACGGCTTATCTCATCAAACACTACGCGGGGAGCCGGGTTCAGAAAAACGGCCACGTACTGCTGTCGGAAGACAAGCATTATTACAGCGTACCCTATCGCTACATCGGCCAGTGGGTACGGTTGATCTACACGGCGTCAAGCGTCGAAGTCTACTGCCAGCACCAGCGTATTGCGACTCACCAGCGATTACAGGGACACTACCATTACTCGACGCTCAAAGAGCATTTGCCCCCGGCCCATCAGTGGGTCAGTGACTGGAACCCGGAGACGTTTGTCCGTCGGGCCGACCGTATTGGTCCCCAAACCCGGCAGGCCGTCGAAGCCATCCTAACGAGCCGGGCGCATCCCGAACAGGCTTACAAGTCATGCCAGGGTGTATTAAGTCTGGAAAAGAAAGTGGGTAGAGAGCGTCTGGAGCGAGCCTGCGAACGGGCGTTGTGCTACCAGAGCGTGAGTTACAAAGTCATCCGATCCATCATCGAACGCGGGCTGGATACCCTCTCCGATGCCAGTCCTGTCAGCTCAGTACCCACTCATGAGAACATCCGGGGCGCATCAGCCTATCAGTAAAGCGGAGCCAATCAACACACGTACCAACTATAAAAGGGAACAAAGAACATGAATAATCAAGCGACACTTGACCGACTGCGGGACCTTAAACTGGTGGGCATGTATCAGGCCTTCGAGACCCTGCTTCGCCTGCCCCTTCACCAGCAACCGCCCGCCGACGAACTACTGGCCCAGCTTGCGGAAGCTGAACACGAGTACCGTCAACACCGACGCACCCAGATGGCCATCCGGGCGGCCCGCTTTCGCTATCAGGCCTCGCTGGAAGAGTTGCACTACGGCCCTGGCCGCAACCTGGATAAAACGCTGGTGCTTCGTTTGGCCGACTGCCGCTTTATCGATCGAGCCGAGAATATCTTCCTGACGGGATCCACTGGCTGCGGCAAAAGTTACGTGGCTTCGGCCCTGGGCTATCAGGCCTGTCAACTGGGCTATCGGGTGGGTTATTACAATCTGATCCGGCTGATGCAGCGACTGCAACTGGCCAAAGCCGACGGCTCCTACCAGCGGGAGATGAGTCGTCTGGAGCGGCAACACCTGCTCATTCTGGATGACTGGGGCCTACAACCCCTTGATCAGAATGGCCGATTGGCCCTGTTACAGATCATGGAGGACCGGCATGGCAAGGCCGCTACGATCATCACCTCGCAACTGCCGGTGAGTAAATGGCACGAATACATCGACGATCCTACCCTGGCCGATGCCATCCTGGACCGGCTGACTCACAAGGCTCACCGGATGGAGTTGAAGGGTGAATCGATGCGACGCAAGCAAAGTCTTGCGGCTGAGAAATAAAGTGTACTAACTTTGAGTGGTTCCTACCCACAGGCGGGGTGGGTCAGTTTGCTCCGAAACGCCTGGGTCACTTTGGCCGGAATACATAATCCTGCCCATGATGAACATGTAAGGGAGGGCCGTCGTTTTTATGGTATTTGCCATAAAACATGGTCAATTGCTGGTCGGTATCCTGGCCTGATATTTTCAACGAGAGCTCCATACCCAGCACATGATAAAGCTGGTCAAAACGGGCTTCGGTCTGCCGGATAACAAATGGGGTAGGGGTAACCATAGGTGTAGTAGCTTGTGTAGCAGGAAGCAAAGGATGAGCGGCGACGGCTGATAGGCCCAGCATAAAGGAACGGCGTGTCGGTTTGTACATAGCGTTGATAGTCTAGTTGTGATGTCCACAAAGCTAGCCTGGCCGGTAAGGATTGTATTGGTCAAAAAACGACATCGTTAGCGAAGACCCAGTAATTTTTCGGGTGCCCGGGTTTGGGCATCTAAGAGGTCCGGGGGCGTCAGGCCGGCAAACTGTTTGAAGTCTTTGACCATATGCTGATAATCCCCATAGCCACAACCCAGGGCAATCGCTAGCCAATCCCTGGTAGGGTATCGCTGCTTGAGGGCAAAGGCCCGGTTGAAGCGGGCGATCCGCAGGAATAATTTGGGACTCACCCCATTACGCTGCTTAAATTTTCGTTCGAACTGCCGAACGCTTAGACACGACTGACTGGCCAGATAGTCCAACGATAGGGGCAAAAAGGAATTCTTAAGTAAGCCATTGGCCCGGTCAATGGGCTCCATCCGTAAACGGAGTTTACCAAACTTAGTGAGCAGATAGGCCTCGGTGGTGCGGATCATGCGGTCGTATTGCTCAGTATCTATCAACTGCTGAAGGATCTGGTAGTTTTCCCGGCCCAGAACATCTTCCGCATCGATCACCGCGTCGGTGAAGTAGGTGGTGGGTATTTGACCCAGCAAATGAAACAGGCCTCCGGGCTGAAACACAATTTTGAGGAGCTTAAAATTTTCCGGGTAGTGGTGAAACCAGCTACTGACCAGTTGCCCCTGAATCACGCTGGGCGGGATGAGGAGTCGTTTATGCTGGTCAGGACTTATTTTGGTAAAGCGGCCAGCGGGATAAAAAATAAGGCTTTGTTCGGCCCTCGCTTCCAGCAGTCGGGCTGGTCGCTGACCGGCCAGAGCTTCAAAGTTGAAGTGGATCAGCGTGTATTCTTTGACAAAGGGAAGTAAAGCGGGGTGGGGCTGAGTGCTTTGGTAAATCATAGCATGCTCCGTCTTTTTGAATGTTAGTTAGTAAAGAACAGGCTTAACTACTTAGTTGATACCAACCAGCCCAGGAATACTTTCATATTTAGGGAAAAATAGCCTGTTTAGCTCAAGTGGGAGCATTTTGGGAGACAGTTATTTTTTTATGTCTGTCCAACACTATCCGTCGCATACGAAAATCTCATATGTCTCATGTTGGAGCGTTATCTGAGCATGGGCTTATAAGTAAGTGAGTGCCGCTAAAAAAGGGACTTATCAACAGATTACTAACAGAACACCCTCGAACTCGTGTCCTACACCGGTAAGTAGAGGGTAAAGGTAGCCCCCTGACCGGGTTGACTGTTGGCTGTAATGGCCCCCCCATGATTGGTCACCACTTTCTCACAAATGGCCAGGCCAATCCCCGTACCCCCGTACTCATTCTTTCCGTGCAAGCGCTGAAAGATCTGGAAGATGCGATCCAGATACTTTTCTTCGAAACCTACCCCATTATCTTGCACATCGATCCGGTGGTACTCGACCGCCACCCGACCGGGCTTCACCCCAGCCGGTAAGTCGACAAAGGCAACGGCTTGCGCCCATACCTGAATCTGGGGGGGCACATCAGCCCGGCGAAATTTGAGGGCGTTACTCAGCAGGTTCTGGAACAGCTGGCCCAGCTGGGAGGCATCCCCCGTCAGCGTAGGCAGCGGACCCACCTGAAGCTGAGCCCCCGTTTGCTGAATCGTCCAGTCCAACGTATCGAGCACACTGGCCACAATGGCCTGCAGCGAAACGGGCGCACTCTGGTCCCGCTGGGTGGAAATACGGGAGTACTCCAACAAGTCCCGAATCAGCGTGGACATCCGGGAGGCCGCCGTCTGCATCCGCTCCAGATACACGAGTGTCTCGTCGGTCGAATCCGTATACCGCGTTTTCAAGAGATCCCCGAACTGCTGAATCTTGCGCAGGGGCTCCTGCAAATCGTGGCTGGCAATGTAGGCAAAGGTTTGCAGGTTGGCATTCGAGCGAACCAGCAGGCCATTGGCTTCGGCTAAGGCCTGGTTCTTGCTCATCAGTTCGTGGTTTGCCGCTGCCAACTCTCCCGTGCGCTCTAGCACCTGACTTTCCAAACTCGCCGCCAACTGCCGAAGCTGCTCCTGGCTTTGGCGTAGCGCGGTTGTCCGCTCGTATTCCGCCGTTATGTCCAGGTTTGTGCCCATCAGCTCCACGGGGCGTCCCGTCGGGTCAACGACCACATGGAAACGGGAGCGAATATGGTGGACACTTTGGTCAGGATGGATGACCCGATAGCTGAGGCCGAAGGGCACCCCTTTGGCAATACTTGCCATGATGCTGGCTTCCGTGGGAGCTAAATCGTCAGGATGAATACTATTTATCTGGGTCTGGGCTACGTTGGCCAGATACCCGGGGGCAAGTCCGATGAGCTCCGCTCCCCGGGCATCGAGGTAGCCCTCATTGGTGAGCAGGTTCCAGCTCCAGGTACCCAGTTGGGCCACATCCAGAGCCAGTTGTAAGCCGACTCTGCTTTGTTGCTGGGGTTCCAGAGCCTGTCGGCGGGCGGTGATGTCCTCGTAATGAACCACCAACTGGTCAGTGCCAAAAGAAAAGGCCGTCAGCTCGAACCAACGGTCCAGCCCCGGGATGAACCGCTCAAGGCGAATGGTCTGCCTACTGGCTATAGCCTGCTGGTAGATGTCGATCCAACCGGGCTCCAGAGCGGGAAATACCTCCTGAGCCGTTTTACCAACGGCCTGTTGTGGATTGATTCCGGTGAGTGTTTCAAAGGCGGGGTTTAACTCCAGGAATCGGCAATCAATCAGCTTTCCGGTTTGATCCCGGATGGCTTGGCAAAGGGCAAACCCGGTGTCAATCGTCTGGAAGGGGGGATCTGTTTGGTCTGAGGAGCCCCTGGCCTGAGAGTTCTTGACAAGCGGATGACTCAGGGCTGAATCAGTCGGTTGAGCTCGATGCTGTTTTCTCATAGTTATCGGAGAAGGGCATCCGTTAGCCACCCTTAAGCGAGGCTAAAGGTAGGCTTAATTGTCTATTTACCCGAATAAGTTCATCTTGGTTGTTGAGGGGTAAGTCGGTTGGCTTACCATATCAAAAAACGCCCATTTAATGGGACGGTTACCACGAGCTGATGAAAAGGTATCACCTAAAATGCCCTGTTAGTTAGTCTAAGTCCGCCGTTGGTAAACGTGGATCAATCGGGTAGGGCTGAATGGAGAGGACGCGGCACTCGCTACGCTGAGCATGCAAGGGATCTAACAACACATTTCGGGAAGGTGACAAGGGAACCACTGCGGAAGGTAAAGCCAAACATAAGCACTTGTGGCGCTCAAACTGCTGTTCCGCAAAAAGCGGCAAGCCTGTAGGCGTGGCATACGGATCATCCCAGCCCAGAGGCAGCTCTTCCACGCTAACAAAACTGATGGAGTGATCGGGTACGGCAATTTCACATAGAATCAGGGGAGGCAGATCTGCTAAAGGCGTGCCATCCAGATGCACCATGTATTCCAAAAAACAAAGCTCAGGGGTAGTGGCCGTGTAGACCATAGGCCGTCCTTTAGCATTCCAGCGCCCACCCCGTAGCTTAGCTCCTATACCCTCCAGGATGCTCTCACGATACGTGTCGGTTTGGATGCGATAGAGAGTGATGGCCATTAGCTGAAAACACCATATTCAATCCGCCCCAGTATATCTTCGATCAGTTGGACACCGGTGGGACTATCCAGCAGATCTAAGGGAGAGCGATCCCCTAACAGCCGTAAGGGTCGACGCAGCCAGCGGTTGAACTTGCCTTGGTCCTGGAAAACGGTTGTACCGTATCCAGCCAATCGCCCCAGCAGCAGCAGTTTTTCGGAAGTGGCGGCATCGAGTCGTCCAGCCTTAGCGTGTCGGTGGAAGGTTGCTGTCGATTGATTAAGCAGCCGAGCCATTTCCTTATCAGTAACTCCCAGTAGGCCGGCGATGCGTCCGGCCTCGGTGCCCAACAGCCCTTGTCTGGAGCGGTCAATGAGTTGAAGAGCCGTCAGTGGCTGAGCAGAGGGGCTCTGTTCGCTTATGTAAGCAGTCGCTTGCGTTGCCATATTATGCCATCAAAGAGTGGGACAGTATCATTTGATAGCAATATAACTATCTTTTGACACTTGCAGTTCATTCCTAAACCGCAAATATCAAAAAGCCAGGTAGGCAACGAGCCTAAAAAAGATAGCTTTTATTTGAAAAGCGAGATAGTTCAACGGAGAATAACGGATAAACCTGAGCGAAAAATCTGTCGTTTACTTGAGGTAGTGTAAATAGTCGTCGCTCATAGGAGGATATAATGAGACAGTGAGTTTTTAATAACTATCAACTTCAGTTAGTAGCCTACAATTAATTGATAGAATATTAAAAGTATATATAAAAACAATACAATATGTTATTTATTTGTTTCTTTGTAATCATCAACGTTCCATTAGGTTATGACTTACCTTAATCCGATTCATCGACTAATCTGGGGCTTCAGTGTTTTGTTTGGCCTACTGGCGTGTCAGCATAAAGACCCAGTAGCAACAACGGTCACACCCGTTAACCCGCAGCCAACATCCCAGCCCTATCCGGCCAGCGACCATGCTTCCCTTCAGCCCATCTATGGAACTTATCAAGCTAGCTCGTTTAATGACTTGTCCTCACCAGTTGCTTATCCGATCAATGGTCAAACTGTATCATTGGCCCTTAAACCCTTCGCTGGCGATACGGTTCAAGTGAGTATCCAAGCCACCGCCAATGGTAAATATTCACCAGGGAAAGATCTCACCTATGCCAGGGCAGTAGTGGTCAGCAAAATTCACACGGATGGTACGGTGATTTATTATGTGTATCTGACTCAACCGACGCCAACTGATTGCGGTTATAATACCTTGTACATCTATCCCAATACCAGCATGGATTACAACTTTATTCCTCCAGGCAATAGTCCTTGCTTAGGGGCCCGAATCCGGTTTAGTAAGCAGTAAATCATTGGCAGTACATTCCCTGATTGTTTCCGATAAAGTTCGGCCAACTCATTGTGTCCTGAAATACACTGGACGTCAATATGCCCTTTAGGGCCAACTTGTTAAAGATGCCAAAAAGGCTGTTACTTGTTTAAAAAGGTAGCGAATTAGGAGACATATATTTTAACATCTGTCTAAAGCTATCAGTCACCTACGCCAAAGGAGCGATGATATGAAGTCCTTTAAGATTTATACGTGTAACAATACTTACCTATAATTATATTCTACACTCTCCTCTGCCGAGTTCGCTAACTAGCGCATAACAAATACATTTACAGAATTTTAATATGTTATTTTGTATGTTTATAATCTCCACTTATTAACTTAGTGATAATCAATTAGTACACTATTTGCTAACGTATTTCTTTGAGGTTGATTCACACTTACTACTCAGAAAATGGACCTCTCTACTATAGCTTCTCAGTTCCTTGACCGACACAGTGAAATAGTTGAGTTGATTATCCAAAAAAACTGGCAGCAGACGGCACTAGGACCTATAGAGAAATGGCCCCAAAGTTTACAAACAACGCTCAGTATTTGTCTTCACTCCCGGTTCCCCATTCTGTTTTGGTGGGGACCTGAGTTCAAGATGATCTACAATGATGCTTATGTGCCCCTGTTGGGAAATAAACATCCAGCCGCTTTTGGTAGTCGGGGCGATCAGGTCTGGGGCGAGGTTTGGGAGAGTATTGGGCCCAGGCTTACTCAGGTGATGAACAGTGGCGAGCCAACCTGGTCCGAAAATGAACGCTTTACCATCAATCGACATGGCTTCCCGGAGGAAGGCTATTTTACATTTTCTTATAGCCCGATTTACGTTGAATTCGGTAAAGTTGGGGGGGTGTTTACCGTGGTAACCGAAACAACCCAAGCCATTCTGGCTCAGCAGCAATTACGCCTTCAACACGATCAATTGGAGCAGATAAACGTTGAATTAGAAAAGAAGATCCAACAGCGTACCCAGGGGTTGCATGATTCCCTGGCTGCTTTGGAGAAGACCAAACTTGAGCTCGCTCAAGCCCTGCTGAATGAGCAGGCTCTCGGTAAATTGAAATCGCAATTTGTGGCGATGGCCTCTCACGAGTTTCGTACACCCCTTACTGTCATCAAGACGTCGGTCGATTTAGTAGAAAAATATACCGAGCACCTCAAGGATCTTCCCATCCGAAAACATTTTGACCGAATAGGCATTGCCATTGAGCATTTAATGACGACGCTGGAAGATTTTTTACTGATGGGAAAACTGGATGAAGGGCAAACCCGAGTGAGACCCGAGCAGTTTAATCTAGCCGATGCGGTCAATCAACTGATCTCAGATATTGAAGTCCTTGTCAAACCCAATCAACGGATCGAAAGTCAAATTGAGTGTTCTCATCTTGTTTTCCTGGATGCCACCTTACTACGCAAAATACTGCTGAACTTATTGACAAATGGTATAAAATATTCAGGTAGCGATTCAACTATTCGAATTGAGGGTGTCTACGCCGATGGTTTATTAATCCTTTCCGTCATTGATCAAGGCATCGGAATAGCCCAAGAGGAACAGAAACATATCTTCGATCGCTTCTTTCGAGCGGCCAATGCCACTACCATAGCGGGTACAGGGTTAGGCTTACATATTGTGAGCCACTATGTAAATCTGATGAATGGTCAGGTTAGTTTGAGCAGTGAGCTGAACAAAGGGACTACTGTCACGCTAACACTTCCGTGTTAACATTAGAAGCCATGGGCAGAAATTAAAAAAGCCGTCAATTCAAACGCCTGAATTAAAGAGCAGACCAACGTTAGCTCAAGATGCTACAATATGCATGTTTACTAAGACGGAACATGCGTCAGTATTTGCACGAAAGTTGTATTGTGGCTTACCGAAGAAAGAGGATAAAACACTACATTGGTAGTTGTCAACTTGCTTTCTAGTATAATATGGTCCTACATGTCTCCACGCTGATTGCTTACGCAGTTTTTATCCTTGCTGAGGTCGTTTTAAATCGGGCTCTAAGGTCTACGTCAACCGATAAACAGGCCGTCGATCGGCATTCGATTACCCTCATCTGGATGACCATTCCAATCGCCATTTTCCTGGCCATCTCCTTAGCTAGCTACGTGCGTTTACCAATTTATAACGGCCCCTGGGGGCAATACATGGGTGTGGGGATCATAGCCTTGGGCGTGGTACTGCGGCTGCTGGCGATCTACTCATTAGGTCAGTTCTTCACCGTTGATGTAACGATTCGACCCAATCATAGCGTCAAGAAAGACGGCTTATATCGGTACTTACGCCACCCCTCCTATGCGGCGTCCTTACTTTCCTTTATGGGCATGGGCATTACGTTTAATAATTGGCTTTCGCTTTTGTTACTGGTGACGGCCGTAGGAGTGGTATTTATCAACCGAATTCGAGTGGAAGAAGCGGTATTGATTGATCATTTCGGATCCGAGTATTTGGCCTACAAGAAAACGACTAAGGGCTTGATTCCCTTTATTTATTGAAGCCACTTTTCAGGCCCGGTTGACCTTAAATTGGGGTTTATCTAGATCATTAACAAGTGAAACTTCTTACGTCTCATGCGGGAGCGAATTGTGAGACACTGATTTTTAATATCTGTCCAACTCTATTAGTCACATACGAAAATCTACTTCACAACCTTACGATGAAAGTTGGGGTCTATTGAGTAAAATCCATGAAAAAAATGAAAGTAGCTTCCTACATGTTATTCGTGATCGTTTATTTTTTTGTACACCTTATCGCATTTGGACAAGTGAGAAACTTGACTTATCGATTAGAGGGAACTGTTAATCGCGATACCGGAACAGTTACGTTATTGCCAAGCGGTGAGGGGTTCGATCCAAATCTAAATAACAACTATGAGACTAAGATTGTAAACGGGCGCTTTCTGTTAGCGGGGAAAATGGCCTATCCCGGTAGTTATAGAATTCAAATTAAGCCCGATTATATATCAAACTACTTCCTAATTGAACCAGGTAGTCAAACTATTACCTGTAATGCTGATTCGCTTCGAGAAACGCCCCAATTAGCCACAAAGACGATGGTTGAATATAATCAGTTCATAACCGACTATGTTTCGCCAATCAGTAAACAGCGAGATCAGGCTTTCGAGCAGTATTTTGATCAAAAATCGGCTACTACTAATCCGCGTACACTAGACAGTTTGCAAACGGCTTTTGGTCAAAAGCGAGCTCGTTTAATCCATCAACAGCAACTAGGCTACCTAACCTATATTACTCAGCACCCTATTTCCTATGTAAGTTTATGGCAATTAGTTAAGGATTTAGGAGAGGGTTATCGACCCGTTTTAGATACACTCTATCAAGCTCTTTCTGTCTCGTTGAAAAATACACCAACCGGAAAAATGCTCGCCCAACGGCTAAACTCGTCAAAAGTTACTGCTATAGGGCAGATTTTTCCTTCTCTAAACTTGCTTGATATAAGTAACAAATCGATTACCCTCTCGCCTGATCATAAGTCAAAATACACGCTAATTGATTTCTGGTTTAGCCATTGTGGGCCCTGTCTGCAACAGTTTCCTCAACTCAAAACCATATTTGCAACGTATCAAGCCAAAGGGTTCAGTATCATTGGTATTTCCATTGATAAATCGACAGAGAGAGAGACCTGGAAAAAAACAATACAGGCTAACGGATTAACTTGGCCTCAGTACCTAGATCTATCAGGTAAAGTCTCGGCTGGCCTGCTCTCGATTAATTATTTCCCCTCTAATTTTTTACTGGATGAGAAAGGGGCCATCATTCGAAGAGATATAAGTCCCCAGGATTTAAGTACTTTTCTTTCTCAACGAATGTAATTATTCTACTTTAATGTGTATTTAGGAAATGATGAAACATATGTTAAGAGAATATTTTGAGAACGTGAATGACATTTATAGCAAGTGAAAAAAATACAATCAATACTATTCAATTTACTTAAAGAGTCTGCTTTATGCGTTACCTGATTTTGAGCTTACTTAGTTGCTTACTCTCGTTTGTAGCTGTGGCACAACCTTCGCTCACCGTAACTGTAAATGGTAATGAGAACGGCATAGCCTACTTTTCTCACGGAACGGGTGAAGACATAAAAATAGATTCAGCACGTATTACTAACCACCAGTTTACACTGCCTCACTACCAACCCTTTGTTCTCTATTCTGTTTGGTTCAAAGACGTTGATAAAGCTCTTCAAAAAGTCATTCTCTATCCAGCAGCCCGTATCCAGTTTGACGCCAATTATGATCCAATGATTTCCTTGGCTACCGATTCGATAAACTACTGGTACCTCCAGTTTAGAAAACAGCATTTACAGTTTGCCAACACCATTGGCCAACTTTCCTATGAAACTGGTCAACGTAACACAGAAGATTCATTGTATAAAGAAAGAGCTAAGGTATATAGCTCTTACACAAATAACTTTGCAAAAGAACTTGTAAGCCATCGCGCCAACCTGGCTGCAGCCACGGCCCTTTACGATTTGATTGTAGGAGATCGACTGCTACCGCCCTTACTCATCAAAAACCTTTACACCCAATTAGCGGAGTCTGTCATAGATTCGTATTATGGGAATAAGATAGGTATCTATTTAAACCTTGAGCAGCAGCTAAGTCTTGGCTCTATGGCGCCTGTGTTCAAGCTACCAAAAAGTAATGGCCAACTGGTAAGTCTCAAACAGTTACGAGGGAAGTATACTCTGCTGGACTTTTGGGCCTCCTGGTGTGGTCCATGCCGGGTTACGAACAGAGAACTAGCAGATAAAATGACAAAGCTAAGCGGTAAACTTCAGCTACTTAGTGTGTCATTGGATACCAACAAACAGAAATGGCTAGAAGCCTCTTCCAAGGATGGCATTACGTGGTTGAATGTATGTGACTTTAAAGGCTTTAAGAGTCAAGCAGCTCAAGTTTACAACATCGGTGGCTTACCCAAAATCTTCCTGATATCGCCTGAAGGAGTTATTTTAGGAAGCGATTTAACTCTTGAGCAGATAGCCAAAATGATTAACTAGAGTAACCTATTAACAAGCCCTACCCTGTTACATGAATTACAGAAATCTACGGATAGTTATTAAAACAGGCGTCCCATTAAACGCCCATTTTTAGTGACCATTTCCAAACTTCAGCCAGTTACGTCAATACTGTCTAGGCTTAGTCTCAAACTGCCATCTCGCAAATCAACGTATCATTTTCAACCAAAGCATGAGTTAGTGATACATCGTAGACCGCAAAGTGACGGATGAGTATTTAAACTGTAATAACTCGCGTCTGAGCGCTGATCTTACTTACATTGTCCGGATGTGCAGGAAGTATTTAGATCACCTTCCGTAAGGCCCCAGGAACGCTTAGGCGATCATCAATTAGTGCGGTTATATCTTATTTACCGACTGATCTGATTTTCTTATAGCTTCCACTTATGATGTAACACTTGTTTCCTACTGATAGTACGGATTCAATCCCTCATAAAAGCCACCAACTTTGATTGTTTAGTAAGGGTGCTTGCGGTACTACATTCGATAACATGAAGGTAGTTTGGTTTCCAAAGTTGGTGTTATTTCTATCGCTGCCAGGGCACATATGTCCCCGACCAAGTTTATTACTTACAGTTTTTCTGAGGTTAGGTTGTTATAACGGAATGGAATATTGAGAATGTTTACTCAAATATCTACCTTTCAATCGATCAGGAGGCAATAATAAAAGGGCTATGACTGCTTGAAGAGATTTAAGAGATTGATGTAACAAATTGGCAACTATTCTGATAACGCCCTAATCCTAAAGTCTAAGTGTATTCCAGCTACAACTGCTACAAATCAATTAGTTACCTTGATTGATGTGGACAAAAAACTAGTGTGTGTCCACGTAATTATCAATCAAGTATTTTGGCTTATCAGCAGGGTAAGCCAATAAGCCTGTCGATAAGCCACTTATAGGATTTACGATTGAGTTGAAAATTTGACTGATTGTTTATATATAATCTCATAAGTTTCTATAAGTCAGATACTTAGACTGTTGATGTGGACAAAAAACTAGTGGCGGCTGTACCGTCATATTGTGTGACCTTGTTTTTTTCCATTTCCTTCTTTGTTTTATCTAACTTTTGGACCAATTTTAGCTTTACAGCTTTCTAAAACCGTACCTTCAAATAACTTGTGAATCAATATATATTTTATTCTTTGATATTTACAGGTGTTTATAACTCCTTTATTATCAATCAGTTGAAGGGTGTTTTTGTGACTTCATGTGGACACAAAACTCGTTATTTGTGGACAGAAAACTCGTGAACTGTGGACAGAAGTTATTCACATTTGACCTGTAAAGTGGACATATTATTCGTAAAGTATTTTTATGCGTGGACAAAATACTAGTTCTTTGTGGACGTGACCACATTTGTATATATTTGTGGATAACCTAAGCAGGACCGCTATGAAGAAACAGATGCCTAGTAATCAACTTTCGTTACTTAAGCTCGACGCTAAAACAGAGATTCTGTTTCAGGCTAATGCGCTCACTAACGCGTATTACGATATGAGCGCGTTGCAAAAGAACATTCTGTATATGGTTCAGTCGCAAATTAAAAAGAATGATCCAGATGACCAACGGTATGTTGTACGAGTTAAGGAAATTATGACAATTACCGATACCGTTAACCCATATAAAAGTTTACAGCTGGCTACAGAGGGTATGATGCAGAAGATTATGAATATCCCAGTAGGGGGTAAGCTACTCCAGGTTGCACCCTTTTCATCGGTACTTTATGACTATGGAAAAGGAACCATGAGCTTTAAGATAGATCCCGATTTGCGTCCTTTTCTGTTCAATCTGGAGAAAGGACGGTTCACCACGTTTGGTAAGGAGCCTGCCATGAATCTACCGGGTAAATACTCTAAACGTATCTATGAAATGCTCTCGTCCTGGAAAAAGGCGGGGATTATGAAAATCAGCATTTTGGAATTGAAAACCCGGCTTCGACTTTATGATCCGGTGACCGAAATCGAGCAGTATGAAGACTGGCGCGATTTCAACAAACGAGTGTTGGTACCGGCTGTTAAGGACATTAATCAGGAGTCCGATCTATTTGTTGAATTTTTTCCGCAACGAGAGGGTAAACGAATTGCCCAGTTACGTTGGCTCATCAAAGTAAAAACTACAGTTCCTATTGAGATAAGTCCGACAGTGTCGGAACTACATGAGAAATTATTGACTCATTTTAAACTGCGGACTGATCAAATTGAGTACATACTGAGTAATTATGAGCCTGAGCTAATTAATAGAAAGCTCTACGAGATCCAGGTTCAGAATGCCAGTAAGAAGATTTCAAATATAGGGGGCTATACCGCAAAAGTGTTTGGCGTATTATGAATAGGGGATTTGTTGCCAAAAATTTTGGACATCCTTTTGCCAGGTTGCAATGCAAAACTAGTCGACCAAGTGCGTGGCTATGGCCTAAAGGCTATTTTTCATGATAGCACCGGTAAAATCAGTCAATAAACTAAGGGATGAGTTGGTAAACGTAGCATTAGTCAGATCGGCATAGGCAAATGAAGCATCTTTGAGCTGGGCTCCCCTAAAATCAGCACCTACTAGTGAACTTTGCGAAAAGTTTGCCCGGTTAAACTGAGCGCCGGCAGCCAGCAGGCTATCCAAATTTTGTCCCTGAAAGTCAGCATCTGATAGATCGATGTTGTTATCAATGGCCTGCTGAACAGCCATGGTCAGGGAATTCTCGGCTATATGTACTTCAGCGATTAGGTCGCCATCACAGGTTTGAAGGTAAAAGGTGTGCATTGATTCTTACGGTTTACTGCAGATTATAGTTGAACGTCCAATTCACTTACACGCTAAGCCTTTCTCGCTGGAGATAGTACTGACTGTCGGGTAGGGAGAGCCCTTGCTTTGTTCGCGTTAGTCCAACGTAGAGCATATTGATTTCTTCCAGGATACTCCCCGGATTTACCGGCTGACGATTGGGTTGTCCGCCCGCTTCGGCCTTTTGCTGCTGATTCAATAGGTCGATATAATCAGCTAATTTACGCTGATCAATGAAATCGTCGCATAAAGTGACCTGGTCATATTCCAGGCCTTTGCTGCGGTGCACCGTTGAAAAGATCAAATCCGCGTGCGGCCGAAAATGCTGGGCCAGGTGGGCCGTCCGGATCTGTTCGATGAAATGGGGTAAGTCATCGCCATACGTGAGCACGAGTTCCAGGGCCGTTTTCATCTGGCCATCACCCGTTTGATCGATGTAATCACCCAGCTCTTCCAGGGAACCCATGGAGCGTAGGAGTGGATTTTTTATTTCACGCTGCCGGTCTTGCTGTAATAAGACCATATCCAACAATCCCGCTCCGTTATCCATAAAGGTATATGTATCGAAGTTACCTTCGAAATAAACGCTTCCGATCACTTCCTGAATGCATAAGAGGTCAATAGCTGCGCTGACCAGCTGCAGATTGGTTCGCCCGATCAAGGCCTGTAGGCAGGTGGGTTCTGCTAAAATTGTCGCATCGTCGACGCTCATGCCCTCAATGGCCTGAGGGGTATAGGTTTCACCCAGAAAGGGATGAATAGGCTCTTTCAAGGATAAAGCGCGCCGGGCCTGGCAAGCAATACCGGGAGGAAATCGGAAGCTCTGCGTTAAACCATAGGCGTCAAAATCTACCTGATTCAGGCTGTTGACAGCGTGGCGGAACCCGTAAATTTGTTGATGGCTATCCCCTACAATGACCCGGCGCGCGTGCTGCTGCCGGCTGAAGACATCCAGCATCGTTGGAGAGGCATCCTGCCCTTCATCGAAAAGAATATAGTCGTAGCGCAGCTGGGGCGCTAACAACTGAAATTTCTTCAAGTAATAATCATGGGTTACTTTCAGGCTTCGCTCGTCCATTTGATTCCAGAGCCAGATGGCACCGGCTTGGATAACCGCCCCAAAATAATCAGCGAACCGGCGGGATATCAGGGGATCGTAGCGGAGGAGGTGATTGTAGTTGAGGTCCTCGATCCGGGCAACGGGTTCATTACAGTACCACGCTAGCAGCCGTAAGCTGTGAGCGGCTACAGCTGTCCAGGGTGCTTTGCGACGTGTTGGGGGCATGCAGCGGACAACGAGCGATTCGGTTTGCATTCGATTGGCCAGATCAAAAGCCGAATAGCTGCCACTGGCCAGCAATTCGCTGTTTTGTTTGATAACTCGCCCATAGGCTAGGGAATGCGCCGTGTGGATGGTAATGCCCCGTACGCCTTTTCGCGCGAAAGCTTGTTGAGCCTGCTCGCGCACGGTTCGGTTGAAGGCTAGATAAAGGCCGCGGCTACCCGTTTTTTGACGCCTGGCATACTCAATCAATGTGGTTGTCTTTCCCGATCCAGCCACGGCGTTTATCTTCATATCGGTTTGACAGTCGACAATCGCTTTCTGTTCCTGCGTTAGGGCATACCCATTTGCCTGAGACTTCAGCGCTAACCGAGGGGTAGGGGGGCGGTTAACCGACCCGAAGCTTACGCCAGCAAAACGGTCGAGTAGGGACCAGTTCCAAGTATCCATGTTCTTATCGTTTTAAAAGTATCCGGGTCACGGCAGACCGGGTCACCGCACCGGCGGAACGGCCAGACCGGGTCGCATCAGGCCGGTCGTTTGATTATTTTTCGTAATTGACTCCTTAGCGCTTGACATTTTGAAAAAGAATATACATTCACGCCAATTTTCAAATCGTATTACTGGGTTTAAACACCCTTAGCTTTATTTACCTATGCTCAACGTCCTAATTACTAAAGTCAAACCCCATATCTCTCCTCTGCTGGTGTTACTGCTGATCGGTCAATTTACAGCCTGCAAAAAGGGAGGGGTTTCCCCAGACGGCGATCCTGACGCGCTGACGCTGAAAGCCCAGCAAACAGAATTGCTCAATGATGCCAGTTTGCCCGTCGCGGTATCGGGTACTTACCAGGCAGTCGTCATCCGCTGGGAGCGATTCAACAATTCGGACTACAAGAATGAAGGATTCTTGACCTACGATACTCCAGCCATCGAAAGCAAATATTACCTGCAGGTAGATCCTACCATCGGCAAAGATTCCATTCAGCTTACGTTTTGGGGGAACGGGTACGGCGGTGAGATTCCTAAGCGAAATTTGGGTCGTTTTAAAGTAACCCAGGTTTTTAACCGTACCAAGTCGGGAGATGAGGCCACCGGGTATACCCTGGATAGCTGGCAGTTTGGCAGTGCCCTCGATTTGAATCAGATTCATGTTGCCCGCATGGGATATGCCACTAAAACCGAGTTGAGTTACGGCATGACCTTGTGCCGGATACTGGATAAGTCCAGGGCCGACTATGGTCAGATCGCGGTGAATATTACGGGGCAATCGGACCCCACGTCGAATCCCCGTAACCTCAACCCGTGGGGCCATTTTACCTTCACGCGCCGATCGCCGGGGACGCTGTTGAACCGCTAAAGGAGTCGCGCTGGTCATTCTATGATCGTTGTATCTGATAGTAAAATACGCATAAAGCAGGGACTTTTTGAAAGGTTTCTGCTTTTTTTTTGGTCGGATAAAGAAATGCTTTAACTTTCTTTTCCCTGTTATAAAATATTAATGAATTGGTGAGGTTAACGTAATTGTGGGTCAGCAGCAAGTTTGGGATAAAAGCGCCATCAAAACACAATAAAAGCCTGATTCTAAATGAATTACCAGCTTCATATACTTATAGCGTCTTGTATTATTCTAAATCTTCCCTGCTGGGTCTGAGCTTTGCTCTTCGGATGACGGACGAACGTACACGTGATGCAAGTACATATCGGTGCGAATAGGAAAGCCCTCCAGGTAGCGATGAATTACTTTGTTTTGATACGGATCAGGCTGGACGATGGATTCCAGATCGATGAAAACGATATTGTAGCGAATCTGCGCTACGGCCTGGGTCCGGCCTTTACTACGATCTTTTTCGTACTGATTTTTTAGTAAATGAACCGTTTCGTTAGCCATTCGGTAGCCATCCGTTGGGTCCTCTACTAAATACTTATAGTTCAACGTGTTGTAAATATAATCTTTATGATAGTTTGACAGGGCTATGTCATAGCGATCCGGATGCTGGGCAATTTGTTTCCACTCATTAAGTTCATCCTGCACGACTCTGTGCTGATCGGTGGGTACATCGAACAACGTTTGTGTATCGAGTTTGTCCAGATCCTGCTGCAATTTCTGAATCACCTCCTGAATCGTGTCGAGTTTGGTTTGACGGGTAATTTTTTCGGCTTTTTTGAGAAAATACCGATGTGTTCGAAAGAAGGTGAGCCGACAGGCAGGTTTTCGCAGATTGATTAATTTAATGGTCCGGCAATCAAACTCTTCCCAAGCGTAAAAAAGGGGTGCATGTTCACTGCTAATGTAGCGAAGCTCGCAATCATCGGGTTCCGGCCCTTCCAAATTCCAGCCATCGGGTCGCAGATGTGGTACTTGCTGAATGCATTTTAGCAGTTCAGCACTTTTGTACAGATAATATTCGGTTTCATAGACTTTCCGCTTGGGTTTCCGCTTTGGCTTTAGCTCCTCGTTTTCCATAACTGGTCAGAAAATTCAATTTGGTTTGTCGCCATCCAATTTATGGAAGGTTTGCGTGTATAGAATTTAATCCCTCTTTGAGGCTGACTCATTTTAGCATTGTGCGCAATATTACACTTGAAGGTAAATATTACCAAATATTGCTAAATGTCGTTTGACAATTTTATCTGATTTCCTCCACTAGTTGAATTATGCTTTGCTTATCCACCAGTTTTTAGTTTTTTCTCAAAGGCACCGGTCTTTTTATACTTTAAACCTACTTTTTACTACTTTTTTACTGATTGAATAGATAATACGAGGCAAAAAATTCCTGGATAACTACTTGATAATGAAAAGGATGTAATAACTAGATTATTAGTTTAGTGACAAATTCGCTAAGATTTGACGGGTTCAGAAGACACATTCGCTAAGCTTACGCGACAGATTCGCTAGCGTCAAACGACAAATTCGCTAAGCTCAGGCGACAAATCCGCTAATTTCACGCGACAAATTCGCTAAAATCTGATGGATCAGAAAGACAAATTCGCTAAGCAAAATTCGACTAATCCACATGTTTGCCTGGCTCGATAAGAACCTGTTATACCCGACTGAAATCAACCTCGCTGCTTCCGTGTCTGTACAGCAACCCAGACGCAGTAAGCGGCCTGTTCCCAGGTAGGTTTCACTAAGTTAATTAAACTCTCCATCAAAATCTATACTTCTTACAGCTAAATTAAAAGTTGTAAACCCTTGTCAATCAGTACGTAACCATTAGGATTTGATTAAGTTCCGGCCTTTAAAAAGGTAACACCGGAGAAATTAAGACCTAAAAAAAAGTACAATTAGTCTCAACGTAATTGCTTGTTGAAATATTTATAGCACGTAAATCTTTTGATCCGCATGATGTGAACCGAAAAAAAAATTATATTTGACCATATAATAAGGGGTAAAAGAATAAATTCTTTTGTGCGTATGTCATCAAAATCAGATATTACCTCCCTGCCTTTGCCGCTGAAACAGATCCTGACGGAGTCCCAAAAGCGTTCCGTCAAGCAAAAGCGAAGCAGTCCACCGGCAGTGGTTTCCTCAGCCGTTCAGCTGAATCTGTTCGAATTTTTTGAGCAGGGGTATACGCCCAATAATACCAAAGCGAATTACTCAGTCGAGTTAAATCAAGCCTTTCGTCAACAGATGTTTCGAGAACCCATGCGCTTACTCCAGGCGCTGCCCAAGCTCAATGTGCTGGAACGACGATTATACTGGCTTGTATTGGGGGCGCTAAAGAATTATCAATATCTCCAGCAGGCAACCCCCCAGAGTGAACCCTTGCTTGAGCAACGATTATCTTTTCAGTTTCACCGATCCCGCCTGCGGCCTTGTAAGGATGAAACCGAAACGGTGAGTATTAGCGTAACCGATGTCAAAAAAACGCTGGGCTCTTTATCTGAGAAGCGAATCAAATGGGTTAATCCCAAAGGCGACCAGGTGTCGGTTCATATCTTTGATACGCAGTACCTGATGGGTGAAGGGCTGATGGTCTTGGAATTGAATCCCAAACTGACGGAGGCCTTCTTGAAGCTGGGTAATGATTTTGCCCAGTTTAATCTTCAGAAAGCGCTTTTACTTAAAAAAGAGTACTCGCAGCTGCTGTATAGCTACTTTTCCCGCCATCAGTGGCGCGGGAAGTGGACAATCGCCATTGAGGATTTTCGGAAATTAATGGACGTACCCAGTCAAAACGACAGAAAAAGTGACTACAAAGGGAGCTACGATCGATTTGCGAACATTAAACGACGGATGATTGAACCGGCCATCAAGGAAATACAACAGCTGGGGGATATGAAGATTACCTACCAGGTACAATCAGTCAATCGTCAGGTAACGCACATTCAGTTCACCATCTGCTCAACAGCGGCTAAGCAGGTCAATGATAACGATCCGGCGGCAAAAGCCCGGTTGGAAAAGCTACTTGGTATCATAGATACAATGAGCTATGCTGATAAGCTGACATTCACAGCCAAGACACTCCAGGAATATTACCCCAAACTTCAACCGTGGCAAAAAGATCGTATCCTGGCCGAGCGGAAATTACTGGATTTGTTCCTAAGGGCCGACGCTTACGTCGAAGCAGGTTACGTGCAGCAGGAAAAACATGAGGCTTACGTTGCGACCAGTGTATTTGGCCGAACGGCCAACGTAAACAGCTCCTCGACCAGACATGAAGCTCTGTAAGTCATGTTACTGCGTAATCCACAGCGGGTACGCTGTTTCTTCTACACTTCCTGCGGTCAACTCTTTCGAAAGTAAGTACTCACGGCTATGGATATAACAACCACCCAGCGCGGCATTATGCTTCTGGTTTTTGCTGGCCTGATCGGTTGGCTCATCTATTATTGGTGGATGTTAGCCGGTGGCCGACATCAGGCACAACGGCAGAAGACTACGGGTAACATGGATAAGCAGGCTGACCGCCGCTTAAACCAGGCCCTGCATTCCCTGCGAGAGTTTCAGCAGCAACCTATTTTAGAATCCGCCCGATTAAATTTCCTGCGTCAACTCGAAGCAACGGATTTACATGACCTGATTCTACTGGCCCTCTCGGCGGTAAATTACGTCGTTCGCATGGATGAACCGGCGCTCCGCTATGAGCTTCCTCCTCTGCAGGTGACTGAACCCAACAGTGATTTTGTGGTACTCGACAACACGGGGGCGCTACCTACAAAACCATCCTACAAAGGGCGGTTAAGCCGGCCAATGAACGAGGTCATGATGAATCTTGAACCCATCATAGAGTCAGGTAATGTATTTACGGTAGACGGCCGGCCGGTTTTGGTATCCATTCAGGTAGAGGGGAATACCTATTCCCGGTATGGATTTAGTCGGCTAAATAAAGCGTGTGAGCTTGAAAACCTGACGGGACTTTTAATTTACCTGGGTACCTCACCCTTGACATCGGCACCCGTGTCACCCGTTGTCATTTTGACAGGAGGCGAACTGTTAGCCATCCTAGATGGACTTGAGTCGTAGAGTAACTACCACTAAAACAAATAAACAACATGGTCGCTCAGCACAAAATAACTGTCAGCGTAGATGACCGAAAAAAAACGCGTTCCCTGCCCGTAAGGCGGTCAGCCGATTACACCTGGACATGGCTAATTGCTGGATTCATTTTTCTGGCATTCCTATGGCATTGGTTTAGACCAATGATTGATGCGGCCTGGCTAATGGTTGACAAATGGCGGGTATTCCTCCATTACCATTGATCAAAATGTCTTAGTTAAACAGCAAAACTATGAAAGCCGAGACAATTAAACTTCCCATTGACCTGTACCGTCAGTACTTAACGTTGACGGATGAACAGCTGAACCAGGCTGTCCTTGTTATTGAAACGTGTCGTCAGCGTGGAATTTTCTCTTCCCTAACGCGGCCAGTTGACTCCTTTAAGCCTGGATTATTTGATTCTGCCTATTCCCGCTCTTGGCACGATCAGTTCAGTGAACATTCTGCTCGTCACACCTATTTTGTCGAATCTAATATTCGCTATTTCACGGCCTTGCTGTTAACCAATCTCATGGATAACTGGGGCCTGCACCCTGATGAAATTAATGAGGAATTCTATCATCTCCTTTTAGAAACAAAACCCGTATTCGACGCTCAATATAAGAAGCAAATTAATGGCTTGAGGGCCCCTATCTTCGAGGCAGAAATGGATTTGGCGCTGCTCCGCTTTGTTGACTCTACCATTTGCTGTCAGTTAATACCCCGTAAAAAAATGTCGGCAGATGAAGAAGTTGAATGCTTCAATGAGGGGAATGCCGAACTGGAGCCTACCCTGAGTATATCGGATTATATTGCCGAAGAAACACTAGAATCGCTGCTAGTATCTAGTAGTCAGGTTACGGCCAACAAATTTCTAAAAAAAATCAGCCCGAATTTACTTGGCTCATACGATCCACTGGATTTCAGTGCTCCCCTGTCGCCTCCTGAAGAAGATACGGCCATCAAACAGGGCAGCTTAGCCAATCTTAACCGATTAAACACGGAGGAGTTAATAAATCGATTAGCTGAATCTGACATCGATTTATTAAGTAGTATACCCTGGCATTCCATTCAGGCTTGCCCCAACTGTTTTAGTCGAGCGTTAGCTGAACGGAAAAAAGAAACGGATGAAGGCACTCATTACTGCTCAGCGTGTCGCAAACGCGTGAGGCCAGCTTATGTGCCTTTTTATACTGAAAACTACACGGCCGATCCCCATATTGCCGTTACCAAACACCGACGTCACCTTACTAAGCTAATAACGGATAAAATAGCCGGTCTTAAACGACTGGAATCATTAAAAGTATCTGGCTGGAAAAGGCGCTGCTATTTTATTAGTTTAGATCATATTGACGAAAAAGCATATAAGGACCTTGCGTTATTGTACGAAGCGTTTTACGACGATTATACCGCTGACACACCAGATGCCAAACTGCAAATTCAGCTCTGCTCTAACGGAGGTAACGTCTTTCAGGCCAAACGAATTAGTGCGCTTATCAATGCTAATCAACACATAACGCATGTTCAAGGCAATGTGCTGAACAGTGCGGCTTTCGATATTTTCTTTACGGTAACCTGCAGCCGTGAGTTAACTCCGTACGCACAGGGAATGTATCACTTGGCCCGATCGGCGCACTTCGTGTTGGAAAATGGGTTAGTTCCAAGCTGGCAACAAACAATCAACGGGGAAGAGTCGCTGGCGTTATGTGAACAGGTTGGCATGACTGAAGGGGAAGTTGGTCGCATAAAATCAGGTGAGGACGTTTACTTTACCTATGCACGGTTGAACGATTTTCTCGAACAGTCAACTGCTCACAAACCAATTTCAAGAGATATTTCAAACGCTCATTCATACGCGGCTGACATAACAGCTATTGCTAAGCGGTTCACAGATAGTAATTAAGATTAATGGTCTTATACACTTTAAGGCTTGTTATAACTCGCCTCCCACCCATAAGTGCTACGTTTATTAGTCAAAACGGGGAAGAGTACGCTGGTCCGGAGGGATATCAGGCTACTGTAAACAGTAATCAAGTCTACTTATTTTAACTACTATGAAAGCTTTTGATGGTTCTCTCATTTTCACTCGGCTGGCTCCGCTGCTCAACTTGATTATCCCGGACATTCCGCTCAGGCCGTTTTTTTCCCGCCTAATTATTGCTTTTCTGACCACTCAAACGATTGGAGCATTAGTCACACTAGGGCAGTCGATATTAGGCAGTCCCCTGGATGACACCTGGCAATATTACCTGTTTCTCGCGTTGGAAATGATCCAATACGGTTGTTGGTTCTGGAATGTCTGGTATGGAATCCGTCTGTTGTTTACCTGGGTTATTCCACTCGATGCCAAAGGAATTCTGACGGCGGATTCTATTGCGTTAGCCGTATCGCTTGGTTTTCTATTGTTTATGGTTAGCGCCGTTTCTTCCCTTCAAGATCAAACGTACTCCTTCACGTTCCGATTAGTATTAATCGCTGCATTTACCGTTAGCATCGGCCTGCCAATGATCTGGAAAAAAGCTTCGTATTAGCTGTAGCTTATATTTAGAGTAAATAAATGGGATACCGACATATCGGTATCCCATTTGTTGTTTTAAGGAGCGCAAATTGATTTTCAGCTAGTCTACACTAGCGGTCAGCGTGGCTTTGATGGAAATGCTTTTTTTGTGGGTATGACCTAACAATGGTTTTTCAATTAAGAACCAGGATAACGTGGCTATACAGATGAGTAGCATCGAATAAAATACAATTTCTGTCGATCCATTTGCGGAGCTAATGTGCAGAATGTCAGCCGATCTCAACCAGGCCAGCCCGCCATAGCTTTGCTGCGGGGCATGAATAGTAAAGATTAGATTATGATATAAATACAACCCGTAGCTAATCCGGCCAATGAATTGACAAACGGGATTCAACAGAAGCAGCCGGCCCAGCACGCCAAGGGGTTGATGGCAATAGCCAACCAAATATCCCCCGTAAAGCGATACCGTAAAGCGTAAGCCAGCGGCCATGCCTGGCGAATAAAATAACCCCCGACCGGTGAGCTGCCAAAGCAGGCCAGCCAGAATCACCGATGGCCAGGCGATGAATAAACTGTTCAGGAGTATCGATGAGTTGAAAAACCATTGACTCGGTTCAGGTCTGTAGAGCCAGTACCAGGCAACGAGTAACCCTATGCCATACCCATCCAAACAGCCTGGTAGCAGGCAATAGCTGGCTGGCCACCAGATCGCTGCAGGAAACAGAAGGTAACTGCTGCCCCGGTAGAATAAACTGATGATAATTAGAATCAATCCAAGCTTGGGCAGCTGCTGGCTGGGCGTCAGCCAGATTAAGAAGGGCATTAGAATATACAACTGTTCCTCAACCGACAGTGACCACAGGTGATCGAGATGAGCTACTGGATGAGTAACCAGAAAAAAATTGGCGGTATAGGTAAAGAAAGGTATACCCTGATGCCGGATCACGGAATCACCCGTCATCAATAAGACTGTCAAAGCAAGAAAATAAATTGGGAATATGCGCCAGGCTCGTCGTCTTAAAAAGGGAGTTATAAACCTTCGAAAAGAAGCAGGCTCCTCACTTAGATCAACCTGCTGTTTTTCAATTAATAAAATGCGACTGATTAAAAAGCCGCTTAAAACAAAGAACAGCGAAACCCCTGCGTTTCCGACCATGCCATAATCGTGCATTCCGTCAACCCAATGATCAAGTATCACAAGACCAATGGCCCAAGCCCTCAAACCTGTCAAAGCAGGAAAGTATCGTATCGTGGTTGTTGGCATAACATTGAGTATCTTTATAGGCGGTAAATTATTCGATTACCTTTTTTTTTAGCAGTAATATTGCTTTTTTTTCGGTCAATATAAATAAATATTTTAAACTATTATCATGAGTAAACTACTTGGGAAAGTGTAGATGCCAAAATTCACAATCAAGAAAAACGCCTGATTCTTTATCAATTAGCTGAACTGGGCTAATAGTTTACCTTCAAGGTGGGTCACTGGCGCGAGTACTTTACCATAATATCCTCAGACTTATACATTGCCATACATAACTTAATAGCAAAATTACTTGATCGCTTAAACGGTAGTCGAAACACGAATAGGGGCAAAATCATGAAAGCAAGACTAATAAAGGTGGTAAAGCCCATCGGTTAATATTAAAAATAGCTCTATGCTTACCTCATCTTGTATAGCTTCACGACCGTAGTTATACGTTAAGCGGCATAAAGGTTGGCCACAATCAGTTTACAGATGTTAAGATAGCTCATGAAAACAACCGCAGGCATAATCAGATTTCACTTTACCAGTGTAGGCGACCGGGCTTCTTACTTCACTATGTTGCGTACATATCGTCAGCAGCTCCTGTATTATCACGGTTCTGTATTTCCTGACTTTAATACGGATGGCAGTTTGCTTCTAACCAAAAAAGCCCGTTTCCGCTATGAGAACGAATATTTTCTCAAACATGCTGAACGCCTTTCAGTAGACCCAATTTTATTATACAATGCCTTCATGCCCTGTCTGAACTGGAAACATCTTGTGGATACCCGCATAACCCATGATGGAACAAATTGGGAATTAACTCTTCAATTAAATGATGCATGTCGCTCCTTCGGTCATGATACAAACACCGGTGAGTTTGACGAATGGGTTAGCCACCTGGAACTTATCCTTCATAGACCGCTGGTGGCCAGTGGCGTTTACTACTAATACAACCACCAACGACTTGTTAATTAAATCAGTACGAAGCGCTCTGGCTATTAACATGCTTACGATTAAGTAGATAGGGCATTAAAAACCATCAATGATACGACCTGCCAGACAATTCGAATAACCAAACGTTACCGAAAATGAAAGACGACACAGTTAGTTTGCAATTTTTTATCGGAGGGTATCATGGAGTAAATACCGAAATACACATTGCTCAGAATAGAGGGTTGTATTACCGATCTTCATTCCCATTCCAGTCCACAAGGTTTAGGGAGCTGGCGGAACCTGTTAATGTAGATAGCTCCGCGCTACTTGAGCTTGTGAAGCCCTGTTTGATTTGGCAGAGAAATTACGAAAGCCCACTCATGGACGGTATTCAATGGAGTTTATCAATCCTCATCCAAACATCGAGGCTAAAATGCATTGGTTCAAACGCATACCCTGAGGATTTCAACAGCTTTGTGTTCGGCCTGGAACAACTAATAGGAAAACCTATTAGTTAAGGGTTGGCTTCGTCAATTAATGCCTCATCCTGTTTCAAGTTGAACGTTTCTCTAAACGGTGACTCAGTAATATATGAGTGGTTAAAAACAGGGCATTTGACTTTCAATAAACCTGCTAAATTCATTAGTTCTGTGTTTTTGTACTAATTAGCCCCTCTAATAGAAACGTATCCTATTAGAGGGGCCAAGAAAACATTAATTATGAGCTATTGTAAAGTATCGTCCATTCCCATCTCTTTTAAAGCTGCTCGTATCTCTTCTATTTTTTGATCGGTGAGAGTGTCGTCCTCTACCTCAAAACTGACTTTGATTTTTAGATTTGGGTTATTAACCAGCTTAGCGAAGACTTTAGTGTAGAGCACATTCCACTTTTTCGGTTCAACCTGATTTGACCACGATAGTTTTTTAGCTACTAAATCAGGCTGATGGGTAATGTTTGTAGTGGACTTTCCCGTGTAGGAGTCCCCCTGTACTGCAACTGACGATTGCGCGCGCTTCTCTACTGTGAGAGTTGCAATACCAATGATTGATCCGCTATGAGCCGTCACCCGATATGTACCAGCGTCTTCTCCAACGATCAATTTTCCTGTTTGAGGGTTGATACTGCCCGAAGTAGTCTCCCACGTTAGGTCTTCTACTAGTATTTCATCGCCGTGCTGGTCATAACCTCGTGCCATAAACGTATAACTTTGACCAGGCTCTGTTGTATAGGATGGTGGTACAACCTTCAATGTAACTAATCGGCGAGGTTCCTTATGCTTTTGTGCTTCTGCGGCCGTTAGGATATACATCTCATCCGAAAGCTCTACGTCGGCAGAGTGTAATGCCTGGTTAAACTGGAAAGGTTCATAACGCCCGTTTACTTTGCCAACATAAGCCAGTAGACCATTCGAAACGCCTTTTGCAATCGTATTTTTAATTGAATCTGGCTTGAGGGGCCGAGGAAACTTAGGCGATGCATAGAGTGTGTCTCGAACATTTCGAGTGCTCCAGCCCTCTACAAATGCAGGAGGCCAATTTCGAACAAGCAGAGTAGGGGCTAAATCCTCAACCACTTCTCCTTTACTTAGCAAATGGCTGAGCATGTAATCTGGCAGACTTCGTGACTGACTACTGTGAATTAACCCCAAATTGTCTTCCTGAAGGACATTGTCACGATCTAAGTAAACTAGCGTTCGGTAACTTTTCCAGACATTTTCTAGTAAATCGTTTCCAGCCCGTTTAATATTAACAGCAATCTGTTTCCGTTGCTCTTCATCAAATCTTAAATCGGCAGCATCATCCTGAATTGCTTCCCAAGCTAGTTTTTTACGGGCCTCCTCGCGTAACTGGCTATCATCATCAGCTACACAAAATAATAAACCACTTTTGAAAGTACGGGTCGTTTGGCTATTGTTTCGGACAATGTCATCGAGTAGTGCTTTGGTCTCGGGAAAAGGCAGCTTTTTAGAAGGGTGCATAATCACCAGCGAGAGGACGGGACGGTCAGTTACTTGATTGTTGCGCTCTGGGAAGTAGATACGCTCAATACCCGTTCCTTTTTCAAAAACCTTTCGTACTTCTGCCTCAACCAATTCATTGATGGCCGTTGCAGATATACTGGCCTTACGGTCTGTAAAGCGTTTTATGAGGTTTTCTTGTGTGGAAAATTTGAACTTGTTGTTATTGCCAGTTAAGTAATAGCAGTTGTCTAGCAGCGTTTGAATTACACTATCAACGTGGCCTATATCAAAGTCAGGCTCACCAATATTGAACTTGATCTCTGGAATACTGGCCTGTATCTGACCAGTTTGCCCACCATTGGATTCAAAAAAAATGATTGTCGCGCATTTGCGATGCAAGCGTGCTTTGCGCACGCTTTCAATTGCTTCGGCATCCATCCGTAGGGCATGTGAGTCAGCTTTGCCAGCAATGTCGGTGGTTACGGCTGCTTCAAGGCGGTCCTCACCTAATTGTCCGAACACTGCCGCCCGGAAGTTCTGATCATCGAGGGGGGCTGTACCGAGTGAAATAAGCGGGTCTTTTAGCCCCCGCTGGTAGCCGTCGTTGTAAGCACGGGCTACCCAAAGGGCCAACAACCGGAGAACACCGCGAGTCTGTTGAAACCGGGGGAGAGATTGCCACTTCCGCTCAAACAAGGATAGCACCTGTGGATGAAACGGGTAGGTAGCTTCAAATTGTTCACGTGCTGCATCGGCGTTGAACGTACCGGGTAATTGAGAACGATGCTCCTGCACCCAATTGACGTACTGACCAATGATGGGTTTGGCTTCGGCAGGAAGTCCCTGCCACTCGAACAAGCGTCGGCGTATAATTTCAGTGGTCTCTTTGCCAGCCGACATAAATAAGGGCTTACCAAGGCGGTCAAGCATTTTTTTGAACCGGTCGTAATCTGCCTGATCTTCGGCGTTCATCTCCATCTCCGAAGCCGGGATGGATACAGCTAGCACAATGTTGGGCCGACTACGGACAAACTCGGTTAGTGTTTGAAGAAAATTATAAAACTGAGCCGCAAGGTCTTTATAATGACGATGCCGACTGACGTAGTTAAGCAACTCATCGTATAGCAACAGATACGGTGTAGTAGGGTCGAAAAGCCGTTGTAAGTCATCACCAGAGGGGGGCGTAAAACTCTCGTCGTGCTTGCGGACTAATTCATAGCCAGCTGCTTTGCCAATCTGATAGGCCAGCTCGCCCCAAGGGGTTTTTCGATTGGGTTCATTGATGCCATCGCCCCGGCCCGATACTGAACCAAACTCCGTACCGACAAATACACCCACATGAGCGACTGGAATATCAGTAACGCCGGCTTTACGAACTACTTCACTAATACCTTGGTAATCAAGTGCCTTTGTTCCACATTTGGCAAGGTGGTAAAGCATCGTCAGGGAGTGCGTTTTCCCCCCGCCAAATTGGGTAGTTAGGTTAAAAACGGGCGATGTTTCAGTAGTAATTCCATTTAGCCGCCGAACGGTCTGGGCGGCCATGTCTAGCAAGGTTTGCGTCAGGTAGGTACGTTGAAAAAACCGTTCAGGGTCAACGTAGTCTACAGGGGCAATTCCGGCCCGAACATGGTCTAGGTGGACGGCAAACTCCGATGCGTCTAAAGGTTTGTTTTCGCGCAAATCCTCGCGAGGTGTAATGATTTGGTGCCAGGCTTTTAATGCCATTAGTGGATATATTTTAAAGTCCTAATCCTTTTTTGAATGTCTGAACGGCTTCGACCCACCGACGTTCGGGAGTATCTTTAGGATAAAGCGCATTCAGGGCCTGTGCTAGCTTCCAGAATCGTTCGTCGCGGCCGACACCGTCTTCGACTAAGAATCGTTTTAGGGCTTCCGTGCGGCCACTATCGAATAGCAACATGGCCTGATGCAGCCGATCCAGCACGGTTTTGCCCGTTTCTTCCACCTTTAGTTCAGGCAGTTCATAACCAACTTCGGGTTCTGATACGCCTTCCGGCATAGCCTGTGTGAAGTTTAATGCTAGCTGTACTACCGGTTTTTTTCGGACCGGATCCGCCCGCAGTCCCGCTTGACCAAATAGTGTGCGAGTACGTTCGGAAACCGGCAACAACCGGGCCTTATCGCCTTTGACTTCAATCAGGCCATCCTGTTTGACTAAGTCCGCCCCTAATCCTTGGGCTATTTTGCGGGCTGTATCATAGTCGAGTACGAAACCACTAAGCTTTTTCTTTGATTGGGTATTGATGTCGTCGTCATCTTCATCGTCATCGTCGTCGTCAGTGACAGGGCCTGAAGTACTAGCTGAAAGCGTCCAGAGCCACATTGCAGTTAGGCGGGCGTCTTCCTCAAAGCCCTTGGCATCTCCTCCTGCAAAAACTTGATTCAAGGCTTCCTGACTAACTGCCGCCCAAACCTGCTCCAGATATTCGCGCAGTGAAACAACATCACCGTTTGGCTTTTCAACACGGCTATACTGGCTGAATATCTCCAGAGCAGGGCCTAGACATGCAAAAATAGCATCTGCACCCACTACGCCTTCGGTTGCCAAGCGAGGCATCCACTCTTGGATGCGCTTGGGTAAAGCTCGCAGCACATCACGCCAGTCGCCCACTTCATCTTCAATCAACGTGCCGTCAGCCTGTTCGCGGGGACGGCATACGAGGTGAATGGAAGAGGTTAAAGCAGCTGAATCTTTAGCCCGTAAGCGAGTTGTCATCTCGGTATCAATAGGCCAAGACCCTGTAAAAATCCAGCCTGCTTCAATCATTGCTTGTAATTGGGCTTCCCAACCACTTGTTGATTTATGGGCAAATACAATTACCCCAACACCATCAGGCTTTACAAGTCTTCTTCCCTCAAGCATGGCTTTTTGCATACTATACTCAAAGTATTTTTTGTCCTTACCCTTTGCATCATCGACTATACACTCATCGCTTTTATTTGTTAAAGGATTAGCTAAAAGATCGGGGTAGATTTGAATCAAATTCCGACGCATCCATACATAGAATAAATCAGACAGATCAGAATAAGGAACAGCATCATAATATGGAGGATCACTACAGAAACAGTCTACCATGTCGTCAGGCAATATGTTGGCCGTCGCATTTTGGCAAATCGATTCCCCTTGATAATTACCTGATGGCCAAGCTGTTATTGCTTGCAAAGTCCCCTCAACGGCATTAGTCCAATCTCTAGTAGCGCCACTAAGGATATTGGCTTCGACAAAATCCCAAAGCATTGGTAAAGCTTGACGTCCATACGTATGCCCAATATCTTGACTTGTAGACCGCCAAGCACAAAGCGAGGTGTTACTTTCAGCCTGTTTATTGATTGCAAAGGCTAAGCAGGTTTTAGTAGCATTTTCAAGCGTTTTATCAGCAATGCCAAAATTAGCTTTAGCTAAAATTTTGCTCAGTGTAACTGTTGACAAAAGTTGTCGCTTTGAGAAAATTTCACTCCAATTTAATATACCATACCCCTGAACGCGAAACCCCAAAGTTGTGTCCTTACCTTTTGGATGCAGGGGTAATGGCTCGTCAGGAATTGCATTTATACCATTAATTGACTCAGATTTTAGGGCTTCTAAATCGTTTGCTACTGATTCGACTGCTTTTAGATCAATGTCGGTTGGTAATCTGTAATACCGGCCAGGCTCATCAAATAATTCAACCAAATTTCCATTTTCACGTTCTGATTTGAGTATGCAAACCACAGAAAACATTAAAGCATCTTTTGCACCTCCACTTCGTTGTTTTAATTGTTTCCTGACAGACTTAACGTGCGTGACAAATCCACAACAAGGACATATGGCATGCCCTTTTTTTACAGTCCCTGTTTCAAGTTTAGAAGAAAAATCAGATTTTAACTCAAAATTAATTCGCTTTTCAACATAGTTTGCTATCATTCGTAGACCAACAGCTCGACCCGTCTTTTTGGCAAGATAAGTACTTCGCATTAGGGGTATTACGGCTCCGCAGCTTGGACCTTCGCACACAACTGTTCGCGCCCAGAGATAGGCAATGGGAGTTTCGGCCACAATTCGTTTCAGTTTCCAAACGCGTCCCTGCCGTTTTACGACATCAGGTACTTGAGGTAGGTAGGTGTCGAGCTTCGGGACGGGCAGTGAGGGGTAGAACCGAGCCAGTTCTTTAGCCGCTTCCTCTTTCATCCATGTCCCCCATTTCCGCACCTCGTCGGACAACTGCTTGCCGTATTTTGGGATGTATTCCAACTGCACTTTGTTGATCAGTACTGGAATAGGGTTCAAATCCGACGCAAACGCATCGGCACCCACACGTAAAGCTTCGAGGGGAATTGAACCACCGCCTGCAAACGGGTCAACCACCAAAGGACGTGTGCCGGGTATACCCCCAAGAGCCTCGTGGGCGGCTACAGTCAACGCCTGCGCCGTTGTCAGGTAGTCCGGTTGAGTAGCGTTATCCCAGTTGGCAAAATCGGCGATGAAATCGAGAAGTATGTTTCGCAGGCAGGCCCGGTCGTCTAAATATCCCGGTTCTGTACGAACTTTAACGAAATGCTCGTGGCTTTCAAGTGAGTGTAGTTGTGCATTCTCGTGGCGACACCAATGGGTCATTTTCTCAGCTGCTGTCTGTACAAAAGCAACGGGACACAGGAGGTCAGCGGGGTCGGGCCAGAGAGCCGCACATAGCACCGCACGGCATGCCGCCAAAGGCCGACGTGCCCACCAGATATGCAAGGTACTGATATGGCCATGACGGATGGATTTCTCGCGTCGGGCGTGGGCCGAGATGCGTTTTATCGGCAAATCAACTTCAATGAGTCGTTTGGGGTAGTGGTTCATTTCGCTAAAATGTCGGCTGGTTTAGCCATGTACTGTTCTACGCGGGTCACGGGTTGCCAATTTAGCAACGCCGGGTTCTGGATCACGTGTACGGTTGGGTTGGTCGCACAGTCGTAGACTACATAGAGAAAATAATCTTGTTGGAGACGCTGGGCTGTGCGGTACTCGTTGGCCGACAGGGCAATTTCTCCCACCCCAGCGCGCCCTTTTACTTCGATAAATCGCACGTCGATAGCAGTTGCGGGGTCTTCAGCATGAAATCGCCGACTGATGAGATCGAACCCTCTATTTTCGCTTTCAACGCTGTGCACTTTATAGCCCCTTCTTTCTTCGTGCGCGATTACGGCCTGCACTGCAATTTCTTCAATTTCGGCATTACTGACCATAGACTGCATAGCTGGCTGGTTACGGTCGGGGTGAGGCAGTAGCCAGGCCGTGCCGAGGTGCTGGGTTGAGGCAATCGTGCATTGCCCTTCTTTAGCCAATTCACTACGTCGGTGGTCTAGCCGGTTGCTCAGTTCAAGAATCCGATTCTCAATTTGAGTTTTGAGCCCCAACAGATTAATGGGTAGCGGAGCATCCATTTCTTGGTCAATCAACTCACCCAGCTTCAGGTTCTGCTTGTTCAGCAACTCGTTTAAGCTCAACTCAACGTGTCGTGTCACCACAGCTACTTCGCGTTGTCGCTCTGCCTGTACCTCTGCCAAATAATCGCGAAGGGCATACTGAACAAGGTGTTGTTCTAAGTACTGCTGATCGGGCAGGTTGGTCGAATCTGGTACGGAGTTGGCATCTGGTGCCGGTACGATGTCCAGAAATAGCGTAGGTTGCTTAAGGAGTACTGTTCCGTCTAGCCCAGTTGCCAACACAAACAGCCGACGGTGCAGTATATGGCCCATACCATCGACAATGGAAGCCGAGAAAATATCCAGTTTAGCAGGCTTATCAAGATTGAGCGCGTAGAACACAGCACCCTTTTTCAATTCGGCATTAAACTGCTCAACCGTTTCCTCTCGGATAACTTCAAAGAGTGGATTGCCCGGCGTGATCCAGTCAAGCGTACCGTCTTTGGCAATGATGTCCTTGGAGAAGGCAACTTGGCCGTATTCATGTCCGAGTATGCCGAATCGTTTCTCGTTCAACTCGCCCCGATGCCAAAGGTTGCGTGGCACTCGTCCTATGGAGAACACACTACTGTGTTTACGGGTCTCTTTTGGTGTGATACCCTGATAGGGAGCCGCTTGTAAAAAGAAATCCTGAATCACTTCGGGCACCAGCCGCCGTTCCTTGGCCTCTTCCGATTTTCCCAAAATAGCCGATAGGTTGAGTTCACGCTTGGCCAGACCTTCCAGAGTTGAGTTAGTAATCTGACGGAATCGCTCCGTATTGGTTTCATGTACAATCCGCTCGACTATCGGCAATTCACTGGAGTTGTTTCGGGTGTACATGTCCCGAAGCATTTTCTCCAACAGGTTCGAGGGGAAAATATCACCCAGTACGTTAAATACTTTGCCCGTATGGCCAGGGTCCAAATCGTCCTCAATTTGAGAGATACGCTCAAACAGTTTATGCATTACCCGCCCCTCACGAGTATTAGTTGATACGAAATTCAGAATCAGACAATCCTTTTCCTGCCCGTACCGATGAATTCGGCCCATGCGCTGTTCCAAACGAATTGGGTTCCAAGGGATGTCATAGTTAATCATCAGCCAGCAGAACTGTAGGTTTATCCCCTCACCGGCGGCTTCAGTAGCTACCATGACTTGCGCCGATTCCTTAAAGTCACGTTCGGCATAAATTCGCGTTCCGGGCGTATTGCGGTCGCCGATTTTCATGCCTCCGTGAATTTGCGTAGTTTTTAAGCCCCATTCTACCAGTTTTCCTAGTGGTCTTCCATCCTTACCATCGCCAACCAGATAATCAAGCGTGTCTTTATGCTCCGTAAAAATGAGCAATTTCATTTTCGGGTCCGAGAAAACGCCCTGTTTTGTCAGTACGGCTTTCAGTTCCACTATTTTATTTTCAACTTCCAGGGCTTCGAGTTCTTTTGCTTGATCAATAAGCCGACGCAGCGCTTCAATGTCTAAGCGGAGTTCAGCAGGGTTTTGCGCTATAATCGCCCCTTCAAGAGATTCCAGTAATGTCTGTTGATCCTCGTCAGGCATCTCGTCATAATTCTCAGGTAGCCGGTTTATTATTTGCCGCTGTCGGTAGGCTTCGGGGTCACGAAGAATTTCTTCCCGACGTGTCTTCATCCGCTCCAAGCTCCGACGAACCGCGTATAGACTGGATGCAAACCGGCGTTGTAACATGGCCATCGTAAAGCCGACGGCCCTACCCCTTGCAGTGTTGTCCTGCGAGGCTCGAATCGACTGGTCTTCGACGTATTTGGTCAGCTCGTTATAAAAGGCCCACTCCTCATCTTCAATTCGAAAACCAATGGTTTGCACATTTCGTCGGGTGAAGAGCGACATAGCTTTGCCCGTTGTTGGATCTGGAAATGAGACTAATGCTTCCTTAACACGGCGTAAGTAGAAGGGAGCTTCGTTGTGTTGAATGGCTTCATCCAAACTGGCTACATCGGCGTATACATCCCGGTCGAGAAGTTTCAGAAACAGTTGAAATTGTTTTTTATCGCCTTTGTGAGGGGTAGCCGTCATTAATAAAAAGTGGTCAGTGCGGTCGGATAATGCTTCTCCCAATTGGTAAGCATACGTCTTGTTATCTTCCGTAGAAGCGCTCATTTTGTGGGCTTCGTCTACAATCACCAAATCCCATGTTGCCCGTAGTAAGCTTTGATTTGCATCCTCCTGGAGGGCAGCCCACGATACGGACGTTACTACCTGACTTTTCTCCTGCCAGGGGTTCGAACCATAATTCGCCCGCAAGACATCGCCACGTACTACTTCGAAGTGTTCGCGAAACTTGTCTTTCATTTCACGCTGCCATTGAAAAGTCAGATTAGCAGGCGTTACAATGAGTATTCGACGAGCCAGCCCACGAGCTTTCAGTTCTTTAATAAGTAGCCCTGCCATCACCGTCTTACCAGCCCCGGGGTCGTCGGCTAGTAAGAACCGAATACGGGGCATCTTTAGAAAGTAATCGTAAACGGCTTCTAACTGGTGCGGCAGTGGGTCCACCCGCGCGATGGATAGTGAAAAATATGGGTCGTACTCATAAGCTAACCCCAGGCGATGTGCTTCAACGGCTAGTCGAAACTTCTGTGCGTTTCCGTCGTAGGAACCCTGTTCCACGAACGTTAAACGGTCGAATTGCTCAGGTGCTATAACACGGTCATATGACTGATTACTGTCACCCCGACCAATAATTCGAACTGAATCACCGAATGGCATTGCTACAATCACGTGCACCTGTTCTGGGAATAGGTCACCAGTGATAATTGTGTTCGGTTTTAAACGTTCGCTGAAGGAAAGGCTCATAGCTTAAAAATTGGCTACTAAAATCATTAATGTTTATTTATGGTAAGGGGAAGTCGATAATGATTAGCCTGAAAGCGCCCGATACCAGTAATAAAATGTTTCTACTGATATCTTTTTCAGATTGTTCAGCCGGTTAAAGGACGGATAGGTGAATTGCCATTTAGGCACCAGAACTGGTTTCTGATGACGTTGAATTTCCGATTGGCTACCCTTTATCCGGCGGTTCAAGTAAGCTGCCTTTGCTCCTACTACAATCGCATTATCAATACAAAAATTGTTGACAATTAAGTTATTCAACCGTTTCATGCCATCCTGCAAAAACAGGAACTGAGCTTGTTTAGTCACCCTCTGTAGCCGTAGCTGCTCCATCAAACTCAGCGCCCGTACTACCTTTTCGAGAAGTTTCAAGTCAGTGGACTTTCCAAACTGTTCAGATACGGTCCTAAGCCAGTCAGCCGTAAACGCATCCTTATGAATCATGACGGGTGGCTAAAGTAGTCAGGTACTGGTTAATAAGGGGAAGTTTATGACGTCGTCGGGCATACCGCCGTAATCGGTCCTGGTTCAGATCAAACTGGTTATTAAGCTGGGGAAAGAGCGCAGGCAATTCTTCGGCGAACAGACCGAATTCCGTTGAGTCAGCAACAAGGTCAACCAGTATCTTCTCCAGGGTAGGCACGGTTAAACCATTCCTGTTTTGCTGCATGGGGGCCTCAGAGATGAGCGGTTTTATCAACAGTATCGTGCTGGTATCCGGCCTATAGCGCTCCATGAGCGCCAGATCATTCGCCCTATAAATGGGTATTGTCAACCCATTTGTAAGACCCTCAAGGATCAGGCTGTCCAGAATGGAGTCAACGGCATCGCGTTCCGTTTCAACTAACCAATAGGTAACAAACGGCTGCTGCTGCATAAAAGAATGCAACACAGCCGTCGACCACACACAGGTTGTGGTTAATGCGAACTGGCGACTCAGCCTTTCACTAATCTTCACTAACTCATTGGGCAGAGGAGGATCGAATGGAGATGAACCTGGCTTATCAGCGACAAGGGCGTAGCTACCCCGTCCCCGGCGTACTAATTTTCCCTGCTCCAGCAACGTATGAATATGCCAATCGAGCGTCGTAAGCTTTGCCTTTGGGTATTGTTCACTTAAAAGCGACAGCAACGCAGGTCTACGAATAGTTTTATTTGGTTCAAAAGCTTTCAAAAGCGTATCCTGTTGCATGAGATGCGTTCCCAAGTTTTGGCAAATATAAAGAAAAGTGCCAAAACTTGGTTATGTTCATTTTATATCCAACGCTCTAAATAGGTAAAAGAATAGATTATTCGTTAGATACATCTAAATAAATGTAGTGTACACTGAAAGTAGATTTCATGACTGTCTCAACCAAGTTGCGCAAATATTTATATCTCAAAGTAGCTCAACCTTATGAATCTACATTATATACTTTATTGGGTCTTTTAAACCTAAATTTTACTGTATCATATGTGACATTGTCTTCTTTGCAGTAGAATACATCAGGTTTTACTTCTATCATCTTTTTAGTACACTTATAACAAAAGTATTCAGCACGCTCAAGATGGCCAGCTTTGTCTTGAACAGAAGAAATCAAATTTGGATGAATGTACCCACCAACTTCACGCAAATTGGTTAGACGTCTATTCAACATTTCATGGGAACAGCAACTGCCACAGCTATCACATATAAAAAGGCCGTTAGGGCATTTACTTGAAACCCTACTATCAATAATGGAATTACACTTGCCATTTAAACAGTGATTAAGGTAAACTTCCTCAGTGTTAGTGCAATTGGTATTTGCACAACTAAATCGAACAATGGTGTGGGCAGCAAAGTGCGAGCTGTCAATGGGAGAAAGGATTTCGTTACAACTTTGGCAGTATAACTTATCCAATAGATGATTGAAGCGATTAATTAAAGCAATAAATCGATAATATTTCCCATTAGGGATATGATCTTTTAATCGATTGGTTTCATCTAGGTCAAAATGTAAAATATTGCAAAAATCAAGTAATGTGTAATCCTGCCAATCTTTTGGACTATGAAGTGTCTCACACTTTGAAAAACAAGGTTGCCCAACACACCACCAGAACTCTTTTTTAAAGCTTTCATGCACTTTATTAGCAGCTCTGCCTTCGCAAAATAAAATACCGGTGGGAACTTCGATACGCTTATATTTCACTAGATGTGGGTTATTCCCAATTCTGCCATCCTCAAAATTGAATGAAAATGTATAAGTCTGAGCAAAATTTAAAATTTCACTTTCATATGAAGAAGGAACACCCCAGTGGTTCTCTACACTATTCCATTTACATTTTGGCAATTGCTCGATGACCTTCTTTACAGCTTCAAAATTAGGTTTTTTTTCATACCTAGAATTATATGAGTGTTTATCATCTACCCATTCGCCCTCTTTATAGTAGATAGCAAAATAAAACTTATTATCGCCATACTTGACCTTTCTAATTTCCCCTTGTGTATTCCAATCAAATTCTCCTACTTGTCTTCCTAAACATTTTTCAAAATAATATGACAATTTAAATCGCTGTGATTTATTGTTTTGTATGTTATTGATTGCGATGGCCAATAGTTCACTTTCAACAAGAAACTTTCCATAAATTTCGAAAGAAACTAGTGATTTAATTATTACTTCTGATGATATATCTAACTTTACGTCAGGATTTAATTTTAAGTTTAGTTTATATAAATCAACATCAACCCGGGTAAGTTCATCTAGCCGTTTAGTAGTAAGATCAAATCGATTAGTAGCTTTCAAATAAAATAGTTTCTTAATAATTATAACCTGGTCTTCTGGATAGAAATATATAAATTTTGACTTTAATAAATCAAAATCAAAAAAACCACCTTTATCTATAAACCAAAGTAAAAGTGAATAAAATTCATTATTCATCTCCAATATATCTAATAAATATTTGTCAAATTTTGATAAATATTTTATACAATTATATTGAGAGTAAAATACCATTCTATCGGTAACAGGAATAGCATTGTATAAGTAATCTAACAAATAATCATTGATTTCAAGTTGCGTAACTAGGCCATTGGCAATCCATTTATCAAACATGTGGATTGATTCGCTATCGCTACTTATTAACTTATCGATATACTCACTTGGGAACAATTTTGCTTTACCTAATTCCCATAACTTAAAATAGTCACTAGCAGAAAAGCTTTCAAATACTATCTTATCAAAGTTTTGAAAATTTATTGAATCTAAATAAGAAAATGCAAGATCGTATACCCATTCAGACTGATCGATATGTTTAGATAAAACTTTCAACTTCAAAATGTTGAGTATAAAACCCTTGTCATCATTTTTATATAGTAATATTTTTTCAAAATCATTTTTATCAAAATTATCAATATTATCAATTATGAAAGAGTCTGAAATTTTTTCACATAGACCTTTAAAAAATAATTTTTTTTGATCTTCGTCCGAAATATTTTCTCTTGCATATTCTCTAAATAAATACAGTAACTCTGTTGACAGCTTATTTACCCAAAAATTGTCGTCAAAGAGCTTTTCAGACAATCGAAAGGAACTTAAATCTGGATTTTGTTTTTTTACAAAAATCTCTAAAAATTCATAAGCTTTTTCCCAGTCGTAAACTTTTTTGTACTCTTTCAGTAGAACAAACTGTGCACTGGTATCAAGTTTTGAAAATATCAATAGTTTTTTCTCTAATTGGGCATGTTCAATAAGAAAAGCTAATTTAATATCTTCAAAAGGTAGATCTTTGACTAGATTTTTAAGCCATAGTTCGATCATGTATTCTTTCGAAGATTGCTCTACAATCACTTCTATGAGCTGGCTATGAATTAACTCTTTACTAGTAGAGCTAATTCTACTATCAACTTCACCTTCAATCTTAATGTATTCATTGAATAAATGATTATTTGAAATTAAACCAATATTTTTGGACTGCAGATGAATTTTCTCGATGAACTTTCTTACATAAGTCTCATCTAAATTTGCTTTCAAAACAACTAAATTAACATTCTCTATAAAGTTAAGAAGAGCATAAAGGTTAGTAATGGAAGGCAAGTCTAATAAATGCAACTGACTTACTTCTTTATCCCATAAATCATTATAAAATCCTGAATTAAAAGTATAGCTTTTTATTCTATTTAAATCTATCGAGTTAAGCCTATTGCTATTCTCAAGTAATATATCTTTGGGGATTTCATAATCCCCTTTATCGTCATAATTTATAAATTCAAATTTACTAGTTTTCCAAACATTAAATAAAATATTCCTATCTAATTTATCGCCAAAATGACCAAAACATCTACCTAGTATACTATTAGCAATTTCAGTTTTATAATATTTTCTAATTGAACTCTTTATAAACCCAGCGTATTCAATAAATAAATCACGATTCAAACCTGCATCAAAATATCCAGTGACAATTGGTACAATTTCTTGCTCATTTTTATCCCAAAAGAATTGTTTTACTGCAAGGTCTAATAAGCTGAATTTTTTACGTTCTCTTTTTTTATAGGGATTCCCACGGTAACCAAGACCGGTGATTTCAACTTCGATATATATATCATCTTTCTTACCCAAATAAGTTTGTAAAATTGGCCAATCCGAATCTTCTCCAATAAAATGGATATTTTTAGCCGTCTTTCCAGAATTTTTTAGTTCGAAAACCAAAGCTGCCCCTTTGGAGAAATCACGCACTTTTCCATGAATATTTTTCTTATCTATTAGATATTCTGTATTTTCTATTCCGCATACAACACCTATTCCTTTGCTTTCATCGAACCACTTCAGTATCCCAATATGTGCCATTTTAATTAATGGATATTAACAATAAATTATTTAAAAATTCATATGTATTGTAACAAAACTACAAATTATCTGAATATTTTTATTGAAAAGTGAGTAATTCTATATTATTTATAACCTGTTGTTATGTTGGCAAGCTGCAATTAAAATAAGTACAATGCTCTGCACCGACGATAAATTGTGCTAGGCTGGTTAGGAGCAATTCTCCATCGTTAAGGCGTTTGGCTAAATACCAGGCTGGGGTAGTCAGACGCTTGACAAGATGGACACCACCTTTAGCTTTGAGACAAGTACAGTCTGTTACTAGCAGGAACAGAAATCGTTTACTTAACCGTTTTTTTGTTCGAACACTTAGCTTTGCCTTCAGTATAAAAATATTCCACTTATGCGTTAATACTGTTAAAGGTCTTTAACTGAAGCAAAGGATAACCCTTAAGACAATTGAAAAAGTAAATCTCCTTTTCTCGATTGGGTTACTAATGGGTTCGATCATCCTTCTAATCTATCTGTGGAAGAAGACGGATTGGAAACAAGAGCGTGAATTTCAACGATATATGCGCTCCATTGACTCGAAAAAACTTCCTGAAAAGCCCCGATCACCTAACCCATAAGCGCTTACTCCGAATTCGAGGACAACATCGAATCGGTCTCGTCTTGACTAGCCCGTTCCACGGTTTGGACGAATTCCTCCGTGGAAACCGTATGGATATAAGGATCGTCGATTTCTTCTGCCGAATCAGAATCAGTGAGCGGATCTTCTAGAGTCATGCCTGCCGGAGCTTAACAATTAAATTACGTTGAACCCGATTGTCTAATCAGAACCCGTCCCGTCCTGTAAAGTTAGCTATAAAGTCTGGAAAGCCTATTTCTGCGCTGCCGCATACTGTTAACTTGGCTAAATTTGTTCACCGTTACACAAAGACTTATTTGTGTAAATTGGTGAAACCCATTTATTTTTTGTAGGTTAGCAATCTGTCACGCTTTACAACGTACCGATACCTGTACATCGACCCTTATGCCCATTTGTCGCAATGCCCTCATCTCAATCATCGAGCCTGACCTTACCCGCCCTGCTCAGCTGGTATCGTGACCTGACCAGGGACTCGCTTTCGGTGGGTGATAACATCGGGTTAATTCATATCTATCATTCGGCCGCGCTGGACGGGTGTAGTCTCACGCTTAGCGAAAGTCTCGCGTTGCTGGAGTACGGGGCAACCACGGACAGTAAACCGGCCGCCCATCATTGGATGCTAGTCGATTATCAGCAGGCTCAACAACAGATGCTGGCCTGGGCCGCTGAGCGGGAACCCCTGAATCGCGCCCGGCTTCAAGCCATTGGCACGGCCCTGATGCGCCGGACGGGTGGACCCATGCATACAATACTGGGCAGTTATGACTCCAAACAGGGCGAATTCCGGCTAGCCAGTCCCATGACGGCCCATCGCAAGTTAGTCGACGCGCAGAAACTACCCGCCGCCGTGGACAAACTGCTCAGGCAGCTTAATACAGATGTAGCCGCCCCTAAAACCATGCGTCAGCTTTATGATCTTTCCTTTAAGGTGCATTACGACCTGCTTTGCCTGCAGCCCTTTGGGGAGGGTAATGGCCGGGTGGCTCGCCTGCTGATGAATTACGTTCAGCACTACCACAAACTCCCCATCAGTTTAGTACATGCTACTGATCGTCAGGCTTATACAAAGGCTTTGGATCAATCCCAATCGCAGTCTTTTGCCAGACCTATCCTTGATTTCATGTATGCACAACTCATTACCTATTTACAAATGGAGTGTGAACGCCTTAGCCAGTACCCGTCCTAGCCCTCATGGATAAGCTTTCCCTTCTTAGGCGCTAAGGCAATCCCGGCTTCGACACATCACCCATCAATCGACTTAGTAACTACAACTGGAATGCCAATACCTGCCAGACGTCCCGACGATCATTCGCCCTCACCGGCCTCCGCCCCGGCGAGTTACACTGTATCCCGACTAATCGCGTATTTTGCCATTACGCTGCCTGCCTCCAGTAACTACCCCCGTCATGCCAGGGCTTACCTCGACTACTGCTTACAACAGGGGTATGGCGTGGATGGGTTTAGCCTGGGTCTGTATGCTACTGGATTCCGACCCAACCGCATCTCGCCCCTGCGCAAGTTTCTTTTCTTTTATCAGCAACTCGGCTACCCGCAGATCCTTCTGGACCCGCCTAAAAAAGAGATCTCTCCCGCGGCCAACGAACTGGTCCTCCGCTTCATTCGGGAGCATAAAGGATTAAAAGGGGAACGTTCCAAACAGACCTATACCCAGGCATTAAATGCGTTTTTCCATTACATTGATGCGCAGCTGCAGCAGGGCCGGCCAGCCTCGCTGACTGGCCTAACGGTCAATGACTACATCACCCAGCTAAACCGGCAGGGAAAGTCACCCTTCACCATCAACATTTATCTATCCCCGGTAAAGCAACTAGCCGCCTGGTGCGTGCTGAAGCGAAAGGAGCTGGCCCTTACCCCCGACCAGGTCGAGTCTCTTCAGGATGTGCAGGCCGTGAAAGGGTTTACCGTGGAGCGTCGCTTTTACAAAGAGAGTTTGGAAGCCAACGAGCGAACCGACTTGCTGGCCTCGGCAGCTTCGCCCCGTGACCGGGCTATTCTGGCCCTGTTAAGCCTGGAGGGATTACGTACCGTTGAGATCACGCGTCTCCTATTGGCCGACGTGGATGTCGATCGTCGTCTGATTCATGTACTGGGAAAAGGAAAGAGCACTAAAAAGCCCATTAAGCTTTTCGAAGCCTGCCTGGGGCCGCTGGTTGGTTACCTGCAAAGTATCCAGCAGTGGCCGCTGCCCGAACAGGATCAGAAAACCCCTTTGTTTGCGAACCTGACCACGGCTCAGGTTCGCTACATTACCAACAAACACCTGCTGAAAAATGGCCTTAAAAAGAAAGGCATGTCGGCGCACAGTCTTCGGCATACGGCGGCGCAACTGCTGCTGGATGAGGGTGTTGAATTAGTGTATGTTCAGCAGCATCTGCGCCATGAATCGATCGAAACGACGCAGTTTTATACCTTAAAACAAACCCTTAAAACGTATTTTCAGAAACTACCCAATTAGGCAAAGGCGGCTTAGCTTCCTATTGATTTACGGAATCGTTTCAACCAATTGATTCATCAGGAAGCCAGAACAATCATCAACACTAACAGGAATGAACCCATTGTCGTAGCCATCAACAAATCCATTAGCGTTCTGGTCAATGGCGTATACTGTTTTCGGCGTAAAAGCAGGAACATGAGGAGGATTCCGACCAGACCGACCGCTATTAATTTTAACACAAACTGGCGATTTGTCATACTTGCCCTTAGGAGTTAACGGTCTGGATTTACTTCGGACGAAAATAGACAATATTTAAATAGGCCTACATTAGCCGTACTTTTTTGATCCCCTAATAACTAATCGCTTTATCCCCTGTTCCTACTAATTCACACTGGACTAGTTCGTATAACGCAGCCAGAAAAAAAACAATTATCAGCCCTTTGTTTGTTACCTTGCTGAAACATTTCACCAGTTAACTATTTACTAGTATGGGCTTTATACGAATCTTCCGCGTGCTGTTCGCCAATAGTTATATACGACCTTTCGAACAGTCTTTTTTCTTTACTCTTTATGCTCCTATGATCAAGCCGTGGGTCCAACGGGTTGTCCAACGGGAGTACATGCAACCATGGACCTTATTGTTTATCATCTGGGCGATAGCGATGGCCGCCTTACCCGCTGTTACCTTTTTCTCATCGTTTCTTTTACAGGGGCTCAGTCAAAATACCTTTATACCTACCGGGTTCCTAACAACGGCCATCTTACTGGTTCAGTTGTTGATTGGAGGTATCGAAGTGTGGGGTATCTACTACATTACCCGGCTGCACCTCACCAAATTATTTTACTGGCACCGGGACAAATATCCGGATTGGCCAAATCGACCGATCTGGTTTCAAATGGATCGATACGTGTTTCGACCAGAGGTGTTTGCGCTGGTCATTGTTACGTTCTTCTGGCTACAACTAGGGAATTTTATGCAGCATAGTGACTTACTGCTCTTTCAAAACGGCGGGTGGATCTCGTTGATCCAACTCTGGTTGCCATGGGTAGGTGGAGCCGTATGGCCAATGGTATCAATTTTCTATCACCGTCAACTCCTGGAATTATAATGAATTAGCCAAAATGAATCTGTGAAGTAAAGTAAATCGACGTCAGCAAAAAGCCGCTTCCTAGCAGGGAACGGCTTTTTAGTTGGCTAACAACAAATCGAACGCTTTAAACAGCTTCGATCACTTCAGTTTCCAGTTGTTTTTTCAATTCACTAACCAGCAAGCTTAATTGGGTCAACTGCTCCTGTTTTTTGAAGGGATGATTCAAATTCTGACTAAAGGCTTCCTGTTGATTAAGGGCCCGTTCCAGTTGTTTTTTTTCTACTTCGGGCGCGTCTAACGTTCGATTAATGGCCGCTCGCAGGGACGTTCCCAATGCCCATCCGTAGTTAATCTGGCCCTTTAGATTTACCCCCCATTGGTAACTGATGGAGTAAATAGCGCGGCCTGTTTCCCGATCATGGCCGCTCCATTCCCCTTTCAATTGTATATCTAAGCCGTTTACCGTAAGCAGACCTGAACTATACGCGCCGTTGGTACGCCGGGCTGCGGATTTGATTTCAGAGAAATACCGCTCTAATGGTTCGCTCCAGTCGGCTTTATTGGTAAACTGCTGACCAGTAAACCCAATCGTTTTAATCATTCCGTCAACCTCATCGGTTGGCATGTCTACGAACTTATTTTTTATGATTTCGGCCTCCAAGCTCAATTTTGGCAAAAGCCCGTTTAAATGAACACTCGTGCGCCGGGCTTCTTCAATCATGGATTGTGCGTTCATTAAACCCCGTTGCCACGCCTTTTTCTGCTGATTCAGCCGCGTTAATTCATGGTTTTTAGCCGTATAGAGCAAGGCAGTCTGAGAGCCGGATAAGGTAGCCATCATCTGTTCATAATTCATTGACGAAAAATCGTCGTCGTCCGATACATCGGCCATTGTTTCAACCGTAGCCCCCCCTTTTAGAACCTGGTTGATAAATTTTTGCTTCATGGCTAACCGGCCGTAACTCGTCGCGTCAAGGGTTTTTTCTACGCCATAGGTTAGTACCTCAACGCATCGTTTCCAGACGGCGAATAAATTACCCTGTCGAATAATTCGCCCGTTCCGCTGTTCAAAATCGGTGGGCCGGTTGGGAGCGTCTAAATGATGGATAGCGGCTAAACGTTCCTGAACGTTTACCCCAACGCCCAGACGTTCACTACTGCCCATCAGAACGCGAATCCGGCCGGTGCGAACATTGGCAAAAATGGGCTCCCGTTTGTTTTTATCGGCGGGAACAACACAGATTTCCTCGGTGGGAATGCCCAATAAGCGCAGTTTATGGGCAATTTCGTCGAATAGATTGAATTGAGCAGACATCGCCACTAAACCGGCGGACCGGCCGGTTTCCTCGTCAGTCTCGCCAGCAAACATGCTGGCTGACGAGGTAAATACATCGCAAAAAACTAACTGCGTTCCTTTAACGTCGCCGGTCTGGTGGTAAATCCGGTGTATTTCTGCAACAGCCCGGTTCACTTTATTACCGGGTTCATCCTCGGCGGTGGGATCGATCAAGCGTATATCCAGCGTCGCTTTTTTAGCCTTGCCGTACATCACTAACGGTATATGACTGTTCTCGCGCTTTTCTTTGCCGGTTAACTGCTCGAACCAGCGCAGGGTTTGCCGAATATCAAAAAGTTCAGCCCTAACGCCCGGCGTTTGGGGCAGCAAAATACGGGTGAAGCCGGGATTGGCGGGGGTGGTTTCTGTGGCGGGTTGGCTGGCTAAAACCGGTAAAAAGTCGCCGGTTTTAAACTCATGTACATCATCGGCCAAGACAACGTCTACCGACTGCCGGTATAAGGCTGACAACTGGGCAACGTTCATAAACTGCGCCAGTCGCTCTACGGTCTTAAACTGACCCGATGTACTTAATTCAAAAACGGGCACCACTTTACAGAATGTTCCGCAAAACTGGTCAAAGGTGGCTAGTTGCAATTTTTCCAATCGGTCGCTGGCAATGTAGCGTAGCATCGTCCAGGCTTCGGCCATCGTGTTTGAAATAGGGGTTCCCGTTGCCAGAATGACCCGCCCGTTTTTATTTAAAATGGTCCGGCATTTGACCATGGCTTGAAAGGCATCCTGACTCCCGGCTGTATCAATGCCTTTAATTTGGTAGCGGCTGGTCGTAAAGCCAAACCGTTTGTATTTGTGGGCTTCATCCAGAAACAGCGCATCAATTCCCAATTGAGAGAAATTAAGCATCTGATCTTTTTTGCGGCTGGCCTGTTCAAGCCGTTTGGCTTCTATTTTGGCTTTCCGTTTGTTGATTTGTTTAACGCGTTGCTTCCCGCTCCGGCGGTTGGCCCGGCCTTCGGCGGAGGGGTCTCTGTCGTCGTAGTCAATGCGGCTTAGTTCATCCCGAATTAATTCTTCTTCGATCGCTACATCATCCGGGATGAGCTTTAAGAACGACTGCGGAATAACAATGCCGTCGAACCGGTTCGTCGCTATCCGTTGCAGAAACCGTTTTCGGTTGGATGCCTGTAAGTCAGCCGGGGTTGGCTGGTAAACAATTGCGCCGGGGTACAGCGCGCGCCAAGCCTTCGCAAAATCCTCGACGGTTGAATTCTGCACGGCAACCAGGGCTTTTGATGCTCTGCCAAGCCGGATCAATTCCATGGCGGTCGAGATGATCTCCCAGGTCTTACCCGTTCCGACCCAATGGGCAAATAGACAGTCCTCCTGTTTTCCCCGCTCAACGGCTTTAAACTGGTGGTCACGTAAGGTAATTAACGGGGAAGCACCGGGATAATGGGCCATGGTCGGTTTGGCAAACTGGCGTTCGACATAGCTATTAAACCGTTCGTTAAATGCCTTTTCTATGGCGGGGGCGTAATGCTCCCGCGCCCACTGGTTAAACTGTTCCTGCAAGACTTCCTGTTGCTGTACGGCGGCAGTCATGGCCTCAATGTCCTTGACCTCCTTTTTATTTCCAGCCTCATCCTGTATAGTTTTGGTGATGACTATACTACGCTGATTCAACGCGGCTTCGATTAATTCAAGGGCGGTACGTTCTTTGGTACCCTGTGACTGATTGAGGGCGGAGTACCCCGTTTGATTGGCTAAACGGTACTCGGCCCGTTGTGAACTATATACTAAGGTTAGTTTTATCGAAAGCAAGGTCTGTATCCAGTCGGTTATACAAGCCAGTGGCAACCAGTTCGATCCTAATTGAAAACTAATCAACGATACCGGTAAACTAGGCGGTAGTATAGCTTGTAAGGCATCTAGATTGGCCTGTAACTGCGGCTCATCCAGCAATCGGCCTTCCAATAGGGTTAGTTTCTCCCGAATATCCCCCGACAGATACGTACCGGCATCTAGTAACTCATCGGCCCGCTCCGGGTCTATAAAGGCTAGCGCGTTCGTTAAAAGGTAGGTACGTACTTCGCCAATAGGCTTGCCCGTTAGCGTACTGATATAATCCAGATCAATACGGCCGTGGTTAAATAAGGACAGACTTAACCCGTCCTCTACTAAATCAACGTGCGTGATGGTGGTAAGGGCTCCAAACACCCGTTCCCGCAAAATGGCCGATTCAACAATGACTGGTTTTCCGTGGGCATCCAGCTTTTGCATTTCAAGCGCCTGAACGCTTAAAAACTGACCGTCTACGGATTCAATCCAGTTTAGCGACCGATTGGCGGACAATCGCCCGTACGTGGTGACAAAGAACGTATAGTGGTCTTGTAGCTCCTGACGTAAGGCATCACAAACGGAATCACTCTGATTCTGTTCCGCCTTTAACAAAGCAAAGAACAGGCGTTTTAGGGTCGAATAGGAACGGTATATACGCTGCTTGCTCCACATTCGGCCCCGAATTTTCACGGTTCCGCTCAAAGCGGGATTTATACGTTCCGTGCGTTCTTCGGGCAACTTTGCCCCCGCCTGACCAAACCGGCTGGCGGCCCCCTGTAGCTGGTTCCCTAATTGAGTTACGGCTTCATCCAGTCGGGTAGCCAGTTCGCTACTGCGTTCCAGAAATAACGTCTGGCGGTCGCCCCGGTAAAGCCCTCCCTTTCCTACTTCGCTGGCAAAAGTCATTTCCCCTAACATCCGATGTGGATTTTCAACGTAGTATTGGTTGACCTGAATGCTTGGCATAACGGGGGGGTCGTCTTGGTCTTCCCCCTCGCTGGTCAGTGTTCGCAGTGTAGCCGTATTGACAAAGGGTTGAGCAAACGAGGTACGAGCCTGATTTTCGGGCCGCTTTTGAAATAGTAAAATATCCGTCGTTACTTCGGTGCTGGCGGTTTTATCAAATGCGCAGGAGGGCAGACGAATGGCACCCAACAATTCCATGCGCTGTTCATCCAGTTTAAGGCGAAAGGCTTTACTACCGGCATCCAGCGTGCCCATTGACGTAATGAAACAAACCAATCCACCGGGAACGACAAGTCGGGACGCCTTACCGATAAAATAATTATGAATATGAAACGGGCACCAATCCCGGTCAACGGCATCAAAAACAGTGTAATCCCCGAACGGCACATTGCCAATTATCAGATCGTACTTGCCTCGTTCCAGCGGGGCTACCTCTAGCCCCGTTGCGTGGGTAATCACTTCGGGATAAAGCAGCGCTAAAATAGCGGCTGACAGGGGGTCTTTCTCGACGGCAGTAATCGTAGAGGCTTGCCGTAAATGGTCGGGCATAGCCCCGATGAAATGACCTGTACCGGCGGCTGGCTCTAAAACCCGGCCTCCCTTGAAGCCTACTTTTTCCGCTAACGCCCACATTCGTTTAATGACCTCAATGCTGGTAAAGAATGCGTTTAAGGTGCTCTGCCCGGCCCCTTCCCGTTCCATGGGCGTCATTAACGAATCGGCCTCCATTCGCAAACTTTTGTATTTCCGGTACCAGCGGTTTTGTTCTTCGGTCTGCGCCTCTACGTCGGTTGCCCTATGGGTTACCTCATCCCACAGAGCCGCCAAACTGCCCCATCCGCTAAAACGGGCTAATTCATTACACTGCTCCGGTGTGGGTTGCTGCTGATTGGCGTTCAGCGATTTACAAAGGGCAATAGCCGCCAGATTAGCGCGAATCCGGCCTATTTCGCCCGTTGGGGCGGGTTCTTGCTGTAAGCTAAACCGTTGAATCCGTGGCGAAACGATCTGGTTAACCGCTCGAACGGCAGGAACCAGTTCGGGTGCAACTTGTAGCAGTACGTCAAATAAACTGAGTTGAACGGGTGCGCCCTGTTGCGAAGTTGCCGGGCGTTTGGCTTTGAGAGGTTTCATACAATTCTTAGGTGTTCTCTTTGTTGTTTAGCCTATAAAAATACCGATATGCCGACCGAGAAAACCCCTAAGAACATTCTAATAATCAACTCAAAATCAACCCTTTACCCTGTTATAGTAGGCCCGTAGGGCCTCTATTTCGAACGTATTCCGACTTGCCCATCCGGGCTTCGTTTATTCTTCACTCATGAATCTGGTGAAGTGATGTGGACAAAAATTGGTAAGGCCTCGGGTTCATAAGGGGATTATTCCGAGATTTAACCAGCGGGAAGGAGCGCTTGAGAAAACCCAAAAACTATAGATAAACGCGTGCAGACCACACCCTAACTACCCTGAACGGCCATCGCCAATTCATACGTTTACAATCCATATTGGAACTGCATGAGAACGGATAGTGGAATAAAAAATGTCGTTGAATTTCGGCTAACCGGAACCGCTGCGGCGGGCCGTCCCCGATGGCAATTTATTGGTGAGTTTTTATCACCTGAATATCGCCAGCAAAGAGGCCGTCAATTGGCATATTGCCGAGCAACTGGTTGAGGGTAGGTTAATGGCTGAGGTTTTATATGAAGGAAACTTGCAGAATAATACCGCCTATCCAGCTGCGATTTACCGACTCCTCGAACGGGTCGAGGTGTATGTCAACTGCGTCCGGATCGAACGGGTAAAGTAGGACCATTTAGTGCATTATATGGAGACTGATCGACCAGCAACACGAAAGGCTAAAACAGGCAACACGTTATGATGAGTTTTGACACAGGTCGGCCATTTCCGATCGATCGCTACCAGGCCACGGGGCAGGAATCGATTAAAGCCATGATGACGGAGGGCTTGTTCGACATCCTGTTTTACACGCTTAACCCCGTCGACGACCGCGCCCTGTTCAACCGGGGTCTGCTTCGCTACGGCCTCTACGAACGGGAGGGCCTGCCGTTTTTTCTAATCGAGTTCCCTGGCCACTTCAGCTTTGACGTTCCGCTTAATATCCGTAAAATCGATCCAGATGCGGTCGCCGACTGGATCAAGAGCGACGCCAACGGCTTGACGCTTTACTTGCTCAATGCGCGCTCCAATATCATCGAAGGGATACGATTCATGGGTTTGCGGCCCGAGCTGATTACCCAACTCCGGCAGGTCAGCCAAGAGCAGCTGGCCCGCTACCCGACACCCTCGGCTGTCGAGGACGGCTTTGATCAGATTTACGCCCACACGAGCCTTGATCAGATGGTGCGGGGCACGACGATGTACTTATACTAAACCGGACACATCTTGTTAGCGTCGGCAAGTTCCATGAAAGCCAGTTCGGTTATTCATGATGCGTTAATTCCGGCGGGCTGTTTGTCGAGTGAAGTTTTAAGGCGTTTCAGTACCTCCACTGAATTTGCATTACCTTGTCGTGCAGCTTTTATGGTTGTAGTGATGGTCTTGGCCAGATTATCAGTCGATTCCCAAGCCGATATTTTATGGTACGTAGCGGGCCATTGCTTACTGATGAACCAGCTAATAAGCGCTTCTGTATCCTCATTCATAATACAAAGATAGTCACCCTGTTGCTGGCAGGTATTTCCGGGGGTAAAGAAAGCCTCCCGGAGGATTTTCGTAAGGAGTTATGACCTTATCGTCTGCTCTATGACCTAATTGCTTAAAAAAATGTCAACTTACTGACCTTTTCTTCTATATTACAGGGTTAGACAATACTTGTTTTTGCCTTACAGTTTATGATTGGGTAGATCTAGGAAAAGCGCCATCAGGGAGTTGATCTACGTTAAATCGTAAGGCGGCATTTGCTCGTTTTCTATCAACTTGCTGTTTGAATAGATCAAAGCTTGCTCCGACTTGGCGCAGGCTAATCACTCTTTTTCGCGGGTAGCAACGTCTTGGCCTCTTTTGCTAATTCCCGCCTTATACCATTGATAATATCGGCCAGGGTAATTGCCGATGTGTTTGCTAAGGCTACGAGCACACAATAACGCAACACATTGATAATGGAACCGCCCGTCAGCGCATACTCATCAGCGAGTGCTTCAAAATCAACATCCTCGGCAAGCACTATATCCTTAAGCTCTTGTGTCTTTTTATCCTCAGTCTTAGTCTTGATGGCTTCCGCTGCTGCTTCATCTACCGGTTTTCCGGAGGTAAATATACTTTGCCAGAGCAACCTGCGCTGTTCTGGCGATGGAATGGGAAAGTGGATCATAACCTGGAAACGGCGGGAAAGAGCTTCGTCGAGGTTGGCCTTCTGGTTAGAGGCTAGCACAATCACCCCCGGAAAGTCCTCGATGCGCTGCAGCAGGTACGAGACCTCCTGGTTGGCGTAACGGTCGTTGGCCGAAGCCGTAGTGGTGCGCTTGCCAAACAGGGCATCGGCCTCGTCAAAAAATAGTATCCATTGATGATGCTGGGCCATGTCGAACACCCGCGCCAGGTTCTTCTCTGTCTCGCCTACGAATTTTGACACAATCATCGACAGGTCAATCCTATAAACAGGATGGTTAGTTTTCTTTCCCAGCAGGCAGGCGGTTAGGGTTTTGCCGGTGCCCGGTGGGCCATAAAACAGAGCACGATACCCTGGTTTGAGGTGTTTGCCATAAGTTGGGTGCTGCATGATCAAGCTCTGGTAGGTCAACCAGGTCTCCATCTCCTTTAATTCGTCCATCACCTGCTCGTCCAGCAACAGGTCGTCCCAGTCAAGCTGGGTGGTTACCAATTGCGCGGGAAAATCAGGGATATGATTAGACTGGGCAGCTTTCCCGGTAGTCAGTAGGGCTAAATACGCTGGCGTTACAGACAACGTACCACTCATGGGTGGCTCATCAATTTCGGTAATTCCTAGCCGCAATACATTCATACTAAACAGAATCGATTGCAGATACAGCTCGTATATGAGTTCTAACCGGTTTCCTAACTTGCCATTAACCAGCAGAAACAGAGCCGTTTCGCCCGTCGGCAAAAAGCCCCCATTGTGTTTACCCCGCATTCCACCAAATTGCGTATAGCCTCGGTTATGGTCGTTGTCCTGCCGAAAAAAGGGGTCGAGTACTTCGGGGCGTAGGTGAGGGGCCAGTGCAAGAATCAACAGAAGTCGCTCTGCCGGGCTCAGTTTCAGGTCACCCACTAGTTTACTATAAGGTGTCGCTTTGTCAGGTAGATCGGGCGGCTTAAGCGTACTATCAACATCAGAAGTGTTTTCAAGCAATTGCTTAATTCGGGCATCAATGATGGCACTTAGCCAACCCAATTCGGCATATAACACACCAGAATTAGCGTATGCCAACGCAGCCTTAATTTCCTCTGTAGAATCTATCAATTTTGTTGGTTTCATCGGGCTTATGAGCGGCTAACCCAGTCAAAAGAGCAGGTAACGTACGCGATTTGTTAAATTGGACAGATATTAAAATTGGCTGTCTCACAATCCGCTACCGCTTGAGACGAATAGGCTTTAATAGGTCTGCTTCTTAATACGGGTGTTAAAAGAGACGATGAGTTAATCAGACCGTCTTGAAAAGTCTTTCCGGTGGTATACAAACGCTATTAATTTTTACCTTTGACCCCTTTTACTTGACGACGTACACTCAGACAAGTACACAGCACTGGGCGCTATTACCCCCATCAAATCCGCCTCAGCCTCCAACCCCATTTCATTTTTTACAGCCACATCGCCTTTCATCTGCTTCATCTGCAGCGTTGGCTTCACTCTCCCCTGCGCCTGCTGTACCACATGCCAAGCCTCATGCGGCAAAAACTGCTCCTCCCCCGGAGCTACATGAATCTCACTGCCTTGTGCATAGGCATGAGCCTGCAACTGCGCGGGTTTATCGGAGTTATAGTAAATCTTTACATGATCCATGCTCATGCTGGAGAGGTTTTCAACACCAGCTTTCAGGTTATCGGGCAAGCCGGTGCGGTTAGGCTGACGTTTTAGGGGGCGATCGTTTTCGGCTGATGTTTCACCGGGTTCAGGCTGCTGTTGTACAATTGAGGCTGCTGACTTGGCAGGCATGTTTTGTTCAACCGTCCCATTAGTTTGTAGGGTGCCGTTGGCAATAGCGGTGTTGGCAGCTCTAGATTGGGGCTGAGGGGATTGGATTTTAGCCATGGGTTCAGGGGGATAGATTACATTTGGTGATAGCAGCTGCTAGTTTAAATCAAAGCAACTGTTTACGAGCTACTAAGCAGGGGCAAAAAGCAAAGAAAAAAAGAAGTTAAACAGTGGTTCTAACCAGAGTTTCACCTTCTTCCGTTTCTGATTGTCAATCTATCACTTTTAGCTGAATATTTTTTACCATACATAAAATCAAAGGGTTTGCTTTAAAAAAGAATAAGATCTTGTTAATTCTCATCGCCAACTCCTTTCCTTCCCTTGAATCATGTACAATCTTCTTCGCGTCAGCTAATTGCCGATCGTTTTTTTGGCCACTGCGCTAGGCGCTGGAGCGGTCCATTTTATTCGATCTACCCAAGGATGGGAAATTCAAGATAAACGACAGTCGATATGCATACGATGTCATCTCGGTAAACAATCCGCATCGAGGAGGACAGCCGGGCGTTCGTGTAATCAATGGCTTTCACCAGCGCCTGCTCGATGGTTAGCGAAGCAGGTACGAAAAATCCCTCCGCTTCGATTCGTCCGATTAAGTCCAGGATATCGTTCGTCGAATAGGCCAGCACTGGACTCGACTGGTTAGCCATTGTTTCCAGGTAATCAAAAAAGGGATCACTTAGGTCGTATAAAACGGTCGTTCTCATACCTAAATATCGCTTATCAGGGCAGTCCAATCTGGCTTAACAACGCCTCTTTGGCAGAGAGGTGAATCAGCCTTCCCCCCGTTATTGGCTTTCGTTTTGTCCAAAATTTTGGACATTTCTCCTGCTTTTAACCCAATCAGGAAAACGGAATTTGATCATCTGTAATTTGTTCAGCCAATTCCTCCGTGGTAAAACACGCTAGCTGAATGGCCGAAAAATAGCCGATAATCCGGGTGTTGTTGGCCGTAGCACAGGTGCTGTTGGCAAAGGCCCTAGTGAATGATCGTCATCATAAAAAGCACTTGGGCTAAAAGAAAGGTGATTTTCTTGATCAAGTATAGCTGCGTAGGCGGTGGTATCACTTTGCTGGAATTTCTCCGGCATCACCTCTTCAAACGCTTTGAACAAGCCAGCTGCTAATGACAATTTTGTAAGCATAATTCTCGAGTCGTTTTCAAATGGGAATCGCGATGCCTGTTGGCGGATGAACCCCTGGCTAACGGCCGGCTTTAATGCGGCCACTACCCGTTAGTTTTTTACTTGATACATGAACGGTGTAATGCGCCCTTTTCTCGTCCTGAACCGTAAAACCTAACTGCGTGGCACCGTAAGCCATGACCTGCCGGATCTGGGACTCAAACTGATCGAACTGCAAAATGGCATCGACGGGTTGATCAATTCGTTGCCAGCGAAGCTGAGGATGGTAATACTCGGTAAAGGCAATCACCGTGGCCTGCGGGTAAGCTTCTGTAATAATTGGGTAGTTCAACATAAAATAAGTGAAGTTAAATCACTCGACGGGTACTGATTGGTCGCGATACCTGAGCAGCGGGTGTTTTCGGTTGACTCGGGAGCGGCTTGGTCAGGGCTGACGACTTTAGGTCGGTCAGGTGAGGATTACCGGGTTTAGGCAAACGGGGTGCCTTCAGCGTTGGTATTTCAGCGGGTTGCTGAACGGCTCGCGTCATAATTTTCTTTACCTGGTCCCAGCTCCTGCCGTTACGAACATCCACTTTGGTTGAATCTGCTTCGGCATCCGTAAAGAAAGTAAGCGCCCGGCGAGTATGGCTCATCGCCATGTTGGAAGGCGAAAACTGACGCTGATAGTTTTCGAGCACCTCCTTTAAAGGCATTCGTTGGAGTATCTCCGCCAGATCGTAAAAATCACGGCGTAATCCGCGGTTAGCCACGGCGTGAACTTTCATTGCCACGGCATCCCTTAAATCCAGAAATCGGATATTCTGCTCCGCAAGGGGGGCATGCTGCATCTGATAAGGGAAACGGATCATATCAAATTTTACCCCATCCAAGAAACCTCGAATACCCAAATCGCTTTGTGAATACACATCGACACGAGCGCCAAAGGTTTGCTCCATGAATTTCTTCATAGCCCCTGGCGGGATGGCTTTGGGCGTAAACAGATCAATATCCGTACTTTGCCGGTGGCCCAGGTGCAGGGCGATTGCCCCGCCCCCGCATAGTAAAAACCCGGCTTGCTCCAGCTCTCGATTCGTCATCAATTCCTGCAGCAGCTGGTAGGGTTTTGTATCGATGGTTTGGAGATGATACATGCGGGCTACTTTTTTCAGGCTTATTTAAATTCTGTTTTCGCGTGAATTCATTTCGTGCTTCTTATGACCTTTTGCTATAAAGCTTGTTTCAGTTTGTCCCTTGATAGGGTTACGCATAAGAAGAGTTGACTGATGATAAGCGCGCTCCTGATTGCGTTAAAAGGAAGCATGCTTCAGCTGTGATAAGTCCAGTCGTTTATAAGCCCGGTACATTTCCGGTTTTAGATTCAGCCAAATGGCCGTGAGGGAAATGGTCGATGACTGCAATTCGGCGGTATTCAATAACGCTTGTTTGATCGTCTCCAGATCAAAAAAATCAATTATGGCCAGCTTGTCTTCATGGGTGCCCGCATCAAAAACGCGCGCGATAATTGTCTGACGATCCTGATCGTTTTCAATATTGAGCGAGTCGACGTCGTAGCCCCATAAACTGCGGGTGGAAATCTGCAACGATTTACGGGATGTAGCCGGTTTGCCGGTTGCCAGGTTAGGAATTGAATGATCTAAAGCCATGATCTTTAAACTAAAATGGATGAATAAATCTAAGTCTTGTTGACCGAAAACAAAATAATTTTTTAAGCAAATTAGGCCAACAAATGAATTGATAAAGTTTATTGATTTTGAGGGCAATCAGGCGTTAAGGGTTTTACTGCAGGGCAAAAAAAAGCCATCGCGTTGACCACGATGGCACGGGATGCTCAATCTATAAATCTTCCGGTGAGACTTTCTTCTCGTAGGTGGTAATCAACCGCCCCTGTTCATCGACAAGGTCAACTTGCTCTACCACTTCAATCGTCGGTGTGGCATTCGCTAGTCGGTAGCCAACGTACAGAGACATCCCAACTTGAACGATTTCAGCGGCTATGGCGAGATTGAGCATCCATTGCCGCCCGGTTGCATCCTGTTTAAACAAAGCAAAGACGATCTTCACCAGGAAAACGCTGATGGCCATACCAATGCGAAGCCGGCTGATGAAATAAGCCTCTGGTCCCAGCAGAATGGCGATGGTGAGCCGAATTGCCCCTACCAGGAAAGCCTGTATGTAGTAGGGAATAGCAAACAGCTTAGGCACTTTAAACGGTAATGACAGGGGTTCAAAAAGGCGTTTCATGACCAGGCGGGCGTCTAAAAGGTTCTACCCTATCTAATATACAATCCAGCGGAAAAAGAATCGGGCTAATACGGCCGAGATGCTCACAAGCGCTTAGCAGTTCATCCCGGTTATCGCCCCTTTTTTATTTGACGGTTTGATTTAATCAAGGAGCTCGTCAAGGTGGTTAATCGATACAACGTTGCTACTGATCCTGCTTTTCACTGGTAAGCTGATTCACCCGGGCGGGCAGTTTTGCATACTCTGGTGATCGGGCAATTTCCTGCTGTAGCTTCTGGCTTAACTCATCGTATAATTCCCAATTCCAGTCTTTAAACGTCAGCGAATATAAATCGTATGGACAATCGGATACGCAGGTGTCAGCGGGGAGTGGTTGGATCTGTTTTAATTCAGGATGGCAGGTTTCCCCTTTCTTAGTTACCTGTACCGATAAAAGACTGGGAGTGCCTAACAGCGACAACAGATCAAACGGATAGGTAAGCTCTGATTCAGAAAAGTCATAGCCTCTCATTCCAATGACATCCCGGTAGAGGTGCGAACTTTGCCGAAGTGATTGCGTGTATTCTTTATGGATCAAAACGGGACGCGGTTGCTTTTGAACGAGTTCATACTGATCCGGCAACACCCAAGTCAACAGTACTTTTGGCCGTTGATACAATTGATTCGTTTGTTTGAATAGCTCCTCCTGGGTTCCTTTTTCAACAATACGAAACAAAATGCCCACGTATTCACCCGTGGTTAAGTCAGTTGGGCTTTGCTGAATGATTGGCAATAGAAGGCTCATCGTCGGTCTTAGTTAAAGGATTAAATCAAATAACTGGGGAGAATCCTGCCGTCGTTCACGAAGGTGGCGTCGAGACCAGGGTAATTTCTCATCGGTTTTCAGAAGCAAATACCGGTCTTTCTGTCTCTTTTGGTGATCCAGTAAATACTGCTTTACGTAGATCGGATTAACCGCATGGGTTCGGTGAATTCGAACAAAATCGTGCAGGTATTTTGACACCCATTTTAGACTCATCGCTAATAGATAACGGGTGTTATCCTTGAGATAAATGTAACAATACCCGCCGTTGCTTTCCAGTCGAATAATTTCTTCATTGCGCAGGGGCTCCATCTCCGATTTAATGCCATTAACGTTCACCTCTCGATAGATCAGATAAGCGGGCTCCCCAACTATAATTGCATTTTGTGTATCGTTTGGCATTGTCGCTTCAGTTAACCATTCTAACTCGTCCGTTGAACCGGATTCACCCCCCTTACAGGAAGAAAGCCGTTCTTCGTTTTCATCCGTTACTCTTATTTTTTCGGTACTTCCACTGTAGGTAGGAATTCTCAAATACCGGATCGTTGCATTAAGGCGTATACGGTGCATGGCTAAAGTAGCGTTTTTTGGGGAATTTTAGTGGCGATGGACTACTAACCTTTAACATTGGGTTTCAAATAAACCATTTTTTGAGGATATTTTTGTTTTTTTTTCGGCTCAAAAAATGCAAAAAAAGTGACTACTTGTTAGTGGCTTTCCTTTTCCACTCCAGATAGGCTTTTATGATAGCCTGTGCATCAGCGGTCTTAATCGTTTTCATCTGGCTTTCCGTAGCAAACTGCTTAGGCAGTTTAGCGTTCGTAACCCCGTCCGTTAGGTAGTACCCAAACTGCCCTTTTCTGACTTCGTATTTCCCGGCTTTGTGAATGATTGTAAGCCCTTTGGCAGCCGGTGTCGAAGAACTTGATTCTAACACTGGAATAGCAAGCTCCAGCGTTAGCTCATCGGCGGATAGCGACTCGACCCGCGTAAACGCATCGTTATATAAAAGATACGTTCCCTGTTTTGAGGTGCCTACCCGAACGGGTTTTTGCTTATACTCCCCCAGTAATCGAGTAGCTGTTTCCCGCTTGGCATCAGGAAGCGTCGCTTCCACATGGGCAATCATTCGCTGATGCATTTGATCATAGCTTTGAATAACAGTCAGAAATTTGCTTTTGCCCTCAACTATTTCGTCAAGCTGTTTCTCCATACCTGCCGTAAATCCGTAGTCAACTAATGGGGAGAAATTCGCTTCCAGAAAATCGGCTAATTGAATACCCGTAGCCGTGGGAACCAGTTTGGCTTTGTCACCCCCAACGGATTGTTGCTCGGTCGTAGTACGAATCGACCCCTGTTTCAGCGTAATGAGGGTTGCCGGCAATTTTCGGGCAGCGACATTGCCCGTTTCAGCATAACCTCGCTTTTGAATCGTCGATAGGATACTCGCGTAGGTAGATGGTCGCCCGATCCCTTTCTGTTCCATATTTTTAATCAGGGTTGCTTCATCAAATCGCTTTGGGGGCTGTCGGTAGGTTTGTTTACCCTGCATTTGATCGACGCGCAGCGTTGTACCAACCGCTACGGGCGAAATAACGGACGCTGCGTCACTTACCTCCTCCTCATCGGCCTCCGTATAGATAGCGCGGTAACCCTCAAAAATTAAGGTACTGGCTTTTGCCTGAAACGTATCAATGGGTTGCCCGGTGCCGATCGTTAGCATGGTCTCCTCGTACTGGGCTGGTTTCATTTGTGAGGCCATGGCCCGCGTATAGATGAGCCGGTATAAGGATTGTTCATCCACGTTATTTCCCGCCGTTTTAACATCCATATGAGTCGGTCGGATCGCTTCATGGGCTTCCTGCGCATCGGCTTTGACGGGAAAGCGCCGGGGCTGAAAATAGGATTCACCGAATTGGCTAATAACCTGCTGTTGAATGGCCTCAACCGCTTCAAGCGAGAGGTTGGGTGAGTCAGTACGCATATACGTAATATGACCCGCTGCGAATAACGCCTGAGCAACCTCCATAACCCGTTTTGCGCCCCATCGGTCATTTCCTTTGGATAGCTTGCGAATGGCTTCCTGTTGCAGTAAGGAGGTAGTGAAAGCCGGACCAGGCTGCCGCAGTACGGGCTTGCTTTGTTTATCCAGCAAGCGCCACAACTTGCCGGTGGCGGTATTTAGATAAGCCTGTAAAACAGGCAATGCGTTCATTTTTTGGATGTCCGCTTCCCCCGACCCTACGTAATTGGCTTTGATTAACTCATGTTTAGGGCTCGTAAAGACAGCCGTGAGCTTGAAGGTGAACTGATCTGTAAACGAAGAGATCGTTTTTTCCCGTTCTACGATTAGCTTTAAAGCAACACTCTGCACGCGGCCTGCTGTTAGATTTTTACCTGTTTTGCGCCGGGCGATATCCGATACTTCATAGCCGGCGATCCTGTCGATGGCACGCCGGGCTTCCTGGGCTTTGACCAGGCTCATGTTGATTGGCCGCCGGCTGTCCAGCGCTGATTTGATAGCTGCTTTAGTAATCTCCTGAAAGGTGGCCCGTTGTGCCTTGTCTGGTGATAGGTTGAGCAATCGGCTCAAATGCCAGGAAATGGCTTCGCCCTCCCGATCAGGATCAGTGGCTAAAATTACATGATCAGCACCCACCTCCCGAACCAGATTCTTTAGGCCACTAACGACTTTTTCCTTATCCCGGCTTACCTGATAGGACATGCTGTAGTTGCGCTCCCGGTTGATGCCTAACTCCTTTTCCGGCAGATCCTGAACGTGACCTACACTGGCGGCTACGTGCCACTGGCCGCTACCATATAATTCATCAAGGTATTGACCTATTTTTTGTTTTTTATTTGGTGACTCAACAATGAGTAGATGCTTAGCCATGAATTAAGAAAAGTAACGGGTTAGAAAATTAGATAGGTAAGCTGTCAACCCGACAAAAAGTACACGGCCATAAAACCCCCATTCATAGGGCCTACCCTGACCATTGGTACCCACGCAAAAGCGAACCGCTATCCAGCTTAGGCCGGTTGCCCAGAGCACACATTGTATCAACCGCCACAACCGTTCGAAAGACCCACCGGCTGTTCTGGTTGCCAGCACGGAGCTGCTCAGGCGTCCAAACCAAAAATGAATGACTAACCCCAGGACTACCAGTAGCAGGAGCTGACTCCATAACGGCCAGTTTCCTATTTCTTGAGTAAACTTATTCATCCTTATGCATCAGTTGATGAGCGGCTTGAAAACAAGGCAGAAACAAGCCTTCTTGTTGATCTGCAATCAGCGTTTGACAGCTTGAAAATTCATAGTCGAATGGGACAATTCCCAAGCTTATAAAGCTGTTGTGGACGGCTAAGGCGTCAATCAAATTCAAATCATCACCGGATTCCATTAGAATGCCAACGTAAGGCATGTCAGGATCTTCGGTATCAATGACATATACGACGCCAACGCTGCCACAGGGATTATGAGGCCCATAATGCGGTTCAGCAAGGATTACCAGCTGTCCGACTTGCCAAAGCTCAGGCAGCGCATCGGCTTTTTGAGATAAATTAGGAAATTGATCCATCAGTGAGGCAAGAGGTTGAGCAAGGGAGAAACCTTCAAAATGTTTCATAAAGGTATATATTTAAATACTTTTTGACCAAATTTTACGGTCTCTTTTTTATTAAATTTTTGATCAGATTTAGAGCAGTAAACACAAAGGCCAACCCATCTTGATGCCCTTTCAAGAAAGTTGACTTATCTAATTTGCTTTATTAAGCGGTATGCTTCGGCAGAAATGTGGCGAACTGACTGAACAAGTAGGTAAGAGGGGCGAATGATTAAGTTAAGTAGTACTATCTGAACAGATACTTAAATGATCAGCAGGGATCTGCTTTATTCAAGCATAAATACCGGTATACGGTGATGCGTTCGCTCAATGGCTTAATGAGCCGTTTTACAAGGAAGAATGACCTGAGCTGTCCGGGTAAACGGCCCTTGTTATGTCTACAACTAACTAGGCGTGATCAATGGGGGGACGCGGTATCTGTTTTCAGCCTAGCCAGGAGCGACTCATATCGACGCACTAAGAAGTGATAAATAACCAGCTCATGCCGCCGTTGTTCCGTGGGGAATAGACGGTTGATGTGCATGTGAATAAGGCTGGTTAGCAGCTCATCTTTAACGACCGTCTGGGGCTTTTGCTGATAGAATAAATTGATTTGATCAAGTGCCGCTTGAAACGCCTGCGAGCGGTGCAGGAAGTCGTCAGTAAGTTGTTGCGCCTGATCGAAGATTGAATCGGCATACTGACGAAATAAAGAATTTAAGCCTTTTTTGACAGATTTCAAACTGCCCTCCTCATGCCAGTAACTGGTTTGATTTCGTTGACAGAATGCAATTTTAGCTTCCAGTGAATAGCGAAAATCGTCTACTAAGTTACTGACCTGTCCTATGGCAAAAGCATAACGCTCGATATCAGATTTGGACGAGTTCTCCTGGGAGGACAAGTAAGTCAAAATCATCAGACTATCCTGGCTGAATACAGTCTCGCAGGCCGCCATCAATTCTGGCGTGTACCGTTCTATCTCACGCTGGTAGGTCTCGATTGAAAAGCGATAAACAAGTGAATCAGGTGTTGAGGGCGTGAAAAATGAATTACAGGCCTCAATAAGTTTACTAATAACACTTGTATCGGATTGAAAACGTATACGAATATGGAAGTCGGGATCGGCAAAGCGAATAAAGAAGAATTGTTGACATAACCCACTTGACAGGAGTTGATTAGTGAAGTCGAACAAGCAGTGCGTCAGAAAATAATCCGCCGCTAATTCACTGAGATAGATTTTGTAATATAACCATGGCCCACCTGGATACACGGTGCGGGCTTCCTGAGTAGTCTGATCGAAGACAACACGCTGCGTAGGATTGCCGGGCGTAGTCGAAAGCCCTTTCAGCGGTATGATCAGTTCAGACACAAAATATCTGTCTTTCTCGACAAGCCAGGGCTGGTAAGAAGCAGGTAACCATTCTGTCAATCGAATGAGCTCGTTTTTATTTAGTTCATCAAGGAGAATCGTTTGACAAGGTGCTGCATCCAGATCCAGAAACAGGGGAAGATCCCGCTCTATGAGCTGCAGGTACTTTGGTAGATTGTATAACCGGCGTATGTGTTGCAGGGTGACTGGGCCGTTCTGTTGAACAGTAGAACGGCGGATTGTCCAGCGTGCGGGTTGAAGAATTAAATTTTTGTAGGTTATTCGGGGCAGTACTGGCTGATCTTTGAAATAGCCCCATCGAACCCCATAGCGATTCGTTTCCAGCTGCTCGATGTATCCCAGGAATTGATAGATATCATCGCCTAACGTAAATTTATGCGCTGTACTAAGCCTAGGCCGTATTCGCTGGCCAGTTGATTTGTTGATGAGGTAGATTTGTTCCGTATGCGTAACGTAAACGCCTAAGTCGTTGAGGTTAATAACTCGATCAGCGGCGACCCCTGCCGGTGTCAGATAAGGTATTTCGTACGATCGTAAGACAGGCCTGGAAACTACATTTCGAGCCCGATTAGGGCTTGGCGGAGCATGTACAACTTCAGCCAGTATTTCATTTGGATACTGGGACTGCTCCCAAGCACACATCTCCTGAACCTGCCGGGTTAACAGGGGATCATTAAGACAAAACCTGCCGAGTAAAAAAGTGGGCGATGAGGTGGTTCCCGCATTAATCGAGAAATGCCAATGACTGGTCGGTAGAGGGTTGACCAAATCCTCTACGCTTTCTTTTGCTACGGGTGGTTGCTGATACAACTCGCCAAACAAATAAAAACTTGGCGGTAATGGCCGCTTGGGCTGATCTTCTAAAAGCGGGATGATATCCTCTTCGGTTAACGAAATTTCCATGTGCCCCGTTAACGAAAAGCGCTCGTAGATCAATTTAACAAGGTTTGAGGGGGTTTCGGAGGCTTCGTTGGCCGGTGATGCAAACGGAATTTGTTTTAACAGACTCGTACTTGCTTCCGACTGGACATGAAAGCCTAAACCGTATTCGGGATCGAGGGCCGTGAGCAAATCGACCGTTGCATCCTGATAACGTTCCCTAAATTTGCGAATAAAGTTGGCTATTGGAAACTCCCTCTTATTTTGAATTAATGGGAGAATCTGGGAAAACTGCTCGGCCAGCTGATGAACGAGTTGCTGGTTAAGCGATAACTGATCGGGAGTGAATACCAGATCCGTCTGGATCATTGACCCCGCGTATTCGGCAGGACTGCTTTGTGGATGGCCATTGATTTTTTTAAGCTTCTTTTGAGTGGCCTCTAAGCCCTCCAGTGTTTGATCCTGACTCATCAGATCGTTACTGATGGTCACTAATTCCCGAAGCAGCGGAGAAACTACCTGTTTTGTCTGATCCAGATGGGTCAATCTACTAATCCAACTTGGACCAGTTACCGGCATCATTAATGAGTTCGATAGAAATTGACTGTCAATTAATTGATTTACAAATACTTCAGCCTCCTGCTGGTCTTCCAAGTCGAATAGGGCCAGTAATGACTGGAAACTAAGGTAAGTTTCTTGGGTTAGTTTCTCAACGATTAGGCTTAATTCCGCTGTTACCGCGTAGGAGGTTAGTATAATCCTGAAGCCCGTTGATTCTGGAACGGATTGTGAAAATCGAAACTCTTCCCCTACCTGATAGAGGCTGTTATTGAGCGAATAAAGTAGCTGTTTGCGTACAAATGGTTCCTGCAGGATAATCTCACTAGCACTGGTGAGTAACGTGGCATCTGGTCGACTGACTACCCGCCACGGATGGCTACCCAATGTAAAAGCGTTTTGCTTGTCAACGCGGCCTAGCCCGGCCCCAGCGAATAAGCCGAAAGGAGTCGCTCGTGAATACGAGCGAAGGATGTACCGCCAAAGCGCTTTTAGGGTAGGTGAAGAAAGCTGTTGCTGATGAGCCTGCGAAAGCCAGGCTTCGTACAGGTCCGGACTTGCTAGAAACAACCCTTTTTGATTCCAGGGCTCCTTTAGCCAGTCGGTGATAAGGGGCAAGTAGTCTTGCGACTGATTCGCTTGTATTTGATCAAGACGATTAATTAAATCGCTTAGTGAATGGGTAGCCGCTCTAACGACAAAAAAAGAATGGTCACCAACTTCATTTTTTACCATAACCCTAAAAAAAATAAACCCAGCCCGTTATCAGGTGGGTTCATTAAAAAGGAGAACAAATCTCGTTAGTCACCACCGGTAGTGGTGGTAATGCTGCCTCCTGTGTTACCACCACCGGTCGAGCTTTTACCTGCGGATTTCACAACAGCCGGAGTCATCCGTGAGGAAACCTTAATTTCTTTGAGCTGGAAGCGTTTCATAAGGATTGAGTTTATATTAAGATTTTATCATCCAAATTTAAACGCAAATTCACCTTAATTCAAAAGTTTTCGACCACAGTTATCGTTATTGTCGTCATTCGCTTTGAGGAGTCTGCCGGGAGAGCGAGCTGACGCGTTGAAACTTGGCGGGGATTGAGTGAAAATCTGGGGGGTAATGATTTCTGTGCCATGGTTGCTACGAGATAAAGTGATGAGTTTAAAAGTACTTATTTCCTTTTTCAATCCTTAGAATAGGTGGCGAGTGGCAAAGAAATGAGGGTTAAGGGGGTCAGTGGCTCAGTGGTTCAACATCTTTCAGTTGACTTTTCACGACAGAGCGAGTTTGACTTGCTCCATACAGGATTTGCTGACCGGCAGTTCTTTTCCATTAGATAACAAGACTGAATTGGCGTTTAGCTTTTGCACATGATCCGTATTTACCATGAACTGACGATGGATACGTAAAAATGGCGATGGTAGATTATTCCCAATCGAGGTGAGTGTAGTCCGGGGGGTTAGTGGTTTAGTTGGTGCCGAACGGCGATTAACCTTCACATAGTTGTCCCAGGATTCTATGTAAAAAATATCTTCAAAGGGTACTCGGAACAGTTCATAATTTGTCCGGATCAAAACAAGCTTTTTGTCGTTCTCTGCCCACAATACCTTTTCCGTAGCCTCCTGACCCGCCAGCGCATGCATTAAGCGCATGCGGTTTTCTACTTTGCTGATGGCTCCCTCGAACTTATCGAAGAAAATAGGTTTTTGCAGGAAATCAATCACTTCCAGTTCGTAGCCTTTCAAGGCAAACTCAACATGGGCTGAAGTAACGACCACCAGTGGCCGGGGCGTGGGTAAGGTTTTGAGAAAATCATAGCCGTTTTTACCTGGCAGATTAATGTCTAGAAAGATAAAATCAGGCTTTGTTTTGTCAATTAAGCTCCGAGCCTCAACGGCATTGAAAGCTGTACCGACTAATTCAAGCGTAGCAATCATTTCAATGTGTTCGCTTAGAATCTTCTGAGCCAGAGGCTCATCTTCGACAATCAGACACTTAATTCGTTTCGAATTCATAGTTAACTACGCTTGATTGATGAAGTGGAATTTCTAATTGAACATGATAGATATCGGCTTGCTCGTCAATGGTGCACTTGTATTGGTCGGGTTGAAATAACAGGTTAAGCCGTTGTCTGGCGTTGTAAAGTCCCAATCCACCCGCGTCTTTGCGGGTGGATGCGTTCTCGCTACTAACCGAATTTTTAATGTCCAAGCGCAGCAGAGCGGGGTTTTCCAGTATCTCAATCTTTATATCGATCCATCCGTCGTGGTAGCTTTTATGGATACCATGTTTAAAAGCGTTTTCAATGAAGGTCAAGAGCAGTAAAGGCGGTACCAACTGACCATCGGCGTTACCATGTCGGACAAAACTGATCACGCTTGGATCACGGAGTCGGCTTTGTTCAATCTCCACGTAATTCTGAAGAAACAGCAATTCTTCTTTCAGCTCGACGAAATTATTGTGGGTTCGGTACAGCGTATACCGTAAATAATCAATCAATCGACGCAACAGTAAGGCGGCTTCGCTGTTGGTTCGGTGAATGAGGGCATACAGGTTATTGAGTACATTGAACAGAAAATGAGGGTTAATCTGATCCTGCAGATATTTAAGCTGATTTCGGGCTAGCTTCTGATTCTGATCGTATTTCTTTATGTTATCAACTCCCCAGGTGGTTAGCCAGCGTATAAGTCGCAATTGACAGGGAAGCAGTAGATAGGATAGATTAAACGCCCAGATAAAGCCCTGGGCACCCTGAGAACGAAGAAAAGCGAAAGGCCCCAGATCCAAGACATACTTCGCATTTCGTTCGATAAAGCCGGGAACTTGCTTAAAATGGGTGACAGCATACCCGAATATATAATAGTCATACACATTGAAGAGCAGAAAGACCAGGAAAAAAGAGCTGATCAGAAAAGCAATTCTTCGCCAGAGCACTTTCCGGGTGGCATAGTAATAGATCAGCACTTTTAAAAGTGATGGTAAGACGAGATACCCTACTATATAATAGGTAACTATAGTGGTCACGAGGTGGCTCATGAACATGAACCGATGTAAGCCCGGGTCCACCGGAAGCTCAGGCCGAAGCTTAAGCATCCGGTAAAAATCATTGTAATTCTCATAACAGTTCCAAAGCCAGTACAGCACGTGAATAGCAATGCGCTGAGGGGTTATCTTCCGGCCGATGGTCAGTTGCTGAATGAATTCCGGGTTAAGATTTTCTGGGTTATCTTTAGATGAAAAAAGGGACATACCTATATGTAGCTAATGACCGACCGATGAATAAACCAAAAACTCTTTACTCAGTTTTATTTCTTCATGCCTTCCTGACTATCTTTTTCACAAATTGCACTATGATGCGTGCGGTTGGTCAGTCTACTCCAGCACTTCCGGTTTCTCTAACAATAGCTGGCCAGCTTACCTCCGAGACCAAACAACCCGTTATCCAAGCGACGGTTTCTCTGCTACAGGTCGATTCTTCCCTTATCCTGACGGCGCAAAGCGATTCAAGTGGTTACTTTCGAATCAATGTCGTTCATAATGGTGCCTATCTGGTACGAATAACGCACGTTGGACTTCAATCTATATTCCAACCTGTTGTTTCAAGCGATTCGACCAGTAGCGCCCCTCTGGCCTTCACCATGCAGACTAAGGCATTAAACTTAGCTGAAGTATCAGTAAAACAAAAGCGGCCATTCATTGAATTACTAGGTGACCGAACGCTGCTGAATGTCGAAGACAATCCACTGTACTCGGGCGGAACGACTCTTGATCTACTGAGCCTGGCACCCCGGCTGTCTATCGACGTTATCAATCGAAAAGTGGCCATTGACGATAAACCGGGGGTTGTGCTTTATCAGGATAACCGGCAAGTCTATATACCTTCCGAACGGATTGTAGCTTACTTACAAAGCCTGCCGGCCAACTCCATCTCACGGATCGAGATATTAACAAATCCATCCGCTCGCTATGATGCAAACTCGGGTGGAGTCATCTTATTATTTACCAAAAACTTTTATCAACAGGGAACAAGTCTGGACCTTGACCTTACAGGTGGATTTGGCCGGTATATTAAAGCGAATGCATCCGTTGGCGTGTCAGTCCAGAAAACAAAATTGTCTGGTAAATTCCTTTACAACCCATCTTATCGACCAACGTATTTTAGTTGGAATACGTACCAGACGGTACCTGCTGGCCAGTATGCAGAGTCCGGCTATTCATCGGGTAATCAACTAAACAAGGAAGACATCAGTGCTCATTTGTTTCGCACGAATTGGGATCTCAAGCTGACCAAGCAGCAAACCATTGGGGCTGTGCTTATGCTTAACCAGATTAGTGATACGCAGAATCCATCGTCTTCTCTGGAGTACCAGCTGGCCTCGCCTTCGGCCAGACTGACCAAGATCAATTCAATCTCTCAACTGCGCTCTCGGCAACTCAATCTATCCGCTAATGTGAATTACCAGTTTACTTTTTCGAAACCCCAAACGTTTCTGACAATTGATATTGATGCAGCCCAGTATACTGACAATTCCCGATCCCGGGCTGATTACACTCTTTTGCCGGATCAGCCAAGGCCTAGTGAATCACTGGTGATTGACTATCCGAATACCATCCGGTTTAAAACAGCTAAGGCAGATTTTACGACGGCAATATTTCAGAAGGGTACGCTGGAGACCGGCGTCAAATACAGTGCTATCACTTTACAAAATCAACCCGATCTTCTTAAAGCTACGCCAGGTTTTGATTCACTTAAAAGTTCTTTGATCCGGGCATTTCATTACGATGAATTTACTTCAGCGGCGTATAGTTCGGTGAGCTACCAGTGGTCGGGCATTTCCGTACGGGCTGGTTTACGTCTTGAGCATACCCACTATGAGGCTCAGGTTAATAACCGGTTGGAGGTGATACGGGATTACACAAATTTATTTCCTACAGTTAGTATCCAGTATACCAACAAACAAAATTTCAAATACACCCTCAACTTTAATCGCCGAATTGTTCGACCTGCTTTTGACGTCCTTAACCCATCTTATATATTTTATAACCCGTTGACGCTTTACACCGGCAATCCACTTCTTTTGCCTCAGTTATCCAGTAGTTTTCAGCTTGGCCTAATTACCCCGAAACGGTTGTCGCTCTCCCTTTCCTATAATCATAGTCGGAATCGTATTACTGAGATACTCTTCCGAAACGACACCACATCAGCTGCTATTTTGAACTATTATATAAATTTTGACTGGGAAAAGAGAATGTCGCTGGTGTTATCAATACCGGTGAAAATACGCCCATTCTGGCAGGTCCAAGCAACGATGACGGGTTTGATGAGCCGCTTTTATTCCACCTTTGAACGTGTGCCCATTACCACATCACAGCCCACGGTTGTGGTTAAACTCTTGAATACGTTCAGCATGGGCAAGTTGTCGGCAACTCTCGCTTTCACGGGTCGAAATACAGCTTTAATCGGGTATCTAAAATATAAACCGATCTGGTACCTTGATGCCGGCTTACAATACTCGATTAATAATAATTCCAGCCTCAAAATGTCAGCCACTGACATCTTCCATACGTTACTTTTACAGAACTATGGGAATTACTTGAATACATCCGTTGCTTTTTACCATAAATCCGAAACCCAGCAGCTCCTTGTTAGCTACGCGCTACGGTTTGGTCATACCAAAGCCAAACCGGTTAATGAACGCGAATTCGGATCTGAGTCTGAACAGCAGCGGTTGGGAGGAAAACGCTAACAGTCCGAACATGCCCTTTAACGCTTCATTGAAAGTATTAGCTTTTATGGCTTTATATCAACCGAAATTGCCAACACTCTTGGCTTTCTTGCTTCTTTGTTTTCCCTTCGTCAGCCACGCCCAAACGCCTTCCTTTATCTCTGACAGCTTGGATCGTTACGTTCAGAAAGGCATGCAGAATTGGCAAATACCTTCGATGGCCGTCGGCATCGTTCAAGATGGAAAAATCATTATTTCAAAGGGGTACGGGGTAAGAGAACTGGGAACAGCCAAGCAGGTTGACGAAAATACGCTGTTTCCCATTGCGTCTAATACTAAGCTCTTCGTAGCTACTGCTTTCGCTCACCTGGCTCATCAGAAAAAGCTTAACCTGGATGACCCCGTCGTTAACTACCTGCCATCCTTTAAAATGTATGATGCCCAGGTTACCCCACTCTTATCAATCCGGGACTTATTATCCCATCGGCTTGGGCTTGCCGGTCACAAAGCTGATTTTGTCGCTTGGAATACTAGTTATAGCCGGTCGCAGCTCACGCAAAAACTTGCCCAGCTAAAGCCGGACTTTCCCTTTCGCCAGCAGTTTGGTTATTCAAATTTAGGCTATGTGGCAGCCGGTGAAGTGATGGCATCCATTACAGGGAATACCTGGGAGCATGAGGTCGATAACTTGTTGCTAAAACCTCTCGGTATGCAACGAACCTATTTTGATCTGACAACGATCAGGGATTCCAATGTAGCTAAACCCTATTCCACCTGCTGTACTACATCCGATCAACCGATTACACTACCCTATGACTCGCTTGGCAGTATTGGTGCGGCAACGGGGATGGTGTCTTGTTTGAAGGATATGAACACGTGGATGCTGATGCAACTTGACAGTGGACGCTACCAGCAAAAGTCTGTTGTGCCATGGGAAACGATTGCCGCTACCCGACAGCCTAATACGATTGCCAGCACTTCACCTATTCCCGGTTTTCCAATTGAAAGTCAATTCTACGCTTTGGGAGTTAGCCTTCTTTACTACGCAGGCCATCAGGTTTTTCTGCATACTGGAACAAGCTTCGGCTACCGAAGTGCTTATTGCATTGTACCCGATAAAAAAGTAGCGTTCTTTATATTTTCCTCGAATGATCTTAATACTTTTTACGAGGCATTACTTTTTCAACTACTAGACAGCTATTTAGGACAACCTTACACCAACCGGGCTGACTACTTTTTTAAAGGCTACCAACGCCGGCAGCACAATGCGAAAGAGATACTTACCATGCTTGATAAACGTGTCTCGGCCGCTAAACAACCCCCTTTCTCCATCAATTCACTTAAAGGCACGTATCATAACCCATTATACGGTAATCTCACCATCACAACCCTGGGCACTGGGAAAGGAAAAACGAATATCTTGGTTCGCTTTGAACATCACCCGTCCTTAACGGCTCAACTGGACTATATGGATGGCAATGAGTTTAGGATGACTTTTTCAAATGTGCATTTTGGCATTACACCCGCCACTATTTCTGTATCGCTCTCCGGAGTGGTGAATGGAATAGCGTTCGCTCCTTCTGATTTCTTGGATGACGACGTGTATAAGTTCACAAAAAAATAAAGTCCAGAGCCCCTTAATGGCGGCTATGGACTTGTACGAGGATCATACCAGTAGAACGAACTTAAGTCACTTCTACTAATCATCCTGGCTTCCGATTTCATCCAGTAATTGATTCCAATCCTCATCATCGTCATCTGATAGATCAGAATTTACATCGGCTAATTCCCTGAATCCAATAAAGTTGAGTTGGCCTTCCAGCCAGCAACGGGTTGATTCAGGAGACATGAGTTGACCTTCCTGGTTCACATTGATCCAGATGGCCCGGCCATAATAAACCGCACCCGTTCCAAGCCATTGCCAGCCAGGTGGCAATGGGGGTTGAGTCAGGACATCCCCATTCATGATCGCCCGATCACCGCACGGATGATGAAGAAAAAAACCAATCTCTACGGTACCGATCCAACGGCTAATATCCGACAGGGAATCGGTTAGCTCGATTGGATATACCGACTCAAGGTAAGGATCGATTAGCCAGGCGGAAAATAAAGGCTGCATAGTCGCGGACGTTTTACAGGTTACTTGACGGGTATAAAAGTAACGATGAGCGGCAATTACCTGGTGAATAAAGGCCCTAAACGAACTTAACGCGCAGTCGAAAATGTAACTAGGTTTCGTAATTGTATCGGTACACCGATTACGAGCGTCGTATTCGATTTGTTGATACCGGCTTATCGGTATGCACCGCTGGCTTCACATGTTCTTTAGGGTCGACGGGCTTACCCGGAGGAGGGGCGGTTTGTGAATTTGGCGGCACCGTCGCTGGTGTTTCTTTCCGAAATCGCTTGGCGCCATCTTTTGGTAATTCATTATTGACCGCTCCCTTCTCATATTGATGCAGCGGTAATCCTGTTGGTCCAACCTTCACCGTTGATTTTTGATTGGCGAGGGCAGCCGGGTCGTTTTTGAATTGAGACTGCAATTTTACTAGCCACTCGGGTTGAAGCGTGATGGGGTCATGTTGCCGGTTCTCAGGTCGGTTAGCCCTTATTTTATCAATTTCCTGCTGAATCTTATCGGCTTTTACTTTTAAGTCATCATTAAAATCTTTCTCCACCGAGCGGTTCACGTAAAAGTGATTGTCCGTTAGCCGGATTTCTTTGGTTAGGTTTTCCGCCCGGATCAACATAGGTCTGTTATTGGGAATATCAACAGTAATTTCCGTATCGCCCAAATACGTTTTCCCCACTTTTACTTTAGCTTTCGTCTCGTCAACTAAATGGCCCTGATTCATAACCGAACCAATTCGCTGGGCAAGCTCCTCGGGCGATTTACCCGGCGGGGATTCCACGCCCTTAGGTAAGGTTAACCGTAACTGATTTGGATTGCCTGTCTTTTGATTGCCCTCCGTCATATACGCCTGCCAGGCCTGGTCCGGTTGACCAGGTAGTTTCAAGCTACCCATGTATTGAATATTAAAGCGTATCCCCGAGAAGTCATTATCGTTGGCTAAGATGAACCGTTCGGGTTTTATGGTATCAATGATTTTTTGTAACGTGGGCAGTTGCAGACCACCGGGCTGCCCCCCTGTCGATACATAAAGCCGGTCGCCAGCTTGACGGGGCGGGTGTAGCTGGTAGTGAGAGAGGGCGTCGATGGGGTTTTCGGTAATGACAATTTCCCGGGGTTTTACGCCTGGAATAACGTTGGATAACCAAACACTATCGTGTTTGGGAGAGACGAGCATATTATGACTGGCATTGCGCGTGTTGAGAGTCACGATGTGTTCCATATTACGCATCGGGAAGGCCGTGTTGGTGCCGGTATAGCCGTTTTTCGTCTCAAACGGGCGTTGCACAATCTGGCCTTTGAATTCTGGCGCATCGATGGTCTTGTCCTCAATATGACGACTATATAGCCAATTGCGTTGTTGCAAGGGCTCGATGTTAAGCAGTCGGGCCGTTGTGGTTTCATCCAGCTGACGAATGTCTTTCAAGCCAATGGGCCGGATCGACTCATGGGAGGTGTAAACATTACCTACCATGGGGCTAAGGTGAGCATGTAACTGTTTCCAACCATCCCGACTGCCCAGATCCAGGTTTAATTTATTGGATACCATGTTAATGATCGTTCCCCGGTCGCGGTTATCCTGAAACGATTTATAGGCATAATGTCCGGTCTCCTGTACCCGGTGCACGGTGATCTTTCGCCCGGTGGATTCCTCTTCCAGAGCCGCCCAGTTTTTACCGTGTTTCCCCTTAATCGGCTGCCAGCCCTGATCAATGAGATAAGTCACTAAATTGATATCCGATTTATACCGATCGGTGAGTGAACGCTCCTCGGCAACCCGACGATCGTAAGCATCTTGGCGGTTGGTACGTTGGGCTTCCTGCGGTTGAGTTGACATAGCTATTCAATTTATAACAGGGGAAAAAGGACGGGGCAAAGGCCTTACGGACGAGGTCCTTTGGGAGGCTTCACGTCTGTTTTGGGTTTACTAACTTTAGCCTTGGCTGTTTTCGCCTCTACATCGGGCTTCACCTGGGCCGGTTTGGTCGTTTGCTCCCCTTGTTTAGTCACCGATGCCGTCTTCAGTTGCTGCTGGGCTGAGTGTGGGATGGGGCGGGCAGCTGTCTGGAGATCAGTGCCGCTGGGGGGTAGGTCATTTTTTTTGTTCAGCGTCTTCATTAAATCAAGGTGCAGTAGACGTTGAACGGATTCGGGTGTTTGCTGAAGGACAGGAAGGAGCGGTTGATTTTTTCCAATCGCTTTATCCAGTTGCTGACTGAGCTGAAGTAACGCTTCAGCCTCCGTTTTTGTGGCCATGATTGGCAGGGCAAACAACTTGCCGGTTTCGGGAGCCTGGGCAAGCTGGGGAAGTTTTATCGATAATACGTATTTGGCTTTTTCGGCCTGCGGGATGACCAACACTTCAACCCCATTCGGGTAAGCTTGCGTTGTTTGCCTTATTCCCTTTCCGGCGTAACTTAAACTATCCAGTAGTGGCGTAGCCGAAGTAGATCGTTCAGCAGCTTGTGAGGTAACCAACTGGCTAGTTTTCGGGGTTTGTTCCAGTTTGGGCGGCTTGATGCGTTCAAACTTAAACCCGCTCCTAGAGGCTGCCAGACGGACAAAGGCCGAAAACGTCTGGTCATCTTTTTTCATGTTATTGATGCGGATCGAGTATCCTTCCCGTAACCGCTCTTTGGCGGACGGATCAATGGGTACGCCCAACAACTTGTCCGGTATCGGAAATTTATCGGTGTTAATCACCGTCATTTTTTGCGTTTCCGGATTAATGCCAATGATGCCTCTATAGGGTGTACCAGACGATGGGTCGATGAGTTGAACGGCGCGCCCCATATCGCCGTACCGCTGGAGATTTTCCTTATCAGTGGGACTAAATTGGTGGCCCAGGTAATTATCTCTCAGCTGCAGCCGCGCCTGCACATGCATTACGTTGATCGATAAACCCCGCGTTGGATGATTAATGACGCTGAGCTTGGCGGCATCGCCATCCTTCAATGGAATGATGTTGGTTTGTTTACCGTCCAGTAATTTCTTTATCTCAAGGCCGACCGGTGCGGAAACTAAATTAGACGATAAGTCCAGGTGAGCGGCTAGAACTGGACGCATCTGTTCTATCGTATAGCGTTTACCTATCAACGTAGATACATCAATTGGAGGAGTGTTCTCGACGGTGCTATCCATTCATTTAATATTTTGTATATAACGTGAAATTACAAGCTCACTCGTTTATAATAGCGTTTTATACCCGTTTCTTACCGTATCCCGCTTTAGCCGAGGCAATGGGCTCAGTCTGTTTCGTATTTTTATCCGTCTTTGCTACGGGCTCATTTTGGCGTGCGGGGCTTGGTGGGGTAACCGTACGCGCGGGCGTTCTTCCCTCCGACAACGATGAAAATTTTTGATCAGCTCGCTTAATTTCCTCCGCTGTCGCGTTTTTTTTGGGTGGCAATACGACCCCACTCTGTTCCTTTCGATAATCCAGAATTTCCATTTTAGCCTGCGCCCTTGGACTTTTCAATTCCTGGCCATGGGGGATACGGTTTAAGGGCCTCCATTCAACCGGTGAGTCACTTACCTTATTGACCCGAATCATATCCTGATAGGTTAATGCGCCCGCAGGTTTGCGAACGATTTGGCCTTTTTCATCCTTGGCCGATACGACCGTTTTCTTCCATTGTTCGTCGGCCGCCTGACGAGCAACCTGTTTAGGCGTCAACTCAGCGGGTTGTGGCGCATTTCGTTGCGTATCTCGTTTTACCTGGAGGGCGTTGAGAGCCGCCTGGTTGACAGGCGTAAATTTCAACCCTCGTTTATGGGCGGCTACCTGCACGTCGGCGGTAAAGGGCTTGCCATCCAGACCCGTCATGTTTTTTACCCGGATGACTCCGTGGTTTTTCAGCGTCTGCTGCTGTTTGTCCGTAATGGGCACGTTGCGTAGAACGGTTGGTGGTACGAATCGTTCTTGCCGAAAGACGGTCAGCCGATTTGTCTGGGGATCATAGCCCACCAATCCCATAAACTGTTGATTGGTCTCTTTATCCGTCAACGGGACGGGACGGCCTAATTCACCAGTTCGTTGCAGCCGGATGTGATCTTCGTGCGTGAGCTGGTAGCCCAAAAAGCGGGGGGCCGGCGTTCGTTCCAGTTGCCGGGGAATCAGTTCAACGCGGGGACCTTTCCCCGGATCGTCATAGACAAATAAACGGCCCTGAACCGGGGTAGTGGTTCCGTTGCTATCCGTTTGATTCAGGGTTAGGCTGGACGTACGACGGGCATTTAATAGCTCGCGCATATCCTCGGGCGATAAGCTTTCCTTTTGAATACCCAGCGGTTTAAGCTGCATTTCCAGTTGCTCCCAGGTGAAGCGGTTGCCGGTTTCCAGCGGACGCGGATTAACGGGCTTTTCGACCCTGTTTAAGCTGTTATAATCTGTAGAAGCCATAGTGTCGGTATTGATTGAAATCTTAAGAGTGACGGCGAACCGTGGGTTGTTTAGGCCGGTCCGCCGGTGCGGCTGATTTAACGGCGTTGGTTGGCCCTTTTTTCTCGTTGGTCGAGTCCGAATTCTGCCGCGCGTTACCAGCCGGTTTTTGCTCAAGATTACCCGTCTGGTTTTGCGTTATTCGGGTCGCTCCATTTTTTGAAACAACGCTGGTATCCGTTTGGGTCTGGGGCTGGAAGCGGGCTTTGGCTTTCTCCAATTCATGAGGCTTGGCTTCCTGTAGGCGAATGCCACCGATAGGCGGATTTCTTTCCAGTTTCGTCAGTAATCGGGCCTGTTCCGACGGTGATAACAAGGTGTTGTCTTGCGGTTTCATCGTAAGGGGCAAGTATGCCTTTGAAACCCCATCCTTTTTGACCGCAATGGAATCCGAGTAAGTCAGTTCTTTAACTTTTTTACGCTGTTCAAGTCCATCCCCCGTTTTTACGTCGAGGGTTGTATTGAGCCACTTTTGATTGTTCTCTGGCGTCAGCGATTTGAGATAAATCACAAAACCCTGATTCGGCTTATCCCCACTTGCCGGCTGAGGTTGCAAAGGGCCTTGTTTGATGTTCTGCGGGATCGTTTCCCGCTGCTTTTTGCCGATACGATCCAGTCGAAACTGCCCCTCCACCGCCGAGAATTGTAGCGTTGCCGCATAGGGCTTTTTATTCTCATCTAGCAGCCCCGTTAACTTGATTTGTTTACCGTCGCGCAGCAGCTCCTGTTGCTGGGTGGTCAATGGCTGACCCTTAACCTCAGCGGGCACTTTTATGGATTCTTTATCAATGGTCCGCAGTAGTTTAGCTACCGGATCATAGCCGACCAGAACTTCCCGTTTGGTAGCGGTTTGAGCATCCGTGTACTCAACGGGTCGGTTAGCCATGCCTGTCCTTTGCAACCGCATAATGTCCTCTGTATATAAGTTAAGCCCCTTCGGGACAGACAATGAGGTTTTGAGTTGGGGTGGCTCAATGTGAACCTGGGGCCCTTTACCTGGAATCTCAATGAGCAGCAGTTTTCCCTGGGCTGGGGCTACTATACCGTTTCTGTCCTTTATGGTGAAGGATACGTTCGGGTGCGTAGCATAGCCATCCAGTAATAATGCTTTGTTCAACGGATCAATTGATTTTTCTGAAATGCCCAGTTTATCCATCTGGGGCTTGATCTGTTCCCAGCTGTAGCGCTTTTCCTGGTTCACGTAGGCGGCCTGCTGCCGAAATGTTTCAGGTACAATGGGTTGGGTCGTGGCTTGTTTATCTGAGGCCTGGCTATGAGCCGTTGCCGCGGATACGGTTGGCTGATGAGCTGCCGTCGACTTGAGTCCATCCGTAGCTAATACCCGTGCCGGCGAATTGGTAACAGCAGTTGTAGTACTAGTTTCTGAAGGTCTGGTTTGCTGACGCGACTCCAACCGGTCGAGCAGTTTTATAGCCAGCTTGTCCAAAAAATGATCCATTATCCGGGACACCATCGATTTTGGCCCAGCTTCTGGTGCTGTGGTCTGGCCGTACTGACGGGTAGTAGTATCCACGCTTACTGGCGGTCCAGGCCGCTCTGAATCGACTTGTTGAGACCGGGAATTGGGGCTTGCCGTTGGTTTTGGGTCAATCGGTTGATTGGCCGTCACTTTCTGAACGTCGGCCTGGTTGATTCCCGCGGGACGCGTTCGCCGTTCGAGTTCCCGAATTAATTCCTCCAGTGACAGCTGATTGGCTTTCGATGAACCATCCGGCGTAGTTGGCTCGTCGGTTGGCTTCCGCTTGAAACCAAAGTTCTCTCCCTTAAACAGTTTGTCCATCAGGTCCTGAACAATTTTGTAATTATTCAGAAAATTGGACACCATACCCCCTTCAGTTAATTTCAATTGAAGGATTTTCGTTAATAAACCCCCTGATGATTCTCCTTCGTCAGCTACCCGTTTGGCCGGTGCCGGATTGGGCCCTTTTTCGCCGGGCATAGGCAATGATGCATCCCCTTCCGCTACTGAACGACCAGGTAGGGCGGGCGATTTTACCGAATCAAAAGCAACATTAGCGGGCTTTACGGTTGTTTCCTTAGCATCCTGATCCGTTGGAGTATTTATCGACCGTTTTTGATCCTGAACAGGTTCCGTTGAGTCGAACGCTTTTTTAAGGCGCTCTAACAAATCAATGTTCTTTACCGCTTCACCCGGTGGTGGTAAGGTTAGCGGCGTTTCGCCCGATTGATGATTTCGAACCACATTCATCAAACTAACCATGTCAATCGGCGTACTAGGTCCGTGGTGTACTACGGCTGGAAACTGTTGCGTTGTTTCTTTCAACTCCATCAAGTAATCCGTAACCCGCTGCTGCACCTCAGGCTGTCTGGTCGTATCTAACTTTTCGACCAATTGATGCATTTGCTGCCGAGTCGTATTTTCGTTGAAAATCGCTCGGGATATTTCCTCATTGCTTAAATAGTTATCGCCTTCTAGGTACTGTCGTAATTGACGAGCGTGGGCCGGCAATGCCAAACTCATTTCTGTTGTTTGAATACCCTCTGCGATCCCTAACTGCGTGGCATCGGACCGGCTCCGTTCACTGGCCATGTCAACGCGCCAGCTTTGTGCATCCATTGGCAGTAGTCCTTGATCCTTCAGCCCCTGACGAATCGGCTCGTCCACTAAACCCGGTAATTCAATACTCCGGGTGTACAGGAGTTCGAACTGGGGATACATCTCCCCCTTACGGGCTACAGTCGTATCAACGACTGCCTCACTAACCGGCTTTAGCGCATGGGCTGGTATTTCCCCTGCGTAATCGTTTAGGTAGCCAGTTATTGAGGCCGGAATCTGACCCCGTTGAAGGCCCTGCTGTTCAGCATCAGATAAGGGATTTTGCTGCTGCTGAATGCGTTGCTGGCGAAATGGCTCCAGCAATTCCTGCATGATCGGGTCCTGGGTGTAAAGCACGGTTCGTAGATCATCGGACGGCCGGGCATCCAGGGGCTTTCCCACGGCGGCGGCGCGTTCCTGGGCGGCCATATCATTGTTGATGATCGTAGCCAAGGGAACGTAGAGATTGGCCGGTAGTCGATTGTCATTTTCTTGCCGATAGGTTAAAATCGGCTGGGGCAATTGGCCCCGCTGGGCAAAAGCCGACAGCTCAGCAACCGTCAGGTCAAGGGCAGGTTCTGTAACGGGTTGAGGTTGCATCTTGGATCAGTACGTTAAGTGATTTATGCAAAAAAATGGTCAGTATCTAATCAAGATGTAATAATACAATACAGAAAGTTGGATAACTTTGGGAATGAAAATCATTTTTTTTTCGGTCACGTTTCGCCGCTTATGACTTACTCGCTCAGAACTTTCATTTTTTGCTTTTGTATCAGTTGCGGAGGGGTATTGGGCCCGGCTCAGGCTCAGGTCATTTTTAAAGTGGATTCACCCATTAAGCGCCATCAGCCCCTGATGCCTCAGCCTCAAGAAGCCCTCGAATTTGCGCTCCCTATGGTGGATGAGGTGGACTCATCGGCCAATCCAATACCTGAGCAAAACGCCATGGTTAACTCCCCAAAGCGGGATAGTCTTAGTGGATACGGGAAGCGATTATCCCCTCCCTTAAATCGTCCGGTTAACCCCAAACAATCATTTTTGGTAACCTACATGGGTAGCCCCCTGAAAAGCGATACCAGTTCTCAAAGTCGGTATCGATTAGCGCCTATTGAGTATACTGCTGCCGATTCAAGTAAACGGTATCGCTTGGACAATCGGACACTGGCCCCTCGACGGTTTGTCGATCAGGATTCGATTATGGTTGCGATTTTGGAGGATTCCTTACGGCGTATCCGTCAACAACTGATACCTCTTGGTCAGACAGATAAAGCGTCGGCTCAATCAGCCTTTGATTTATACCGGTCCATTCCATCCATATTACCCGTTCGACTTCGCTCTTATGAAGACTTCCGGATTTCATCTGCGTACGGACTACGCGTTCATCCCATCAGTGGTCGCTTACAGAATCATGCCGGTATTGATTTACCTCAACCTCGCTTTACGGCGGTGTATGCGACGGCCGATGGCGTTGTTGACCGGGTTGTCTGGCAACCAGCCGGGATGGGGCTGGCTGTTTATATTGTTCACCCCTCCGGGTATCAAACCGGCTACGGTCACCTCGAAGACCATTCGGTACTCGTGGGAGAGGTTGTTCGCCGGGGACAAGTAATTGGCCGGGTTGGATCGACAGGCTTAGCCACGGGGCCACACCTTCATTACACCGTTTTAGCGGGTACCCAACCTGTTAATCCGGCTTCATACTGTTTTTTGTTACTCAATGCGTTAGACGAATCTAAATCCAGCGTTTCCCGTTCCGGCCGGTCATCCGTTTATCAACGGAGAAAGTAGTATAAAGGCTCTTTTTCGACAGACCGAAAAGGCATTCCTACCGGATAAATTAAGCCGTCGGTATGTTAAAGTGGCGACAAGTACCTTTCGGGCTACCCCGTTCCGAATGCTGAATAAAAAAGGCACTTGACTAGTCAAGTGCCTCTCTGAACAGGTTTAGCTTAGGGGTTAATTATCCACGGCGTATTCATCGTTTACTGCGTCATACTCCTCTGTATCCTCATAGGTGGCTTCTTCATTGGCAGCTTCTCCCGTTAAATAGTTGGGATCAGCAGTGCGCAGATCCCGTAGCAAATGACTGTTCGGTCCCTGACGAATAGCGTCTAATTCTGTTTTGATCAGATTCGTTACCTCGGTCTTCACTTGTTTAAACTGCTCGTTCATCATGTCCTGCACCTGTTTGTCACTCAGGTTTTCGTAGGCTTTAAGGGCCGGTATCTCGGGGAGCTTACTTAGCTCTTCGATCATTTCTTTATCGACGACGATCTGCGCATGAAATATTTTTTGCTTGATGGTTGCGTCAAAGTTGTCCGCTATCGATCCGACAAACCACCCCTGGGACAGGTTGCTGATTTTACTTTCGGGAATGACCGAATCCATGGCCGTCGAAAAATTAGTTGTTGTTTCTTTCTCGGTCACGTTAAAGCTTTGACGCTGCTGTACGTTTTTACCGAAACGACTCGATAGATTTTTGGCCGTTTCTCCGACAACCTGTCCACTGAATATGTTGCCAATCGTGTTAAAAATTGCTTTTGCTTCTTTATCTCCGTAATCCCGTATAAGCTGAGTCAAATCCTGTAACCCTAATAAGGTAGACACTTTATTAGAACGAGCCGTGGCAATCAGGTTATCCAACCCTCGCATATAAATAGTGGGTAGCTCATCAACGATGATGGAGCTTTTCAGTCGGCCTTTGCGGTTTACAAGCTTGATAAGGCGGGCATTGTAGAGCCCCAGGGCTGCTCCGTAGACCGACTGGCGGTCAGGATTATTACCAACACAAAGAATTTTGGGAGCATCGGGATTATTAATGTCCAGGGAGAAATCATTGCCGGTCATCACCCAGTAGAGGCTGGGAGACGCCATGCGCGATAAGGGAATTCGCGCCGATGCAATTTGACCTTCTAACTGCTCTTTTGCCCCGTTTTTTAAGGCGCTGAAGAACGGCTGAATTAAATTCTCAAGTTCAGTCTCAGCCGCCATTAAGGGAAATATCTCTTCATAATCGTGATTGGCGAATTCAATAATGTGCGGAAACGTACAGTAATTGATATGATCCGCAACCCCTAGCTTTCCCCGCTCCGATTCAGGAAGTGTGTCTAAAAAAACCTCAACCTGACGGTCATTGAACCGTTTCATGTACCAGATGCAGGACATCAGAAATGTTATCGGTGACTCGACAAAGAAGTCGCCCTGCTTTTGTAACCAGCTTTTATTCAGATTCAGCAGGATAGTAGCACTAGCCTCCTGGGCATCAATGATGTCAGTCATAAGACGGGGTAAGAGTGGATTACACCGATGAGAGCGACGGGGGTCGTCAAAATTGATCGTGTAAAACCGGGGTACTTTGCCGTACATCTTCTTATATACATCCTGATGTTTGAGTAAGTAGAAATAAGCGATGCGCGATAAGTCGGGAAATTTGAAGTCGTAGATAAACATCGTAAATCCTTTTTGTATCTGCTGGCGAATGTAATTATTGACTACGGCAAAGGATTTCCCGGAACCAGGCGTTCCCAGGACCATCGCCGCCCGAAATACGTTGACAACATTAATCCACCCCTTGTAAAGCTTTTTTTTGTAGGTGAACAGGGTGGGGATGTTTACGGAATATTCATTGTCGACCAACTCTGTTTCTTGCATGAAGCTCTCGTTCTCTTCATTGAACGGGTCATCGCCCATTTTTAAATTGATGATACTGTCGGCAATGCCCGCCGCCTTGATCAGGGTTAAATAACCCGACACGGTTGATAGGACGTATAACAGGTTAATTGTATTGTAGCTTAGAGTCCGAAGAGTCAACAGCAGTGCGCTCCCAAAGTAGAGGAGAATACCAATCAGTCCGTACAGAAAGGCATCGTTCCAGGTTGCCGTAATATTCTTTTTGGACTTATTCCCCAGTACATAGACAAGTAATAAAAACAGCGCTGCCAGCTTGGAATACCACACTTGCTCAAATATGTGCGTCGAACTGTTCAAGGAGCGAATGAACCGATCCAGTAAGCCCAGGGGTATCCCTAACTGCTGAAAAACGTTGTTACAGAAAACATAAAAATGAAATAAGAGGACTGCATACCCCATAAACATGATGGTGTTCAGGATACCTCTGTACTCTTTGTCCTGTTCTTGTGAATTAGCCATGACGATAAGACTTGTTTTGATTTACAATTAAGAATAATCCCGCTGCTGACTAGCCCGATGGCTTTGCGCAAGGGTTAGCGCAGCTTGTGGCGCTGCCGTTCCTGCTGAAGTAAAACCGTGACTTCCTGTTGAATTGCCGCCATATGGTCATTCAATCGCTGGCCAAGCTGCTGATCTGTCAGCATAGCCAGTTCAGGATTTATAGGTAGTTCAGCGAGATTCTCCGCAAGCTTTGCTTTTCTGGCAGTCACCTGAGCGAAAAAAACGGGGTGCGTGGGAGGAGCATCAACCTGCGTAGCTACTTCCCCGGCAAAGCAGCCATAGGGTAAAGCGTTTAAAGTGGCGGATGATATACGGGGTGCTTGCGTTGCGTTCGGTTTAACGAAAAAGGACCAGCTTTTGGATGGTTTTACTGTTTCCAGTCGCTTTGTCAACCGATCAGCGATTTGTTGCGCTGAGGTGCCCCGCACTTGTCCGGCCAGTATCGTTCCACTCATGGTAAAGAGAGCCTGAGCTTTAACTTTGCCATATTTGTTTTCAAGTTGAGTAAGATCCTGAACCGATAAGCAGAGGGCAATTTTATTGAACCGGGCCGTGGCTAACAGACTGTCAAATTCGCTTAAATAAAGGGTAGGAAATTCGTCGAAGATTAACGCACTGGGTCGTTGATGGGGATGATTGACCTGTTTGGCCAGCAAGTGTGAAATCAACGCTAATGGGACAGAAAACAAGTGGCCCGAGGCTGGATCGTTTCCCAGACACAGTATTTTAGGATTACTCGGATTATTGATATCTACCAATGCTTCACTCCCTGTCATAATCCAGTAGAGCACCGGATTTTTTAAGGTGGACAGGCTTAGTTGCATCACCTTCAACAGCCCCTCCATGTGTTCACGCGTATCATTTGCATCAATGTTGGTTATGGCTTCCATCAAATGGGCCAGCTCGGGCTCGGCCTTGAGTAACGGAATGATCTCTTCGGTAGGCCTTGTTGCAAATTCAATGATGTGGGGTAGGGTGCAGTAGTTAAAGCGATTTGATTTAGTGGCCGCAGCTCGTTCTTCAGTCGGCAACCTATCTTCATAATTCGCTTCCTGCCGATCGTTGTAGCGCTTCATGTACCAGATACAGGCAGTTAAATAATTGATCGCCACCTCAACGAAAAAATCTCCCTCCCCCTTCAGACTCCAAGATCTATTTACATTGTACAGTAGGTTTTTCGCGGCTTCTAAGGCTTCGAAGCTATTGGTGAACCGCTCGGCCAAAAATGGATTACAACGCGACGAATAACGGGGATCAGTAAAATTGATGGCATGAAACGAAGGGCTTACTCCCGATTGGTTCGTCGTTTTTTTCAGATTGTCAATGTAATGCGTATAAGCCAGCCTGCTTAGCTCAGGCGATTTATAATCGTAAATGGCCATCGTGAATTCTTTCTCCAAAAGCTGATGTACAAAATTTTGGACAAAGGTTTCGGTTTTACCTGTTCCGGGTGCTCCTAAAATCATTGTACCCCGAAACAGATGTGTCAGGTTAATCCACCCTTTTCTGACCTGATTCTTATAGCGCCAATGGGTCGGAATATTAACCGAACACGCATTGGCAATTCGGCGGGTTTCCTGGTTGAAAGAATCAATCAGCTCGTCGGCTTGTGTTGCTGAATTCATCATGATACATTGGATTTAAACTGGAGAAGATAAAGTGATTTATCACGGCTCAGCACCAAATACATTGGTGAACTGGTATGAAGATTTAGTTGAAGAAAGTCGGTACATCCGTCCGTGAATAGCCCGCTTGATTACGTAATTCATGGACGCTCCCGTAAATGGGCAGGCCTGTAACCAGGTAAGCTATACACCGATTCGACAGAAGCTCTTCTCGATCCTTGCGGCCATACGGATGAAATCTTGACATAAAGTACCTGTTTGAAATACGCTATAACGCAGAGCATCCTACACCTTGGTTACTGGCTTTCTCAAAATTGACTCTTGTCAATCACATATCTCTAGAGGGTATTAAATTATTTTTTTTTCGGTCACAATCATCATAAATAAAGTTAATGACTACGGCCTCGACGTCTCACGGGCGTAGCCTCGCCAACTCGTTTTTTCTTGGGCCGAATGGCACTAGCCGACTCACCCAGTATATCCAAGAGTCCTTTCTGGGGAGCCTGGTTTTCAAATCGGTCCAGCAGAGATTGTAAACTGTCACTGGATGAAGATTGCTTCAGCGAAGATGAACTAGTAGACAGCGCGTAAGGCTTTGAGCTGTCGAGTGCTGGTTGCGAGCCTGACGTTTGGCCCTTGGTCGGCTGACGATTGGCTCGTGGTTGACTCACTAGTTGATCCAATAAAAGTTGGGGCTCTCGAATTTGGGATAGATGAGGAAACCGGTCATGGACTCGTTCAATCAATTTATTGAGCCTACCGGGTTCAACGTCGCTATCAACGGCCCTGGCTAATGACCGCATCCGTTGGGCGGCAACTGAATCGGGCGCTGGCCAGGCCCCTTCGAGTACATAGACATTCTTTCCCGGTTGAGAAGGGAATTGGCGGCTAAAGGTCTGAGCAATTTCGGGCGGCACCGCTACGTAGCTGGCGGGGTCCGTTTTATAGTGCCCCATTCGGAATACCGGTCTGTTCGTAGAATCAACTTCCTGTTTGATTAAGAATCCCCGTTGATACAAGGCTGATAGATGCCGTCGGGCGTCACCAGGCCGAGTTGTACCGGGTTCGCCGAATTGTTGAGTGGTGTCGCTTAAAACTTGGCTCCCCCGTTGTTCATTGTACCATCGTTGAAAGGTTGGCAGCATCGGCTTGGGCAGAATAATTTCTACGGCTGGCAGCGTTAGACTGGCCACCTGCTGACGAGTTAGACGGGAGAAATCGTTGCCCTGACTGATGGCCCGTAGTAGGGCTTGATCGGCCGCGTTGAGACGGGGGCTTATAAGTTCATTAGAAACGGGACGGCTAAAGTTAGTTTGTTCGGAAGGGGTTAGAGTATAGAACCGGCCGGGATGGGTTGAGTGTTCACCTTCTTTTAGCCGCACTTGCCCGGATTCAGTTCGTTGCCAGATCAAGCCTAGTTGCGTGGTAATCTGGTAGCGTTGCTGAGCAGTTAAATCCGCTTGTTGTAAAAGTCTTACCAGGTCCTGGCTTACGGTGGATACTGGTTGAGGGATTACTGGTTTGGTTGGTAAGCTGATCGCTTTGTTTGCTTCCGGCGTTGCATTATTTCCTGCAGTTGATTCCAGTTGAGCCTGTAGCTGAATTTGTACCCTCATGGCTTGCTCCATCACCGAACCCGAACCCGGTGAATAATTGGCCTGACGATGCCACCGGCCAAGCTCTCCCTGCATCAGTGCCGTATTGTTGAGGTCTATTGCCTGGCTCATGGAAACCAGACTGCGCCCCGCCGACGATTTTAACGTTTGGGTTTGATCCGCTAGTGTGGGTATGGACTCTTTCTGTAATCGACGAGCCAATGCATCTGGCACGGGAGTAAATCCGTCTGAGCGGGTTAAATAGTGTCCCATTCGATAGGCACCACTGGCTAACGCGTCGATGACAAAACCTCTGGCCTGAAGTTGAGGAAGTAGGGGTTTTTGGTCGTTCAGGTGAGTACTTACCTGATTGGCATAAGATTTATTTAGCCCTATTGAGACATGGTCAAATCGCGGGCCGATGGCCGCTTTGAGGTGAGCAGCCGATACCTGGTAAAAGCTGATCGGGTCGGGGGGCATTTGTCCACTGGCCAACGCCCCATACAGCAATCGTTCCGGTTTAGTTAGACGACTTCGGAACGCGAGTGAGGGCCCCTGATCCTGTTGTAGCTGTTTTTGAACAGACAAGGGTATAACATAACATAGCTGTGCGTCTTCCCGGTGCGTCAGTGTTCCCTGATCAACCGTAAGTACGAAATCAGCGGCCGACAGAAACGCCCGTTTACTGGCAGCCGATAGTGGAAGCTCGCTGGCCAGCGAAACGAATTGATTGGCGGTCTGGCTAAAATAGGCCTCTTCTTTTGACCGGATCTCGGGTAATTGACTTTGTTTATAGGCTTCAAATTGAGTGACTGCCTGCCGGGCGGATTGGGGATTAACCCCCTCCTCTATTAACAAGTCGGTCAGTAGCTCATGGGGAAACTGGCGGATGAGTTGGCTCTCAAAAAAGTAAGGCTTTTTACCATCAACACCTTGCTGCCGTACCTGCTGATAAAAGTGACTAACACGTCGACGCAGGGCGAGTTCCTGGGAAGTTGGCTCCGTCTTTTGGCTTTGCCCTTTTATCGGCTCGCCGGATCCAGCTGAGCGCTTAGTTCGTGGTGGTTGATCGGTGGTGCTTGGGGAGGATGCCCGAACTCGGTTTTGAAGCGTGTCAAGCCGAACACTCCGGTCAGTAAATGCGGCTCGTTGAACCAAGCGGGTATAGGCTGGTCCAAGTTCATTTTCACCGTATACATTGCGACTTTTATGATCGACGTACATGTACTGCTGTCCCGTATCGATCACCTGAATGCCGGCGCTTCGTAACTGAGTTCTAAAATCCGCTTCACTCAGTTGGCTGTACGATCCCAGACTGCTGTGAATCCGTTGGCGCGTAGCTTCTTTGCCACTACGGATGCGGGTAGCATTCTGTTTGAATTTGCGCTCCAGCCGCTCGTAAGTCGGTGCAAACGCAAAACGACTGGCTTTAATGGCCGGGCCAATCGCTTCCCCCCGTTGATCGTTCGGCCCATTGTATAATTGAAACGTAATGCCCTTATAGGGCTTTCCGTCAGCTGCCACGCCACTTAACTGATTCATTTGTACCCGGTGCTGGTGGAGAAACTCAGAAAAGGTCAGCACATTGGAAAAATTATAATCTGTCAGGGCCGTACGCACCACGTTACCGATCGCTTTTTTAGCTTCGGGTTCTTTATAGCCAAGGATTTGTTCGGGTAACAACCCATTCATCAGTAGCTCTTTTCCTTGCTTCTCGGCTTCAACTAAGCCATATTCTTTTTCCAGAGCCTGACGGACGGCATTGCTACGTCGCTGTTGATGGGAATCAGAAATTTTTTTTCCTTGGAAATCGACCGATACAGAAACAATGTGAATGTGGGGATGATGAGTATCCTCGTGTCGATAGATCAAGTAGGGCTGTTCGCCATAGCCCAATCGGTCCATGTAATTTTGTCCGATTTCACTTAATTGATGATCACTAAATTTCTCCGAAGGATGAAACGCTAATGATACGTGAAATGTGGGTTTGCTTATGTTTTCATTGCCCCGCGCATAACGTTCCAGCTCGTTAATTTTTTGCTTGACCGGTAGTTTAGCTTGATCATAGGCAACCGCATTAAAACCTCCTAAAAAACGGGCTTCTCCGTGAGCTACTTTATACTCATTGTACAACACGGCACCAGCCGGATTGGCTCCTGTGTTTATTCGGGCCACCATGAGTTAGGGGTTTAATTTTTCGCTGAATAAATCCGCCTGTCTATACTGTTGATCGCTCCAGTGAATCAGCTTTGTTATGTCAATTAACAGCTCACGCTGCTGTGTTATTTCGCCTCGCACCTCGTTGGATAGATAGATATTATTCAGGCGTTTGACGGATTGATTATAATTTAACCCAATGGCCCGTAATTGAATGACAAATTGGTTTAGCAATTTGATACATTGATCCAGCCGCTCAATTATAGCTTTTGGCTCTTCTTCTACGCTAAGCTTTCGTGAGGATTCCTCATTAATAGTCCAGGCAAAAAGTCTATGTTTGGCAAACTCATTTCGGGATATTTTCTTAGTCAATCGCTGATGTTGCCAGGCCTCGTGAAATGACCGGGCTTCCCCGTCAGTCAGATGGAGGTAAATTCGATTCGTCTTTTTAAGAGCTACTTCTTTGGTTGGTCTCCCGCCTTTATTACTCTTTTTCCGACCGGGATTCTCGGTTACGATTGACCCTTTGTTGGCTGACTTCATAGGACTGAATTGGTTGCTAAGACAAAATCGATTCTCGATTACGGGGCGGTTTTGGTGAGCGGTCAGGGCTGAATGTGTTAACGAAGCCCTATTAAACCGCTTTTTTTAGCCTCGCAGAGCAAGATTCGTTTGAAGCGGTAAAAACGCCCGTAGGAAGAGTTTTTTGCCGCGAAAAACACATCTTGCTTTCGCCGTGGCGAACGGGTTTTCCGGCGAGAAAAGCCCCCGATGGGCGAAAAAGCCAACAAACCCTTTTTTTATAAAAATTGCGTATGACTGAACCACAAAATGCTACCAGTCGATCCGCATCTCAAAGGTAATGTGTCTTCATTTATCTTAAAATATATCCGCTTAAAAAGTAGTGACCGAAAAAAAAATAATTTTACAGCTTTGTATAAGAGTGGTATGACTAGGTTTACTTTTGACTAAAACAGGCAATAATCGTCTATTCCAGCATTCTGGTAGGATAGCTAGGAGGCTAGGAGGCCAGGATAGCTAGGGAGCTAGAATAGCTAGGAGGTTAGGGGGTTAGGGAGCTAGGGAGCTAGGGAGCTAGGATAGCAAGGAGGTTAGGGGGCTAGGGAGCTAGGAGGTTAGGAGGTTAGGGGGCTAGTAGGCTAGGATAGCTAGGGAGCTAGGATAGCTAGGAGGCTAGGATAGCTAGGAGGCTAGGGCGTTAGGAGGCTAGGGTAGCTAGGACGTGAACTTGTATGTTTTCTGCTGGAATTAATAATTCATAGTTAACGGTATAAGTAGCATCTAAAGACTTAATTTCTAGTCAAATGTTTTTAAAATTAATTTAATCAATAAATACAATAAGTCATGACTAAAGTAATCAGTTTTATGTCCCAGAAAGGGGGTACAGGTAAAACCACCTTATCTATTTTGACAGCTACCTTTTTGCATTCTATTGGCGCTGGAGTTGCCGTAATTGATGCAGACTTTCCTCAACACTCTTTTACAAGAACACGAACAAAAGACATCTTAGACTTAAAAGAAAAACAGGGCAAAAAACAAGGTGAAAACTTAACGCTGGTTGATTCCCAGATAAAACCTTACCCTGTCGTTGATGCAACTGTCAAAGAAGCAACAGTAGCCTTGAAAAGCATGAAAACTAGTCAACAACTTGACTTTATTTTAATTGATATTCCAGGTACGTTTAATGTTGAAGGCATTGATTATTTGATCGATTCATTAGATCTAATAATAGTTCCAGTTGAACTTGAGTATAAATCTATTACGGCGGCTATGGAAACCATGTCTATGATTCGATCCCTAAATCCCAAAGTGAGCATCAGCGTAGTATGGACTAAAATTAAAAGGAACCATAAAGTTGCAGAACGCCAAGCTTATGAAGACTACTTTAAATCCAAGTTTAACCCTTATATTTTTAAGTACATGCTACTGGAAACGGTTAGAGTAAGCCAGCTGCTTAATACCATAACTCCGCAGCCTGAATCTATAAGTGAATTTGTAGATGAAGCTGGTACAATGCTCTTAAGCATAGAAGGTAAAACTGCTTTAATGAATTAGTTAGTATGGGAAAAGTAACATTACCGCCTCTGCCTGGAGTAGAACCCAAGGGTAGTATTGCCACCTATTTATCACAAGTGCGTCAGAAACGCACTTATGATGCATCATCTTCAAACGATCATGGAGGTGAAGCGACTTCCATGGTAGAAGATCAATCGTTCACCGAACTGCTTGACTCCCCTATAAATTCTCCCGATAAAGCTGGCTCGACAACGCCTGTTGAACTCCAAGGTCAAAGCTTCGGTCCGATTGCCGTTAATAATTCGGCAGACAGACGTAATGAGGAATTGTCCAAAATTTTGGACAATTCCCCTAGTGAGCCTAAGCGAGTTAACAATGCTGGCAAAAAGGATACGGCATCTCCGATGTCTGTCGATAATGAAGCTGTTGAGCAGCGCCAGATGACGCCTAAACGTTCCCGCATTAGGACTGATGTGGTTTCAAGTACTCCCCTGCCCATTGTCAAACTCATAAATTCGTTGCCCAATAGGTTTGCAGCGGGCTACTTTACAAAAGGAGAATCGAAAGTGCGTCTTACAGCAGAAATGGCTGATTTAATTCAAATTATTGTTGACTCTAACGGAAGGATTGAGCAGCCCAAATATTTTGCGGATAATTTAGTAAACTATCTCTTAAAAGAGTTTTTCATAAAGTACGCATCCGACATTGAGCAACTCAGCATAGAACAACAAGAACGACAACGTATTCAACATCAGAAAAATTTGACTTTGATTAAACAGACTGAAAACAACTTGACCTGAAAATAATGTATGCTCCCTTACTAATTAAATTTAGTGCGATGTGAGTTTTGTCAAACCACTATTTATAGTCAAGTGATGATTAACCGCTGATCGGTTAAACGGTATCGACATTTTAAACTTTTTGCTAATGAATTTACTAGGGTTTTTAGCTATCATCATTTCCGTTACCGGCCTGATCTGGCTACTACAAATAATTTTTAAAGGAAAAGAACGGATCGATATTAATCTATCCGTTGGTCGTAGAGCTACCTCTTCATCCGAGATGCCCACGAACTTAGCTGATTCGAAAAAAACCCATCCGGGCATCCCCCAAACAGAACCAAATTCCATATTGGGTGAGGTTGTCAGCATAGGTAGTAAGATACCCTCATCAGCTACGTCAACTGCTGATTCTTCAGCATCCACAAATCCAATCAATGCTACTCCTAGGTCGCATCCTACCGAGTCAAATGGAACAGACCCGGATGCATACCTGCATAAAGCATTTGAGGACGAATCATTTGAGGAACATACTAACGAATCGCTTTTGCAAGAGGTTGCCGGTGGCCAGCTCACGCCGCCAATGGGTCAGCTGACTTTATCTGGTTTCGGCAGCATTGCCTCACAACTTCCCTCAGATAGCTTTGACAAGCCTCAAAGTTCGGAGCAGATAGAAGCGATGTTTGCTGTGTTAAAAGAAAGCACCCGGCGTATAGAGCAGCAAATGATCGCCCTGTATGAGGTTCATCGCTCCATGCAAGCCAATCAAGACACACCTTCCAACTTGGCTCAGTCCACTCTAGAAGACCAAACAGCTAATGATGCTGGTGACTATGATTTTGGCGCGGATGATGACGATAATGACAATGAGCACTCATTTGGGGGCGGATTAAATACGCAGCTGACAACGAGTACTCCAGATGAGGAATCACAAAGTGCTCCGGCCACTGAGTTTATTATGACGATGGACGAATTATCCATTCTGGTACCGGCTGGAACAATCCAAACGTTCGATGCATCGGATGTCTTGGAACCAGCACCTGAGATACGGCATGAAGCGCTGCCTTATTTCGCTAACTTAAATAAAACCGGGGAATTAGGTTATGAAGTGGTGGAAGCGATCAAACGCAAAGCTCCCACACGTGAGGTCAGGCATCGCGTTCGTCAGGTCATACGAGCCATTGACCACTTCAATCTAAATAGCGATGCAAATGCTGCTCTACGGTTGACGGCTGTATTCCGGCACTTGCCTGAACACTTAGGAGAATATGATGATGATGTTGCTGCTATCGGGCGAAAGTTTGGACTAATTGAACCCGCTAGTGAACCGGCTTCAGTAGAAGCTGATTAAGAGTACACACAATTTTTTTTCTAAAAGTGTGACCGAAAAAAAAATAATTAAAGGCTTTTGTTTTAGGGTACTTTCGAATCAATACTTTTGAATCAAGATAGACGGGGGTCTATCTCCATTGAATCAAACCTTTCATAGTCTTATGAAAAAACTTCTTGTAAGAGGGTGGAATACCCGAACTCTGGTAATCACCTGCGCGCTCCTGAGCATTGGCGTGTATGCCATGGCGGGTGGAACAGCGACGGCTGCAGCTGGTTTGGAACAAGCCAATACGGGCATTCGGGCCATGTGGCCAACGGTACAAAAGTTAATGTTCACCGTCATGGCGATCATCGGTCTGGTCGGTGCTGCGTCGGTATACGGAAAATGGTCCAATGGTGATCCTGATACCCGAAAAGCCGCTGCTTCCTGGTTCGGTGCCTTGATTTTTGCCGGACTGGTCGTCGTTATACTGGGTGCGGTTTTTACTCCAGGTTGATATGGCTCACCGATTACCTAGGTCACAATCGCCGAACCCTGCCTGACGGTGGGGTTCGGCGTTTAAAGCTGACTCCAACAAGCATCCTTTCACTTCTTAATGGTATCCTCATGTTGACTAGGCCTTGGATTTTACCGCTGGTTCTTTTGTCCCTGCTCTTACTGACTTGTTCGGATGTCTGGGCGGGTGGCGCGCCTCCCACAGCCGTAGCCAAAGCTACGTATCAGATATCAAGTGCTTATAAGGCCATGAAGATTCTAGGCAGAACAGTGGCTATGATCTGCGCGATGATCGGCTCGGTAAAGGTTTATAACAAATTTCAGATGGCTGATCCGGACATGTACCGATCCATATTCGCCTGGATATTTGCCTGTCTGTTCTGCCTGTACTTCCCTTACTTCTTTGATCTGCTTTTCCGCTAAGACGCACTATGTATCAAATCAATAAAGGTGTCGATCGCCCGCCCGAGGTACTCGGAATCAGGGGCATGAATTATTTGATCTACCTGGCGGGTGGCACGGTTGGCGGCATGGTGGTGGCCACCATCGCTATGCTCATCGGCGTACCCGCCGTGTATGCCTATGGCGTCATGTTCGTCATGGTTTTTTTAGGCTACAATACGCTGGCCTCCTACAGTAAAAAGCATGGTGAACGGGGACTATCCAAATTCAATGCGCGGAATCGGTATCCAACCGTCATTCAGGTGCGCAGCACCCGGCCTTACCGGGATATGCTTATCAAGCGAGAGGTGAAAACGTCAACCTGGGATCGATTTAAACTAAAACGCAACTAAATCATGGCCCAACGCACAGAAGACTTAATGAAGTATTGGCCTCTGCGGTCAATTGAGAATGACTGCATCATTTCTAAGATGGGCGATATTACCGTCTGTTATGAAATGACCTTACCGGAGATCTACACGCTTTCCGCGCACGTCACGGAAGGTGAATTCCGGGTTGAAACGGGTGACTTCCGGGAATTAAATGAAATGTGGGGTAAGGCGCTCTCGGTTTTGCCAGAACACTCTATTTTTCATAAACAGGACTTTTTCACGGTTGACACCTATGACCCGACGCGGGTAGAGGAAGGAGGGTTTCGGAATACATTTCTGGATAAAGCATCGTCCCGGCATTTTCACGAGAGACCCTACCTCAACCACCGCTGCTATTTATACCTAACGAAAACATCCAAGCGGGCCGTGTCCACCATGCAGACCAGCCTGGTGTCCGGTCGGTTTCTGTCTAAGGAGATTTCAGACCCCATCAAGCTGTCAGAGTTCTATTCAGCCATCGAACAGTTCGTCTCGATCATCAATTCAACGCGCAACGTGAGCATGCGCCGGCTGGCGGGTGAAGAAATCTATCAGAAAGGTGATAAGCCGGGTATTCTCGAACGCTACATGAGTCTGGAGGCTGAAGCGGATGTGGTACCGCTGTGTGATATACGTCGCGGAGAGGATCTGATGATCGGCGATAAGATTGTTAAATATTTCTCCCTTTCAGATATTGAAGACTTACCGGATACCGTGTATACCCACAACGCGGTGAGTGCGCTGTCCACGGAGAATTCAACGGTATCGGTGGGCTTTGCTGCTCCCGTCAGTTTAATGCTGGGGGTCAACCACGTGTATAACCAATATATTTTTAAAGAAGATCGTAACGAAATCTTTCCGCAACTGGAAGCGCGGGCTACCCAAATGACCGCCCTGGCGTCCTTCACAAAAGCCAATGCCAGTAATGCGGCCAAAATAAACGATTACCTGCATTACGCGGCCGACACCGGTTACCCGCCCGTTAGGGCACACTACAACCTGCTGGTGTGGACAAATGATAAAGCGGATCTGCCACAACTGCGCAACAAAACCAACGCGGCAATCGCCAAGATGGGGGTTCGGCCCCGGGAAAATTCGACTACTGACAGCTTATCCATGTTCTGGGCCGGGATTCCAGGCAATGCGGCCGACTTACCTGACGAAGATAAGTTCTGGACATTTACCCCCCAGGCACTGTGCTTGTTAAACGAAGAGTCCGTCTCGCCAAACTCGTATTCAAGCATGGGCATCCGGGTAACCGATCGGCTATCAGGCAAACCGCTGTATGTTGATTTTTCGGACGCACCCATGAAGCGAGGCTGGATCACTAACCGGAATAAATTTATTCTGGGTCCTTCCGGATCGGGCAAAAGCTTTTTGACCAACCACTTCCTGCGGTCTTATTTCATTCAGGGAGCCCATATGGTGATTGTCGACGTTGGCGACTCCTACGAAGGACTATGCTCGATGTTAGGCGGAAAGTATCTAACGTATAAACCGGAAGCGCCCATTACATTCAATCCCTTTTTCATAGAAGGGCGTGCCAGACCGGACATTGAAAAATTGGAGTCGATCAAGGCATTGCTGCTTTCACTGTGGAAAAAAGAGGAAGAAAACCTGAGCCGGCTGGAGGAGACCGCCCTGTCACTAGCCGTCAATGGATACTTTTCCCATCTGGAACTCAACCCGGAGATTTTCCCCTCGTTCAACTCCTTCTTTGAGTTCCTTAAAGATGACTTTAAAAAGGCGCTTGATAGCCGGGGGATTACCGCTAAAATGTTTGATTATGACGCCTTCATTGTCGTTATGGAACCCTTCTACCGGGGTGGGGAATATGATTACCTGCTGAACTCAGCGGATAATCTTGACCTGACCAATGAACGCTTTATTGTCTTTGAGCTCGATAATATCAAAGATAACGCCATTCTGTTTCCGGTGGTCACCATCATCATCATGGATACATTTATTACGAAAATGCGCACGCTCAAAGGCATTCGTAAAATTATTCTTATTGAGGAAGCCTGGAAAGCCATTATGAAAGAGAAGATGGCTGAATACATCAAGTACTTGTACAAGACGGTTCGTAAGCATTTTGGTGAGGCCTGGATTGTGACCCAGGACATCGACGATATCCTGGGGAATAAGATCGTTAAGGACTCGATTATCAACAATGCGGACACCCGTATTTTGATGGATCAGAAGAAGTACAAAAACCGGTTTGAGGAAGTAAAGAAGTTCCTGGCACTGACCGATCAGGAAAAGAACCTGGCCCTCTCGGTTAATCGCGATCTGAATGCAACCCGGAAATACAAAGAGTTCTTTGTGAGCTTCGCGGGTCAAATCAGCCTGGTTTATGGACTGGAAGTGTCCGTCGAAGAATACCTGGCGTTCACCACCGAACAGAGTGAAAAAGAGGCCGTCAAAAAGCTGGTAGCGGAGAACGGGGGCAATTACGATTTAGGTATCCGCTCCTATCGGGAACAGCATGGGTAAGCTGGCCGACTGCATCGATTATGTCCAATCAGTTTACAACATCCAATCGTCTATGAAACACTTACTCATGCACGGGCTTCTGGGGCTCCTGCTAGTCTTGATGGGCCCGGTTTCGGGTTACGGGCCTGCGTTTGGCCAAACGACGGACCCCGTTTCAACAACAGGATCATGGAATCCTTCGACCGACCCATTGTTCAACCCCAATGATCCCTCAACCTGGCCCCCCTCCTATGACCCAAGCAAACCAGGTTCGCTAAGTATGGCCCCGGGAAATGTTCCCAGTGTTGATCCCATCGGCGAGCATCTTGGCGATGATGGTACAAGTGGCTCAAGCAGCTTTGGTTCGTTCGTTGGTCAAAAGGTCACCACGTATGCCGATAAGGTAAAATCGGAGGTCGAAAATTTGATTGGTGAGTACGAAGACCAGATTCTTCAGGGATTAACCGATGCGCTGGAAGGCTGGCTGATGAGCCAACTGCAGAGTTTGCTCGGAGCCTCCCCGATCCGAAGCGTCGAGGCCCTCAAAAAGTTAATGAAAGATGCTTACACAAAACAACAGAAGATAGACTACCAACAGTTGAAAGTCGATTTCGCCGAGCAGAAGGGTAATACCGAGCTAAGTGCCGGCTTCGGCGATTACTATAAAACGCTGCATTTAAAAGAACACGCGCAGGCGGTTGAGTATACGATCAAACAGATCAATTCCATGGCCAGCAATAAGGTGTTTACGGCCGGAGAGCAATCCCAGTTACAAGCCCTCATCGGTGGACTATCGGATATGAGTGATATCGTCAATGAAGTCAAGTTTGCCACGAATCACTCGTCCTCCACGGCTTACATGGCCGAAGCAGACCGAATCCGGACGTTGGATGAAGCGTATAAGCGTATTCTCGACCGCGAAAAACGGGCTCAATCGGTGAAGGCCAAAGTCAAGGCAGTCTTCGTCTATCGAATGAAAGATGCTCAGCGGGATACGACGCTGGATGATCTGATTGGCACCGCAGACACGGGTGGTAACGATGGTAGTCCGCGGGTGCGTCGAATTAAATAAATCAGTCCTCATCGCTAACTCTCTACGATCATGCGTATTCCAAAACTACACGTTTCCGGCCCAAACAGCAGACGGGGTTACTTCTGGCTTGGCTTCTTTCTCCTAACCTTATGGGTATCCCCGGTTCACGCTCAGGTGTATGATCCTAGTAATCCAACGCCGGGGACGGGCTACACGATCAACGATCTGCCCGATCCGATGTACGTTCATACAGACTGGGGCTCCTCACTCGACGTCCAAACGAAGGTCGATAACATCCTGCGCGTACGAGGCGGTGAGATCATGAGTGGCTTACAGGATTACCAGGTTGAGCTGACCGATATTTTAATTGATAAGCTCAAGGACGAACTCGTCAAGATGTTTGCCGATATGATGCCCATTGGCTCCATGGCAGAGAAGATCATCTCTGCGTATCAAAAGAAAAAGGACGAAAATCTGGCGAAAGCAATCGATCGGGTGAAGGTCCTGTCGAGGAATTCCCTCAATAAGCAATTGAAAACCAAGTATCAGGATTTTAAGGTCAATTACGCCCGGATGAACGCTAAATGGAAAAGCTTACCTGAACTCAAAAATTCGGTGGCCGATCACTTGTCGGAAAGTGAACACGATAAACTATGGGGCGAACACGTGGTGGTCATGGATGGATTCAAAGATGATGATACCCACAGTAAACTGAAGTGGCTTTATCCGGAAATCGATCCAAACGCGCCGGGAAATAAGGTAGAGCATGGTTGGCACGCGTTTGTCTCCGATGCCATCGTGATGGATGATGCAAAAAAATATAAGGAACTACTTATGGCCATTTCTAACAAGGAATATGACAATGATGCCATGGAAGAAAAGGAAATGGTGGCTTATTCTCACTATGACCGGATGGTGATGAAGCGGGCGATACTCGACCGTATGCGAGAACGGGTGCGTAACCTACAGGGCATCAACAAAAAAGTCAATCAACACATACAAGGCAGTATGCGAAAAGATCAGCGTAAGCAATTGACGGATGCATTGGGCGGTAAGGATACCTACATGCCACTACCCAAAAAATAAGTACCCCAAGCGGGCCATAAGCCCAACTGATCACCTTTTTTTCAATTCCCATGCAAGATTCAGTTGTTCAACAACTCGACACTTTAGTTAGCCAATTGCTTACGCAATACAGCTGGTTTATTGGTCTGGCCCAAGCCATTGGCGGTTTAGGCGCGCTTTGTTACGTGTTCACGCGGGTATGGGGTCATTTAGCCCGCAATGAAGAAATCGACATTGTGCCGCTGTTTCGCCCGGTAGCGCTGGCTATCTGTTTGATGAGTTATGGTGGTATTGTGAACGGCGTTACCTCCTTAAGCGGAGCGCTTAATGAAATGACCCAACCCTTTATCGACAGCCAAAAAACGCTGGTCGATAATCTAACCAAGCAGAAAAAGACAGCCGTAGCGGCCAAACGACAAAAAACGCTTGGCCTGATCGATACAGATCATGACGGGGAAGAAAGCTGGATGGAGATATTAAAGGCAATGTTCGATGCGGATAGCGCCACCCAATTTGGAGCCGATATGATGAGTTACTCGGTCCAGAATGTTGTCGATCAGCTCATGACGACACTTGGAGAAGTACTCTACCTATTTGCCTTTTTATGCCTTAAATTTTTAGTCAGCTTCTTCATCGTGGTTTTGCTCATCACCGGTCCCATTACGTTTGGGCTGGCCACGTTCGAATGGTTTTATTCCGGTCTGGCGGCCTGGTGTACCCGGGTAATCAACATGCTGATGTGGATTCCTATTACCAATATTTTATCGGGTATGCTGGAAAGCATTCACGTGATGATGCTGCGTAAAGATCTGCAACAATTAGCGGCTTCTACCGACAGCACCTTTACCCTCGATGATTTTACCATGGTTATCTTTTACCTCATTGGCACCGTGGCGTACCTGACAGTGCCGATGGCCGCCAGTTGGGTCGTTGAATCCAGCGGAGCCGACCAAGCCATCAGCAAGACGCTGGGCGGGGCCAAGGCGGGCGGGGGCGTACTGGGTGGCGTCGGTGGCGTTGGCGGTGGCGTTGCCCGAAGTGCAGGTCGCAGTGTTTCGGGTGGGTTCGAGCGAATCCGCGAATGGAACAGCAAACTGCCTACGCTCAATAAGATTTAAATATTCACTTATTCCTTACTAAAAGTTTATGGAAGCTCCTCATTTCAGATCATTACACAACATTGAAACCTCGTTCAAGATGATCCGCACCGTCATGTTTGCGGTCATTTTGGGTACGCTCCTGCTGGCCAGCGGCATTGCCTGGTGGGCGTTCGATATCACCGAGAAGTCGCGTTCCCGGGTGTACGTTATGGAAAACGGCAAAAGCATCATGCTGGCGCTGGCTCAGGATCACAATGTAAACCGGAGTGCAGAGGCCAAAGACCACGTCCGTACTTTCTTACGGTTATTTTTTGACCTGGAGCCCGACAATCAGCAGATCCGTAAGACCATTGAAGAAGCTTCCTACCTGGGCGATGAATCTGTCGTCAGGCTTCACAAGGATTTTACCGAAAAAGGCTACTATTCAGACTTGGTACAGGGCAACGTCCACCAAAAGATTGAGATTGACCCGGAATCAATTCAGGTTAATATGACGCAAAGCCCCTATTATTTCCGAGCGAAAGGCAAACAACTACTCGTTCGGGAATCGACCGTCACCTACCGTAATCTGGATGTAGAAGGGTTTCTAATCGACGTTCAGCGGACCGATCGCAATCCGCATGGCTTTATGATTGAGCGGTTTCACCCGCTGGATAATTCCGATATCCAGACCATCACCCGTAACCAATGAGACAGCCGATACGTCGCCGTAACGGGCATCCGTTAGAACCCGGTACCGCTCTAGCCCCTCAGCCCCGGTGGCTGTCAAGTCCATGGGTTGGAAAACTAAACAACTCCTACCACCTGGCGACCAGTTGGGTAACCAGGTGGATCACGCTTCGAATCCGAAGCTGGGAAGGCCAAACGTCAGTTAGCCAGCGTCGCCGGCAAGTGCTGCTATTCTTTGGCCTGATTGGACTTTTCTGGCTCATTCGGTTGCTCTACCTGTTTTATCAACTGCCCCCGCTCTCCGCTTTGGTACCAGCCCTTGGCCAATTGGCCAAGGAAGCCAATGTAAGTCAATCTACTACCCGACGGGAATTGTCCAGTGATTCGACTCACAAAGCCGACTACTTGAAAGCCCGGTCAGGCGTGACCCGCCGTAGTCCGGACCAGCTCCCTCAACAGAATAAGAACTAGTCTTTATTTCTAACCAACAATGGAAACGCAAAAACGATCACTAAAAGATTTATTCGGGGACAAACGATTCCTGTGGAGTATCCCAGTGTTTTTAGTCCTGGTTGGGGCTTTTCTGTGGGTTGTTTCCTCTTCTCCCGAGAAAGAAGCGCCCCAGCAGACACCTTCGGTAATCAACACCCGGGTCCCCTCGGCCAAAACCGATACGTCCTTAAGCAAAGCCAACAAGCTGGATTTGCAGACGGAAGCTGCCGTGGGTGAAAATCCACAGGCATCGAACATGCAGGGAATTCCGGACGCACAAGAATACGTATACGGAAGCCGTTACAAAACCCCATCGAGCCGGTCAATGAGTCACTTAGATTCAACTGTCTACGAAACCAATCGACCTTCCCGGCGAAGTCAGTCCAGCGCGGGCGCATTTCCCGAGGTTGTCAATCACCGGTCATCAGGTAGCCGCGGCTCCTCTTCACTTCCGCTAACGGAATCCGATAGCCGTCTCGACGATGACGATGCTCCCATCACCTCGCCCCAGCAGGCTAAAGAACAAGCCGATAAAAAAGCGAAGTTGCAGATGGCACTCGACAAGCAGGCGAAGCTGGAACGGCTGTTAACCGAATATAAACAGGATAAGGCGACGCGCGAAGCCCGGGAACAGGACAAAACTAAAGCACTTAAAGTCGTTACCGACGAGGAGGGGCGTATGGCTGTTCCGATCACTTCGTTAACTGGCCGTGATTATACCGGGCGCAATTCTTTTTTTGGTTTGTACACGGAAGATGCCCGTAAAGCCCAGCAGCGGTTGTTGGACGCTGAAGTAGGCACCATTCGGGCGATGGTTTATGGCGATCAGGAAATCAGTAGTATGGGCTCGCGCATCAAAATCCGTCTGCTCGAACCGCTTTATATTCGGGGTATCGTTATACCCGCCAATACCCTTTTATATGGTATGGGACAGTTCGCTGGTCAACGCATCAATTTATTGATTCGATCCATTCAGTATCAGAATCGTTTATTTCCAACCAATATCCAGGTGTACGATATGGATGGCATGGCTGGCCTTTACGTGCCAAACATGACGAATCTGGATCTGGCCAAACAGACGGCCGCGCAGGTTGCGCAAAGTGGTGGTGGAGGTGGCCTGGGGGGTGGGCTTTATGTCAATTCGTCGCCGAGTGCCGTTCTGGCATCAGCCGGACTACAGGCGGGTCAGCAAATTACCCAGGGGGTAAAGCAAGGTCTCGCGCGGAAAGCGCAAATGCAGCGGGCCTATCTTAAGAACAATTACTTCGTACTGCTGCGTACCGTCGACCGCACCGAACAAGGGGG
>NZ_BAAHBQ010000013.1:0-161827 GCF_054776595.1 Spirosoma horti
GGGGCAGTGACGGGTCGGCTTTGCCGACGGGTTTGTACTACTACCAGGCCAGTGTGCGTTTTGCGGTGCTGGACCGCAACGCCCCCCCGACGGTCATCAAGAGCTGGGTCCAGATCGTTCGCGAAGAGATGACGTTACGCTAGAAAATTAGATAATAAGGAGAGGTAAAAGGAGAAAGAAATGGTCGTAAACTATTTCTCTTTCTCCTTTTTTCTTTTTACCTTATCTTACAACCTAATATTAATACACTTTTCACTCGGTGAAGCGTTTTAAGAAAAACGCGACAATTCTATGCGGTTTCTCTATATATCTGGGCTTTTGAGCCTTTTTTTGGGTGCTGTACTTTATCCCAGCATTAGTCAGGCAACTCACGTACGGGCTGGCGAAATAACGACCAAGCTTATTTCCAAAACCTCCCTGACATACAAAGTTACCTTTACGGCTTATTTTGATGAAGTGAAAGGTAAACCGGCCGCTGATCAGGCCGAAAATTATACCATTTGCTTTGGCGATGGCACCACGGCTGATGTTCGGCGCAGTAATCGTGCCTACATTAATGGCCGTACATCATCGGTTAACAGCTATACGGTTATTCATACGTATCCCGGACCAGGTACCTATACCATTGGGGTTACTGTACCTAACCGAAACGCCGATACCAAAAACCTGCCGCCTGCCGCCAGCTCTGACCAACTTCGGTTCTTCGTTTCGACGACGATTTATGTTAATGCAGCCCTGCTGACCAACTCCACGCCGGTGATGCTCAACCCACCCCTGGATTCGGGGCGTGTGGGCCAGAAGTTCTGCCACAACCCGGCCGCCTTCGATGCCGATGGCGACAGCCTGGCCTACCGATTGAGTGTGCCTGCAACCAGTTTGACCGATAATGGATGCGTCGGGCGAGCGATTCCAGCCTATCAGGACCCGACCCGCTTCAGCACCGTCCGGGAAGACGGCGGAGCGCCCCCTACCTTCTCGATCAACCCCATCACCGGCGAACTATGCTGGGATTCCCCCGGCGAACTGGGCCAGTTCAACTTCGCCTTCATCATTGAAGAGTGGCGAAATGGTGTACTCATTGGCGAGATTACCCGCGATATGCAAATCATCGTGGTGGATAATAAAAACCTGCGCCCCCTTATCCAGCCTATTCCTGACCTGTGCGTCGAAGCCGGCACGCTCATCAACCAACCCGTCACGGCCACCGACCCCGACGGACAACGCGTCATCATCTCGGGATTCGGCGGAGTCTTCAATGTGGGACAGGATGGTCAGGCACTGGCAGCCGGCGAACTGATCCAGCCTGCCTACGCCCGACTCATTAATGGAGGAATTACCCAGAATCAGCCCGCCACGGCCACCTTCAGCTGGCAAACTAACTGCAATCAGATCCGGGAGACACCCTACGACGTGACCTTCAAGGTCACCGATGTGCCCCCCAAACCAACGCCCTCGCTGGTCTCCTTCCAGACTTTCCGCATCCGGCTCATTGGACCACCTATCCAGAACCTCACCGCTCGCGCTACGGCCACCGCCAACGGACGAGCCATCCAGCTCAGTTGGAGTCCCTACGCCTGTGGGCTGCCCGGTACCAAACTAGCCATCTACCGCAAGGAAGGCTGTGAGGTGGTGAACATTGACAAGTGTTCTACTGGCGTTCCAGCGGGCTATACCCTCATTGCCCAGGTGCCCTCCACGGCTACCACCTACACCGACACATCCGCTCTCCGCCGGGGCGTCTCCTACTCTTACCGCATGGTGGCCCTTTACCCCGATGTTAACGGGGGCACCAATGGTGGCGCCAGCCGATCTTCCGAGCAGGCCTGTCTGAGCCTGCCTCTGCTGGCTCCAGTCATCACCCAGGTCACCGTCGACTCCACCCGTGATCCCAACGGACAGATCACCCTCCGATGGTCACGACCCATCGGACTCAACCCCGGCGACCTGGGCGCCCCCTACCAGTACCGCATCCAACGAGCCACCGGACTCGACGGCAACACCTACACCCCCATCGCCACCATCAACACCTCCCTCCAACCCGGAGCCCCAGACACCCTCTTCGTCGACCGGGGCTCCGCCAACGCCCCCCTCAACACCGGGGCCAACCCTTACCGATACCGGCTCGAGTTCTACTACACCGACCCCACCACCCGCCAGCTCACCCGACTCGATGTGACCGAGCCAGCCTCCTCGGTGCGCCTGGCGGCCAGCCCCACCAACCGGCGCATCACCCTGGCCTGGCAGGCCAATGTGCCCTGGAGTAACGACAACCGGGTCCACGATGTGTACCGCAGTCGGTCGGGACCCAACGGACCCTTCAACAAGATCCGGGAGGTGAGCGTTACCACCCCCGCTTCCTACACCTTCACCGATGATGGCACCGACAGCTTCCTGGCCGATGGCAACACCAGTCGGGTGCTCTCAGCCGACTCCAGCTACTGCTACCGGGTGATGACAAGGGGCCAGTACACCGACCCCCAACTGGCCCGCCTGGGCCTGCTGACCAACTACAGCCAGGTGCTCTGTGCCAGCCCCACCGACACCACCCGGCCCTGTCCGCCCACCCTGGGGCTGGACTCGCTGAACTGCGCCAGCCTGACGGCCGAGAGCCTCTGTGACCAGACCAGCTTCACCAACAAGCTCAACTGGACACCCAACGCGGGGCCCAGCTGTGATGCCAACATTGCCTCCTACAAGATCTACTACGGGCGCTACCGGCAGGACTCGCTGACGGCCCTGAGCTCGGTGAGTGTGCCCACCACCCGCTTCGATCACAGCGGGCTGAGCACGGTGGCGGGTTGTTATTATGTGACGGCGGTGAGTCAGCGGGGGCTGGAGAGTGCGCCCTCCAACAAGGTCTGCAACGAGGTCTGTCCGGCGCTGGTGCTGCCCAACGTGTTCACCCCCAACGGGGATGGCAAGAACGATGTGTTCAGTCCGTTGAAGTGTCCCCGGTTTGTCGAGCAGATCAGCTTTGTGGTTTACACCCGGTGGGGGGCCAAGGTGTATGAGAGCACGGGGGCAACGCTGAGCTGGGATGGTCGGGGCAGTGACGGGTCGGCTTTGCCGACGGGTTTGTACTACTACCAGGCCAGTGTGCGTTTTGCGGTGCTGGACCGCAACGCCCCCCCGACGGTCATCAAGAGCTGGGTCCAGATCGTTCGCGAAGAAACCAGTTTACGATAAATAAAAAGAGGCCGGTAGAACCGGCCTCTTTTTATTTCATGTTGTGATAAACCATCTGGACGTCGTCGTCCTCTTCGATTCGCTCAATGAGCTTCTCAACATCAGCCGCTTCTTCATCCGTCAGTTCTTTATAATCATTCGGAATGCGCTCAAATTCTGCCTGTTTGATTTCGTAGCCTTTTTCTTCCAGAAACTTCTGGACACTACCAAAGGCGGTAAATTCACCGTAGATGATGTATTGATTGGCTTCCTCATCAAATTCCACCTCATCACCACCTACGTCAATCAGTTCAAGTTCAAGCCCTTCCTGGTCGATACCTTCGGCAGGAATCCGAAAGACCGATTTCCGGTCGAACATAAAGTCGAGCATTCCCTGCGTACCCAGGCTTCCACCAAGTTTGTTGAGGTAGCTACGAACATTGGCTACCGTACGGTTGTGGTTATCCGTAGCGGTTTCAATAACAAGCGCAATGCCATGAGGAGCGTAGGCTTCGTATACAATTTCTTTATAATCCTCCTGCTCCTTGGACGATGCCTTTTTAATGGCCCGGTCTACGTTTTCCTTCGGCATGTTAGCCGCCTTGGCATTCTGGATGATAGCCCTTAACCGACCATTGGTGTCAGGATCTGGACCACCGCCTTTAACGGCCATCACAATGTCTTTACCAATACGGGTAAAGGTTTTAGCCATCTGCCCCCATCGTTTCATTTTTCGGGCTTTCCGGTATTCAAATGCGCGTCCCATTATTTGTTTGTGGTTTGTGCGTTTTGGAGTTCATAGTTTGAGGTTCCTAGTTTGTGGCTGGCTGACGTACATATAGCTTCGAATTAGCCTATTACGAACCACAAACCGTAAACAACAAACCATTTTTACTGCTCTATTACTTCTAAAGTCAACGCGGGTACATCGACCTGACCGCGTATCAAATCATCGAACGTTTCGCGTTGACGGATCAGGTACGGGCGACCCTCGTACACCAGTACTTCGGCCGGACGGAACCGGGCGTTGTAATTCGACGCCATACTGAAGCCATAAGCTCCTGCATTCTCGAACGACAGCACATCGCCGGGCTTCACTTCTGGCAACGAGCGATCCGTAGCAAAGGTATCCGTCTCACAAATATACCCAACTACGTTATAGGTCTTCTCAGCAGCGGTTTCCGCTGATGCGGATGGATTCGAGATATTTTTGATGTCATGATAAGCATCATACATCATGGGGCGAATGAGGTGGTTCAGCCCGGAATCAACGGCGACGAACGTTCGTGTCGGATTCTCCTTCACAATATTGGTTTTAACCAGCAGATGCCCGCTTTCGCTGACCAGAAACTTGCCCGGCTCGAACCAAAGTTCAATGTCGCGGCCATATTGCTGGCAGAAATTCTGAAAAGCGGCCGATACTTTACGGCCCAGTTCAACTACATCGGTCACGTGGTCGCCTTCTTTATAGGCCACTTTAAATCCACTGCCGAAGTCGATGAATGTCAGATTTGGGTAGTCGGCAGCGAGGTCGAACAGGACATCCGCTCCGCGCAGAAACGCGTCGGCGTTCTTGAAATCGGAACCCGTGTGAATGTGCAGCCCGGCAACCGGAATCTGGTACTGCTCCGTCAGTTCCCGAATGGCATCGCGTTGCAGAATTGAAATTCCGAACTTAGAATCGGCATGACCCGTCGAAATCTTGATATTCCCCCCCTCGCTGATGTGCGGATTGATTCGGATGCTAACCGCAACCTGATTTCCGTACGTTTGACCAACCCATTTCAGCAGGGGCAAGCTGTCGACGTTCAACTGCAAACCCAGATCAATGGCCTCGCGAATCTCGTCAAACGACACACCACTGGGCGTAAACATAATCTGAGCCGGTGTAAAACCAGCCAGCATACCCATACGGGCTTCGTTGACCGATACAGAGTCCATCTCAACGCCCTGCTGACGCATCAATTTCAAAATTGATATATTGGTCAGGGCTTTGGCCGCATATTTTATCTTTAGGTTGACTCCGCTAAAGGATGACCGGAGCAAGCCGATTTTTTCGATAATTTTGTCGGCGTCATAGACGTATAAAGGCAAACCGAATTCGTCGGCTATATCCAATACATTGACACCCTGGATCTGGTAAGTACGGTTATTTAGTTGCATGACTTCATTGAACGAACCGCAAAATTACGCCATCTTTCCCCCATGTACAAAATTCAGTTTCTCTTAGTCCTTCTATTGTCTGGCCAAGTGATAGTCTACGGTCAGTCAACCGCGAAACGACAGGCACCAGTTACCCGAAATAGCAAAAAAAATGTAGCCCAGACAAAGGTGCTTCAGTCGGGGCCGATGGTTGGCTATTCGGACATGCGCGAAGTAAAACTCTGGGTACAAACGAACCAACCGGCTCACGTTCAGATCCGTTACCATGAAGACAAAAGCCCGGCGGACGGCAAACCACCGACCAGTTACGTAACCAACGAAGTATACACCAACCGGCAAACGGCTTTTACGGCCCACCTGCTCGCCGATCAGGTGGAACCCGGAAAAAAGTACACGTACGAACTGTTGATCGAGGGCCAGAAGGTGAGCCTGCCCTACCCGACTCAGTTCCAAACCCAAAACCTGTGGCAGTGGCGGACCGACCCACCGACGTTTCACTTCGGCGTCGGAAGCTGCACCTACGTCAACGAAGCTAGGTTCGATCGTCCCGGCACGCCCTATGGCGGAGGCTATGAAATCTTTACGGCGCTGGCGGCCCAAAAGCCCGATTTTATGCTCTGGACGGGCGACAATACCTACACCCGCGAGGCCGACTGGAACAGCCGGAGTGGCGTGTTGCGTCGATATACCCATACGCGTTCGCTGCCGGAGATGCAGCCGTTGCTGGCCGCTACGCATAATTACGCCATCTGGGACGATCACGATTATGGTCCCGACGATTCCGATCGTTCTTACTGGCTGAAAGAAGTGACCCTCGATGCGTTCAAGCTGTTCTGGGCAAATCCGAATTTCATATTCCCCGAAAGCTGCGCCGGAACGTTTGAATGGAATGACTGCCAGTTTTTTATGCTCGATGACCGCACATTTCGCGCGCCCGACAAAATGCCCGACGGGCCTGGCAAGACGTACTTTGCGGATAAACAACTCCAATGGCTACTGGATGCCCTGACGTTCAGCAAAGCAACGTTCAAGTTTATCGTAACCGGTGGCCAGATTGTTAATCCGACCAAATCGTTTGAAAATTACGCCATTTACGGCACCGAACGCGACCGGCTGTTCAAAGCCATTGCGGACGCCAAAATTCCCGGCGTCCTGTTCATTACCGGCGACCGGCACCACTCGATCTTACACAAACTGGATCGACCCGGCACGTATCCGCTGTACGATCTGACCATATCCCCGCTAACATCCAGCCCGGCAAAACCATTGGCCGACGAGTTAAAGTTGCCTACTTATGTAAACGGTACATTGGTAACCGACCGCAACTTTGGCATCCTGAGCGTTAGCGGCCCTTTAGCGGATCGGGTATTGAACATTAAAGTTTACGACCAAAAAGGCAGCGAACGCTGGAGCCGCGATGTGCGGGCGAGTGAGTTGAAGTAAGTTTACGGTTTGTGGTTTACGGTTTGTAGTTTACAGTTATGCATTCATGAACCACAAACTGTATACCCTGAACGACAAACACAAAAACATGACTATTCACCAATTTCCTGACCACGCCACCCTGTCGCAGTATACGGCGGAACACATTGCTGCCCTTATTAATCGAAAACCTGATGCGACGCTCTGCCTGGCCTCGGGCGACACACCGATTGAAACCTACCACCGGTTCGTTGAGCTGGTCAAGGCCGAACGGGTGGACGTTAGCCAATGCACCTTCGTTGGGCTCGACGAATGGGTTGGCTTCGGACCTAATGACTTCGGCAGTTGTTCGTACTACGTATTTCGGGATTTATTCGTCCCGTTGGCGCTTCGCCCCGATCAGATTCACGTTTTCGATGCCAAGGCCACCGACCTTACGGCCGAATGCACCAAAATAGATTCGCTGATTCAGGCAAAAGGCGGGCTGGATGTCCTGCTCGTTGGCATGGGTATGAACGGACATATTGCCCTGAACGAGCCGGGCACCTCCTTTACCTTAGGTTGCCACGTCTCGGAATTAGCCGAAAGCACCAAAACGGTCGGGCAGAAATACTTCGAGAAAGAAACTACACTCACCCAGGGCATTACCCTCGGTTTACGCCACCTGACCGAAGCGCACGAAGTCATTTTGCTGGTGAGCGGGGCGAAAAAAGCGGGCATTTTACACGAAGCTCTGCAAGGACCTGTTACCGAGCAAGTGCCGGCCAGTATCATGCAAACACATCCGAATACACAGATTTGGGTCGATGAAGCCGCCGGAAGTTTGTTAGCGGGCGTTTGAGTTTGTGGCGGGTAGTTTGTAGTTTGTACCGATTGCCTGATACAGCCAACAAACCAAAAACCGTATTCCTCTTGTCAACTGCCTTTACTACCTCTTCTCGTCGAACTGAAGTTCTTGCTGGCATTTCCACGTTTCTGGCAACGATGTACATCATCGTTGTCAACCCGGCTATTCTGAGTCAGGCAGGTTTGCCATTTAGTGGCGTACTCACGGCAACGGTGCTGCTCTCGTTTTTTTGCAGCCTGATGATGGGGCTTTATGCCCGAAATCCGATTGTCGTCGCGCCAGGCATGGGCATGAATGCCTTTTTCACCTTTACGGCCGTGAAAGGCATGGGCATTCGGCCCGAAGTAGCCCTGGGAGCCGTGTTCTGGGCGGGTATGTTGTTTCTATTGCTGTCCATATTCAACATTCGGTCGGCCATTGTACGGGCAATTCCGCAACCCTTACGCTATGCGGTTTCAGCGGGTATCGGGTTATTCATTACCCTAATTGGTTTCGAAAACGCCCGGTTCATTGTCGCCAATCCGGCTACTTTAGTGAGTATTGCGTCGTTCAACGACCCTATCGTACTGACCTTTGTTTTTGGTCTTTTGCTCATGAGCGTGCTGGTGGTACGCGACATACCGGGAGGCATCATTATGGGCATTATCTTAACAACACTCGCAGCCTGGCCCATCGGGCGCTTTTGGGGCGACGCATCGGCCGTTAATTTCGGGCAAAAAACGCTGGTCAACTTTCAGGGAATCTGGTCTATGCCGGATTTTTCACTGCTTGGAAAGTTAGATTTGGTCGGTTCACTTTCGTGGTCGCTCTGGCCCGTTATTTTCGCCTTTGCCTTCACCGATTTATTCGATAGCCTGTCCACATTCGTAGGCGTTGCCGAAGCGGGCGGTCTACAGGATGTGGATGGCGAGCCGCGTAACTTAAACCGGTCTCTCCTGACCGATGCCGTGGCGACTACACTGGCGGGCCTGGTGGGTACCAGCCCCGGAACGGCCTACATCGAGTCGGCGGTAGGCATTGCCCAGGGTGGGCGTACGGGGCTTACGGCCATCGTGGCTGGCTGTTGCTTTCTGCCCTTTCTCTTTCTGTCGCCTTTACTGTCAATTATTCCATCCATTGCCACAGCGCCGGCGCTGGTGCTGGTGGGCGCGTTTATGATGAAGCCCATTACACGCATTGAGTGGGGCCAGTTGGATGACGCACTCCCCGCTTTTCTGGCGCTCGTCCTGATTCCGTTCAGCTACTCGATCACGCAGGGATTGATCTGGGGCTTTTTATCCTGGACAGTCATTAAAGTAGCCATCGGTAAAAGCCGGGAAGTGTCCCTTGGCTTGTGGATTGTCGATGTCTTTTGCGTATTGGCCTTAACGAGCGGACACTGAGCCCCTTAAAGTGATGTCAGTTTCTTAAAACCGACATCACTGTTACAGTACAATCACCACTATTGGCGCAACTTCCCATTAATTTACATACAACCAGATGAAAAAAGTAACGTTAATCTTCCTGCTTATTACCCATGTCTCCGTTGCTCAACACTACAAGCCTCGCCCTGTAACGGGTCTTCTGGGGGCGTTCGGAGCCGAAGTGGCCCTGGTTAATCAGTCGTTGAAGAACCCGAAGAAAGTTATTGTCGACGGCATCACCTTCACGACCGGGCGGCTTGGTAGCCAACGGGTCGTGGTGGCCGAGACGGGGATTGGCAAAGTAAATGCCGCCATGACGACGGCGCTGTTACTTGATCACTTCCGGCCCCAACGGGTTTTATTTACGGGTATTGCCGGTGGCACGAACCCCGACCTTCAGCCCGGCGACATTGTAATTGCCGGACGAACGGCGCATCATGATTATGGTGCCATTACCGACAAAAACACCCCGACCCGGCAAACTCGGAATGCGCTGACAAAACAATTTAATCCGGTCTACTTCCCGGCCGACTCGGCCCTGCTAAAACTAGCCGAAACAGTTGTAAAAAGCGTTTCGCTGGAAGGCATTCCGCTGGCGTCCGGGGGCGTGTCGAACCGGCCGGTTAAGGTGATGACAGGCACGGTGGTTACGGGCGATGTTTTTGTGGCCTCGCCGACAAAAGTGAGCAGTCTACGGGCTGACTTTGGCGCCGATGCCACCGAAATGGAAGGGGCTGCCGTAGCGCAGGTTTGTTATCAGATTCAGGTGCCGCACCTGATTATTCGTAGCCTGAGCGACCGGGCCGATGCCGAAGCGCACATTGCTTATGACAAATTCTATCCGACGGCAGCCCGAAATTCCGCCAAGCTCGTCATTGCCATCGTCCAGGCGCTGGGGAAATGATAAAGGCCGGTGTGTCAACAGTTCTCTATGAAAAGGCATAGCCAGTAGAATTCATTCGAATAACCTAAACCTTTGCCTCAGAAAAGAGGCTTGTGGTTGATGGCTGGCTTCTTTTTCCTGATATTTGAGGATACCAACCATTTTCTCCTTGCTACTCAACTCAACAACCTCGCCGTTCACGAATCCCTTTCAGTCGTTTTGGTGGGCTGGTTACGAATGCAGCGACCAATTAAACTGCTTCGGAAACCGGGTCGATTTACTACGTCAGTCGGGACACATACAATTGCTCCGTGAAGATTATCAGCAAATCCAGACGTTCAATATTCGAACGGTTCGGGAAGGTATCCAGTGGAGCCAGGTCGAAAAAAGACCATATCAATACGATTGGAGCGTTGTAAGCACTATGATGACCGAAGGCCATCGACAGGGCATTCAGCAGGTTTGGGATTTGTGCCATTTCGGTTACCCCGACGACCTGACGCCCCTGCACCCGATGTTTGCCCGACGTTTTGCGGCTTTATGCCGGGCGTTTGTCAAATTTTACCGTGATCAGTATCCAGACGATACCCTGATTGTAACGCCCATCAACGAGGTGAGCTTTATGTCCTGGCTGGGGGGCGATGCCTGCGGCACCTCGCCCTATTGCACCAAGCAAGGCTGGGAGGTAAAAATCGGCCTGATGCGGGCCTACATCGAAGGCGTAGCGGCCATGCGTGAGCTTGACCCCACCATCCGCATTCTGACAACCGAACCGCTGGTGCAAATGGTGCCACCGCTGAACGCAACTCAGGAACAGATCATTAACGCAGCGATTGCGGACGAAAACCAGTTTCAGTCGGTGGATATGCTAGCGGGCAAACTGGTTCCGGAACTAGGCGGGTCGCCCGATTATGTCGACCTGTTGGGCTTCAACTATTATTACAATAACCAGTGGATTAACGGAACGGGTACGTTTCTGGGGTGGAATGATGCGATCCCCGATCCTCGTTGGGTACCGCTGCGTCACCTGCTCGTAAAAGCCTACCGACGCTATGGCCGACCCATTGCCCTCACCGAAACCAGCCATCCGGGTATCGACCGGCCCGTTTGGATTAAAATGATTGCCCGTGAGTGCCTGGCTGTTCTACAGGCCAATGTCCCGCTTTTCGGCGTGTGCCTGTATCCGATCATAGACCGCCCCGATTGGGATCATACCGACTATTGGCATCATTCCGGCTTGTGGGACGCCGATCTGACAACGAATCCAGTAGGTCGGGTACTGGTAGAGCCTTATGCCAACGCCCTGTTGGAGGCACAGGCAATTGTTCAGGAAATCGACCTTCTAACAAGCTAACCTTTTGCCGAACAACTAGTTAAGGAGGTAACTTTCGTCTATCAGGCAATGATCCTCTTTAACTAGTATCCGCTAGTACGAGTAGGGTAAATGTCCTGCGGCTGATCAGTTAGAGCGCCATTTGTCGATCGGGCAGCCGTACATACATGGCCAAAACCATTCCCTGCTTATGAAATACCTATCTACTCTTGCCATTCTGCTTGTGCTTTCGAGTGCCGGTTTCGGCCAAAAACTCAAACCGGGTTTCGATAAAGCCGAGTACATCGAACTACTCAAAGTGTCGGCCCAGTTTGGCGATTCTACATACGTCAACTCTTTTCCGGCTCCCCAGCACTTCAAGCTTGCCTATCGATCGCCGGTCATGGGGCTCGATAACCGTTGGGACCTATGGGCTGATAATCAATCCGTAGCCGTCATCAGTATTCGGGGAACGACCGCCAATAGCGTTAGCTGGCTCAGCAATTTTTATGCGGCCATGGTACCGGCAAAGGGCAAAATCCAGATCAGCGATTCCGAGACATTCAGCTATCAGCTGGCAGACGACCCTAAAGCCGCCATTCATGTGGGCTGGCTGGTCGGCACGGCTTTTTTGGTGAAGGATATGCTCCCAAAAATCGACTCCTGCTACCGGGCGGGTATCAAAAACATGCTTATTATGGGGCATAGCCAGGGGGGCGCGATCGCTTATCTGCTGACCGCCCATCTCAAAAGTTTGCAAAAGCAGTCGCGGCTTCCTGCCGATATTCAGTTCAAAACCTATTGCAGCGCGGGGCCCAAACCGGGCAACTTGTATTTCGCCTACGAGTACGAAGCGGCTACACAAAATGGCTGGGGCTATAATGTCGTTAACTCGGCCGATTGGGTACCCGAAGTCCCTTTCTCCATTCAAACGATCAACGACGTCAATACCACAAACCCGTTTAAGGGGGCACCGGCTCTGATCAAAAAACAGAAATTACCCCAGCGCATTGTGCTCAAGTACATTTACAATAGCTTGAGTAAACCGGCGTTGAAAGCCCAGAAAAATTACCAGAAATACCTCGGACGGCTGGCTTCCAAAACGGTCAGCAAGAACCTCAGCGGCTACGTGGCCCCCGACTATTACAACAGCAATGATTACGTCAGAACCGGGACGACCATCGTCTTGAAGGCAGATAATGAGTACTTTAAAAAGTACCCGGATAGTGAGGAGAAGATTTTCACCCATCATTTTCACCCGCCTTATTTGTATCTGGCCGAAAAGCTGCCTTAACCCGTTACCGGAGCAAGCCGCTTTCTACAAATACAGTTGTGCCATTTTCTGCCAGTCGCTGGCCTGGTGCGCCCGGCCTTCCCACACATATAGTTCGTGGGCAATCTGCTTATCGTGAAGGGCTGAACTCAAGGTAACATTACTGCCCAGAAACGGGTCCTCGGCCCCTATTGTCATCACAATTTGCAGGCGACGTAACGAATCAAGCAAGGCGGAATCGTCCAGGTTGGGCAGAAAGTGATTGGGGCTGTGAAAATAAATTTCCTCGTCGTAGTAGTCATCGAACAAACCGCGAAACTCCCCTACCGGCTCCGACAGGTTATAGCGCCCGCTAAACGCAACGACTTTACCAAACCACTGTGGATGCCGAAACGCGATGTTCAACGCATGGTAAGCGCCCAGGCTACAGCCGTGCGAGATCATGAAGGGTTGTGGGTTCTTGAGCCGGGACAGGGGCAGTACTTCGTTGATAATGTACTGTTCATATTGGCCATGTCGACGAATGCGATCATAGGGATGAGCTTCACTATTATAGACGCTTTCTCGATCTATACTATCCACACAATAGAGCTGCAGCCATCCATTTTCGATTTTTTCCGCCAGTGCCTCCACCAGCCCTAACGCTTCATACTCGTAGAACCGCCCGCGACGAGTGGGAAATACCAGCACGCGTGCGCCAGCATGACCCAAAATAAGCAGTTCCATATCGCGGTTCAGGTTCGGACTGAACCATTTATGATACTCACGGTGCATAACGTAGGCATTAGGTACCTGTGAAATTGCACTAATTCAGGAGAACCTCAACGACGGTGTGGGTAAACAAATCGTTAAAAAATCGGCGTCTGCTGCAGCAACGCTTGTCGCCATGCCTGGTAGCCAACCGAATTAAGGTGCAACCCGTCACCTTCGAAAAACTCCCGGCGTGGTTTACCGTCAGCAGCCAGCAAAGGCGTTGTCATGTCAACGTATTGGCAATTAGGCACGTTAACCAACTCATCACGAATTAATTTGTTTGTTTCCAGGATCTGTCGGGAAATACCCCAGCGGGCAGGACTTACTTTGATCGACAGAAAATACCAGGGTACACCGGGTAGAAGGCGGCTCATTTTTTCGGCGAAAGCGCAAAAGAATAAATAAACCTCCTGCGGATGGCGGCCATCGCCGAGGTCATTATCCCCAGCGTAAAAAACCAGCGACTGGGGGGCAACCGGAACGATCAATCGCTCGAAAAACCAGGCGCAGGCCGCTAATGTTGAGCCACCAAAGCCTAAATTAAGTGTCTGGCTGCCGGGGAAATCCTGCGCCAGCGTTGTCCAGAGTCGAATGGATGAACTTCCATAAAAAACAACTCGATTTGTTGCCTGTGGTATAGCGGCTACTCTATTTTCTACTTCTCGAACGTCGGCTTCGTACCAGACCATAATGCACTATTTAACCGACCTATTATTGGTTATCAGCGAGTTGGCTGTCGGAACCACGGCAGACGAAGCTGCACTCGCCATCCACTTCCGGATAATGCCCGTTAGTGGTCTGAATTCAATTAAAAAACCATCGTGCCCATACAACGAGTCGATCTCTTCGTAGAACGCGTTGGGAATATGCCGGGCCAGAAACTGCTGTTCGGATGGAGGGAAAAGCAGGTCAGACCGGATACCAACAACCAAGGTCCGGGCCTTCACCTGCCCCAGTGCATTCAGAATACTGCCCCGGTTTCGACCTACGTTGTGCGAGTCCATCACCTTCGACAATACCCAATAGGTAAATGCATTGAACCGGTCAGCCAGTTTTTCGCCCTGATACCGCTGGTATCCTGCTGCTTTAAACCCATCTAATTGCTCATTGTTATCTAAAGCCTGGGTAAATCCGTACGTATCATAATTCCGGTACGAAATCATGGCCATAGCCCGGGCGGCTTTCATGCCCGCCAGACCGGCATCGTCGCGTTGTTCAGCCCAGGTCGGATCGGCTTCAATCGCCATCCGCTGCGCTTCGTTAAACGCAATGCACCAGGGAGAAGCAATGGCGCTGGCCGCAATAAGTACCAGGTTTTCGATCAGGTTCGGCTGTAAAATGGCCCATTCGAGCGCCTGTTCGCCCCCGACTGATCCGCCAATGCAGGTATGAATTTTTTCGATCCCTAACTCCTGGCGAAGCAAGTCCAGAGCCGCTACCATATCCCGAATGGTAATCATTGGAAAATCGTGGTGATAGGCTCTGCCCGTTGCCGGATTTACGGACAACGGCCCTGTGGATCCATAACACGAACCAATGATATTGGCGCAGATTATAAACGTCTGTTCCGGGTCATAGTATTTACCCGGCCCTACCATACCGCCCCACCAGTCGCCAGCATCCGCATTTCCCGTTAAGGCATGACATACCCAAACAACATTCGATTGGTCGCTGTTGATGGTACCGCGTGTGGTATAAGCCAACCGGAATCCCGGCAGGCTTTCCCCCGATTCGAGCGGAAACGAATATTTATAATCGAAGTAGTTAAGATTCAATCAAGTTTGTTATTTGTGGTTTGTGGTTTGTGGTTTGCGTTCCATACGCCTTGGTACCAATATACCAGCGTACCTATCGGCAAACCACAAACCACAAACAGTTTAACCAAGAACCGGTTCGGCTATTTTGGCAAAAGCCTGCTCGAAGTCAGCTTTAATATCGTCTATATGCTCAATACCCGCCGACACACGCAGAACGCCCACCTCAACGCCTGCGCTTGCCTGTTCCAGTTCACTTAACTGCTGGTGGGTAGTTGCGGCAGGGTGAATAATGAGCGTTTTTGAATCGCCGACGTTCGCCAGATGGCTCACCATTTTCAGGTTGTTCACGAACTGATCGGCGGCCTCGCTGCTCCCTTTCACTTTAAAGGAAAAAACACCCCCAAAACCGCGTTTCAGGTATTTTTTGGCCAGATCGTGGTAAGGACTGCTTTCCAGACCAGGGTAGTTGACGGATTCGACTTGCTCATGCTGTTCGAGCCATTGAGCCAGCGCCAGGGCATTCTGCACCGTCCGATCGACCCGCAGGGATAGCGTTTCGACACCCTGTAACAACAGGAACGAATTGAATGGACTAATGGCCGGGCCCCAGTCACGCAGCCCTTCGACGCGGGCACGAATAATGAACTGGATATTGCCAAACGGGCCACCCACCCCAAATACATCGCTGAATACCAGACCATGATAGCCTTCTGACGGCTCGCTGAACTGCGGAAACTTGCCGTTGCCCCAGTTGTAGTTACCGCTGTCGACAATAACGCCCCCAATGCTGGTGCCGTGACCACCAATCCATTTCGTCGCTGATTCGACCACCACCGCTGCTCCGTGTTCGATGGGCCGGAAAAGATAGCCACCCGCCCCAAACGTGTTATCCACAATCAGTGGCAGATCGTGCTCTTTGGCCAAAGCCGCAAACGCATCGAAATCGGGGATATTGAATCCGGGGTTTCCAATCGTTTCAAGGTAAATCGCCCTGGTTTTCCCATCGATCAGTTTGGCAAACGACTCGGGCTTGTCGCCGTCCGCGAAGCGGGCTTCGATACCCAGCCGTTTGAACGAAACCTTGAATTGGTTGTAGGTTCCGCCGTATAGAAATGAAGTCGTTACGAAGTTATCGCCCGCGCTAAGAATGTTGCTCAGGGCAATAAACTGAGCGGCCTGACCCGAGGCTACCGCCAGCGCAGCCACCCCGCCTTCGAGAGCCGCAATACGCTTCTCGAACACATCGGAGGTGGGGTTCATAATTCGGCTATAGATATTACCGAATGCCTTCAGTGCAAATAAATCAGCGCCATGTGCCGAGTCATTAAAGACAAACGAGGTCGTTTGATAAATGGGGACGGCCCGGGCGTTGGTTGTCGGGTCGACCTCCTGACCAGCGTGCAGTTGAAGGGTATCAAAATGAAGTTCAGCCATAGTTTTAGAAATAGTTAGTGGTTTATCAAGTAAGGTTCATTACAGGCTGATCGAACTGGCGTTGCGTTCCGGCAACGTCAACCGACAACTGTTGACCATCGGACTAGTGAAAAGCACGACAAACCCTCCCGGTTTTCGTGGCGGTTGGTGAGGATTGCTTAGTAAGCCCCGGAGGACATACAGTGCTGAAGATAAAGCATGTGTATTAACGATTTATAGTCCCTAAATAACTTTAGGCAGGAGTTAGCACCTTGCCATGCGGTAGGTTGCCAGCGATTCACAGAGCCTGATCTCTCCTCGCTTCTTTATAAATCAACGCGCGTCGTGAGTCATAGAGATGACGCGTTGCTATTGACTTGATGGCGCAAGTATACTAGCCAAACGGCGTGAATCCAAACACCACTTCTTTTTTCTATGCGATTAACTTTTTTTAATATGGTTCGCTTCTCTCTGCTCAATTAAGTCAATTGATTGTTTACTTTTGCATGTAAGAACTTCTCCTCATGAATCAGACGTACCGCTATAATCGTGAAAATGCCACCCGCGTGGCCGGAGTTACGTCCTTAAAAGATGCGATTGGGCAGTTGTTAAAAGCCTACCAGCTTCAAACCCGGTTTAACGAAACGTACCTCGAAGCGTTTTGGGGTCGTATGATGGGGCCATCCATTGCCTCCCGCACAAACCGGCTTTACGTTCGTGATCGTAAGCTTTATATTGAAATTGCCTCAGCTCCACTCCGCAACGAACTCGTCAATGCCAAGCAGAAGCTCATTCAGCTTGTCAACAAGGACATGGGTACGGAGGTGATCGACGATGTCATTTTCATCTAGACAGATAATATCTCATCATGTAAAAGGGCGTACAGTTTTGAAACTGTACGCCCTTTTACATGATGAATATGTCTTAAATTACCTTACCGACGGACGTATGTAAGCTCAAGGTGTTGGCAAATTCACCCATCGTTACAAACTGACCAAGCGGTTTCAGATAGCGCAACAGCTTTTCGACCCGGTCGAGTAATTCATCCCGCGAATGCCGACGGACATACCCAGGAATTTTTTCATAAGCCGACAGATCGGTAAATTCCCAGGGGTGAACATACAGGTTCAGGAAACCATCCGATCGGAGCGTTTGGCGGCAAAGTTGTTTGTAATAGGCAAATGGGAAATTTTTCAGGCTTAACCAGAACAGCGGTAGGCGCAGCGTTGGCGTTACCGAAGCCGGAATTTGCCAAACCCCCGATTCGCGGAATGGATGACGGGGCTCGCCCCAGTGGTTATACCGGCCAGGTAGCCAGGTGGGATGCAGGGACGAATTATAGCTGTAACCAGCCTGATGAACGTCGTCCGGATCAACAAATCCCATTCGCGCCCGACGGAAACCCGTTACCGGTTGTTTTAGTAAAGCTTCCAGTGCTAATCGGGATTTCAGCAGATCGGCAGGTTCGAACGTTGTGTGAAAATAGCCGTGCGATGCAATTTCGTGTTTCCGGGCCAGCGATCGAATCAGAGCAGGCTCGTGAAGGGCATAATTAGCCGTCGTAAATAGGGTTGTCCGGGCGCCAACCAGTTCAAAGCGCTCAGCCAGCAAGGTTAGCCCGCGCGTTGACACGGCCACTTGTTCGGTTAATGGAATATCGTGGCCGAATTCAACGGCGGTATCAAACTCTTCTACGTCAACGGTGAATAAAATACTTCCTGAATTGGGGCTTGCCATGTCGTTACGCTCTCCTCTATCTCGCTCGTGTCGCCGATAATATAAGCGGGTCGGCCTTTGACTTCCACGAACGTTTTGCCCAAATATACGCCGATGATCCCAATCATTATAAACTGAACACCCCCAATGAGCACCATCAGCAGAACCAGCGTTGTCCAGCCAGATACGGTTGCATGCGTAAAATAATGCTCATATAGCGCTTCTGCCCCGAATAAGGAGGCCAGAAAAAACATCCCAAAACCGAGCAAAACCGACATATACAGGGGTCTTGTCGAAAAGGATGTGATGCCCATCGCTGCCAGTTGCAGCATTTTCCGGAACGAGTATTTCGAGCGGCCGGCGTATCGGGCGGCTGGCTCGTACAGAATACGGCATTGCCGGAATCCTACCCAGGAGATGGCGCCCCGTAGAAAAAGATCGTTTTCCTTAAACTGCTTCAGCGTGTTGACCACTTTGCGATCGAGGAGCCGGAAATCAGCGGCCCCATCTTCAATCTGTAAGTTGGAAACGTTGCGAAGTAATTGATAAAAGTATTTCGATGTCGTTCGTTTAAACCACGACAGTTTGGGATCGGGTTGCCGAACGGTATACACCACTTCATATCCTTCACACCATTTGTCGATCAGCGTTGGAATCAGCTCCGGTGGATGCTGCAGATCGGCATCCAGACAGATAACGGCTTCACCACGCGCATTGTCGTAGCCAGCCCTCAACGCCATCTGGTGGCCAAAATTTCGGGAAAACGACAGGAATCGAACGACAGGATAGGCCTGGCTCAATTGCCGAAGAACATGGCGCGTCTGGTCGGAACTACCGTCATCAATAATTAGAATTTCATAAGAAGCATACGGTTCCATGACAGCCATGAGTCGGTGAACCAGCACGGCTAAGTTCTCTTCTTCGTTAAAAGCTGGTACGATTAAACTAATCATACCTGACGGAAATTTCATATTTTTAACAGTTAAGGATCGTTACGGACGAATCCCTTTATTTTCGCACTAAATTAAGTAGTATTACCTAATCAATTGCTACTATACCTACAAATTTTAATGTCAAGTTTCTTGCAGGAATCCAGTCTAGCTTAATAAGTCTATCAGATAATCATTTTTATACATCAAAAAATACAGTTTGGTTCATATAACGGGCTGAACGAGGGAAAGTCGGGCGGCTTCCAGATCCAACTCCTGTTCCAGCTTGCGGAGCGTGTCATCGTCCAGTAAGCTATCTTTACGCTGTTCACTCAACACCGTCCGCTCCACAGACAGCAGCTCCAGTTGAAGTCGGATGGCTTCCTGATACAGCTCGGCGGGCCGGTCTGATGCGTTCTTGGCCCGAAGCATTCCATTTAGCTCATTGATCCGTAACTCATACGCATTTTTCACATAGTTCAGCACATCGTCATGAACCGACCCCGCTGAGTGGTTGGCCTCCAGATGGGTAATAACCTGTTGCGCCATCTTGCGTCTGAGCTTACGCTCTTCCAGCTTTTCATCGACTGGTGCCCGCACGTTTAGCTCATCAATCAATACAGGAAGGGTAAGCCCCTGCAACACCAGGGTGCAGAAGATGACACCGAAGGTAATAAACAGGATCAGGTCACGGCCCGGAAATGGCTGGCCGTTGGGCAGGGTAAGCGGCAAGGCCAGCGCACCGGCCAGCGAAACAACGCCCCGCATACCAGCCCAACTCACGACCGAAACCTGCTGCCAGGTGGGTTTTACTTCGCGCTGGCGAATGCGTTTGCTAAACCAGCGGGGCAGGTAAGCACCCGGAAAAACCCAGGCAATCCGACAAACAATAGCAACGGCACTGATTAGCAGGGCATAGTTGAGCGCCTGCGTAAGCGTATAGCCATTCAGTTCCGACACAATTGTGGGCAGTTGCAGGCCAATCAGAATGAATACCAGGCCATTGAGCAGAAACACGACGGTTTCCCAAACCGAGTTTGTTTGTAAGCGGCTCTGGTACGTAAATACCTGTTCACTACGCGCCGATACATACAGGCCAACGGTTACGACAACCAGCACGCCGGAGATGTGTAGTTCTTCGGCTACCAGGTAGGAGCCATACGGAATCAGTAGCGTAATAGCGGTATTGGTGACAGTATCCCGGCTAATTGCCTTGTGCACGAGAATTGCCACCCAGCCAATGAGCAACCCTGCCAATACGCTAGCCACAGCAATGCCAATAAATTGCAGACCTGCCTTCCATAACACAAACTGGCTGGTCAGAACAGCAATCAGCCCGTAGCGGTATATAATTAAACTGCTCGCGTCATTTATCAGGCTTTCGCCTTCCAGTACAGTTGTAATACGTTTCGGTACATTCAGCCCTTTCATCACCGAAGAGGCCGCAATAGCGTCGGGCGGAGCAATGATCGCACCGAGCAAATACCCTTGCGCCAGTGAAAAACCCGGAATGAACATGTAGGCCACCAGTGCCACAACGGTGGAGGTAAACAGCACCAGCCCAACGGCCAGGAACGATACCGAACGGCTATAAAGCTTCAGTTCCACATTGTCGATCTGCCAGGCAGCATAGTAGAGCAGCGGTGGTAAAAATACCAGGAAAACAGCATCGGGGGATAAAATGACGGGGGGTAATCCAGGAACCCAGCCAATAACCAGTCCGGTAATTACCAGCAATATGGGGTAGGATATGCGTAGCCGACGAGCAATGACCGCCAGCAGTGTTGTTACACCGAGTAAACTGGTTACAATTTCAATTGGATGCATACGTTGACTACAATTTCAGGTTGAGCAGTGAAGAGCGGGTCAAATTTGCAATAACTTTGTTAATCGGCCTATTGAACTACTTTCGCAGCCTAACCGATCCGCCATGAATACTACAAATCAACGTCTTTTCAGTCAAACAACTAAAGAAAGTAAATTAGTTGAGCAGGAGGTTCGGCGTGACGATATCGGCTTTGGCACTAAATTAACCGATTCGCGTTCGCGGCTCGTCAATCAGGATGGCACCTTCAACATTGTTCGGATCAACAGCTCCTTATGGGATCGGCTGAATGTTTATAACCGCCTGATTACCATGGGCTGGGTCCAGTTTTTGAGCTGGCTGCTTGTTTTTTATTTAACCGCCAATATACTGTTCGCCGAGGTTTATATGCTGGCGGGAGCCGATACCCTTAAAGCTGCAGACGACAAGGAACTCTATGGCCCTTTCTGGAAATGCTTTTTTTTCAGTTCACAAACACTCACAACAGTTGGCTACGGCCATATTTCGCCCGATAGTTTCCTGACCAGTTCCATTGCCGCCTTCGAATCCATGATGGGCCTACTGGCTTTTGCCCTGGCTACAGGGTTGCTCTACGGGCGGTTTTCCCGACCAATGGCCCACATTCGGTTTTCGAAACAAGCCGTGTTTGCGCCTTATCTGGACGTTAATGGATGGATGTTCAGAATTATCAATACCCGGCCCAATCAACTTATCAATCTGGAAGTTTCGGTATCCATGTCGCGGGTCGAGCCGAAAGCCGACGGTGTACTGTCCAGAAAGTATTACAACCTGAGTCTTGAACGAAATAAAGTGTCTTTTTTTCCGACAAACTGGACGCTGGTTCATCCCATTACGGAACATAGCCCATTGTATGGATGCGCCCCCGAAGATCTTGAACAATCGGACACAGAATTCCTGGTTTCTGTTCAGGCACTTGATGACACCTTTATGCAAAATGTCCATACACGCTTCTCTTACCGGTATAACGAAGTAAAATGGGGTCAAAAGTTTCGCCCGATGTTTGACGTCAGCGAACAAACGCCGGTACGGCTTGACCTGGACAAACTCGACGAAACCGAGGAGGCTTCCTTAAATTAAGTGCCCGTTTCGGTAGTAGACAGCCATTGATTCTATCAACAGTGAGACTGCCTCGTGGATACCGGAAACCCAACCATAAACCTTAAAACACCGTAACGTGATTGTACCTCCTTTTCTGTCGCCTGGCGACACCGTCGGGGTAGTAGCCCCAGCCAGTTGGTTTCCCTATGAGGAGCTTGCTGAAGGGTTGCATATTTTACGTGATCGCTGGCAACTGAATGTGATCGAAGGCGCTAGTTTACACGCAACGGAAGGGCCCTTTGCCGGTTCTGACGACCTCCGCCGGGCCGACCTTCAGCGTCTTTTCGATGACCCGACGGTTCGGGCCGTATTCGCGGCTCGTGGCGGCTATGGCTGCTACCGCATCGCGGATGGGCTCGACTTATCCGGTCTACAAGCCAGTCCCAAATGGCTTGTCGGCTTTAGCGACGTAACTGTCTTGCTGAGTTTGCTGTGTAATCACAAGCTGGTGAGCCTGCATGGCCTCATGCCCCGACAATTTGGCGATCCAGACCGGGCCGAGTCCCTGGAGTCTTTACGGCAATGGCTATTCGGTGTACCTCCAACCCATTACGGCACCGCACCGCATTACCTGAATCGACCGGGCCAGGCAACCGGCCAGTTGATAGGTGGTAACCTGACGTTGCTTATCAATTCCCTCGGTACGCCAACGGATCTTGACTTTCGCGGCAACATTCTATTCATCGAAGATATCGATGAAACGCTTTTTTCCCTCGATCGCATGATGACGCAACTCCGTCGATCTGGTCGCCTGGCCGAATTGGCCGGTTTAGTTGTCGGTCAGTTTACGGACATGCGTGCGAATCTGTCGCTGCCATTTGGCAAAGACTCCTACGAGATTATTGCTGATACCGTTTCGAGCTATACCTATCCGGTCCTGTTTAATTTTCCGGCCGGGCACGTGGATTATAACCTGGCCTTGCCAATTGGCAAAACGGTTGGTCTGGCGGTTCAGGCTGAAGAAGCCAGCATCAATTTTTCAGTATAAGCAGCCATGCCCACTTCATTTTCCGATGCTGTCATTTGGATTACGGGAGCCTCATCGGGTATTGGCGAAGCGGTTGCTCTTGAGCTTGCCCGATACCGGAGCGTTCGCCTGGTTTTATCAGCCCGACGGAGCGATGCCTTAAGCCGAGTCGCCATGAAAACGGGCCTTCCAGAGGCCAATATCATGGTATTACCCATGGACATGAGCGATACCGACCGCTTGCCCAGTTGTGTGGACGCTGTTTACCAGCGGTTTGGCCGGATTGATTACGTTTTTCAGAATGCAGGCATCACACAGCGCAGCGCTGTTGTCGACACCGATTTTTCTGTTTATAAACGCATCATGGACATTAACTTTTTTGGTGTGGTGGCGCTCACCAAAGCCGTTCTGCCGATAATGCTGGCACAAGGTCAGGGGTATTTCGTGGTAACGAGCAGCGTAGCGGGTAAACTAGGCACCAAACAGCGTTCGGGTTACTGTGCCAGTAAACACGCACTCCACGGTTTTTTTGATGCACTTCGGGCCGAAACCTACGCCGAAGGGTTGCGCGTGACCCTGGTTTGTCCTGGGTATATACGTACCCCTATTTCAACGAATGCCTTAAGCGCCAACGGACAGAAACACGGCCAAATGGATGAGAATCAGGAAAATGGTATGCCTGCGAGTGCGTTTGCAAAACAGCTTTTACGGGCGGTCGGTCAGGAAAAAGAAGAAGTCTACATCGGTGGCAAGGAGATTTATGGTATCTACCTGAAACGATTTCTACCGGGATTACTCTCGAGAATACTACGTAATCGGCAAGGCATGTAAACAAGTAGGGCCAGCAAATAAGAGATCCCTTCTCCATCTGCTGACCCAGGTCGCTTGCTCTTGTCCGTTACTGTTTTTGCTTTATTTTCCGCTAACAGCGCCCCCTTTGGCCGACTGATCCATATAATCGACCGTCAGGTGGCAAAGCGACTTCATACCTAGTACAAAACAAGCTTCGTCGATCTGAAAATCAGGTGTATGGTGTGGAGCGGCTTCCTCTAGTCTTTTCCCTTTCGTCATCCCACCCAGGAAATAGAAAAAGCCGGGCACTTTCTGCTGATAAAAGGAAAAATCTTCGGCCCCCGTCTGGGCTGGCGTCAGCTTCACATTATTCTTACCAGCTACGGCTTCGAGGGAAGGAGCCATCTGGTCCGTTAATTTCGGATCGTTGTAGGTAACGGGATACATGATGTTGATTTTCACATCCGCCTTGGCACCCGCACTTTCGGCAATGTTCGTAGCAATTTCATTGATGCGCCGATGCACCAGCGTCTGGGCTTCAGGACTGAACGTCCGGATGGTACCGATCATATTAGCCTCTTCCGGAATGATGTTCTGCCGGATACCGCTATGCAGCGCACCTACCGTTACGACGGCGGCATTATCGGTGAGAATTACATTTCGGCTCACAATGGTTTGAAGCCCCATCACCACTTGTGCGGATGTCACAATTGGATCGACGCCCGACCAGGGAGCCGCACCGTGGGTTTGTTTCCCTTTAATTTTAATCGCATACTCATCCACGGCAGCCATTGTGGCGCCAGGGCGGTATTTGATCGTACCTACTTCGGTTTGCGAATTAATGTGCAGACCAAAAATGGCATCTACCTTCGGGTTTTCGAGCACGCCTTCTTTCACCATCAGCTTAGCGCCCCCTTCCTCGCCAGCGGGTGCCCCTTCTTCGGCGGGTTGAAAGATAAACTTAACGGTACCACGTAGATCACTCTTGACCGAAGCCAGCACTTCGGCCGCGCCCATGAGCATGGCTACGTGGGTATCGTGGCCACAGGCATGCATGATACCCGTTTGCTGGCCATTGTACTCCGTGTGGGCTTCCGATTTGAACGGCAGGTCGACCCGTTCCGTTACGGGCAGGCCATCCATATCGGCACGTAAGGCAACGACGGGTCCCGGCTTACCGCCTTTCAGCAACCCAACAACACCCGTTTTGCCAACGCCCGTCTTGACCTCCATACCGAGCGCTTGCAGGTGTGCCGCAATTTTAGCCGCCGTTTGAAATTCACGATTGCCTAGTTCGGGGTGTTGGTGAAAATCCCGTCGCCAGGCAACCACCTTTTTCTCGAGGCTCTCGGCCGCTTTATCCATTCGGGCATTCAGGGCCGAATTTTGGGCAAATAATGCCTGAGAAGCGAACAGGCCAAGGCTTACGAGGCTGATACAGATAAATGGTTTTTTCATCAAATTGTTCAATTTGGCTGTATGTATAATAAAGTAGGAAAAGCACAGATTTAGACGAATGAGCAGCTATAATCAGCACGGTATTGGCATCCCTATGTACTGACCCATAGGACAGATATGCATATGTCGTCTAATATGCAGCAATTAGAAGGCAATTCCCAGGAATACTTTTTTTTAACAGTAGTTTCTAAAAAAAGTCTCATATTTTTTAACGTATTTTAATCTCATAGTGTACCTTTGTTACCCATTTTACTTTTTTTTACTATTTATTAAATCTTTACTCACCAATGCAGAAAATTTTATTCGGAAGCTGGCTGCTTTCGCTGTTATTCTGTTTGCCATCCATAGCGCAGGATATAGCGGTTAGCGGTCGCGTCACTTCATCAGACGACGGCTCTACTTTACCGGGTGTGAGCGTACAAGTAAAAGGAACGACCCGTGGTGCCATTACCGACGCCAACGGAGATTACAAAATCAGTGTACCCGCCAATGCCAGACTCGTATTCAGCTTCATTGGCTACACAGGTCAGGAAGTTGCGGTTGGGAACAAAACAACCATCAATGTTAGTCTGGTTGCCGGTTCGCAGAGTCTCGACGAGATCGTCGTAACAGCTCAGGGTATCGAGCGCGACAAGCGGTCGCTGGGTTACGCAACCCAGGAAGTAGGCGGTAATATTCTGGCCCAGCGCTCGGAGCCAAACCTGCTTAATGCCCTTCAGGGCAAAATAGCCGGTGTCAACATCACTGGTTCCAGCGGAGCGCCGGGTGCATCGACAAACATCAACATTCGAGGTATTACATCGTTCAATGGCAGCAACCAGCCGCTGATCGTGGTCGATGGGATCATTTTCAGTAACGATGTCAACGCCACACAAAACACGCTGTTCGGTACGCAGCCATCCAACCGTCTGGCCGATATTAACCCTGAAAGCATTGAGTCTGTCAACGTACTGAAAGGACCAGCCGCAGCTGTTCTTTATGGTTCGCGGGCATCGGCCGGTGCCATCGTCATTACGACGAAATCAGGCCGTAACCAAAATAACAAGACGGAAGTAACGGTTAACTCCTCGTACAACGTACAGGACGTCTATGGCATTCCTAAATTCCAGAATGACTATGGCCAGGGAGCGAATAATTTATTTACGGCCAACTCGGCCAACTCTTGGGGAGTTCCATTTGTGGGTGGTCCAACATCCGTTACAAACACCCAAAACTTGGTTGTGCCTTATCAGGCGTATCCAAACAACGTCCGTGACTTCTATAAGCAAGGCAGCATCATTCAAAATTCGGTTAACATTGCTTCTGGCGACGCTACCCGTAATTACATTATTGCTATTGGCAATACTCTCCAAAACGGTGTTGTCCAGAACTCGAAGTTCAACCGGACAAACGTCCAACTCGGTGGTGAATCTAAGTTGCAGAATGGCCTGAAGATCAGCGGTACGGGCACGTATGTCCAAACCGTATCGAGAGGTATTCCGGGTGGTAACGGCGCCAGTGCGTTCGGACAGATAACCCGTATCCCACGTAGTTATGATCTGGCTAACGAGCCTTACCAGGATGCCAACGGAAAGAGTATCTATTACTCAACGACATCTGTCAATCCGCAGTGGAGCGTTAATAACGAACGCCTTGACAGCCAGGTGGACCGTTTCTTCGGTAATTTTCAGGTTAGCTATGATGTAGCTAAATGGTTAAATGTAGCGTATCGAGTTACGGGTGATACCTACACGGACCGCCGTAAACTTGTCCAGCCAATTGGGGCAGGTCGTGCTCCACTGGGCGAAGTTCAACAGGATAACTTCTTCCGGAATGAATTGAATGGAGACCTGCTGATCAGCGCCCGGAAAGACAACTTATTTCTGGAAGGGTTGAATGCTAATCTGCTGTTAGGCAATAATATCAACCAACGAAAAACGCAGGAAGTCCTTGCTGTAGGTGCTTCGTTGACTATTCCAGGCTACTATAACATCAATAACGGTACCGTATTTACGGGTAGTACTGAGTCCTCCACAAACCGTCGGCTGGTAGGTTACTATGGTCAGTTATCGCTGAATTATAACAACTATCTGTTCCTGGAATTATCGGGCCGTGCTGACCAATCGTCTACCCTACCGAAGGCGAATAACACGTATTTCTATCCCGCAGCGTCGGTTAGTTTTGTACCAACAGATGCGTTCAAGATCAACTCCGACGTGCTGTCGTACGCCAAAGTTCGCGCGAGCATAGCCAAAGTAGGTCGCGATGCCGATCCTTACCTGTTGAATTCGGTTTACGCGACTTCATCTTACGGAAATAACGTGGCCAGCATCGCCTTTCCGTTATCCGTTAATGGTGCCAGTATTCCTGGTTTTGGTATCGGCAGCCGGATTGGCAGCAACAACCTCAAGCCTGAGTTTGTCACGTCTTATGAAGTAGGGGTAAATCTTGGCTTTTTCAAGAACCGACTGAGCATTGATGCGACCTATTTCGATTCAAGAAGTACCCAGCAGATTTTCAACGTAGCCGTATCGAACTCATCGGGATACGATACACGGACGACGAACGTTGGTGAGTTGCAAAACCGGGGTGTTGAATTAGTTTTGAACGCAACGCCTTTACGGATTGGTGGCTTCAAATGGGATGCTACGCTGAACTACACGCTGATTCGCAACAAGGTTATTTCCATTGCGCCAGGTGTGAAGTCATCGAACATCACGGGTGGCTCCTTTACGGGTATTGCCCCTTCTATTTATGAAGGTGCGCCTTACGGTGTCATTGTGAGTACAGCCAATGCTCGGGTACAAAGTACGGATCCAAACGGCTTGTATTACGATGCAACCGGCCAGTTTGCGGGTCAGTACCTTATCAATGCCACCAGCGGTCAGTTTGCGCCAGGCATTCCTAACTCGATCATTTCTACTCCACAGCCTAATTATATAGCTGGATTGACCAATACATTCTCGTATAAAGGTTTAGCCTTATCGGTTTTGGTCGATACGCGTCAAGGCGGGCAAATTTTCTCCTTCAATGCCGTCGATGCCCGGTCAAATGGTACAATGTATGTCACGGGAATTGACCGTGATCAGCCTCGTATTTTACCCGGTGTGATTCAAAACGCGGATGGTACGTTCCGGCCAAATAATATTCAGTTATCTCCGCAGGTATACTGGCAGGGATTAGGTGGTTTGGCGTCAGAAGCTGCGGTATTTGACGCTACGGTTTATCGTCTGCGCGAAGTAGCCTTGAACTACACACTACCAAAGACTTTATTGGGTAAAACGCCATTTGGCTCGATCTCCGTAGGTGTTAGTGGACGGAATTTGTACTTCTACGCACCTAACTTCCCGGCTGATCCTGAAGTAAACACACAGGGCGCGGGTAACATCCAGGGCCTTGACCTGAACGGACCACCTAACACACGCAACTTCGGCGGTAATATTCGGCTCACGTTCTAATCACTTTATTGATACGACTTATTTATGAAATTTATAATTCCAAAAAGCTATCTGCTCATTCCTCTCTTTCTGGGAATGGGTGCCTGTAGCAAATATCTGGACGTTAACGTAACGCCCAATAACCCCACCTCCGTTACACCAGCGGTATTATTACCAGGTGCTGAGGCAGGAACCGCTTTTGCAAATTCCAATGAGTTAAATCGCTTTGCCTCGGTTGTCGTTCAGCAGTTGACCGGTGCGTCGAACAACCCGCAAGCTTACGATGTCTATCAGACAAATGGAGCTGATTTCGGTAACCAGTGGAATTTCGAGCTCTACGGTGGTGCCTTGGTCAACTACCAGAAACTGGTCGAATTAGGTGATGCAACCAACTCGAAAGCTTACAGCGGTATTGCCAAGATTATGAAGGCGTATACCTTCAGTATTGCTACCGATGTGTGGGGAGATGTGCCTTACTCGCAGGCTTTGCAAGGTGAAACATTCTCGACACCCCGCCTGGACAAGCAGGAAGATATTTACAAAGGCAACTCTGCCCAGGGTATTCAAAGTCTGTTTGACCTGGTGCGTGAAGGAATAAAGGATCTTGATGCTGCATCGACCACGAAACCAGCCGCCGACGATATTGTTTACGCAGGCGATCTAGCAAAATGGAAGCGGGCGGGTAACACGATTCTGCTGAAATTAGCGATGACCATTAGCCGCAAAGAACCAGCCCTGGCGACATCGGTTATCAATGAAGTCCTAACGGGCAATAACTACATCACGACGAATGCTGGTGATTTGAATCTAACGTTTGGTGCCAGTGTAAACAGCCAGGCTCCTATATTCGTATATACCAACCTCAGCACGTTTAAGGATGATCTGATTATGAGCACCCGTTACCTGAATCTGCTCACGGCGTTGAACGATCCACGTCTGCCTGTTTTCTTCACGAAACCAGGAGCTAATTACGTAACGCTTGATAACGGTTTCCGGGGAACATTACCATCTCCGGTGGCTAACTGGTCGCGTTATAACAAATACGTAACTGGCAGCAATGGTGAAGGTCCTGTTCGGTTGATTACTAATTTCCAGCGGGCGTTTATTCTGGCCGAAGCAGCGCTTCGCCTGGGAACGCCCGGCGACCCACAGGCGCTGTATACAGAAGGCATTAAAGCCTCAATGGCGCTCGCCGGTTTAACCACCGATCAGGTTAATACATATCTCGCCAATCCAGCCGTAGGAACACTAACGGGAACAACGGAAGAGAAAATCGCCCAGATCATCACCCAGAAATACATTGCCTTTACGGGTAATGGTTTAGAGCTATGGAATGATTATCGTCGGACGGGATACCCCGCTCTTCAACCATCGCAGAATGCGGCTGGTATTGATGGCACCCGGCCTGTTCGGGCGGTGTATGTCAACAACGAGCTTCAGCGCAATCCAAACTTCCCAAATCCGGCTCCACAATCGAACATTCGCGTTTGGTGGGATATCGATTAATCATTCACGACTTTAAACACGCATAGTGCATGAAAAATACATTCATAAATATACTGTTTCTGGCTTTGCTGGCCGGTAGCAGCTTCTCTTGCAAGGACGACCTCGTTTATAGCGACCTCGTTCGTGATAATCGTCCGGCCATTCCGGTAACGTTTCCGGGCGCAACAACCTACGGATTTAACCCCTTCATCGTTACGTCACTGGCAGCGGGCGCTCCAATCCAGTTCACACTGTCGATACCTTCGACTAGTGGACGTACCATTAAGGAGATCACCAAAATTGTTGGCGGTGGTACGGGTATTAACGTGGCTACGTTGAATGCAGCTACCGCAACGACCGCCTTCAATACCGCTCCTATCGCGGGTAGCGGTACTACAGCAGTTTTCACCACAACGCTTGCCGCGTTTAAAACGAAGTATCCATCCGTAGCAACAGCACCTGTTGCGTTGCCAAACTACACAGAAATTCAGTTTCTGTTCCTGGTTACGCTGGATGATGGGACGCAGATTGTTCCTGAGCCTGTTCGGGTTCGCATTGTTGCGTAATTAATGAGTTAATTTTACAAAAAATGCCCTCTGATTAATCAGAGGGCATTTTTTTGTTAGGTTGATAGCTCGGCACGTTACCTGAGTGAGCAACCCGGAAATCAGCTTAGGTAAAAATCAATTTAACGCAGGCAACGCCCACCCCGAAAGCCAGCATATACCGGAGTGTTGGCACATTAAACCGATGGCTCCCAAAATACCCACCCAAAATCCCTCCGGCAAAAGCAGCGCCAATCCAGCCATATAGAGTCGGGTCGGGCGAGTAGCCTTTGCTCAACAGGCCGAATAAGCCCGACAGGGAATTGACAAAAATAAATAGTGCCGATGTGGCGGCCACTTCTTTTAGCCGCGCCCAGCGAAACAGGAGCATCAGTGGGCTTAATATAATGCCTCCCCCCATACCGATCATACCAGATAGCAACCCAATGACACCCCCCGTCAGCAGCCCCCCACCCAAGGGGATTGGCCGCGTTTGCTCTTCCTGCCCCCGGACTGTCCACAGCAGCCGAACCAAGACCAACAGCAGACAAACTGCCAACAATTGCCGGTATAGGGTGTCGCTGAGGGGTATGCGGGCACCCAGGAAAGCCAGGGGAATACTCGCGATGGCAAAGGGCCAGAACGTATGCCATCGAAAGTACCCGGCCCGGTAAAACTGGATAAAAGAGATTGTTGAGACAAACAGATTCAGGATCAGCGCCGATGGTTTGGCCAATGCCGGGGCAATGCCGAACAGGGCCATTGTGGCTAAATAACCACTGGCTCCGCCATGCCCTACAGAGGCATAAACGAACCCAACAATGAATAAACAAATCAAAAAAGCGAATGAATAATCCATAGAACGCGGTCTTCTGAGTAAATTGAGGTAGACTACTAACGCAACGGTACCGTCAGTATCTATCAATAAAGCGTTATTTTCGACGAAAGTTAACGGAATCGATCATGAATTCACCAAAAGCTTATCTGTTCTTTGTCTACTTCCTACTCGGCCTTGTTTCGGTTGCCCAGGCGCAGTTGCCGGTGCGCGGCACGCGCTGGACGGGCGTTGTGCTGACAGCTAACAAGGGTCAGGTTATACTGACATTTCAACGGGATACGTTACGCATCACACCAGAGAGTACACCTACGAAATTTGAGATTATGCGGTATCAGCAACTGGGCGATACACTTCGGCTACAGAACTTTTCAGGCCAAAATCCGTGTAGCAACGTAACAGGCTTCTACAGAATTACCTATACAGATAACGGAGAAAAACTACGCCTGCAATCAATTGCGGATGATTGCCCGGAACGGCCGAAAAGCCTCGAGTCAGCAGCCCCATTTATCCGTCAGCGTCTTTCTCCAAATCAGCCTCCGCGTAATTGGCCTTACCTTGACCCCACAGCCGATTCTATAGCGGGTATTAGTCTTTATCGAGCCTACGACTTACTGAAAAATCGAACGTCGGTACCCGTGATTGTGGGCGTACTGGACTCGGGCGTTGACATCAGCCAGGAAGATTTACGCGATGTGATCTGGGTAAACCCAAATGAGCGGCCCGATAACCAAATCGACGACGACAAAAATGGCTATACCGATGACCTGAATGGCTGGAATTTTATGGGCGCTAAAGATGGCACGACCTACGAGTACGATCAGCCCGAAATTACTCAGACCTACGTTGTGCTGAAGAACAAATACGACAAGGCAAACCCAGCCACACTTAGCCCTTCGGAGAAGCGGCAATACAACACTTACCAGACGGCAAAAAAGCAGTTCCTGAAACATTATGCGGTCGACCAGCCCAAACGAATAGCCTTTGCCGATACGGTGAAATTCTGGGCGGTAGCCCGTCAGATTGCCGCCAAGCTACCAGATTCAACAACGTCACAGGGTGCTATTCGTCAGGTCGATCTAGGAACCGATTCCGTAGCCATTGCGGTAAAAACTATTTTGGCCGATGGGTATTTTCCTCAATATGGGCCATTTTCGTATTACACATTCCTGGTTCGCCGGAACTGGGCTCGGTTTCGGCAGATCATGGGGAGCGAGGCCACGATTGCGTACAACCCGGATTATAATGCGCGCACCTCTGTTGGCGACAATCCCGCAAACCCAACCGAACGTTATTACGGAAGCCCCCGAATGATCATTGGTGAATCGCAGCAACTGGCCATGCACGGCAGTCATGTAGCGGGGATCATTGCAGCAAAACGAGGCAATGGCCGGGGTATCGACGGCGTGGCCGATAACGTCCGGATTATGCCCGTTTCTGTCGTACCAGCCAATGGCGATGAGCGCGATAAAGATGTAGCCAATGGCATTCGATACGCCGTTGAGAATGGAGCCAAAGTGATCAATATGAGTTTTGGCAAGCGTTTATCCCCATTCAAGGAACAAGTCGATGCCGCAATTCGATTCGCCGAAGAACACGATGTACTGATCGTGCATGCAGCGGGCAACAACGGCGAAAACTACGACTCGATTCCGGCCTATCCATCGGCTCGGTACGAAAATGGAAAAACAGCCCAAAATGTGCTGGTTGTCGGCAACAGCACCTGGCGCATTGGCGAGGGATTGCCCAGCCGGTCGTCCAACTATGGGTTGCAAACGGTGGATATTTTTGCACCCGGCACCGACATTCTGTCGACGCTGCCTCACAATGAGTACGCCAGCTTTTCGGGCACCAGCATGGCGGCCCCTATGACGGCAGGCGTAGCTGCTTTGTTGCGGTCCTATTTTCCAAAATTGACAGCAGTCCAGGTGAAGGACATACTTCTCAGAAGCAGTTTTAAACCCGATGTGCAGGTGCGAAAGCCAGGGCGGTCGAGTCAGCTAACGGCTTTCAGAAATCTGAGTCGGTCGGGTGGATTACTCAACGCTTACGAAGCCGTAAAGCTAATTCTGTCTGAACTGCCCGGCGGCCCGGCGGGATTTAAATGATTTTTTTGATTGATCTGATTACTCAACTCCCTGGTCTGTGTCATAACAGGGCATGACCTCATCCGGCAAGACCATTCGGTCAGATGGTCCGTGTCCTCACAGACCATCTGACTATAAAAAATCATAAAAATCCCGCCGGGCGTTCAGATTACCACGAAGCTTCCCGTTTATCGTGCCAGAACTTACCGGTTTCAGACTGGGGCGCTTCCGTAGCCAGCCAGACAATCGTTTCGGCCCCCTTGTCAACAGGTCGGCTGGCGCTGGCACCGCCCATATCGGTACGTACCCAGCCGGGATCGACACAGTTGACCGCGATATTATGCTCTTTTAAGGCACCGGCAAATTGCCTGGTTACAGCATTGAGCGCCGTTTTAGAAATGCTGTACGCGGGTGCGTACGTGCTCATGCCCGCTAACGAGCCAGCTCCACTCGACACATTGATGATTCGGGCGCCAGCCTGACTTTTCTGCAGATGTTCCAGAAAATACTGAATGACCATAATCGGCCCGGAAACATTCGTTTTCAAGGTTCGTTCCAGCATTTCCGGATTCAGATCAACAATATTTTCACCATGATCTTCCAGAACGGCCGCGTTATTAATCAGTACATCCAAGTGATCGGCTTTCTGAGACAAGGTTCCACAGGCTGTTCGAATGCTAACCGGATCGGTCACATCGAGTTGAATGAACGTTGACTCATAGCCTTCCTGACAAAGTTCTTCTGCGGCCTCCCGCCCTTTGGTTATGTCGCGGGAACCAATAAAAACGGCAAACCCACGCTGGGCTAATTGCCGGGCAATTTCCTTACCAATTCCTTTATTAGCTCCTGTAATCAGGGCAGTGCGCTGGTGTTCTGTTTTCATAGTTACTTATTTACTACCCTTTATTTACTCCACTTCCGGGTAAAATGTTTGTAAAAATAACCGTATCCTCAAACTCATTAACCGTTCCCTAAGTGCTGTTATATAAATTAGTAGATTAGCGGTTAATCTTACAAAGTCAATTTCTAATGAAGTATTTAATGAAATCGCTTTCTTGTTTTTTGGCGCTTACACTTCTGCCTATTGGACTATCTATAGCACAGAGTACAGCAACAACGCCAACAAGTACGACTACATCGGGCAGCACAAACCGCATGCAGGACCTTTACGATGAGCACCACGGCATTACCAAAAAAAGAGCAACCAATGCACCTGCCGGCTCATCTTCGCCATCGGAAAAGCCTGTCCGAACCAGACCTGAACGGCAAACCAACGAGCCTGCCGCCGACCAGTCGACAGCGGGCGTAGGCAAGTCAGATCAGGCAACTATGGATGGTAGCACCTCCCGCACCCGAATTGGTATTCGGGGTGGTGTAACGTATCCGTTCTATACGGAAAAAGTTGTAGGGATCGATCCTGCGCTGGGCTTTGTGGGTGGGCTAACGTTTAATTTTGGAAACGGAACGGTATCCTTTCAGCCCGAAGTCAATTATGCGCGATACAGTCAAAAAGTGAACGCATTTGGGTTCACCACAAAAGTCGCTACTGATGTTCTAGAGGTACCCTTATTTTTGAAAATCTCTTCAGGAACCTATGCGGGAAACCGCTTCTTCCTGAATGTAGGTCCTTATGCGTCCTACGCACTAAGCAATAGTGAAGATGGCAAAAAAATATCGCTTGATGGTGCCAAAGGTCGGTTTGGGTTTGGGGCGGCCGCCGGTGTTGGCGCGGCCATAAAAGCCGGACCCGGCCATGTTACGGTTGAGGTCAGAGGGCTGTATCCGCTGGGTGATACAGACAATGGTTTCAACACCAATTCAAAGACAATTTTTGGACAAGGAACGCTCGGTTATATATTTCCCCTGGGTGGCCGGTAAACAACGAAATTTCTCATAGAGTGGGTTTTAAAATGGCGACGACCGGTTGGTCGTCGCCATTTTTGTTTCTCCACGAAAACGGACAACTCGTTCAGCTTTGCTTCCGAATTTTCGATAGGCCCGTAGCTTCCTGCGACGTTACCGATGGATTGCCGGTGTAATTAACCGTACTAACCCCATCGGCCGACGCTGACAAGGTTTGTGTCACATGAATATCGGCCCGGCTAGCCCCATCGGCCCGGACGCTGGCACGGGCAATCGTTAACTTGTCGGCGCTTAATTTGCCCGCCCCCGACAAGCGGATATCGGCCTCGGCGGCCGTTCCCTGGAGGGTAGCCTGCGAACCTTCTTTCACCGTTAACTTCAGGTTTTTAGTCGAAATGGGCGCGGTCAGGCGGCTACCGGTTTCAACAATTGTCGTTAATTGGTTGCTTTCAATCGGCAGATCTGATTCAACACTACAGCCCGTACTCACCAGAATTTCGTTGAGTCTGGCTACATGAATGGTTACGGTTACCCCTTTCGTTTGGTTGAAGCTTTTGTTTTTTGACAGCATAACCGTCAGTTCCCCGTTTTTCACCTCCGTCACAACATGCTCAAGAATATTGCTCTCCCCTTCCAACTCAGCTACACTGGCATTGCCAGCCATAATGTGAACACGCATGCCCACGCGAACCGTTAATTTATTAAAACTACCAAGGGTGCGTTGTTGCTTCACAATCTGACCATTACCGGTAATGGAATTTTGGGCGTACACGCCCTGTGTCAGAAATGTAAGTAGAGCGATAAAGGAAGTTAGTCGTAGTGTTTTCATATCCAGAAAGCTAAAGGTTATGTTTATATAGTAAAGATGGTCATTATTGGCTGACGTTGCTTCCTCAATGAAAAATAGGATAGAGCACGGCTGTGGTTGTATCAAACGGCCTCTGGCTGTATGAGTTAAACGCATTGATATTTCTGATCAGTCTTCTACTCAAACAGCCAGAGGTTGTTTGGTACACCATATGTTAGCCTATACAAACGCCATACTTTTATTCCATAAGTCAGCCGCCCGTTTGTTTGTCAGATCATTATGCTTAACCGACTTGGGCTTCGAATCCGCGAAAAAACCGCCGGAGCCTCCCGCTTTTCCATCTGTTCTGGTTAATACAGCCAGTGGGGCCGTCGCTAAATAAACGGATGTTTCAGCTCCTCGCTCCGGTGTCCGCATGAACGGGCGCGCCAGACCCATGAGCAAGCCGATGCCGCCCGTGAAATTGCTGCCGAACCCGGAGTTGACTACGCCCGGATGTACGGCATAGGCAGTAATGCCGACATCGGCATATCGGCTTGCCAACTCTTTGGTGAACAAGATATTAGCCAGTTTGCCATCGCCATAGGCCGACAGGATCGATAATTTTCCGTCTCGCTGAAAAAAGCGGGATGCATTTCCCAGAGCATAAGCAGCCGACGACAGGTTAATGATACGAGCTTCGCCAGCGGCCTTGAGCAAATCCATTAGGTGATAGGTCAATATAAAATGACCAATGTGATTAGCATAAAACGATTTTTCAACGTTATCGACAAACTCAATTCGGTCGGGCGAGTAACCGGCATTATTGATCAGCACATCCAGCGTCTGATGCGTACGCTTAACCTGATCGGCCGCCCGGCGGATGGAGACAGCATCGGTCAGATCGGCCAGCAATAGGTTGACGGATATGGCCGGGTTTGCCTGTCGCAGGATGTTCACGGCCTCCTCCCCTTTCTCTTTGTTGCGGCAAAGCAAGATCAGATTGAATCCTTTCCGAGCCAGTGCCTTTGCTGTTGCCAGACCAATACCCACGTTTGCCCCCGTAATCAATGCCGTTTTCATGAATAGATAGTGTTTAGGAACGAAAGTCCTGGGATGATTGCTGGTAGAAAAATAAACAAAACCAGGCAGACTAGTTATAAATTAACTAGTCTGCCTGGTTTTGTTAAAAGAGACAGGCTGATAAATTGGATAGGAAAACCCTGGCGTAAACCTTAGAACATCAATTTCCAACCATTAAAGAACAGGTCTTTACCTGGCTGCCCCGACCAGTTATGCTGATCGGCAGGCTCCTGAACATCGTGCTGGGTAGTATCCTTCTGCACAACAATGGCCGAAATGCCTTTCTTAGCCAATGAGCGGCAAATGTCTTTCGTGGTTTCCGTAGCATTACTGCTGACTAGTCCAATAGTTTCTTCGTTCGTTTTCATGGCTTTTGGTTTGTTGTATGTGCAAACAATCTTTTCAGTAAATTTTTTTGCGGCCTAGCCCAATGCCTGGGCCGCTTTGAACACCTGTTGGGTTAACCGACAAACGTCCGTTTCTCCAATCAGTTCCGAGTAGTGCTTTCCTACCCGATCCCAGGCTTCGGCAATTTCCGGTTGAAGGGCTATGCCCTCGGTTGTCGGATAAATCAGCGTTTTCTTTCCCTCCGATTCCCGCCGGACTAACTGTTTCTGTTCCAGTTTTTCGACCAGGCGTGTAATCGTCGATGGCGTTAAATAGAGCGTTTCACTTAATTCGGATGGTGTTATGCCCGGCTGGCCAACGACTTCACACAACATATACGCGTGAGAATAGCACATGCCAAAGCGACCAAACTCCTCATCGCCGATGGCCGTAATAGCTCTTGATAGTGCATTGGCTGAAAACAGCAGACAGGCACTGAAGCGCGTTACGGATTTTTCTTCATCGGCTAGGATAACTGTTTTTTCGTCCGTCATTACGTCCTTCTAAAAGTATGTTACAAAGATAGAACACGATATTTGTATGTGCAAACAAGAATTAGAAAAAATTTTAACAACGATTATACGGTAAGTGATAAATACAAGAAACGTTTCTCATTATCAAACACTTACCGTTTACTAACCAACAAGCTGATAGCTTTTTATTTTCTGGGCAAATGAATTTCGGCCATCATGCAGCGGGCAGAGCCTCCGCCATTTCCTTCAATCATTGACAGATCGAAGTGAAACAAAGTAGCATAATCGTCCAGAAGATCGATCTGTTTGGGCGTCAGGGACTCGAAAGCCCGAGTAGACATAACCAGCAATTTCTGGCCTTTCTGGGTTTGTACCATAAGCATGTTCCCCGCAAAACTGGCCATCTGTTCCAGCGAAATGTCGATAATCCGCTTTTTCAGTTTTTCCAGTTCCTGACGCACCATAAGCCGCTCGTCGGGGTCACTGATTGCAGACAGGCACACCACGGCAAAGGTATCGGCAATGCACATAAGTACATTGGTATGGTAAATGGGTTTTCCGCTTGCATCCGCCGAGTGAAACGACACGGTCCGGTAGCCGGTCTGCTTACTGAACTCAGCCAGCACATCGGGGTGCGTTCGGGGAGAAAGGCTGGCAAACGCGACACGGTTCATCCGGTCGAGTACCATACTTCCAGTACCTTCCAGAAACTTACCTTCTTTCTCAAAATGGGTTAAATCAACGACTTTAGCCACATGATACTGCTTGGCCAGATCGTCGATTATATCCTGCCTACGTTCGAGACGCCGGTTTTCGGCCTGCATTGGATAGAGTACGACCGTTCCGCTGGCATGAAAAGAAACCCAATTATTGGGAAAGATCGAGTCGGGTGTATATGGTTCAGCGGTATCGTCATAGATCAGTATGTCCACACCGATTGCCTGAAGCTGGCCAGCCATTTCATCGAATTCACGCCGGGCATCTTCCTGAGCTATGTCCTTTGTTTGGGCCGCCAGTTTTATATCCTGAAACGCGTTCGACTCGGCCGTTTCGCTGTTGAAGCCAAAATTGACCGGACGAATCATCAAGATTCGGGAAGTAGCCTGTGATTGCATATGCTGAATGGTAAATGGGTAAGACTCGTAAAGTTGTAAGGCCAATAAAGGTTAAATCTCTTGCAAATTAGCACCTGGTTGTCATTTTGACAATGGTTTTCGGAGGGCTGGTTCCACCCATAAAACCCTTCCCGTCGGCTTTCCGGACTCACCCCTTCACACCTCTTCCCGGAAAAGGGGTAAGCTCATGCAGTGGGAACCGCCCCGCGCCCGGCTTAATTCGGCCGATGGCAACATAATAAATGTGTTTTCGATGGTTTCGGGCGAAGACTCGCCCCGCTCGAACCGGGCGAGTAATTTAGCCGCGCCAATCACCTCGAACCCTGCACTTCGGAACGCATCAGCCGTTTTCTCATTCCGGTCGTACCCAACAACGACGCCATCTTTTAGTGCCAGTAGGTTGCACGAGTCTGTCCATTGCTCACGGGCACCAAACGGGAACTCGTTATTTCCAGAATAGATAAACTGGATTGGCTCGGTGGCACCAAGGTCGTTTTTACTAATGTCGGTCAGCAGATCTTCGAGGTTTTCAATTTCAATGGGCTTTTGTTCCTGGCCTTTCCTGAATTGCATGATTCTCAGATCTTCCGATACGTCTTTCGGCGCAAAGAAGTGAATGACATCGCGTTTTCTGGTTTCATCGCCCGTACGGGCCAACGACCCAAGCAACACCCATACATTGCGCTTCACCTGGGTGAAAACGGTATCGATGTGCATATAGTCACGCTTCTTGGGAATCTGAAGAATCGTCACTTTATCGACTACATCTTTATCAAACACAAGCCGCATCACTTGCTGAGCCGCGTATAAGGTTGTCCGTTCGCTAACGCCAACAAGAAGATGGCGTTTGCCAATCATCATAACGTCGCCCCCTTCCAGGGTTGTTCGGGTAACATCGCGCTTGGTATCCGCATCCGGGAGCAGAAAAGCGTGCTCATTATCAGGTATCTCCAGTATCTTATCCTGATAATCAACAAAGAGCGGGTGATTGAAGAAAATATATTGCGCCAGCAGCGCTTCGCGGGTACGGGCCAGTTTAGCGGGTTTATTTAGCAGAATATGGTCGTTGATAACAATACCAATATCCCGCGTAAAAATAAAATTAGGCAGGGGCGCAAACAGCATCGTCAAATCAGGCAGCGAACCGGAAATCATGATTTTTGCCAGTTCGACGGGTTCGTATTGACTCAATTGCTGCTGGGTCCGAAACGACGTTCGTTCAATGCCGCATATGGCCGCAATCAGCCGGGTTCTGATAACTTCATTGGCCAGAATATCGGAGAGCAGGCATTGAATGTCAATGACCTTATCCGACTTAAAATAATCGGCATGGTCGGGCTTAAAAAACGACCGGTCAGAATCGGGCCCGAGTTCGGCTATCTTTCCTTTTACCTTGTCGGGGTCCAGAAAGTATAATAAAATCTTAACGTAATAATCATACTCATCACGGCGCATCATATCCAAATGAACGATGTCCTCAAAGAGCCAGTCCTGCGCCTTTGACGGCACGACTTTACCCAAGCCCCGGTCGGGACTGTGGATAAGCAGACGCCTTAACGTACCGATTTCCGATGACACATTGATGCGTGATGAACGATGGGCTGGCTTATCGTCCTGTGTAATTACCGATTCAGCAACAACATTGTTTTCTTCATTCGCCATAGATGAATTCAGCTTAACAGCCCTTGGCAGGCTCGACTTGCAAGGTACTCGTTTGCAGTAGGAAATAAAAAGCCTTGACTATGCCTTCAACTTTTTATCGACAAAGATGTGCCAGGAATTGACCTGTAAGGTAATATATACAGCTCTGTACTAACTTTAATCCTAAATCAGGGTGTATTGTAATTTACCGCATAACATATTTAGTAACACTTAAATACTGTTTTAATAAAGAATGGCACACTGTTTGACTGAGGGTACGTATAGCAACAATTTCATACTGTGTTATACATATCGTTCATGAAAATACACACCAATAAGGTAGCGTTGGCCAAACACATAGGACATTTTGTTAAGGATCACCGACACACAAATAGCCTTTTTAGAACGTATGGATCGGCTCTGTTTTTTAAAAGGTTTTTACTCCTTATTAGTCTATTGGCGGGCCTCACTAAGCCAGTGGTTGCCCAGACTACGACGACGAACTCTGTTAATCTAACAAATTTTGCGGACAAATCGAAAGCCGCCCAGGGCCAGACGATCACGCACACGTTGGTCCTGACAAATACAGGCACATCAACCGTAAACGGTATCGTTGTGCGCGATTCACTTTCGACCGGCCTACGTTATTTACCCAATACATCATCTACCCCGCCCGGCACTGCGTTCACGGTTGGCGTACCCATCAGCACCTGGTCGGTACCATCGTTAAGCGCCGGTCAAAGTTTAAGCCTGACATACCAGGCAGTTGCCGATAGTTCAGGCGTATTGTATAGTATAGCAACCATACCCGGCGATACGGCCGCATCCTGCACATCCATTCCAGTTAGAGTTTGTGAGGGAGATACCTATCTGTTTCAATTGACGGGCCCTGGCGGACGAAGCAGTTATCAATGGTTCAAGGATGGCGTAGAAATTACCAGTCAAACCACGCGCGTATTAAATATAACCGCACCGGGCAGCTATAGTCTGGCCGTCGATAATACGACGGGTAAATGTCCAGACTTTTCACTTTGCCCTTTCATTATCGAGCAATATGCCTTACCTGCTTTTCAGGCTAGTGCTTTATCGGCAAGCTGTTCGGGCTCTACAGCTCAGGCCAATGGACAAATCAAACTAACGGGCTTCGGTGCTACAGATACTTATCAGTATTCTGAAGGAACAGAATTTAACCCGTCTGCTTCCTTGCCCGAAGCGCCTGCTGTTATTCCGGCCGATGGCCTGATTGCAACGAATTTATCAAACCCAACAACAAACAAATCCTATACCATCCGGGTCTACAATGCTTCGGGTTGTTATGTTGACAAAACAGTAGCTCTGGTTCCGGCATCTTGTTGCAGTCTTGTCGCGATAGTCACTCCCGGTGCCTGCGATGTAGTGACAAATACATTCTCCAGTACGGTGACTGTTACACTCGCTAATTCCACCGCAGGTGTGCTGACTATCACCGATGGACCACTCAGCCAAACGGTGGCCACAACGGGCAGTGGACCGGTTACGGCTGTTTTTGACAATATTATATCAAACGGAAGCTCTCACATTCTAATAGCTAGTCTAGCAGGTTGCTCTAGCACTTCAGCTACCTACACGGCTCCGGCCTCCTGTTCGGTGGCCCCTCCACAACCAAGTCTGGCCATCAGTATCAACCCTGGTGCCTGTGTGCCTGCCACTAATCAGTATAGCCTCTCGGGCACCCTTAGCCTGAGTGCCGCCGTGGCCACCACCCTCACCCTGACCGACGGGACAACCTCGACTACACTGGCCATCACGGACGGACAAACCACGGCTCCCTTCACGTTGGATGGACTAACCTCAGGCTCAGGCTCCCACACCCTGACGGTGAGCGGAGCAGGCTACACTCAGGTGACGGCCACCTACACCGCTCCGGCCTCCTGCTCGGTGGCACCTGCTCAGCCCAGTCTGACCATCACCGTCTCACCAGACGCCTGCGTGCCTGCTACTAATCAGTATAGCTTGAGCGGCACCATCAGCTTGAGCGCTGCCGTGGCCACCACCCTCACCCTGACCGATGGCACCAGCTCGACCACCCTGGCCATCACGGACGGACAAACCACGGCTCCCTTCACGTTGAATGGCTTGGCCTCAGGTTCCGGTTCGCACACGCTGACGGTGAGCGGCACGGGCTACACTCAGATGGCGACCACCTATACGGCTCCAACCTCCTGCTCGGTGGCCCCTGCTCAACCCAGTCTGGCCATCAATATCACCCCTGGTGCCTGTGTGCCCGTCACGAACCAATACACCCTCTCGGGTACCCTTAGCCTGAGTGCTGCCTTGGCCACCACGCTTACCCTCACCGATGGGACCAGCTCGACCACCCTGGCCATCACGGACGGACAAACCACCGCTCCCTTTACCTTGGAAGGCCTGCTCTCGGGCTCAGGTTCCCACACCCTGACCGTGAGCGGGACAGGCTACACTCAGGTGGCCGCCACCTACACCGCTCCGGCCTCCTGTTCGGTGGCACCTGCTCAACCCAGTCTGGCCATCACCGTCTCGCCCGGCGCTTGTCTGCCTGCCACTAATCAGTATAGCTTGGGCGGCACCATCAGCCTGAGTGCTGCCGTGGCCACCACCCTCACCCTGACCGATGGCACCAGCTCGACCACCCTGGCCATCACGGCTGGACAAACCACCGCCCCTTTCACTTTAGATGGCCTGCCCTCAGGCTCAGGTTCGCACGCCCTGACGGTGAGCGGAACGGGCTATACTCAGGTGACGGCCACTTACACCGCTCCGGCCTCCTGCTCGGTGGCCCCTGCTCAACCCAGTCTGGCCATCAGTATCACCCCTGGTGCCTGTGTGCCCGTCACGAACCAATACACCCTCTCAGGCACCATCAGCCTGAGTGCTGCCGTGGCGGCCACCACGCTTACCCTCACCGATGGGACCAACTCGACCACCCTAGCCATCACGGACGGACAGACCACGGCTCCCTTTACCTTGGAAGGCCTGCTCTCAGGTTCGGGTTCACATACGCTGACGGTGAGTGGGACAGGCTACACTCAGATGGCGACCACCTATACGGCTCCAACCTCCTGCTCAGTGGCCCCTGCTCAACCCAGCCTGGCCCTCACCGTCTCGCCCGGTGCCTGTCTGCCTGCCACTAATCAGTATAGCCTCTCGGGTACCCTTAGCCTGAGTGCCGCCGTGGCCACCACGCTTACCCTCACCGATGGCACCAACTCGACCACACTGGCCATCACGGCTGGACAAACCACCGCCCCTTTCACTTTAGATGGCCTGCCCTCAGGCTCAGGTTCGCACGCCCTGACGGTGAGCGGAACGGGCTATACTCAGGTGACGGCTACCTACACCGCTCCGGCCTCCTGCTCGGTGGCCCCTGCTCAACCAAGCTTGGCCATCACCGTCTCGCCCGGTGCCTGTCTGCCTGCCACTAATCAGTATAGCTTGGGCGGCACCATCAGCCTGAGTGCTGCCGTGGCGGCCACCACGCTTACCCTCACCGATGGGACCAGCTCGACCACCCTGGCCATTACGGACGGACAAACCGCGGCTCCCTTCACGTTGAATGGCTTGGCCTCAGGTTCGGGTTCACATACGCTGACGGTGAGCGGCATGGGCTATACTCAGGTGACGGCCACTTACACCGCTCCGGCCTCCTGCTCGGTGGCCCCTGTTTTATCTGGCTTAACCTTGAGTGTTACAGATCCCGGTGTTTGCGATCCGGGGAGCAACCTTTACACCTCAACTGGCATTATTACACTCACAAATGCGCCGTCAGGCATAGCTACTGTAACCGATGGAACGATCACTACATCCCTTTCGATAAGTGCCGGAACTACCTCGGTTGCTTACAGCCTAACTGGTCTAGTAAGCGGTTCGGGAATGCATACCGTAACGGTTAATTTTGTCAGCCAATCTGCCAGCACCACCTATATTGCGCCTGAATCCTGTGTCATTAACTCGCCAGTGCCGGCGGTCTTCGCTCTTCAGCAACTAGTTGATAAATCGAAAGCGAAAATTGGTGAATTGATAAGCTACACGATCGTGCTTACCAACACCGGTACTAGTTCAGCGACGGCAACAACCGTTCAGCTAACGCAAACGGTCGGATTAGCTTATGTGACTAACTCGGCTACCCCGCCAGCCGGTACTGTCTTTAATCCAGGGCTTTCACTCAGTAGCTGGACAATAGCCTCAATCAGCGCCGGACAAAGTCTAAGTCTAACCCTCCAGGCTAAAGCTGACAGCTCGGGTATCTTTCAGAACATAGCTTCCATTCCTGGTGATACGGCCAAGGTATGCACCTCTGTACCCGCCAAGGTTTGTGTGGGAGAGGAGTTTGAGTTCCAGATCTCGGCCGCGGCAGGTCATAATCGCTACCAGTGGTTCCGTACTTTCCAGGGAGTAACCACTGAACTGACTAGCTTCACAGCTAACGTGCTCACTGTCACCCAGCCCGGCGAATATAAATTGACGGTAGATGGTCAGACAGGACAGTGCTCGAACTTCAGTTGCTGCCCCTTTATTGTGGAGCAAGATAGCCTACCTGATTTCCAGGCCAGTGCCCGACCTGCCACCTGTACAGGTAGCACAGTACAGGCCAATGGTCAGTTGGTAATCAAGGGGGGGCAGTCCACCGACACCTATCAGTACTCGCTGGGGTCCAGCTTCAATGAGGCAGCCTCCTTGTCGGGAACAGCCAAAGCCATACCGACGGATGGGGTACTGGCTAGTAATCTGGTAAATCCAGCGGTCGCGCAGGCCTATACCATCCGGGTTTACAATGAATCGGGCTGTTATCGAGATGTAACCGCGTTACTGATACCAACGGTATGTAGTTGTCCGGCAGAGGTGTGCGTGCCGTTCGTCGTTAGCCAGTCCAGGCGGGCCAGATGAATTGGTGACCCATACTAATTGATCGCTTACCCCCAAGCGACTCAGCGCTGGACTCCTGAAATAACGTAACTGAGTAAAACTCCCTTTGTGTACTGACTAAGACAGTTTTGGTCGGTACACAAAGGGAGTTTTTTGATTATCAATGAATAAGCTGAATGCAGGCCAACTTTTAACTACCCGATTTTGTTATCAAACAGCGCAGATGCCATTTCATCTGTTAACTTTGCGGCTTTATTTAGCGCTGTCACGATACAACCTATTATGTTATCCATCAGTAATTTACATGCCTCAATCGGCGAAAAAGAAATATTAAGAGGCCTCAACCTGCAAGTCAACGCCGGTGAGGTTCATGCTATTATGGGACCAAATGGTGCTGGAAAAAGCACATTGGCGTCGGTCCTTGCAGGTCGTGAAGACTATGACGTAACGGGCGGCAGCGTGGTATTTGATGGCAAAGACTTATTAGATATGGCGCCTGAAGACCGGGCAGCTGAAGGTATTTTTCTGGCTTTCCAGTACCCAATAGAGATTCCCGGCGTCAGTACAACTAATTTCCTAAAAACAGCGCTTAACGAAATTCGTAAGTATCGTGGTCAGGAATCACTTGATGCGGTCCAGTTTCTGAAGTTGATGAAAGAGAAGATGAAGCTCGTCAACATCGATCAGTCGCTGCTGAGTCGCTCCCTGAACGAAGGCTTTTCGGGCGGTGAGAAAAAACGGAATGAAATCTTCCAAATGGCCATGCTCGAACCGAAATTGGCTATTCTTGACGAGACGGATTCGGGCCTGGATATCGATGCCTTACGGATTGTGGCCGATGGTGTCAATAAACTTCGGTCGCCAGAACGATCAACCATCGTGGTAACCCACTATCAGCGCTTGCTGGATTACATCGTGCCCGATTATGTACACGTATTATACAAAGGTCGTATTGTCAAATCGGGGCCGAAGGAATTAGCCCTCGAACTGGAAGAAAAAGGATACGACTGGATCAAGGCTGAAGCCGAAGTAAACCAATGAGGAATGATAAATGAGAAATGATGTCAACCCCGTCATCCTCATTCAGCATTCATCATTTATCATTCAAAAAATGACTCCCTCTTACGCATCTTATAACGATTTTAAAGAGCAGTTGCTGGCGTCTTTTCGGGACAACGAAGAGCGCATGAACGGCGAACGAAAATCGCCTTTACACCAGCTTCGACGGTCGGCTCTGAAACAGTTTGAGCAATTGGGCTTCCCAACAATTCGGCACGAAGAGTGGAAATACTCGAACGTGAATGGCCTGCTCAAAGAGGAATTTGGCCTCGATACCACGTCTACGCTAACGGCCGAAGACCTTAGCCCACTTGAAATACCGAATCTCGACGGTAACATTCTGTATTTTATCAACGGCATTTACCATCCAGAACTGTCGCGAATCGTTAGCCCGGCCGATCAGGTAACCATCACCAGTTTTGCCGACGCGATAAAGAGTGACCCTGAGTTTATGGACGCTCATTTTGCCAGCTATGCCGATTATCAGGAAAGTGCATTTACTGCCCTGAACACCGCGATGGCCAGCGATGGCGTTGTTATTCGGGTTCCTAATAACACCACAGTTGAGCAACCTATTATCCTGCGTTTCATCACCGATACCCGGGAGAAAAATATAGCTTCCCAACCTCGTAACCTCGTAGTTGTTGGTAAGAACGCCGAAGTGATGATGGCTGAGTCTTACCGGACATTGGGCGAGAAAACCAGCTTTGTGAACGTCGTGACGGAAATCGTACTCGAACGCGATGCCCGGATGCAGTATTACAAAGTGCTGAACGAAACGGAGAAAGCCTACCATATTGGCACCACGCAGGTGAGCCAATCCGATAATAGCCACTTCTACTCGGCTTCGATAACGCTCAACGGTAGCTTTGTTCGGAATAACCTGAACATTGTGCTGAATGGCCAACATGCCGAAGCCTTCATGTATGGCTTGTACATGCCCAACGGCCGCCAGCACGTCGATAACCACACTCTTGTGGATCACGCCATGCCCAACTCGTACAGTAATGAACTTTACAAAGGCATTCTGGACGATAACAGTACGGGCGTGTTCAACGGTAAAATCTTCGTTCGGCCTGACGCGCAGAAAACCAACGCCTACCAATCCTGTAAGAACGTGGTGCTCTCACTAGGCGCTTCAATGAATACGAAGCCGCAACTGGAGATTTATGCCGACGACGTAAAATGTTCACACGGTACTACAACTGGCCAGCTTAACGACGATGCGTTGTTTTACATGCGTTCGCGGGGTATTCCAAAAGATGAAGCCCGGACGTTACTGCTCTATGCCTTTTCGCAGGACGTTCTGAGCCAGATAAAAATTGTGCCCATCCGTGAGTATCTGGAAGGAGTGGTTCGCGAAAAATTGACGAAATAAGATCTGTTCCGTATTTATTTTGGTGGTGCCAGATTCTCAAGTTTTGGTGGTGTCGGGTTCTCAAACCCGACACCTTTTTTATTTCCCATGCGACTTCTCCACCTACTTACCTGTTTATTGCTCACCTGCTACACGCATGCGCAGGGGGTTCGGTTTTCCTTCGAGGGTGATTCGCTAACGATCCCCTTCGTGCGCGACAGTCTGCGGGGAATATCAGGGCTTGAGATTATTCCGAGTACTGGCGAGTGGCACCTGGTCAGCGACCGGGGCTGGCACTTCACCTTTTCGAACATCAGAACCATCCGTGATTTGGGCGATAGTACTCATCTGATAAACGCACAAAAAACGCCCTACTGGTTCGAAAGCGTCCGGTTCAACCCACAGATCAGTACCTACTTCTGGACCGACGAACACGAATATGTTACATCTGTTCAATATGGTCAAACCCTGCGCGACAGTGCTGCACAGGTCTTGTTGAAACTACCATTACCCGGCCCCAATAAAGGGCTCGAAGGATTGGCCTTAACGCCATCGGGGGCACTCTGGGTAGCGCCCGAAGCCGGTTGGGAGGGTCAAACCCGTATGCGTCAGGATACCATCACTTTTTTTCGATACCCAACTCCGCTCGTGTCAGATCCGATTGTGGAGCGGTATGCCTACCCCATCGATCGATGCCCCTTTGCGCAGGGTGAAGAACGTGTTGGCGGTATTTCGGACATCGTAGCGGTGGATGAGAACCGGCTGCTGATACTGGAACGGTGTTACGATGCCGCCCAAAAACGGGTAACGGCCAATTTATATCTGGCAACGCAGGATCGGCGCACCCGCACGTTGCGCAAAGAGCTGGCTTTCGATTTTAACCGCCAGTTTCCCGGCACTGTCTGTAATCTGGAAGCCATGGCCTGGCTCGATGAGCAACATCAGACGCTGGTTGTCATGGCCGATGATAATTTTCGGATCAACAAGACCCTGCGAAATCAGGTCATCGTTTTGAAAAGACGGTAGTATTTACACGAACCTAACAGCCCTTTATTTACGTTTTAGAAATAACCTTTGAGGTGAATGGCTCAATCAATCAACCTCTTTTCGACACGAACACACTATGCAGTCAGCGATAGAAACTACCCTCGATATTCAGCAGATCCGCCGGGATTTTCCCATACTCGATCAACAGGTGAACGGTCGTCCGCTGGTTTATTTCGATAACGCAGCAACGAACCAGAAGCCAACGGCGGTAATCAATGCGCTAACGGGCTATTATGAGGGGTATAATGCCAATATCCACCGGGGAATTCACCACCTGGCCGAAAAAGCGACAGCCGCCTTTGAAGCCTCCCGACGGGCCGTTCAGGAATTTCTGAACGCTAAACACTGGCAGGAGATTATTTTCACCTACGGCACCACCGATAGCATCAACCTGGTCGCGCAAAGTTACGGACGCCGGTTTTTGAAAGAAGGTGACGAGATCATCATATCGACGATGGAACACCATTCCAACATTGTTCCTTGGCAGATGCTATGTGAAGAAAAAGGGTGTATCCTGAAAGTTATTCCAGTAAACGACGCGGGTGAACTGATGCTGGATGAATACGAAAAGCTTCTGTCAGAACGCACCAAATTCGTTTCCTGTGTTCACGTTTCCAATTCACTCGGAACGGTTAACCCCGTCAAGACGATCATCGACAAAGCGCACGCAGTCGGTGCCGTTGTCTTGATTGATGGCGCCCAGGCCAGTTCGCACCTTGACCTCGACGTTCAGGCACTCGACGCTGATTTTTATGCCTTGTCGGCCCACAAGCTGTATGGCCCAACAGGTATGGGCGTTTTATATGGCAAAAAAGAACTTCTCGACTCAATGCCTCCTTACCGGGGCGGTGGCGAAATGATCAAGGAAGTCACTTTTGCCAAAACGACTTATAATGAGATTCCCTACAAATTTGAAGCGGGAACCCCCAATATTGCGGATGTTATTGCTGTAAAAACCGCCCTCAAGTACATGGCTGGTTTGGGCAAAGAGAACATCGCAGCCCATGAAAATGACCTGCTTCAGTATGCTACCGAGCAATTGAGCGAGTTGGATGGACTGCGTATTATCGGGCAGGCTAAACATAAAATCGGCGTCATCTCCTTTGTATTGGATGGCATTCACCACCAGGATACGGGCGTTATTCTGGATCAGCAGGGTATAGCCGTTCGCACGGGCCACCACTGTACGCAGCCGCTCATGCAGCGCTTCGGCATTGCCGGAACTACGCGGGCGTCATTTGCGGTTTATAACACCAGAGACGAAGTTGACCGGCTTGTAATAGGCTTACGACGGGTTCAGAAAATGATGTTGTGATCTCTAACCCTTACTGATATGTTCCCTGAGGAAATCTTATTGGACAAAAATCAAGTGCTCGCCAGCCTTAATGAACTCCCAGATAGGGTGTCTTCCGAAGATCTGATCGAGCGCATTCTGTTCATCAAATTGATTGAAAGTAGATTGCGCGAAACAGGCGCAACTCCCCACGAGCAGGTCATGCAGGAGCTTAGGGCGATCAAGCAAAAGAAGATGGCCGAATTAGGGAAGAAAGGATGATTGTTTGGAAAGAGTCGGCGAGAGAAGAAGTTCGAGAAACTTACGAGTATTTATTTGACCAGTCGATTGCGGTAGCTGACGAATTAGAGAAAAAATTAAACTTGATAGATCAATTTCCAGAAATGGGAAGAATGGTACCAGACTTCTATATTTCGTTTATCCGCGAAATATTTGTGGGCAGGTATCGATTGGTTTATAGCACACAAAGTGAGACGCCAACGATACTCGCTGTCCGTCCAATGGGCCGACCTTTAGGAAGAATCTAAGCATGACGATTAACGAGAAACAGGACGAGATTATAGAAGAATTTGACTTGTTCGACGACCAGCTCGACAAGACGCAATACATAATTGATTTGGGCAAAAAGCTACCGCCGATGCCTGAATCCCTTAAAACGGATGAGAACCGGATTATGGGTTGTCAGTCAAAAGTTTGGGTTGATGCTGAACTGAAAGACGGCAAACTTTATTTCTATGGAGATAGCGAACCAACTGCCCAGATTTCCAAAGGATTAGTTGGCCTTCTGATTCGGGTTCTCTCCGGTGAAAAACCTGAAGACATTGCCAATACTGATCTGTACTTTATTCCGCAGGTCGGTATGGGAAACCTGATTACATCGTTACGGGCTGGTGGCCTGGCGTCGATGATCGAGCGTATGAAAGCCTTCGGTCGCGCCTACACGGAAAAAACTAGTTAAGCATAGTCATGACAGACGAAGAATTAAAAGAACAAGTTGTACTGGCCCTGAAGGGTGTTTATGACCCCGAGATTCCGGTGGATGTGTATGAGTTGGGCCTCATTTACGACATCAAAATATTTCCGGTCAACAATGTATATATTTTGATGACGCTGACCTCGCCGTCGTGTCCATCGGCAGGCTCTATTCCGGCGGAAATTGAAGAGAAAGTACGCGCTATCGACGGTGTCAGCGATGTGAGTGTCGAATTGACGTTCGATCCACCGTATTCAACCGAGCTGATGTCGGAAGTAGCGAAACTGGAACTTGGCTTTATGTAAAAAAAACAGTCGTAGGCCATTCGCGATTTATAGCCTTACGACTTACTAACTTCGACTAAATTTAACCAATTATGTATCCTCCTCATTTGCTTATCCCCATGCGGGAAGACCTGACAAGCGTTGGGTTTGAAGAATTAACCACTGCTGAAGACGTGGTGAACACGATGGAAAACACCCCGGGAACCATGCTCGTTGTGGTGAACTCGGTTTGTGGCTGTGCCGCTGGTGCTGCTCGCCCCGGTGTGAAAGCTGCCCTGGCCGCCAGCGCGGTTAAACCAGACAAAATGGTATCTGTTTTTGCGGGTGGTGACCTGGAAGCTACCGCCAAAATGCGGGAGTACTTGCTGCCTTATCCGCCATCATCGCCGGCAATCGGCATTTTTAAAGATGGTGATCTGGTCCATTTCATCGAGCGGCACCACATCGAAGGCCGTTCGGCGCAGATGATTGCCCAACACCTCGAAATGGCTTTGGAAGAGTTCTGCACACCAGCAAACGCGTAACGTACTTATTGCAGAATCGGGTGGTCAGCACATCGAAAGATGTGGCTGACCACCCGATTTTTTATGTTACGGCAAAAATCTTGGCCAGAAACCGCGACAGGGGCAATAGGCAAAAGACCAGCATAGCCAGCGGAAACGACGCGAACGACGCCACCCAGGCTGCATTCATGACAATAAGCGATAACACGCCCGCCCGAACGGCAAGACCAATATTTCGTCCAATGGGCTCTTTTACAGCCCGCCAGAGTGGCGGAAAAATGTAATAGCCAAACAATAGCAGAAAGGGCAAAGCCGTACCCAACTGCTCCTGCCGTTGAGCCAGAGCCGCCACGCAGCCAATAACAAGGGCGTAAAGAATACCGGCAAATCGTAAGGTAGTCGGACTGCCTCCATGCACCTCGCCCCGGCTAATCATGGTAATGGCGGCAATATAGGCGATAGGCACGATACCTACCCAGGCCCAGGGCAGCACCTGATCGGGTAAGATACTGACGCCCAGCAGTAGATTCAGGCCCCGGCAAAGACCCATATTAACGGGGCCCAACCAATTGTGATGCTTCCCGAATCGGTCATATACGAGCGACGCCACACTGATCCCAATCGCCAGAAAGCCTGCCGTTTGGTTTACCAGAAATGAGCAGACAATGCCAATAGCCAGCAATATGATACCCAATAAAGTTGCTGTAGCTTTACGGATAACACCGCTGGGAATTGGTCGCTCAGGACGCTCGATGGCATCCAACTCCGCATCGAAAACATCATTGAACACAACCCCCCCACCATATAACCCAACGGTGGCCAGACAAAGCCATCCCACAGGAGCCGGAGCTGGGTCGAACACTTGAAAATAACCCGCAATAGCCATCCCCGCCAGCACATCGGCAACGGCCGTAACAAGGTTAGCCGGGCGGGTCAGGGAAAGAAGTGCTTTAAGATTTTTCAATGATGAATGATGAATGATAAGCGATAAGCGATTTTAAGTTCATCACTTATCGTTCATCATTCTATTTTATGATTGTTGATTCTTTATCTACTCTTGGTGCCTGTCCACCGCGCAGGATTGAACTTCCATTAAATCGCTGGCTCTGATCGACACCCATCGGCTGGGTAAGTTCGTCAAGGCTAAGCTGTCCACTTTGCGCAAAAGCCGTTATGGCATTGGTAAAGGTGACCAGTTTGATAGCTTCATCTGAAATACCACGTTGCTTCATTAAAGCGGCCGTTTTCGGCACGGCCAGCGGATCGCTGATACCCCAGTCGGCGGCTGAGTTGATCATAATCCGCTCCGGTCCATACTGCTTCACAATGTCAACCATCCGCTCATTTCCCATTTTGGTAAACGGATAAATGGTGAAGCCCGCCCAGAATCCCCGGTCCAGTACTTCCCGTACCGTTTCCTCATTATTGTGGTCGACAATCACCATCCCGGGCGCAATGCCGTGCTCAATGGCAATATCCATACTTCGGCTGGTTCCCTGCTTCTTGTCGCGGTGGGGCGTGTGAATCTGAACCGGCAGATTGGCCTCTTTAGCAAGTTCAAGCTGCGCACGGTAGTATTTGTCCTCAGCAGGTGTTTGATCATCGAAGCCAATTTCGCCAACGCCAACCACGCCTTCTTTATAGATGAATAAAGGCAGGATTTCCATAACCTGCTCGGCTAATTCTTCCTGATTTGCTTCTTTGGAATTCAACCCAATGGTGCAGTAGTGCCGAATACCGAACTGGGAAGCCCGAAACCGCTCCCATCCGACCAGGCTGGCAAAATAGTCGCGAAACGAATCTATACCCGTCCGGGGCTGACCTAGCCAGAAAGCCGGTTCAATCAGCGCCACCACACCCGCATCGGCCATAGCCTGATAATCATCGGTGGTCCGGGAGGTCATGTGAACGTGCATGTCGAAAAAGGACATGCCACGAATTGAATCCATAAAATCCATAATTGTACTACGTTAAAGGCATTAAGCAAGCGTCAATAGAATTGTAAAGTTCTGCAAAAAATAGCCCCTTTCTGCACGTTTTTTAGCAACATTTAATCAATCTCAATAAACTGTCACACTAGTCCATTCGTTTTATAGATAGAGTTTTCAAAGAGGCATACTCGCATTAGCCATAGCTGATACGCGTAGCGCGTAATTCTCTTCGAAAGCTCCACAACCAATCGTACAACAAATGCAACCATGAAGACGCATCATCAACGTAAAGTAGGAAAGTGGAAACTTGGGGCAGTTTTACTGCTTCTGGGCGTAGGCGGATTGACATCCTGCCGCGAAAACGCAGTCAATGACCTGAGCCCCGCCGATAGTCCGGTGTATATCACGAACTATGACCGCTCAGTTAACTTCGGCCAGTATAAAACGTTCAGTTTGCCCGACTCGGTCATTATTGAGTCGAACGATTCGTATAGCACTACCCAAACGGATGTTTCGAGCCGGTTCGTCACGAATGTAGCTAACGCGCTGACAGCAAAGGGGTTTCGGCGGGTTAATCGTGGAGAAAACGCCGATTTAGGCGTAGCTATTATTCGGGTCAATAACCAGTATACGGGGGTTGCCTCCGATCCGTACTCGTATTACTCAAACTACTGGGGTGGAGGATTTGGTGGCTTTGGCGGGTATGGGTATTACCCTTATTATCCCAGCTATTACACCTACCAGGTTACGGATCAATATTGGGAAATCCAGATTGTCGACCTGAAAAATCGGCCGGCAACGGGCACAGGCACAACACAAGCCCAGTTGAATGTCATTTATGATGCCACTATTCGCGGCACCGACATCACCGATCAGCAAGCGGTCGATACAGCCGTGACTGCTATTTTCAACCAATCGCCTTATCTGAAGGCCACTGAATAAGCACTTATGAAACCGATCATAGCTTTCATTGCCCTGATGGCGTTAACGACAACGACCCGGGCACAATATCAGAACGATAATAAAGGGAACTATACCTTCCCATCACCTTATCAGGAGTATGTAACGTTCAACATTTCGGCCCGGTATGGTGTCGCCTTTCCAATGGGCGGAACCCAGGGGTATATTGATAAGGTATCGCCAACAAATTTCGCGCTGGAGGGTGAATGGCTCTTTCCAAAGCGGTTCTCGATCGGCCTTAAAACAGGCTATCAATACAACAAGCAACGCCTTCCCCGGCAGGTTTACGAATACGAAAACCAGTCCATTTCGGCGGTTCAAACGCGTACGCTGTCGGTAATTCCAGCCATGGTTTCGCTGTCCTACTATTTTGCCGATAATGCCGCGGCTCTTCGGCCGTATGTGCAGTTTGCTGGTGGTGGTGCCTTTGTTGATTACACGAACTACTTCGGAACCCTGGCCGATCAGTCGAGTGGCTTCAAAGGCGCTATTGCACCGGCCATTGGGGTCAAATACTATGGCAAGCGCGAACAGGGGCTGGGTGCCGAAATTCAGGCTCAATATCAGAATGTGTTCTTTAATTATGACCTGTTGAAGAATAGCAGCCCTTCATTGATGCTGTCAGCGGGTATTTCGTACCGATTTTATTAGTTTGTAGTTTGACGTTTGTGGTTGACTAACGGACGAGTATTGCTTTCGCCCGTCAGCTAACCACAAACCGTAAACCACAAACTATAAAATAAGAACCAAAAATCGTACTCACATTAACTCCTCAATATGAGCGGGCAAACTACGCCCGGCAGCTCGGCGTTCGGCAGCATAATCGGCCAGCGTCTGAGACAGCCGGGCGTTTTTACGTTCCTGCAGGCCTGTGATCTGCGTCACATCCTTATCCGTAAAAAATGCTTTCATAATCAACTGGTTCCAGGCCGCTTCGCTAAAATAATCGGCGGGAAAAGGATTATGCAGCATGATGGCTGACTGTACATCGGCGATGTTATTGCGAATGCCTTCTGTAGCCTGAAACGTCCAGGCTTCGGGATACGCCAGCACGGGCAACGCTGAATAAAGCGCCACTAATTCGTTTAACTCGCCAGCTTTGAACAGTTCACTGATCGTTTTAACATACGTAGCCTGATCATCGGCCGGGAGTTGAAGCAACCACCAGACCCGCGCCAGCCGATCTAACGTCCAGCCCTCAACCGAAAATCCGGGACGTGTCCGTTGGAGCGTAAATTGAAGATCAGCGGGTATATCGATGGGTTGTTTGCCAACAAAGCGGGGAATAGCCGTAAACGTGCGATAGAATAGAGCGACTTGCTGCTTCTCGTTGAAGGCGTCAGCCTGCTGGTTGAGATAGCTTACGGCCTTTTCAGAATTTGGTTGCTGCTCGAGTAAGTAGAACAGCGTTTGACTCATTATAAGAATATTCATACCGTAACGCGGACGTCCAGCCCGTCTTAATTTTTCGCCTTCGGGTGAGCCTGATCGTACGTCTTTTTTAACTGTTCCAGGCTTGTATGTGTATAAATCTGGGTGGCGGCTAAACTACTGTGTCCAAGCAAATCTTTAATGGCATTTAAGTCAGCCCCCCGATTGAGCAAATGCGTAGCAAATGAGTGCCGCAAGACGTGAGGGCTTTTCTTTTCAAGTGTGGTAACCAGCGTAAGGTGCCGAGTCACAATGCGTTGAATCAGCATGGCATAGGCTGGAACACCTTTATCACTGACAATCAAATGCACCCGATCGGCCTGCCCCAGAAACGTTTCCTCTTTTAGTCGACTGTATTGCTGAATGAGCACAAACAGCGGATCGGTCAGGGGAATAATCCGGTGTTTGTTTCGCTTGCCCAGCACTGTGATGGTCTTTTCGTAGAGGTTTACATCAACTGTTTTCAGGCCCGTTAGCTCACTCAGTCGAATGCCCGTACCGTACAATAATTCGAGTACTAATTTGTCGCGGACTCCCTCGAAAGTATCAGGAAAATCGACATCGCTGAGCAACATGTCCATCGGCTTTTCCTCAACGTATTGCGGCAGTTTTTTGCTGGTTTTCAATGCCTGAATCTTCGACATTGGATCGACATCAATCACTTTTCGGCGGAGCAGGAAACCAAAGAAAGCACGTAATGTAGCGATCTTCCGGTTAACGGATGATTTATCGGCTTTCCCTTCTACCAGGCTCACAATCCAGGAACGAACGTGTCGAAAATCAGCAAGTTCGGGTTGATCGATGTTGCATTCGGTCAGCAGAAATAGACAAAACTGCTCTAAATCCTTTGTATAGGCCGTCAGAGTATGGTGGCTCAGTCGTTTTTCAAACCGAATGTGCTGCAGGAAATCTTGACCGCACGGCGGCCCGGCCGGATTTTGTTGATTCATTTGATTCCCCTGATTTTATAAAGCAAATCTACTCATCTTAATCTGATGAATCGGCTTAAAGTTACAATTCAAAAGATAGGAGCTAATGTTCATGGAATCAAACGAATCATAAAAAGCACGGTTCGGACAACAAAAAAAGCAGCAACCATTTCTGTTTGCTGCTTTTATGTCGTGTCATAGCATTTGGCGATTCATCATCGTTGACTGCGCATTCAACGATTCATCCACAACCAACTTCACACCACCAAACAAGTCTATTGTTCGGTGTGATTGCCGTACATGCGTTCTTTGTACGTGGCTTTAATGATCTCTGTGCGACGCTTGATGGATGGCTTCTGGAAAGCTGTCCGCGACCGCAACTGCCGCAACACACCCGTCTTCTCGAACTTCTTTTTGAAGCGTTTCAGGGCCTTGTCAATCGACTCGTTGTCTTTTACGTTAATGATAAGCATGTTCTAAATATTCTGTTTTAGCTAAAAACCGGACGGCAAAGGTAATAGATTTGCAACTATGAAACAAGCCATTATCGACTTAGGTACCAATACATTTCATTTGCTGATTGTAGAAAAAACAGGTTCTGCCTATACAACCCTGTTCCGGGAAAGCCTACCTGCCAAAATCGGGCAAGCGGGTATCAACCAGGGCTTCATTACCGAAGAAGGCATTGAGCGGGCACTTCAGGTGTTAACATACTTCCGGCAGGTGCTCGACCAGCACGGGGTTGATCCTGGTCAGGTGATTGCTACGGGCACAAGTGCCATTCGCGTTGCCCGCAACCAGGCGGCATTCATTGACCGCGTCCGGGAAGCAACCGGCATTCCGATTACCGTTATTTCGGGCGAGCAGGAGGCCGATTATATTTATCAGGGCGTTCGGGCAGCGGGCGCCTTGGATGAGGCCACTTCGCTGGTCATCGATATTGGTGGCGGTAGCGTTGAATTTATCCTGGGCAATCACTCAAGAACGTACTGGAAACAAAGTTTTGAAATTGGCGGACAACGTCTGCGTGAACGGTTCATGTCAACGGATCCGATTAACTCAGGTAGTATTCGTCGGCTCCACGACTATTTTCAGGAAAAGCTGCTGCCTCTGGCTAATGCGATCCACCAATACGAGCCTACGGTTCTGGTTGGCTCATCGGGCTCTTTCGATACGTTGGTCGATATGTGGTCTATGCACGAACACGGGCACCTGCCCGAACCTACTCAATCGTCGTTCACTTTGCCGATAGCTGAGTTTTATCGGGTCTATGAACTACTCATCACCCGGAACCAGGCTGAGCGGATGCAGATTCCCGGCATGATCGAACTGCGCGTCGATATGATTGTGGTAGCTGTTTGCCTGATCGACTACGTTCTGAAGACCTATGGCATTTCACAGATCAGAACGTCTACTTACTCCTTGAAAGAAGGCGTTCTGGCTTCGCTTCAAGATTAATTGTTGTACCAAACAGCCTGATCTATATTCAGAACGGGTAATTTTATCGATAGACGCACTTTTAGTTCCTGATACACATGCCTGTCACCCATCATCTGTCAGCCCGTTGAGGAAATGAAAGCCGAAACAAACGAACGCTCGTCCTACAGCAATTTAATTTATACGGCCCTCATTATTTCGGCCGTCGCCATTGCGCTCACGTTTCCGGAGCCATTCACCAAAATAGGCGATTTTCCGCTGAAGAAACTGATTGTGCCGCTGCTTCAGATCATTATGCTGGGCATGGGTACAACCATGTCGATCAAGGATTTTGAAGGGGTTATCAAGCAGCCAAGGGCCGTATTTGTGGGCGTCTCATGCCATTTTCTGATCATGCCGCTGCTGGGTTTTACGCTGGCGAATGTCTTCAAATTTCCGCCCGAAATTGCGGCCGGCGTCGTGCTGATCGGCTGTTCGCCCAGCGGGCTGGCCTCCAACGTGATGTGTTTTATTGCCAAGGCCAACGTGCCCCTATCCATCACCGTAACGACCTTGTCGACCCTGTTGGCCCCCTTCCTGATGCCTGCCCTGATGACGCTCCTGGCAGGCCAGTTCATTGAGATTTCATTCTTGAAAATGATGCTCGAAATTATGGAGATCGTCATCTTCCCCGTCATTATCGGGTTAGCCCTGAACCGTATTTTCCATAAGTCAGCCGTTATCTTAAACCGGATTATGCCCCTCATTTCGATGGCGGGTATCGTGCTGATTGTCGCTATTATTACAGCCGCCGGACGGGATAGTTTACTGACAGTAGGCTGGACATTGGCCCTTTGTGTTCTGATTCATAATCTGACGGGTTTCACATTGGGCTATTGGAGCGCCCGTATATTCGGGATGGACGAGCAGAGTTGTCGCACGGTAGCCATTGAAGTTGGCTTACAGAATGGCGGGTTAGCCTCGGGCATTGCCGTTCAGATGGGCAAAGTAGCCACTGTGGGCCTTGCGCCTGCCCTGTTCGGCCCAATTATGAACACTACCGGCTCACTGCTGGCTACCTACTGGAGCCAGCATCCACCTAAAGAGGTGCTGGATAACCAGCCAACGCCCATAAAGTCGGTGTCTTCTTAGAATAGTTGAGAAGAGCCCATAACTTCTGCTAAAAAAGCTATTGGGTGATTGATGAAGCCAATAGCTTTTTTCAGAAGCCTAAAGTTGCATATACAACTGCGACTTCTATCTTTACAACATGAACGCCGAGAATAACACGAACGACCGTAGCTCACCTGAAACCTATTGCGTTGCCGGTCGGTTGCGGATGCTGGCACGGGTCGTTACGGGCCGCTATAATGATGCGTTCGGGCCCGAAGGCGTTACGTTCGCACAGGCAGGCCTACTCATGCGCATTTTTGCTCAACCGGGCGTGCGGCAGGCGGAGTTATCGAAATTGCTTCAGATTGAAAAATCAGCCATGAGCCGCGATGTTCAGCTGCTCCAGAAAAACGGCTGGCTCACGGATAACCTTCGTAACGGCCTCTTCCTGACCGAAGAAGGCCGGGCATTAGCCAAACGATGCCACAAAATATGGAAAGTACTCAACGAACAGATTCGCCAGGAACTGGGCCCGGAGGCAATTGACGGCCTGACGGCTTTTTCGGCGAATGTGCTGACTAAACTTTTGCCAACTGATTGATCTAATCTCATTAAACCCTACCACCATGACCACCGAACTCGTAACCCAGCTATGGCAATTTAACCAGGGGGCTGCATCAGGCGCCATTCGTAAACTCACACCCGAAAATTTTAGAAATCGCCTGACGCCCGAAACCGCTTCGGCTGGTTTCATCGCTCTGCATTCGGCCGAGGTCATGCACCGGTTTGCCAGCATGCTGTTTGGACGCGAGCTAGGTATTGAGCTACAGACTACCGGCGGTGTTACGGACGATGGCAAGCTCCTCGATCTGGCAGCGGTTAAGCAACTGGTTGAGGATAGTTATGCTATGATTGCGGAGCACATTCAGCAAACTGACGACACCCAATGGGCTGAACTTATCCAGTCTCCTTTCGGCGAGGTATCCCGTATGCAGCTTCTTACCTTCATGATGCACCACAATTCCTACCATGCCGGACAAATTGCGCAGGCGACCAAAAAGGGAAAAGAGTTTGCCCTGTGATCCAACTCCCGTATTCAGCTATTCCGTATGACACCCGCTTTTCTGCAAACTAACCGTCGGGAATCGTTCAAATCATGGCGATTTCGTCAATTCATGAACTGGTATCCGATGTATTTCGGAACGGGCGGCAAAATCCTGTTCTGGTCGGGCGATTCACGGGAGGTTCATTTGCGACTGCGCCGAAGTTTGTGGACCTATAATTACGTAGGTACCATTTTTGGCGGCAGTATGTTTGCGGCTGCCGATCCGTTTTACATGCTGATGCTCCTCCGGATTTTAGGCAACAACTACGTTGTCTGGGACAAAACGGGCACTATTCGTTTTCGAAAGCCGGGCCGCCAGACACTCTATGCCCGTTTTGACATCACCGACGACCAACTGGCTACCGTTCGGCAGGCCGTGGCAGCAAATGGGCAAACCGAGCAGACATTCAGCGTCCAATGGCTGGATGCCCATGGCGTTGTTCACGCTCAAATTGAACGGCTTTGCTACATTGCCGACAGGCAGCATTACGAGGAACGAAAGAACGACAAACAACAGTCACGGTTTCAACGCTGAGTTTATTATGGCAACCGAACATCACCTGGCCGTCCAGCGAACGGCCCGTTACTATACGCTGGGCGAACTAAGTTCAACGACAACGCATGTCTGGTTTTGTCTGCATGGCTTCGGCCAATTGGCCGCGTATTTTAGCCGGAAGTTTATTAGTCTAACCGATGCAAATACGTTCGTTGTTCTACCGGAGGGCCTATCCCGCTCCTATCTGGATGGTACGTACAATCGGGTGGGGGCGTCCTGGCTCACGCGAGAAGATAAAGAACACGAAATCAGTGATTTCCTGACTTACTTAAACACCGTGTATGCCAGCATTCTGAACGGGAAAGCGCCGTCGAGTCTTCACATTACGGTACTGGGTTTCTCACAGGGCGCGGCCGTTGCCTGTCGCTGGCTCAACCAACCCAGTAATCAGGTAAGCCTTCTGCGGGTCGACCGGCTCATTTTATGGGCAGGTTATTTTCCGAATGGGCTGCGCGAGTTAATCGACCCTGATAAATTACAGGCCATTGAAACGCACTACGTGTATGGTCGACAGGATGAATACATTAGCCAGATGGACGATGTAGAAGGCTACCTGAACCGGCTACAAGCCGATGTGCCAACGCTAAAAATGACGGCCTTTGAGGGTGGTCACAAAGTTGAGACCGAGGTGTTGCAACAATTGATTGTAAGGCGTGATTAGGGTGTGCTACACCCTAATCACAAGATACAGTTACGCTAAGCCAAATCGCTGACTGACCATCGCAAAAAACTCTTCGTTGCTCATGCTTTTCCAGGCGCCATATAACGCTTGTGCATCCTGTCCGGCCACGTAACGTATCTGGTCTGTGTTGTCGGTAGCGGCCTGATAAATGACCTCAGCAATCTGGTCGGCGGTTGAGTAATTGGCTGCATTCGTACCGAAAGCGGCAAATACTTTCTCCAGGCCCGCGTCATAAACGCTCTCCCCGTCCATAGTGCGTTGCAACGAACGGGTAGCGAAATCAGTAATGACGCCCCCCGGAGCGACAACCTTAACCCGGATATTAAAGGGACGCAACTCATAGTTCAGTGACTCCGATAACCCGTCAACTCCGAATTTAGTCGCGTGATAGATCGAATTGAACGGTAGGCCAACCAACCCGCCAATCGACGTAATATTGATAATCGTGCCCCCGCCTATTTCCCGAAAAGTAGGCAACAGCGCTTTTATGGTCCGCATCACACCAAACATATTGGTATTGAATTGATCCATAATTTTCTCTTCTGAAGCCGTTTCCAGCGGCCCCGCCAGCCCATAACCCGCGTTATTGAGCAGCACATCAATCTGTTGCCAGTCGGCCAGCGCCTGCTCGACCGCCTGAGTTACGCTGTCGGTTTGGGTTACATCGAGGGCATATACTTTAATTGACGGATATTGCTGCAACTCGGTCTCATTCTGTGGGTTGCGCATGGTAGCGGCCACGTTCCAGCCGTGTTTGGCAAACAAAATGGCTGCGGCTTTCCCGATGCCCGACGATGCTCCCGTGATGAAAATTGTCTTTGCCATGGTTATTTAATTGACGAGATACGCCCTTATATGGGCAGATAGATACTGAACTTTGCACCAAACCCAGGCTGGCTCATGGCGGTGATGGCTCCTCCGTGATTGGTCACTACTTTCTGGCAGATAGCTAACCCAACACCTGTACCGGCAAATTCATTCCTGCCGTGCAGTCGCTGAAAAACCTGAAAAATACGGTCGGCATACTTCTCATCAAAACCAATGCCGTTGTCAGCGATCTCTATTGAATGATAGGTAGCCGTCTGGCGAGTAGGTCTTACACCACGCGGCAAATCGTCTACCTGAACGATATCCACACGAACTATGATTTGGGGCGAAACGCCCTGTCGCTGGAATTTGAGCGCGTTTGAGAAAAGGTTCTGAAATAGTTGACCTAACTGCGAGGCATCGCCAAATACCGTTGGTAATGGATCTATCTGAATTTGAGCATTCGTTTCCTCAATAGCAACCGACAGATTTTCCAACACTTCGTTAACAACCCGCGACAGCGGTACCCGAGCGGCTGGCGCCGGACTGGTCGAAATGCGTGAAAACGCCAGCAAGTCCTTTATCAGGAGTGACATCCGGCTGGCCGCCACCTGCATTCGTTCCAGATAAACAAGCTCATCGCCCATCGATGAGAATGCATAGCGCGTTTTGAGCAGATCACTAAACTGCTGAATCTTGCGTAGGGGCTCCTGCAAGTCGTGACTGGCAATGTAGGCAAACTGCTCCAGATTCTGATTGGAACGGGTAAGATGCTGATTGGATTCGGCAAGACCTTCATTGGCTTCTGTCAGTTCCTCATTGGTAGCGGCTAGTTCTTCGTTCGTGGCTGCCAGTTCTTCAATTGTAGCCGCTAATTCTTCATTCGTTACTTCTAATTCTTCGGTACGTTCTCTGACCTGCTGCTCCAGGGCTAGCTGAAGTCTCCGTTGTTCAGTAACGTCTTGTGCACTACCGCTTAGCGCGACAGGAACGCCCTTTGCATCGTAAAACAACTGGGCCTGTGCATGGATCATCCGTACCTGACCCGTGAGCCGGTTGATGATAGGATGCTCGTTTTCATAACGCCCGGATGAACCCGGCTGAATAGCGGAGCCAATGGCGTCGGCAACCCGGTCCCTGTACTCTACCGGTATCGGGTTAAAGGCTTCGTCCAGCGATTTGGTTTCACTGGCGAAACCAAGCCATTCCATAAACCGCTTTGAATAACTGAATGTGTTTGTTTCAATATCCAGGCTCCAGGTCGCCAACTCTGCCAGTTCGATAGCGCCCCGAAGGGTTTCTTCCGTATTCACCAGTTTCCGATTCGCCAATACCCGCTCGGTCATGTCAACCGCCATGTTCAGGATGGCGTAAACCTTTCCATCTTTGTTGGTCAGAGGCTGATACGTAAACGTAAACCAAAAGCTTTGCAGGCGCCCATCTACTACCAGATACACCTCCTGTTCAGTTGTCTGGTATAGAATATTGGTATCGTAAACCTGCTCAAGTAAACCAATAAAGGGCTGGCCCTCCAGTTCGGGTAGGGCTTCAGCCAGTTTCATGCCAATGACCGCCGGGGTTTTCCCCCACACTTTAATCATAGCGTCATTGGCCATGTCAATAATGAACTCCCGAGTTGTATAAACACCAATAGCAAAGGGAGCTTCCTGGATTAGGCTCTTGAAACGATGTTCGCTCAGCTCGACCCGCTGGTGAGCTAGTGCATCCTCAGTCACCTCCTGGGCCACACCCGAAAATCGGAACAGTTCTCCGGCTTCATTGGTGTAACCCTGGCCCATAAAACGAACCCAGCGCAGGCGACCATCATTAGCGCCAATCGTGCGGTAGGTAACATCGTACTCCCCATTGCCCTGAGGATTCATGGCTAATTGGACAGCCTGATTTACTCGGTCGATATCATCAGGATGAATATGACGGACAGCTTCGTCGTAAGAAATTCGAGCTTGATAAGCTATGCCGTATAATTCCTGACAGCGCTCATCCCAGTGAATCATAAACGTTACCGGGTCCAATTCCCAAACGCCCAGTCGGGCTGCCTTCAAGACAAAATTTACATCTAACCGCTCGTGGAGTGCCTTATCTTGATTAAATGGCTTTTGCTCGCCAGTCATTGATGAAAAAATTAGTGTTTACAGTACAGTAACGTCTTAGTATAGTTTTGGTTTTCAAGTTCTTTATTTCCTTCAGACAGACTGAAACAAGCGACCATCACTCAGTAAGACAACCGAAGGGGTTAACAACAAGTAAACGCCACGCGATTACAGCCAACTAGCCGCCAATGCGTATACGTAAGCCTGTTTGACTCACCAGAGCAGGTCGAATTAAATAGGCTTACCAATTAAACGAGAGGAAACTCTGAGGTCTTGAGTGAAGCGGTTAACGGAACGTTTCTTTTTCGGGCCCTCCTGCCCCATAAAGCAAAACCAGATCCCTGGTATAAGAATCTGGCCTGGTCCTATATAAGATGTTATTGAGCAATGACCTCGGCCTCTCTATAATCACAAAAAATCTGGTCAAGGCAGAGCCTGAGCGGCTCCTCTGCATCGCTTGATCGAAGAGGCCTGTTTTTATGTATCGAGCGGTCTGGTGTTGATTACGTGCGCTATCAATTGGCGCCAGTCTAACTAACTAAAACATTAACAGACACTTACAAACATATCCTAAAACAGTTAGCCCAAGAATAGAACCGGTGGCAAACAGCCAGTTTTCTTTGCGTGTCAGACTATACATTAAATAATTATTCTCATCTACCCCCAGGCAATTTCTATCCGATAACCAGTAGGTCGATGGCTCTTCCATCGAATAGCACGAATGTGTCTCCTGGCTAACGGCTAATAACTCATCTAACTTACGACTATTTCCATGTTGATTAGCCGATATTACTACAGTTGACAAAGCAGGACGGATGGTTGAAATAGCAGGGTTCATAAGTGTATGTGTATGCCTTAATGCTTGGTGGTTTTTGTCAGCGATTTATAGTACAAGATTCACCAATAATGAGTCAATGAAGCCTGACATTTCGATGAACTGTTGGTTTTACCCGTTTTTTGGTTAAAAAATCAGAAAACAGCATTTTTTGCCTGACGTATGGCGCCCACTTAAAAAGCGATCTCGTCGGTATCCTATTAAATTAATTGAGCTCTGAGGGAAGACTGTGAAGGCGCTTCCGACATGGTTTAGAAAACAGAATGCCGACTCCTAAGGTCGGCATTCTGTAAATGAAAGGGCTCTGGCTATACAGCCAGAGCCCTTTTGAGACTTGTGGAACAGTCTACGAATTTTCTTTACCTAAACAAAATCGACGGATTTCAAAAAGCGTGAGTTAGGCCACAAATCGGCTTGTGCTCAACTCCTGTTGATGACGTGCCCAAATTAAGTCCCGCTTTGCCTGAAAAACCATAGACACTTCTTTTGATTCCTGCGATTCAGCAGCCAGTATGGCCGATTGTTCCATTATATTCGACGGATCCACCTGACGCCGAATGTGCTGATAAGTCTCCCGGACTTGCTCAACCGCCTGGCTTTCAAGCCTATAATGCTGCTTCCATTCCTGAACATGCCGCTGAAGCAGTTGCACCCAACTTAAGGTAGCACCCGATGAGCTTGGGGTAATGGAAGATACATTCATCTCAATAGTCTGCTGCCGGTAAGCATCCAGTAACTGGCTAAACGTATCATTATTCATAATCACCTTGTAGTCATTCAACGGCGCTTAACGTATATATGTAAGCTCCGTCCTGTTCTTGTTCGTAACAAAGTTAATAAACAAAGACATGCTTTTTTGTAGATTGACTAAACGGTATGATATAGCCCTGATTTGGGCGTTTTTAATGAACAGGCCCGTTTCCTTAGTTGGATTAATTCATGTTTATCTGTTCTTCTTGCTAAGTCATTTTTTAGATTAAAAACACCGTATACTTAGTGACCATGGTAACATTATAAAGTCAGAAGTATAGGGCGTGGCTTTTTTTGATACATGAAGTTATTAGGTGAACCTTAGATCGACTGGTGCTTAATCCTGGCCTGGTCGGTAGCAACAAGTCGTAGACTAACCGTTACATCTGGTAGAAAATGAACCAAATTGCCCCGTTTATACCTCCTGTTAATAGGACTAGCACGAACAGACAGAGCAGATTCTTTGTCAGCAAGAATGAAAATGAACACAATAAATAAACAGAACAAGGCGCATCTGGAAGAACAGAAATACAGGCTCGAGCACAACCTAGCCAATAGCCGTAAGTTTCTGGCATTTTTTGAATCGAGATTACCGAAAGAATACGGTCAGCTAAGCAACAACGATTTTACATCAGATTTACAAAGCCAGTTCGCGGAGTCAGCTTACAGCCATAAACAGTTGATAGCCATGCTGGAAACATACCATAATGAGGTCATGAAGGCATTAGCGCCCTATACAAAGCAGGCGGATTGACTGACAACATTGCACATTGCCAAACGGCTGTGGAAGGCGGATTGATTTTTAAAGAAAGCCTCAAAAAGAATTAGCGCAGAAATATTCTGCGCTAATTACTCAATTCATTCTTTTTAATTTTAGTTACAAACTAAGATAAAATAAGTTGAATTGAATGTATAACGTTAAAACTTTTCAAAGTTACTCGCTATAAATAATAACATATACCCTTTCTATCTATAAAAGTATATTTATACAGATAGAAAACGATCGTTCAACCAACTTGTTAGCCTTCAAGTTGTATCCTTAATCTTCGCGTTTTTTAATTGTTTGGACAACTTTCCCGTTTTCGACCAGTCTTGTTTTCAAAACTGTCTGTTTAGGAATCATAACCAGTAACATTGGGTGTATAGCTTCCGCTAAAGGCGATTTCACCGAAGCCGTATCAGCTATACGTATATAGCGTACCGTTAAGGTAGAATCTTGCACAAATATTTTGCTTACAGAAAGTTTTGGCGGTGTTTTAGTCGAAGGCAGGGCGATGCCAATGGCCATTTCTTTATCAAAATTGGGCGCATCGCGTTTACGAACTGAACCGGTTGAAGTCGGCTGAAACACCTGGCTGAATGTTTCGGTCTGTTCAAATACAAAAAGTGTAGGCTTTCCTTTAGTAACAGGCGCATCGGGGCTGAGGCTATAACCCGTCAGTAAACGGTACGTCAGGTTAACCTGAGCAAGCGCAAATAAGCTGAAAAACAGGCCAGCAACAATAAAAAGAGGAGTGCGTAAATGACGATGAAACGAGGCAAAAGAGGACATAATCAAACAAAAACTAAATGATAACCATACTTGGTTAACGTCTGACTAACCCGTTCGGTGTGTAGATGATGAGAAAAAGCCGCCAATCTTCCCCACCTTAAGGGTAAATAGCAGCGCCATTATGGGAACGGCGGTAAAATGAGGGTGGAAAAACGTATCGCCGGAAACGGCTAGTTCTGCTGAGCTTCTGAATTGAGCGGATTCTGAACGGTCATGCCCGCTACATTGAAGCATGAGTTCAGATTATCGCTTTTGCACTCGAATAAATCAAACGATTCGACGCCTTTATCCAACCGCTCGAAGTAGAGGACGAACACAACTTTTTCATCATTCTTGATCTCACGGCTATCCGGAGACATGGGGATACCCTCCGTTTTCACCAAGGCATAAGTGCGCTTACCACCGGCCGAAGCCAGCACCGCTTTGGGGTTGAACGAAATGTTGCTGGTGCCGTAATAATTGCTATTCCGGTCGTCTTTGTTTTTGCCAAACGTCAGATACAGCACGGTGTAACTAGCCGTCAGGCGAATATCCGTCACACGAATGTCGGGGTCCTGCGAATGGCCGAGCCCTCCTTGTGGGTCGGGATAGAGCCGGGGCATGATAGCCGACACCGGCTGATTAGGCTGATAGTATTCAGCACCATCGGCCGGGGCATTTACGGCTACGGGCCGGGTCGACGTACAGGCGGAGACCAGCAGGATGAGGGCGACGAAGGCTTTCATAAAGTTAAATTACGTGCTTTCGTCCGAATAACCAACAACTTAGCTCGTCTGTTTTTCAACTATTCCGACGGATAGCGTCTCCCATATTTTATCGTATACAGCAGTGGCTGTCAATGTTTTACCTACGTTGTGGCTGCTCACAAACACAGGATGGTGTTCGGGAGCGGTCCCGATCCGTCCGTGCGACCCTTTCACGAGCGTGGCATCCAGCGAAATAACGTTCATCAAATACCGGAACCCAAGCAGTTTACGGCCCAATTTGTACCCCGCTTTTAATTTGATTAATGGATTGGTTTGGTCCATAAACATCTCGACAGGATCGTAGCCGGGTTTCTGGTGGATAGCCACCAGCCGGGCAAAGTCGGGGGCGCGGGCGTCGTCGAGCCAGTAATAGTAGGTAAACCAGCTATCGGCATCGGCAACCACCACCAGATCGCCGGAGCGTTCATGATCGATATGGTACTGCTTCTGCTGCTCTTTATCCAGCACAAGTTCAATGCCGGGTGTTTTTTCCAGCAATGACCGCACTTTTTCGAAAACCCTTTGGTCGTTGATATACACGTGGGCAATCTGGTGATCGGGGGTAGCGAAGGCGGGCGAAGCCCCGGCATCGAACAGTTCCAGACCACGCTCTTCCCGGTAGCGGATCATGCCTGCTTCCCGCAGAATCCGGTTGATATGAATGGGTTTACTGACGTTCGTTATCCCGTATTCCGACAGCACAATGATTTCAGCCCCCTGCTTTTCATAATACTGAATCAGGTCGCGGCATACATCGTCGATTTCCCGCAGATCATTGCTGATTTTCGAGAAATCCTGACCGAACTTTTGCAGGCAGTAATCGAGGTGTGGTAAATAAATCAGCGTCAGCGTCGGATTGTGCCATTTGTCGACCAGCATCGAGGCATCGGCGATCCAGCGGCTACTCTTGATCGTTGTGGCTGGTCCCCAGAACTGGAAGAGCGGAAAGGTCCCCAATTCTTTCGTGAGTCGATCGCGTAGGTCGCCGGGCTGGGTGTAGCAATCAGGGAGCTTCATGCCGTCGGACGGATATTGCGGCCGGGGCGTGGCCGAATAATCGGCGGAGGAGTACATGTTGTACCACCAGAACATTTTCGAGACCGTAAAATTGGGGTCCAGTTTCCGGGCGCGCTCCCAGATCTTTTCCCCCGCTACGAGCTTGTTCGACTGTTTCCAGAACTTCACTTCCGAATCCGTGCGGTCATACCAGCCATTGGCAACGATACCGGTTTCGCTGGGCCATTTGCCCGTTACGTAAGTAGACTGCACCGACGTCGTTACGGCGGGGAGCATTGGCTCAATGGTCGCCTGGTTTTTATTGGCAAACCATTGTTTCAGAAAAGGCGTGTGTTCGCCAATCAGCGAATACGACAAGCCGACAACGTCGAGTACTACGGTCTTTCTCATACGGATAAATCAGAAATGAAAGATGATTGATATTAGACTAACACATTCATCATTCATCATTCTTCATTGATTTAGACACCCATTTCATTTCCCGTTCAATTGAATCGACCAGGTTTTTCTTTAAATCCTCCGGCAATACGCCCCATGTATAGGTTTCGACCTCCAGCTGGTTGGTAAACATCCGATCGGCCTGCAACCGGAGCACCTCCCGAATATCATCCTGCGTGGACTGTAGCACACCATAATCCGACACAAAAAGCGGAACGTGGAAATGCGCCCGCCATTCGGCATGGGTCTCGTTGAAAGCGGCCAGTGCTTGTGGCAGATCGGGGAAGCGAACCAGTTCCCCGGCCTTCGTTCGAGCCACTACCTGGTGCAGATACGTAGGTTCGTTAAATTCCTCAAACGCCTGCCAAACCGCTTCCCGTTCGTTGGCTACCTCCGGAAATTCAGCTTTTAAAGCCGCGCTAATCTGAATTTTACCGACGCGCAAGCCATAATTTTTGAGTTTATCCAGCACCTCCGCCGGCCGTTCATAACCCACGGCAAAATGACAGACGTCATAGCACAACCGAACGTGTTCACAAATGGCAGCCTCCGCTTCTTCGTCCGTCAGCCCAAATTGTTCGCTTAACTGCTCAATCCCCATCGGCAGCAGGTAATCGGTAAACCAGCTAATGAACTCGTCGGCGGTTTCGATAATGCCATCCGGTTCGGGTTCCAGATCGAGGTGCATAAGCCGATCCGTCTGCTTTCTCAACCGAACCAGGTCAGCCACAACCTCAAGCACATTTTGGGTGGTCTGGGAAAAGATATAGTCGCGGGCGGCCGGTTGTTCCCATTCGAACCAGAGCCGGTAGGTCAACGGTGAGGTAGACACGCCCCCCTGAATGGGGTTTCCCAGCTCATCGACTGGCAACAGAACCGATAGAATGCGAAACAGCCGTTTGGTATACTCAACTCTGGCTTCGGTGGTCCAGTCGGGTGCGTGCACCTGATCTTTAACAACGGTATCATGAAAGCCTCCGAACGGAAAGCCGTTCATGGTAAACACATAGCAGTCATTCTGGGCTAACCAATGCTGAAAGGCGACCAGATTGTCGGGGATTTCCAGCTCCTCGCTCGCTATATTCGACAGGCGCAACCCGATACCAAAGGGAGCCTCCGGCGACAGCCGCTGCTTCAATTCAGGAATAGACTCCTGCAGCGCCGTAAAATGATCCGTCCAGGTTTCACCGGCATGAATATTGGTGCAATAGCCGAGGTGGCCGAGGGAAGTTTTCATAAGAAGAAAACCTATAAGGTTTCAGAAACTTTATAGGTCTGAAAGGCTAGTGAATCCGTTTGTCGTAAGGTTGCAATGGCCTGCCGAATACGGTCGGCATCCATCTCGTGCACTTCTACACCCTGCCCAAGGCCTTTCAGCAGCATAATGGTTAGTTGGCCACCTAAATGTTCGCGAAACTCAGCGAGTCCTTTCAGTACTCCGGCGCTGTTGTCGGCGTCGAGCATGGGTTGGTAAAGGGCAAAGCCAAGCGTGCGGAGTGTCGTCAGAATACGGTCCGTGTCCGTTTGGGTAAGCCAGCCCAGTTGCTGCGAGTACAGGCTATCGAGCGCAATACCAATGGCCACCGCTTCGCCGTGCCGGATCTCGAAATTGGTGAGCTGTTCCAGCTTATGAGCGCTCCAGTGGCCAAAATCAAGCGGTCGGGAGGAGCCCATTTCGAACGGATCACCGCCCGCAATGTGCTGCAAATGCATGTCGGCGCACCGATGAATGAGGTAGTGCATCGCCGTCATGTCGCGGGCGGCTAATGCCTCGGCATGTGCTTCAATCCACTCAAAAAACGCCTTGTCTTTAATGAGCGCCACTTTGATCGCTTCAGAAATACCTGCCCGCCAGTCGCGATCATCGAGTGTCGTTAAAAACAGGCTGTCGTTGAATACCGCAACGGGAGGAACAAATGTGCCGAGGAAATTTTTCTTTGCCCGGTAGTTGACGCCATTTTTAACGCCCACTCCCGAATCATTCTGCGAAAGCACCGTCGTTGGAATCCGAATGTGGCGAATACCCCGGTGTGAAATTGCCGCTGCATAGCCAACCAGATCGAGCACTGATCCACCTCCAATGGCCGCCACATACGAGTGACGATCTATGCCATACCGATCTACGGCATCAACGATCTGTTCGACAAAATCGGGATCATTCTTGGCGATCTCACCACCCGGAATAATCAGAAAATCAGCGATAAGATCCACTATACCAGCGTGTTTCTCAAAGTACGTCCTGATGGCGTCCAATAGATCGGGGTGCGTATCAACAACGCCAGAATCAACGATAAACAGAAGCTTTTTTCGCGTATCGGCAGTGGCTTGCTGGCTAAAAAAGTCGGCGAATAACGGATTGGTATAATCGAAAAGACGTTCGGTAAAAAGAACACTATAAGAAAACCGAACGCTAAAACTTTGATGCAAGTGATCCATGAAAGGATGAAGCCAGTTGAGTAGTACTGGCTTCATCCCTCAAAAATACAATCAAATCGTTAATGGTTCCTTATTGTGTCGTTTATACACAGGAAAATAGGTTCCAGCATGTATTTTTTACGCAATTATAGACGAGGCTGGTCGCCTACAGATATAGTACCCTGTATTTTACGGCCCCATACAGTCGCCAGTAGACAGACAGAAAGGGCGTTGCAATAGCGGTTAGTATAACCTGTTTAAGAATTGGCCGGGTTAGGGGCGTGTTGGGTAAATGATGCAGCACCCGATCTACCGACAGAACAGCCCATATACATAAGCCCATAATAGCCATGTTCATCTGGCCACTCAACAGGCCGATCAGGCCAAGGACGAGGCTCACAACGGAAGCATAATAGCCAACCACCTGCCGACGGTACGTTGGAATCCGCTCCCGAAACAAATCCGGATGACGTTTGTAGAGCAGCGCATCGTAGCAATTGTTACGCTCATCCTGTAATAACTCATACCAGGCGCATGGGCGAATGGGGTAAACGACAACGGCTTCGGGACACTTGGCGATGGGAATTCCAGTCTGGAGAAACTTGAATTGCAAATCACTGTCTTCCCGCCAGTCCGTATCGAAGGCTTCTTCAAACCCACCAACGCGGTCCAGCGTAGATTTCCGGCAAAAGCAGTTGGACGCCATGAACTCAGCCCGCTTCAGGAACGTAGCGGTGCGATCGAGGGGTGTTGGCTGGTTCGGGAGGTGTACCCGTAATTGGCCGCTCACCACCTGCGCCCCACGCTGAAAACAGGTTAAAGCCGCTGAAAGCCAGGTAGGCTCTGGCAGGCAGTCTTCGTCGGTAAACGCGATCACTCGGCCACGAGCCGCCCGCCAGCCCCGATTACGGGCAGCGGCCAGGCCACGCTGTTGCGGCTGACCCAGGTAGCGCACTTCGATTGGGGCACCACTGCGGGCTATTTGTCTGGCAAAGAGTAAAACGGCCGTTTCTGTTTCAGGCGAGTTCCCCTCATCGACGACAATGATTTCAAACTGGTCATGAGATAACCGTTGACGACCCAATGCATCCAGGCATTTAAGCAATAAAGCTGGCTGCTGATAAGTTGGAATTACAACCGAGAATTCAGGTAGCATAACAACGAGTAATGATTATTTAAAAAAAGAGGAAGAATTGATCCCGAAAGAGGCACTTATGTAGCCACTAAGGGCCAAACATATCGTTCACATTCACGGAATCAAACAATATTCAATTCGGTGCAAAAACCCGACCAAATTCACTAACAGACTTTTTTTAAACAGCAATAAGTTGTGTAAGCCCCAATAAATGAGCGGCTTATTAATTAAAAACTCTTCGTAAGAGACATACAGGAACGGATTTGTATCCTATAGCCCCTAAACCTGCCCACACCCGTTTATCTTTGTAAAATCATTTATTTTCACCTTTCTATGTCTCGTATTGCTCTCATTACCGGTGCAACCTCTGGCATTGGCTACGCCACAGCGAAGGCCTTTGCCGATCTCGACTACCGACTGATTCTTTGTGGTCGTCGACAGGACCGTTTAGACGAAGTGGCCGACCAGCTTGGTGCACAGACCGCTGTAACAACCCTTACCTTCGATGTGCGGAACCGGACCGAAGTCGATGATGCAATAAGCACCTTGCCCGATGACTGGAAAGCCATCGACATTCTGGTCAATAATGCGGGGAACGCCCACGGCCTGTCGCCAATTCAGGAGGGAGACCCTGCCGACTGGGATCAGATGATTGATGGCAATGTGCAGGGGTTGCTGTATGTATCGAAAGCGGTGATACCCGGCATGGTCGAACGCCAGCGAGGGCATATCGTGAACCTGAGTTCGATAGCGGGCAAGCAGACCTATGCTAATGGGGCGGTCTACTGCGCCAGCAAAGCAGCCGTCGAAGCCCTCAGCACGGGGATGCGCCTGGACCTGACCCAGCATGGCATTAAGGTGACCAACATTGCACCCGGTGCCGTTGAGACGGAGTTTTCGGTCGTGCGGTTCAAAGGTGACAGGGAACGAGCCGCTAAAGTGTATGAAGGCTACGCGCCCCTAACCGCCGACGATATTGCCGATACGATTGTGTATGCTGTAACAGCCCCGGCCAATGTTACGATTGCGGACATGACCATTCTGGCGGCAGCCCAGTCGGCAGCCACAACGATCCACCGCAAATAGCCTGTTAACAGGCCTATCGTTCATTAATTTACACGACATAAATGCCTGCCTTTTTGTCTGCATCATGTTAAAAACCGGTGCAGACAAAAAAAAGAGCAATATTTTGGCGATTTGTTACGCCAAGTCAATAAAGCGTTAAATTCACTTAGCCGTACGTACAGATGCCCCATACAGGCCGGTAACTTAATCCGGCAACTTACCAATCGCAGAGCCAGTACGTTTTATAGTTTCTTGATGAATTTCCAGATTTTCGTGGAATTCTCAAAGATGAAACTACTGTTAAACGTATAGAGCAGGCAGTGGCTCACGTTAAACATGAAGAGTATATTCTCAACTAATTTGCCGAATGATGAAGCGCTTTGGGAACGCTTCAAGAAAGGTGACCGCCAGGCATTCGAGCAGATTATTTCGGTCCATTATGCATCGCTGTTCCGATTTGGAACACGCTACAGCAAAGACACTGATTTGATTCAGGATTGTCTGCACGATATGTTCGTGTACTTGTGGGAACGTCGCCTGCACGTCAGCAGCACCGACAACATTAAAAAATACCTGCTCAAATCACTACGCCACAAGATACTGCTGGAACTGCAGCGGACCCAGCGCCGGGGCTGGGTCGATGAAGACGAAGCCCTGGACGTAACTCCCGAACAACCCTTCGAAGACTTCTTTGTGGCCATAGAAGCCGAGCAACTCTCGGCCCGGAAAATTAAAACCCTGTTCGACCTCCTCCCCCAACGTCAGCAGGAAGCGCTCCACCTGCGTTACTTTCAGGAACTCGACATTGAGCACATTGCCGATGTGATGTCCATCAGTCGTCAGTCCGTCTCCAACCACCTGCACAAAGCCCTGAATTTTCTTCGCGAACACTGGTAAGCGATCAGCGCACTGGCTGCCTGTGAGCCATACGTTAATTTATTTCAAAAAATATCGAAATTGGAGGGTATGAGGCCCTTGCTGGCTAATTATATAGGTAATGCAGCCAAAAAATAGTTATTTTCTATGAAATCATTTGATCATTTTGAGCTCTATGATTTTCTGGAAGACGAATCATTCCGATCATGGGTATTTGAGCAAGCACCGTCCCCGGTAGCCGAGTGGTGGGAGCGCTTTCCGGTCCTGTTTCCGGAAAAAGCCATGCTCATGATTCAGGCTCGTGAAACCTTGCAGGCCATTGGCGAAGATACGGCTGAACCAACACCCGAGTTTATCCACCGGAGCATTCAACAAATCATGCAGGATACCGAACCCGCCCTGCGGGAATCGACTCCTTTTTGGTCGTATGGTCGAATGGCCTGGATTGCAGCGGCTTCGGTAGCCATAATTTTATTGAGCTGGTTTGGCTGGTACAACGGTCAGGATAAACCAACGGCGGTTTACCAGAAGCTGGTTGCCAGTTCTACGGTGCCGATGAAGGAAGTAGTAAACACGGGTACTAAACTAAAACTAGTGTTGTTGGCCGACGGCAGTTCTGTTGTGTTGCAGCCGAACAGCCGCATTAGTTACCCCAGTGCGTTTGCCAGCCAGAACAAGCGGGAAGTGTATTTGGTAGGAGAAGCTTTTTTTGAAGTTGCTAAAAATCCGGACAGACCCTTTTTCGTTTATGCAGATAACCTGATCACTAAAGTGCTGGGAACAAGCTTTACGGTTCGGGCTTACGACAAAAAAGCCGTTGATGTAACGGTAAAAACGGGTCGGGTATCTGTTTTCACCCGCACGGATCGCGACCGCGTTGACAAACAGGAATCCCGCCAGTTGATCGGGCTGGTGCTAACGCCAAATCAGCGGGTGCAGTTCGACCGGGATGAAAGCCGGCTGGTGCGGTCGCTGGTCGATTCGCCAACCCTGCTGGACATGCCCATTCAGCAGGCCATGTTCGAGTTTAGTGGAACGCCCATTACCCAGGTCTTTGCCGCCCTTGAAAAAGCCTACGGTGTTGAGATTGTTTTTGATGCCGAGGTCATGAAGAACTGCTACCTGACCGCTTCACTGGACGATGAGCCGCTTTTCGAGAAGTTGACGATGATCTGCCAGACGCTGGATGCTCAACACGAGCAAATGGACGGAAAAATTTTAATTACCAGTAAAGGATGCCCATAAAATTACTCAACTCACTAAACCAGCCTATGTCCGAAAAACACTCACGTTAGAATACAAAAAAAAGAGTCAGCAATGCGCCAACATCACTGACTCTGGAACTAGTCTCCCAATTGCTCTCTGCGAAAAAAAGCATGCCCTGATAGGGTAAGGGATTTTTATTGCCGATGTAAACCGACAACCAATTCAAAAGTATGACAATTAGAATACAAAAGCAGCAAAAGTTGCTCAAAATTATGCGCGTCAGTTTTTACCTGTTTTTCGTGGTGACTGCCTTTGCTACCATAGCACGAGCACATGACACGTATGGTCAGGAACTACTTAATCGCCGGGTAAGTCTTCAGTTATCTAACCTGACCATTGAGCAGGCCATTAGTCGCATTGGCAAAGAAGCCGATGTGAAGTTTATGTATAACCCGCGCATTTTTACCCAACAACGGATCAGTTCGCTCACGTTTACCAACGAGCGGCTGTCCGAGGTACTCAACGCCGTGTTAGGACCCGCTGCCATTAACTATGAAGTGGGCGGGAAAACGATCATTCTGAAACGGGTAGCTGATGCTTCGTCAACAAATTCACGCGCAGCAGCTGACCCAAACGTCGAAAAACCCGTTCCGCCAATTACCGTCACGGGCCGGGTTCTCGATGAAAAAGGGACGGGCTTGCCGGGCGCAACGATCCTTGTCAAAGGAACCGCCAACGTCGGTACGGCAACGGACGCCGATGGGCGCTTTACCCTGAACGTACCCGACGGTAATGGAACGCTGGTCATCTCATCCATCAGTTACACTACGCAGGAGGTTGCGATCAACAACCGCACGACCCTACCCGACATCCAGCTGGCGTCCGATGTAAAATCGCTGAATGAGGTAGTCGTGGTTGGCTACGGTACACAGCGCAAAAAAGACCTGACCGGGGCCGTGGCGGTGGTCAACGTAGCGGAACTCCAACAACAGCCAACCTCGCAGATTACCAACCAGTTGCAGGGCCGGGCGTCGGGGGTTACGGTGCTGGGTTCGGGCCAGCCGGGCGAAGCGCCACAGGTGCGGATTCGGGGGCTAAACACCTTCGGCAATAACCAGCCGCTGTATGTCGTGGATGGTGTACCGACGCAGAACATCAACGACATCAACCCGAACGACGTGGCTTCGATGCAGGTCCTGAAGGATGCCGGTTCAGCGTCGATCTACGGTTCGCGGGCGGCCAATGGTGTCATTATTATCACAACGCGTCGCGGAACGGGCAAAGTGAAAGTACAGTACGATGCCTATTATGGTGTTCAGATCCCAAAGAGCGGTAACGTATGGAATTTGTTGGATCCGCAGGAAACGGCCCAACTCAAATTTAATGCCCTCCGCAATGCCAACCCGAACGCAGCGATCAATGATCCCCTCTATGGTAGCGGCACTACGCCTGTTTTACCGGATTATATTGCTCCGCAGGGGGCCAAAGAAGGGGATCCGTCGGTCGATCCATCGCGGTACAATGTCAATCCGACCTACAACGATGCCTCTCAGTACAACGCATTTAACCGAATTACACGGGCTAATAAAACCGGCACGGACTGGTTCCACGAGATTTTCAAATCAGCGCCGATCATGAGCCATAACCTGGCCGTGAGCGGTGGCGGCCCACAAGGCAACTACCTGTTCTCGTTCAATTACTTCAATCAACAGGGAACATTGATCAACACGTATCTGAAACGGTACACGATTCGGTCGAACAGCCAGTATAACATCCGGGAGAACATCCGCGTAGGCGAAAACCTGGCCTTCTCCGTGTCGGATAACCCACGGGTAAACGCCTTACAGGAAGGTAGCGCCATTGGTATGGCGTTCCGGGAACAGCGCATTATTCCGGTCTATGACATTATGGGCAACTATGCCGGTGGATACGGCCAGGGATTGGGTAATGCCAATAACCCGGTTGCCATTCAGCAGCGGACAGCCAATAACCGGGGTCAGAACAATCGACTGTTCGGTAATATGTACGCTGAAGTCGACTTCCTGAAAGACTTTACGGCCCGCACTAGCTTCGGGGGTGAGATCTACATGGGTAACTTCCATTCGTTCACGTACCCCACGTATGAGAACCAGGAAAATACCACAACCAATTCGTACACGGAGAACACGTTCAACGGGGCAAACTGGACATGGACCAACACCGTACAATATCAGCACAACTTCAACAACACGCACGATCTGAAAGTACTGGTCGGTACAGAAGCCTATCAGAACCAGGGACGCAACGTTGGTGGAACCACGCAGAGTTACTTCTCCTTCGACCCTAACTATACCAACCTCTCAACGGGGTCGGGAACACCAACCAACTACAGCAATCGCTATGCCGATGCGCTGTTCTCGTTGATTGGCCGGGTCGATTACTCGCTAAAAGACAAGTATCTCTTTGGCGCAACGATTCGACGCGACGGCTCCTCCCGATTCCTGAACTACCAGTATGGCTGGTTCCCGGCGGTGAGTGCAGGCTGGCGTATTTCGCAGGAAAGCTTCCTGAGCGGACTGACCTGGCTGAATGACCTGAAAATCCGGGGGGGCTACGGGATCATGGGTAACCAGTTGAACGTCGATCCGGCCAATGCCTACACAACTTATGGTGGTGACCGTACGTCATCGTATTACGCCATAACCGGGTCGAATTCGGCGAACTCACTGGGTTTCCAGCGCACCCGCATCGGGAATCCCGACGCTCGCTGGGAGAAGAACATAAACGCCAACATTGGCTTTGATGCCAGCCTGTGGAAAGGCAAACTGGACCTGACGGTTGATTACTACAACAAACAGGTTCGCGACCTGCTCTATACGCTCGAACTGGCCGGAACGGCGGGTTTGGGAACGGCTCCGGCCGTCAACGTGGCCCGGATGCGCAACCAGGGTCTCGACATTGCAGCATCGAGCGCGATCAACGTGACGAGCGATCTGAAACTGACCGGAACGCTGACGTTCACGACCTATAACAACAAGATCGTTTCGCTGGCAGACGGTATCGACTACTTCGATCAGGAAGGTCGCCGGTTCAACGGGAGCTACATTGTTCGCAACGCCGTTGGTCACTCCATTGGTCAGTTCTTCGGCTACAAGACCGCCGGTTTCTGGAACTCGCAGGAGGAAATCAACGCAGCAAATGCCCAGGCGCAACAGAAGACCGGAAACACAGCGGCCGTTTATCAGAGCGACGTTGCCGTGGGTCGTTTCCGGTATGCTGACGTCAACGGCGACGGACAGATCACCGAAGCTGACCGCACCTTTCTGGGCAATCCAAACCCAAAATTCAGCTATGGGTTGAATCTGGGCGCTACCTACAAGAAGTTCGATTTCAGCATCTTCTTCTACGGCACGCAGGGGAACGATATCTGGAACAACGTAAGATGGTGGACGGACTTCAATGCCAATTTCCAGGGTGCCAAGAGCCAGACGGCCCTATATGATTCCTGGACACCCGAAAACCACGACGCGAAAGCGCCTATCCAGGAAACGGTTGGTTCATTCAGCTCGGCCAACGTACCGAACTCGTACTTCGTAGAAAATGGTTCGTACCTGCGGGCGAAGAACGCGCAGCTTGGCTATACGTTACCCGCCAATACGCTGAAGAAACTGGGTATCGAACGGCTACGGGTCTATGTTCAGTCGGCCAACCTGTTCACCATTACCAAGTATTCGGGTCTGGATCCCGAGATCGGTACTACGGCCAACACCAACAACAGTTCGGGCGGTAGTTTGAACCAGTCGTTCTCGAATAGCACCTCGTTCGGTATCGACGAAGGTGTTTATCCAAACCAACGTCAGTTCCTATTTGGTCTGAATGTGACGTTCTAATTTGTATTAACTCGACAACCAATGAAACTAGCAAAGTATATAACAATCGGGGCAGTTATGGCTGCCGGATTGATGTTTGACTCTTGTAAGGAAAGTCTGGAAATACCGGCTCAGGGTGCCCTTAGTGACGATGTATTGGCCAACCGAGCTGGGGTAGATGCCCTATTGACAGGGGCCTATGCCGCCCTGGATGGCCAGTATAACAATGGTTCAGCCTTGAACCTGAGTGGCTCGGATGCCTGGCAGGCATCGCCCAGCAACTGGGTATACGGCAGTATTGCCGGGGGTGAAGCACACAAAGGAAGCGACGGTAGTGATCAGCCTGCGATTGATGCCATTGCCAAATTTACAACCGACGCCAGCAATGGGTTCTTCAATGGAAAATGGCGGACGGTATATGAAGGCATAAACCGGACCAACTCGACCCTGCGTCTGCTGGCTCGGGCAACCACTATTTCGGATGCCGATCGTGCCATACTGGCGGCTCAGGCCCGTTTCCTGCGGGGACACTACTATTTTGAACTGAAGCGTATGTTCAACAAAGTGCCCTGGATTGATGAGACCATCGAAACATCAGCTGCCAGTTCCCAGCCAAACACGGTGGATATCTGGCCAAAAATTGAGGCTGATTTCAAATATGCGGCCGATAATTTGCCAACTACCCAGTCGGATGTAGGTCGGGTGAACAAATGGGCCGCCACGACCTATCTGGCGAAAACGTATCTGTACGAACACAAATACGCCGAAGCAAAAACGCTCTTCGACCAGGTTGTTAGTCAGGGCGTTACGAGTAATGGGTTGAAATACGCGCTGATGCCGAAATACCACGACAATTTCGATGCCGCTACGGAAAATAACTCCGAATCGGTTTTCCAGATTCAGATGGTCGCCAATGACGGTACGGGTACAATTGCCAATGCTAATCAGGGAGACATGTTGAACTTCCCCTATGGGAACAGCCCCTTTCGGTGCTGTGGCTTCTTTCAGCCGTCGCAAGAGCTGGCCAACTCCTACCGGACCGATGCGACGGGTTTGCCCTATCTGAATGATTACAACAGCCATCCGGTGAAAAATGATCAGGGCGTTGCGTCGACCCAGCCCTTTACGCCAGATACCGATCCGCTGGATCCTCGTATCGACTGGACGATTGGCCGCCGGGGTATTCCGTATCTGGATTGGGGCAATCACCCCGGTGCCGACTGGATTCGGAGCCCGGGTCAAACCTATGCCGGTCCTTACTCGCCCAAGAAAAACATTTACATGCAGGCCACGCAGGATCAGTATTCAGACAACCATTCCTGGGCACCCGGAACGGCCATTAACTGGAATATTATTCGCTATGCCGATGTCTTGTTGATGGCCGCGGAAGCAGAAGCCAACCTGGGCAACCTGGAGCAGGCGCAAACGTATGTGAATCAGGTGCGGGCGCGGGCAGCCAATCCGATCAACTTCGTGTATAAATACGCGAACAATGCCGCACCGCTGTCGGGCTATTCGACAACGCCCGCAGCTAACTACAAAATTGCGGTGTATCCGGCTGGTAAATTCGCCGGTTTAGGTAAGGTGGGTGCCTTAAACGCCATTTACTTCGAGCGCAAGCTGGAACTGGCCACCGAAGGCCACCGGTTCTTCGACCTTGTCCGCTGGGGCGTTGCCGAGAGCGAGCTAAACAAGTACTTCACCTATGAGAGCACCATCACGACGGATATCCGGGGTGGCCGCTTCGTTGCCGGAAAGAATGATTACTTCCCTATTCCACAACGGCAGATCGACCTGAGCACATCGGGTGGCAAATCAACGCTGACCCAGAATCCGGGGTATAATTAATTCGTCAGGGTTTTCTTACACTAAGAAAAGGGGCAGTCATCGCACTGCCCCTTTTCTTGTACCAAACAGTCTCTGGTTGTTTGAGTTAACAAGACCCGGACCCCTAGCCTACGGCTCAAACAGCCAGAGGCTGTCGGGTACGATTCCAATAAGCCAACATGCGTCACATATCGTTTCTTTTTAATACCAGTTGCGTCCTTCCCTTACTAGGGCTATTTATTGCCGTTGCCAGTTGCCAATCCAGCAACGAGTCAACGGCGGCAAAAGACCCGACCGATGCCGAAGGGGAAAAATTAGCGAAGCACTATTGCAGTTCCTGCCATTTGCCCGTTGCGCCTGAGGCACTCGACAAAGAGACCTGGAGCAAGCACGTTTTACCGGCAATGGCTCTCAAGCTAGGGCTGGAAGTCTGGCAAAAAACCCATTATTACCCATCCCCGAAGGCGACGATTTCATTCGAAAACTGGACGAAGCTGCTGGCGTACTATGAAAAACGGGCACCGACCAGACTCAAAAAAGCCACTCCGCCAACACCGCTGGTCAACGATTGGTCCCTGTTCAGCCTTCGAAAACCTGCCGAAATTAAAACCGAACTCGCAACCACAACGCTGGTTGCGATTGATTCCGCTGGCGGGCAGATTTATTCCAGTAATGAAAATACGGCTGGACTTTATCAATGGAATTCGGCCCTAAAACCAACGCTGATTCAGCAACTGCCGTCTCCGGCAGTGCAGGCTAGCTTCACGGTCGACGCTTCAGGCGCACGCTGGGCACAACTTACCTGCATTGGAACCATGCTGGCTGTCGATCGGCCCTCGGGCGAACTCCTGGATATTAGTCTCAGCAAAGGAGGCACCTCATCGCCCGTTGTGCTGGCGAGTCAACTCCCCCGGCCAATTCAGTCTCTCCCCGGCGACTTCACGAAAGATGGCCTGACCGATTGGATTGTCTGCGGATTTGGCCATGAAGCGGGGGCTCTGTACTGGCTCAAACAGCGCCCCGATCACACGTTCGAAAAAATAGTTATTAAGGAAGTTGCCGGTGCATCGCAGATTATATCCGGCGATTTCAACCACGATGGCTGGCTTGATTTTATGGCCCTGTTCGCCCATGCCGATGAAGGCATCTGGCTGTTCACGAATGACCAGAAAGGCGGGTTTTCTGATAAGAATTTACTACGTTTTCCACCCGTTTATGGCTCAACCAGCTTTCAGTTGATCGATATCAATAAGGACGGCCGTTTGGATATTCTCTATACCTGTGGGGATAACAGCGACTATTCGCGCATTCTGAAGCCGTTTCATGGCGTTTATATCTTCACAAATCAGGGAAGCGACCAGTACAAACAGACTTACTTTTACCCAATCAATGGCTGCACCAAAGCCATGGCTGCGGACTTCGATCTGGACGGTGATCTGGACATAGCCACCATTGCGTTCTTCGGTGATCTTAAAAATAATCCAGCCGAAACCTTCATCTATTTTGAGCAGGCTAAACCCCTATCGTTCACCCCGCATGCCGTTCCGGTGAGCCAGTATGGGCGCTGGATTTGTATGGATGCCCGCGACTGGGACCACGATGGCGACCTTGACATCGTGCTGGGAAATTACGCGCGGGGCTTCCTGAACGAAGTCCGGTTTACACCTACCTGGAATGGCTTTATTCCGCTTATTGTGCTGGAGAACCGGCGGAAATAACGCGGCTTCAGTAGCAGGTGCAACCATTAAAGCTGACTGTTTGGGTGCAGGCAGTTCTGCCAATATTCAACGATAAGTTTTAGTTGCTGATTAAGCCCCGAATAGTCAATGGCTTTCTTATAAAAGCCCTGAACCATACTATCGTAGGCTTCCTGAATCAACTGGCTATTAGCCGCTGTTGTCAAATAAACGAAAGGAATGGACTTGGTCCTTAAATACTCGCTCTCGTTAATCTCTTTCCGTAGTTCCAGCCCATTCATGATGGGCATGTTGATGTCACAAAGAATCAGAAAGGGTTGTTCAACAGTGGTTTTAAGGTAGTTCAGAGCCGTTTGCCCATTTGAGAAGAAACGAAGCGAATTGGGAAGGTTCAGTTGCTGAATAACTTGACCGATCAGGTACTGATCGTCTTCATCATCCTCAATTGAGATAATAGGCCCCTTTAATGACATAGGTTATGGTATAGCTATAGTTCCGAACTAAAGGTACGACGGTTCGGGTACTAACTACTTAAAAGTCCATTAATGCACTCTTGCCTATTACCCTTACGATTTACAATAAACGAGTAAATATCCACTAAGGCAAGGAGTAAACCCCCGGCGGTGCATGTCTTCATTCAGCCACGTCTGTCCATCCAGGCCATCAGCACGGATACACCATTATTTTTGGCTACCTAACAGGAAAAATACGTTCGCGAACGCTTTACTATGAGATCGTATAAATTGCGTTAATCTTACCCGTCTATGTCCGAAGCAGCCACAGTCCCTAAATCAAGCTCAACGTCTCCCATTGGCTTTAATGTATTGGCCTGGTCGGCCGTTATGTCGGAGAAACTAAATCCAATAACCGAACGCCTGAAAAACATTGGGTATGATGGCATCGAATGCTTTATCGACAATCAGAATATTGCCGCATACCGCCAGTTTGGTGATCACCTGACACAGCTGGGCTTACAGCGTACGTGCGTGATGGTGGTTGGCCCCGATCAAAATCCGGTCAGTGAATCGGTTAAGATCCGGGAGCAGGCCGTAAGCTTCTTGAAAGAAGCCATCGATCGGGCCCACGCCATGGGCGCCACCGTCATTTGTGGGCCGATGCACTCGGCGTTTGCCACCTTCAGTCGACGGGAGCCCCAGCCCGATGAATATGCTCACAGTGCCGAGGTGCTTCATGCCGCTGGTGACTACGCCCAGCAGGCCAATATCATCTTGGCACCGGAAGCCCTGAATCGCTTTGAATGCTATCTGTGCAACACCATGAGCCAGTTGCTGGACCTGATCCGCCGAGCCGACCACCCGAACGTTCGGGCTATGTTCGACACCCATCATGCCAACATGGAGGAGAAACGTTTTCCGGAAGCCATTCGCACCATTGCACCGGTACTTGCCCATGTGCATATCAGCGAAAACGACCGTGGTACACCCGGTGATGGGCATATTCCCTGGGATGACACGTTTCGGACGCTGGCGGAGCTGAACTACGACGGCTGGATGACCATCGAAGCCTTCACCCGGAACGATATTGATTTTGCCAATTCGATCAACGTCTGGCGGGAGTATAACGACCCCTGGAATATTGCCGAAAATGGGCTAAAATTCATTAAGCTGATGCAGGCTAAATACGCTCGTTAAAGTGAGATAGACTCAGCAAGTCGTAATTAAATACAAAACAGCCCAACTTCACTTTTGCTAAAAAAGTGAAGTTGGGCTGTTTTGCTACTCAATGCTACTTATTTGGTTGAAGAAGGATATTGTACCTACGGGCTTTAGCTCGTAGTCCCTTCCAGTTCATACACGGGCTGAAGCCCACAGATACAATTCGTTCGAATGTCTTTCTTTACCCCAAAGCTTACACCAGCGTTTTTTCCCGGCTCCAGAAACGGGGCTGGCCAATGGCCTCAATAAACTGTTGAGGAACAGCATCAGCGGTTGTGGCCTCGCCCGTAATGATACCATCACTGCTTAGGAGTTTCTCGGCGCCCCCATTGGCGGCTGCTTTCAGGAGGTCAATTCCGTCTGAGGTAGCGGCAATGGGTTTGCAATGCATGAAGGCTTCGTGGACAAATCGGATCGCGTCAGCTTCCTGCAAGAGTGAACGAACACTGGCCTGACCGCCGGGCACATAAACGGCATCGAACAGCACCGAGGCCGTTGTTTGTAAACTGGCGTCGATCTTGACAGCTTCACCCGTTGAGGTTTTAAGCTTACCCAAACGGGGAGCAATAATGGCAATCACGGCTTCCTCGGCCGACAGCGCCTGTTTCATGGCATCGAGTTGGGCATTGTCTACGCCATCGGCAGCCAGAATAGCTACTTGACGTGTTTTAATGCCTACTTTAGGCGGGTTAGCCATACTCAGCGCTGCCGACTTTCCTACGTCCGTGCGAGCGGTGGTTGGTTGATAATCAGCGGGATTGGCATCAGCCGGAACACCCATGTTGAGCTGAACACCCTGTGCCGATGGTACCGTCAGCCCCAAACCCTCGGCCACCAGCGTAGCCAGCGTCGTGTCGACTTGAGCGAAGTGAATCAGCATCCGCTCCCGAATTTCTTCCACGGCTACTTTGCCTAGCTCAAAGCGCAGCGCTTTCACAATGTGCGTTTTCTCCGTGTCTGACTGGCTATTCCAGAATAGTTTCGCCTGGCTATAGTGGTCCATGAAACTTTTGCTTCGGGCGCGTATTTTATGGCTGTCAATTCGTTCGGCATAACTCGTAAAACCACCCTCGCTCTCTTTTGCCTGCGCGGGCGAATTGGCATTGATGCCATTCGGGCTGTAGCTGGTGCGACCCACGTTGATCGTTTGCCGCATGTGGCCATCACGCTGCCCATTGTGTACCGGAGCAATGGGTCGGTTAATGGGAATTTCGTGAAAGTTGGGCCCACCCAGGCGTTTCAACTGGGTATCGGTATAGGAAAACAAACGTCCCTGCAAAAGTGGGTCGTTGGTAAAATCCAGGCCCGGTACCAAATGACCAAGGTGGAAGGCTACCTGTTCGGTTTCGGCAAAGTAATTGTCGGGGTTACGGTCGAGCACCATCTTTCCGATGCGCTGAACCGGCACCAGTTCTTCAGGAATAATCTTCGTCGAATCCAGCAAATCGAAGTCGAATTTATGTTCGTCCTCTTCGGCCACGATCTGAACACCCAGTTCCCATTCCGGATAAGCTCCACCTTCAATGGAGTCCCACAGATCGCGACGGTGAAAATCAGGGTCGCGGCCCGAAATAAGCTGGGCTTCATCCCAAACCACTGAATGAACACCCAGCAGTGGTTTCCAATGGAATTTTACGAAGCTCGATTTACCTTCGGCGTTGATAAACCGGAAGGTATGTACCCCAAATCCTTCCATCATGCGATAACTACGGGGAATGGCCCGATCCGACATGACCCACATAATCATGTGCATCGACTCAGGCGTGATCGAGATAAAGTCCCAGAATGTATCGTGAGCCGAAGCGGCCTGCGGCATCTCGTTGTTGGGCTCCGGTTTTACCGCGTGCACAAAGTCGGGAAACTTGATGGAATCCTGTATAAAGAAGACCGGCATGTTGTTGCCAACCAGGTCGAAGTTACCTTCTTCAGTATAAAATTTAACCGCAAAACCCCGTACGTCACGGGCCAGGTCGGTCGAACCGCGCGAACCGGCCACGGTAGAGAACCGCACGAACACGGGCGTTTTTACGGACGGATCCTGTAGAAATTTAGCTTTTGTTAGACCGGCCTGTGGTTCATAAACTTGAAAATAGCCGTGGGCAGCCGCTCCTCGCGCATGGACAATCCGCTCGGGAATACGTTCATGGTCGAAGTGGGTAATTTTTTCCCGAAGAATAAAATCTTCCAGTAGCGTGGCCCCTCTTGGTCCGGCTTTCAGTGAGTTCTGATCGTCATTGACGCGCAGGCCTTGGTTGGTAGTCAGGAATTCGCCCGTGCTGTATTCCCGATTCTGTTCCAGTTCGTCAAGCTTATCGTTTGTATTTGTTCGGTTTTGTTCTGTACTCATGGCAATGCTAGTTAATCCTGTATGTATGTAGGGATACTAGAACTACCTTTTTTATTCAGTAATGTTCGGTCACGCGAATAATAAATGTAAAATAGATAAACCGATCATGGGTTGGCCCGGGCAGCCACCAGCACCAGCTCTCAACCTTACTTTGCTCTTTAGTAGCTCCTTAGCATTCTGTTAAAGCGCCTTCTTTTTCTGCATTCGGAGCAGTGTTGCTTCATAACTGGATACATCCTCACCCTGGGTGCGCGCCTGTTCGATGGCCTTTGTCTGAAGCGCTACGGCTTCGACCCGCTCACCCAGCCTGTACCGCAGACATGCCTGTAGGCTGGTATTAAGTGGGCTTTCGTGAATCTGCCCAACCGACACCAGGGTCGTTAGCAGGGTCGACAGCCGGGCATCATCTTTGCTGTTTTTCCAGATAAAATAACCCATGTTGCACAACTGGTCATAGCGATTCTGAAACGACGCTGGCTGTTGTTGATGGGCCTGGGTGGTCAAGTTGGGCACTAAATACTGATTCATATACGCTTCAGCATGGTCGGCATACCCCTTCCAGTCTTCGGCCTCGGCATCGTAAACGAGCTGATAATGGGCCAGCCGTTCAGCTACCTGATCGGTGGGCGTTAGTCGTTCGATTACGCCACAAAGCGCCTTAAACTCGGATCGACTCCGTTCTTTACCGGCCACACTAACGTCCCGCTGAACGATCATATCGAGAGCCGACCGAAACCGAGGCTCGTCTTTTCGATGCATCATCAGCTCAAAGGCAGGCCCTTTAGCCGACGTCGTATTGGCCAGAAGAACCGTGGCGAACAGGGGCGTTTTCAGAGAGTCGGCGGGTACGTGGCTCACGTAGTCGTTCAACACATCCGTAACGTCAAGACCAGCCTGACGGCGCAGCCACAGATACGTTTTCATGAAGGCGGCCGAGCGATTTCCTTCTGCGTAGGCGGCTTCGTGCAGGGATAGCGTCAGGCCAAGGGGCGTTTTTTTAAACACGCGTTCGCCTTGCTGTTTAAAGAGAGCGGGCGGGATGAACCCCGTCCAAGTATCAATCAGTTGGCCATCGCCATCAATGAACAAAGCCGTTGGGTAAGCTCTGACATTGTATTGTCGAGCCAGGGTCATCCCTTCGCCCCTTTCTGCATCGACTTTGTAGTTGATAAAAAAGGCGTTGTACGTAGCGGCAACCTGCTTGTCGGTAAACACCTGTTGATCAAGCATTTTGCAAGGGCCGCACCAGACCGCATAAACGTCAACAAAAATTAATTTCTTTTCCGTTTTTGCCCGGGCCAGCATATCGTTCCACTTCCCCTTTTCAAAAGCGATGGATTGTGCCTGAAGCGGCCATTCCAACGCGAGTAACAGCATGAACACCAGGATTCTATAAGGTCTCATCATCGGGTTTAGTTTGGAGCCAAATATGTGTGTATGCATCCAATCTGGCAAGAAAAACCGGCAATATTTACACACATTTTTAACGTCTGCCTACTCATTAGCCTGCCCAGTTCTCGCGATCTAAACTCCGGTATTGAATGGCTTCGGCTAGGTGCTCGATGCGAATCTCCTCACTGGCCGATAAGTCGGCAATGGTACGGGCTACTTTCAGAATGCGATCATAGGCGCGGGCCGATAAGCCCAGACGCTCCATGGCCGTTTTGAGCAAAGCCCGACCAGGATCGTTGATCAAACAGATCTCTTTCACCAGTTGCGAGGGCATCATGGCGTTGGAGTAAATACCGGGCTGGCTGGCGAAACGGGTTGTCTGAATCTCACGGGCCCGGATCACGCGTTCACGAATGGCTTCGCTGGTTTCGGCGGGGCGATTGGCGGTCATCTGATCGAAGGAAACGGGCGTTACCTCCACATGCAAGTCGATTCGGTCGAGCAGGGGCCCGCTTATTTTGGCCAGGTAGCGCTGCACAACGCCCGGTCCGCAGACGCATTCTTTTTCGGGATGGTTATAATAGCCGCAGGGACAGGGGTTCATGCTGGCAATGAGCATAAAGCTGGCGGGAAACTCGACGGCCCATTTGGCCCGCGAAATACTCACCTTCCGGTCTTCGAGTGGCTGACGCATCACTTCCAGCGCCGACCGTTTGAACTCGGGCAGTTCGTCCAGAAACAACACGCCATTGTGGGCCAGGGATATCTCGCCCGGCTGCGGAAAGCTGCCCCCACCCACCAGTGCGGCATCGGAGATGGTATGGTGTGGTGACCGGTACGGGCGGGTCGCAATGAGGGTAGCTCGGGCACCAAGCTTCCCCGCCACCGAATGGATTTTCGTTGTTTCCAGCGCTTCCTGCAACGTGAGCGGAGGCAAAATACTGGGCAACCGCTTGGCCAGCATTGTTTTACCCGCGCCCGGTGGGCCAATCATGATGACATTGTGGCCGCCGGCAGCCGCTATCTCCATGGCCCGTTTTATGTTCTCCTGCCCCTGCACGTGCGAAAAGTCAGCATCATAGGCATTGATCTGAGTCATGAACAAATCACGCGTGTCAGTTTCCAGAGGCACGATTTCTTTTTTCCCTTCAAAAAATTCAATGGCGTCCTGAATAGTGGCTACTCCAATGACATCCAGCTGGTTAACGATAGAGGCTTCCTGGGCGTTTTCGATGGGCAACACAAAGCCCTTGTAGCCTCGTTTCCGGGCTTCGATGGCAATAGGCAGTACGCCTTTAATGGGCCTCAGCGTACCGTCGAGCGCCAGTTCACCCATAATGACATAGTCTTCCAGACTGCGGGTCGTGGTGATCTGTTCGGAGGCCTGTAGTACGCAAAGCCCAATGGGCAGATCGTAGGCCGATCCCTCTTTCCGAATATCGGCGGGAGCCAGATTGACAACAACTTTCTGACGGGGCATGCGGTAGCCAAAAAATTTCAGGGAGGCCTCGACACGCTGTTCACTTTCCTTGACCGCACTGTCGGGCAAGCCCACCAGATGAAAATGAAGGCCCTGTGCTACAACGACTTCAATGGTAATAAGACTGGCATTTACGCCATACACGGCAGCGCCGAACGTTTTGGCTAACATAAAGAAACAAGTAAACGGTTGTAGTCGATGGGTTTCAAAACTACATTTCTACGGGACAATAAAAAAACGGGGAGGTATCTTTTGTGCTGTACCAAGTGGTGTCGGTTTCTCAAAACCGATACCACAGCAAACCTATACGGTTTTTGAAACCGCTCCGGCGGCCCGGCGTATAGGTTTTTAATCATACCGGAAAATATACCGAGAACGTAGCCCCCAGACCGGGCTGGCTGGTAGCCGTTATAGCCCCCCCATGATTGGCCGCTACTTTCTGCACGATCGCTAATCCAATGCCTGTACCGGCATACTGGCTCTTGGTGTGCAGGCGTTGAAATACCTGAAAAATACGATCCAGATACATTTCATCGAAGCCAATGCCATTGTCTTCGATGCTGATCTGATGGTATTGAACGGCCTCCCGGGTTGGCTTGACAATCGTTGGCAAATCAGCTCTTACCATGATACGGGCAGTGATTCGCACCTGCAAAGCCACACCCGGCTTACGAAACTTGATGGCGTTGGACAGTAAGTTCTGAAAGAGCTGCCGCAATTGAGATTCATCCCCTTTTACGGAAGGTAACGAATCGATATGAATCGTTGCGTCGGCCTCCTCAATAACAAAGTCCAGGTCGTCGATAACCCGATGGATCACCCGCGACAACGGAATCTCAACGGCAGAATGGTGCTGTGTTGTAATGCGTGACAGCGTGAGCAAATCTTTGATCAGAATGGACATTCGTTCGGCGGCCACCTGCATCCGCTGAATCAGGTCCGTTCCATCACCCAGCCGCTCAGCGTACTGCTCCAGCAAGAGCGTGCCGAACGATTGAATTTTCCGTAATGGTTCCTGCAAATCGTGCGAGGCCACGAAGGCAAACTGTTCCAGGTTATTATTGGCTTCCAGCAAGTCTTTGTTAAGCGCTTCGAGTTTGAGCTGAGTCTGTTTAAGTTCAGTAATGTCGAGAAAAGACAAGACCAGCAGTTCACCCTGGCGGACCCCCTGCACCTGGTACCAGATGTCGTACCCATCCTGCGTGTAGTGGTTGTGGTAACGCAGGGGAACGCCCGTTTGCGCCAGTTCAAGGTAGCGCGCCCATATACTGTTCTCGCGCATACCCGGAAATACCTCCAGCAGGGTGTGCCCCAGCAAATCGGTCGCCGGGCGCCCTGTCATGCGCTGCGCCATCTGATTGATTAACTCGTATCTCAGATCGACGACTTCACCGGTCGTTTCATCCCGAACAATCGTGTACAGGGCAATAGCCGTCAACGAACTATCGGTTACAAACCGAAGCTGATCAGCCTGGGTCCTGACCAGCAGGCTGGCTCGCTGCAGGGCCTGCGTACGGCCCTGGACTTGCTGCTCCAGATCCTGAGCGTATTGCCGTTGAGCCGTTATGTCTTTGGCAATGCCCCGTATTAGCAGCGACACCCCATCCAGCCCATTTCGCACGGCTCGACCCTGGGCATGATACAGCCGCTCCTGGCCCGTTTGTCGATTGACAGCCCAGAATTCAATATCCACGGCCGTATCGATGCCGCTGGCTATTGCTTGCCGCAGAGTTGCTTCGACACGATCCCGATCCCGAATCGTGTCGAGAACCTGATCCAGTGAAAGCACCTCGTCCGGTTTAAAACCCAGCCAACCTTTAGCCCGCCCGGAGAGCCGGATTATACCGTCGCCAGGGCTTATTTCAAAGGTGCTCAGTTCGGCTAGTTCGATGGCGTCTTGCAGGCGTTCTTCACTGGCTTTCAGCAGCGATACCAGCTTTTTCTGCTCCGCCTGCGCCTGTAAATCGGCCGTAATGTCCTGTACAATGCTGATAAAACTGTCCGGCTTTCCATCCTGATCCCGAATCAGGGCTGAACTAACCTGACCCCACACGATGGTGCCGTTTTTATGCAGATAGCGTTTATTGAAGATATACGAGTTTGACTCACCCCGTATGAGCTGCTGAATCAGGGCCATGTTTTCCTCCATATCATCGGGATGACTGATGGTGCCAAAGTGCTGATTGAGTAGTTCATCCTGCGAGTAACCGACCAAATCTGCAAACGCTTTATTAATAAGCTGAATGTTGCTTTGTGTATCCAGAATGACAACGCCAACCGAGGCATTCATGAAAGCCGATTGAAATCGCTGTTCTATTGTTTTCAACGTTGCCTCCCTGCGTTTTTCATCGGTAATATCCTGGGCCGTCCCCGAAAAGCAATCACCCATTCCGGATGGCTGTCTGGCTACCCGGCCTGTCAGGCGTATCCAGCGCATAACGCCATCTACGGGGCTGGTGATGCGGTAGTCGATTGTTGTTGGTTTCTGCGTTTTCCGACTGGGTGGATCAGCAACCAATGACCGCAGATGGATGAGATCCTGGGGATGAATCTGCCGGAACAGGTCATCCAGTGAAATCGTTGTCTGGGGCCATCCATAAATTTTCTGGCACTGCTCATCCCACTCGACCCTGCGTTGGTCGGGATACATAACCCACAAACCGATGCCAACCGCTTCCAGGGCAGAAGCGGTTTGTTGCTTAACTCGTTGAAGTTCTTTCTGGAGGGCGAGTACCTCCTCTTCAGCACTTTTCTTATTGCCCGTCATCCGGATAATTAGGTAATGGCAATCCAAAATAAAGGAAAAAAGTGGCAATGGTTTACTCCTCCTACAGATTAACAGATCAACCAGTTATCATGCACAAGGGCATAGTTTACCCATATCACCGACAAACCGTCTTACGCTTTGCGTCTCCGATGCTTTTCCTCCGCCACTACTGCGTCTTTGCTCTGCAAGTGCTTAATTAAAAGTTCATTAAATCAAGATAAACGGGCCTTTATTCTGTTATCTAGTTAAAACAGTCGACCTCCGCCTACATCCTAATTGACCATGGAAACTCAGCAAAGTTCTTCTCACAGTACCTCCAAAGGTATCTTCGAACGTTTTTCATCCAGTGTGACGAAAGCCACGGGCAGCTCTGCGGCTTTTTTAGTAGCCCTCGGTACGGTTATTCTTTGGGCCATAACGGGCCCTGTTTTTGGTTACTCAGAAAACTGGCAATTGGTTATCAATACGGGTACAACAATTATCACATTCCTGATGGTTTTTCTGATTCAAAAAGCGCAGAATAAAGAATCGATGTCGGTTCAGCTAAAGCTCAATGAGCTGATCGCTGCCACAAAGGGAGCCAGTAACCGGCTGGTATCGGTAGAAGATTTAACCGAAGAAGAACTGTGTGTGTTGCAGCAACATTATCAGACCATGGCCGAGATCACCCAAAAAGCATCGGACCTCCGAAAATCACACTCGATAGAAGAAGCGATCAAGGATGCCTCCGAGAAACTGGAAGAAGAATCCGGATTAGGGCATACCGTGTAGCTTCCGGCAATTGGGTAGTCAACCGTTTAGGCCAGTATTTTCTGCAACGTCTGGGCATTCCGCACGGCATGACCAGCCCCGTCGTTGTTAAAGTAAACGAATACCTCCTTCCCCATGCCTGCCCACTCCCGAATTCGGGCTGCCCACCACTGCAGATCCGCATCGGAGTACGAGCCTCCATACAGATGGCTCGTATCCGGGCCGTGTAGCCGAACATAGACAAAAGGAGCCGTAACACGCAGAATACAGGGCAGTTGGGCACCACTCATGATGCAATAAGCCGCCTGATGTTGCTCCAGCAAGGCAAAAATGGCGTCGGTATGCCAGCTTGGATGCCTGAATTCAATGGCGACACGCATCCAATAGGGCACCTGCTCCAGAAAATACGCCAGTCGCGGGTAATCACAGGCTTGCTGAGGAGCCAGTTGAACAAGCAGAACCGCCCGTTTATGCAACAGTTCATGCCAGCAGGTTTTGATACGCTCCATCCAGATTTCTGGCTCAAGAAGTTTTTTGGCATGGGTCAGTCCCCTGGGCGCTTTAACGGTCAACAGAAAACCCTCGGGCAGGCGCTGCTCCCATCCGGCAAAGGTGCTCTGTTTAGGCCAGCGATAAAAGCTACTGTTGAGTTCAACCGTCTGAAACGCCTGTACATAATAGGCCAGCCGTTTTTGAACCGGAGTCGGATAGGGATACAAGACGCCCTGCCAATGATCATAGCTCCAACCTGATGTGCCAATGTGGATACCCATAGTGTTTACGTTTCAGATTCGTTCGTTGACTCCGCTGGATCTATCTCGGTAATCGTGTAGGCAACAGCATGGCTGCTGGGTTTCACCGACAGATGAGTCCACTCGCTGAACTGGCGGGTAAAAGCAGCGCCATAATAAAACATTAGGGACGCATAAAAAACGAATAATAACAGCAGAATAATAGCCCCCGCTGTGCCGTAGAGCGACCCTACCTGGCTGTCGATGAGCAGGTAGTTCAATACGCCCTCCCCTAGTTTAAACAGGCAGCTTGTAAAAAAAGCACCCAGCCAAACGGCTCGCCAGGAAATGTTGACATCGGGCAGAAATTTGAGCAGAAGGGCAAACCAGACCGTACGGATCAGCACCGACGCCACCAGATGGGCCATACCGACCATGCCCTTATAATAGGCCAGCGACGACAGGGCCATCGCCCCTCCCAGGTGAGCCATCAGCTGTTCCAACGCCAGAAAGGTACTGAACAGCAGGCCAGAGCCCAGAATGATGGCCAGGGCGATCAACTTGTCCGTCAACACATTCAGGACGCCCCGGCCTGCTTTGGGCTTAACGTTCCAGAGTTGGTTAAGCGAGTTTTTTAGGATGGTGAACAAGGTCGTCGACGCCATAAACAACAGCACGAAGCTACCTGCCGTTAAGAGCAGGCTGGGTTTGGGAAGCTGAAGACGATGTGAAATATCTTCCAGTTGATTGGCGCTTTTCGGTCCGAACAGGTCGGCCAGCTCATCGAACAATTGGCCGCTCACGCGCTGGTAGCGGTCGTTGAACAGCTGACTCAGTACGCTGCTGAGAATGATGACGATGGGCGGCAATGCGAAAAAAGAAAAGAATGCCGTTGCCCCGGCCATGCGAATGGGGTCGTTGGCCTGCAGGCTGGTAAATGCCTGCCTGAGCAGCAAAAAAACCGGGATCACTTTTTTCAAACAGGTAATTCATCTAGCAACCCTCACGTAACTCCATGTTCGACCGTAGGGTTCTGGTTACCTCTGTTTGTGCAAGCTAGTGGTCAGTGTTTTGCTCGGGCGCACACGCAGAGCGGCCCCGACAACTGCCGGGGCCGCTCTGTGTAGACGAATAAGCAACTTTTTATTTAGCGCCTTTCACCTGCGTTTGCAGCGTATAGACAGACTCCGATGCCGTAATGAAGAGCACGTTTCGATCTTTGCCGCCAAAACAAATATTACCGACCCAGCCCGACGGAACCGGAATTGTCTGGAGTTTCACCCGATCTGGGCCATACACGGTAACGCCCTTGCCCGTCAGGTACAGGTTCCCCCGGTTATCGAGCGTCATGCCATCAGACCCCTGGCTAACGTACAACTGGCGGTTTTTCAGGCTGCCATCGGCCTGTATGTCGTACCGGTAGGTCTTGTTATCCCGGATATCGGCTACGTACAGGTACTTTCCATCAGGCGTACCCACTATGCCGTTGGGCTGTTTCAGATCGCCATCAACCAGAATGGCTTCTTTTTGCCCTTTGGGCAGGTAATAGACCTTTTCTCCGTCGATGTCGGGTTTCTTGCGCTCCCAGTAATCCCGCTGGTAATAGGGGTCTGTAAAATAAATACCACCCTTGGGATCGATCCATAAATCATTAGGACCGTTGAGCCGGTGCCCCTGAAAGTCGGTTAGCAGAACCGTGATTTTTTTGTCGGGACTAATGGACCACAACTCATCTTTCTCATCGGCACAGGTGATCAGATTTCCTTTTTTATCGAAATACATGCCGTTGGAACGGCCGGTCTTATCCAGGAAAAGCGATAGTTTACCATCGGTATCGTACTTCCAGATTTTGTCATTGGGTTGATCAGAAAAATAAACAGCCCCATTTTTATCGACGGCGGGGCCTTCGGTAAACTTGAACTGGCTCGATATTTTTTGAAGCGTCGCGTTGGGCGCAATAATTGTTTCAGAATCAGTGCGGGTCATAGGGGTCGATTGGCTAAACAAACTCTGGGATACTGCCAGAGAAATTGCCATCATAATTCCCACCCTCTTGTAATTGTTCATAAATAAATTGGATAGTTCTTTTATAGACTCACGAAGTAAACGAAGCTAGTTGGACCAGAGAACCGCCCGTCATTGCCGTGTATATTCTGAGCCGACCCGAACGCCAAGGATACACGCCAATGAGCTGGCTTCTGTTGTAAAAGGAGGCTTCGCTGATCCCATACTCACGGGGTCAACTCATTAGCGACTCATAAACGGCTAAATACTGCCGGGCACTTTCTTCCCAGGTGAATCGGGCGGCATTCTGAACGATGGCTTCGGCTCGGGGGGTGCTCTCGTACGTTTTCATTCCTTCCTCATACACCGTCTGCACAACCTCGGCCGAAAAGCTTGGAAAGTAAAATGCCGCATCGCCCCCCACCTCGGGCAGCGACGTGGCCGTTGAGAGGAACACCGGCTTACCAAACTGCATGGCCTCAATAACGGGCAACCCAAAGCCTTCTGCCAACGAGGGATGCAGGAAGGCTTTGCAGTGCTTCAGGTACCAGACTTTATCGGTTTCCGAAACGGTACCCAGCAGGTGCAGGCGCTCACTAACCCCCATACCCTGTGCCAACTGCCGCATTTGATCCACGTAAGCCGGGTCGTCGTGATGGCCAATCAGCAGTAATTCCATATCCGGGTTCGACTGCAATAGAGGCAGCAGAACATGGAAATTCTTTTTCTTATTCTGGTAGCCGATGCCCATAAAAAACGAACGGGTGGGCTTATACCCGACGGGCTCTCCTGACTGTTCCGGTAGTTTATTGAGGCCGTTGTAGATGACGTGTATGGGCGTGTTGCCGACGTTACAATGGGCCAGAACGTTGCTTCGGGTAAATTCGGAAATGCAAATAATCGCATCACTCTGATCGATCAGCCACTGCGTATGGGCCAGGCTTTTTTGCTGGACAGCCGCTGGTTTCCCTTCGTGCAGTACGTTTAAATCGTGAATGGTCAGCACAACCTTAAGGTTCGGGTAGCGCTTCTTGTTGGGTAAAAGGCGCCCGGACTGAAACGGAGCATGCCACACCTGACAATCATTCAGAAACGGTCGAAACAGTTTATGCCATCGCTCTTCCGCCAGATGATATGGCTCAGGATCGATCTGTAATTTTCGCCGGGGCGGTAAATACATCTGCATGAACGGCTGATTTTTTTCCTTAAGCAACTCATTGACATGATCGCCAAGTTGCTGGCAATAATGGTACAACCCAGAATGTGAATACTTCATCAGGTCGCAGTCCAATATGATTTTAGACATTGATTAAAATGGCAGGTTTATGGGGGAATTACCCGCAGATTTGGCTAGTTTGTACAACATTATCAGGTTTAGTCTAGTTTTATAGTAGAGGAAAATTGCCTGAGCATTTTTCCAACCCTTTCATAAGGTTTGATACTCATCACCTACAGACGAACTGTCGTGCTTGTAAACTTATACAGGTATGCACTTATTTTTCGCCATGACGCTCGTTCTAAACTGTCCCTTCAGCTAACCAACGTTATAAAGCGATTTCTTTATGCATCAAACCATTTTCGATTGTGAGCGAATGAAGTACACCAACACAGGCCTGTACTACTTTTGTCTCAATCTGGGGAGAGCCCTCCAGAAAAATATGATTCAGGAAAAGCTGTCGGTATTCATGCCGAGCCACATGAAATCCGCGTTTGGCCCATCTGTAGCTACCCTGCCGCAGCACTCGTTGCAGAAGTTTTTTATGCCATCGGTTAGTCAGCATCACCTATGGCATTGTACGTACCAGAATACCAATTACCTGCCTCGCCAGAACAAGAAAATAAAAGTCTTGCTCACGATTCACGACCTTAACTTCCTGTATGAAGATAAGACCGATCGGAAGAAAGCCCGCTGCCTTCGCCATTTACAGGAGAACATCAACCGCAGCGATGCGATCGTCTGTATTTCCGAATTTACCCGCAACGACGTGCTGACCCACTGCGAAGTCGGTAACCGGGCCGTACACGTTATTTATAATGGGACAAACGGGTTGCCCAAACCAGCGCTGGAAGAAAAGTCGTACCGCCCCGCCGTTCCGTTTCTGTTCAACATTGGTGCCGTTACCCGCAAAAAGAACCAGCATCAGATTTTACCGCTGCTCCAGAGTAACCCGAGCATGGAACTCGTACTGGCGGGTCGACACGAAGATAAAGACTACGCGAATTTTATCCGGCAGCAGGCCACGGCGCTGAAAGTACACGACCGAACGCACCTGGTGAATGAAGTGACGGAAGGCGAAAAATCCTGGTATTACCACAACTGCCAGGCCTTGGTTATGCCGTCGCTGGCCGAAGGATTTGGCTTACCCATCACCGAAGCCATGTCGGTAGGTAAGCCCGTATTTTTGTCGAAACACACGGCCATGACGGAGATCGGCAAAGATTTCGCCTTCTATTTTCAGGATTTCGATAACATGCACGACGACTTTCAATCCGGCATGTTGCACTACCAGAAGGCGGGCAACAACATCCGGGAAGCAATGAAAGCCTACAGCGCCACGTTCAACTGGGAAGACTCGGCCCGGAAATATCTGGATGTTTACCGATCTTTGCTCGGGTAAAACACCTGTTCTGATCCAACTAGAGCCATCCGTTCGCTTTTGAAATGGATGGCATTATATACGTTACAACTACCGAATGAAGGTTTATAGACGGCTGATGGCGTATGCCAAGCCTTATGGAAAATTTATTGTTCCGTTCTTTTTCTTCACCATTATCAGTGTGTTTTTCAACGTCTTCCAGTTTGCGTTGATCATCCCATTGCTTAATTTCCTGTTCAATCCGACCAACACCGCCGATGCGGCCAGGTACGCGTCGATGCCTGAATTTCATCTGACCGGGAATTACTTCAAGGATATTTTCTACCACCTGATCTACCAGTTCAAAACGACGAACCCGATCTACGCGCTGTATTTTCTGGCGGGGATGATTGTGGTGGCGGTGATCATGACCAACATCTTCCGGTTTCTGGCGCAGCAGTGCCTGCTGGCAGCCCGAACTCTGCTGGTCAAACGATTGCGGGAGGCCCTGTTCGCCAAAATCAACAACCTGCACCTGGGCTATTTCACGAAGGAACACAAAGGCGACCTGCTTTCCCGGCTCAACGGCGATGTCTACGTCATCGAGAGCGTAGCCGGTAGTTCGATCGAGGTTGTCTTTAAAGAACCCTACATGCTGATTGGCTATTTCGTGGCGCTCTTCCTGATTTCAGCCAAACTGATGCTGTTTACACTGGTGATCATTCCGATCTCGGCCGTGGGCATTGCGGCCGTCACCAAGCGGCTCAAAAAAGAAGCCCAGGATGTTCAGTCGTCGATGGGCCGGATGCTGACGCTCATGGACGAAACGCTGATGGGAATGCGGATCATTCGCTCCTTCAACGCGACGCCGTTTGTGCTCCAGCGGTTCAGCCTCGAAAATGATTTTTACCGGAAAGCCAGTCTGGAAGGCTTCAAACGCCGGGAACTGGCTCCTGCGTTCTCCGAAGCATCGGGCGTTTTTGTGGTAGCCTGTATCTTGGTATATGGCGGCAGTCTGGTGCTAAACAGCGATAGCAACCTGCAAGCCAGCTCGTTCATTGCGTTCATTGCCATTTTTTCCCAGGTGATCCGACCCGCCAAAGCGATGGTGGTGGCCATCACGAACATTCAGCAAGGACAGGCCGCCGGGGAGCGCATCCTGGAGCTCCTGGACAAACCCATCGAGATCAACGACAAGCCGAATGCCAGACCGATGGAACGGTTTCAGCGGGATGTCGTCTTCGAGAACGTCAGCTTCCGGTACGGCGATAAACCCGTCCTGAAAAACGTCAGCTTCCGAATGGAGAAAGGGCGAAAAATCGCCTTGGTGGGCCCATCGGGCGTTGGCAAATCGACCATTGCCGATCTAATTCCCCGTTTCTATGAACCCACCCAGGGCAGCGTCACCATCGATGGCGTCGATGTAAGCGACTACACCATGGAGTCGTTACGCAAACAAATGAGCTTCGTGACGCAGGAAATCATTCTGTTCAACGACACGATCTTCAACAACATCGCCCTCGGCCAGCCGGACGCCCGCCTGGAAGATGTCATTGCCGCGGCTAAAGTGGCCAATGCCCACGCCTTCATCATGGACACCGAAGACGGGTACAACACCAACATCGGCGATCGGGGCATACGCCTGAGTGGCGGACAGCGTCAGCGGTTGAGCATCGCCCGGGCGGTATTCAAAAAACCATCCATTCTCATCCTGGACGAAGCGACCTCGGCCCTCGATGTCGAATCCGAAAAGTCCGTTCAGGAAGCGCTGAACAACCTGATGGAAGGCCGTACGACGCTGGTAATTGCCCACCGCCTGAGCACGATCAAAGAAGCCGACGAGATTCTGATCATGGAGGGCGGGGAGATCGTCGAGCGCGGCAACCACTACGACCTCATCAACCGCACTGATAGTATTTACAAGCGGTTGAATAATATACAGGAGGTGTTACAGTAGATCTACTGGCGCGCTGCCACATACGCCACCGCTTTATCAAACTTCGCCAGCACGGTTTCCCAGGTGTAGTACTGACGAACGTAAGCGCGGCCATTCTTGGCCATCTCGGACGAATCCTGCGTTAGCATTTGATCGATGGCCGTTGCGAACTCCTCGTAGCTATGATACAGCAGGCCCGCCTGACTCCCCACGATGTGGTCGCGGAGGACGGCGCATTCGGCAGTGGCGATGACGGGAATACCCACGGCAAAACTTTCCAGCGTCACCATCGAGAGGCTTTCGTAGGGCGATGGCATGAGCAGCGCTTTCGCGTGTTGCAGCAGAATCGCTTTCACGGGTTCGTCTACGAAGCCAACCGGTAGCAGATCAGGATGCTCCGGAATGGGCATAAACGCCTGCCCGACCAGCACCAGTTTCAGGGCCGATGGATGCTCGGCTTTGTAGCGCATAAAGAAATCGAACATCGTATCGCAGCCCTTCGCCGTGTCTATCCGGCCGATGTACAGCAGGTAATCGGCCTTGGTGCCCAGTATCTCGCTCACCGGTTGTTCTGCCAGGGCACGGGCAGGCTCAATACCCACACCGACGATGTCATTGTAGATCGATTCATTCCTGAACAGTTGGTGAACAAAGCTTTGTTCGGCCGGGGTATTGAACAGAATGGCGCGCGGTTTCTTGAACAGCGGCCGGAACACGGGCAGGTAAATCGGTTCTTCGTTGTGCGCGGTCGGAATAAGGATGGACTTGCGGGGCGCTACGTCCAGACCGGCAATGGTAGGATAATACAGGTACGTAATGAAGATCAGCGCATCGTACTGTTTGTGATTTCGTTTCAGATAGTTGATCAGGTCGGGCGTGTAGGGGCCCTGATAAATAGCCCACAAACGGCTATAGCGTCGGATGGTTTTGCCGACCAGGGCCCGCGCCCACATCTTGAGTCGGTTTACCCCCTGCCATTGCTCGGGCTGCGACCATTTTATGAGTTTGTGTTGGGCGTGGGACCCCTGTTCGACCAGCCGTTCATGCGCCGTTGCAAATCGGTGAACCTTTACCCCGTTGATGGTTACGGTTTCAGTCGGGTACCAATTGGTCCAGATAACGTAGTCAAGGGCGCAACTGGTCAGCACGTCAACGTCGTAGGTAGCCGCCAGCCGCTCGGCCAACAGTCGACAGTGATATTCGGCCCCACCATTAACCTCAACGCCGTATCGCTGCACGACAAACGCTATTTTCTTCATACAACTAAGCTAACGAATAACAACCGGCTACCGGTGCATTTCCGGTTCATCTCGCCAGCTACCTCGACTCATTCGAGCGTTTGGTAAAACTCGTTTTGCCTTTTCTGCCGCTCAATATCTTTTAGGTGCAAAAGACAAAAATCGTCCCTGTCAGACGGCAGAAAATGGCAATTTTGCTGACCGTCCAGCACTTCGTGTACCTTATTTTTCCAATGAATGATGTGGTTCAACTTAACGATTCGTAGCTGGTAATCCGGGTAGTTGATGCGCCCCTGTTCATCCACCTGCCATTGCCAGGCATCGATCCATTCCTGCGTCAGTCCCTTCACCAGGTTGATCCGGGGTACGGCCAGACAATCCACTTTTGGGAGTTTCCGGAGTACGCCCTTCAACGAACGGAGCAGGCTTTCGGTGGGTAGTTCATCGGCGTCGATCTGGAAAAGGTAATCGCCCGACGCCATCGTCAACAGGTGGTTCTTAAACGTCGCAAAATCGCCGTCGAGCCGCGCGGACTGGTGCGTTAGTTTATCCTTGTATCGGTTCAATACATCGGTAACCCAGTCGTCGGGCCGGGTGCTATCCTGCAACACCAGGATTTGATCGTGCGGATCTTTGTGGAGCAGCAGGAACAGAATCAGCCGCTCCAGTTCCACCGCTTCATTGCAAACGGTAATCCCGTAGGACAGCCGGATACGACGGGAAAGCAATCGGTCAAGCATACATCAGTTCCTTGTGGATCAACCGCGCTTCGTGCGTAGTCGGGTCAATGATTCGGATACGGTACCCTTGCCAGCGAAACGCCGGAAAGATGCGATACCACAGTCGCTTCAACAAAGATCGGGGTTTGGTAATTCGATGATGTATAATCTCCTGAAGAAACATAACCTGCTCCCGTTGCGTCGCATCGGCCTTTCGGCCATCCAGTGAAACCAGGATACCATTCGTACGCTCGGCCGTCAGCGGTTTTATCTTCTTAGCCAGGTCAATAGCCGTAAAGGGTTGCTCCTCCCGAATGTAGGGCGCTGGATCGAGGTTCGTGTAGATGGTTGACGCCCAGGGTTCCAGTTCCCGCAGCGCATCCACCGTACCGTTGGTCAGCACCAAGCCGATGTCGTACGTCTGCCGACGAACAGCGCTGTTACGAAAGCCCCATTTTCGAATGAAGTTTCGATTGGACTGCCGTTCAATTTGCTTCGTCCGGTGTACATATTCATCCGAAAACCGAGATGTTTTACTGACAAAATGATAGCATAACACATTCAGCGCAACAACCATTTCCAGCCCTTTCAGGCCAAGTCGCAGCAACAGATCATCGTCTTCGCAGAACATCGGGTTGAACAATGGATCCAGTCCGCCCATCTCCAGCAGCACCTGCCGCGACGCGGCCAGGAAGAAAATACCCTTGCTGATGCTGACGGCCGTCTGGCCTGCCAGCTCATTTCGTTGCTGTTCAGCCAATGTAAACTGAAAGAAAGCATCCCGCTGGAAGGTAGTTACGTCAGCCCCGAAATCCTGGACAATTTTCCCCGGACGTGGATCATCGGCGAAAATGGGCGGCTCCACGGTCGTATAGAAAATCACCCGCTGATCGGTTTGGAGGGCCGTTAGTTGCTCAATGAAGCCGGGTGCCAGCACCATGTCGTTGTGCGCGAAGATGACATAGTCCGACGTGGCCAGTTCGATGCACTTATTGTAGGTATCCGACAGGGTACGTTCCCGGTCCTCATAATAATACACAACGTGGTCATCCTGCAACGAGTCGAGCCATTGGTGCGTCCCATCGACACTAGCAAAACTGACAAATACCAACTCAAGGGTTGGATACAGCAGTCGGGTCTGGTTATAGAAGTACTGCGTATAAACCAGGTTGTTTTTCACCCCCACCAATACCGAAAAAGTCATGCGTCTGTCACTATTCTTACAACCCTACGCAAGATAAGTCGAAAGCAGACAAAATGGTTACCTGAAATGCCCAAACCCATCCAGCCGACTTCGGTGAACCCGGCTATGCGTTCACCTTTTTTCGTTGTGTAATCGAACATATCTGGCCGAAAAAGTTAATTTTAGTCCCTTAATAAGGAAAAAACACTTATTCGTTTGATCAACCGACCGGCGTGTAGGCTCGAAGTCAGCACGCCGTCACTGCTTGATCGCAACGATTTTATCGCTCCTGATGCGCATTCTGATTGTTCACAATATCCTCTGGGCCCATTATAAATCCAGTGTCTTTCAAGCGTTACAACAACTTACTGACCAGCAGCCAGACACCAGCCTTAGGGTTTTACAGATTGCCCGTAACGAAAAATCCAGGGCCAAACTGGAAATTGCTCCGGCTGACGGGCATACACCGGCTTACACCTATACCTACGAATTACTCTTTGATCGCTTTGTGGAGGAGGTCACGTTGCGTGAGCGATTCAAGGCACTTCTGGTACACGCTCGCGCCTACAAGCCCGATGTCCTTGTCCTTACGGGCTACTATGATTTGGCTCAGGTTTTTCTGTTAGGATGGGCCAGGCGGCAGGGTATTCGGGTAATCATGCAAAATGAGAGTACAGCCGCCGACCACGAACGGGGCGGCTGGAAAGAACGCATCAAACGCTGGATTTTCAGCCAGTGTGATGGGTTCTTCTGCTTCGGAACGCAGTCGGCCAACTACCTGATTCAACTAGGCGTCAGCCCGGAAAAAATTCTGCTGCGTAAAAACGCGGTCGACAACCATACGCTTCAGAGCGCTTATGACCGTGCGCTGGTTAGGCGGACTCAGGAACAGAATCGGCTTGGGCTACGCCCGAATAACTTCATCTTTGTGGGTCGATTCATTGCCTTCAAGAATTTACCCGCTCTTCTTATGGCTTTTTCCGATGCCCTGCAACAATCCCCTCAGTCGGCCGAATGGGGGCTGATTTTGTTGGGCGAAGGCCCGGATTATGCGTCGCTCGACAGCCAGATTAATGCGCTCGGTCTGGCCGATCCGGTCAAATTGATTCCAAGCCGCCCCTGGTATCAGGTTCCTGATCTGTTAGCCCTGAGTGATGTGCTGGTGCTGCCCAGCCTGTCGGAACCGTGGGGACTGGTCGTTAATGAAGCCATGGCCTGCGGGCTGCCCGTTATTGTGTCAGACCGTTGCGGGTGTGCCTCCGATTTGGTTCGGGAAGGCGAAAATGGGTTTGTATTCGATCCTCATAATCAGTCCCAGCTCACGGCTTTGCTCCTTCGGTTTATGAATGGTGATCTTGATCGGACAACGATGCAGGTGGCTTCGAAAGAAATTATCGCACCCTACTCGCCCGAAGCCGTGGCCAGCGATATGCTGCGTGGCATCCAGAAAATAATGGGCAGCTAATTCTCTGTAAACGAAAGCGTATACCCTCGAAAGACCCGCTGGATAAAGGCTTTTTATAATTCTATGAAAAAGAAATATGTTTATTTAACTTTCTGGTTGTTTAGCACTTGTTTTAATAAAAATTAGGTATAGTAACATAAAGCCCCACTACGTTGTAATGGGGCTTTATTGTTTAAACTTCTTAACGGCCCCCTTCTAGCTGCGTTAACGGACCGCAAATTTCACCGGGAATCAGAGGTAGCGTATAATATTGCTTCCTGAATTGGCAATGATCAACTTATTTCACTTGTTTTTGGTTCTGTATATGGTGGGGCGTCTTAAGTCGCCACGTATATCAATTTTCAATCTACCTAGCCACCTCTTTCTGAAAATACCATACCTAGTTCAGGTAGGTTAACCTCACAAGAATAAAACCAAAGAATGGAGACATTTAGTAAAAAAGAAAAAGAGAAGGCTAGACAAAAAAAGAGAAAAGACAAAGAAGAAAAACGAGAAGATCGGAAAGCCAATGCCGTAAAAGGGCAGGGCCTTGACGAGATGATGGCGTATGTGGATGAGAATGGCAACATTTCGTCGACTCCTCCCGACCCCAGAAAAAAGAAACGCATTGATCAGGAAGATATTCAGATCGGCGTCGCTAAACAGGAACCGGTTGACCCGCAGGATTTGATCCGGCAAGGCGTAGTTACCTTCTTCAACGATTCGAAAGGGTACGGGTTCATCAAAGATCTACAGTCGCAGGACAGTATTTTCGTGCACGTCAATGGGTTGAAAGAACCAATTAAAGAGCACGATAAAGTGTCATTTACTATTGAAATGACGCCCAAAGGTCAAAGTGCGGTTGATGTGGCCAAACAGGTTGCTTAGCTTTTAGAATTATTCTAAGGGCTCTTTGACCATAAATGACACTATTTGGCAACAAATGGGGTTGTCTGGATAGACATGTACCAATACGGTCACATGAACTCACTATTATCCCCTAGGTTATGAGCCAACAGACGTACACTTCCATCCCGCCAACCACTGATAGCGTCTACTGGATGCTTAAATCATCGGATGGCAAAACGAGCATCTTTGTACCCCGTGATAAAGAGCTTGATCGGAAGTTAAAGGTAAAGTTTCAGGCCGAAGTTGCAGCCAGAACGTCAGTGAAGCGGAAGCGGTAAGGGACGGATTTAGTGACTTACTTGTTTGAGATACCACAGCCCGGCTCGTCACGCCGGGCTTTTTTTGTACAGTTTTGCGTTGAAACCGATGAAAACCATCCTGCTTGTTGAAGACGACCGGCGTATTGCCCAGAACATAAGCCGGGGCCTGACCGACGAAGGATACGAAACGGTCATTGCTTATGATGGACTCGAAGGCAGGCAACTGGCGCTTTCTCATGCCTTTGACCTACTCATTCTGGACGTAAATCTGCCGGGGCTGAATGGCTATGATTTGTGCCGGGAATTAAGAGCCGAGAACCCTCATCTGCCCGTCTTGATGCTGACCGCTCTTGGTGAAATAGACGATAAAGTAGCTGGGCTTGGCGTTGGCGCGGATGACTACCTGGTGAAGCCATTTGATTTTCGGGAACTGCTGGCCCGGGTAGCCGCCTGCATACGCCGGGCGGATCTACGCACCGAACCCGACGAGCCTGACGACATTATTACTGTGGCTAACCTGACCCTGAATCGTACGACACGGGAGGTGTTTCGGGATGGGCGCGTGATTGAGCTGACAACCAAAGAATTTGTGTTGCTGGACTACCTGATGCAACACACGGGCCGGGCTATATCGCGGCTTGAACTGACCGAACACGTTTGGCGTATGCCATTCGACACGGGCACAAACGTTGTGGAGGTGTACGTAAATTACCTGCGCAAAAAGATTGATCGCGATTTTTCACCCAAACTTATTCATACCCGCTCCGGCTATGGGTATGTGTTAAAAGAAGAATCATGACTATTCGTAACCGCATATCCGGCCAGTTTACGTTAATCGTCGCGTCGATTTTGATCGGATTTTCCTTGTTGATCTATTTGGTATCAGCCACTTACCGGCGCGAAGAGTTTTACGAACGGCTCAAAAGTAAGGCCCGGACAACGGTCCGCTTTCTGGTCGAAGTAAAGGAGGTCGATCGGGACCTGCTCCGGATCATCGACCGGAATACGCTGACGGCCATGATTGACGAAAAAGTCCTGATTCTGGACGATAACAATAAATTGGTTTATAGTAGCGTCGATGACCATCTGGTGCGATACAAGGCCGCTCTGCTCGACGAAGTTCGCCGGACCAAAGAGGTAGAAACCACCAATGGCGACAACGAACTGGTGGGCATTCTGTATGAAGCCAATGGCAAACGGCTGGTTGTGCTGGCTTCGGCTTACGACCAGTTTGGACAAAGCAAACTGGCAAACCTGCGGCTGACGCTTTTTTGGGGGCTACTGGGCGGCATTGGCCTCACCGTCGCGTTAGGCTTCTTCTTCGCCGGACAGTCATTGCAACCCATCGGCCATATTAATCAGCAGGTCCAGACCATTACGGCCCGTAACCTTCGCCAGCGGCTCGACGAAGGCCGACGGCAGGATGAGATCGACCAGTTGGCCGTCAATTTTAACGCCGTGTTGCAGCGGCTCGAACAGGCCTTTGAGCAGCAGCGTAGTTTCGTCTCGCATGCGTCGCATGAGTTACGAACCCCATTGGCCGCGCTTAAATCCGAAATTCAGCTGGGCCTGCGCCGACCACTTTCCGCCGAGCGCCATACCGAAATTCTCCAGAATCTGCTTTCCGATACGGATCGGCTGATTGCCCTGTCCAACAGCCTGCTTCTGCTGGCACGCACACTCGAAAACCTGGAAGCCGTGACCATGACATCGGTCCGACTCGATGATGTGTTCTTTGCCGCTCAGGAAGAATTACGCACGGCTCACTCCGGTTATACCGTGCAATTTCAGTACGACCAGGTTCCGGAAACAGAAACAGACATGGTTGTGCTGGGCAATGAATCGCTGCTGGTTCGGGTCGTGTTGAACCTGCTCGATAATGCCTGTAAATATGCCGCTGACCAACGGGCAAGCGTACGCATTGGGAAGAATGCCCAACAGGTCTGGCTAAGCGTGACCGATACAGGCATTGGCCTGAACACCGACGAGCAAAAGCATATTTTCGAGCCTTTTTATCGCGCGCCGGGTGCCATCAGTTTCAATGGATTCGGAATTGGACTGGCTATTTGTCAGCGTATTCTGGAGCTACACAATGGCCATATCAGCGTCGAAAGCGAACCTGGCCAAGGAAGCACATTCGTGATGGGATTGCCCCGCCCTTAAGGACGATTAAAGAAATCTAATTTTTTTCTAATCGCTTAAAATCGGTCATCCTGATTAGCCTGAGCAACTTTGTGGCTGGTATCAACAAAACCATCCGTAATGCGTTCCTGGATTTTATTTTTATTCCTGCTTTTGGCGGCACAGGTCAAAGGTGGGGACTCCCTTCGTTTGACCCGGCAGCAGGCCGACAGTCTGTTCATCAAAAATAACCTGTTATTACTGGCCGAACGGTTCCGAATTGATGTCAGCCAGGCACAGATTCTCCAGGCCAGCCTGCGCGACAACCCCACTGCTTCACTTGAATTTAGTGCATTCAACAACCAAACCAACCGGGTTGTGGACGTTGGGCGCGGGGGCGAAAAAATTATTTCGATTCAGCAATTGCTTTATACCGCCGGAAAGCGAAACAAACGAATTGCGCTGGCCACCGAAGCCGCTCACCTGAACGAACTCGAACTGCTCGATCTGCTGCGGGGACTTCGGTTTGAATTACGCAGCCGGTTCTATGCCATTTATTTCCAGCAGCAGACTCTTGCCCGGTATGACCGCCAGATCGCTACGATCCAGACAACCGTGACGGCCTATGAGCGGGAGTACGACCGGAACAACGTATCGTTGCGCGAATTACTCCGGCTAAAAGCCCTGCTGTTCCAGCTCAGCAACGACCGTACCGAAATTCGGTTTCAACTCGCCGACGATCAGCGGAGCATCCGAACGTTGTTATCCGTGGATCAACCGATTCGGCCAATTGTTCGCAATGAAGCCCTGACCCGCTATCGAATTCCAGCCCAACCCGAAGACTCTCTTCAACAACTGGCCCTGCGCAACCGCCCCGACCTACGGGCGGCCCAGTCACTGAGTCGACAGGCCGAACTGAATTACAACCTCCAGCGGGCACTGGCCAAACCCGACCTGCGCGTGGGTGGCAGCTACGACCAGAATGGCAGTTACATTCCGAACTATGTGGGGCTGTCGGTAGGTATGGATATCCCGGTATTCAACCGCAATCAGGGAGCCATTCGGGCCGCTCGCAGCCAGATCGGTTATCAGAGCCAGCTTCAGAAACAGCGGGCCATGCAGGTAACCAACGAGGTATCGACGGCGCTGCAAAAAGTCAGGGATGTGGAGCAGATGGTCCGGTCGGTAGAAGGGCGCTTTACCGATCAGTTCGAACTCCTCAATCAGGGTGTGGTCACGAGTTTCCAGAAAGGAAATATCTCGTTGCTGGAGTTCGTCGATCTAATCGAAACCTATAACGAGAGTATTCGGCAACTGAATCGCCTGAAAGCCGACCGCGTCAATGCCTACGAAGAACTCAATTACCTTGTTGGCGACGACCTCTTTAATTAACAAACAGCCCTTATTTTTTGATAACAAACGCTATGTTTCCCATGCGCTTACGTATTTTCTTTATCCTGATTACAGGTATTATTCTTATGAATGGCTGTAATCCCAAACCGGCACCTCAGGAAGCTACCGCCTTCATGCTGTCGGATACGATGCTCAGCCGTATTCAGATCGACACCGCCAGCACCCAGCCCCTGCGTAGCGAACTGACCCTCGTTGGGCGAATCATTGCCGACGAAAACCGGGTGATCGAGGTGTTTCCGCTGGTGGGTGGAAATGTCGAAAGCGTAAAAGTAGAACTCGGCGATTATGTCCGGAAAGGCCAGACGCTGGCCACTATACGGTCGGGGGAAGTGGCCGATTTCGAACGCCAGAACACCCAGGCCGAAGCCGATTTACTGCTGGCCGAAAAGAACCTTCGGGTAGCGCAGGATCTGTTTGAGAGCAAACTCAACTCCCAGCGTGAAGTCATTGCGGCCCAGAAAGAACTGGAACGAGCCCAGGCCGAAGTGAGTCGCATCAAAGAAGTGTACCGAATTTATGGCGTCAGCAAATCATCGACCTACATCGTCAAAGCGCCCATTGATGGTTATATCATCCAGAAAAACGTAAATCAGGGTACGCAGCTTCGGTCGGATAATGCCAATAGCCTGTTTACAGTGGGCCAAATCAGCGACGTATGGGTACTCGCCAATGTCAATGAAAGCGACATTGGCCGGGTGAAGCCCGGCATGACGGCCGAGATGCAGACCCTGGCCTATCCCGATGAGCTTTTCCGGGGTAAAGTCGATAAGCTCTACACAGTGCTCGACCCCGGCACGAAGGCCATGACGGTACGCATCCGGCTCCCGAATCCGGGCCTGAAATTGCGCCCCGAAATGCATGCTACCGTCACCATTCGCTATGACGATGGTGGCCAAATGGCCACGGTACCCGCGGGGTCGGTCATTTTCGACAAATCCAAGCACTATGTCATGGTGTTCCGAAGCCGCACCGACATTGAAACCCGTGAAGTAACGCTGCTGAAATCCCTGGGCGATGTGGCCTATATCCGCACCGGTATCAAACCCGGCGAACGCGTCATTGCCAAAAATCAACTTTTGGTGTACGATGCGCTGAATGATTAACCCACCCATCCAACTAAGCTATGAATGCCTTCATCCGTAACGTAGTGGGTTTTTCGTTGAAAAACCGCTTTTTCATCTTTTTCATGACCATCGGCCTCATCATTGCCGGTGTCGCCAGTTACCTCACCACGCCACTCGAAGCGTTTCCAGATGTCACAAACACGCAAATTATTGTCGTAACAGAATGGAAAGGCCGCTCGGCCGAAGAAATCGAGCGCTTCGTAACCGCCCCCATCGAGATCGGCATGAACTCCGTGCAACGCAAATCCAGCGTTCGCTCCGTTACCATGTTTGGGTTGAGTGTCATCAAGATTATTTTTGACGACGATGTCGATGACTTTTTTGCCCGCCAGCAGGTCAATAACCAACTTCGCTCCGTATCGCTGCCCGAGGGCGTCGATCCGGAAGTGCAGCCTCCGTATGGTCCCACGGGCGAAATTTTTCGGTTTACGCTCGCGTCGCCCAACCGCGACAGCCGCGAACTATTGACGCTCCATAACTGGGTCATTGACCGCCAGTTGCGCAGCGTGCCGGGCGTGGCCGATGTGGTCGCCTTCGGCGGACGGGAAAAAAGCTACGAAATCCGGGTTAACCCCACTCAACTGGCTAAATATGATATCACGCCCCTGGAAGTCTATCAGGCCGTAACGCGCAGCAACATCAACGTGGGGGGCGATGTGATCGAACGAAATGGACAGGCGTATGTCGTGCGGGGCATCGGCCTGCTTACGTCGATTGCCGACATCGAGAACCTGATTGTTGAGGATTTGGGAGGCAATCCGGTACTCGTTAAAAACGTGGCCGAGGTGGCCGAATCGAATCTGCCGCGGGTGGGGCAGGTGGGGCTCAACAGCGACGACGATGTTGTGGAAGGCATCGTGGTCATGCGTAAAAATGAAAACCCCAGTGAGGTACTGGAACGAGTAAAAGCCAAAATCGAAGATTTGAACACCCGCGTTCTACCCTCCGATGTCAAAATGGTTACCTTTTATGACCGGGACGACCTGATCTCGTTCTGTACCCGAACAGTATTGCATAATTTGACCGAAGGTATCGTTCTGGTAACGGTCGTTGTGTTTTTGTTTATGGCCGACTGGCGCACAACCATCATTGTCTCTATCGTTATTCCGCTGGCATTGCTGTTTGCTTTTATGTGCCTCAAACTGAGGGGCATGTCAGCGAACCTGCTTTCTATGGGTGCCGTCGATTTCGGGATTATCGTTGATGGTGCCGTCGTGATGGTCGAAGGAATTTTTGTCACGCTTGACCACCAGGCGCATCGGGTCGGTATGGCCAGATTTAACAAAATGGCGAAGTGGGGACTCATAAAAAAAACCGGTGGTGAGTTAGGCAAAGCCGTTTTCTTCTCCAAACTGATCATTATCACCGCGCTGCTGCCTATCTTCTCGTTTCAGAAAGTTGAAGGAAAGATGTTCTCGCCCCTGGCCTGGACGCTGGGCTTTGCCCTGTTAGGCGCGCTGCTGTTCACCCTAACGCTGGTACCCGTTTTGTGCTCGATCCTGCTTAAGAAAGACGTTAGGGAAAAGAACAATCCGCTGGTCAACTTCTTCGACCGAACCGTGATGGCGGGTTTTACCTGGTGTTTTTCCCATCGACGGCTGAGTTTATTCGCTAGCATCGCTTTCATGACCACCACCTTTTTCTCCTCAACGCTTTTAGGCTCGGAATTTCTGCCGACCCTCAACGAAGGAGCGCTGTGGGTAACGGCCGAAATGCCGATGAGCATGTCACTGCCCGAAAGTATAAAGATGGCGCGTTCCATCCGGGAAGACTTACAGAAATTTCCGGAAGTAAAGCAAATCCTCTCACAAACCGGCCGCTCCAATGACGGTACCGATCCCAATGGGTTCTACTTCTGCCAGTTCCAGGTCGATCTCCAGCCTAAAACAGACTGGAAACGCACCATTACAGTCGATGGCCTGATCGAGGAGATGGACACAAAACTCAAAAGCTATCAGGGCATTAATTACAACTATTCGCAACCCATCATTGACAATGTAGCCGAGGCCGTAGCAGGCTTCAAGGCCAGCAACGGAATCAAGATCTTTGGGAGTGACCTGGACGAGCTTGAAAAGTATGCCAATCGGGTAACGGAGGCCATACACGATGTGCCAGGGGTAAAAGATGTAGGTGTGCTGCGGAACATTGGCCAGCCGGAAATCAGCGTGTTGTTCGACGACCGGAAGATGGCGCTTTACGGGGTAACGACGGCTGATGCTCAATCCGTTATCGAAATGGCCATTGGCGGTAAAACAGCCTCTATTCTATACGAAGGCGAACGGAAATTCGACATTCGGGTTCGGTATGGCGAAGATTACCGGCGTACCGGCGATGATATCATGCGGCTGATGGTTCCCACTCTTCGCGGGGATAAAATACCGCTGCGCGAAATTGCCACCTTACGGGAAGTTACGGGACCAGCCTTTGTCTACCGCGATAACAACAAACGGTTTGTCGGTGTGAAGTTCTCGGTGCGGGAGCGCGACCTCGGCAGTACCGTTGCCGAAGCGCAGCAACGAGTGAGCGAAGCGATCAAGGATCTTCCCAAAGGGTACAGCATCAGCTGGACCGGCGAGTTTGAAAATCAGGTACGGGCAACAGGCCGATTGGGGCAGGTTGTACCCATTAGTCTGGCAACAATATTTGTGATTCTGTTCATTCTGTTCGGAAGCGCCAAAGATGCGGGGCTGGTGCTGCTCAACGTTCCGTTCGCCCTCATTGGTGGAATTCTGGCTTTGCACGCAACAGGCATGAACTTCGGCATTTCGGCCGGCGTGGGCTTCATTGCCCTGTTCGGTATCTGTGTACAGAACGGCGTTATTCTGATCTCGGTGTTCAACAACAACCGCAAAGCCCGGATGCCGCTCGACGAGGCCATTCGGGAGGGTGTTCGGTCGCGAGTTCGGCCGGTGGTTATGACTGCCCTCATGGCGGCCATTGGGTTATTACCGGCAGCGGTGTCAACAGGTATTGGTTCGGAAACCCAGAAACCACTCGCGATTGTTGTTATAGGTGGACTCCTTACGGCTACCATCCTGACGTTGCTTATCTTCCCGATTATTTACCGGATATTCAACCGCAAGCATCACGCACTGACGATCTGACGATCCGTTTAACGTAAGCAACCGAAAGCCCATCTATAGCCATTGCTGTAGGTGGGCTTTCGGTTGTTTACCAACGATATACAGTTATTCAGCTACGATCTTTAGCGATTGACAACATAAATCTTACCGGGTCTTTACCAACGATTATTTTTGATCTTTCTCAGATAAGTGTACTTATAACTGTCTTGGTTGAGCAACGTTTTTAACTTTTCCTTACGCGCAAGCCTATGAATAATAACCTCTACCCTACCCCATCGATTACTGTGCCTACCGGCGCACTGAAAATGTATGTGCGGTCTAGCGGGCAACTTGACTTTCCAATATCAGACCTCATGTTCCTACAGGCAACCGGTAATTATAGCTGGCTCCACTGGAAGGACGGCCAGCGTATACTAATGCCCCGCACGTTAAAATATTACGTACCTCAGTTGCCTGCCAATTGGTTCGTTCGCCTGCATCGTAACTGCATCGTCAATCTTCATTATATAGATCGGATGGAACGCATCGATCCGGACAAAGGAGGACTGGTTCACCTACGGTCGGGGGGCGTTCTGCCCGTATCGCGTCGCCGTTGGTTTACCGTCAGACGGCTGTTTGCCAATCAGGTTCTGTCGAATTAACCCATCGGTGTTTGCCGGGGCCAGCCGACTGCGCGGCCCCGGCAAACACTCAAATACGTTGAATCAACTCGGCCACCTTGTGTACTTCCCGTCCCATAATGTGGTCGATGATGGCCCGGGCATGTTCGCGGCCGTTTTCAATAAATACTTTTTCGGTATAGATGCCCGCCATAACGGTACCACAAACGTATAGACCCGGCACTGTGGTCTCAAAGTTCTCCTTATTATAGCTGGGCACCTGCGTAACTGGATCAAGGTCAATCCCGCATCGACGCAGCAGGTCTGCATCCGGAATGTACCCCGTTAAGACCAGGACAAAATCGGCCGGAAGTTCCGTTTCTTCGCCTGTTTTCAGGTTATTGATCATAACTGACTTTCCGTTGATTTGCGTCACCACGGAGTTGAAGGCTGTTTTTATCTTTCCTTCTTTCACCCGGTTTTTTACATCCGGAACCAGCCAGTATTTCACTGTACTCCGGAAGTCATCGCCCCGGTGCACCACCGTGATGTTTACATCGTGCCGGTATAACTCTAATGCGGCTTCGACGGCCGAATTCGACCCGCCAATGATCACGACATTGGTGAACGAGTATTTGAACGGTTCGTCGTAGTAATGGGATACGTGCGGCAGATTTTCGCCGGGAATGTTAAGCCAGCGGGGCCGGGTAAAGTAACCCGTTGCCATAATGACTTTTCGGGCCTGAAAGTGCTCGCCAGCCGTGGTTGTCACCACAAACAAATCACCTTCTTTGCGTACGGCCCAGACTTCCTTAAACAGCTCGAAGTTCAGATGGTAATAGGCGGCTGCTTTGCGGTAATATTGAAGGGCTTCGTCGCGCCCGGCTTTTACGTCTGAAATGGCAAAAGGAAGCCCACCGATTTCGATATTTTCAGCGGTTGAAAAGAACCGCATACGGCGTGGATATTGCCGGATGGACTCCGTCAGGCTACCCATATCCAGAATTAAATGAGTTAGTCCAGCTTTAGCCGCTTCAATGCCAGCCGCCAGCCCACAAGGGCCTCCGCCAACAATAATGACATCGTATGTTTGCATATAGTGATCGATAACGCGCGATAGTTCATACGGGCATGTCCCACAGGCACGACCCATTGTCTTAACAAGCAAAAAGTCCTCAAAGGTTGCGCGAGTCCGGTCTTTTACAAAGCAATTTTCAGCTATTCTTTTTATCTCCACTCTTACTTGTCAGGTAGCTTATTATCGCTATTCTAGAAAACTAATAAATAACTTATTAGTAATTAATTTACCGTATTATAAATATTAAATATCCACTATTTCCATTTTTCATAGTTAAAAAAAAGACAATAAAATCAGTCTATAAGTATATTCGGTAAGACGAACCATTAAGCTTTAGTCTTTTTTTGTGCTCATTATCAATAGGTTGCCTAAACGAGCATATATAAACTATTTGAACTAATAGTATCTTATAAATCTAACTTTTATCAATTACGTAAATAAACATAGTGTAGACCATTCCGTTTACATCTACATTCTAACTCACCTCAACAATGAAAGCTAATTTTTATCTTACCATTCCCTACGCTTTTGCAGCTACACTGGTTAGCTGCTCACAGGATCCAGCCGAAAAAGCTCCGGACTTCATGAGCCCAGTATCTCACGTCTCAAGGCCTGAAGAGGCTTTCCCCAACCAGCGGGGAGCCTTGCAGAGTGCTTATCTCGATGGACAAAAAATAAATTATCAGCTTATTGGCGACCAGGCTATCTTTGAGAGCGATATCCTTTTATCTCCAGCCAGTTTACAGGAGCGAAATGACGTACATATGGATGGCACGGGGCGATTAAAAGCCTCATCCCGCTGGCCGAACAAAATCATTTATTATTCCATTGATCCCGCCCTTCCTAATCAGGCACGCGTAAAAGACGCCATTGCTCATTGGGAAGCCAACACACCCATCCGCTTCATTCAACGCACAACAGAACGTGGGTATGTACTTTTTCGGGTAGGCGCTGGCTGTTCATCGAACGTGGGCTTTTCAGGGAGCCAGCAGTACATAAACCTGGGCAGCAATTGTACTACAGGAAATACCATCCATGAAATTGGCCATACCATAGGGCTCTGGCATGAACACGCGCGTGTTGACCGGGATACATACGTAACAATCAACACAGCCAATATAGCCACCGGATATGAATCTGACTTTCAGACATATACACAACGGGGGCTGGATGGATTCGACTATCAGGGAGGTCTCGACTTCAGTTCGATTATGCTTTACGGCTCGTATGATTTTTCTAAAAATGGGCAGCCTACAATGACGAAGAAGGATGGCTCACCGTTTGCGAGTCAGCGTGTTAGTTTATCAGCAACGGACATAAAAACAGTCAGGTACATGTATCCATAGATCCATACAGTAAGTCCACATCGAGTTTCTATCAAGATGAGTCATATCCTTGTAGAAACTCGATGTGGACTTACTGTATGGATTTTAACACCCCTATTGACCGCTTATTTTATACGACTGATTGTGAAGGGTATACAACTAGGTCGACTATCGGCACAGGGGTCCCGGTCGACGGGCAACAAGTCTACAGTTGAGGATACACGACAACCACTTATTCCTATTGCCGTTACGGTATATTCGCCCGGAATGGTTACGACTGGTTCAGCTTCTGTACTCGTAAACCCGTTTGGCCCAGTCCAGTGCAATGTAGCACCCGGCGCTTCGGCAAAAAGGGTTGCACTACAACCAACGCAAGCTAAAGCCGCCCCAAAAGCCGTCAATTCTGGTTGGGTTGTATCGGCCAGTACTACGGCCAGGGCTGCTGTCTGATTGGCGGGGCAGGCCGGATCGCTCACCGTCAGCGTGTAGGTACCCGCCACCGAAACGACTGGATTCTGAATCAAAGCAGTGAAGCCATTGGGCCCACTCCAGCTATAGGTCGCCTGGGCCGCTGGCGAGCCATCGCCATATTGAGCCACACCCGCCAGCGTTACAGAAGGTTGCGAACAGGTCAGCACACCATCCATGGGTTTAGCCACCAGCGAGGGGGCAATCTGGATGATGGTCTGCGCCGACGGCCGACACGCCACCAGAGCAGGAGTAGGAAACACGATGGCATAAATATACTGACTCAACACGCCACCCGTGGTGTTGGTTGTGGTCAAAGTTGGATTCAGAAGCACGGCTCGCCCCGTGGTGGCATTGGGTAACACCGTACCCAGCACCACACCTCCGCTGCCATACATGGCTGTCCCCGACTGGGGGCTGCTGAACGAAACGAACCGCACAGACTCGCCTGCGCTCAGGTACTGACTCCCCGACACCAGTGAGTCCAACTGGCTGCCCGAACAGAGGGACACCGACGCTACGGCATTGCTCAGACTGGGACAGAAGCTGGGCACGACGCTAACCTGAGCTGTCGCAAAGCAGCCATTGCTACCCGTGGCCGTCACACTGTACACTCCATCGAGCTGCACATCAGCTTGTGCACCGACGGCGGCGAAGCCATTAGGGCCTGTCCAGATGAGGCTGGCACCAGGGGCACTGGCGGAGATGGTGGCCGTGCAGGTGGGACAGAGCTTAGCCACCACCGAGGTGCTCAACGGGGGCACGACCGTGTTGGATGTCACCTCTGCCGTAGCGGTGGTGAAACTAGCCGGACAGGCCGGGTCACTCACCGTCAGCGTGTAGGTACCCGCCACCGAAACGACTGGATTCTGAATCAAAGCAGTGAAGCCATTGGGCCCAATCCAGCTGTAGCTGGCCTGAGCCGCTGGCGAGCCATCGCCATGCTGGGCCACACCCGCCAGTGTTACGGCGGGCTGCGAACAGGTCAGTATGCCCCCTGTGGTCTGAGTTACAAGCGAGGGCAAGAGACGAATCACAGTGACCGACGACTGGCGACAGGCGGGATTCTCGGGCATTGGGTAAATAATGGCATAGATGTATTGATTAGACGAACCGCTCGACGTGTTGGTCAAAGGGTTCATAAGCACAGCGCGGCCCGTGGCGGCATTGGGTGACACTGTACCCAGCACCACACCTCCGCTGCCATACATGGCCGTCCCCGACTGGGGGCTGCTGAACGAAACGAACCGGACAGAATCAACCCGGCATAGATAAGTTCCTACAGCAGCAATCGAATCAAGTTTTATGCCCGGGCAGAGTGAAATGGTATCTTTTTCATTTTTGACTTCCGGACACGAATAGATCGCAAGGTCATTGGTAAAATCATTTTGACCAGCATTCAGGCTTGTTACGGCAATGACGGCCGAGCCACCAATCAGGTTGGCATCCGAGTCGCGCAAATCAGCATCCGTAAAACCTCCACGGTTAGCCGGTGATACGGTATAATATCGTTGTAAGCTGGCAATTCCTTTCCGGGCCGCCAGGCGACCGCCAGCCGATGCAAGAGGCTTGGCCCCCGCTAGGGTAATATCTAACGTCGACAGTTGGAGCGTATCCATTCGTATTTCGTACTTGTGGTCATACTGAAGGCCACCGGGCACGGTGCTATTATTGAAGTAGAACTGACCACCATCGTGGCTCGTTTGGGTAGCTATCAGGGAGCCGCCATTTTCCATATCGTGCAACGTCAGTACAATCCCATCGATACCCGGCTCATAAGCATCCTGAATACCATCCCGGTTGTCGTCAAACCATACTCGGTTCCCAATTTCAACACTAGCCGCATCGCATAGCGCTTTTATGTCTCCCAAACCACCGGCTTTCCCAAACGAACCGGGTACGCCTTCGAGCGTAAATAGGACATAGTCCCGGTTCGTATATCCTGTCTTTGAGTTAAATACTTTCAGGCCACCCGACTGGTAGACATTGCTTATTGGATCGAAAGCCGATGTGAATATTTCTGAATAACCAGGAATAAACGACAGTGAACCATTGGTTACTTCAGCATGGGCTATATGGTCCACAAAGAACCACTTATCATTGCCGAAAAACTCGCCCCCTACGTTGCTGGCATCAACCGGCCCTTCCCCATTTCCCACCCCGCTACCAGTCAATGGACCCGATTTGCCATTTTTTTCCAACTCATACGTTCCGTTAGTAGCATAGGCCCGCAGCAAATCGCCCGCCGTAAAACCATCATAAAAGCCATTTCCTTGCGGATCATGGTTAGCCACGCTGGCAAGACTGCCAAACCGATCCATAAAGCCAATGAGCATAGACCCATCGTCATCGAAATCCAGATCGGTCAGAATGGGTTGCGGATACATAACAAAATTTGGGGTGTTCCCCAGGCCGCAGGGTGTTGGCCAGGCATCCGTCCAGGGCAACCAATGATCGTATTTAGCACACGTATTATCCGGATTCAACGGGTCGGTGGTCAAATCGGCGCTCCCCCGGCGAAAATCGAGCGGAAAGGATAATACTTCTTCAAACGTCGGTGTCGCTTCGTTCGGATCAAACCGATAGATTGTGGCTTTCAGGTCCGTTTGCAATTGCGACGTTTCGGCCGAACAAACCACACCTACATAGATTTTACCATGGTATACTTTGAGCGCCCAGGGCCGAAAATCGCCGTTTGAACAGCCAGGATCAGGAATTGACCACGATTTGACAGCGCCAGATGAGGAGGGAGTCACGGCTGGTGAATTGACAAAAATGCTGTATAACTTTCGGTCGTTGAGGTTAATGAAATAAATGGTTTTGTCATCCTCCGACATATCCATTCCCCCGAAACTCTGCCGCCCAACGGCGTGCATAGCCCCTGGATCTGTACTGGTCAGGGTTTTATCGCCGAAAAGACCACTATGCGGATCGTCGCCGGTATCAATGCCCAGCGTCCTGACATCTAAAAAATTGGACGTCGTTTGGGTGGTCATGTCGGTGGCATACATTCCTCCCGAACCAAGGGGCCCGAAGCTCATGTGTCGTTTGACGACGGCTGCACTAAACATTTTTTTGCTCCGGCGCTGGTAAGCCAACGCCCAGACAGCGCCTGTCTGACTGCCGGACGCCAGATGAACCGGAGGAAAATTAGAGGCACCTGCCACGCCACTTGCCTGATAAGCAATGTCAACCAGCACATCGGCCTTAGCCGCCTGTTTATCATCGGGCACGGGATTGCCATTCGCATCCGTCGTGATCTGCGTATTTCCGTTAACATAACAGGGAACGACCAGCCGCACACCTTTGGGCTGGCAATAGTCAGCGGGATAATTGATACCAACATTTACGTTGACGGCAGGCGCTTTTGTGAACTGCACACTGGTCCCGCTGCCACTACCGGAAGGACCGTTGTAATCGCCGGTTGGCAGGTTGCTGAATTCGATCCGTACCGGCATTCCTGCCGGCACATCAACAGCACTGAAGGCATAGTTACCCTGCGCATCGGTCGTCGTCTGAATAGGCACCTTATTCAGGTCAACGAATGCACGAACCATGACCCCGGCAACGCCAAGCTCGATGGGTAAGGTATCAGACCGAACTCCATTCAGGTCATAGTCTCGAAAGACGACTCCTTTCACTTGAGCATGTGCCGTTCCAATACATGCAAAAACAGCCCAAAAGGCCACAAACCGGTAAAGTTGTCTCATAAAAAGAGGCTGTTAGTTAATCAGGAAATATGTTACCACCATAACCAGCAAAAAAATATACCTATGTATACTAAACAGGCCATTATAAATCACAACACTGTTCCTTTTTTACTAAATGTGTTAACACCTCCGGATAGATCAGTCCTTTTTAGGCAAAAGGTTTGCCAGTGGCGAGTCGTTTTGTATGTATATTTACTTGACGTTCGTCTTTATTGTGGAAAACAAAGCCAATACATTATTTTTACCATTCGAAAGTGAAGAAATCACATTCTTCGCCGATCTGATTTTACCGATCCCTGTCCCCAAATTATTTACTTATCGCGTTCCCCGTGGGATGGCGGAGGTTCTCAAAATTGGTGCCAGAGTTATTGTTCCTTTTGGAAAAAAGAATGGCCGTGTCCTTACCGCCATTGTTGCCAAGCTTCATAATACGCCACCAACGGGCTATCAGGCCCGTTACATCAATGAATTACTTGATGAGTATCCGTTAACCACAAGTTACCAGCTTGAGCTTTTCAAGTGGATTTCGGAGTACTACATGTGTTGTATCGGGGAGGTAATGAATGTCGCCTTACCGTCAGGATTGAAAATTTCGAGCCAGTCGAAGGTGCAGTTCAATCCCGATTTCGACTATCCTGAATTACTCACCGACTTTGAAACAACCTTACTGACAGAGCTAAAAAAACACTCGGCCTTATCCTACGAAGAACTGGAGCGGCTCATGGGCGAAGGCAGTAACGTAGCCGCTCTGATCAAGTCATTGGTGGGCAAAAAGGCCATTATTGTCTTTGAGGAAGTCCGGGAAAAATACGTCCCGAAAATGATTCGGAAGGTTCGCCTGCACCGCACGTACGAAGAACGGGAGCAGCTTCTGGTTCTGCTGCAACGACTCGAAAAACTGCCCAAACAGCAGGAGATCGTGATGCGCTATCTGAGCCATATCCCAATGCAGCGTACGCCCTCGCTCAACCAGAAAGGCCTTGATAAAACCATTCTGAATCAGGACGATGAGCTCTCCCAGTCATCGCTGTCGACGCTGATCAAAAACCAGGTATTCGAAACGTTTGAGGTTATCCAGCCGCGCTTTGCCGATACCGACGCCGGAACGCCCCAGGCAGAAATAAAATTGACGGACGCTCAACGGGCTGCTTCGATCCAGATCATGAGCCAGTTCGATAACCAGAACATCGTACTGCTCCACGGTATTACCGGAAGTGGCAAGACCGAGGTCTACATCGACCTTATTCAGCAAGCCCTGGCTGGCGGCTCACAAGTACTGTATCTGCTCCCCGAAATTGCGTTGACGACCCAAATCGTAGTTCGGCTGCAGCGGGTCTTTGGCGATAAAATGGGAATTTACCACTCTAAATTCTCGGACAATGAGCGGGTAGAAGTCTGGAAAGGTGTTGTCTCCGGGCAGTATCAGTTTGTGGTTGGGGTGCGGTCGGCGGTATTTCTGCCCTTCGACAACCTGGGCCTGATCATCGTCGATGAAGAACACGAAACCAGTTACAAGCAACACGACCCGGCGCCCCGCTACCACGCCCGCGATGTGGCCATCATGCTGGCCCACTGGCAGCAGGCAAAAGTCCTGCTTGGCTCGGCAACGCCCTCACTGGAAACCTACTACCAGGCCAAACAGGGGCGCTATGGGCTGGTTGAACTGTTTCAGCGGTTTGGTGCGGCAACATTACCCAATATCGTACTGGTCAATGTGCAGCAGGAGAAAAAGCAAAAAACGATGAAAAATGAGTTTTCGTCGGCGCTGCTGGGTGCTCTGGAAGCCAATATGGAGCGGAAAGAACAAAGCATTCTGTTTCAGAACCGACGGGGATATTCACCCTACATGCAATGCGAAGACTGCGACTGGACGGCCGAGTGCCCCAATTGCGCCGTTAGCCTGACCTACCACCAGCGGGACGCGGAACTGCGCTGCCACTATTGCGGCCATAAAGAGTCCGTTCCGCGCACTTGCCCCACCTGCGGCTCAACGAAGGTGAAAACCATTGGCTTCGGGACCGAGAAGCTGGAAGATCAGTTGCAGATTTTCTTCCCCCAGTCGCGGGTGTTGCGGATGGACCTGGATACGACCCGGGCCAAAAATGCGTATCAGCAAATCATTCAGGAATTTGAAGGGGGGCAAGTCGATATTCTGGTCGGGACCCAGATGATTACGAAAGGCCTCGACTTCGACAATGTTAGTCTGGTTGGTATTTTCGATGCCGACCGGCTTATTCACTTTCCCGATTTCCGAGCGACCGAACGGGCTTTCCAGATGATTACGCAGGTGAGCGGGCGGGCCGGACGACGGGCGGGGCGGCAGGGAACGGTACTCATCCAGACCAGTAACCCCCAGCAGCCGGTTCTGCAAAAAGTGATCGACAACAATTACAAAGGTCTTTATGAGGAAGAGCTTCAGGAACGGCAGAACTTTAATTACCCACCCTTCTGCCGCCTGATCAAACTGACCGTCCGGCACACAGACCGCGCCATTAGTCAACAGGCCGCCAGTCGGCTGGCCACTGAACTAACCGATGCGCTGGGAAGTAGCCGCGTTTTAGGTCCCGAAGAACCGCTGGTCGAACGGATTCGTAATCAGTTTTTGTACGACATTCTGATCAAAATCGAGCGGGAGAAAGTAAACATGAAGGCCGTAAAGACGTTCATTCAGGACCGCATCAACGACATCCTGACCGACAAGGGTTTGCGCCAGGTCAGCATCGTGACCGATGTAGACTGTCTGTAAATCGTTAGGGTACTCAACATTCAAGACTCATATAAAGAAGCGGTTCATTCGGCGCAATGGGGTAAAATCAAATGAGTTTGGGATTACCCATACCCATTTTAAGAGACGCTTGAACTGGAGGGGCTATTTTATAGAATTTCCAATTGCTCAAAGACTGGAATGATCATCTTCCCTTTCTCTGACAAGGAATATTCAATATGCAGAGGTTTGTCCCTGATGACCACTTTGTCCAGATACCCTTCCTCTACCAGCTCTTTTAAGCAAGTAGCCAGCGACTGTTTATTGGCCCCTTCCACTTGACGCAGTAACGAACCAAAGCGTAACGGACCATCTAAGGCCAGCTTAAACAGCTGAGGCTTCCACTTTCCGGAAAGTATTTTCAACAGCTCTTCAGCCGGGCAACGATTTTCACTTTTTTGATTTTTTTCCATAGTCAACTTTTTTTGACTAATTGATCCGTCCCTATACACTGCCCAACTTTGCCGTTACCTATTAGATACGACTGGAACTGGACGATCAGCTAGTATCCGTCTTTAATTGAGCAGGGATTCAGGATGCGCCGATCAACCCATTTATTCAGAGGAAACAAAGGTAATCCTGCTGGAATTGCGCATCGGAAGATCAAGATAGACGAAATTTTTTAATGCAACATGGGTCTGGTCATTGTATGCACGACCTAACCAACTAAAACCACGATGGACAATAAAACTCAAAATCCGCTTTTATGCGCCATAGAAACCGGCCTGTGTGAACTTCCCGATTCACTACCAGCGTCACCAGTGCAGGCTATTTCTCCGACTAAAAAGCCTGTCAAACTTATTTATTACACAGACCCGATCTGTTCATCATGTTGGGGGATCGAGCCCCAATTGCGCAAACTAAAACTCGAATATGGTCACTCTCTGGAAGTGGACTACCGAATGGGAGGGCTACTGCCCGATTGGAGCTATAACAGCGGTGGCATTAGTAAACCGTCCGATGTGGCTCATCATTGGGACGAAGTAAGTCATCATTACGACATGCCCATTGACGGGGATATATGGCTGGAAGATCCGCTCAATTCCTCCTACCCGCCCTCCATTGCTTTCAAGGCCGCCCAGTTGCAAAACCCGGAGAAGGCTGTCCACTTCCTGCGTAAAATTAGGGAGATGGTTTTCCTGCAAAAGAAGAATATCACCAGGTGGGAGCACCTTGAAGCTGCGGCTCAATCGGTCGGGCTGGACGTTGTTCAGCTAAAAAAAGACTACGAAGGGGAAGCTCAAACATACTTTGCGAACGATTTAAAACTTGGGAAGGAACTAGGTGTTCGGGGGTTTCCGTCATTGTTTTTCGTAGATGATTCGGGTAAGCAGGAATTCGTTTACGGGTCCAAGCACTACAGCGTATATGAGGATGCGCTTAAAAAAATATACGCTTCAGCGCAGAAGAACGAGATCGACAGCCAGTGGCCGAGTTTATTCGCTCACTACCCTTCTCTGACCGCACGTGAATTTTCGGAACTGTCGGGCGTTCCACGGCCAGACAGCGAAGCGTATTTGCAGAACCTGACTGAACAGGGGCACTTGGCCAGAATAAGAACAAAGAACGGTGACTTATGGCTGCGTCAGCATACCGGAGAGCCAATACAAGACGTCAACTGACAATTCCCTTCGGAAACAGTCAACTTTCAACGTTAACAACACTTTTTTCGGACAGAGGGTATTGACGACGGCAGATGGACTGACAAGTGGTTGAGCGCATCACAATTTTCTGCTTTACAACGCCCTCATCGAGGGCACTTGGGAAGGGAGTAGAGGAAGGCTTCTCGTAAAATTTACACAAATACCACCGTTTATCAGACCAGCCGGTTATTTTTGCACTGGCTATTGGCCAATTTTGCCCAATTTTTTTCCGCCCCTCATGTCTAAGAAAACCAAGATCGTGGCTACTGTTGGCCCGGCTTCCGAAACGAAAGAGCAACTACTGGCCTTAGCCAAAGCAGGAGTAAACGTATTCCGGCTCAATTTTTCCCACGGCACCCACGAAGATCACCTGATGCGGCTCAACCGCATTCGCGAACTGAATGCAGAGCATAACCTCAATCTTTGTATTTTACAGGATTTGCAGGGCCCAAAAATCCGCATCGGTAATGTTGAAAATAAAGATGGCGTGTTGATCGAAGCGGGCCAGGAGCTGGTCTTCACCAACGACGATATCATCGGAACAGCCCAGCGGGTCAGCACACCTTATAAGGATATGTACCGCGATGTGCATACGGGCGAACGCATTCTGATGGACGATGGTAAACTGGAAGTAAAAGTACTCCGGACAGAAGGCACCGATGTCGTTACGGAAGTCGTTTACGGCGGCTCCATGAAATCCAAAAAAGGCGTGAACCTGCCCAACACGAAAGTCTCCATGCCTGCCGTAACCGAGAAGGACTGGGCCGACCTGGAATTTGGCCTGGAGCACGATGCCGAGTGGATTGCCCTGTCGTTTGTTCGTGAAGCCTCCGAAATTCTCGAAATCAAAGAATACATCCGGTCGAGAGGCAAGAATAGCCGCGTGATCGCCAAAATCGAAAAGCCGGAAGCCATTCAGAATATCGACGAAATCATTGCCGCTACGGATGGCCTGATGGTCGCTCGGGGTGACCTGGGCGTTGAATTACCGGCCGAAGAGGTTCCGATGATTCAGAAAATGCTGGTGGAGAAGTGCAACCGGGCCGCAAAACCCGTTATCGTGGCAACGCAAATGCTCGAAAGCATGATTGACTCCCCACGGCCAACCCGCGCGGAGATCAACGACATTGCCAACTCGGTAATGGATGGCGCTGATGCCGTGATGCTAAGTGCCGAAACGGCTTCGGGGAAATACCCGGTTCTGGCCGTCGAAAGCATGGCCAACACTATTCTACAGGTTGAAACCTCTACCGATAAGATCTATTATCGGTACCACGCTCAGGTAAACGAGCACCCAAGCGAAAACGCCATCAACGATAATGTGGTGATGAGCGCCTGCCGTTTAGCACGTGACACAAAAGCAAAAGCCATTATCGGAATCACCAATTCCGGCTATACCGCCGTGCGCCTGTCGCACCACCGCCCGAAAGCTGACTTGTTTGTTTTCTCCAATGATGCTCAGCTGCGGAACACACTGGGTCTGTACTGGGGCGTTCAGGTGATGCCTTACGAGCCAGATTTGAATCTGACAATTGATCAGACGGTAGAAGGCATTAAGCAAACGCTTGTCAGCCAGAAACACCTGGCCTCGGGCGATATTTTCATCAATACGCTCAGCATGCCGCTCACGCAGGCCCGTCGCACCAACACGGTGAAACTAAGCACGGTAGATTAAACTCAGGTGGTAAGTGCTCACTTACCACCTACAGCACACTAAAAAGCCGCGAAACCAAGGGTCATCGCGGCTTTTCTGTTCTCACTGAAAATGAAGAATTTTATTCGTCTTACCTGATTACCTAACCCGGTACGACAAGGTATGTTTAAGCTTTTTGCGCTTTTGAGGTTTTTGCGGCCTTCTTTTCTTCTGCGACAGGCGCTTCAGTAGCGGGCGTTTCCTCGACGGCTGCGTCTTCAGTTGCCACGGCTGCTTCTGGTGCTGCTTCGGTGGGTTCTTCAACCGCTGGGGCAAACACATCAGGCGCATACTGGCGCAAAATACCATACCAGATAATTAGCTTTTTGATGTCGGCCGGACGAACACGGTCACGGTCATAAGCGGGCACAACCGATGCCATAAAATCAGCCAGCTCTTCGTTTGATCCTTTTGGGTCAACGAGTAAGTTCTCGCCATATTTTGCGTTGATTTCGGTCAATACAGCGCCTAATGGCATTGATTGCTCCTCATCATCGTCTACATAAATCGAAATATCATTCAGGACCGATACACGGGCCGTTGGGCCCATCATTGTTTTGGCCTTCTTTTCATCCAAAGACTCAACAATAACGCCCGCCCGGCCGGGTTTTAGAATTCGGTAGAGGCCGCTGTAGCCAGCCACATTGGCAATCTGTTTTAATGCTTCCATAGAGAGACTTTGTAAATTGGTAACGTGTGTTTTATTGCGTGTATTGTCTTTTAAGGCTGAAAGAGCGAAAGGTTACTTAACCAGCTTGTCGCCCTGTCGGCAACTACTCCCGGTCTTTTTTATTTTTTGTATCCTTCATTCAAGGGCCGTATAAACGAGAGAAGATCTTCACGCCCGGCGGCTGTAATAGCAGAAGTAACAAAAAACTGCGGAGCCTCCTCCCATTCTTCCAGCAATCTTGTGCGGTAATTGGCCAGCGTAGTTTGAAGTTTGGTGGCGTTCAATTTTTCCGTCTTTGTAAAGACAATGACAAAGGGCAGCCCCCGCTCGCCCAGATTGGCCATAAAATCGAGGTCTATCTTCTGCGGCTCAATACGGGCATCGACCAGCACGAAGATGCACAACAGGTTCGGACGGCTCGTCAGGTAGCCATCAATTAAGGCGGCAAACTTCTCGCGCTCGGTTTTACTTACCTGCGCGTAGCCATAACCGGGCAGATCGACCAGATACCACTCATTATCGATCAGGAAGTGGTTAATGAGCTGAGTCTTACCGGGTTTTCCCGAAATCTTGGCCAACGACGTCCGGCTCGTCAGCATATTGATCAGCGACGATTTGCCCACATTCGAACGACCAATGAAGGCGTACTCGGGTCGGTCGGGCTTCGGACAGAGGGACGGGTCGGAGTTGCTGACGAGAAATTCGGCTTGCTTAACAGGCATAGTATGATTGACTAAAACGGCCGCAAAGTTCGGAAAGATTAAGGAGAATGGCACGCGATTTGTAATTTGCCGTTCTATCCGTTAACTATGTTCTATAAAACGACGTAGGAGCGGAAACGAAAGTTGCCGGTTCGTTCGTTATCATCCCGAAAACCATAAAGACCGCCGGTTCTCCGGTTCGACTATGAAAAAAGTTATTTGGCTACTGGCGATTCTGCTGGTGGGCGTTCACTCCTTACCGACCCACGCTGCTCCTAATCCACCAAAAGTGCACCGGACAGGCGACAGCAAGCATGTTTTGAGCGATGATGCTGCGGGCATTCAGTTCACAGAGGCTTCCTGGAAAGAAATTTTAAAGAAGGCCAAAGCCGAAAAAAAGGTCATTTTCCTGGATGCCTACGCTAGCTGGTGCGGGCCCTGCAAACTGCTCCAGAAAAACGTATTCACGAAAAAAGCCGTTGGCGACTTCTACAATGAGAAGTTTATCAACGTAAAAATGGATATGGAAAAAGGCGAAGGTCCGGCGTTGTCACAGGTTTATCCGTTGGAAGCCTACCCTACCCTGCTGTTTATTGACGGCAATGGTAAAATATTGAAAAAGGTTTTGGGCCTTCAAACCCCAGAGAACCTGATTGCCATTGGCAAAAGTGTGAAACAGTAACTTCCGTCGCGCTGGAAGTTAGCCATTTTTATACCTGATGAGAGGTCGGTTTTTCGAAACCGACCTCTTTTAGTTTACCTGCTCTGTTTCTGGCCCATACACACGCCAATGTCAAACTTCCCAACACGGCTCCGGCCAACAAAAACTGGCTCGTTGGCGGCCATTGCATAGCCATAAGTACCAGTATGTTGATCCCCACCTGAATGGCGGCATAAAGAGCCGAAACCGGCAAATGCGACCAATGCGTTTGATGAACCAGCAACTGAAAAAGATGCAGTCGATGCGCCCGGAAGATGTTTTGCCGTAAATAAAGCCGATACACTAGGGTCGTTCCCGTATCGACGCCATAAACCGAAAGGAATAAAATGGGCAGGTAAGTATGGCTCTGATTAATCATTTCCAGAAGGCTATAGAGCACCATGAAACCCATGGTAATACTGCCCACATCCCCCGCAAAACAAAGGGCTTGCCGACGGGCGTTGACGTAGCCGAAGATCAGGAGCGCGATACACAGACACGGAAACAGGTTATCCGTTTCTGCCGGCAATCGGGCTTGCCAAAACCAGAGTGTCACCACCGTAATGAGGCTATAAAAAGCCGTCATGCCGTTGATGCCATCCATAAAATTATAGGCATTCACGATGCCGACGCCCAGCACCAGCAGCCCGGCAACAAAATACCAACTGCTTAATGCACCTCGCTCCTGCATTAGCAATAACCCCACCGCCAGCACATGGATAGCCAGACGGTAGCGTTTAGGCACCGAAGAAACATCGTCCCAAAAGCTGACGATCATTATAGCGGTCAAACCCGCCCCGAGGTACAACCGATTGGCTTCACCAGACCCGATAGCCACCATAACCGCCGGATAAAACACGAAGCCTCCCGCCCGAACGGTCGTTTCGTTTTGGTGAGCGCTTCGCCCATTGGGCTTATCGAACAACCCTGCCCAACGCGCGAAGAGAATGTACAGCGCTTCGGCACCGATCAGAAAAAGGGCTAGGAGAACATAATGGGCTAAGCTCATTGGAATATGTCAAGGACCGGGCGTGGATGCCAGTCAAGCTGTTGGCGAGCCCGTTCGTCGGAGAACGTCAGCGTGCTGGTTAGTTTCTGTAACGCAATCGAGTCAACCGGAAACCGACGGCCAATAACGGCATTGATGCCGTCGCCCAGGCGAGCAATGGGGTTGATCAACGACAGTGGAACGGAAGGAATCGGTCTCTTCCGGCCAAGGTTTCGGGCAATAGCCTCTTCCAGCTCGCGAACGGTCGGATGGTAACCATCGGTCAGGTTAAACGTACCGCCGACGTGAGCCGCCCGGATAAGTACAGCCGTAACATCGTCGGCCCGCACCAGGCTTCGGCGAGCCAGCCCGTTGCCAATCCGAACGTAATACCCCCGCCGAATAGCCGTTTGCAGAATAGCCAGATTCCCGTGTAGTGGTTCAGCGACAACCAACGGCAGACGCAGAATGGCCAACCGGACGCCCGTTCGGGTAGCCCATATTTGTAGCCACTTTTCAGAATCAATTTTGCTGGCCCCATACGGATCAGTAGCCAAGAGGGGCGTCGATTCCTGAAGCTCCTGCCCAGACGAGCACCCATACACCAACACCGTGCTCAGGTGAACGAAGGCTGTTGGCAGACTGGGTAGCTTTTCCAGCGCGTTCAGTAAATGAGCGGTTCCCTGTCCGTTCACCCGTTGGTAATCGGCGCGTTCAGCCGCCGTACGGGGAACGGCATTCGCTTTCCCGGCCGCGTGAATAACCACATCGAACCGACGGTCCGCTAAGTTCGGCACCTGCCCGGCCAAATTGCACAGAATATGGCGGGAACTACAGGCCGTTCGGCCCAGCGTGGTAATGCAATGCTCCGATACCAGCTGCTGATGGATTCGGCTCCCCAGAAATCCGGAAGCACCCGTTAGTAGAATGTTCATACTGCAGTCTCGTTAGGTGTATTTAACCCATTTGGCGAGCCATTATCCAGTCTTTCGCGTAGTTGCCGAACCATAGCCCGACTGACCGCATCCCGTCGGAAGGTTGCTCTGAAGTCTGTTCTAGGGGAAGTATAATAGGGCGTTTCGCGGATTTGCCTGACCATATCAGCCACATCCCCAGGAGCAAAAACGATGGCATTGGCGAGGTGCTGACGCACAAACAACGCGGCATAGCCCGCCACACCGGCGACAATGGGTTTATCCGTCGCACCGTATTCGAACAGTTTTGAGGGCAGAACGCGTGTGAAAGCCGCCAGCTCATTCAGGTGCACAAACAAATAGTCGGCGTTCTGATAATGAATCATCAATTCCGCCTGGCTAACGGGTTCACGTATCTCGACATTCCGGACGTTCTCCGCCCGAATCGCGGATTCCAGTTCCCGTTTTGCACCACCGCTGCCGAAGACTACGAATCGATAGCCTTCGCCCAACTGCCGGGCCGCCTGTGGCATAATTCTATGCAGGCCCTGCCCCTGACCAATGTTTCCCGCGTAAAGAAGGGTTTTGATGCATGTCGCTGGCGCCGGTACCTGTTCGGGAATCGTCAAGAATACATCGTCGATCCCATTGGTAAAATAGCTGTATGTCGCCTGGCTAAAGAGTCGAAAATAAGGTTGAAAGCCCTCGGAGACCAGATTGATATGGCTGGCGCGGCTGAATGTAAACCACTCTACAGGCCACAAAACTATATTCAATAGGCAACGAACCAGTGGATTTTTGTGCATCTCCAGCATAACCTCCCGAAATAGATCCCGGATATCAAGATACAAGGGAATTCGACGGCTGAATCCACGACGGTCGAATCCACGGTGGACCAGTATAGCCCCCAGAAAAGCGGTGAACAAACGGGATGAGGATGCGATAACCAGATCATAGTTCTGCTGCCGGGCAAGTCGGTAAGCGGCCCGGAAGTAGGTCAGGAAGGCGCGAATTTGATCCAGTTGACCACTCTTATGCGCTGGGACCTGAACACGATCGATGGTAACCGGGCAATTGCCGTAGCCTTGTTCCTCATGTTCAGGAGCTGTTGGTGTGTAGGCTTGATACCGATTGGGCCGCGTTGTGATGACATGAATGGCATCATTTGAACCAAGCTGGCGGGATAGCTCCTGCACCAAAGCGGTATTACGAAACGAACCAGGTCCGATGTCCGGCTCAAAATAAAAGGTCAGGTAGAGTATGTTCATCCGAGAAGGCGCATGGTGGTCTCTAAACAGGCAGTAAATACGACCTCAAGGCATTGACCGGTACGCAACCGATTGAAGCCGTCGGCCATATCGTAGCTTGTGACGGACACGACCGGTTTGGTTTCCGACGAAAATGAGAATTGCAGCGGACCAACGAGAATTCGATCGCCGGAAAGTTGTACCCGAACGTCGGGATGGATATGAAACCGAGCCGTCCCTACCCAGTTTTTTCGACTCCGAATTCCAATCAGGCAATCGGTCAGTAGAAGTTGATTCGTCTCAACAGACCACGTCCGTTCATGGATAAGCCCACGTCGGCGGTACCCATCATGCCGGGCCGTCAGCCTGGTTGGTGTATCAGTCAGCACGGTTACCCCGGCCCGGCGGCCCACCCGAAAACCAGCCCAAACCTCGGAGGAATTCTCGCCGTCAATACCAACCGTATTGTGGGCGGCCGTACTCCGCTCCCGCTCCCGGCGCGGGCCAACCTGATAAGTAGATACGCCCTTGTCCACAATCATCGGAAGGTTATCCACATGGAGCACGAAGGAAAGCGTATCGGCGTGGGCATGACCGGGTTGATGATCGGGCCCAACCGGGCCTACATCAGCAAAGAGTTCGTACCGGTCAGTCCGAAACATACGATAGCCGCTGTCACGTAGCCGAGTTGCCGTTGGGAGAATTTCCTGGGTTTCTGTCAAGCCCAATCGGCTACCTAACACTCGTTCTGCCTTCGCCAGAAGTTGTGCCGTTGTGGGCGCAATGTCGGTAGCCGAGTCATTCACCAACGGTATATCGCCGTTACGGAACGTAATGGCGGTGAGCCAGTTGAGCATTTGACAGACTTTGTTGGACAGATCATGAACGAGCGTAGGGTCTTTATGCCAGGTATCGTGCTGCAACGCCAGCAAAACCGTCAACAGCCGATCGAGCAGCAGTTGATGATACATAGGACTACGTTCGTCGTGGCCACCATCGACTAAAATCTGCCGGTTCAGTTGGGAACGCACAAGCCTTGCGGCTAGACGAGACCACCGTTTATGCCGAAAATAAAGAGCACCGATGAGCAAAGCGTACCCATTTTCGAGCAGGTGATTCCCACCAATATGGTATTCCAGTCGGTGGCGCAATAAGCTTATCTGAGCGAATACATGTCGATCAATCAGCTCCTGCCGAATTCGATGTCGGCTCAAAAACGCTATCCAGTTAATAAGCCGAAGTGAGGTTGGGTAAGCCTCCAGCCCATCGCGGAGTGAATCGGTTTTCTGGATAAAATCGTGAATCAGATGCAGCCCTGTCGGAGGATGTAGGCCGGGCTGGTTCAGAAAGTCGAAGTAGTTCAGATTATAAGTCCAGAGCTTACTATAATCCATCGCTCCAGTTTGTCGGAAATTCCAGTTGATTGGTTCACTCCCCGGCGAATACGACTGATTGAGATATAGAAACGTCCCGTTTTGCCACGATATGGGCTTTTCAGCATCAGGCACCGTCAGGAAATAAGCCGTTGGGGTCGTCCGGGGTAAGCGGAGCCGTGGTCGCGTACGCAGACGGGTAAGCACCTGAAAGAACAATTGGCGCACCGTTAGGTACCTGATTGTTCGCCAGATTAGTCCGGGCTTACGCAGGTCGATCCGCGCCATCTGATTTCTGAGAAGTTATATCTGTAACGGCGACAAACCGCCTTTCCCGCAAGCTTTGTAAAGCCGCAAACATGGTTTGTGTGGTGTTGATAATTTCGTCAAATGGGATCAGTGATTGCCCTGAGCCAACCGGCTCATTCGTCTGCTCCTGACCTGTGCGAACCTGGTTAATCAAGCGCTTCATTTGCTCGGCATGACCTTTATCCTGCCGGCCCGATAACGTCGAGAATCCTTTAAATCCGTAGCCCTTTAACGCCCTAAAATTATCCAGTATCAGCGTACGTTCCTGCCAGTAAACCTCTACCCGCTCTTTGGCGTAAGCTTTGCTGCCATTGCTAAAGTAATTGATGGTGCCGGTGGAGCCATTTTCGTAGTGGACCAGCATAGAGGCCGAATCACTTGCTTCGGAGGGTTGGTGCCCCATCGCGTTCAGGCATACGCGCACGACCCGGCTACCCGTCAGAAACGTGATCAGATCGACAAAATGACAGGCTTCGCCCAGAATACGGCCGCCCCCAACAGCCCGATCATGCACCCACGATGCAGCCGGAATAGAACCGGCATTGACGATCACGACAATATTCATCGGCAAATCCGCCGACCGGTCGCCACCCAGCAACGCCTTCATTTTTTGGGCGTAAGGCGAAAACCGCCGATTAAAACCAACCATCACAATTCGTCCCGCTTGCTGTTGGTGTTCGATCAGCGCGGGTAATTCATGCGCGTATATAGCCAGTGGTTTTTCCACAAACACATGCTTACCGGCTCTCAGAGCCTCGATGGCCAGCCGGGCGTGGCTATCGTGCCGGGTTGTGATCACGCAGAGGTCAATCTCCGGGTCGTTGAGAACTTGCTGGTACGCTGTAGTGCTTTGGGCGATGCCGAACTTTCTGGCCAACACCGTTGCGTTCAGACCACCAGCACTGGCAATGATTTTCATTACTCCGCCAGCCGCTTTCAGAGCGGGCAGCAGCGTGGCACCCGCATGGTTTCCCGCTCCAATGATTCCAATAGTCCCGGAACGTGGCTCATACGCCTGTTCCCGCAACCGGAGCACCGGATTTAATTCGGCTTGTTCAGCATACGTAAGCAGCGACGCAACCCGACCTGACGACTGTAGGGTACTGTATATTTTCTGGTAATCAGCCAACGGCACAGAGTCGGTAATGAATGACCTCACCTGTAATTGGCCCATAGCCAGAAATTGCAAAACGGCCTGAAAATTACGATTCGCCGTCCAGCGAACGTAGTCTATTGGATAATCATGGCCTTTTTGTTCGTAGACCTCATCGTAACGGCCGGGCCCGTAGGAACGCGCCACGCGCAAAACGACCTCTTTTTCGTACAGGTCAGCCCGGCTCATCGTCAGGTCGATTACTCCCAGGACGACAATGGCTCCCTTCCGGCGACTCATACGAACTGCCTGCGACAGGAGTTTATCCGTCTGGGAAGAAGCGGTGATGATCACACCGTCGGCCCCAATCCCGCTGGTCATTGACATGACTGCTCGGACCGAATCTACTCCCGATACCGGGTTGATAACAGTGATGCCACGTGTTGCCGCCAAGCGGCATTTTACTTCGTCAATCTCTACGCCAATGACCTGACAACCACTGAGCCGGAGCAATTCCGCCGTCAGCAGGCCAAGTAGCCCCAACCCAATGACCACAACCGTTTCACCAGCGGACGGGGCCAAAAGCCGGATACTGTTCAGGCTGATGGCGCCAACAACGGTGAAGGTTGCTTCGTCGTCGCTTACCGCATCGGGAATGAGCGCCACCAGGTTTCGGGGTACACAAACGACTTCGGCATGATACCCATTAGATGCCACCCGGTCGCCAACGCGAAGATCAATAACGCCGTCGCCCACGGCCAGTACGGTTCCGACATTGCAATAGCCCAGCGGTAGCGGCTGGTTCAATTTACGGATGACCGCTTCTATAGTTGGCCTGAGTCCATCCGACTGAATTTTTTCAACGACCTGCTTCACCTTATCGGGTTGCTGCCGGACCTTTTCCAGCAGGCTGGCTTTCCCAAACTCGACCAGCATCCGTTCCGTACCCAACGACACCAGAGACCTTCGTGTCTGAATCAACACCTGTCCGGGTTGCACCTGGGGCGTTGGCACATCGGTGAGCAGCGTCTCGCCGGTTTTGAGGTTCTGGATGAGTTGTTTCATAATGAAGCCATTATTTTCGCGATTCGCCCGGCAGTTTGGCCATCCCACAAAGGCGGTACTTGCCCGGTTTTGACGCGGCCATCCAGGATTTCCTTCACCTTTTGTAGGGCCGTTTCGGGGTTCAGGTCGGCGAGTAGGTGATTGGTACCCAGGTCGACGGTTACCGGTCGTTCGGTCGAATGACGAAAGGTCAGGCAAGGCACGTTGAGATAGGTCGTTTCTTCCTGAATCCCACCCGAATCCGTAAGGACAATGGCCGCATTTTCCATCAGATTCAGGAATTCGAGGTATCCCTGCGGCTCCAGAAGATGAACATCCGGAATGGCCACCAAACGGTCCATCAGGCCAAATCGAGTTAGGTTGGTGCGGGTGCGCGGGTGAATCGGGAACAGTACTGTTTTGTGTTGGGCAATGCCCTGAACCAGTTGCAGAAGTTTTTCCAGGCCAGGTTCCGTATCCACATTCGTGGGGCGGTGCAGGGTGATCAGCACATACTGTTTGGGTCCTACTCCCAGCAGAGCAAGGGTGTTCAGCTCAGCCGCTTTCTGCCGGTACCGCACCAGCGAATCGATCATGACATTGCCAACAAAATGGATTTTTTCGGGGGAGATGCCTTCGCGCCGAAGATTGTCCAGGCCAGCCTGCTCGGTTACGAAGAGTAAGTCAGCGATCCGGTCGGTTTCAACCCGATTAAATTCTTCGGGCATCCGGCTATCGCCCGACCGCAGGCCCGCTTCGACATGCGCCACCCGAACACCCCGTTGAGCCGCCACCCGAGCACAGGCCAGCGTACTAGTCACATCGCCAACCACCAGCACCCAATCGGGCCGTTCGACACGGAGTACCGTGTCAAATTTGTGCATGATATCGGCCATCTGCTCAGCTGGTGATCCGGGTAATGCGTTCAGAAAATGAGCGGGTTGTGGCAAATCGAGTTGCCGAATGAACACATCACTCAACTGACTATCGTAGTGCTGCCCGGTATGGACAATTTTAGACTGGGTATCTGGCTGCGATAGAAAAGCCCGGTGTAGGGGCGCCACTTTCATGAAATTCGGACGGGCACCCACGATGCTAAGAATTTTCATATCGAGTGCGTTTAGAGGCTGGTTTACGGCTCACGAAAACCCATTACCCGGATTGGCTTGTTCGTATCCAGTGCTTCTTTCGTTTTGAGCATGAGATAGCCCGTCTCCCAGATCATTTTCAGGCTTTCCTGCTTTGACGAATCCGTCCGCATGAGGTAACTGGTTTTGATGGATTGCTGATGTCCGTGATCCCGAAACCAAAGCCGACGGCGAATCACCCTGGCTTTATTATCCAGCCTCAATTCCTGAAAGTCCCTCAGGCTAACTAGCAGATTTCCCTTGTGGGCATTTAGTGTTTCCCGGACCCCTTCGAACGTATGCCCTTTGGCCGAGAAGGTAATGGTTCCGATGGAACCATCGGCAAACAGATACGAGACGCTGATGTCGCAATCGGCCCGGCGCGAACGGGCTGGAATAATCTGAACAGGAAACCGATCCGGCTCAGGAATTAACCGTAGTGTGAAATCAATCCAATGGCATAAATTCCCCAGAATCCGCCCGCCCTCTTCCTCAGTGAAGTACCAGTGATCATCGGGAATGGCATGCCCCGCCACAAACCAGTTTACCATTGTCGGCCCAACCTGCGCGTCCAATTGCCGCATCAGGAATTGGCCGAGTTTACTTTCCGGCCGATTGAACCCTAGCCTAACGCGGCCCTTATACGCACGGATAGCCGCGCACAAACGCACCAGTTGATCGTGCGTGACTACGTGCGGCTTTTCGATATGCACCGCTTTACCCTGCCGAATGGCCGCAATGGCATATTCGGCATGTGATGCGTGGTTGGAAACAATGTAAATCAGATCGATGTACGGGTCGTTTATGAGATCGTCAGCGCAGGTCGTGTAGTAGTCGGCCCCGTATCGTTGCCCCAGCGAGATGGCTTTGTTTAGGTCGGTATCCATAACACCGCGAATGACCGCACCGAAGTTTCTATAAACGTAGTAGGCCACGTTGGCATAGGCGAACTTTCCACAGCCCAAAATACCTACCTGCTTACCCGTCGGCTCAGTGGGCACGGGCAGTGGCTGCCGCCCCGGAAACACCCGTTTCATGTGGTAATGCGCCTGCACTTTCATCCAGGTTCTGGAAAGGCCAAACAGCCGCACATACCGAATTACTTTTCGGAGGCTGACACGTAGGGGTTGCCGGGTATAGTCCATAGTCGTTCGGGTACGGTTCTCAGTATGGCGGCCTGGTAAAACTCGGGCCAAATAGACGAGTTGACGGAGCTGTCATAATCCCGGCGGGCCAGATGAATGGCTCGTGCCCGATAACGTTCATACAGGTCGGGCGGCATCGTCAGGAATGGCTCGATAGCCTGCCGAAGTGAAGCCGGTTCATTAGGTACCCAACGGCCAGCGCCCTCCTGTTCGAGCACCTGCCAGGGCGTATTGGCTGAGGCTATGACCGGTGTTCCCTGCGCCAGCGACTCGATGACCACGTTACCAAAATTTTCGGAATGCGAGGGCAGAATCAGCAAGTGAGCATCGGCGTATAGCTGTTCTTTGCGTTGACCCTGCACCGGACCAACAAACGAAACCTTTTCGGAAAGGCCCAGCCTTATCACTAACGCTTTCAGTTCCTGTGCGTACAGCTTGTCCGTTTCAGGGCCAGCCACTACCAGTGAGTAGCCGCTTTCCCGAAACAGTGCGGATGTACCCAGCGCTTCCAGTAGCCGGTCAATCGCTTTTATAGGGTGTAATCGTCCCATAAACAACAAATACGACCTGGCTACCCGCCTGACTAAAGCCGGCAGTTCCATCATCGTTCGGCGCTCTCCAACACGTGCATCGGGACCAAAGTGATGATGTATTTGATTGGCCTCTTCCGCAGAGGTTGCATGAAACAAAACGCCTGATCGGAACCGCCTAAAAATGAGTAGTAAAAAGCGCTTCAGGCGTGGTCGAAACTGGAGTGCCGCCGGGCTCAGTTCGCCGTGGGGCGACCACACGACGGGCTTATTCAGGAGTTGACACAGAACAATCCAGACAAATGAAGCAGGATAAAACAGGCTGTTCACATGCACCACATCCGCCTGTCGGATAGCCCTCCAGCCATACCAGATGTGCTTAATGGGCAGATAAAAATAAGGATTTTGTGTATAGATCACCCGCCCAAACTCCCGCGTCAACCAACGATCGAGCGGTATGCCGGTGGGTAAATCCTCCGAAGTGGCCACCACCGTAACCTCATGCCCGGCTCTTGTCAACGTTACAGTCTGCCAATGAATAGTGCGGGCTGCTCCCCCTGCCTGAGCCGGGTAAAATCGGTCGGCCGATATGACTATCTTCATAAAACAGCAGACGAATAAAAATGAACAAGCTGGTATTGTTGGTTGTACAGCGCCTTGTAGCGCTTGGCAGCCAGACTAATGGTATATTGCTGGGCGTTTTTCAGCCCTGCCTCGATCAGGGTTTGCCGGTAGCTATCATCCTGAATGAGTCGCTCGATACCCGTCCGAATGGCGGCTATATCGGTTGGGTCAACTAGGTGCGCAGCATCAGCGGCCAGCTCCCGCATTGGCGAAACATGGGCCGTGATTACCACTCGGCCCACGGCATTGGCTTCAAGAATGGGCAGGCCAAAGCCTTCCCGGGTCGAGATAAACGTAACAATATCGCTTTCGTGGTATAACTCAGCGATTTGTTCTTTGGATAAGTCGATATACTGCCGATACTGAATCTGCCGCTGCTCTAGTTCAGCCATTAGTTTGTCGGTTAAGGAGCCGACGATCAGGAGCATACAGGGTATACCCTCGATGGCCGCGATCAGGCGAGCTACATTCTTATGCCGGGCCGTTCCCAGTTGCAACAACCTCGGCGGCTGGTGCATAAAGGCGTTTGGACGATACGTAAACAGAGGGTCATAGCCGTTGGGAACGACGTGCACTTTGTGCGCGATACGGCCCACATACCGGATCAATTCCTGCCTGGTTTTCTCCGAAACAGCCGTCACGACGCCAGCCCGACGAATGGGCAGGTAATACCAAAGCAGCCAGAAAATCAGGTATCGGACAGGTCGTCTGCGGTTATTCGTCAACAAAAAGCAGTCGTGAATGGTCAGTATCGTGCGCGACGCGGGTAAGGCCAGCGTGACATAATGCACGTCGCCCGTGATGTGAAAAAGATCGGCCGTAAGCTGTCTGGCAAACCGCAGATTTTGCCACACCGTTCGTAATCCACGACTCACGTACGGCAGTCGAACGGCCTTCGTGTTTACACCCTGCCGCGCTAGTTCAACGCGGATTGTATCGAACAACTGATCAATACTATAGCCAGTACCGGGGCTTCGAAACAGATACAGAACAGTCATAGGCAGATTATAGATGGATGTCAACGCGCTTGAATCCCCAAAAGAGCAGCGCAATAAACAGGGCATTGTTCAGCAAGCTGCCCCAGGTTGAGAGCAGATCGGTTTCCATCGTTAGACAGCCGATGTATAGGATTGGTAACCAAAAGACAAGCGAAGGCATGCGTTCTGCCAGGTGCAGGACATACTGAAAAGTGCCACCCAGTAATAGCCCGTAGAAGAGCGCGAAGAGTATACCGCCATACCCAAAATTCACATAGCCCTCTCCCAACGGCGACAGATTGATACTCGTATTTTCGGTCTGTCGCAGGCTCGTAAAGCGTCGTATGTTTTCGTAGCCGCCCGTTTGCGGTTTATTCGTCCAGACCAGGCGGGGAATAAATGGGTAGATCAGGGAGAGCAGCACCTCCCCTCCGGCAAAATCTTCATGCAGCGGCACCTTTGCCATGGCACTTCCAATCATAATACCCTGGTTGAACCGAACGAAGGAGAGAAACGCATGATCGGCGTTCAGCAATTTTTCGGGATGGGTAAGCCGATCCGCGAGCAGTTCGGCCATCAGCGCCGTATTCGCTGTCCGCTCTCCCCGATTATAGCCCCAAGTGTTGTACCGGTATTCTCCTTTGATCGACTGAATCAGCAGTAAAAAGGCAAAAGCGGAAACGAGAACGGTCGTTTTCAACGGAGTGGTTACCCGTTCGGGCTTACCGGCTGCCAGGAAAATAGCGGCCAACAGCAGCCAAAAGAACAAGTCGCCAAACATACCCGTCCAAACCGTATTGACCAGTAGCACGGCCCCCACTATACCGATAACGACAAACCGGTAGGGGCTGCGGGAATAATAGGCATAAAACGCACTGATGCATAAGCAATATGACGGTATCGTACCGACCATGGCTGGTGCTGTCGGCACAATCGTTTTGACGGTGAACCCCAGCAAACCAATGGTTAACAGGACAATACAGGTCGTTGGTGTTGTCTGGAGATACGTCGTTGCGGCTTGAATACAGACGACATGCGGGCGCTCCGATCCACGGCTACCCAACCCGTTTAGGCCCGCATAAAACGCCAGAAAAGCGGGTAAGGCGTAGCCAAAATAAACCCCTGATTCAATCGGCATCGATGCCGGAAACAGCCAGTACGTTAGGGCGGGAACCAGCAAAATTTCTAACGACGCAATGAAACTGATACAGGCCAGCAGCGCAATCGTTTTGCCAATACCCGCGATAAATACCAGAAATACATAGACCGATAACGCTACCGCCAAAGCCTCCGGAACGGTACTATCAACCAGATAAATGGCTAATCCAAAGGCGATAATGCTCGTTATTAGGCAGTTCATCAGGTAGTCCGTTTTGGCCCTGCCGAACTCGCCAGCGTGTGCATTCCCAACGTATGGAGCAACTGCCCGACGCGGTGATCGACGGTGTGGTGCTGCTGAAAATGGGTGTACTGCCGGTCGGCGAATTCATGCCGCTCGCTGGCGTGCGCCAGATAATATCGAATTTTATCAATGGCCTCGTCAATCGTCCGGAAGGTTACTGCGTCGGCCGGAACGCCCGTATAGTCGGCGATGGTTGGCTTGTCATCGCACAGCTGAAACCCACCAATCCCGTTGATCTCGAAGTATTTCTGGTTGATGGACGTGATTTCGGCATAATGCAAATTGTTGAACACGATTCGGGCGCCATACAGCAGCCGGTTTTTCTCCGCCCCCACCAGATACTGCCCTCGATAGGCCGACTGCACTGTCCGACCCAAATAAGGGCCCTTAGTTCCAAACACCGCTACGTTGATACCGGCGCGTATGAGTCGGTCAACCATACGGGCTCGGTAGGGGTACAAATTTCCATAAACAAGCACATCTATATTGGTTCGTTCTTCGGCAACGACCTTGTCAAGAGTTGGCCTTTGGTGAACACGCGGATTGAATCCTTCGGGTAAGTAATGTGCGTTTGCGCCAAGTTTAGCCCGCAAAAAATCAACGATGTAGGGCTCTTTCGAGAAATAGTAATCAAAATCGGCCGCAATGATCTGTTGCTTTTCCAGGTTCGAGAGGGCGTCCGGATTCAGTTGAACCACGGGCACATCCGGCAAATATTGCTTAATATGTTCCACAATGACCGGGTGCAGGTGGCGGTAGACGATGATTACCAGATCGGGCTGGAGCGCAGCAATTTTACTGGCTAACCGGGCGCTAACCAGCCGGTCACAGGAGGCATTAAAACGAGCTAGCCAATACGTCAGGCGGACCGGCACGGGCCATACATCTGGTATATCCAGTATAGAAACCGCATGCCCCAGCGCCCTGAAGGAGTCGCCCAAATGGTACTCAAATGAATCGAACAACCGGCTTCCCACTATAGCGACCGTCATCGTATCATCCCGTTTAGAGCCGCCAGTAGTCGATTTCGTCGTCTTTTTGCACCGCATACAACCCTTTCAAATCCAGCAGAATGGGGCGCGTTTTCATCAGCGATTTAAAATAGGCGACATCCAGCGACCGATAGGCATCGTGTCCAACGGCCACGATCACGGCATCATAGTGTGTAGACGGCCTGTCCAGCAGACTCATGTTGTAGGTTTGCGCTACCTCATTCGGCGACGCATACGGATCAACAATATGAACGTTGATGGCGTATTTCATCAACTCCCGCACCAGGTCAGCTACTTTCGAGTTTCGGATATCGGCGATATTCTCCTTGAACGTCAGCCCCATGACCAGCACTTTCGTCTGGGCCGGATTGGTATCGCGATGCAACAGCATCTGCACCAGCTTGGTGGCGACAAATGCGGGCATGCCGTCGTTGATCCGCCGACCGGAATTAATCACCTGCGGGTCGTAGCCAAGCTGTCGGGCCTTATAGAGCAGATAATACGGGTCGATACCGATGCAATGCCCGCCGACCAGCCCCGGCGTAAAGGGCAGAAAATTCCATTTCGTCGATGCCGCTTTGAGAACTTCCTGGGTATCGATACCCATTTTATCGAAGATGATGGCCAGCTCATTCATCAGCGAGATGTTCAGGTCACGCTGCACATTTTCGATCACTTTAGCCGCTTCGGCCACCTTGATACTCGGTGCCGTGTAAATACCCGCCCGTATAATGCAGCCATATACCTCCGCAATGGTCCGGGCGGCCTCGGCATCGTTCCCCGAAACGACCTTCAGAATATCCGTCAGGGTTCGCACCTTGTCGCCGGGGTTGATGCGCTCAGGCGAGTACCCCAGTTTAAACTCATCGCCCAGCCGCAAGCCCGACTGACGGATCAAAACGGGCAGGCAATCGTCTTCGGTGCAACCCGGATAGACCGTCGATTCATAAACGACGTAGTCACCAGGCTTCAGCGCCCGGCCGATCAGTTCGGATGCCCGCTGCAACGGCTTCAGATCGGGCACTTTGTACTCATCGACGGGCGTGGGCACCGCAACGACAAAGAAATGGGCCTGTTGAAGATCGTCAGGATTGGCCGTAAAGGCAATATCAGCCCCCTCGAATGCATCGGCGGCTAGCTGCCGGGATGGGTCTTCGCGTCGTTGTAAACGGGCTACCCGGTCGGCGTTGGTATCGAAGCCAATGACCCGAAACTGGCGGGCAAAGGCAAGCGCAAGCGGCAGGCCCACATAGCCGAGGCCGATGACGGCAATTTGTTTTTCTTTCTGTCGGAGCGCGTTCAGCAACGGGTCGGGTTCGTTAAACGGGTAAATTTTTTTTCGGGCACGGATCAGTTACCATCGCCTGCCATTGACCGGCGACATCAGCCTTCCGGACGAGTACAAACAACGCTCCGAACACCAACCCGACAACTGCAAAAAGCAGTACGATCAGCGTTCGTCTGGGCGATATTCGGTTAAGCGGCACGCCCGGTGGTTCAAGCACTTTAAAGATTGGCGTTCGTGCCTGCACCCTGAGTTTCGACTGTTCGAACTGACGGGCGAGTTCTGTATAAACGGTCTGGGCAATGGTCAGTTCAGCTTCCATCAGGTGCCGGTCCATGGTTGTAGCCAGCAGCACAATATTTTTATGATGGTCATCATGTTGAAAAACAGCCAGTTGCGCCTGCCGATACCGATGACGGGCCGCGCTTAATTGCCGGCTATAAAAAGTCAAATCCTGCCGGGCTTTTTCGGTGCGGTAGGTCGTTACGTACTCTGTCAGATAACGCATGGCCAAGGCCGCTACGGTTGCCGCCACATTGGCATCGGGCATGGTGGCGGTAATGGTAATAATGCCCGACCGCGTATCGAATTTAGCCCTGACGCGCTCACCGATTTCCTCGGCAAACGCCTGCTGATGAACGGATAGACGTATCGTCCGTTCCGACGGCAGTGCCGGCAGCGAGTCGGCCCGATCTACTTTACGTAACGACAGAAACGTCCGGAATGACCAGCCATCATCGGGCAGCAGAAACTGGCCAATCGTTTGCGACCGACCAGCCGTTGTGGTAATTGGTTGATCGATCAGGTATAAAATAAAGGGCGTACTCTGCAATACATGCGGATATAAATCGGGCCTGACAGCGTCCATCTCTTCGGTCTCAGAAAAATCGACACCGGCAAAGCCCGCCATAGAGGCCAGCCGCTTGAGTACATCGCCCGATCCATTGTTCATCTCAGGCATCAGTCGTGCTTCTGACCTGAACCCGGGCGGTAGCATCAGCGCAATAGCGACGCCAGTTCCGATGGCCAGGACCGTCGCCAGCAGGAGTTTATACCGTTCCAGCCAGAGCGTTCGGATAACCACATCGACGGGTAAACGCAACCAGCGATTGGTCAATAACGTCGGTCTAGGGTCGGTCGAAACGATCATGCAACGTATGTAGGAATAAGCACTTTATAAGGCGCAGCCGCTGAAATGACCCTATGACGGCGAGACAGCGAAAAAGTCTCCTAACCGATAGCAGGAGACTTTTGGTAGCAAGGTTCCGGGAAGAGCCTCGTCGCTTTATAAACGCTGCATTAGCCGGACAACCATTTCGTTTTTCCAGGTAACAAAATCACCTGCCTCGATGTGCTGGCGGGCCTGACGCACCAGCCAGAGATAAAATGTCAGGTTGTGCAGGCTGGCAATCTGACCACCCAGCAACTCCTCCGATTTGATCAGGTGACGCAAATACGCTTTTGAGTAAAACGTGCTGGCGTACCCGCCCAGACCGGCGTCGATGGGACTAAAATCGCGACTCCACTTTTCGTTCTTGATGTTGATAATTCCTTCCGTCGTGAACAACAGGCCATGCCGGGCATTGCGCGTCGGCATCACGCAATCAAACATATCGACGCCCAGCGCAATGGCTTCCAGAATGTTGGCGGGTGTTCCCACCCCCATCAGATAACGGGGCTTATCGGCGGGTAGAATGCCATTCACCAGCTCGATCATGGCGTACATCTCCTCCGCCGGTTCGCCAACGGCTAAGCCGCCAATGGCGTTTCCTTCGCGCTCTTTGCTCGCAATGACCTCCGCCGACTGACGGCGCAAATCGGCATAGGTGCTCCCCTGCACAATCGGAAACAACGTTTGGTTGTAGCCATACAAGCCTTCCGTTGCGTCGAACCGATCGATGCAGCGACCCAGCCAGCGGTGGGTCATCTCCATCGACTGGCGCGCGTAGCCGTACTCACAGGGATAAGGCGTACACTCATCGAAGGCCATAATAATGTCGGCCCCGATGGTTCGCTGAATATCCATCACGCCTTCGGGCGTAAACGTATGCTTGGAGCCGTCGATGTGCGACTTGAACGTAACGCCTTCTTCTTTAATTTTTCGGGTATTCGACAGCGAATAGACCTGGTAGCCCCCCGAATCGGTCAGAATAGGGCGACGCCAGCCATTGAAACCATGCAGTCCGCCCGCCTGGCTGAGCACCTCCAGACCCGGCCGCATGTAGAGGTGATAGGTATTCCCCAGAATAATTTCGGCATCGATGTCCGTTTCAAGTTCACGCTGATGAACGGCCTTTACGGTACCGGCCGTACCAACGGGCATAAAAATGGGGGTTTGAATGGGACCGTGATCCGTCGTCAGCGTCCCCGTTCGCGCCTTTGACTGTGGGTCGTTGGCAGTAATCGAAAATGTCATAGTGCAAAGATACGAACCCAAGTTCGTTCAACGGTCGCCGGTACGCGTTCCGTATCAAGGTTACCTCCTGCTGGTTCATGAAACCTTGACCATTGAACAACCATCTTTGCGTATCTTTGCCCGTTCAATCAAAATCAACGCATTAGCGAGTAAACGTCTCCCCTTTGTGATTACTGCCCTGCTGATAACCTGGCTAGTGATAGTCGGCATTCAGCTTATTTACATTTTACTTGTTTATTCAAGAACAGCCTTCTACCATCAGCCCCACCGAAGCGATCCCACTTTACTACCAGTTCCATCGGGTAAATCCACCGATCCAGCCCCGAACGGCGTAACGGTTGTTGTGTGTGCCCGCAATGAACTGGCAAACCTGATCGAGTTACTACCGCTATTGAACGACCAGCAGTACCCCGACTTCGAAGTATTGGTCATGGACGACCGCTCAACCGATGGCACCCAGGTTTTTCTGGAAAACGACATTGCGGAGCTGTCGCGGGTCCGGTTCATCCGGATCGACCGGGAACACGAGCATGTGACGCCCAAGAAATACGCCCTGACGATTGCCCTGAAAAAAGCCATTTATCCCACCGTACTGCTCACCGATGCCGACTGCCGCCCGGCCTCCACCGACTGGCTGGCGGGCATGGTGTCGCCCCTGCAGGATGACCAAACGGCCATTTCGCTCGGTTTTTCGCCCTACGATTATCAGCCCGGCTTTTTGAACCTGCTGATCCGGTCAGAAACCCTGATGACGGCGGTGCAGTATTTTTCGCTGGCGCTGGCGGGTAGCCCCTACATGGGCGTTGGTCGGAATCTGGCGTACCGCACCAGCGTGTTCTTTGCCAATCGGGGCTTTTACACCCACAAGAACGTGGTCGGTGGCGACGATGATCTGTTTATCAACGAGGTAGCCACTGCCCGCAACACCGCCGTTTGCCTTGACCCCGATACATTCATGTGGTCGAGGCCCAAAGAAACCTGGGTGGACTGGCGAACCCAGAAACGGCGCCACCTCAACGTGGGCAAATACTACAAACCAGGCCATAAGTTCCGGCTGGGGCTGCTGACGGGTTCGCACGTACTAAGCTGGCTGCTGGGGCTGGTGGTCGGCATCGTTGTGCTGGTATATGAATTACGGCACCATTCCTTTACCGCCAACGAATGGTTACTTTTGCTGATCGGCACGGGCCTATTTATTTTCCGGAAACTCGCCTTCTGGGGCATCGTCGGGCGCATTAGTTACCGGCTCGCGCATACCGTACATTGGGCCATTATTCCGTTTATTGACCTGTTGCTAGCCGCCTACTACGGCATGGCTGGTCTAAAAACACTGTTCAGGCGTCGTAAAAAACGTCTTTACTGGCGATAAAACCTTAAATGAAGCGTGAAGAATGAAACGTAACGATAAATAATGCGCTAGTCATTTGACTTTATTTTTTACGTTTCATTCTTTACGCTTCACTAACTCATGAATATCGATCTTCTTCTAAAATACTTTCCGAACCTGACGGCTGAGCAAAAAGAACGCTTTGCCGCCCTGGATGGGCTATACCGCGAGTGGAACGCCCAGATCAACGTTATTTCGCGGCAGGACATCGATGCCCTCTATGAGAAGCATATTCTGCACTCGCTGGGTATTGCCAAGATCGTATCGTTCAAGCCCGGCACCGAAATTCTGGACGTCGGCACGGGCGGTGGTTTTCCGGGTATTCCACTGGCCATTCTATTTCCGATGGTCGACTTTCATCTGGTCGACAGCATTGGCAAGAAAATAAAGGTCGTGCAGGAAGTATCCAATGCGCTGGGCCTTCAAAACGTGAAAGCCGAACAAAGCCGTGTCGAACAGCTGAACACGACCTATGATTTTGTGGTAAGCCGGGCCGTTACCCGTCTAAAGCCCTTTCTGGGCTGGATACGCTACAAAATTCACAAGTCGGGTAACAACGACCGGCCAAACGGAGTTTTGTACCTCAAAGGGGGCGACCTGAGTGAGGAACTGGCCGAAGTACCGGACCGTTACCGCGTCTATGACCTCTCCGACTATTTTGAGGAGCCTTTCTTTGAAACCAAAAAAGTAATCTACATACCTAAAAAATAACCGGGCTTTTGTGATTCCATCGATTTATCTGATTTTGCTTTCCCAGAAAGCCGATTTGTACAATCAGGCAAATTGATGAAATCATAAAAATCCCGGCTTAGACATCATGGCAGAAAAATTCCGTTCCAGTAGCTTTAAAGACCCCCTCAACCCCGATGAGGTTGAGTTCAACGACAAGGGTGTTACGTTTCGTGCCCGCAAGTTGATTGGCGGCACCGACAACTTCGTTTTCTACTCCGACATCTCGGGGGTGGAGATCGACAACGGTGTCTTCTTCTCCACCATTCGGGTGATTCCACGCGCCCGGCCCGAGATTGTGATCCGGAATTTCTCGAAAGGGGATGCCCGGCGCATCAAGGAGCTGATTCTGGACAAAGTACCCAGCAACCGGCCCGACGCCTTTCGATAAAGTAGGGCCTGAGTATCATACGATTGAGAAATAAGTTAATTTTTTTTCGTCTGATGCTTGCGCAATATGGTTCTACGGCCTACTTTTGCACCACGATTCCCGAATAGCTCAGTCGGTTAGAGCATCTGACTGTTAATCAGAGGGTCGCTGGTTCGAGCCCAGCTTCGGGAGCCTGATAATTAACCACTTAGTAGAAATACTAAGTGGTTTTTTTATTTACTTGCAATACAAGTTGCAATACATATCTCCTGCTTGACTTTCAGTGTACTGAATCTTAACGATAGAGTACTTGCCTGTCACGCAGGGGGTCTCGGGTTCGAGACCCGGCCGGACCGCCAACAAACAAAAATTCTTCAAATTTTAATGATTTGAAGAATTTTTGTTTTTAGATGCACCCTCATTGCACCTTATTAGTAAATTTGCTATACCTTGAACGTGAATAGTAATTGGGCAAAAGTCTTAAATTAAGCGAAGTATAGTTGATATGAAGAAGTCAGCAGTTCGAGTTCGCTACTTCCTACGAAAAGCCCCAAATTCGCCGAATATGGGGCTTTTCGCGTTTTATTATTTGTAAATTGTACTAAGTCAGGCAATTCAATAGCAGTAATGAGTATACTAAATAGCAATCATAGGAAATAGAACGGTTACAGATCAAGGTAGCTTTCTTAAAATAGAAATACGCCTAGTTTCATATCTAACCAATATATCTTAACATGAATGGATCAAATGAGAAATGCAAAAAGATTCACTCAAGTTTAAAAAGTGCGTGAATGGACTTGTTATAGATTTGATAACAGATGAGTGAAGTTAACTATTGAGTAGATTGTGAGTATCAAACGGCGTTAGGCTTACCATTGATATAGATTTTACTAGCAAGCGAAAAGAATGAATAACAGACGAGTCATTTCAGGAGCCTTTTTAAAATTACTCTTCGAGTCGCTGGACTGTCATGAATATGACTGTGTGGATGACCACCACCAAGATTAAGTCTAAGATATCAACGACAATGTGCCGCTTACAACCATTTACCTTCTTATGGCCGTCATTGCCTTCGGGTACTAACATCCGTTCGCTACATTTAATACTTTAGGACCAAGATGCTATAGTGTTAATCCCCTACACGGAGCAATGCTCCGTGATTCGCTTTCTTGCACCTTCGTTCCATTAGTGCTTTGTTGAGCTTTTCCCTAATACCGTCGTTAAGCCACTTCTAGAAATAATAATAGTTTAATAGTCAGGAAAGTAATTAATTGAACATTTGCCTCCTTCGACCACCATTTTTGGTAATACATAACAGGGCATAAAAATGCTGCGAAGTGAATATTTTCGTTTTCGCGTGTCAGCCAAAATTTGTTCAATAATATTCCAGGCGGAATCAGTCAAGACGGAAGGGTATAGCTCCGGTCGGCTCATCCTCGAAGATAAGCTGATACTGTTTTTTTACGAATCTTTCTCTCAATTTAAAAAAGCCTTATAGTTACATATTATATTTAATGTGTAACTTTTAAACTTTCACGATAATATCATTAAATTACTTAATATACTATCCCACTAAACTCTGTTTTTATAACATGACTCCATTGAAATGTCTAGAGAAATTAGCTGAATTACTTAACGAGCGGATGCATGCAGCTCAAAATAACCCTTTAATTGACTTAGCTCATAAGGTAATATGGTCAGAAATTTTAGAACATTTAAAAATATCTACTAACGATGCTAATTCAGGTGTAGAAGACAGTTCTAATTACTATCTAATGTTGGATAATATGGTACTGATATGGGATGCATTTGTACAACAAAATCATGACCCATCTCAACGATTTGCACAACTAGATGCTTTTTTCGATTTAGTAGAAAGCAAGTTATTAGATGCGGAGAAGATCAGTGCAGGTCAACGTATTTATGAAATGACTAAGTATGGTATTTTAGTGGTTGGTGGTAGGCCATTATTATCTAATAGTGAACCAAATACCGAACGTGCTCCTCTCAGTGTTAGGAATCCTTACCGTAGGATATTTCTTCTGCCTAAAATTCAGGTTGATTTTAACTCGGAACTAATTCAAGCACATATGGATGGATACGGCAATGGCACAGACCCTTTGTCATCTAGTTGTGCCAAATTGACTAGTCCTGAATTAACAATAGGTTTAGGAGCTTTTTCTGGAGATTGTCATACTTATTTCCTACCCACCAGGCGACTCAGTGCTCCATACAATCAGACTAAAGTCGCCTTTTTGGCCACAGATGTCCAACCAGCAGAAGTATATGAACAGGAATTGATTGCTTGCATAGATTGGGCTATTACTAATAAAGTAAACATACTTTGCTTACCTGAACTAACTATTTCTTTGACAGGGCGTAAAATAATGAAGGAATATATCAAAGAGTTAGGACAAAAGAAGCAATTAGAATATTTGGGTCTTATTATAGCTGGTAGTTACCATATAAATAACTATAATGAAACTCCCGTATGGTTCATTGATTATTTAGGACATATTAATGAGCATTTTTATAAGAAGTACGAAGCATTTGAAACTCATGTAGATGTATACCAAACACCAGATTTAGGCTTAGAGGCTATTCACAACTATGTTAGCACGTTTACAAACGTGAACAAAGAATATTACATACGCGAAGATACTATTAGTGATGAGAATATTCTCTTATTGAATTTACCAATAGGAAGTATTGGAATTTTAATTTGTAAAGACATGATAACTTATAATTTGTGTTTAGCGAAATATCGTGAGCTCGAACCCGACTATTTATTTATTGTATCCATGAATAAGAAAGCGGGAGAATTCTGGGATGGATGGAAAAAAGATATGAAACGAAGTGCGTTATCAGCAGGATTTTATGTTAATGCAACCCAAGTAATAGATTCTGTCGATAGCGAAACTGAAGTTATATTCTGGGGATTACCAGGAAGGCTAATTGCAAAAAATGGCCTGAACCAAGAAATGTATTTTAGAAATGTTGATAATGATAATAGAAAAGTTAAAAAATTACCGCCAAATGGACTCGTACATATGACTATTACTGGAAACCATAGAAATCACAGTGCAGAAACCTTTTACTAGAAGACAGGGCTAAGCTTGTATTATAAAGTTCAACGTTATGTTATATTATATATATCTTATACAATATAAACAAGCTTAAAATTTGTATACTTAAATCATTTTAACGTATATATAAACACCCACATAATCAAACAAACTAAAAAATATTAGCAAAAACAGGCAAGGCGTCAAATAGCTGTCAAATAAAAAATATATTTGATAAAACTATGAGGGCACTTAGAAACGTTAGTAAGTAGTTATTAAGCGAAATAATTGATAAATGGCAATGGAATCATCTAATACTCTTCAGGAGTCAGTTTTACTAATGAAACATACACCGGCTGACATTAGTCGAGTTGCAAATTTGCTTTCAAACCTTGATCACCAAAACTTTAACGAAATACCAAGTCACATTTATCACCACTTCTACAATGAGATCAGTGTTGCTTTTCTAAATTGGATTGGTCGTGGGCGTAATGAGGACGTTGAAGAGACACTTAATCATCTGAAAAAGGTAGTTTTTAGTAACCCGGATTTGGCTCCTCCCAAAAGTCTCACAGGTAAGCAGCGGTTTGGTTTACAATTGAGAAGTCATTGCGCCATGTTGAGCTTATATCTCAAAGTAAACACGTCAGCCAGCTATAATTCTATGCTTATTGGAACGCGAAATGAAACTCGCCGTACCATTTTGCAAGCACTATTTAGTTTGAGTCAACAAAAAAGCAATAGTATTAATCGGGCATTTAATTTACAATTGATAAAGACAGAAATTAAGAATATTAATAACAGCAACAAAGGAGTGACAAGGCAGAATATACACTACAATATAAACTGGCTCATAGACAAAGGATTATTGATTGAAGAAAAAAGTGGTCTGAATGTTAATTATAGATTGTCTGATCGGGGATACATAGAATGTAATGCTCATTTTTTGCAGACTGATTTAGACCAAACTACAATAAGCAAGTCGGAAAATTCTTCTGATGAAACAAAGGTATCACCAAATGATTTACCAATTGAAGTCAGTGAGTCATTTGATGCCTTAAATAACTCTAGTGATCCGATAGTGGATTATAGTACCTCTTCGAGATATGAACATGGTAAATTAACAAAAGAAGAGGTTTTATTTTCGAAGAATAAGGCTAAGATATTGTTATCTCAATTTAAGCCTGACTGGATTTACAAGGCACAAGAGCAATTAATCGCCTTAAATAGAAATTCAAAAAATACTGTTGTTACTGAAGGCAATCTGATAAATTATGAAAAAAATCGCTCAATCCTTTATTTTGAGGAAAACACTATTTTCAAGGTTAATCAGATAGATATTGAAGAAAGGAAAAACAAAAAAATTCTCAACTTAGCTATTTCCTAGTTTTAAAGTTTAGCGCAAATGAAATCAATTGCCTTTAGTTCTATCATAGATCTTTTTTTAGTGAAAGAAAATATATCGGAAAATTTTATTTCTGATATAAATGTATTATTTAATGTAGATTTTCTTACTAAGGAACTCTTTGATGAACTAAAACATGCAGGCTATTTAAATAAAGATGCAGATTTAAATGATCTGTTATTTTTATATGAACTTAATGATGGGTATTACATAAAAATTCCTAAAATGTTTCAATATTTTAGGAATTATAATAATGATAAAATTAATGAAATTACTGACGTAGAAAACTTAATAAAAATAATATCACATTCTTATAGTAAAGAATTATTAAAAATTGATAATGCTAAATACAAAGATATATATTCTGAATTAATGAGGCTTTCAAAGGGACTTCCTATAAATATTTATGGTAAATTTATTTTTCCATCGATCTCAAATTTATTACAAAAAGAGGAATATGATTTCTTGTTTCCTTTTTTAAAAGAAGCGCTTGATTATTTAAATTCTAAAGAGAACCGGGACAACGATTATGCGAAGATTTATAAAGCGATTGTGTTAGTATGTCTCGCAAAAATTCATGTGTACAAGTTTGAGAACAATTCTGCAATTTCTGCTATTGATACTAGTATTAATATTTTTAAAGATATTGTAGAAGAAAATAATGAGCAAATAAATGACGACATATACATTGAATGGTATTGGCAAGCATATATTACGAAGGGTGAAATTTATTCCGAAGAAAATAAATTTTTTAGTTCAGTTAGCAGTTTCCTCGAAGCAGACAATATTTTACTTTCATCATATACGAAGCGGGAATTAGCTAGAATTTACAAGTACTTTAGTTTTTTTCAACATACTGAAAATCAATTACTTATCTTTAAGAAAATTATATCAGATTATGATAATAAAGATATTAAATTTGCGGATAATAAAGTCTTTTTATACGAACTAGGTCTTTATTACGAGGAATTAGGATTCTATGATGAAGCACTTAAAGTCAAAGAGTCGCACTTGAAAAAAGAAACAAAAGGAGATAAAGATAATTTATGGTACGCGGCAGCTTTGCGAGAGTCAGGCATAGCTCATTTTAACGTGATTATAAATAGTAACAAAAAAAGCGAAGGTAAGAGATTTAGTAAAGCGAGAGAAGCCATATTAGATAGTATTAATATTTTTACAAAATTAAATAATGAAAAATTTAATGTAAAATCATACAACTGCTTAGCTGCAAATGAATTGTATAATAATAACATAAATAAAGCTTATATATATATCAAACAGTCATTTGACCTTATATGTAAATACTATCAGCCAAACTATAAAGAATTTATCGAATATTATTTGTTATACGCAGATATGCTTTTAAAGTTAAATGCAATAAAAGAATGTAAAACATTATTGATAAATGTATATGATTTAGCTAATATCAATCTTGGCTCTCATCATTTAATAATTAGAAAAATTATAGAAAAAATGTATCAAATTGATTCAATAGATAATAGAGAAATACTTGATAATCATTATATCTCTATAGAAAAAATCAGAAATTCAGACATAAGATTAAATGAATTTGATTTAAATTACATTGATTCTTCAAGTCTAATATTGGAAACTGTCAGAAGAAAGTATTTAGCTATTTTACCTTCTAATAACGAAGATATTAAAGTTTTTGCCTTCTCTTTACCATTTTATAAGACCATACAATTAGTCCACATAGAGTATAAAGCTTTGGGCATGAATATGTCTCGATATTTTTTCTATAACAATATTGATGAAATTCACTTATTAGACTACTCGAATCAACCATTGCATAATATACCTAACAATCAATTATTACTTAATGATAAGCAGGTGGCCAAAATTTACATAAGGTTCTTCTTTGATTGTGTTGAAGGTAAACATGGAAAATTTTATATTCTTGAAAGCAGTATAAAAGATATTCCTTGGGCTTATAATGTATCTGATTTAGACAAAGAGGAGGATATTGAAAAGTTAAACAATCTGGTTAAGCCAATAAGCTTTTTATTTGAAGAAAATGTTTTTCTTGAAGAGTCAGAAGTCTTATTTTTCCATTTTTCAGTTTTTATGTTTTTTAAGGACTCTCTTTTTCAAAGTAAAGTTGAACTAAACACTTCCAATGGGTTAGTTCGTCTATACGATGAGAAGGTAATTGAGGAAAAATTTCATATTACTGTAGATTTGAAGTCTACCATTATATAAAACACTGTAGTAACATAACTGCGTTAAATCAGGTGTATTTGTGAATGGTATTAGAAGCTGTTGTCTATAAGCATTGTGGTCAAGCACAATAAGTCAAATGGTATAATACAACTCATGCAAGCACTCAAAGTTACCTTTGTTATGACTGCGGTAGTAAATCCGTTCAAACTTAAATCCACAAGGCTCGTTACACCCATTGCTCAAAGAGCATATCACTTCTACCGCGGACCGTTCAAATAATCTTAAACGGAGCCAGGCGTACGCGATACCGCACGTGTCTTGGGCATTAACAGGAACACCTTCAGCGCTCAGTTCAAAAATAGAGGTAAAGTGATTCATGTAAATTCCTTTAATGTCGATAGAGGCTTGAAAAGAATCTTAAAGTTGATGAGATATGGACATATGTGGACAGTAAAAAATTATCTCGTTGTCTATGGTGGGTAGAGGGTGCGCTAACAGTTGAGATCATTGCCTTTGTTCTTGGCCGCCGTACCAACCAAACATTTCGCCAACTTCTTAGCCTTTTAGAGCAAGCTAAAATTGAGGTAATCAGGTGGATAACAGACTCCTGGTGGGCTTACTTTGACTGCTTAGATCAACGCTTACGCTTGGTTCGTAAAGCGGCATTACAAGGACTTGAGCTGAAGCATCTTACTCTTCGAACACGTCTAAAACGATTAGCCCGTCGAACCATTTGCTATTCAAAGTCAGTGGTGGTTCACGACACAGCAATCGGGCTGTTTATCAATCCGACTATTGGTTGGCAATTCAAATATTTAGACTGGATACAAGAGACTATAAGGTAGGATTAAGTTGATAAATAATACTTTGATGTAATTACCTATGTTTAACTATAATTGAATGAAGCAATTTAACCATTTATTGAATCGAGATTACCATAAACTTCGATGGATTATAAATCATATTTCTTATCGACTCGGCATAAAACTCGGACGTAACCCAAGCTTTGATGAGCGTGGCTTGACGGATGAATTACTTGATCAGTTGCAAGAAATGTTCGATCACTTAAAATTCATTAAGTATTATATCAATCTTAATGTCCATAAACCTTCTGAAAAAAGCACAGGTGCGGATATGTTATTGAGAGTAATAGTTAACAAGGCAGAAATTTCATTTGATCGGTACGTTTTGATTCAAGCTAAGAAGTATATAGCCAGTAAAGGCTTATTTGGTGAGACAGATGCTGGGAATAAACATTTGTCCAGTCAGGTGGCTAAAATGCACGCTTATAATCCTGAATTTAGCTATATACTACTCTACTCGACTGAAGAAGAACCAACAGGTAATATTGTAATAAATAGCTATCCCTCTGAAACATTGAGTTGGCAATTACTTCCATACATTGATGAATTGTTTGGAGACAGCAAACTCATGGCTTCGGCAAGCATTAAGGGTAATTATCCAGTGACGTTTCTTCGTTCTAAAACGTGGGAGAAATTCCGAAATAATAAACCAGAAGATATTCTCCCATATTCAGAGACATTTGCATCATTCTTGTTAGATGATGTAATTACAGGTAAATTAGGCAAAGAGTGGCATCCGGAAATCCAAAGTGCTCAAGGTAATTTTTCATTTGTAATAACCATATCGATTAGTCAAGGGTAGTTTATGCTGGGTTGATAATCAGTATTAATCATAACACTGATTTTTTCGCTCCGAGATGGTAAGCGGTCTGATAATAGTTTCTACATTCTATGTAGTGACTGAACTGTGTTGACAATGATTATCGACGGACGAAAGCCTATAAGGCTTCAAGGCGTAAGTATGCCCCTTTCAATGGCCTATGAAATATCCAGTCAATAGGTACGCTTGTTAATCAACGCAATTCAGCCACTACCCATCATTCGATTAGTTTCACAATATGGCTTATTATATAGACTTGTTTTCACCGGAAACATTTGAAGCTTTTACCAACTCAGACCGCACTGTTTCAGGATTTAGAGAGAGGCAGCAGGGGGTAGCATCTAAGCTCAATCCTGGAGACAAGCTAATTTGTTATGTAACAAAGCTATCAAGGTGGGTTGGTATACTAGAAGTATCAAGCAAGCACTTCTTGAATGATAGCCCCTTATTTGTACAGATTAATGATCCATTTGTAGTTCGTTTTGAAGTGAAATCGACTGTATACTTACCTCTTGATAAAGGTATTCCCATTGACAGTGATGTTTGTTGGAATAATTTATCCTTTACAAAGCAACTTCCCAAAAAGAGCTTGGCTTGGACTGGCATGGTTCGTGGAAGCTTACGAAAGATTGAAGATGCAGATGGGATGTATCTTGAAAATATACTGCTTAAACAGTTGGATTCACCCACAATATATCCACTTAGTGAAATTGACAAGAAAAAGCTTAAGGCATTGACTGTCAAGACGCAAGATAGCAAGCAGATAACGGTTTCTATTCCAGATAACGAAGAGGTTGACGTAGCTTCGTCCAAACAACAACAATCTTTACAGAGGGAATCTATTAAGGTTCAGGCCCTGCTTGCTGAAATTGGAGAAAGAATGAATTTGAAAATTTGGTTACCCCGTAATGACCGGCAAAGGGTACTAGATATATGGCAGCCTAAAGACAAAGTTTTGATTGAAGCATTGCCATTAAACTATGATGATGCTACATTAAAGACTATAGAAAATATTGACGTACTGTGGATTAGAGGACGTTCGATTGTAAGGGCCTTTGAGGTAGAACACACTACATCTATATACTCGGGAATATTAAGGATGGCTGACCTTATGGCTTTACAGCCTAACCTTAACATCTGCGCTCACATAGTTGCTCCTACGGATCGGAAAGAAAAGGTATTACAAGAAATATCAAGACCCATATTTGCATTTCTTGATAGAGGTCCTCTAGCGGAATCCTGTACTTTTCTCTCCTATGAGTCTATATATGAGCTTTCGAGAGAGAAGAGGCTCGAGTATATGAAAGATACAGTTCTAGAGGAATATGAGGAGTATGCAGAAGAAGCCGATGTATAGTATAAGCTACTAGCTATTCTTTTCTACTCTTGTAGTTTGTTGTTAGATAAATCGAATTGTTGATACGATATAGGTAGGTTCAACCTCACTCGGAGATTGTAAATATAATCGAGAGTCTCCTGATCTGCGGGTAACTCAGTAACAATTATTAATTCATGTGCTAATTGCCCCATCGGCCAATAAGAATACTCGAGTAGCTGCCCAATAGCTTCACGAATATTTTGCTTTAGAGACGGGTAAGTTTTAATCTCGTAGAAGTATAGTTTAGTACCATCACGACGAACAATATCGATGGATGTATTGTAAAGAGTTCTATTTTCTCTACCCACATTATTTGATCCATAAACACTTACAAGATATTTATATAATTTTTGACAGAGGTTATTATGTTGCTTAGCTAACTGAATTGTCTTGGCTGGTCTATCGTATTCTGAGGTTAATACTCTATCACTCGTTCCATATTCTCCAGTTCTAAAATGAAACGACTCTTCCTGCATCACTTCTGGAACGACCACATCTTGAACTCCAATAAATTTATATCGTTGGAAACTCACTACCGGGTTTTCCTTCCCTATTTTTATTGGATCAGAGTATATTGTCACCTCTTCCGGCTTGAATCGAATATTAAAGATTGCTTCTCCTACATAGTTGGAAAAGTCTATTTGTGTAGAATCAATATTGGCAATTTGTTGACGCATTTCATCTAACCAACTTTGTTCTTTATAATAATCCCAAGCACCTTCAATCTGCTGACTATTAAGCACTTGTACATTACGCATAAATCCTACCCAAAAACTGTACGTCGTCAAATGAAAGTGGACAAAAGGGGTGAAAATGAGAAGAGACAATTTCCTAAATTGTTTCACTCAAATCACCTTGGTTATGTCCAATTCAGCCAAAAAATCCCCTTCTAGTCGTTC
>NZ_BAAHBQ010000014.1:0-99322 GCF_054776595.1 Spirosoma horti
TGGAACGACTAGAAGGGGATTTTTTGGCTGAATTGGACATAACCAAGGTGATTTGAGTGAAACAATTTAGGAAATTGTCTCTTCTCATTTTCACCCCTTTTGTCCACTTTCATTTGACGACGTACACCTATAACAGGATACCCGACTCTGAGTTTGAGCGTAGGTAAGAGCGATTGTAATACCGTAGTCGCCATCAAGAAGGAGCCTGCCTGAGTCGGATGGGAACCGTCGGATTGATAAAGCTTAATTTGCTTATACGTAGTCAGGCAGTATTGCCAAACATCCCCGACAGGAATTAGAAGTGCCCTTGTTTGTCGAGAAATAGTGGTGTATGCGTGCGTTAACAAGGGTTGAGCGGATGGGTCATATTCCCTAGCCCATGTCGTGGCAAAACAGGGTGTTGCTTGCTGTTTCTTTATTTCTTCACTCCATAATTGAGCATATCTGTAAAACGTATCGGGTTTGGCAATCCAATGTTTATCACTCGGTTCAGGTCCCGCCCCCTCCAAACCAAGTTGACTTTGATCTTGCATAATAACAAAGTCCCAGTGGCGACTTTGCAGCTTTTTAAGGGCTACATGAGTCGAGTCGTGCCAATGGCCTTTTAAGGTCATCCCCCCTGCGACAATCATCTCTGCGTTTATAGGCTGTCCGTTACGTGCAGCAATTGATTTGACCACTACTGGAAGATTATTGAAGTAGGTATAGCTGTTGCCGATGAAAAGAATAGATAACGTATCCGATTTCGATTGGGCTTGTGTTTGTACATGACACACTATACTCAGTAGGATTAGCAGAGTTTTCAAAAGTGAAGGGGTTAGGAAGTGATTGGAATGTAATGAGGGATGTCTTTCTAAAAACATAGATTAAGATCAATTAGTGGGCTTATGTATAGTTTCAGAGTTTCCGGGAGGAAAGTACAAGATCATTATGGCTTAACGACCCCATTTATAATGAGGCTAGAGGGTGGTCAAAGCGACACTATAAATTATCTGTCTTGCTAACTACAATTGGCCATTCTGGTTAACCTTCTTGTTTTTAGGAGATATATCTCAGGTAAGGAGAAAATTTTCGGAGAACAATAGTTGATTTTCATCGTGTTTACGATTGACAGTTTCTGATGAGTAGGTGAAGCGTGTTTTGAAGTTGGGTAAGTTGTTGGTCATCAAGATTCTGCAAAGCACATTGTCGGTTATTGACGATAACGGGTTGCATAGCATCAAGAAGTTGCCGAGCAGTATCGGTAAGAGTAAGAGTAAATCGTCGTCGATCGTCCGAGTTGCCGATTCGGGTGAGGTATTGTTTTTTGACTAACAGATCAATCATTCGAGTGACCGATGCAACGTCCTTGAAAACGGTTTTGGCGATTTGTTGCTGAGTCCAATCTGGCTGGTCACGAACGGCTGTCAAGATTAGCCATTGGTCAATGGTAATATCGAAGCCATGCTGATTGAGTCTACGTTGGGCAAACTGACGATACAGTTTAATTGCCTTTTCCAAGGAGTAAAAGACGATTTGGTCGAGTTCTTTCATATTTACTTTGTTGATACAATAATAATTGATATATCAATAAAATGATTATATTTCTTAATAATTTTGATTATTTTGTTCATGTATCATATTTAATGCCCTTATAGGTAACTCGATAGCGGATTGACTAAATACGTTCGTTTTCGTATGTAACAATAGATCTACTTATTCTTACATAAGGTTCCTAAGCGAGACGAAATTGCGTTCTGGCATCTGCCTAAAAGTGGTGTATGCAAGCAGAAAACCTATTTTAATGCCTGTCAACAAGTATCAGTAGCATACGCCCGACAGTAGAAAAATAGCCTTTGTCAGTTATTCTATCAACTAGCATTTTATCCTTTACAGTACAACAATCATGAAAAAAGACAATCAGGCTTCAAGACGGCGCTTTTTGCAACAGATTGGGGCAACCAGCCTAGTAGCCGCATCCTCCCCCTTATCCTCACTGGGAGCTCAAGCTAAAGCTGAAGAACGCATCCTGCACTACGAAAAACCCAGCGGGCCAAATGATCGGATTCGACTGGGTGTGATTGGCTACGGAGTCCAAGGGCATTTTGATTTGAGTTCAGCCTTGAAAGTACCCGGGGTTGAGCTGGCCGGTATCTGCGATCTGTATACGGGACGACTGGAAAATGCTAAAGAACAATTTGGCAATGGGCTCTACACCACCCGGAACTACAAAGAGCTATTGGACCGTCCGGATATTGACGCCGTCATTATTGCTACCCATGACGTCTGGCACGCCCGCATAGCCCAAGATGCCTTGACCAAAGGCAAGCACGTGTATTGCGAAAAGCCGATGGTTTATAAAATCAGTGAAGGTTACCCTGTTATAGCGGCTGCCAAAAAGGCGGGGAAGGTTTTCCAGGTAGGTAGTCAGCGGGTCAGTAGCATCGGCTATGCCAAAGCCAAGGAACTGCTGGCGGCCGGTGAAATTGGCAAACTCAATATGGTTAATGCTGTCTACGACCGGCAAAGCTCCATTGGTGCCTGGGAGTACACAATTCCGACCGATGCGGATGCGATGACGACCGACTGGGATCGGTTTATCGAAGTAACGGCCAAAATGCCCTTCGATGCCAAGAAATTCTTTTGGTGGCGGGCCTTCAAGGAAGTCGGGACAGGCGTGGCAGGCGACTTATTTATTCACCTGTTGAGCGGTACCCACTTTATCACGGGCTCTAAAGGTCCTAACAGCATTTACAGCACTGGTCAGTTCAGCTACTGGAAAGATGGGCGCAACTTACCCGATGTCATGTCGGGAGTCATGCAATACCCCGACACCCCCGAGCACGCGGCTTTCCAGCTGACCTTACAGGTGAATTTTATTAGTGGAACGGGAGGACAGGAAGTGATCCGGCTGGTGGGTTCGGAAGGGGTCATTGATGTGATGGGCAATAACCTGAGCATCAAACACAGCCTTCTACCCCAAGCGCCTGGGTTTGGGGGGTACGATTCGCTGTTCACCTTCTCCAAGAGTATGCAACAGCAAATGCAACAGGACTATGATGCCAAATGGACGGCTGAGCAGCGAAAGCGGCCCATTAAAATGGATGTCACCTTCCGAGCACCGGAGGGTTATAGTGACCATATCGATCATTTCACCAACTTCTTTGATGCTATCCGGCTGAATAAACCGGTGGTGGAAGATGCTCAGTTTGGCTTTCGAGCCGCGGCTCCCGCCCTGTCCTGTAACGAAAGTTATTTCAGCAAACAGATCGTCCATTGGGACCCGGCTAGCATGAAGCTGACGTGAGTCAGTGATTCTTTATCGAGGATAAAAAGGCCATTGGAAGACTAGCACATATTAATTTGGGTGACGAAATCACACTTGATATGTGTTAGTCTTTGTCGTTACAACAAAAGGCTATTCTTACCCGCTTTTATAAGTTTTGGTCTGCCACAAAGCTGCCGGTTGTTCTGGATGGCAGATTAATGTCCGCCTAAGGCTTTCCTATCGCTTGCTTGTAGCTGTGGGCCACCTTACCATTGGGTGCGGTACCTCACCACCGATACTATCAGTTTAGTCCAAGTGTGAAATAATCGCATACCATTTGTCTCATCAAATGCTCCGATTTGATACGAAGAAACGTTCATGTATCTGGTACTTAAAACGCCCCTTAATTCAGGGATTTATAGAGTAACATAAGCGTTCATTTCCCTTATGTCAAGGTGCTAATATCTTAAACCGTTTTATCAACTCGAATGACTGAATATCAAACACCCAAAGACCGTGCCTATACCAACACGCTCCTAAAGGCCGCTCCCAAAGAGGCTGATGCCTTTATGAACCTGAAGCATACTGCCGAGCGAACCGATGGCGTCATTCCGATTAAGTATCGGGAACTCATGTCGGTGGCTGTTGCGCTGACCACTCAATGCGCCTACTGCATCGAATCTCATATCAACAACGCTGTACAGGCGGGTGCTAGCCGCGAAGAAATTGCCGAAACGGTCTTTATCGCAGCCGCTTTACGGGCCGGTGGAGCCGTGGGAACGGGCTTGATGGCGATGCGTCTTTTTGAGGAGGCTAGTTCGGCCAACAGGTAAGTGTATTAGTCACGACTACATTAGGCACTTGACTACTTGTAACTATAGATTGTACCCACCGATTTTATATTCTCGATAAACGCTCCTCTTTGAGACGAGTAATCATTCTTGAATAAGCAACTTTCAGAGACGACGAGGTATCATGATCTACGTCTAAAATGGGGTGTTTTGAGAAACATCTATACACCTTATTTCTGACCCTCTCTACATTTATAGTCTGAATAGTTAATAAATGTTTTTTCATTGAAAAGGTAGAGACCTGTTTCTCTTGTACCAACCCAAAGTTTTCCGGTTTTATCTTCCAAAACTGCCCAAATCCAGGGATTGATTAGGCCATCTTTAAAACAAGTGAACGATTTCTCATCGTAACGGCAAAGACCACCAGCACCACCAAACCAAAGGTTTCCGTTCCTGTCTTCTATAATTCGCGTAATAGCACCAATGTTCAAGCCATCGCTTGCCGTAAAACTTGTGAATGATTTGCCATCATAGTGGTAGGCCCCACCCCAATTGCTGAACCAAATATTCCCCTTTTCGTCTTGCAACTGAGGCCAGGCCCAATTTTGACCAATTCGAATCGAATCCGTATCCTTGAGGTAACTTAGTGCTTGTGGTTTAATGTTGATTACCGACTTACCATCATACCGATACACTCCTTCGTTACCGCGCCCACCAAACCAGATGTTACCTGCTTTATCCTCTAAAATATGTTCCACATTATTGTTACTGCTTGCAAAGCCACCTGCGCCTTCATTAACGGTGAACGGAGAAAAGGATTTGCCATCATAGCTATAAACACCATCAATTGTTGCAAACCATAATTTTCCGCTTTTTGCTTGTATGATACTGAATACCCAATGCTTGTTGCGATACAGGTCATTCTTGTTGGGAGGCAGAGTTTTGGGTAAAGGAATCTTGATTTCTGCAAATGTTTTACCATCGTAAAGACATAGCCCCACATCAGTACCTATCCAAAACTTACCATCTTTATCTTCAAATAGGGTATAGATGCTATTACTATTAAGCCCATCTGCCACCAAATATTGGGTAAACGATTTTCCGTCATATTTATAAAGACCATTTTCTGTGGTGCCGAACCAAAGGTTGCCGGCTTTGTCCTGTAGGCTACATTGAACATTGCCATACCTGGGGGAACCTATGGTTTTTATAAGTTTGGGGTGGTCAATCACCTTTCCTTTTTTATCTGGCCCGTTGCAGGCAGTGACCAAAACAGACAGCAATAACAAAGCACACACGTACATGAGTTTAGACATTTCTCTTTTTTGTAAGGTTTGCAGCCCACTGAGGTGGCCGCCACATCGGTGGGCTGCAAACCTACCAGTCTTTGTGCTGAGTTGTGTTGGAGGGCTACTAAAAGTATGTTAACGAAATGTAAAAGTTGTCGCTTCGGCGCAGGGCGGGGCCTGTGCCGTCCGATTTTAGAGACTACTGTGGATTATTGTCCCTAAACAGGTGGGTACATTGACTAAATAGTTGCCTTTACGACGGTCGCGCAAAAACGCTCCTAACTGAGACGAAAGAGTGTTCATGTTGTGGCGCCCGCTTGTACGAAGGATCGTTCAGATATTTGCTTCTTAAATCGGGCATTTAATGAAACAGTTTATTTTAATAATTGTCAACTACTATCCGTAGCATACAAATGCTACTGAAACAGGTTTACAAAGTTGAATTGCCCGTGCGGGCCCGCTGGTTAAGGGCGATGATATCGCTAGTCAAAAGATTAATTATATTTAATCTTGTTGCTTTAACGGGGATGTATATACCTTTACATACTGAACGGTCGGTATTTACTATGGAAGACTCTAAAATTCATATTACTCAAACAGCTTTAAGGCTGTTCCTGGAAAAAAGTTACAAGGCGGTCACCTTTCAGGAACTCATGGAAAAAACCGGCTTTTCCAAAGGAGCCTTCTTCTATTACTTTAAGAATAAGCAACAGATTTTCGAAGCAGCCATTGATCTGTATGTTGATCAAGTTGCTACCGTTGATTTTACCCAACTTTCCTCCTCCAGCCTGCGCGATTTTCTCGACGCCTATTTTCCCGAAGCCAGAAAGGTACGGGACCGCTTCCTAGCCCCAGAGTTAACGTTTGCTGCCAACCATTACTCGCTGCTATTTGAGGCTTTGCGTATCATCCCGGACTTCAGGGCTAAGATAAATCGTCATGAAGAGACCGCCTTAGCGGCCTGGATAAAGGTAATTGCAGCCGCCAGGCATAATCAGGAAATTACATCGGCGCTACCCGATGAGCAGTTGGCCCGGCTCTTTATCGATATGGGTCATGGGATCGTGATCCAGTTAATTATGGCTGACAATACAGTAGCGCTGGAAAAGCAAGTATCTGTGGCCTGGAATAACCTCTACCAATTAATCAAAGCTTAATTTTTTTTATCCTTGAACATACCGACTATTCGGTATGTAAATTATCAGCTTATGGAAATGAGCAACGGAAAAGCAACTGCGGCCTTCAAGGCTGGGCTGCTGGATACCCAGGTACTAATTGTCGGTGCTGGCCTAACCGGTCTCACGCTGGCCTGTGATTTGCAACGCCGGGGGGTTCACTTTCGGATTATCGATAAATCCCCGGTTTATTTTCCGGGTTCGAGGGGCAAAGGATTAACTCCGCGTTCGCTGGAGGTGTTTGACGATTTGGGTGTGCTAGACCAGCTTATGCCTTACGGATATTCCCACCCGCTGGTCCAGGCGTATGACGGGCCCAGCGTGCTTGGGGAGGAAGACCTGCACGAAGGGTTGACATCCACGCCCAACATTCCCTATTTACCCCTCTGGATCCCTCAGTTTCAGATCGAACAAATCCTCCGTGAGCAATTGGCCAAAGCCGGTCTGTTCGTCGAGTTGGCCACCGAGCTAACCTATATGGAGCAAAACCAGGACCAAGTGACGGCAACGGTATTGAACCAGGGCGAATCCCAACGGATTACCTGTCTGTATCTGGTGGCTGCCGACGGCGGTCGCAGTTTTGTGCGTAAATTTTTACAGGTAAACTTTGCCGGCGAAACCCGGGAAGCCATCCGGGTACTGGTTGGGGATGTGCATACGGATGACCTGGAACATACGCATACCCACATGTGGAAGCACCATCCCGACGGCTTTGTCGCCTTAACTCCTTTTGCCAAAAGCGATATTTTTCAGATGACCGCCCAGGTAGCCCCCGACTTTGCGGCAACGCCTACGCTGGAGCTGTTCCAACAAGTGCTTCAGCAGCGGACAGGAATGGCCATCAGGCTGTATGACCCCACCTGGCTTTCGTCCTTTAAGGTCAATATCCGGATGGTGGACCGCTTGGTTATTGGGCGCGTCTTACTGGGCGGAGACGCGGCTCATGTGCATTCTCCGACCGGTGGCCAGGGAATGAATACTGGCCTGCAGGACGCCTATAACCTGGGCTGGAAACTGGATCTGGTGTTGCGCAGTGCCAATACCAACCTGTTAGAAACCTACCAGGAAGAGCGCCTTCCGGTGGCAGCGGCTGTGTTAAAGCTAAGTACCAAACTGCTCAATAACTTCCAGTCCTTCCAACGGCCGCTGCCGGATGATAGCGAACGGTTTCAGTTGAGCCTCAATTATAGACATAGCCGCCTGAGTCAACAAGCCACTTCGCTGCCCTTGCCCCTGCAGGCTGGGGACCGGGCCCCTGATGCACCGCTGCTGGATGGTAGCGGCAATTCTATACGCCTGTTCGACCTGTTTAGGGGGCCACACTTTACCCTTTTGTACAACGGCGACACTATTCCGGATGACGTAGCCGGGATAACAAAACAGTATACCGACATCAAGCTGGTTCGACTCGTCTCGGCGGCCAGTGGTCAAGACGCGGAGGGCTTCCTGGATGCCGATGGTTTTTTCGGTGCTGCTTATGGCCAACTCCGGCCGGTGATGTATTTAGTGCGGCCCGATGGATACCTCGGCTTTGTCGGAGAAACTACTCAACTGCCGGCCTTTCGGTTGTACGTGAATCAATTACTGGCCTCTGTTTCGTCTAGTCAGCCGGTTTGCTGACGATCGGTTAGCATACAGTCGAGTAGTAAGGCTAAAAAGATATGATCGCCCCTCCATCATCAACGTAAATCCAATGACCAGAAAGATTAGCCTTTTGCTTACGACTCTTTTTACCCTACTGGGCGCTCACCATCTGATGGTTCTCTTTCATGAGTGGTCTCATAGTCTGGTAGGCTGGTGGTTCGGCGTCAAGGCACACCCGTTCGATATTTACTATGGCGATTGGACCTTGTTTCATGCCGAGGAAGACATTGATTACGCGCCCATCTTTCAGTCTTCCTCACCCTGGCAAGCCTCACTAATTGCCGGTGCCGCTTTATTGATGAATGGCTTCCTGTTTTTGCTGTCCCGACGAGGGTTGCACCAATCGGCTCGTCGCCAGCAGCCATTCTTAACGCAGGCCTGCTTCTGGTTCACCGTTTTTAACCTGGCCGAGTTATACAGTTACCTGCCCCTGAGAGCCTTCTCCTCCGGTGGGGATGTCGGCCACGTTGAAACCGGATTGGGCATATCTGCCTGGTTTGGTTTCGTCGTAGGTGCTCCTTTCGTTGCCTGGCAACTAGTAAAACTGTTGAGAAATGACCTACCCACCACGTGTCGCGTACTAGGCATTAAGCGTATCGGCTCAACGATTGGGTATACCAGTCTAACCGTTTCCATCATCTTTGGCCTTTATGGGAGTGCTCCTCTGTTCTACTATGGTCTATTGGCTCCTCAAACGCGTTGGTCACTCGTTTCGGCGGTACTATGGATTCTTACCCTTTTCTTTTTAATTCGTAGTCAACTGCTGAAGCCGGCCACGTCCGAAAGCCCGTAACGTCAAGAACTGTGGCCACGATCCCACACGGGCCATGGCCGCAACTCATACACTACCGTTCAGAATCAACCAGAACGCCGGTTGAGCCTTGTACTACTAATCTCAGTTGTTTATGCCCACCCCTTCGGTCCCAGCCGCAAACGGCTTGCGTGTGCTTTTCGAGAAGGTGTTAGCGGCAGGCGGACAGCTGGTAGATGGCTGTTTATACTTGCCTCCCAGGGTGGGCACTGGCTTCATTAAGCTGGTAGCCATCGAACCAGGCGTACTGGTGGCTATCCATCGGTACGTTTTGGCAGCAGAAATCGTCCTGGAACGCCTGGCCGAAGCGAATCAGCCCGAACGCCTGCTAATTTCGTTCCAATCGGTCGCCCCCGCCCTGGGGGTGGCTGGTCACTTGTCAACCGCGCAACTCGCTTCTACAACCGTTACCTTCACGACCGTGCTGCCGGCACATACGCCCATTTTTTTCGTTGGGCTCGTGGTGGAAAAAACCGTGTTGGCTTATTGGTTGGGCAGCCAGCAGGCCGCTCCGATTGGCCTACTCGACAACCAGCAACCGTGTCTGGTCGAGGCCTTGCTTACCCCCCAAATACAGGACGCCTTGCAGGACATAACCACGCCACGTCCTCATCATAAGCTGGATTTGTTATTTTACCGCATCAAGGTGCAGGAACTGCTCTACTGGTTGTTTCAAGAACTGGATCAACGCGCTATGGGCAACACCGGGGCATTACATTCGACTGATGTAGCGGGCATTTTTCGGGTGCGGAACCGCCTGCTCACCGCGCTGGACAACCCGCCCAGCCTGGCTCAACTAGCCCAGTTGTCAGGTATGGGCCAAACCAAGCTCAAGCAGTTGTTCCATCAGGTGTTCGGCACCAGTCCCTACGCCTACTATCAGGTGGCTCGCTTACAAGAAGCCAAGCGCTTGCTAGCCCAGTGGTCGGTATCGGAAGTAGGCCATCAGTTGGGCTTTACTAATTTAAGCCATTTCGCCCGGTTGTTCAAACGGCAATATGGTTTGACACCCAAGCGCTACCAGGCGATCAAGCGGCAAAAAAAAGCGCCTTAATTCCGCCAGATACGAACAGTATTGCGGCTAAATGGGCTATTTTGTCCTAAAAAAACGCTAGACCTTTGTCAAAAGAAATATACCCTAAAAAGATTTCTTCTCACGCATGGACAACGACAACCAACTGACCACCGCCCACCCCCAACTGCGCCTTGGCCTTATTTTAGGCAGTACCCGCCCCGGGCGCCGGGGCGATCAGATTGCCTCCTGGGTACTCGATACCGCCCGTCACCACGGCGGGGCTACGTACGAACTCATCGACCTGGCCGACCATAAGTTGGGCAACCTCGATGAACCCGGCAATCCAACGCTGCAGCAGTATCAACACGAGCATACGCGTCAATGGGGAAAGCTGATTGAGCGCTTTGACGGCTATGTATTCATTACCCCGGAATACAACCACTCGATTCCTGGTGCATTGAAAAACGCCCTGGACTATATTTATAAAGAGTGGAATGATAAAGCCGCCGGTCTAGTCTGCTATGGCGGTTGGGCGGCTGGTTCACGAGCGGCTGAGTCCCTACGAATGATCTTGCCCGAGCTCCAGATTGCTAGTGTGCGGGCGCAGGTGTGCGTGTCGACCCATGCGACCTTTGGGACGGGGGTATTCGTTCCGAATGCACCCTTGACGGCCTCCGTCGAGTTGATGCTTACGCAACTGCTAGCCTGGGCGAAGGGTATGCGCAGCGTCCGCGAAGCGAAAGCGAGTCTGGCAGCCTAATATGCTCAACGGAATGGCTTTTATCCGTTAAACTTACCGGTGAGTGAACCACTGACTTGCCGACTGCCCACCCAGATCCAACAACCTGTATGGCTAAAAACAGCCATACCACTGTCGGTAAACTTAGGAGCGCTTCTTCCGGTATTGGGAAGGGGTCAGGCCGGTTACCAGCTTAAATAGTTTGATAAAGTGGCTGGGTGTCACATAGCCGATCTGGTAGGCTATTTCGATTACATCTAAATCCGTGTACTGCAACAAACGCCGAGCCTCTACTACGCACTGCTCCTGGATTGCTTGGGTTGTAGTCCGGCCAGTAACCCGTTTAATCGTATCGTTTAGATGAGCGGTGGTGATATGCATCCGTTCGGCGTACTGGGAAGGTTTCTTCCAATCTTTGTAATGGCGGTACAGCAGCTGAAGAAACTGCTGCTTTACCAAGGTCGACCGTTTTGGCGCGGATTTAGTTGAGTAGCCCATCCCCGAAATAGCCCCGGCGATCATAAAAAGCAGCCCCGTTAATAAAGCTGTGACCGCTTTTTGTGAGGTAGAGAGAGGTTTATCAACTAACTGATCGATAGCTGTCAGCAGGTTTTTTAGTTGCTCAAACCAGGGCGCAAGAACATCACAAATAAAGTCAATCTGGTCCCGCCACGCCTTGTCCAGAAGTGCTTTGAGATCTTCGCTAAGGAGTTCAGTCTCGAAGCTGATAGCCCAACCCGACAAGTCCGTTTGCGGGGTGAGTTGATGCACTTGTCCGGGAAAAACCATTAGCAGGCCGGGAGCCTGGATTTGGTATGCGTCAAAATCAATGCGGTACGTCAACTGGCCTTCTGTGAGCACGACTAACATATAATGATCGTCCCGATGGGCTAACTGGATGTTATGATCTCGGGATACGGTTTGACTACGTTCCAGCTTTTTGAGGGCTATTCCGTTCAGGGAGGAGCCTTTTAGGGTAAACTCGGGGATATTAACCTTTTTTCCAGTAGCCATGGTGATTCACGCTTAATCTGTGATTCGAGGTATTAAACCAGCGAAATAGTCCATTTTTTACTATTTATTCCCACTTCCTTTGCATAAACCTCTATAAAGATAAAAGAGATGATAAAGGTAAAGGAAGAAAACGGTGTTGACCTGCGTAAAATGCGGGTAGTGGTTGCAGGTGGCGGACTGGTTGGCTTAACTGCCGGAATTGCGTTCAACCAACTGGGAGCAGACGTAATCGTCTGCGAACAGGCAGCCGAGATTAGGGCTGCCGGTGCCTCGATCGGTTTATGGAAAAACGCAACAGATGTGTTGAACGAGTTAAACCTGGGCGGGCAACTGCTCCAAATTGGTACCCCAATTGAAACCTGGTTTTTTGATGCAGCTGGCCAGCGTTTCCGGGCGGAAGGATTTGGCGTGGCCGATCACTCCTTTGTGTTGTTTCCGCGGCCGCAGCTCAATACCCTTCTGGCCAAAGCCATGGGAGGGTCAACCATCAAGCTGGAGGCCAACGTGATTGGCTTTGAGGAGCAGGCGGATGAAGTGACAGTATTGCTGGAAAATGGAACCCGGTTAAAAGCCGACTTACTAATTGGGGCGGATGGGGTTTATTCTAACGTGCGGAGCCAACTATTACCCACCTATTCAACTCAAGAACATCCAGGCCATCATGTTTGGCGAGCCCTCGTGCCAACGGGCAATGAGCCTGCCGCTGGCAGTGTGCTGACGGTTGGCCACCAACTAACCAGGGGGGGGTATTTTTTAACCTACGGCCAGGTAACGACCTGGATGGTCAATCAGTTTGATAGCGAAACACCGACTGGAACTAAAAAGGAAGAAGCTTTAAAACGCGCTGCTCAGATGAATGATACTGGCTGGGGCGAGCCGCTTCTGAGGCTGATCGAACGTACGCCGGAGGAAGCTATTCTCCATAACCAGGTGATGTATGTGCCTGCGCTACCTAAATGGGTTTCCAGTCGGGTCGCCTTAATCGGGGATGCAGCTCACGGGTTATCACCCCATATTTCAGCCGGTGGCACCTTAGGGATAGAGGATGTAGGCGTACTGGTTAAGGCATTACGAGCCAAACCCTCTCTCTCGGAGGCCCTTCTTGCCTACCAAGCGAACCGGATACCCTATTACGAAACCGTAAGACAACTGTCACGGACTGTCGAATTGGCCCAGGATGCGATTAGTTATGCCCGTGCGTATGCAACCTTTAGCCACTGGATGTTGAATGAAGGATATCAGGAATCGGGTCAACTACATTGATCCATTGATCTACTGAGATTAAGTAAAGATTGACGCAATTAGCTAAAGGTTGGCAACCGTCGCATAAAACTAGGTGTTTTAACCAACGGTGAATTCTACGAACTTTGTCCCGCACCAGAACGGGTTTAGGTTGGTAACCAAGTTTAGTTGAGGTAAGAATAGCCGAGGTTAGGCAAGCAAACATGTGAATTCAACGTAAGTTTGACAAGGCAAGCCCCTCTTGTTTAGAAGTTATTAACAACACTACACGACCGCACAGGTTGTCACTTGAAAGAGTTTACGGTAGGTGTACTATGGTAGGTTACTATCTGTTCAATACAGCATTTCCGTTTTGGTTAAACAGTAGCCCGGTTAGGCTAAATCATCCTGGCGATTTATCCCGAGTTTTAAGCTATGAAAGCCTACTTATTATATGAAGCCGGAGGACCCGATAAACTGGTTCTTGGCGAAACAGAAAGACCTACGTTAAAAAGTGGAGAAGTTTTAATTAAGGTAAAAGCCATCGGCATTAATCCGGCGGATGCAATCTATCGCCATTCGCCCACCTTTATCACCCATATCTTCGGCCAAGAGCGGCCAGTCATACTGGGTTGGGATATCGCTGGGGAGGTTGTCGAAAAGGCCGAGAATACAGATGGATATGAGCTAGGTGATGCCGTATTCGCACTTTTACAAAATGCGCGCGGGTATGCTGAGTTCGTTGCGGTCCATATAGAGTTACTGGCTCATAAACCCGATAACATTACTTTTGAAGAAGCGTCGGCTGCTCCCATGGCTGGTTTAACGGCCTGGCAGTCAGTCGTTCGCGGAATGACTATCAAAAAAGAGGACAAAATGCTGATTCATGGGGCATCGGGTGGCGTGGGGCATTATGCCGTGCAACTAGCCAAGTATTTGGGTGCGCAAGTGATCGCCACTTGTTCCGCTAAAAATCGCCATTTTGTCCTGTCTCTTGGAGCGGATAAACACATCGATTACCAAACTGAAAATTTCTGGGAAGTAACTAGCGATGTCGATTTTGTCTTTGATACCATTGGCGGTGAAACGTTAGCCCATTCGATTGAGGTAACCAAACCAGGTGGAACAATTATTTCGATTATTCCGATGACAGATGAGCGTCTAAAGGCCAAAGCGCAGGCAAAAAATGTAGCCTTGTCATTATGGGGATTGCAAGTGAATGGAGACGATCTTAGAGCATTCGCTGCTTTAATGGCCAAGGGAATTCTAAAATCCTACCTGGCTAAAACGTATCCGTTTACAGCGATGGCAGAAGCGCATACCCAAGTGGAAACCCGTCGCACTGCCGGCAAAATTGTCCTTACCGTTTAACGGAATGATCCATCAACTAAATACGATTAAACAATTCTATAGGCTACGAAACGTACCGCCATCAGCGCATCCCCTGATTAGTGTGATCGATATTGCCAGTGCCCCCGTATATCAGCATATTGAATCCGGAAATGTCGTCTTCGGTTTTTACGTACTATCCTTTAAAAGTGACCCTACAGCCAAGACAAAATATGGTCAGCTAGTCAAAGATGTTGATGGGGGTGTTTTAGGCTTTCGAGCCCCAGGACAAGTCGAAAAGCCCAGATGGTTACCGCGGTTTAGCTTCAGTAAAAGTTAGTTTCTTATTCTCACAAAATGCTCAATTTTTGGCTAACTGTTGTAAAACAACGGGTAAGGTATTGATACCCCAGTGTTCAACGTATTTCCCGTTGCGTAATCGTACCACGTCAATTACCTCAATACTTACAGACCGATCAGTTGGGGGTATACCCATCAAGGTTCCTGTATGGGTTCCTGTAATGGTTTTGCGCGTGGTGACTAAATCCCCTTCTGCGATTTGATCATGAATAATGACTTTCATGTCAGTCAGAGCTGGGCGAAGGATATTGTTGAATGTATTTATCATTCCTTGAGAACCATTATCAGTTCCTGGTGGGGCGGAATGATTAATAAACTGGTCATCCATCAATTCGTTGAAGCTGTCGAGGCTGCCTTCTGCAATCACTTCTTGGTTGAAACGTCTGACAGCTTTTTTGTTTAGTTGAGTCTGTAAATCCATTTGCTGTATAAGTGTCTATATGTTAGCCAAAGTACGAAACTTCAAGCTAATAGCATTTGAAAGATCAGTCTCATACAAACGCTCCCACCTGAGATGATGAGAATTGCTCTTGCCTTGGCTACTTAGACCACAGGCGGGGATCAATCACCAGAGGCTTCTCGTCAATCACCCGTATAGAACGATAGCTACTGTGGGCCGGATGCAGTAAGTAATTGATCCCAGATGGCATCACAGAGGAGGGAATACCCAAGGCTAACACATCCGGCATGGCTAGCCAAGCGGCCAGAAGATGCTGGCTCCGGTGATAGGTGTTCTCCTGCCAGTAAGGCTGTAGGTCAGTCGCGTCCACTATCCGCTGGCTATCCGGAGGTAACTCCAGACTGAACAACCGGTAGGCGGGCAGCTCATCGTAGGGTACTTGCGGCATGTGTACCAGAATCTCTACTAAAGCTAATGCGGGATGCTCAGCGGTGTAAAGGATACCAACACCCGGTGGATTCCAACGGCCTCCATTGAGCCACGTACCGGTAACATCCAGAGGACGGTCGGCATACTTCTGCCGCACTACACGATAAACGATGGCCATAACTTATCCAAAAATGCCATAGTCAATTCGGCCCAGCACCCGGTCAACTAACGTATAGCCTGTAACGGTATCCAGGACCTGTAAGGGGGTTTGGTAGTCCAACTCCCGTAATGGTGAGCGTAGCCAGCCCAGGACGGTTTTGCTTCGTTCCTCAAAGGTATCCAAAGCGTGCAGGAGGAGGTTCTCCAGCAGCAGCAGCCGCTCGGAGGCATCCTGACTAATGCGCTGATCAACCTTCAGCCGATGTAGGTAAGAAGCGGATAAGCCCAGGGCAGCGGCCAATTCCTTGTCGGTTAAACCGACCAAACCGGCCACGCGGTCGGCCTCGGCGCGCATCACCCCCTGTCGACTGCGGGTGATGATTTCCTGCTCGGTCAGAAGCCTCGGCTGCAAGGATGGGTTGGGGGCAATAAGCGGCAATGCTAGGGCCATGACAATGAAGTTTTAGACTAAGGTAACTACAAAAGTTCACTCCATCAAGTTCCTCCTTCTTGTTTAAGTAGTTTATTGGTTTAGCCTGCTACCGGAAGCTGATCGAGTACAGTGGAATATGCCTTTGTCAGAATGATACAAGCCTGTGGATCTGTGCCACAAAAAGGGCGTTATGTGAAACACCGTTTCCCTAGGCTTCTTGTGACTTTGTCTTCTGTCTTACCCTTGTCAGACAGGGTTTGTTTTTGTCATACATTCTGTAGTACTTAACATAATCCAGATTATACAATAGAAAAGATGTGGTACGTAGAGTTTTATGACTGGCAGTACGGCTATCGTAAGATATCGTCGACTAAGCTGTTTCAAAAGCATTTCGGAATGGGGTTGAAAGAGGCCAATGAACGAACTATTACCCTTTTAGATAAGCAGTCGTTTGTACTTCCCATCGAGAGTACAGAAATAGCTGATGAGGTAATTAAGCAGTTTACTGATATTGGGGCTCTTTGTCGATTAGTTGAGCCAGCCTAACATAATTGCACTTATATAACATCCGTAAAATATATTTTATTCATTAAACATACCACTTAGAGAAGACCGTAAGTTACTGACTAATAGACCAACAAAAACTCTTAACTATATCCTATGAAGACGCTCCAATTATTAGTCGCTGCAAGTTTGTCCTGTACGTTGAGTAGCTATTCTGCTGACCTATTCGCCAAGACTGGAACAGATTACATGTCTGGAATCCATAACAACACTTTGAAACTAGATTACCTATCAATCAGTAGATGGCAAAAGGGCAAGACAACAGAGCAAGAAGTCAAAAGTCAATTGGGAGTACCTACGATCATTGATTCAGATGGGAAACACACCCAATGGTACTATGAAAATAACAAAGCTAGATTGAGTATTCAATTTAACGTTGATCATACAGTGTCTGGTTTTCAATATAGTGCAGCGAACCTAGACGTTCCCCGAAAAGTAGAGGCTGAACAGCTAAAATCGTTGGTGGCCGGAACAACGGATATTGACTTGGTACGTCTTTTTGGAGAACCTACCTATGTTAACATGTCTGCATCAGGCAAAGAAATTAGCTATCGCGATTTGCTTACTCATTCGACGCTCCAAGCGATGATCAATGAGCATATTGGTTTAATAACTGACTTTCGTTTTTTTGAAAAAGGCCTTAAACAGTCATTTATTGATATAGAAAAGGTAATGAATATCAATAAAGGGCAAACCACCAGTACTGATATTGTCAATCTTTTCGGTCGTCCTACGATGAAAACTATTGAAAAGACGAAAGAAAGCTGGTGTTACGAATCAGACAATGCCCTATTAACAATAGATTTCAATCAAGATAATAAGATAGTCTCAGCCTATCAATCAAAACAGCGTTAGTCCTCTTATATTTCAAAAGTACAATGCCTGGCTACTGATTGCAGTAGCCAGGCATTGTACTTTTTTGAGGAATGTTGTATAACTGATTTTATGTTATGTGAGTAAAGCTACGATAAGAGTATATATTTAATTGGAATTAGCTTATTATTATACAAAATCATCTCTCTAACGTTTGTTGCCGAATAAAATAGTAGCTCCAAGTTGGGGCTGCCCAATTCGTTCTACGCTGGGAATAAAAAGGAAGCCATAACTAGCTTCAAGCCGGACTTGAGAGAATAAAGCCAAGTTTATTCCTGGCGTGAACACAACTGCCTGGTGACGAGCAAGATATGTGGTGGGATTGCCTAATTGATAAGCCAATTGAGCAAAGGGGGAAAGACGACTAGACGTAAATTGATAGCGGGCAAAAGGGCCAACACTAAACTTATTATCTGTATGGAACTCCCCGATCCATTCTCGCATCATTGAGCCTGCTACTCCAATAAGCAATCGATTGGCTACATAGTATCCAGCTTGAATCTGAGTAACACTTCGATTTGCGGCTAGATTACCCCGACCATAGCCGTAATTAACAGTAAGTTGCTGGGAACCTTTAGAAAAGGCTGTAGCTGTATTGCTTAACATGAGCTGTTGGGCAATTAATTGCTGTGGTATCGTTGCTAAGGAGAAGAATGTTAAGCAGAGATAGATTGTTATTCTCATATTGGAGAAGATTTTCTCCAACAACGCGCGCTCCGAAAGTTGAGTATATCACAGACCGATTACTCAACTTATTTCTGTTATATAAGTGGCGTGGCTGTTGCAAAAGTCTGAAATGGGGATACAGTACCTAGTTTGCCCGACAATTTCTGACTACTAAACGGATAAAAATGGCCTGTTCAGGGGGCAATGATAAGCAGCTACCGACTTTTGCAACAGCCACTGGCATTATGTTATGAAAATAAACGTAGATACTAAGAGACTGCTAGAGAAGAACCAATCTTAGGAAGGTTAAAACCAATAACCAATGTTGATCCCCACAAAAGAGCTAATACCTGCTTTGTCTAGATTGGCCATACCAACTCGAGCAGCTAAGCTAGTTCGGGCGCTGACAGTATACTCGTATTCGGCAACCAAGTGAAATCCAACGTTAGTTTCATTCGTTTTTTCACTAAAAACCTCAATTCCATCTGGTTGACCATTCTGCCCCGGAACAGTTCTAGCTTCTCGTAAGATTTCATCTTTTCTATACCAAACCGAAAGGCCCCCTCCCAGACGAAAAGCTTGGCGATTACTACTAAGAAGATCATATAAGGCTGTCAAATCAGTCGTAATGCGCTGTCGAGGCCGACCTACAAAGTAAATATTGTTCGCTATCAAACGTCGGTTTCTTATATTGAGATACCCCAAGCTACCCTCTATAACGACCCGATCATTAGCCAAATGGCGCGCATACCGAACTCCATACCGAAGTCCTAAGTCGTCAGGAGCATCTAAACTCATGTAGTCGATACCAACTCGAATTGAGTTTTTGTAATTAATCACCTGAGCTGTAGAGAAGGTACAGATTAGCAAATAAAGACCTGCTGTTAAACAAAGTTTGTTCATATCGTTGAGTTATCTAAGTGTCTATATGTTAACCTAGCTGGTAAATGTACAATTTTAAGAATATTCTAATTTAATGGCTAGTTTGAAATACGACCGTTTTATCGAGCCACTTAAAATCCCCTAAGCAAGTTCGGGGTTTGTTAGGCAAAAAGCCCGGCCTCATCAGAATTGGGCAGTTGGAATGAATGAAAGGCTGCTAAACGTTTACCAGGTTTTCCGGACAAATAGAATTGTATAGTCTATAAACTTAACATCGTCCCCAGTTTCTTGAAGTACATGCCGACGAGCGGTAACCAAGTAAGGCTGATCTGCCAGCAGATCCCTGAGCTGGGCATTCGCCTGGTGAAAGCAATAGAATATTCCCCTCTTGCCTACAAGCAGGCTGGCAAGGAGCAAGACGCTTAGGTTAGGCACCGGCGAGGTGCTGCCGGTGGCCCGCAGGCGAAAGCATCAGGTTCATCAGCAGCTTCTGCAATTCCAGATTCAAGTACGCATAAACACAACCTTACCCCATGTCAGAACAACCCATTGATCAATCGCAGCCTGATGCGGCCCAGTAGCTATGGAGTCAACCTTAACCAAAGAGCCCACCAATGGAGAATAATCCGGCCATCAACATCACACGTGACCCCAAAAGCAAGGAGGTGTCAACCGAGCAGGATCAAACCATGCTCGGTTTCAGCCGGGAGATAGTCGAGCTTACCCAGAAATATGGCTACGAGGCTTTTCTGATTTCGGTCACCGATCAGATCGAGCATCAAAAAGGGTTGCTCGTCAGTTCGGCCATTGGCACCCTGGATCCAATAATGGCCACTTGTTTGCTGAAAGACTCGATCCGGTTGGTCCAGAATCTGGTGCAGTTTAACCGTAGTCACCAGGATTAGTTGATAAGCATGTTGAAAGCGAAAAGTGACTGGGTCACCTGTTTGTCGGCGAGCAATTAAAAGGTCGAGCGGAAAGGCAATCAGGTAATCTTTAAAGACCACCGCAACAAGAGGGCGGCCTACCAGCACCTATTGTCAATCGCCTATTGGTGTATTAAAATCATTTTTGACCCAGGTACATTTGCGGTTCTTTCAAGGAGGCCAATCTTATCCATTCCTTAATTGTTACAATATCTGTTTTAGCTAAATCGCGACCTCCATAATCAGTAGCAGGACCTGCTTTGGACCGATGGTCAACATAGGTATCATTCATTTCCAGATAATCATTCATTGAATCAAATTCACGAAGCTCTGGGGCTAATATGAATGGCTTACCCACGTGGGCCTCATATGAATAAACTTTCCCATTAGAGGCACCAATAGAGGTTTTGGCATGGTGCCCGTATGCGAAATTAGGATCCGATTTGTACTTTAACATATCCTTACTAGGTCCGCTCTCAATTATCTGCTTAAAAGCATCCCTAATTTGATCATCGGTTAAATTACCGGCTTTAATTTCTGTCCACAAACTCTTCATTGTTGCAGCTTCTAATTCACCAAGAAGCCTACCTGCGAAAACGCCACAGTCATTAGGTGCAGTATTACCAAACACAATGACACCTAATTGTTCTTGCCGTTCCGTTATTAACGAGGGAACTGGAGAATCAGGGTGTAACTTTCGAAATTGGTTCTCTATACCAAAACGCAACAAACTACCTTCTTCCTGTTGAATTAGGTTGTCTCTCAAGGTGTATATCGCATCTTTTAGCTCACTACGCCATACACCAAGACTGTTTGCATAGGCAAGTCCTTCCTCACTTTCATCAGTAAGCTTATAGTCAACAAATGCATAAAGGGCATTTGCGGTCTCACAGAAAGCCTCCAGCTGATCCAATGTTGTTGGTGTTTCGCCCTGTACCAACCTATTGACTAAAATTGCTTCCTCATCAAATTTGTCAGCTGGTATGAATTTTTGAATACCTGAAGCAATGTCTCGTATGGATTTAACTTCACGAGCGTTCACCGAGTTTCTTCTATTAGCTATATCATGCATGTGTTGTCCCTTCTCAACAACACTACTCTTTTTTTTGAAAAAACTAAAAAATCCACCTCCCTTAGGCTTAGTTTCTTTTTTACCAGTATTATCTTCCAGCTTCTTGGTATTGAACCTTGATTTCCCGGCATCTTTAATTTGCTTACCTTTTAGCCCATCTAGCATATCTGATACGTTTTATGATTGAAAAATGTCAAAAGAGTAAACCTAATTAACCTAATCGATTATAAATGCAATTATCGAACAGTGGTATTGATAATCAATTTTGGTTGAAGATTGGCATAAACAACTTTTGCTTAAGCAATTTTCTAACAATCGGTATAAATATGCTTGCTACCATTGGCTGCGTTAGCTATTCTGGTTGCAGTACCTAAAGATGCTTCCTTTGTAGGCACAAATAAACCTGCCTTAATGACGGTCAGTGACCGCTTACTCAACAAACAAGTTGGTAATTTTACCCATTCTTATTTTACGATTATCAATTATTCTTCAGGGGTAACCAGGAGGGTACGGAGTAATTAATCTGCAATTAATTGTATTAATTTCGAGACAAGATAGGTATCGGAACCGTTATACAACTTCTTTGTATTATTATATACATATGTATATAATAAACGATTAGGGGTGTCACCAGTGTTGCTACGGGAAGGGGAAAACCGGCCTGATTGGGGTAAAAAAGGGCAAAAAAAATGCCCAAAACAGATCGTTTCGGGCACCCAATGACTAACAAATACTAAAATGCAGAGAGGAAGAGATTCGAACTCTCGATACAGTTTCCCGCATACACACTTTCCAGGCGTGCTCCTTCAACCACTCGGACACCTCTCTAAAAACGAAGTCAGCAAACCATCTTGCTGACTTCCGGCAGAGAGCGAGGGATTCGAACCCCCGGTACCCTTGCGAGTACTTCTGATTTCGAATCAGACCCATTCGACCACTCTGGCAGCTCTCTGTGTCATTTGGGAGTGCAAAGATGCACGATTGGCAGTAAATTCGCAATAACAATAGCAAAAAAAATACGGAACAATGAATACACTAGGCCGTCATTTCGCCACTGATCGACTGGCTCATCAGAGTTCGCAACCGATCCGGGTCGCGCTCCTGCCCTAACAGGACCATCAGTTTTGTAATGGCGGCTTCGGTTGTAATATCGGCTCCGCTGACTACCCCAATCTGCAGAAGTTGCTTACTGGTCTGGTATTGCCCCTGCGTAACTCGCCCACCTTCGCACTGTGATACATTGAAAATCAGGACACCCCGGTCAATGGCCTCCCTAAGGGTATTTAGAAACCAGGGATCCGTCGGTGCATTACCGGCCCCAAATGTTTCGAGCACCAATCCCCGCAGGTTTCGGATGTTGACGATGGATTCGACCACTGGCTGGGTGATGCCGGGAAAAAGCTTGAGAATCGTCACATTCGAGTCGATTTCAGTACGCAATTGCAGGACCTGGTTTGGCTGATAAGGGCGAATATAGGGTCGATTGTAGTCGATACTGACGCCAGCATTGGCCAGATGTGGGTAATTTTCCGACGCAAACGCATTGAACTGGACGCTCTCATGCTTGGTGGAACGATTTCCCCGCAGGAGAAATGAGTTAAAATACACGCAAACCTCCGGAACAATTGGCTTCCCCTTTTCCACAGTGGCCGTATCCACGGCGGCTGAATCCACAGCGGCCGTATCCACAGCGGCCGCAATTTCGAGGGCGGTAATGAAATTTTCACGGGCATCGCTCCGGGCCACCCCAATGGGCAACTGCGCACCGGTAAGAATGACCGGTTTCGATAAGCCAACCAGCATAAAACTCAACGCCGACGCGGTATAAGCCATCGTATCGGTGCCGTGAAGAATGACAAAACTATCGTACCGATCGTAATTGGTCTGAATGATTTGCCCCAATTCGACCCATATGGCAGGTTTCATGTTCGAGGAGTCGATAATCTCATTCAGGGTAATCAGCGTGATGTTGAAATTCAGGCGATTCAGTTCGGGTAAACGCTCGGCTACCCGGTCAAAATCAAAGGGAATAAGTTGGCTGGCTTTAGGATCGTACACCATACCAAACGTACCTCCGGTGTAAATAACCAGTACCGAGGACCGAGATGAATTACCTGATACGGGATTAATGTGAACTGTTTTATAGGACATGGGTAAGCTAATTAGTTCAAAGGAGCCGGAAACCAGTCCGACCTGTTTCTGTCAAGAGCAGGGCGCGGGAACGTGACACCCGGATTTGTTTTGCCGAACAATTAGGGAAGGAGGTTTGCATACAGCGCTGGTAACAGCGCCAACGCGTTGGCCGTTGTATGGCGGGCCACATCATCGATGTTGACCTGCTTTAGGTCAGCAACGCGCTGTGCAATCAGCCGTAAATAGGCTGGCTCATTCCGTTTGCCCCGATACGGCACGGGTGCCAGATACGGGCTGTCTGTTTCCAGCACGATATGCTCCAGGCTAACATGCGGCAAAACAACATTGAGGCCGCCATTTTTAAAGGTAGATACGCCCCCAATACCCAGCTTGAAACCCATATCAATGGCTCGGTTTGCCTCATCGAGGGTACCCACGAAGCAATGAAAAATCCCCGTTAGATTCCGCATTTCCAGCGAGTCTGCCCGTAGCTTTTCAATCAGGTCGGCGGCTTCGGCAAAGGCATTCCGGTCATGGCCCGACCGGGTATGCATCGATACCGGCAGATTCTGTTCGGCAGCCCATCGAAGCTGAGTCTCGAACGCCGTAAATTGCTGATCGGCAAAAGTCATGTCCCAATAAAAATCCAGCCCAATTTCGCCAACGGCCATGAACGCATGGCGCCCCAGGTGGTCTTCGACAGCAGCCAGTTCGTCTTCGAATGTGGCCGTGACATAAGCCGGATGCAGGCCCATCATGGGCAGGCACCGCTCGGGATACTGCCCGGCCAGCGCCATCATGCCCGGTATGGTCTCAAGGGCGCAGTTAGGCATCCAGATCTGGCTAATCTGCTTCTTATCGGCCTGGTGCAGCATTTCATCCCGGTCTTCGTCAAACTGCGGATCGTAAATATGGGCGTGGGTATCAATGAGAATCATTCGTTGTATTCAGTTTTTAGTTTATCGTTTTTGGCTTGTCGGAAGGCGCGACGTTGGCTTGGGAGCCAGTCGTTCAGGACAAAGCAAAACCGTTAGGTATATTGTCTACCTTTCCAGTCAATGGGCGCGGGAAACAAGTAAAAAGCTACGGCCAGCGGCCCGATAAGGAGTTGGTACGGCTCAAAAAGCAACGCGAATAACCATAAGTTGGTTTGTTTCAGGCGGCTCAAGCCAAACGAGAGGATCATGGTCTGGACAAAAAGTTTGATCACGTACAAGCCAACAGCCAGTACAGGCGAAAAATACCCTATCAGCAACAGAAGCGGCCCCGCCAGGTATTGGGCATACAGCGAAATGACCATCCAGGCGGGCAAATCCGTGGCCCCCCGCATCCAGCGTTTGCGTTGCTGAAGGAATCCCCTGAGCGTCGTTATCGGCATTGTTTCAGCCAGCACCTGTTCATTCAGTAGGTTCCGAAAGCGGTACCCTTTCGAAACGATAGCCTGAAACAAGGTATAATCTTCCACGACCGAGAAAGGCAGCGATTCGTAGCCACCAACAGCCTCGTACCCTACCCGACTCACCGCCATGTTGTTGCCCATCGCCGTAACCGGAATCCCTAGGATACTAACCAGGTGGGTAAGGGTCAGATTATAAAGCCAGTCGATGGTCTGGAGCTTTTGAAACAGGCCCGGTCCCTGCGGCAGCGTAACGCCGGTAACAATACCCGTTTGTGTGCTAAACTGCCCCCCCATTTCAGTAAGCCAGTTTACTGGAACCCGGGTATCGGCATCCGTAAAAAAGAACAGGTCCCCCCGCGCCTGCCTGGCCAGTTGCGCCAGCACATTGACCTTTCCTGGTAGTCCAACCCCGGATGCCGCGATATCAACCAGGTAAAAGGCTGGTTTGTCAGCAATGAACTCCGTCACCACTGCCCGGGTCTGATCTGTAGACTGGTCGTTACCAACCAGCACCTCGATGCGCTCGGGCGGGTAGCTGAGCTGGGTAATAGCCCTCAGGCAACCCAGAATGCTGTGTTCTTCGTTTCGGGCGGCAATCAGAATACTGATAAACGGAGCATTCACACCGGGTCGACTCCCGGCGGGCTCTTCAATAACCGGCATAAATGGGTTGCGGAACGGCGCGGAATGAGTAACCCCGACTGGCAAAATAAGCCAGCATCCGGGGCAATACGTAGCGCATCGTTGGCCAGGCTTTCAAACTATCGTGAAACACCACAATGGAGCCAGGTCGTGTATACTGGATGGTTTTCCGAAGGCACACATCGGCCGGTAAACTCCGGTCAAAATCACCGGTTAAAACGTCCCACATGACTATCGAATATTGTTCGATCACCTCGGCTACCTGTGTCTTTTTAATACGACCATAAGGCGGCCGAAAGAGCGATGTGCCAACGTTTAGTTGCTCCTGGCATTTTTGGATATTTTCCAGATAGGTTTGATCATCAGTCTTCCATCCGTTGAGGTGGTTGAACGTGTGATTGCCGACCATATGGCCCGCTTCCAATACCTTGAACAGCACATCCTGGTGTTTTCTGACATTGTCGCCAATGCAGAAAAAGGTTGCCTGAGCGGCAAATTTATCCAGTTGTTCCAGGACAAACTCCGTCACATCGGGAATCGGCCCATCATCGAACGTCAGGTATATGGTCGGTTCAGCGGCTTCCTCAATCTTCCACCAGAACTCTGGGTATACCGTTCGGAGCAAGAAGTTAGACTTATGCAAAAAAAAAGACAAGATAGTAAACGTTTTAGCTGCATAATGTACAGTATAGAGTATAGTGTGTAATTGATTTACAGATCCTATAAACTATACCCTACAGCATACATCAGTTAAGGTTTCGCCCTTTCCAGCGGTAGCCTTTTCCCTGAGCGGCTAACCCAAAGAAAAGAACATATAGCGGGTATACTAACTGGGTCAGCGGAATTACCCATACTGACGATTTTTTTTGTAAAAAAACAAGAATCTGCCGTAAAAACAAAAACTCCGGCAGAAGCTTCAGCCCAATAACGGTTAGTGCAGCTGTTCCGTTTAAAAAACCGAGCCACCAGCCCCCAATTGCTACCATTGGGGCGGCATTACTCAGGAAAACGAAAACCGCCAGCATCGACGGTAAATAGCTCTCGTAGGCCCGCCATTTACTCGCCCATCGTTTGCGCTGGTTATAAAAACCCCGCCAGGACTGATGCGCGTCCGTTTGCACAATGGCCAGCGGACTTTTCAAAAAATGAACCCCGGCAGGATACCTGACCGCAATCTTGTGCATAAGCAGTTCATCATCACCCGAGGCCAGGTGATCGACCCCGGCGAATCCATCCACTGCGGCAAAGACCCGTTTTTCATAACAAAGGTTGGCTCCGTTGCACATGGTGGGTACACCCAGGGCCATTGTACAGGCTCCGCTTCCAATTAGGCTGGCAAATTCGACCGTCTGCAACGCATCGAAAACCGTTTGTTCGGTGGTGAACGTGACCGGCCCCGAAATCAGCTTGGCCCCGGTTTTTTCGTAAAAGGCGGCAATGGTGGCCAGCCACTCGGTGCCAACCCGGCAGTCACCATCTGTCGTAACAATCAGATCGCCCGTTGCCAGCGCGATACTTTGGGTAATGGCCCGCTTTTTGGGCGATGCCGTGCGCTCGTTGGGTAACGGCAAGGGGCGCAGGGAATAAGGAGCTGTCTGGGCATATTGCTGAAGAATTGACAGGGTACTGTCTGTAGACGAATCATCAGCAACAATCACCTCAAACCGGGCATAGGATTGACGGCTGAGATCGTTCAGCAGATTTTCAATATTCCCGGCCTCGTTTCGAACGGGAATAACGACGGTAATGGCTGGTCTCACTGGCGCTGAATTTGCCGGCCGGAAAGGCCGCATGTTGCACCAGGTAAACCAAAGAACAAGGGTAAAGAGGGCGTACAGACCGCTCACTATGAATAGAAAAATTGTCATTGAGCGGTAATTTTTAGTTTCCAGACCCAGATTAAGCCAACGAGCACGGGCGTTAGCACATTGGCCACCCAGAGCGTCAGGGTGGCCGTGAGCAAGACAGGAACGCTGACCGCAAAAGGTGAAAAAACCCAGAGTGATGCGGCCTCCCGAACGCCGAGGTCACTCAGCAGATTGAAGGCGGGCGTGATCGTTTTGGCCAGAAAGACCAGCCCGATACCCGATGCGGCCACGGCGGCCGGTATGACCAGGCCAACGACCCGCATCGCCAGATAAAACTGAAGCGAAAATACCAGGTAGCGCAAGGCTGCCACACCGAGCGCCAGCCCGATCTCCCGGTCTGAATAGCGTCCGGCTACCTGCCAGTAGTCAGCAAACCGCCGAAAGGCGGGGCGGCCCGACAAATAACTAACAAGACGCTTCCGCAGCAGCCCGAACACAATGCCCCCCACCGATAAACTGACCAGCAACGCCAGGAGCCAGTTACCGGCCGTATGGCTTCGTTCGGGCACCAGCGTCAGGTGGTACGCCCAGGCCATTGTGCCGAAAACGATGGCCACATAAAACTGCATCCCGCCCGACACCAGCGACGCTCCTACGGCCCCTGCCCTATTGGTGCGCAGGGAGAGTACCCGGCCAGCCGTGTCGCCTAGTTGGGCAGGCATCGCAAAGCCCAACGAGACACCCGCCAGCACGCCCTTATACGCTTCCCAGAAGCGAACGGATTCAACCCGCCGAAGCAGGATCTGCCATTTGAGGGCCTCCAGTCCCCAGTTGACGGGGGTAAGCAAAAGCAACGAAACAGCCCACCGCTCCGGGTGGCTGACCGCCCGAAGCTGGGTTTGTACGATGGACCAATCGAACGGTTGCTGCTGGATCACATGCCCGATGTAGGCTATAAGGGCAGCAAAGACGACGAGTTTAGCCCAAAAAATGATTTTTTTATCTGGTTTCAGCGACAAAATAGAAGAGAACACGTTACTTTGCAATAGACCTAACGCCCCGGCATGCTCATTAATCCCACTTCATCCATTACTACCCCGGCTAGCCAGCTATCGGAGAAAGTCATATTAGGGGTAGATCCTGGTACGCAGGTTGCCGGTTACGGCATCATTTCGGTGAAGGGGGGCATCATGACCATGATTCAGTATGGCGTGGTTCAGTTGAGCAAATATACGACCTACCAGTTGAAGCTCCAGAAACTTCACGAAACCATGCTTCGGCTGATCGACGAATACCACCCCGACGAGATGGCGATCGAAGATCCATTTTTCGGTAAAAACGTACAGTCGATGCTGAAATTAGGCAGGGCCCAGGGTGTCGTTATGGCAGCAGGCTTATCACGCAACATTCCCATTGTTGAATACGCTCCCCGGCGTATCAAGCAGTCCGTTACGGGCAATGGTAATGCCTCCAAAGACCAGGTATCCCAAATGGTTGGGCACCTGTTGAAAGAAAGCCTGGACCCTAAGTTTTTTGATGCGACCGATGCGCTGGCGATTGCCATCTGCCATCATTTCCACGAAAATGCCTTGCCCTTAGTGTCAAGCAAAAAGACCAAAAAAGGGGCCTGGGGAGCGTTTGTCAGTGAGAATTCCAACCGGATTCTATAGACTCCTCCCCTCTTAAGAAGGCGATTTTTATAACTCCCCGATTCTTTATTGTGCAGGACTTTAGCTTTTATGTCTATAGAAGTGATGTTCGGCTTTATTGGTAGCTTACATGAGTTACCTAATCAGTTGAAGTCAACAAGGGCCGCTCCGTCTTGGCGTGATTAATCTGATCCAGTTTATCCGGATTAGGTACTATTTCTGTCAGAACCAGTGGTCCATTTGGTGGAAACAACTCGAATTTAGCATCTCCCTGCAGGTAGTAGTCTTTGCCTGCTTCCAGATTCAGCTTTAGCGTCGGTTGAGGGAATAAAGCCAGAAGCGAAGGTTTGGTCATGAATGTGGTTGTACCGGAAGGCAAAACGACCTCGCAATGACTATTCCGACCTAGCTTGCAGAGTAGTTTACCATTCGCATAAACACGATATTTTAACGAAAATAAGCCAAAAGCTTTGCCCTGATACAGATGAACAGTCGCCGATGGCTGCGACGTGGATTGAGCGAAAAGAAACATTTGACTACTACCTAAAAATAGCAGGATCAACGCAAATTTAGTTCTGTTCATGATACGTTAAGTTTAATTCGTTAATGAACCACATGTGCTGTGGCTGTTACTAAGTTAGGCCTTCTACCTTATTAAAGTAAACCCAGATTTTCGGGCTACAGGGTTTTGATAAGTTCCCAGTTCGTAGATCACTATTTTATTGCATTCGTTACTAGCTACATAAAAAGGCCAAATTGTTCCTTTTCTGTTGTCTTTTAGCAATAAATCAACCCTAAATATTTTGCCATTATATCCCTCAAATTTGGAAGGGTATGTTCCGTCAGTATCATATACTTTGTCAACAAATATGCCTAAATCCATACTATTTTCAAAAAGTGAATCAGGATCAATAATATGATTTTGAGCAGTAAACGTGACCGATCCAGTTCTAATAAATTGGTCAGAGGTGCGGCTTGACTCAAAGTGCCAGGTTCCGACTATATTTTCCTCAATTGAAGGTGCCTGACAAGTAGGTTTTGTCTCGATCAATACAGGTGAATCGGCTGGCGGAGTTAATTGATGAAATTCCTCTCGACAAGCTACTGCACTAATGCTGATTGCCAGTATAAGCAGGGTCGTTTTCATATAGAGTGCTTTCAGGTACGTTTCTACTTTGAGGAGATTGTCGAGAGTATATCCAGTAACTCATGTTTCGTAGTCTCGTTAAATGACGCATGCCCTGCGTATTCGAACGAACCAGATGATTTCGATAACAGATAAAGTTGACCCGTATAGGGGCGGAACGTTACGTTTGGATCACTCGCATAATAGAGAATACCAATCAATTGACCAGCTTCCGTAAACCCAATTGTGGTATCTAAAAAACCAGATTCTCCTTTTGAATTTAAATAAGGCACTGATTTTGGAAGTGGCGAGGTTAGTTTTTGCCCATACTGAATTAATAAACAAGGATAGGCATTGGGATTACAAAAAGTAGCAGACAGATTAGCCTGCTCATCTTTTCGAGTGACGGATGTAGGACTGTCTCCGAAACTAGTTGGCGTTCGTAAACTGTAGCCTTTCCCCTGATAGCTATCAGCGGGAAACTGTATGGAATAATCAATATTTAATTCAATCGTTACCCACGTACTTTTAGAAGGCGTAGTGGTCAGAGGAGTTATTAGCTGATCTGATTGACAGGATAAGACGGCTAACGCAAGTCCACTGATAAGCAAAAGCCCTTTCATATTGATCGGTATTTACTGGTAGACCCGTAAACTGAAGTAATCGTTGGAATAGATAAAACACAAAATAAGTGGGCTGCTAAATGGATAAATATTGTCAATTTTTATAGGTCGCTTTTGCCGACATATCTACTCTTTTTTCCAATAATTGCCTCCCCTGTGCAACGAAACACCCTTACCGCGCGCTAATGAAATAAACAGACCCATGCTGATGGGCCCCGGCAGGCTGTTTATCGAATGGTTATTCTCCACTAAATCTGTTTTCCAACCGAATGGAACGTAAAGAATTTTTAAAACGAGGCTTTAGTAGTTTGCTTGGTATTGCTGCACTCGTTCCGTTTGCGGGGTCTTGTTCATCTTCCACAGTCGACCCCGCAACCAGTTCATCAACGGGCTCCTCAAACGGTAGCTCATCGAGCAATTGTAGTGTAACACCCAGCGAAACGGAAGGCCCTTTCCCAACTAAATCACCGGCCAACTTCGTTATGAACGATATTCGCTCGGATCGAACGGGGGTGGCGCTGGCCATCAATATGACGATCAAAAACAGCACTAACAGTTGCGCTGCTCTAGCCGGTGCTCTGGTCGACATCTGGCATTGCGACAAAGACGGGTATTATTCCGAATATGGTGGCAGTGGCATGCAATCTGTCAATTTTACAAACGTAGACTTTCTCAGAGGTCGCCAGACGACCGATGCCAATGGAGGGGTGGCGTTCAAATCGATTTTTCCGGGATGGTATTCGGGCCGAGCCCCGCATATTCACGTCCACGTTTATACGGCAACGGGTAAATCATTGCTGGTGACACAGATTGCGTTTCCCTACGATATCACCAATGGTGTGTATACCGCCGGGCAATCGTACGGCTACACGAAGGGAGCGCAGGACACCACAAATGAACGGGACAATGTATTTTCAGATGGGTTTACCACCGAATTGGCGACACTTTCGGGCAGTTTGTCAGCTGGTTATACCCTTACGCATACCATTGTGGTCAACGCTTAAGGGCCTACTTTTCATTGCTCCATTCAACACGTTTATCAACCACGTTAGCGCGTTGATGTGGTTGATAAACGTGTTGAGGAGCAATGGTAGCCAGCTTCTTAATCCGTGATCCCCTCCGCATTTCATGACTACACAAATTCAGGCGCAACTGTATCTGGCAGACCAACGGGGCCGCTCACAGACGGCCTACGCCACAAGTTACCACACCTTTAATTTTGGCCGTTATGTTAATGAGTTCCGAAAACCGTTCGGTTCATTAAGCGCCCTGAACGACAATACGCTGGCCGCTGGCTATAGCCTGAACAGGCACGTTGATCAACGGACACACGTGGTTCTTATTCCGGTTGTTGGCGGCCTCGAATTTGATAGTAGTGTTGGGCAGGGTTTTGTCCAGACGGGACAGGCGCAGGTTTTCTCCCTCGACACCGGGATGACCTTGATGGTTCGTAACCCGTATGAAACGGAAGTAATCAATTTTATCGAGATCTGGCTCGCCCACCCAACAAGTCACGTTGCTCCAGCCCACCAGCGCGATGCCGTCGATTTACTTAGCAAGAACATACTTTTACCCTTTTTTGAGCTGACTACTGAAGCTGAAGATACTACTCATCAGCACTTTACCGGCTTCATCGGAAGGTACGATGGCCGTCGGAAGGGGGTTTACCGAACCCCAAAAGCAGAAGGTCAACCACAACCTCACGGCATTTTTGTGTTCATCCTGAGCGGTGCAGTTGAGGTGCAGGACAGGCTGCTACAGCCGGGTGATGGTCTGGCCCTGACGAGTATGGACGGTCATCCGATTGACTTCGAAGCCCTTTCCAAGGAGGCAATCATCCTGCTGATCGAAATCCCATAATATTTTCGTTACCCGGGTGCTACATCCGGTAAAAAAGATTGTACTGAACAGACCCGTAGATCCGATAGACGGACAGCACACAGGTTGACGGCGTGGCCACGCCATCGTTGAGGGCGGGTTTCCAGTTTAGTTTGTCGGGTGTCCATTCGGGCATATTCCGAATAACCTGCTGGGCATAGCTCACCACGTCGGGCATTTGTACGCTTTCGGCCGGATTTCCGTTGACAATGGCTTTTACCCCGATCACCTGGCCGATTTCATTAATTGTCAAAGTGGCGGTAATCCGGCGGATGCGCTCGCCGTCTAATACCGGACTCAACTTTTGCTTCAGATACGCTGATAAATCGTTTGGTTTCCCCTGAAACTGGGCTACCTGATAAAAAGGGGCGCAGGTTTGTTTAGTACCCTCTGGCGTATAACATTCACTCTTGTTCCTGCTCAGGGTGCCAGCCCGGTAATATTCCCGGCGTTTGACAGAGCCATCCTCGTACAACACCATAAACGGCCCCTGCAGCATGTTTCCCTTGTATTCACAGCTTATGTAAACCTTCCCATTGGGGTACATAATTTTTGTCGGGCCGTACCGGACGATTCGGCTTAGGCTATCCAGCTGAAACCCATTGGGAAGTGTTTTAGGCTGGAGCATGTAGGAGTCAAACCGAAATAAAGACCCATTTTTCAGATACGTCCGAACCGTAAAATATTGATCATGTTTACCAAAATACAGGATCTCTTCGTCGTATCCGGCATACGAATGACGAACGACATGCTTCACCGGTGCCGAATCAGTTTGTGCTACGACAGACTGACTGACCAGTAGGCCGAGCAGTAGTAGGTAAAGGGCATACATAAACGTATTGTTCTATAAAGTCGCTTTATGTACTTGAATTCAGGGGCGTTCAACCCATTATTCTCCACAACTGAATGAACAGTAATATAGTTATTTCTTAATATAATTTTAAGCAAGTCTAGACTTATCGGCTATGGCCATTTACCAGCATACAATTCATCTTCCCGCCTATACGCGTGGTTTTCATCTGATTACGCCTGTTGTTGAACGGGAATTCACGGATTTTCACCAGCTTAAGGTGGGTTTGCTCCACGTATTCATTCAGCATACGTCAGCCAGCCTGACCATTAATGAGAATGCGGACCCGACCGTTCGGGGCGATTTCGAGCGCTTCTTTAACAGGGCCGTTCGGGAAAATGAGGCCTATTACCAGCATGATTACGAAGGATCAGACGACATGCCTGCCCATCTGAAAGCCGCCATGCTGGGTAACTCCGTTACGATTCCCATCACCAATGGGCGTCTAAATCTGGGCACGTGGCAGGGCATCTATCTGGGTGAACACCGCAACCAGGGCGGCCGACGTACGCTAATCCTTACTGCCTGGGGAGAGTGATGTAGGATGTATGGTGTAGGATGTATACTATAAAAAGCATGAGCGCCTGTTTGGTCTACATCCTACACCACACATCCTATATCCTTTATCATACATCTCTTCAATACGTTTCGTACTCGTAGTGTAAGGTCTCTGCTAAAAAACCACGGTCGGTTGTAATACGGCTGGTTGGTAAATTGGCGCTGTTATACGTATAGGTATACGTAGTCGTTTGCCCGGAGCCATTTACCGCAGAAAGCACATTGTTCTGGCTCAAATTGAGCAGGTTCGAAATACCGCCATAGTACGAGTAGTTAATAATTGTTCCGCTCCCTGGCGAAGGAGCAATCGTAGACAAACCATATGGGGCAGGAATGACGAATACTCCGTAGAACGGGTTTACGTTTGTATCGTATGTTAACGTAGTATTGACGGTGACAGGAGGAGAGGTAATGTTTCGAATCGTGGTATAGGTAGTCGAGACAAACGTTATATTATTTCCAGTGTGCGTGAACGCACTACTCTCCCTAATCTGAACGCCTGGTAAATCGTACGATTTAGTGCTACCCACCACTTGATTTCCAGTATTATATTGAGGATTTACTCCCCATACCCCACCACCTGACACAGATTCGACAAGAGATACTACTTGACCAGCCGTATTATAGCTAAAATTATAGGTAGTAACTGGATTGGGTGAATACACCGATCGGCTAACAATATCTTGTCGTAGCTGAGTGAGCCGGTTTTGGGCATCATACGTATAGACGTTGTTCTCCACCGGTGCTACGGTACTATCAGGAGTTTCATAAGTAATGATCGACCCGAGCCGCCCCTGCGCATCGTACTTGAATGCGCTAACCTTAGCCGTATTGTTGGGCAGGTCTTGAGTAATGGTTTTAACCCGTAAACGCCTGGTTCCTGAACCAGGAATAACTTCTGGAAGGCGATGGTCAGTACAAGCCGAAAAGGCAAAAACCAGTAATAAGCGACTAATTTGGGATAGAATACGTGTGCTTTTCATGATCGTTAATGGTATAATGTATTTTGTTATACGATCAATGAGTAAGTATGGAAACAGCAATAAATTAACAGCTTTACTGCCGCAGCCCACTTACGTTATATCGATTATTAATTAGCCAAAATTGTATTTGGTTTGAAAGGAGAGCTATCGGACAAACACAATTGCAAAATTGGCGAAGGCAATAACGGCATTTGGACCATTATTGGGTTGATCAATCGACCCGCTTGGCTCCGATCCTACGTTCTTTAGTAACTTTCGTATTCATAATGCAACGTTTCCGTTACATGACCGTCGTATGCTGTGATACGGCTTGTTGGCAGATTGGCCGAGTTGTAGGTATACGTGTATGTATTTGCTCCATCCGAAAGTACGTTATTCTGGCTCAGATTGAGGAGGTTGGAGAGCCCACCATAGTAGGTATACGATCCAATAAAAACACCAGAGGGCGGAGAAGCGTATTGGGAAGGGGCGGGAATAACGAATACCCCATAAAATGGATTTATACCGTTATCGTAGGTGTACGTTACGTTGACGGTCTGTGAAGGCAGTTGGGCACCCTTCTGCACAGCACTTCCCGTGATGGTGGCAAACGTTAAATTGTTCCCTGTATACGTGAATGTGCTGTTATCCCTGGCCGAAACGCCTGGAACAGAAAAGCTTTTAGACGAACCCGTTAGCCTATTATCGGCATCATAAACCGGCGTTATCGACCAGATGTAAATCGGATTGGCATTACTAAAGCCGAGACTTGATACCTGACCAGCAGCATTGTAGAAATATTTATAGACTTCATAGTCAACTCCTGCTCCTACAACGGTACGATTGAGCTGAGTGAGCCGGTTTTGCGCATCGTATTGGTAAACATTGTTCTCTACCGGGGCTATGGTGCTATCAGGTGTTTGATAAGCGATGATCGAACCCAGATGCCCCTGCGCATCGTAACGAAAGAGACTAACCTTAGCCGTGTTGTTCGGCATATCCTGGGTTATCTTTTTAACCCGCAAACGACTGGTAACTGACCCTGGCGTTATCGATGGAATGCGGTGGTCACCGCAACCAGCAAGAACAAAAACGAATAACAAATACACAATCCCCGGACGTACTCCTGCGGTCTTCATAACTATTCATGTTTTTTAGTGTGTTTAGTTTCGCCATTAATTAAGCCTACAGTAACCGGCGGCAAATCCTGTTGATTTTCAACAGGTTACCGTAGGCTTAATTATAGCGGCATGAAGGTATAGACCACAAACGTATATTCCTATTTTTACTAAGTATATTCGTATATAGTTGCCGGAAAGTGAGTATTCGGCAGGTTCTTTATCGAACCAGTTTCCATACGTCAGCTACACTCGTTACAGGCAGTTGACAGGCCCGATTATAGCAGACATAAACAGCCGTTTGCCCATTGATTGGCGCCCGCTGTTGCAGAAGGGGCAGTTCACTCGTATCTGTCGTCCCACAAAGAACTTTGTTTGGATAAAACTCAGCATCCAGCTCCGCCCGAAACCGATCGGCATCGGGACCGACAACGGCAATTTCGGCCGTTGGACGGGCACGCAGGGCAAACTGAGCGGCCCAATTCGTGAGGTAATCGGCGTTTTGCTGCACCAGGGGTTGTATGCGTCCCAGCATTTGATCAGCCCGTTCGGCATAGTGGGGTCTATCAAGTAGTAGGCTCAATGCATACAGATTTTCCGCCATCATTGAATTCGACGAAGGAATCACGTTATCGAATAGCTCCTTGCGTCGGGCAATGAGCTCCTCTCCGTTTTTATCGGTAAAGAAGAACATCGGGTCTGGCCCGGTCAAGTCATCAACTGTACTATCGGCAAAATTCGTCAGCACATACTGCATCAACTGGTCCGCTTCGGTCAGCCAACTCTCCGTGAACGTAGCCTGATATAAGGCTAGTAACCCATCAATTACGGTTGCGTAATCATCCAGAAAACCGGTTTGGCGGGCCCTGCCGTTCTTATAGGAATGCCAAAGTCGGCCGTTCCGGCTATCCCGCATTTTCTTGAGCAGGAAATAAGCCAGCCGTAAGGCCAGCGTCAGGAATTCCGGCTCACCGAAAACGCGGTAAGCCGTAGCCAGCCCCTTTAACAGCAAACCATTCCAGGAACACAGGATTTTATCATCCAGACCCGGCCGGATGCGTTCGTTTCTGACGCGCAACAACCGGGTATGCGTGGCATCTAAACGAACATTAAGATCAGCCAGCGACCAGCCCATCCGTTCAGCAAAAGAAACGTCGGACTCGGTTCGGTGCAGAATATTTGTCCGGTGCCCACCGTGGCCAGGGTCCCAGTTCCCCTCCTCCGTCAGGCTGTACAGTTCAGCAAACCAGTCGTAATCGGCACCAAGTGTTTCCTTAAGTTCTGGCGTCGTGAACGTATAGAATTTTCCTTCCACCCCTTCACTGTCGGCATCCAGGGCTGAATAAAATCCACCTTCCGGGCTCAATAGCTCTCGTTGCAGAAACCCAACTGTCTGGTAGATAACATGTTTGTATAATGGACTTCGAGTTAAACTATAAGCTTCCGCATAAAGCGTCAGCAACTGCCCGTTGTCGTAAAGCATCTTCTCGAAGTGCGGGGCAAACCAGTCGGCATCGGTCGAGTAACGGGCAAACCCACCCCCAAGCTGATCGTAGATCCCCCCAAGCGCCATGCGGTCCAGCGTTAGTTTAACCTGGTGGAGCGCCGACTCATTATCCGTACCCGTAGCCACCGTAACATCGTAATAGCGCAGTAAAAACCGCCAGACGCTTGGCATTGGGAATTTGGGCGCCCGACGCAAGCCTCCCTTTTCATCGTCGGCTTTAACGGCTACTTTCCGATAGAGCACATCCAGCGTTTCGGGGGCGAAGAGTGGGTCATTTTCAGAAAGGCCATATCGTTCCGCATCGGTCAAATTCAACTCGCGGGCAAACCCTTCCGCCGACTGTACCAGATCCGTGCGATGCTCGGCAAAGGCAGCCTGAATACTGTCCAACAAGTGCATCCAGTTTGTCTGTGGCAGGTAGGTAACCCCATAAAATGGTTTAGCATCGGGCATGAGAAATACGTTGAGAGGCCATCCACCCTGTACGCCCATTGCCTGCACAGCATCCATATAAATGGCATCGACATCAGGGCGCTCTTCCCGATCCACTTTGATGCACACAAAATGCTCGTTCATCACCTCGGCTACCGTCTCTTTCTCAAACGACTCCCGTTCCATTACGTGGCACCAATGACAGGCCGAATAGCCAATACTGACCAGAATAGGCTTGTCTTCATCAATGGCTTTGTTCAGCGCTTCCTCGCCCCAGGGATACCAGTTTACTGGATTTTCGGCATGCTGGAGCAAGTAGGGACTCGTTTCGTATTGAAGTTGATTCGGCATAATTTTCAGGATGACAGAACGATAAACACAGGGAAAAAGAGGGATCAGAAAAGCGCTGTTTTAGCTATAGTATTGACCCCTCTTGGTAGGATAACCATTCTACGGGATAACTACTTTTTTCATCTGACTTCCGGTTCCGTTTTTAATGCGCAAAACATAAGACCCGGCAGGCAAATTGGCTACGTTTATAACCTCCTTAACACTGTTAACCTGCCTCAAAATGACGGATTGGCCGGTCAGGCTGATCAGTTCAAGCTCTGTATCCGGCGCAGGCAAGCGTCCAAAAGTAACCGTAAGGGTCGTTTGTGTTGGGTTTGGATAGACCGTCAGATCGGAAAATACCGGCTCGGTAGCCGTCACGGCCCCCATGTCGAACAGACATAAATATACCTCTCGTCCGGTCAGTTCGATGGTCTGCTGCCAGGCTTTGTACCGAACCGTCAGGCTTGTTTTTTGTGTCTCGTCGGCATAGGGATTCTGGGCAGCGATCAGGATTTTATTTTCCTTGACGACGCCCCGCCAGACAGGCTGCTGTTTGTCCATCAGGTCGCGGGCAGGTGTTTCAATGACGCGTTCGTACGTTCCCTGAAACATGTCCGCAAAGCGCGACAACCGGTACAGCCCATGCGTAAAATGCTCGTAAGCCGCATAGGTATCCGTTCGGGCGGGCGCCAGGGTTGGGTTATCCCAAAGCCAGAGACCGGCAGCGCCCGAAAAAAACGGAAAAATAGCCGTGGCCTCGGCCATGAACGGCTGAATGAAATTAGGAAAGCTACTCGAACTGTCGTGGTACCGCAACCAGACCCAGGGAATCACGGGCTTATTGCTCCACGCCCGGTTTACCTCCACCTGGAACAAAAGATAAGCCAGGTAATCTTTTGCCAGTGGGTTTGGGTAATCGTAATAATAATAGGCCGAGGGCGACAGAGCGTCCAGCTGTTCATAATAGGGTCCGCCGATGGCCCGCCCGGTCGAATCCTGAACCAGATAATTCGTCCGGCTGAGGTTCGTTGTCCAGTCGGTCCAGCTAAACGTTGGTACGTTTAGATAGGTGTTCAGAACAGGCGTATCGGCATAGCTGGTCACGCTGATCCCCGCCAGATCGGCATGCTGACGAATGTAGCGCATGCCTTCGGCATACAGGTTTCGAATGGCTTTTTTGTAGGCGGCCACAAAGTCGGCATCGGAGAGATTTCGATACATTTCGGGTACGCGGCTATCCCGCTTGATCGTTAAAATCCGACTATCAGTTTCCAGAATACGCTCGTAATCCAGCGCCAGTCGCCCGATGGGTAGCTTATACAGGCCGGCCGCGTTTTTCTGCCCCCCGGCAATCCCCGACAGGAAGCTATCCCATTTGGCGCGATAGGCCGTCAGATCGTTTGCCCAGGGGCTTTCAATAGTTTCCCAGGGTTGATTCAGTCCCGTCGCGATGCCGTAATATACCACCGCCCGCTGGGCAGGCTGCACCAGCGTACCATATTCACTGTCTTTAATGTCAACGAGTTGACTAAACCCGTGCTTAAGCGGACTGGCCTGCGTATCGGTGAATCGTGGGCCGCCATAAATAACCGGAAACGGCAGCGAAAACTCCGGAAATTTGCTCCATTCAATCTGGTTTGGCTGGCTCACCGGCGTGAAGGTTAGCCGGTCGGCACACTGCGGCTGAGCCTGGACCGTTGAATTTGCCAATAGCCAAAACTCACTTATCCAAAATAAGAAAAAGGCAAAAGGGATACGCATTGCTTGAAGTTTCGCCAAAACTACGGAATTTTAAGGGCGAATACCGTTCCTGTCGGTAAACGAATACCACAACGCTGCTCGTTATTTAACCCAACGACGACACACAAAACAACCTCATCCGGTTATGAATACACTACGCACTCTTGCTCTCACCTTGTTTCTACTTGGCTCATTATTCAGTTGCAAAAAGGACAATATCGATGATCCCAACCCTACGGTTGACTCCCGAACAGAATTGCTGGTTGCCAATAACTGGCGGACAGCGAAGGTAACTACCCCCGACGGGCAGGAAATTAACAGAAATCGACTGGGCCTGACTACCCAGGTACTTTTTGACCTTGACATGCAGTTTCGAAAAGATGGATCGGTTCGCGCCCTTGATTACAATCGGTCTAACTCCGTAGTCAATGGAGGCAGTTGGAAATTGACTGCCGATAGTCAGTCAATGGACGTCGATGTGCAGGGATTTAAGGGTAATTTTCCAATTATTCAGCTCAATAAAAGTAAGTTGATCCTTCGCCAAAGCGCGCCCGTCGATGGCAAAACATCCGATATCAACCTCGAATTTAATCCAACGTTATAAATGCTAGAATGAGTGATTGCTAAAATAACTGGCGCATCCCTATTCAATCAGTCTATCAATCACTCATTCCAGCATTCAGCTTATATGAAATTTGAAACAGAGCCGGGTTTCTTTTTGTCGGCCGACGCCTGGGGCAACCCAACTAACCCACCCGTAATTTTACTGCACGGGGGCGGCCAAACCCGGCATTCCTGGGGCGATACGGCCCAACGGCTGGCCAATGCAGGCTGGTATGCGATTGCGCTCGACGCCCGGGGACATGGCGATAGCGACTGGTCGGCCGAAGGGCATTACAGCATCGATTACCTGGCCAGCGACTTACGTTCTGTTTGCGCACAACTATCAGAAAAACCGGCTTTAGTGGGCGCTTCCATGGGCGGCATGACAGCCCTCATTGCCGAGGGAGAACGCCCCACTGACTCTGATTCGATTTGTTCAGCCATCGTTCTGGTCGACATTGCTCCGCGCTCGGAACAGAAAGGCATCGAACGAATTTTTGCCTTCATGAGTCGCAATCAGGATGGATTTGCTTCCCTTGACGAAGCGGCCGAGGCCGTAGCGGCTTATTTACCCAACCGCCCCCGCCCCTCGGACAACAGCCGATTGGAGAAAAACCTTCGGCTTCGTACCAGCAAAACCGGCAATGAACGCTACTATTGGCATTGGGACCCGCGTATGCTGACCCTCTGGCGGCAGCATACCGGCCCCGATCAGCAAACAAACAATGAAGAACGCCTGTATCGGGCTGCCCGGGCGCTCACCGTACCGACGCTCATTGTGCGCGGGGGCATCAGTGATGTCGTGAGCGAAAAAGTAATGGCCGAATTCATCGACGCTGTTCCCCACGTGCATAGTGTAAGCGTTGCCAATGCGGGTCATATGGTTGCCGGTGACTCAAATCATGCGTTCACGCGGGCGGTGGTTGAGTTTTTAAATAGCGAAATCGGACCGCCGAAGCGGAATGAATTAATGAAAGAGTAGTTTAATTTTACAACAACCCACTTCAGTAATTCGCTCATTCACTCATTCACTCATTCACTCCGCTTCGGCGGTCCGATTTCGCTATTTCACCCTTGAAAAACTCCCCCCGCATCCTCACCGCCTGGACATTTTACGACTGGGCCAACTCCGTTCACTCGCTGGTTATCGTGTCCAGCATTTTTCCTGTTTATTTCTCAGCTACAGCGTTGAACGAGAACGGTGGCCCGATCATTAACTTTCTGGGCATGTCGGTCAAGAATTCGGTTTTGTTCTCCTACACGATCTCGGCAGCTTTTCTTCTGACGGCTCTCCTATCCCCCATTTTCTCCGCCATTGCCGACTACAGCGGCCAGAAGAAAACCTTCATGAAGGCTTTTTGCTACACGGGTGCGATCAGTTGCAGCCTGTTGTATTTTTTCACAAAAGAGACAACGACCCTGGCGGTCTTCTGTTTCTGGCTGAGCCTGATCGGGTGGAGCGGCAGCATCGTCTTTTACAATTCGTACCTGCCCGATATTGCGACCGAAGATCAGTATGACCGCGTGAGTGCCCGTGGATTTTCAATGGGCTATCTGGGCAGCGTACTACTCATGGTGTTTAATTTGCTGGTGATACTGAAACGCGAGTGGTTTGGAAATATTTCGGAAGCGATGGCCTCCCGGATTGCCTTTCTGACCGTTGGCGTCTGGTGGGTTGCTTTTGCGCAGATCCCGTTTAGCCGCCTGCCCGACGGAATCCGAAAAACCGGCCGACAAAGTGGCAACTACCTGTTCAATGGCTTCAAAGAATTAAAGCATGTTTGGGCGGAGTTACAGAATCAACCGTTGGCCAAGCGGTTTCTGATCGCCTTTTTTGTCTATAATATGGCCGTGCAAACGGTGATGTACGTGGCCACGATCTTTGGCAGTGATGAGTTAAAATTGCCTGGGCAAAGCCTGATTATCACGATATTACTGATTCAGCTGGTGGCTATTCCGGGGGCTTACGGCTTCTCGCGCTTGTCGGAGCGGCTGGGCAATACGTACGGGCTCATGACGGCGGTGCTGATCTGGATTGCCGTCTGCGCCGGGGCCTACTATGTACAAACCCAAAGCCAGTTTTTCGTGCTGGCGGCTGTTGTGGGGTTAGTCATGGGCGGAATTCAGTCGCTGTCCCGCTCGACCTATTCCAAACTCATTCCGGCCACGACCGACACGGCCTCCTACTTCAGTTTTTACGACGTGACCGAAAAAACATCCATCGTCTTTGGCACGCTGGTGTATGGGCTGATTGAACAACTAACGGGAAGCATGCGCAATTCGATACTGGCTCTGTTAGTGCTGTTTGTGGTCGGATTCGTGCTTTTATGGCGAATTCCCTCACAAAAAGTTTACCGTACCCATTTGGAAACAGAGGAAGTTTTGTAAGTTTGTAGCCCCGGAGGGCGTTGATGACGCCGTTTCTTTGGAAGCTCCGCCCTTGAGGCCTTCCCGGGAACAAAGGAGGTTAGCTCAGTTGGTTCAGAGCGCTGCTTTGACAGAGCAGAGGTCAGCGGTTCGAGCCCGCTACTTCCTACCAAACGCCCCAAATTCGCTGAATTTGGGGCGTTTTTGCGTTCTACACGCCAACGCCAACTTATCAAACTTGCAAATTTCCAACCATAAAGTAAGTCAAAAGCGCTTTAGAGATAACACTTGAAATGCCTTAGTTTGGCAATTATGGGCCGATCGATTCTCCTTCTAGAGGATAGTAGATTAGGTCAACAGAGTCAAGGTTTCCTATATCTTTGTGTTGGCATTTTTTCAATACTTGCTCCATTTGTGCCTTGTTTTGTCTGTAAGACACACTATCCCACCAAAACTAAATGAATCGTTCACATCCTGAGCCCGAGCACCCTCGACGGCTTTCCATTGGTGACACACTTTATGCTGAAAGCAGTTGGGACGTTCTTTTTGTCACGATCGTTGCTGTTACCGAAACAGAAGCCCTGAGTGATCAAGGTTACCGTTTCTATCGTAATTTTACCGATGGCGATGCCCATATAAACGCGGAGGTGTCGCCCGATTGGGATTTTCGCTCCTGGGTAGTTGTTGCGTAGTTCATTCGTTTAGTCAAGTAAACCGCTCTTTTTACGTTCCCGATGCAAACTACCTATCGCAAACGCTTCGGTCTGCTGCGTAACCCGGCGGTTCGGCATGAACTGCAATCACTGGACCCCGTTCGCGATCACCAGCGTATGGTTCACCTGCTGACAGCCTATGAATTTCCGTTCGACATCACCCGGGCGCTGGAGCTTGCCCTGTTTCATACCTACGCCAGTCCGCGGGTATCGGGCTTACTGGCACGCACCGGTGAGTTCGAGCGCCACGGCCAGAAACGGTATGATGACACCAGTCGGCTGATCTCGGAGTTTATGGAATCGGGCTACGACAGCCCCAAAGGGCTGCGGGCGATTGAGCACATGAACCACATCCACGGCCATTATCGCATCGACAATGCTGATTTCCTGTTTGTTCTGGCCACGTTTGTGTTCTACCCCATCGACTGGATCAGGCAGTACGGCTGGCGACCCCTGAGCGCTTCGGAAGAACTGGCCCTGTTTTATTTCTTCCGGGAAGTGGGTCGCCGGATGAACCTGCAGGACTTACCGACGAACCTGGCCGACATGCGCTCGTTCACAGCTGCTTATGAAGATAAGCACTTTCGCTACACGGAAAGTAACCGCAAAATTGCCGATGCCACCGTCAGGATTGTGCAAGGCTGGTTTCCCCGGTTTCTGCACCCGCTGGTGCAGCCTACCTTTGCCGCGCTGATCAACGACAAGCTTCGGTCAGCCTTTGGCTATCAGCCAGCACCGGGCTGGTTCATGTTCATGACAACGGGGGCATTATGGTTACGAAAATGGCCATTGCGCTGGATCACGTTTGAAAATTACCCGTCGACAGTCGATAAGGCCACCTACCGATCGTATCCCGACGGGCCGCCCGATATTGAAGCTGTTGGTCCATCGGAATTAGTGAAACCTTAGACTGAAGGTCATTTTTATTTCACTTTTCTACCACCCTCTGTCGGCAAAAATAGATTGACAGCCGGATGCATGGTATACAGTCGGTACTGGTTGCCATCACGCACGACAATGCCGCTCGATGTGTTCCCACGAATGATGGGATTGGCCCCATATTTTGTCCAGTGAACTAGGTCCGTCGAGACGGCAATGTTGGTTGACCATTCGTGCCAGTCCGCAAAGGCCGACGCGTGATAATAGGCATAGTAAGCCCCTTTGTACTGAATGATCTGGTTCATGGCCACAGCACAGCGATCATAGTCTGCAGGGCCTTTTTCCAGTACCGGCTCATCCTGCACATTCGTCCAGACCTTCAGGTCGTTGGATGTCGCCAGCCAGACCGCCTGGTCCTTGCGCTCGTAAAAAAGGTACCATGTATCTTTTTCTTTCCAGAGAGTCGGGGTTCCGTAGGGCCCTTTGCTCAGGGGCTGATTCGTAGTATACCGGATGTCGAGGGGCCCCTGTTCCGCCCAGTGTATCCGGTCCGTTGACGTAAGCAGATGGGCCACATCATTTTTCCCCTCGGCAACCATGTAATAGGTGTTCCCCGATTTAACCACGCACATATCTTCCACCCAGGACGACGCGTGGATGGGATTGCCCTTGTAACGGGTCCAGGTCACCCCATCGGCCGAGGTAGCATAGCCCAGCGACCGGTTCTGGTCGGCCCCTTCCCGGTAGCCGGTATACCAAAGATGATAGGTATTTCCTTCATGAAGAATATAGCCCCGTTCACGGATTTTCTGATCCCAGGTATTGGTTCCGGTTCCGGCAAATACCGGGTTAGTTGAATATGGGACAAACGTCGTTAGTTCAGCCGGAAAATCGGGACTTTCCAAAACAACCGGATACGACGTATCCAGCTCTATCCAGTTGGCAGAACCTAGTCCGAAAAGTAGAAGACTAACAACAAACACAGTCCGAATGAGGGTCAGCATGGGTTGGCGAATGATAGATTACTCGAATAAATAGGTGCCAACAGCGCCACCCGGCAATATCGCCATCGCCCGATTTCCACTTTTCTCAATGGCAAACCGATGGGGTGTCGAGCTATCGTTCAGCACAATCAGGACGATATGGCCCTCAGGTGTTTTAAACGCCACGTTAGGCAGTGATTTTGGCAGGTTGGAGTCGATACGGACGGAACCGGGCCGCACAAATTTAGAAGCAACGGCGATGTTGTAATAAGCAGGATTCCGCTTTACCGAGTTCCCGTCGATGGTTATCGCGCCCAGGCACTGATCGCAGCCCCCCGGTGTATGCGGTTTTTGCTCCGGGTCGGCAGCCAGGTTCCATTGCAACACCGTACGGCTCCAGTTCCGGGTAGCCCCAATAATGAGTTCGCGAACATGCCAGACCAGATCACCCTTCAGATTGCCGGGGGCCCCAATCCATTGCTCGGTAAAGTACAGGTTTTTGTCGGGATAAGCCTTGTGTACCTCCGACAGCGCACTAATAGGTCCGGCATACAAATGAAACGCCGACCCGTCAATAAATGGACGGGCGTCGGGATCGTTCAGCACAGAAATTGGGTAGTCGGGGCGATCAGCGTTATGGTCGTATAGAATAATTTTCGTTTTGATCCCCGCTTTCTTAAAAGCTGGCCCCAGATTCTGTTTGATAAACAGGGCCTGTTCGGCGGGCAGCATCAATAAACTGGGATTATTTCCCGGATGCAGCGGTTCATTCTGGATCGTTATGGCATCGATCCGGATACCAGCCGCCTGCAATCCCTGAATGTACTTGACGAAATAGCGGGCATAGGCGTCATAAAATTCGAGTTTCAGACTCCCGCCCTTTGTGTTTCCGTTCGATTTCATCCAGGGCGGGGGCGACCAGGGCGACCCTAAAATTTTCAGGGCTGGGTTGATGGCCAGTATCTGTTTAAGCACCGGAATCAGGTACTCGTTGTCGGGTGCCAGGCTAAATTTAGTCAGTTTCGGATCCGTTTCACCCGCCGGCAGGTCATCGTAGGAGAACACCCGCTCGTCGAGGTCCGATGCCCCAATACTCACCCGCAGGTAGCTTACGCCTATGCCTGTTCCTTCTGTCGAAAATAATTCGGTTAACAGGGTTGCCCGCACGGCTGCGTTCATCCGGCTAAGGAGCATCGCACTGCCGCCCGTTAAGGTATACCCAAAGCCGTCGATGGGTTGGTAGGTTTGTGACGCATCAACATGGATCGTTGGGTGGTCGGTAGGCTTATCGGCATTTATAAATGGAAGCGGTGGCTGCTGAACAAACAGCACCGGCCGACCTGGATCTGTCAACCAAACGGCTACCTGACCCGACCGAGTCTGATTGGCCCCGGTCTGGCGGGTAGTTTTCGAAAAGCCCACCCGCTGGCTATACACCCGAACCGACGAAGCAGTTAGCAAGGTAAGGACCAGTAGATACAATTGCCAGATTCGTCTCGTCATGTAATTTACAAAGCAAGTAGCGTGTTCCATCAGCCATACATTGCGCTGACAGTACAGGCGGGTTCATCGACTGGACAAAGTAACGATTTTACTTAATCGGATTTATCAGCACCTGTTCATCGATTGGCAGATTTTCACCTTTCCGGTTCCATTTACGTCGATTCAACACCACGTTCTTGAGTTCGTACCCAATACCTTGTATTAGGGCAATGTCGCGATAATCGTGAAGCATGTTATAGATATCCTGGTCGATAAACGGCGCCTTTGTTCCGTCGATAACCACCTCATCTCCAGGCTTCAGCGTATTAAGAGCTTCTTTCAACTGGGGTTTACTCAGAAAATACAGATCTTTTTCAAACTCAATCGTCACGTGGTTTCCATCACGTATGAAGTTAAAGGTTGACTGAAAATTAGTGTATAATACGTAAATAATACCCACGATGGAACCAAGCGCAATGCCAATCAATAAATCCGTGAAGACAATCCCGGCCACCGTGACAACAAAGGGGACAAATTGACTCCAGCCATCCCGGTATGTTTTCTTAAAAATACTTGGCTTGGCTAACTTATACCCAACCATGATCAATACAGACGCCAGACACGACAACGGAATATAATTTAACATCGCTCCACCAAAAAACACCGCCACCATCAGAAAAATACCATGCAAAACGGTCGAAATCCGCGTTCTTCCCCCACTGTATACATTTGCGGATGTGCGCACAACGACCGATGTGACGGGCAAACCGCCAATCAGGCCGGATAGCAGATTGCCTATTCCCTGGGCGATTAATTCCTGATTCGTCGACGACACTCGTTTGGCCGAATCGAGCCGGTCTGACGCTTCGAGATTCAACAACGTTTCCAGACTGGCTACGAGGGCAATGGTGGCTGCAATTCTGTAAATTTCGATATGTTGTAACGCACTGAAGTCTGGAAAATCAAAAATGGAAAATAAACTTTTCCCCGGTGCGATAGTCGGAATCTGCACCATGTGCTGGTGGGCGGTATCGCCCAGATACCAGTCTGGAACAGCTACCCGAAAGAACTCATTCAGGGCAACCCCAAAAAATACGACGGCCAACGCGGCAGGAAAATTCTTAAAGAAAGCGCGGGTACTCCGTCCAGCCGTACGCTCCCAGGCAATTAAAAACACCATTGACACCAAGCTGATGACGACTGCCCCCGGACTGGCGGTTTCAATGGCCCGATATATTTCGGAAATCGTATTTTCTCCGTCGGCCAGTTGCTGAAACTCAAATTCGCCTTCGTAATCATTATCGCGGCCCAGGGCGTGCGGAATTTGTTTCAGAATAATAACGAGACCAATCGCAACGAGCATTCCTTTGATCACACTGTCGGGAAAGAAACTACTGAATCGACCGGCTTTTATAAGGCCCAAAAATAGCTGGATCAGCCCCGCGAGCATGACAGCCACCAGAAATAACTCATAAGAGCCTATTTTTGCGATCGAATCAGCAACGATAACCGCCAGCCCAGCAGCTGGCCCGCTTACGCTGATTTCAGAACCAGAAAACAAACCCACCACGATGCCACCGATCATTCCGGCAACTAATCCCGAAAACAAAGGGGCGCCCGACGCCAGAGCAATACCCAGACAGAGCGGCAAGGCTACCAGAAATACCGACAAACTGGCCGGAAAATCCTGTCTGAAGTAACTCGATTTATAGTGTGTAAGCGTATAAAGTGGACTAACCCGTTTCATATAATGTAGCGGTTACGATGCGTTGCCTGTTCCAGCGCAACCTCTGGGTAAGCGCAGCTTATTATTAAAAAGAGATTAAAACGTATTAATACTTATCCCTTGCTTATTCTTTCTTCCGCTGAACGAGAATTTATACGAGCTCACCTGACCGACGATGTCCGGGCGTTATCGCTGCGAACTTTTCCTCAGGGACTGGATGTCCGTAAACTAGTGGCTCAACTTGCCGCCCGGCAGAAGGCGCGTGAAAAATTGCCCACCTGGTACGCCAACGATGCGCTCATTTTTCCCCCGGCCCTGTCGGTCGAGCAGGCCTCATCCCAACAAACCGCTCAGTATAAAGCATCGCTGGTCAGTGGAAACCGACTGCTTGATCTAACGGGCGGAATGGGGGTTGATAGTTGGGCATTTGCCCAACAGGTGGAGCAGGTTACCTATATTGAGCGAAATGAGGAACTGGCGCAACTGGCGGCTCACAACCTGCCTTTGCTGGGAGCAGGCAATATTTCTGTGCAGACCGGCGATGGATTGGCCTTTCTGACTGCGATTCAGCCCTCGCCGGAGGAGATTGACTGGATCTATCTGGATCCACACCGACGTGACGCAACTGGGAGTAAGGTGGTCCAACTGCAAGATTGTGAGCCTGATATGTCGCAAATTAATACTCAGACTTTCCTGTTATCGAAGGCCAAACGAATTTTACTCAAAGCCTCCCCGTTACTAGACCTGAATTCGACCGTCCAACAACTAATGGACCGGGTGGAATCTATACACATTGTAGCGGTTTCGGGGGAGGTCAAAGAAATTTTGTTCATTATTGGTAATCAACCGGTTGCGCATGATGACGTACTACTTAACGCTGTTAACCTATTACAAAATGAGACAAAAGACCTGAGTTTTCACTGGCACGAAGAACGCACCGCTACGGTTGCTCTGGGCAATCCACGTGCCTATCTATACGAACCAAACGCGGCTGTTTTAAAGGCTGGCGCTTTTCGATTAGTGGGCGCCCGATTTGGACTGACGAAGATTGCCCCCAATAGCCATTTATACACCAGTGATGAGGTGTCCTGGGATTTTCCCGGCAGGATCTTTTCCATCGTAGATATACTCAAACCAGATGCAAAATCGGTCAAAATGCATATTCCGGATTTGAAAGCGAACCTCACCGTTCGCAACTTTCCACAGACCGTGGCAGAGTTACGAAAAAAATTATCACTGCGTGAAGGCGGAGATCATTACATTATGGCCACTACCCTTCTCAATGGCGAAAAACGGCTATTGGTAACAAAAAAAGTTAATCGAATTAAACCGTAATAAATTCACTTTATAGCGGCTGAACAGCCGTAAAATATCAATACCACCATGAAAACGTTAGTACAGTATATCCTGATTTGGTGCCTGTTAGCACCCATTACCTCAACGATCGCTCAAACTGTTTATGCGGGCGAAAGCACCGTTGATAAAGCTAAATTATCTGGTCTTTATTTAACTATTCAGGGCGATGGCAAACAGATCGAAAAAGACTGGGAATCCCAGCTTCAAACATATGGTCGGGCTACTTCTTCACGAGGTACTTACCGCGTCCCGAATGCGAGTATTTCGGCCGTGTCGTCCGAACCTATTAATTTGATAAGTACGGTAAAATCCTCGCGTACGTCGGCCACCATTTTCACGGCGTTTGATCTGGGAAGCGGAACCTTTGTAACACCCGGGGGAACTGGCTATGCAGCCGCCGAGGATATTCTAAAAAACTTTGCCAGCAAGACTTTGTATGAACAGGAAGTTCGGGTAGCACAAACTAGTTTCGATGATGCGCAGAAAAACCATCAGAAAATAGTTCGCACGGGAGAAAAGCTTCAACGGGACATTGAGCAGAATGCGAAAGAAAAAGAAAAACTGTTGAAGCGCATTGACGACAATGCGAAAGAACTGGAACAATTAATTAAGGATCAGGCAACCAATAAAACCGACCAGGAAACAGTGCTCACCGAACTGGATAGCCGCAAAAAAAACATGGAAGCTGTAAAAGCGAAGAAGAGTAACTAAGGATACTTTTTCAGTACAGGAAGGATACGTTTGTTCTGACTTTGTTAAAGCATTTTTAATTAGGTGGCTACTTAAAACGTCTTTCTTAGCCCATTAATGTGCTTTTCCAAAAGCTTATTTGTACCTCAATAAAACGTTATTGAGGGCGTCTGGACAAACGTATGCTACCTCATTTTTAAATTTTTTTCAAAATTAGCCATCTGTATACGCTACCAATAAATCAAAGCAAAATACAATTACGTTAGTTATTGATTACAGTTAACAATTCTTAGACCTAATTCATAGCAGTCTAATAATCAAGTTATTATAAACTTAATTTAAATCAATAGGTACTTTCTAAGGCTTCATAGCTACTCTTTTATTTGATGTCACTACATCTATTGTCCCTACACCGTTTAGTATATTAAAGCTTTTTAATCAACTCATTAACATCTGATATGTGTTGTAAGTGCGTATATATGACAGAAAGATATATACGGTCTGTACTAACCCATATCAACTTACCACTACCCATTCATGCAAGCTTCATTAACAGACGAAGAAACCATTCGTCAATTTTTATCTACCAAGCCAAATCATTGTTTTGAAACACTGTACAATCGATATGTGAGTAAAGTGTATCGCCGGTGTTTATCGATGACAAAAGACAGTGAAAAAGCGGAAGATTTCACCCATGACATCTTTCTTAAGGCATTTGGCAAACTCGATGCCTTTCAGGAACGATCTAGTTTTTCTACCTGGCTTTATTCAATTGCGTTTAACTATTGCTCGGATCAATTACGTATTGCTAAACGAGTGAATATCGTGCCTATTGATGACACGTCTAAGCTAGAGGTAGCGGATTCACAAGACAGCCAGTTGCACGAAGAATCTCTTGTATTAGTTCGGCGAGCGATGAAAAGCCTGACCCAAAAGGAGCAGGAGCTATTGCAGTTGAAATATGAAGATGGGATGACTATCGAGCAGATTGCGCAATTGTATGCTATTAAAACCAGTGCCGTTAAAATGAGACTAAAGCGCTGCCGGGAAAAAATTCACCGGCTTTATGCCCAGCATGAAAATGTCTAGCTAAAAAATAATCTTTTTTTAATGGGCACGGGGTGAGGTAGCTTAGTTGTTCATTGTCAGCGAAAATAAATGAGGAGCAGGAATAAGAACACGCAGCTTTTTACTCCTCCCTATAACAATATGCCTGAACGACTCGTTTGGCTAAGTTAGAAGGCAGTTTACTGCTTTTGTAGGGGTTCTTTAATTACGATTAATAACTCCTAGGTGTGGATAGAAAGCGGAAAGCCTGGCTACTTTGTGGCTAGGCTTTTTTGTTTTACTCATACTTATTTAGACTTTTCTATGGAAAATGCGTCACCAGCAACCGCCATTTCTATTGCATTTTTCAGTATATTCGCTACCTGGAACCGAATAAGTCCTATTTAGCTTACTATCTCTCGACATGAAATTTACAAGTCTGGCCCTTTGTCTGTTGATGGGCCTGTCGTTTCTGGGCTTCGCCCAAACGAAATCGGTAGAGAACGAAAAATTCGTTTTCCTTAATAATGGTGCCACAATTGGCATGATCGTTAAATCAGTCCTGAAAGCGGATAAACAACGATTGAAACTAACTGACCAGCAACTACCGAAAGCCAAAGAAATTATTACCAATGCCACGGTCAGTTTCAATGAGGGCGTAAAGAAGCTAAAAGCAAGCGGCATGACCAGCAAAAAGCTGCGCGCTTTGGCAGTCGTTGTCGAAACCGATAAAGTACACGCCTATAAGCCACTCTTGACCCCTGAACAATACGCCATACTGGTTGCCAATCATAAGAAAGTCTTCCCCGAAGGAAAGGTTTAACTAGGTACTCAGACTTACACCAGCCTTTAACTGTCCAATACCAAGAACTTTCCAACTCGTAGTCAAATCTTTTCACCTATACGCCGAATTGATATGATCGCCTTTCTGATTGCCCTTGCGGTAACCTTGCTTTGGTATTTCTTTGACAAACCAGTCAGGAAAGTGCAGCCTGAAAACCAATCTACTGAGCAGTATTGGGATACCATCCGAAAAGATGACCTGGATGTGTATAAACGGGAAGCCTCTGAAAAACAGCCTGACGAAAGACTGTCACATATGCCTTTGGGCATCGTATACTATAGTACGCCGGGCAAATCCTACAAACGGTTTATCCAGGACGGGCGCATCCTGAACATTGACAAAACTTGGCCATATCCTCCCAATACCCCTTGAAGCCTGCTTCTGACTGGCACAGGAGCAATAAAATTAGTTTCCTTCCTTGAAAAACACCCGTTTCACGCGCTCACTGACGCCCGTCAGGATTTCGTATGGGATGGTCCCTATGCGTTGAGAAAGCTCAGTAATCGGGAGGTCGGGGCCAAAAATAATTACCTCATCCCCTTCGCTGGCCGACGCAGCTGTGACGTCGATCATGGTCATGTCCATGCAAACATTTCCAACGGTTGGGCAACGCGTTCCGTTTACCCAGACCTCGCCAATACCATTTCCCAGCCGACGGTCATAGCCATCGGCATACCCAATGGCGAGCGTAGCGATGCGGGCGTCGTGATCGAGTACCCCCCGGCGGCTGTAGCCTACCGACTCTCCCGCCCGAACGGTTTTGATCTGGCTGATCACAGTCCGCAACGTACCTACCGGTTGCAAAGCGGCCTGATCGATCTGGGCAGCTTCTACCCCATACAAACCAATCCCTAACCGAACCATGTCGAGTTTGTACTCCGGGAAGCGCACGATACCAGCGGAGTTGAGCAGATGCCGGGTCGGCCGGTAGCCAAGCGCCGATTCAAGAACCGTCGTACTTCGGATGAAACTCGCATATTGCAACTCCGAAAAGGAGTTGAACTGCGCATCATCGGCCCCAACCAGATGACTGAATACGGTAGCTACCCGCAATGCCGGGTTGTGGATCAGGTAATCGGCAACCGCTGGGGTTTCACTCTCCAGAAACCCCAGCCGGTGCATCCCCGTATCGATTTTCAAATGGATCGGGTAGACGGCCGGTCCTGCTGCCGGTTTACCCGCTACCGGTTCCGACTGCTCGCGGATATAGCTTCCCCATTCCAGCAGCATACGCAGGCTGTATAACTCGGGTTCGAGCTTATATTCCAGTAGGGTTGCAAACGTTTCGGGGGCGGGGTTCATGACCATGATCGGCAAGTCCACCCCATTTTGCCGGAGCGATACGCCCTCATCAGCATAGGCCACTGCCAGGTAGTCGACCCGGTGAAACTGCAACAGTTGAGCCACCTCGGCGCTTCCGCTTCCATAGGCAAATGCCTTTACCATCACCATGAGTTTCGTGTCAGAGGTCCGGGATGACGCATCCTCGTTCCGGGCGATCCGCTCGCGGTAATAGTTTAAGTTGTGGGTCAAAGCATCCAGATTTATCTCCAGTACCGTGCCATGAACTTTTCGCTCCAGCCGATGCACGATCCGTTCGAAGGAAAAGGGTCTGGCTCCTTTTACCAGAACCGTACTATCGCGCAGATCGCTGAATACAAAGCGGGTCAGAAATTCTTCCGTCGTTGCGTAGAACAGGCTGTTGGTCGCAAAAAAATGGGCATTCCGGCTGACAACAGGGCCAACCCCTATAAACTGCTCCACCTCGCTGGCCCGGATCAACTCCCCAACCTGCTGATACAACTCGGCTTCGGGTTGCCCGGACTGAAGCACATCGGACAAAATGACGACCCGTCGACTTCGGGTACGTTGCTGATTCAGAAAACGCAGAGCGAGTTGTAAACCAACCACATCATTGTTGTAGGAATCGTCGATCAGCACACAGTTGTTGATGCCTTCTTTTTGCTCCAGCCGCATGGAAACGGGTCGCAATCGGTTCAGACGGGTTTGCAATTCGGCCGTATCCCAGGGGCGCAGGGTCAGCATCGTTACGAGGCAGTGCATGAGGTTTTCCAGGGAGGCCGGGTCGGTAAAGGGAAGCGTCAGGGACAGCCCGTTCTTGCTTTCTTTATTCAGGCTCAGTTGATTTCCCTGCATTAATCCCTGATATGTGGCGGGCTGGCCTGTTAACGACCAGGTTATGAGCCGCATATCGGGGTTGACGGCTTTCAACAGCATGTTGACTTCTTCGTCAATATCCGTGTAATCGGCAGAATAAATCAGGGTGTTGGCATGGATAAACAGCCGTAGTTTCTCCGCTACTTTTTGTTTCCGTGTTCGGAACCCTTCGTCATGAGCCGTCCCAATGTTTGTAAAGATGCCGATCGTTGGCCTGATGATGGCTTCCAGGGCCTGCATCTCCTGCGCTTTGGATATGCCAGCCTCAAAAATCCCCAGGGTATCGCCCTCGGTCAGTGTATGCACGGACAACGGCACGCCCAACTGCGAATTATAACTCTTAGGGCTTTTAGCCACAACGAATCCCTCGGACGAAAAACCCCGATCAAGTAATTGAGCCAGCCACTCCTTCACGATGGTTTTGCCATTGCTGCCGGTTATGCCGATGATAGGAATCCGAAACTGTCTTCGGTATTCGGCGGCCAGGGTTTGTAGCTTGTGCAGGCTGCTGTCGACCTCAATAAACTGAGCGTCGGTGTAGGCGGCCAGTTCATTCCGGCGTTCGGCTGTCAGGGCCGACCGTTCGACCACGAACTGACGTATTCCTTTCCGGTACAAGTCGCCAATGAACGCATGCCCGTCGTGGTGCTCGCCCTGAATGGCAAAAAAAACAGACTCAGCCGACCGCGCATCCGTGACAGGTCCTGTCACCTGCCGCGAATCGGTAAACCACTGTCGGTTAATCAATTGAAAGTCTTTTGTAAGCATAATATGGGGAAAACTGCCCGCTTCAAAGTGTCCGATAGTTCGTGTAAGCGACTGAATTCTGGATAGATGTAACCGAAATGATCACATCCATCCCCGTCGTTTAAAATAAATAATTTCGCCAAGGGCAATGAAGGCCATGACAAATAAAGTCCAAAAATAACCCGTTGACGAACGCAATTCGGGCATATTACTGAAATTCATGCCGTAGATACCCGCGATGAACGTCAGCGGAATAAAAATAGCCGACACAATGGTCAGCGTTTTCATCACCGAGTTCATGCGGTTGTTCACGATCGAATAATACACGTCCATCAACCCGGCAATGAGTTCCCGATACGATTCGAGCGTTTCGATGACCTGATTGACATGGTCGGACAGGTCACTCAGGTAGGGCATCGTACTGTGCTGGATCAATTCCGATTCGCCCCGCAGCAATAACCCGATCATGTCGCGCAAGGGGTTGACCGTTCGCCGGATAAAGGCCAGTTCACGCTTGAGTTTATACAGCGTAGCCAGGGTTTGCTGGGTTGCCCGTTCCTGAACAATCTCATCTTCCAGTTCATCCATTTTTTCCCCAATACGCTCCGTTATCACGAAATAATGGTCAACAATTACGTCCATCAGGGCATAAAGCAGGTAATCGGCTCCATTACGGCGGGTTTTGCCCGACGAGGCCTTGATGCGATCAATGACTGGTTGAAAGATATCCTTTGTCCGTTCCTCCTGAAAGGAGACCAAATAGTTCTTGCCCAATACCAGACTAATGTGCTCGATGTCTATTTCCTGCAACTGACGACTGTGGTGCAGCATTTTAAGCGTTATAAACACAACAGTGTCGTCATACAGGTCGATTTTTGGTTTCTGTTCCGTGTTCAGCACATCCTCCAGCAATAGTGGATGCAGGTGATATTGCTGGCCAAGGGCAGCCACTACTTTGGGTTCATGGATCCCATCCACATCGACCCAGCTAACATAGGGAGACTCCGTATTTGGCAGTTTGCACGCACTCAGTCGGCTGCTGTCATCAATTTGGTAATCCGTGGCGTTATAATCGATGCGTTTAATTTTTATGGCGTGTTCAATTTCCTGGCCCACATAGGTAAGGGTGCCAGGCGAAGTGCCGAGCAATTTCTCAGCGGATCGGTTGCGTCGGCGTTTCGACATACGTTACTAAATGTATTGGCCAGGGTTGGCTTTCGTTTTGAGGTCAAAGATAAATCAACTACTCTGGACGTAACCGAATGTTCACAAAATGAGTTTTAGCCTGCCTTGGGTAGCGTATTAGCCCGACCGCCCCATTCGGTTTAATAATTGAAAAATGACGTCCACAGCGTTAGTTAAGCACTATTGAACAAGTCTGTCTCCGTATATTTGTGGCACAGTGCCCTGGGCTGCCCTTTTAGCGACAGCTTTATTGCTACCGTTTCGACGGCCTGATTTACCCTCTCACTCATTCCCATGAAAACCATTCTCCTAGTTGCCACTTCGTTCCTTCTACTTTTCGGACAAACAGTTCTGGCGCAGTCGACAGCAAAATCCTACGTTATCATTGGCTATGTCACGGGCAATGGCTGGACCAAAGACCAGATCGAAGCCAGAAAGTTAACCCATATCAACTATGCCTTCGGTGTTCCTGACCAACAGGGCCAAATAGCTCCGCTCAGCAAAAAAGACGCCGAAAATCTGGCTGCGCTGACGTCTCTCAAAGCCACGAACAAGGACCTGAAAGTACTGCTTTCCATTGGCGGCTGGGGTGGCTGCAAATACTTTTCCGATGCGGCCCTGACGGATGCGTCTCGCCGTAAATTCACCCAGAGTGCGGTCGATATACTAAAAAAACACCGGCTCGATGGCATCGACATCGACTGGGAGTACCCGGACCAAATTGGCGCTGGCAACATTTTCCGGCCGGAAGACAAGCCGAATTTTACCCTCTTTTTGAAAGCACTGCGGGATGGTCTGGACGCTCAGGGTAAACTGGACAAGCGCACCGGCAGCAATCACTACCTGCTCACAGCCGCCACCGGGGGCGATACGGCCTTTGTCAATCATACCGAGTTAGGGAAAGCGCAGGTTTACCTGGATTACGTCAACATTATGACCTACGATCTGTATCACGGTAATGACAAAGTAACCGGGCATCACAGCCCCCTGACCCAGTCGGCCAAAGGCGATCACGCCCGCAACAGTAGCGCCGATGCCGTCGACGGCCACATTCGGGCGGGTGTACCGGCCAGTAAAATTGTGCTGGGATTGCCGTTCTACGGGCGCGGCTGGGCCGACACCCGCGATCAGGATAACGGCCTGTTTCAACCCGCAACGGGTAAACATTCGTTCATTAGCTACGACGAGCTGGCCGATAAGTACATTAATAAGAACGGATTTACGCGCTACTGGGATGCCGATGCCAAAGCGCCTTATCTGTGGAATCCAACGTCGCACACGTTTATCTCCTATGCTGACCCTGAATCATTTACGTACAAATTAGCGTACGTCAAATCAAACGATCTGGCCGGTGTCATGTTCTGGGAGTACATCTACGACCTTAAACAAAAGAGTGTTCTGCTGAATACCCTGGTTGAGGGACTGGGAAAATAAGACGCTGTAAACAGTGTCTGGGCTGTGCTATGGTATAGTCCGGACAGCCCCTAAATCACCCTTCTTCCGGTAAGCTATCGACATGTCTCCCGACTCCCCTGCTATCAGGCACCTGGCCTTCGATCCGGTTATGGCCCGTATCATTGCCGAAACGCCATCGCCCAAGATTTTTAATGACTACGCCGACGATCTGTATCTGGCCCTGCTGGAAAGTATTGTGTCTCAGCAGATTTCGGTAAAAGCAGCCGATGCCATTTTTGGTCGTTTTCGGGCGCTGTTTCCCGACAACTACCCGGATGCGAATGCGCTGTTGCTCAAAACCACCGAAGAGCTACGAAGCGCAGGTTTGTCTTTTCAGAAGATCAAGTACCTCCAAAGTGTGGCAACGTTCTCACTCGAAAAGTCAGGCGCGGCACTGAGTCGGGCGTATGTCGATGCCATGACCGATGAAGAAATCGTCCAGTACCTGTTGCCCATCAAAGGAGTTGGCCGCTGGACGGTGGAAATGCTGCTTATGTTTGTACTGAACCGCCCGGATGTTTTCCCGATCGATGATCTGGTGATTCGGCAACGAATGATGCGGGCCTATCCTGAACAAACGAACGGACTGACGGGTAAACCGCTTTACAACGTGTTACTTGACATCGCCGAGCCCTGGCGTCCCCATCGGACAACGGCCAGTCGCTACCTTTGGCGCTGGCAACCAAACTAGTGCAGTTATAACTTTTTAATTTTTACCGCCACCTTCGATTTTACTTTGATCAAGACCTGAACCCCGTCGGGCCGGACAACGATGCGTTGGGGAATTAGTCGGAACGTGTCCAGATTGAGGGCCGTTTTCTGCCCAACTTTGGCATTGGCAAAAGCGGTTTCAATTTTCTCGGGAATGGTAGCAATCTGCTGATTAAGTGGAATAATCATGGCCGCCTGAATCGTATCGCGCAGGTGATCATGAAGCAGCCAGTCGGCTGTTGCAAAAAGGCGCTCCTTGGTATCTACGTCAAAATCAACGTCCTGCATTCGAAGGGTATTGGTAAGCGTATCATAATGCGGATTCCCGTGGAAAAACAGCGTTCCCTTTACGCGCCCGCCTACGTCGGCTTTTAAAATAAGCTTGCGGCCACTGCCATAAACCATCGCTTTGTTTACGGTCACATTGCCCCCGGCGAGATTAAGTTTTTGTTTAATCAGCTTCTGTGCCAGTACCGTATTCACATCGGTATACGGAATAAAGGCCAGCACCTCGATACGCGCCGAATCGGGCAGGCTATTCCGGCGTAGCAACCGGGGAAGGCGCTCGAGCGAATCGACCAGTGGTTTTGGTCCCAGATGTGTTTTTACCCGGAAGGCAATCTGAATGGGCACCGTAATCTGTTTTCTATTGCCGTATACTGGCGCAACCGCAATACTGAACGGCTTGGGGAGCAGCCAGAAATTTTCGGGCACTTTGGCAATCCGCAACGGATTTTGCATATCACGCCAGACTTTCCTCACCTCCCGGTCAAGCCGGAGTCCGTTATACACAGCTTTGTCGATAGCGCCTTCAATGTCGGCCCGTCGCTTATCCAGAATTTTTTCGGCAATTTTCTTGACGTTAAACTTTATACCCAGCATCTGCACCTTTGGCTCCTGGGTCCACTGGTAATTTTCGAAACGGGATTTCGTGGCCAGCCGCCAGGACGAGCCGACACCAACGGGGCTGTTAAACGTTACAGAAAGGGCACAGAGTGGGCGGCTTTTGCGTTTTTCGGCTTTACGAAGACCGATCGGATTGGTGTACCAGACCTGGAGTGGAGCCGAGAAATATACTTTTCGATTTGCATACCGGATACGCACCGGACCGGTACGTTCTACACGCAGTTTCCAGGCTTCCCCTTTTCGGCCTTCAAAAGTTTCTTCAGGCACCAGGGTTGTCGAGAGAGACCGGTTGATTTTAGCCTCTAAGTCGCTGATATTGAAGGTTAAATTCCCGGCCATGTAGGAAACCGGGTCGGTAATAGCCGGTTCGTACTCCTCCTGAACCGGCGCGTCCGGGCGAACGCGATGGCACCCGTCCAGACTTAGAATAAAAACGAGTAGAACAACTAATCCGGTAATTCGCTGAGCATTCATTGCTACAACTAACTACAGGCTTACTAAAATGTTATAGGCCTAAACGTATATTCACTTTACGGTAGACCGGGCCGAGAGCTTAGTGTCTGTGGCACAGCCACATCCTTTACCACAACCAGCTTTTTTTGCTGAAAAATTCTGGTATGCCCGATTGCCCAAATAAGCGAGAGCGACGGCAAAAATCAGAAAAATGAGGAGTTCCTGCATGGCTTTACGTTTACAGTATTCGCGGTTCCCCGCTGGGATTTATGGTTTGAGATCGGGCCTGTAGGCTGTTGGTCGACAAACCGTAAACCATAAACGAGTAATTACGCCCAACCGTTCCGCTGAGCTAAGCGGAAAGCATGTTGATAGTGGTGTTCACCGTGCCAGGCATACATGGCAACAACTTCCCGAAGAACAAATGTTCGCTGGCTACCGGGGTGGAAATACGTCCGGCCTAGTTCGGCATCGGTAAGGGCGTTCAGGATTGTCACCCACCGCTGGTGCAGGTTTCGCAGAATAACCAGCGAGGGGGCGATGTCGAGGGTAGAATCGGGCAGTTTTGCCCATTCACCTTCTTCATAGGGCGAGATGGTTGGATTAAATTCCGTTAGCGCCAGTTTTGTGCGAACATACGCATTGATGTGGCTATCGGCCATGTGGTGTACCAGTTGGCGGATTGTCCAGCCCCCGGGTCGATACGGTGTATCCAGCCGGTCATCGCCCCATTTGCCCACCAGTTCCGTCAGTTTGATAGGCAGTTCATCGATGGCTGCAATGTGCTGCCGTGTGTGTTCGTCCGAAAAAGACTGGCCATAAACGAAGTCACCAATAGGGTATTTGAGTGCATCCAGATCCTGCATAAGACTACTTGTGTTTTATTGTTATACCAGCCTGACCTACCAGACTTATTCCACAAATATAGTTTTTGGCCAGCCTGTCAAATGCGTCCGGTTTTCAAAAAACGACCAGTCCGGCTTGCCTACGTACCAGACAGCTTCCAGTTATCTGAATGAAGCGGATTTTTTGCTAACACGCAGGCAGCTGGAAGCTGTCTGGTACTTTATCGCCAAAACTCCTGCATAACCTTCATCAGTTCAGGGTGTATGCCACAGGCCGCCACCACATCACCCCGGAACAGGAATTCATCCCCTCCTTCGAAGTCACTCACAACACCACCGGCTTCCCGCACGAGCAGTACGCCAGCGGCCATATCCCAGGAATTAAGGTTGTATTCATAAAACGCTTCGAACCGGCCGGCAGCCACATAAGCCAGGTCGATAGCGGCCGACCCCATTCGGCGCAAGCCGTGCGTTTGCTGCATCAGCGACTCCAGAATACGCAGATAGGCCTGCATCTTGTCAAAGGCGTAGTAAGGAAATCCGGTGGCAATCAGGCTCTCGCCCAGTTGGGTAGCCGGCGAAACGGACATTCGTTTACCATTGCAATAAGCCCCTCCACCCTGCCAGGCTGAAAAACATTCGTTTCGGTTGGGGTCGTAGATGACGCCGGCGATGGGCGTTTTGCCCTGCGCCAGCCCAATGCTCACCGAGAAAACGGGGAGATCATGTATGAAATTGGCCGTACCGTCGAGGGGATCGATGATCCAGTTAAGCGCCGATTGATCCGCTTCCTGCCCCGTAGTGCCTTCTTCGGTAATAAAACCGGCTTCGGGCAGTAACTGGCGCAGCTTTTCAACGAGCTGTTTTTCCGTTTCTTTGTCTACGTAAGATACCAGATTATTCAGTCCTTTGTATTCGATTGCTTCGCGCTGAAACCGACTCCGTTCCTGAAGTAAAAAAGCGCCCGCATCGGTGGCAATGGTAGCGATTTCCCGGGTAATCGCGGCTAGGTCAAGTGCCATAGAATGAGTTAAAATATAAAAAGCCGATGATCTGCCAACAAGCAGCTTGCCGGGCGCATCATCGGCCGTTCTTAATAGTTTTCAGGTCCGTTGAACACGTTAATGATTAGGCCATGATTTTACCCAGCGCATTGTCGTACAGATCCTTTGCTTCAGCCAGTGTGATGATGGGCGTTCCGTCGATCACAAACGCGGGCGATGCATCCGTTACGGTGCCCAGGAGCATAAACGGCATGACCGTATCATGCAGGTAGCCTTCCAGATGCTTCTGTTGCTCGGGCGATATCGTCACGACCACGCGGCTCTGGCTCTCCCCAAAGAGGAACGAATCCAGCCGGTGCCGGTCATCCGAAACGATGTCAAAGCCTTTGTTTCCGGCCATGGCTGACTCGGCCAGGGTAACAAATAAACCACCATCCGACACGTCATGGGCCGACTGAAGCCAGCCTTTGCGAATCATGGTTTTGATTCCTTCCTGCACGTGCCATTCATCGTCAAATTCGAAATAAGGTGCGGGTGAAGCTTTAATGTCCAGGAACGAATACAGGTACTCCGACGAAGCGATGTCGTTCGTTGACTGCCCGATCAGATAGATCAGGTCGCCTTCGTTTTTGAAATCCAGCGTCATACGGTGGGTCGGGTCTTCCATCAGGCCAAGCATACCGATGGTTGGCGTCGGGAATACAGGGCCGTCGTCGGAGCTTTGGTTGTAGAAACTAACGTTACCGCCCGTAACGGGTGTGCTGAACCGGCGGCAGGCCTCGCCCATGCCCTGAACGGCTTCCACAAAATGCCAGTATACTTCCGGTACGTAGGGATTCCCGAAGTTCAGGTTGTTGGTGACCGCCAGCGGTTCGCCCCCCGTGCAAACGATATTGCGGCAGGCTTCAGCAACGGCAATCATAGCGCCCTGACGCGGGTTTGCGTTGACGTAACGGCTGTTACAGTCAACCGTAATGACGATGGATTTGTCGGTAGCCGGAATGCCGGGCCCTTTCACCCGCACAACAGCCGCATCGGAAGGCGAGTTGGTGCTGCGATTGCCGGTACCCACCATCGAATCATATTGTTCGTATACCCACTTCCGCGAGCAGATATTCGGGTGTGCCAGCAGGTGTTCGGCAATTTCCCGAATGTCTTCCTTCTCGATGTCGTCGACATCCGTAATATCGAATTTAGCGTATTCTTTTATATAAGCCGGTTCTTTATACTCCCTGTTGTACTGGGGAGCCCCCCCACCCAAGACCAGATCGTAGGCAGGTACATCGGCAACGACTTCGCCATGACGGTAGAAATGCAGACGACCCAGGTCATTATCGCCACGGGCCGTTACTTCGCCGATTTGCGCGCAGTTCAGATCCCACTTATCGAAAATACCCTGAATGATGTGTTCTTTTCCCTTCTCGATCACGACCAGCATGCGCTCCTGCGATTCGGACAGCAGAATCTCGAAAGGGGCCATGTTGGGCTGACGGGTGGGTACTTTGTCGAGGTCGATGATCATGCCGTGCTCGCCTTTCGCACTCATCTCCGACGTTGAGCAGATAATCCCGGCGGCACCCATATCCTGAATACCAATCACATAGCCCGTCGCAATGATTTCGAGCGTGGCTTCCAGCAACAGTTTTTCCATGAATGGATCACCTACCTGCACCGCCGGTAGCTTATCCGTCGATGCGGCCGAGATGTCTTCCGAGGCAAACGTGGCCCCGTGAATACCATCTTTACCCGTGGCGGAGCCAACAATAAACACCGGGTTGCCCACGCCGAAGCTGGTGGCTTTCGCCGACTTGCCCACTTCGACAATACCCGCCGAGAACGCGTTCACCAACGGATTGGTGTTGTAACAATCATCGAAGAAGAGTTCACCGCCCACGGTTGGAATGCCGAACGCGTTGCCATAATCGCCGATGCCTTTGACAACACCTCGCAGCAACCGCTTGGTTTTGGGCAGATTCAGATCGCCAAAGCGAAGGGAGTTTAACTGAGCAATGGGCCGGGCCCCCATCGTAAATATATCGCGGTTGATACCGCCGACGCCCGTGGCAGCTCCCTGGTAAGGCTCCAGTGCCGATGGGTGGTTATGCGATTCGATCTTGAACGAGCAGGCCAGTCCATCGCCAATGTCGACCAGACCCGCGTTTTCTTCACCAGCTTTGGCCAGCATTCGATCGGAATCGCGGGGCAGGGTTTTCAGCCAGACGATGGAGTTCTTATAAGAGCAGTGTTCCGACCACATCACCGAGAAGATACTCAGTTCAGTAAAATTTGGCCGTCGGCCTAGAATTTCGGCAATTCGATCAAATTCTTCGGGAAGCAGGCCCAGTTTGCGGGCGGTCTCAAGCGAGGGTAGCGATTCGAGGGTATCCATTGTAAAGAGCGAAAGAGTGAACGAGCGAAAGAGAGCCTGAGTGAACAGAAACGGATCCGTTCCTGTACTCATTTACGCTTTCGCTCTTCAAATCATTGCCAAAATTAGCCTTTTTACCTGAAAATGGCCCGCAGTGGGTTGACAAATCTCAAAACGTTCTTATATTTGCACCCAAGAAAGAGAGATGGCAGAGTGGTCGATTGCGGTGGTCTTGAAAACCACTGACTGTAACAGGTCCGGGGGTTCGAATCCCTCTCTCTCTGCATAAGCATCTCAGTTATACCGAGCCTCCCTCCACAAAGGGAGGCTTTTTTGTTGGTTCTCAGTCTACTTACCTCTTCCTTAAGCTCTTGTCATTGTGAACGTTCGGAGGCCAATAAGGAGGCACTTATTTTCCCGAGGTGGCACGTATGTGTTTTAGTAAAAATACATACTATAATACAACTATATTATAATTTAAACTTAGTAGGTTTACGGATTCAATAACTTGAAACACCGTTGCCTTTAAATGGTCACAAAAAGAATGGAAAAACTTTTTTGGGCTCATCCCTCAAAAAAATCTCCCGATTTGATTACAATATATTTCCGTATTACAATGGATAAAACCCGCGTCGAGCTCGGCTCGACCGGAATCCAAGTCCATCGAAAACACTGGAATCAGGAAGCCCAACGAATTACGGCTCGTTCGGCAGAGGCTCAACAACAAAACCAAACGCTCGACATCTGGAAAGAACGCGTTTCGGCTATTTATAACGACTTCTTACGAAAGGAGGAGCCGTTTACCGCCAACAACATAAAAATGCTGTTCAAACAGGACGGTAAAGGGTTTTCGTTTATTGCCATCTTTGAGCGGTATTTAAAGCATATAAGTAAGGACCCTGAGATTACTCTCGGGACCTATCAAACGTATGATGCCGTTAAGAATAAAATTGAAATCTGGTTGAAGCTTAAAAAGCAGATTGATTTACCGGGAGAATCGTTCGGCTTAGCTCTCATTGAGCAGTATCGTTATTTTATGCGCGTCGAGGAGAAACGAAAACCCGCTACGATTCGTAAGCATACCCAAACGATTAAGCAAATACTGTCTTGGGCTTTCCTTAACGACTACATGAACCGAGACCCATTGCAAGGCTATCGGGTTAAAGCAGTTAAGCCGAATGACCCTGTTTTCCTTTCTACTTCTGAACTTCTAAACTTATTAACATATGACTTTGGCGATACTGATAAGGTACTTGCCGAGGTTAGGGATTATTTTTTAATCTGCTGTTTCTCGGGACTTGCCTATACGGATATAAAATCCCTGCAATCGAATCACCTTATTTATAAAGTAATGTTAACGGAGGCATCCGAGCCGGTCGGCATGGTATGGCTCGAGAAAGATCGGGTTAAAACTGACGTTAAAGCTCGACAACCTTTCCACCCAATTGCTAAGTATATCCTCGATACTCGTTATGATGGAAAACCGGAGCGAATCCACGTTCGGCCAAACCAGAAAACGAACTTGTATCTAAAAATTATAGCAATGCGTGTCGGTATAAAAAAGGTTTTAACAACTCATGTAGGCCGGAAAACCTTTGCAAACCTCTGTCTTAACGGAGGACTTTACTCGGATGTATTTTCTCCCATTTGCCCCGAAATCAAAAACTATAGCAACAAGATTTTTTCTACCGAATCAACGCTTGTTATGATGGGCAGAACATCAGCAAAAGGGCTCGAGGCTTACGCTAAGGTTGACGAACGGAGAATCCTGCTCGAGCTTAAATCTTTTCCTACTCAATCGCCTTTCACAGATAACGACTAGAATATTGAATAACCTTATACGTAAAAAAGCCGAGTAATAAACTCGGCTTTCGTTTTAAACTTCTTCGATTTGCTCCTCGTGTGGCTGGTCAAAAAGAGCAGCATCGAGCATTTCCAAGCTCCGGCTTATCTGACATCGCTCTCGTAGGTCCTCGAGCTCTTGAGGAGTCCAGTTCGCGCGACTCTGTATCTGTTCAAAGAAATACAAGACTGCGGCTTTCAGATTTTCGGCTGAGCTGCGAGTTTCCTCCCGCTCCAAGCTGTAATTTTCCAGGGCTGCAATAATGTCGTTAAGGTTCATGCTGTAGTATTTGTTGTGATTTACTTAGGCGAACGCAAAGCAACTAAGGAAAAGCTAGATTTTCGCTCTAGTGCCTCAAATGAGGTATAAAATAAGCAATAAAATGCTAGAAATCAAAAGATTAACAGAGTTTTAACCTACTCAAATTAGGTGCAAAAAAAAGTTGCACCCTCGAAACAGCTAAACGCGTTGATTATAAGGACGATTGCTCCTAAAAAAACAAAAAAACGGCCTCTTTTCTCTCTCTCGACCCCGCCCTTTAGCATTTTGGAAATTTCCAAAAAGCCAAATTTCCGAAAATATGAAAGGCCGGTCGAGCTCCCGAGCTTGACCGGCCTTTCGATTTTTTGATTTTCCGAACTCGTTTACTTTCCAAAAGCGAGCGAGCGGAGATCGTTAAAGGAGTGAAACGTCGAAATCGTTGTAGTTAACCGAGGAGCCTCCTTTCCGTTTCCAAATGATATAATAATCGACCGTATCGCTTAAGTGTGTCGCTCGCTCCTGCTCCATGCCTGAGCTCTCGCTCCCCTTGTCCTTACTGTAGTCGGACTTAAGCGGACTGTTCTCTATACTTATGATGGTCGCCTTGCACTTGTTACCATCTATCCTTACTCGAAAGAGGCTCGGGTCTCGCTCTGATAGTACATCGTTTATCAATACGAACTTGTCCTTATGAGGAGGGTTATAGTTGAGAGGGCTCACGGTAACGAGCCAACCCTCGGGCCGTAAAAGCTTCGCTACCTGGTCAAACATACTGTCGGTAGAACCCGCGCTTTTATTCTTCCCGTTTCTATCTCCGGTAAGAGTGACGTTTTTTTTACGATGGTTAAAATACTCGACTTTAAACCGAGCCGCTAAAGTCTGCGCCATAGTAAGGCCTTCGTCGGATTCCTTAACGAATAGATTATCGACTTGCCTCGAGAGCCCCTCCTCGGACTGCCATATCGTACAAGATGTAAAGTGAGCATTAAAGTCGAGGCTTACCTCGAGTTCCTGGTTACTATCATAGAACGGCTCTCCGTTATAGACGGTAGCCTCGAGCTCCTCGATGTCGGTCTCATCTTTTACGGCGTGTAAAGTATACTGGAAACTCGGATAAAATCCGTTAGGTAATTTTGAGATCCGTTTTCCCTCAACCTCGACTTGAAATTCGAGCCTGGTTAATTGCTTGCGTAAACGAGGTATATAATTTGGAGGTAAAAAGGCCTGGTTGTCCTTCGTCATTACCTCGAGGTAAAAGTAATTTTTTGGCTCCTTTTTGGAGAGGTCCTCAATTTCGTGAATCCATGCACCTTCAGGAGTCCAGGGAGGAGACGAAAAAACCGCTAACATTTGATGCAAACAGGAATCGAATTTCCCAACGTTTGCGCGTAATGTGGGTAAAACCACCTTTAACCAGGCCTTTTTAAAATTCAGGCCTTCGTCAATTACGTATAGGTCAAAGTTCGAGCCCCGGTTTTCGTCGGCCGAGAGCTTAAAACTTTCCATCTCGATAACGAATCCGTTCGGAAAGGAGATGCAGTTCTCCCAATTGTCAGGAGATTGGTAAGGCCGCTCAAAATGAGCAGGAGGCTCCCGCCAAAGGCAAAAGCAGCCGAGGCCGGTTTTGAAATCATACTCGACAATCCCCCACCGTAACCAGGCCGCTTTAATCCCGGCCGTAAGTTTCGACTTTGCTTTCGCTACGGTCTTAACGCCCCAACCACATCGAGCCCTCGGGAGCTCCTCAACGGCGTACATGAGAAAGTCTCCGAGGGTAACGGATTTCCCGCTCCCCCGGCCTCCGACCATTGCAGCGACCTCGTATTTATGAGTCGTTACGGCGTTTAGAAAAATGGCTTGTTTTTCGTTTACCTCGAGCTCGAGTTCGACCTCCTCGGCTGGCTTATTTGTCGAGTTCATACGTCGCGTTTTCAATTTCCCGAGGAGCCTCGGCAACCGAGCCGACATTCATCGTTTTTACTTTAATGGTGATTTTGGTCGGCCGTTTGTACTGGTCGGAGTTGAGCGTCGTTTCGCTGTTATAAGCTCCGTCGATTTTTGCGGCCTCTTTTAAGAGCAGAGCAGCCGCTCGAAAGTCCTCGGCCTCGATAGCCTTTCTATAGGCATCTCTGAACATTTCAGAATAGAGGTATTTTATACCGTCCTTATCCCTGGTCGAACGAACCTCGGCAAAAACGGCATAAGCGAGAGCGAGAATCTCCCGAGCGCGTCGGTCTTGGATGTGCTCCGACCGCTTAAGCATCGTTAAGACCTGCGAATCAGAATAGCCCTCCCGTAACCAAGTCCGGGTTAATTCGATTCGGTCGAAAACGTCTAGCTGAGCCTGTGTAAGCTCGGTTTTTTCGTCAATTAAATACTGTTGATAGATACTAAGCTCATCCTGTACCTTTTGCAAGTATTTGTTATGCTGTCTCATATTTCAAGCGGATAAGTTCAGTCTCGTATTCGTTATTTATGGCCTCGAGCCGAGCGAGATCGGCCTCCCAGGTTGGCCGGTTTTTGTGCTCGGGAGAGTCTTCGATTTTCTTTCGGTTTTTGGAGATGTTGACTCGGTTTTTTTGGAGCTCGACCTTAACCTCGGCCTCTGACATCCCGAGCCGAGCCTCGGTCGGCTTTTGGTCCCGCTCGAGCGGAGCTCTCCGAGGCTTTCCGTTTTCGAGCTCGAACCGAACATCTTTCCAGGCCTCCCGAAGCTCGAGGATAGCATCGACAATATTTTTACGGCCTTCGACATCCTCCTCGGCAAAATCCGAGAGGGTATTCGACAAAAGAGCGACCTCCTTATGCAAAGACTCTGCTCGCATAGAAAGCCGCTCTTTACGGTCCTCCTCGACTACTTGAGTCGGTTTACTTAGCTCGGAATCTCGTTTTTTTTTGAGTCCTCGGGCTCTTTTTCGGCCTTGTCTTTCGCTGCCAATGTAGCGGCCTCGGTCGCGTCTTTGGCTGCTTTCTGCTCGGTTTCGGCCTTTGTTTTCTTGTCTGCTTTGTCTGCTTTGTCTGCTTTGTCTGCTTTTTTAGCTTTTAGCAATGCCTCGAGTTGCTCGATGGATAAATCCTCGGCATCCTCTTTCGGAGCCTCGTCTTTGTTGGTGGAACCCGTTTCGGCTTTCTGGTTAACCTCCGGCTCGGCCTCCTCGGAAAGCACTCGCTCGGCCTCGGCCGCTTGTTCGTACTCCGATTGCGCATTCTCGAATGCGTGTTTTTTGCTCTCGCTTTTTGGGTCGGCTTTATAGTGCATTTCAGCTAATTGAGCCGCCGCTTTTAAGTGTTTTACTTCCATGTTGGTACTGAAAAAATGAGTCTGTTAGAAAAAAAATTAGAGTGAATTATCGGCCTAGCTGTTTTACTCTGCGTTGCCGGTCTTTTTCTTGGTTTGCTTGGTCGAGGCCTCCTCGGTAGTCGCTTTAGCCTCGCTTTCGCTCTCGGCTGGCGTTTCGGGCTCCTCGGTAATGGTCAGGTATTGGCCGGGATATTGCTTTGCAATGAGCTCGGCATCCTGCATCGGCATCGTTTTGGAAACGATAATATCTCGGCCTTTAAATCCAAAAACGAGCCGCTCGTCCGGGTGATGTAATTTGATAGTCTTTGCCATAGTTTTAAAAAAAGCCTCCTCCCATCGGAGGAGGCTTTCGAGTAAAATGGTGAATTTTTAGAGCCCTCCTCGATTAAGCGACCGAAACGCCTGGTAGTGTAACATCGTCTTTCAACGGCATATAGTTGTGCATATACCCGTCGTTTTTGGCCTTAAGCGTCCATTCCCGACGGTCTGAGCCTTTCGCTCCGGTTGTGTGCGTTACCTCGAATTGCAGACCTAAGAACGAAGTCCCGGAGATCGTAATTACTCCGTCGTTTAGGATGGATGCGGCAACGACCTCGGTATTAATGAGCTTTTCGATTGCGGCACATTGTTCTTTGTTGTAACCTGCGATTTTAACCTCGAGCGATTGCTCCCAGGATTGATAACCCGTTGCGCCTTTCAGAGCTCCGTCAAGCTTAAGCGAGTTGTCCGAAACCTGAACCTCGATAAAAGCCGTTGCTGGACTGTTAGCAGGAGCAGCAACCAATGTAGGAGCGACCGTAATTTCGCCCTCTACGATTTCGGTCTTTTTAGGCCACTCGGCCGAGAAATTGTCGGTAGCAATTAAGAACAGTCTCCGACCGCCCCCAGGGTTAATAGTTTGCTGTTTGGTACGTGGAATAGCGGCCAACGTAACGAAAGCGATTGCCTTCGTATCAAACAACTGAACACCCGTAACGTGGGTAAAGCCCATCGAAACGGCTGGAATCGAGGCAACCCCGAACAATACGCTGTCCGTTTCTACGGCAACCGCCGAGCCGATAAACAGCAACACAAAAGCGGCAATAATCGAATAAACCCCTTTAATCTTCATTTGTCTTTGTTGTAAAAATGGATTGATTGAGAAAATAGATACTACTAAAAGCGGAGAGCTCCGACCGAGCGGCCGGAGCTCGACTCGCTTAAACTTTGTCGTTAAGGAAAGTCAACTTTCCGAAACCGTAATCGAAACCGACCGACATACGGATGTTAATATCCCAGCCTTTTACGGTCTCAACGACTTTGAGCCGGTAAGCTGCGACATCCTCGTTACACACAAAAAACAGGTTCGAGGCCGGAGTAATAACCATCGTTTGCTTACCAGACAAACCGACATCGGCCTTAAGCGTAATATTGTCGTAACCGTCAACGGCTTTCATTACATCGTCAGGCCGGAGAACGCTCGAGAATTTCGCCTGTCTGCGACGGTTAACAGCGCGAACTAAGCCCGGAGCCAATCGCAGTTGCAAGGGAACATTCAAAAGAGCCTCGTTCGCGTTTTCGACAACCTTACACATTGCGAGAACCTGCTCGTAAGCATTGGTGTCGTCAATTGCGCCCGTAACGGCAAGCACGTTAGCGGATGGAATGTCTCCCTGAGCAGCGCGTCCGGCTGTCATTTTAGCCAATAGGCCGGTAATGGCGTAGATAGAGCCCCGGTTCGCTCCGTTCTTAACGGCTTTCCAGGAGGCAAGCGTCCGCAGGTTGCCCCGAGCGGTTTTAATAATCTCCGTAAGGAAAAAGACCTGAAACGGATTTGCTAAAACGTCTTTCTCCGAGCTCAATCCCTTAACGTACTGCAAATACGAGCGGTACATCGTTTGGATTTCACCAATGGTAAAATGCAAGTCGATGTCTACATCCTCAAAGGATGGAGTCCGAGCTCCAAACTTGAGCGCACCCTCGGCCGGGTCGAAATCATCCGAGGCCGCTTTCAAAACGTCCATTACCTCGAGGTTGATTAACGGGCTTTTGTTGTCCGTTACGAGCATCTCGAAATCTGACCGGAGCGAGGCCTCTCCGTCGATTAGAACGTCCGTAATGATGTCTTTACGGCCGTCAAAAACTTGCATTAACTCGGAGGGCAATTTGCTGAAATCGTACCCTTTAATTGCTGGCATTGTCGATAAAAATTAAAGTTGAAAAATGTTGTTTACTGATTTAAAAAGTCTTTGGTCGGCTCTCTCGGGTTGTTACTTGCCTCCTTTTTCTTTACGATATGTTTCCAGAGCATCGGCGTTGTAGTCCGACAAAGCCTCCGGCTCTCCATTTCGGTTAGATGCGTCCTCGGCCGGCAAATTCTTCCCGGCTGCTTTCTTGTCCTCAAACCATCCTTTGTACTGGTCCCGGTCGGCCTCCATCGTAAAGAGTTGGCCCTCGAGCTCCGTAATCCGGCCGGTATGCGTCTCGACTAGTCCCTCGGCTGTTTCGGCCCGAGTCGTTAAGGTTGAGACCGTTGTCTCGAAACCTGTAACCTGTCCCTCGAGCTCCGTAATCCGCTCGGCTGCTGCCTGAGCATCCTGCGAGAACTGGTTAAACTCCTCGGTTGAGAGCTTCTCCGAAATTGCCTGTTCGGACTTTCCGAATAGGGTTGCCACCATTGCGACAATTGTTGTTTTAACTGCACCCATAGAAAAAAATTTAAGTTGTTTTTGCTAGTTGAAGGGCTCTCGTAACGGCCGTTTGCAGGGAGCCCTTTCCATCGGCAAGGCCCATATTTAGCGCGTCCTTAACGCCGAACATATCGCCCGATGTCCATTCGTCGGAGGTTAGAACTCCGGCTCGGCCGCGTCTTACGGCTCCGTGAAACTCCTTTTTTGCGTTGTTAAGGCTGCTTTGAATTTTAGCGACCGTCTCCTCCGAGAGCGGCTCGATGCCGTTAAGCGGAGCTTTTTTCTCTGAACCATCGGAGCGGAAAATCCGAACGTCAATCCCGGCTTTCTCGAGGGCTCGAGCCTGGTTCGCGTAAATCATAATTACGCCAATGGAGCCAATCTCCGTAACCGATTGGTCCTCGAGGATAATGCCTCCCCTTGCTTGTGAGGCAATGTAAACCCCGGCCGAGGCACAAAATGGAGTCCAAACGACAACCGGCTTACTCATCGTGCGAACAGTCTCGGCAAATGCCCGGAGACCATCGACTCCACCTCCCGGCGTGTTCATCTCTAAAACGACCGCTTTAGAGCTCGGCATCCGGTCGGCTGCTTGCATAAGGCCGGTTAAATCCTCGTACCCCCACGAACAAGCTCCGTAACGGCTTAACGGCCCGATAATGGGAATAATGGGAACCTCTCCTCCGGTTCGTTTGGCGTAAGCATCGACATAATACTCGTAATAGCCGGAGGTCCCTGCTTGCGGCCGGTTATCCTCACGGCCACCCATAAACGCCGAGGGATGTTCTCCTCTCATCGAGGGAGGTATCGCGTCTCTCCCGGCTCGCAAACGTGGGACTATCACCTCCTGTAAGCGAGACGCGAAATTCTCCTCGAGCATCCAAAGGCCGGAAAGATTATTAAAAGATAAGCCTCTCATTTAAGTATCTGTTGTGATACAAAAATGAGAGGCTTACCTCCTGCTATAAAGGACTTGTTTGCTTAAGCGATTGCGGCATTAAAGGCCGTAATCATTGCGTTTAGTGCGGTTTCGTCGGCATCTGTCCAGGTAGAAAAGCCGTACCCCAAAAAGCGGAAAGTACAAGCCGTATAAACGGTTGCGACTGTCCGGTCGATGCTCCCCTCGAGCATTATCGTTGCTCCGCTTGTGCTCCAGGTATTTGATTGAACCGAACTATTAATTATAGCCGCGTTATCATAGAGCTTGTAAATGCCGCCCGATTGCCGGGAGGCACTCAACAAGCCGGTTTTGTTGGGGTCGTAACCATTCGGAGCCGAGATGCTGGAAATGCCCGTGTACGGCGTTATTTGGCCTCGGGTTTGGGTTTGGTTTTTCCGGCTTAACGTAGTCGAGAAATTGTTCCCGGTCGCGTTTGCGTTTGCGGCTAGTAAATATCGAGTCGTATCGGCCTCCGGCGTTGTATTCCAGGCATGAAGGTGAAACCCGTTAATATCTCCGTTAACCGGAAAATTACTAACGGCGCAATGCAAAGCGGCTGCATTAGGACTCCATCCGGCCGAGGTGTGAAACGTCGGACTATCGTTTAAATAAGTCGCCTGGTAAGCGGCCGTACTTAATTGAGGGTTAACCAGATTGAGCGAGTCGGCTAAAGCGGTCCCGGCGTAAAACAGCCGAGCGACTCCGAACTTTGTTATAAATCCGGCTTGTCTGAATGAAGCATAAAACGCCCGGATTGCGGCCTTATGCGTTGCGCTCGTAATGCCAGAGTTAGTAATGTACATCTCGGCTAGGTTAATATTTCCCAGGCCTAAAGCCGAGAAGTCGGCTCCTTTAACAACGATTGAAAGTCCCATTATACTGATTTTGCTTTTTTGTAGGTGATATAAAAATTAAAGAATCTGTTCAAAAATTGGAGTCCAGTTGTGGAGCGGGAGGTTAAGGCCGCTCGGTTGATAAATAACCGTATTCCCTTGAGAGTCCCGGAGACATCCTCTCGAGCCTTGCGTCCGGCCGGATTTTCCGAGCGTTCCATTAATGGCATAGGTTAATTTTGCCCCCTTAACGATTGCGGTCGAGCAAACGATTTTAACCGTATCCGGCCGGATAATTTCGACCGATGTGAGGGCTTGCTCGGCCGAGCCGATAAAGAGCCGAAAGCCATAGTTGCCCGGATTCGTTACCGTTACCGTGTCGAAAACGAGCGGGAGAACAGGCACATTAAACCGGAGCTCGAGGATGTTGCCCTCGATGATGTAATCCCGTAAATGGATAGGTTTCCAGTTAACCCCATCGACAACGATTCTCTTTTCGATGTATCCGGCTAAAGCTCCTACTTTAACATACTCGAGGCCGTTTGCGAGGTGTGTATCGTCTCCGTAATCATAGGGATACATCGTCGGCCCCATGTAGAAATTTTTCTCCGTAAGGCCGAGCTCGAGGAGGCCGAGGGCAATGTTTGGATACGCTCCGGCATTGTTATTGGCTTTATTGTGAAACGCCAACTGATACGTAAGGCATTTAAGCTCGTTTTTCTGGTTTGGGTTAACTGCGCTTAGCTCGGCCCAAAAGTCTTTTCTAAGCTGAATTAACGAGGCCTTGTAACTGGCTTTGTCGGAGTTGACGTTTTGCTCGCCTTGCATATATAAAAAGATCGGCATATTATACGTTTTCCCTTGCGCGGTAGCGAGTCGCTTTGCGTTGGAGATTCCGTCGATAAAGCGTTGATAGTTGGCCGTTCCTTTGGAGAGCTCTGCGATAGTCGCTCCCGAGAATCCGGGAGCCGAGGAGAGAATCTCGAGCCGCCTATCGGTCGCGTTGATAATAAACCCATCCGTTTGTAATTGCTGCTTAAACATCCGAGCGAGAGCCGAGACCGGAGCCTCTTGGATTGCGGCAACCAACGGAGCAAAAGAGTCGTATTTCGTTGCGTCGGCATCATAGCTCGCCATGTTCGGCCCTTTGTTAAAGCCGATAACATAGGCCTCGGGAGTCGTTGAAATTAACGGCGTTCCCAGGGCTCCGACCGACAAGCTTTGCCCGTAATCCGGTATGTGTAAAATGTCTGCCGAAATTCCCCCTTGTGTCTGTGCCGAGCTTGCGCTTACCATGCCGAGCGCGGTCCCTTTGCGGTCGAATCCTTGCCCGATGTTGCCCGATTCATCGACATAGTTAAAGGGATACAAGTCCAGTAAATCTGAGAAAATCGAGAGGTTATTCGCTTGGAGCGAACCGTCCGCTTTAACGCGAAAGGCCTCGACATTCCCGGCTTTTATAACGAGATCGTTTCCGGCTTGCTCAATCGAAAAGCCGCCGATTGCAATTTTGTTCGGCGTAATTTTATTGAGAAACAACTCCCCGAGCCGGTTCCAATAGGAGGCCACGTTCCCGGCTTCGTCAACAATCGGGAGGATATACTTTTCCGTTGGATTTGAAAATGTAGTCTGGGTGTCCGATTGGAGCTCCCCATCTTGACCGAGCCGGAAAGCCGAGAGCCCGTTTACTTTGATTGTAAGCTGTTGGGTTGCCTGGTTAACATCGAACGTGTATTGTTGAACGCCGATTTTTGAGCTAAGCAGTTGAAAGAATTGGACAACGTTGTCCCGGCGAACCTTAAACAAAACGTTTCCTTTATCATCGGCAAACGAAAGCAAATGATCGAAAAGAGCGTCCTCGGTCGTGGTTGTTGCTTGCGAAAAGCTTGTCTTTTCCGGCGTTACTGCCGAGGCTGCGATTTTGTCTCTCGTAGCGGCTCCGTCTCCTAGTTGGAGAGTCTTAATGCCTCCATCGGGAATACTGCCCCAAATGCCGACAACATCCCAAAGAGAGGCATCGAACGAGGCTCCCGATTTACCGTCGATTTTTCTCCGGTAAGTATTGCCGCCGATGAATACTCCATCCCGTTTTTTGTAGTCGGTGTTTGGTTGCCATGCTCCCCGCCAAATTAACCACTCCGGCCCTACTTCCCCCACGATAGCCGGGACAACCTCCTCGATTGTTGTTGAGTTGCTGAGGTAACGGATTAGAATATCGGGAGCCCCTTGCGAGGAGTGACTTAAGGAGGGCTCAATCCCAACAAAGACTAAAACGCCGTTAAGCTCCGTCCGGTCGAGCGTCGTGTTTACGAGCGTGTAACTATACCGTTTTCTCGATAGGGAGCCTTTGTCGGCATCGGTAAGCAAAATCTCGAGCTCGTTAACGTTCGTCCGGGTAATGTCCTGGTTAAGTTTCTTAACGACTGTAATCCCGGCATACGAAAGCTTAAGCTCGAATTGTTGGCCCGAAACATCGAGCGGATTGTCTCCGGCGTAAAAAAGAACTCGGAGCTTGCAAACATCCTCTTTAATTCGCTCGGCCACTGCGTAAGGTGTTAACGGCCTACTGATTGCGCTCATTGATAGTTGTTAAAATCTGCTTGGTAAGTAATCATTGAATACGGGAGCAAGGTCTCGAGGTCTGAGTCCTCGAGCATAAAGGCCGGATGCCAGTTCCGGCCGTAAAGGGAAAGCTTAACGGCGTTGATTGCGGCAATAGATCGACTAAGGAAAAGGTCGAGGCCTCGCTCGGGTTCTCCCGAAACGAACGTCTCTCCGTTAACGTCGGTGAAAATGGCAAGCCACCGCCGAGCCTGGTTTCGGTGCAAAAAGTCGAGGAGCTCGAGCTCGTTTTTGGGGAGGGTTGCCTCGATGGTCATTCCGTAAGCCGGTCCCTCCTCGCTCCGGGTTTGAATCTCCTCAAAGGAGGCTTGCCCGTTGGGAAATTTAATCCGGGTAATCTCGACATCCTCGGCAACCGGCAACCCATAGGCCGGAATCGTGAATGCTCTCCCCTGCGAGAAAAGCTCCGGGTCGAGAACGCCGAGAACCTGGTCGATTGGAATAAGCCAAAGTTGAGCAAGCCAACCGCCATTAACCCCGTTCGAGCATCCTAAAACTTTCGTGTCCATAGTACGAAAGTAGGCCGAGCCGACTCGAGCGAAAGGACGCAAATACGAGGGTTTTTGCTGATGTCCTAAGACGCAAAAAGCGGCCCTACTAGATGTAGAGCCGCTTTTTGGGGTAAATATTGGCCGGACTTTACCGGCCTAAACCGGACCTTTCACGTTAAGCCCGGACATAAGCCTCATTTGCCGGACTTTTTACGCTTAAATTCTTTTTATTTTTTTTGTCAACTCTCGACAAATAATCCCGGTAGATTTTGCGAACCGTCTCCCATTCGAGCTCGATGTCGGGAGAAATATCGTACCGAGCTAAAAAGTTTCGGATATACTGAGAGTAATCTCCTCCGGCTAAATAGTGAACGCTTCTCACTTCGCAAATGAGCGAGCGTCTGAAAATCTCATCTAATTGCCGAACTAAATCCGGGTATTTCTCGACTGGAACCTCATACGCTTTTTCGCGGCAATAGTAGGTAATTACGAGGGTTGTCCCGGTTGGTTTTTCGACCGGCATCGTAAAGGGAATTGACCGGCTTACTAGGTGAATCATTCGCCCGATTTCGTTCCACTTCTCAATGTGGACAACTCCGTCTTGACCGTCGAACTCGCCCTCGATAAACTTCTTTAAATACTTTGGAACGGATAAGGTTAATTTTTTGAGCATTGTAATGGTTAGGTGAAATCATCTTTCTAGCTCGGTAATGGGAGGAGCCTAAATATACGGCCCCTCCCTTACTTTTGCAACTAATTTATTTGCCTCCGAAACTGGAAATTGAACTTATTAAGGCATCCAATCGACCGGCGTTATTTGTCCCGTAAACGGCTCCGGTTGTCCCATTGGCCGCGTCCCTCACTTGATAAACCGCTCCCTCAACGGCGTTAATCGAGCCGCGTAAACCGCTTACCTGGTTAGCCATATTATCGAGGCCTCGTTTGGTCTCGGTCGATAGATGCTCGAGGCTCCGCTCGGTTGTAGTCGAGAGCGTATCGAGCGAGCGGGTAACGGCTTTCGAGAGCGTGTCGAGACTCCCGGTCGTATCGTCGGAGAGGTCTCCGAGCGACTTTGTAACGCTCCGGTCGAGCTTAACGAGGTTCTCCTCCGTATTCTCGGAGAGTTTGTCGAGCGACTTAGTAACAGCTTTCGAGAGGTCCTCGAGGCTTTTATTGGTGTCTTTCGACTGCTTCTCGATAACGGTAACGACATCTTTCGAGAGCGTCTCAATATTGAGTTTGGTATCGTCCGAGAGCGTCTCGATTGCATTAACGACATCTTTCGACATTCCCTCGAATCCCTGCTTTGTGTCGAGCGTTAAGCCCGTAAAGCCTCGGGTTAGACTGTTAGCCAAAGAGGTGAACGAGTTTCGTTGTTGTAACGATAGAGCCTCGAGGCCCTTGCCGTTATCGGAGCTCGTAACCTTGAGCCCTTTAATGATGTCCTCCGAGGCCGTTCTAATGGCTTTCGTTAGATCATTATTGAGCGTTAAGAATCCGGCTCGATTGGTCCGCTCAAGGTCCGTTAATAAGCTTTGTTGTTGCTTGTCAAGGCTCATTAGTTGACTCTCGAGCAATTTAAGCCGGTCGGTCGTGTGGGTGTCGCTTAGGGTAATCGCTTTCAGGATTTCGCCCAAAAGCCGGAGTTGCTCCTTTCCCTGAGCCTGAGCGATTGCGACCTCACTATCGGCCGAGGCTGTATCGAGAGCCGGGTCGGTCGCTCCTTCGTACATTCCTCCATCCTCGTAATAGCCGAGCTTTGGCTTATTGGTTATCTTTTTGGCCGGTTTGATGCCTCCGTATAAAAACATCCCTTTCGACCAATAATCCGCGTCTAGCATCCCGCCGTTACGGAGAGCCGGTCCTCGGTCTACGGGTTTGTGTCGGCTCCCAGGTGTGCGAGCGTTCGAGAACATTTGCTCGATAAGCGGCCGGTTTGCGGCCGTTTGCTCCCGGCTAATAATTGCCTCGTCTCCCTCCATTTCTCCGGTCTCCCGGCCGGTTTGCCGGTCAATGAGCGCAATACCTCCCCGGCCGTATTCCGAACCGTGTCGGCCTCCCTGAGCCACAAAGCCCCCATGCCGAAACTGCGGAGCCGGTTGGCTTTTAATCATAGCCACTTGCACCCCGGTCATAATTGCCGACATAGCCGCAAAGACAAGGTTCGCGGGCCAAAAGCTCGAGGCTAAGGCCTTAAGGGTTGCCAGAGCTCCGGTAATCAAAGCGGAGGCAACGTCGGCTTTTTTCTGTGCCTCCCATTGCTTACGCTTTGCAGCGGCCTCCATTGCTCGAGCCTTCACGTTCTCGGCCTCGATTTGCCGGTTTAACTCCTTTTGGTTTTGAATCCGGGTTTGTTTCTCGGCCTCTACCTTTTTGAGTTTTTCCCGCTTCTCTTTCTCGGCCTCCTCGATAGCCTTATCCGCTTGCTCCTTAGCGAGTCGAATCTTTTCTTTCTGGTCCTCTTTGGCTTTGGCGAGGATTTCCTTTGCTGCTTTTTCGTCGCCTTTCTGTACGGCCCCGATTGCCTTAAGCTCGGCCTCGGCTTGGTCCTTAGCGAGTTCAGTTTTAGTTTTCGCGGTTTCCTTAGCGAGCTCGGTTTGTGTTTTGGCCGTGTCTTTGGCTTGCTCAATTTTTACCGTTGCCTCATCCTCTGCGAGCTTTTTCTCCTGGTCGAACTTATCCTTTGCCTCTGCGAGCAGTTGCTTTCGGGTTGCCTGGTCTACGTCTTTCCGCTTTTCGATGGCTGCGATTTCCGCGTCCCGAGTAGCCTCGGCCGCGTCGATTCGCTCGAGCTTGGCATTAGTAGCGGCTTTAATGGCCTCTTTCTCGGCCAACTGAGCGGCCGAAATCGTTTGCTTTGCTTCGTCCTGAGCGGCCGAGATTGTCTCCTCGGCTGCTTGTTTTGCGGCCGAGGTTTTACCGTCTGCATTTTCCCTGTAGCCTTGTAGCTGTTCGTCTAACTTGCGCTTTTCCTCCGAGCTCGATAGTTGCCGGTATTGGCTTTCGAGGTCCGAAATAGCTTTCTGCGAGGAGTCTTTTATCGTCTGGATTTTGTCGTTACTCTCCTGCGTAATCTTCTGTTTCTCGAACTCGGCCGCGTCCTGAGCAACTTTCTCGAGTTGGATTTGATCGTTAAGGAGCTTAACCTTTGCGTCCCGTTCCTTCGTAGCTTCAGCGATTGCCCGTTCTGCTTTTTGCTGCTCGAGTTGGTTTAAAAAGCTTACGGCTGCGGTTGCCATTTGAGCAACGGCCGCGTATTTTTCCACGTTCTGAGCAAGCCGTTTTTGCCATGCCGATTTTTCGCCCTCGAAAATCTTGTCGGCATAGTCCACAAACGAGGAGAGGTCTCCCTTAAGCAAGGCCGAGAACGCGTTCGAGGCCGCGTTCCATTGCTCTTTTTTCTTGTCCTGTAGCTCCTTATTTATCTTCTCGATTGCGTCGGAGTGCTTTTTCTCTGCGAGTTGCCGCTCGTTATCATAGCGGCCCTCGATTGCCTCGAGTGCTCTCCGTAACTGCTCTTTATCGGTAATCTCCCGAGCCGCTTTCGCTTTCTCGGCCGACTCCTCGGCGTTCAACTTCTCGACCGTTAAACGGTATTGTGTGTTTTCCCGCTCCCGATGGATGTCGTTAAGCTTTTTTGCATTGCCTTTGGCGTTGAGCTCCCGCCAATCGAGGAGCGCGTTTTCGGCTTGCTTTTGCTGCTCAATAATGGCTTTCTCGGCCTCGAGTCGCTGCTTATCGAGCTCCTCGGCTTTCTTACGCCGTTTCTCTCCATACTCGGCCGAAACCTTTGTTATTTTGGTTTGGAGCTCCAAGTCGAGCGCGGCAATCTGCGCGTTTTTGTTTTTCTCATCGGCAACCGTTTTCCCGATTGCTGCGACCTTTTGGTCCCGCTCGACCATGAGCTTAACGAACTCCCTTTGCATCTCATCTTTGATAGATGTGATATGCGTCTCGGCCTCAATTTTGGCGAGGTCCTCGAGAGCCTTTTCGTTGGCTTTGCGGACATCCTCGAGGTGTTTTTGTTCGTCTTTCTCCTCTTTTTTGCGAGCTTTCTCGGCCGCTTTTTCGCGGTCCTTAATGGCTTTCTCCTGTTCTTTGGTTAGTTCCTTTTGGAACTTACCTCCTTGGTCTTTCCCGGCAAACTGAGCAGCAACTCCGGCGTTCGGGTCTTTCCAGGTGTTAACGATTTGGGTAACGCCGATTTTGACATTTTCCCCCATCGAGGTAAGAGCTGCTTTCCCGTAAGCTTTGGTTTGGTCCCAAGTCTTTTTAGCTCCCTCGACATTTCCCTGAGCGAGCTCAATCGCTGCTTTGGTGAAATTGAAAAGCATTTGCCCCGTGTTGGTAATGGTCTCGGCAACCCCAACGATTAGGCTTTTACTTATCAATAAAGCCGTTCCGATTGCTTTGCCGAGCAGACTAAGCGCGGGAATGGATTTGCTGATTAAGTCCAGAATAGCGGTAAAAATCGGCCGTAAGCCGGTCCCGAGCTCGACCATTAACGCGTCGAACGAATCGCCTAAATTGCTCGACTTTCCGGCGAGCGTTTCCATCATTTCGGCGTTTTGACCGCCTACGCCCTTCATTGTGCCTAGGGCTGTTAATACGCCGAGGGTTGCATCCTCCTGATTTTTAAAGGTATTGACAACCTTGCCCGTTACTTTGTCGAGGACCTCGAAACCCTCTCCCGTATTTTTGATAACGAGTTGAGCGTCTTTAAACTTAAACGAGACTTGCTCTCCGGCTTTGGAGGCCCTTGTCCCAAACTCCTTTAACCGCTCAAATTCGCCCGTTGCGGCATCGAGCAGGCCCTCGACCAATTGATCGAACGTCTTACCCTGCGATGCCGCTAAGTCAGTGAGGGCAACCATTTCTTTCTGAGTCGGTCGGAGCCCCCGGTTAACCATTTTGACGTAACCGTCGGTCAACTCATCGACCGAGAAAGCGGTCGTTGCTCCGAGTTGCTTAAGCGCGGCCATTGACTCCCTGGCGAGCTTAACGTTACCCCCGAAAGCGGTCGTTAAAACTTTCTCGTACTTCTCGAATTTGGCCGTTGTTTCAAAAATGGCCTTGCCGATGTCAACGACATAGCCGATAATTTGCAGGGCAACAAACGCTTGAAACGCCTTTGCCATGATGCCAACCCCGGAGCCGATTTTTTGCCAAAGGGTAGGCTTAGCGAGCTCCTCTCCTGAGTCCTTAATTTTATCGACCTCCTGTCCTACTTTCTTGAACTGCTTCTCGGCCTCTCCGAGATTCTTTGCGGCTTTGTTAAAATCGTCCGTTCCCGGCTTGAGGCTTTTAAGCTCCCGGTTAAGGTCCTTAATTCGGCTCCCTAATTGGCCGTAAGTGAGCGTCGTTATATCGACCTCTTTCTTAAGGTTTTTCGTTTCGACCTGTACGTCCTTGAGCTCGGCCTTGTACTTTTTCCACTCCTCGGAGCCCTTTCCTCCGTTTTTCTCAATGTCTTTTAAGGTTGTTCGGAGGTCCTTCGCTTTGGTGTCGAGTTGGGTTAACTCATTGGCTAAGTCTCTCCCATCGGCCCGTAAAGTGAGTGTTGCTGTTTCGTTTAGATTTACGGCCATTATTCAGAAAAAAGTAGTTTAATACCTCGCATTGCGGTTATATTGGATTGGTCGGTTAGGTCCCGAAAGAGATAGGGAAGTACGTCGGAGAGGAGCGGGTCGGAGTATATGCCTCGATAGCCCCGGCTTACGTTCGGGTGTCGCTGCTTATTCATTTTGATGCCCCAGGCAATGCGCTCGATTGCTGCCATTTCGGTAGCCGGTTTGATGCCTTGCGGGTAGCCGGGAATAAAAGCGAACTTGTTAAGACCGAGAGCCTCGACAAAAGCCTCCATTGCGGCAAGCGGAGGAGTCCGGGTGTACTTCATTGACCGGAGGTCCTTTAGTCGGAAGTAATCGACCATCTCGAGCCGAGCCTCTACGTAGCCGTTTCCCTCAACGGCTGCGTAACGTCGGAAGGAGTCGAGCATCTCTCCCGTTAGCGGTAGACCGGCCGCAATTGCCCTCGCTTTAAATGCCTCCTCTGCTTTGAGGATGTAACCCTCGAGGATTTTGCCCGTATCTCGGTTGGTTGTTAACCAGACCGCTCGAGCGTCTCCCCGTACTCCTGTTGCGCTTTCCATGCTTATTTTTTTGGAAAGCTAAACCCGAGGATAGATGCCAAAAAGGACATAAAAAAGCCTCGACCGTTTGGCCGAGGCTTTGCGTTGTAGCCGGTTTTTAGGCCGCTCAAGCCCGTAAAAGTGTAACCTGTGCCGGTTTGTTGATCGGGATAGAAACGAGCACCTTAACGACTAAATAATTAACGCCGTTTATATGGACCTTCTCGGCAAAGTCGAGCGTTGCGAGATCGAACTCGTTTAGATTGATGTCCCGAGTAACATAGAACCATTGCTGGCGTAATGCCTCGTTAACGCTCCAAAAAGTAGCCGCTAAGCCATTAACTCCATTCCAGTAAAGCGAGAGGTCATTTAAGGAGCTCGAGGCCGTAGGAATTGAATTAACGAGCTCGTTTTCGATAAAGAACAAAACTCGGGGAGAGAACTTGTTCGTTAGTTGGCCGAACTGCTCGGTAATGCCGGTTTGTTGGCATTTGGCCGTATCGAGCTCCGAGTCCATAAGCAGCGTCGAAAACTTACTCTTAAGCGGAGCAATGCCGGTCGGTTCGGCAAGCTCCGGCGTAAGGTAGTCCTCGAGCTCGAGCGGTTTGTCCTTAACGAGCGCGTCTCCCGAGTCGAGCTCCGAGCCGAGTTGCATCCGTCGAGCGGTTTCGGGTTGCTTTTTGAATAGCTTAACGGCCTTATCGCTCCAATCCTTTACGGCCGCTTTAGAAAGGATTTTGCTTGTAAAGCCAATAGTAAGCCTTTTCTCGGCCGGTCGAATGGTAAAGGAAAGGTTTAGGAGTTTGCGAAACTCGAGCAGAAATTGAGCGAGGGTAAGCTCGGGCAAATGCCTCGAGAGGGTAACGGCCGAGGCTCCGTCGAGAGCCCTGGTATTAAAGAGAATCAACTTTCGGAGCTCCGGCTTATCGAAGTATTCTCCGTCGAGCGTCGTTCCGGTTAAGGCTGCAATCTGAGCGAGCACGTAATCCACAAACGGCATCGGGACTCGAGGCCCGTTGTTTGTATAGGCTCCGTTCCCGCTTGGATTGGCCGAGTAATCGTTCATTTTCCCGGCGTAACCGATTGAGGCTCCGTTGGTCGAATAAAAGTTTGGGTTTACAATTGTGGGAAAACAAACCGCGTTAAGCTCTCCCTTTTTAACAATTGGTGTAAGGGTTGCCGGTAAAGCAATAGCCTCGAACTCAATCTCTGAGAGCGGTTTATTTTGATAATCTCCAAAAAATTCGCCCAGGGCTTGCACAACTGTAAACGAGTAGTCGCTCCCGGCCTCGGTCAAAACAGCAATGCCCGATTGCAAAAGTTGCCCATTGTAATACTTTTCACAATTGAAACGGTAAGAAACGACATCGGTTTGAAGCAAGTCCGGGTAGCCTAAAACGGCCCGATTTCGAGCCGTTGTCGGGAGGTTCGGAATGGTTGCTTTGTTGGAAAGGATGTCCTCGTAAACCAGGTGAGGACTAACGAGCTCGAGCTCGGCTCGGCTATCGAGAGCGAGGTCCATTGCCTCCCCGCTCATTCGGATTTGTAATTGCATGGTTTTGAGCGGTTAGATGGTTGTTACCTTGAAGTAATATTTATCTCCGGCCGAGGGTTGGACCGGAAAATCCTGGTATTGATAGCCGTCAATGTTTAGCCCGATGGTTGCGTTAAAAATGATCACTCCGTTTTTGTAAATCTTTACGTTAACGTTGCCCGATTTTGGTCCGTAACAGAGGTAACGCCAATCGGCCGACCTCGGAGGGAAATTCATATCGTTTGTGCCGACCGGATAAACATACGGGAGGTTTCGCCCCTGCAAATTCCACGTATTGCCCATGTCAGGCACAAAATAGCCGAGATGGTTTAGGATGCCCGTTGCCGGGTCTCCTCCCCAATAATGGAGCGCAATTCGGCTCGCGTCGGCTGCTCGGCAATGCCATTGGTCGGCCGGAAAAGCAACATCGTAAAGCTCCGGCGCGGCCGTACAAGTCCCGTTTGCGGTCGCGTAAGCCTGTGTATTTTTAGACTTATACTCGGCCTCGGCCAATGCGTCCCCATCTCCGGGAGCCTCTCCTCCGTACTTTCCGGCCGGTATCGAGATCGTTATCGTACCTCCGACCATATCGTTACCGCAATTGTTACGGGTAAAGGTTAGGTCTCGGCTAAAGGCTTTGTTTGGATAAGGAGTCGAGCCGGGAGTCGAGCCGGGAATATAAAGCGAGTCGATAAAATCCGGGTCTCCCTGAATGTTCGGCTTTTCGCTCCTCGGCTTATAAATCAAGTTGTCATCGGTGTAATACCGTTGGAGCTTGAGCGGTCGGCCTCTGCCGGTCCGTTTGCCGTTTGCGTCGAGGAGTTGCATGATGCCCAGGCCTCGCCAACCTGTCGGCCGTGATGCCGTAAGCGGAGCGACCGGCAAACTCGAGTAGTTTTGTACGGGAGTCGTTCGCTTAAAGGTAAATGTCCGGCTTATGAGGTCGGCCGAGTCGCTCGAATCGAGGAGGCTATTGGTAACGAGCTCAATCGGAAAATGACCTTTGTCGGTAACGACATAAAGCTCCTCGGAAAGTAGGAGCTCATCCAAGTAGCGGAGCGTCTGCTTTGCGTTCCGCTCAATCCATCCGGTTGAAACAGAGATTTCCCGCTCCCCTACCAGGTTAACGACTCGAATCTCGGGAAAGTCGGCAACCGCTCCGAGCGGCCGTTCGACCTCGGCCGAGGTACGGCTCGTTTTGAGCGTCTCGGAGCCCTCGCCAACGAGCCGGAGCGTGTCCCAGCCTCCCCGAGAGTTCGAGAACAAAATTAACCGCTCCTGTTGCCTGAAACGTGGGTCGATTCTAAACGAGCGGACCTCGCTTAAACGCTGCTTGTTCTCATTCGATAGCCAAACCTTATACGAAATAACTCGTTTCCCGAGCGTATCGAGGCCGAGGGCTTTAGGTCCGACCGGCATACAAACAACCTGATAGAGACTAACGCCCGTTAAGGAGCCTTTGTCGAGTGTTTGGATAGAGTTGTCCTCGAACATAACCTCGACTCTCCGAATCAGGGAGGCCGGAGTCGGTTTCTGATTGGCGAGAAAATACAAATACTCCTCCTGAGTCGAGCCGATAACCTTTCCGTCCGGCTGAGCCGTTAGAAAGGAGCGGTTCTCGGTAAGGTACTGGTCGAAAAACGCGTCTCCCCATCCGGCGAAATCCTCCTCCGTAAGTCCCGCTTTGATAACCCATTGTTTCGGCCTGGTTATCTCGGAGCCGGGAATTAATACCCCTTTGTTTTCAATGGACTCCCGGAGCTCGAACGGCATCGTTAGGGAAACAATAACGCTCATGTTCGATTGAGCAAACTCGGGCTTTGTGCGTTCGAGCGCGTCGTTAAGGAGCTCATCGAGCCGAAAGAACGCTCCCTCGAAAATGCTCGCTCCTCCCTTGAGTTGGGGAGGCTTCTCGGAGCCTGGTAACTTGAGCAGCCGCTCGAGCTCGGGACTTTGCCGGTAAGCCGGAATATAAATATCGAGGTAATACCGGAGGCCGGAGCGGTCCTCGAGCTCGGTGTCTACTGGTTCGATATTGTGCTCGATACGGTTTCGAGCAAACAAAAGCGGGAGGAAAGTAATGTCGGTTTTAAGTGTATCAATCATAAGAGGCCTAATCTTTCCCTAAAGATTAGGCCTCTTAACGATGCCAGAAAGGACCGTTTCGTTAAGGTAGATCCTCGAGCTCATCGAAATCCATCGTTACCCGATAAACGTCCGGCCGTGTCAGAGTGAGCGTAAAGAAAACCGGGAGGTTTCTCCGGGTTGCAAAGTAGTTGAACCGCTCCTCGATGTCGATTGCCGAGGCCTCGCTCAAGGCTGCAATCTCGACAACTATCTCCCCATCTTCGAGCCGTTTAAATACCTGGTCGGTAAGCCCTAAAAAGTCGCCTTTAATTTTGCTGTAATCAATCGGGTTAATCGGAGTCGTTAAGCGTATCATTTCGGAAGTTTTTCCGAATGATTGAGCCGCGAGGTAAGTCCCAAAAGGACATAAAAAAGCCCACTCCGTAGCTTAGAGTGAGCTTTTTTATGTCTAAATAGTTATTTTTCTTAATATGCCAAAAGCACAAACCAACCGGCTGCTAGCTCAATACGTCGATAAACATCATCAGGGTTTGTTGCCTCATTTGCCATACTAGCAAATATCTCATGCTCAAGTCGGTTTGCATCAAAAAGTGGAAAATTCTTATTATGGTCTAAGTTTTCAGTAAAAAATTTTCTGAGCTGAGACTCTTGTGAACCAAACTTTTGGATATACAATCCCTGTAATCTACCAGCATGAGCTCGTAGTGTGTGAGCATCTGACCTAAAAGCACTCAAAGTTTTCAATGCTAGTCGCTGTTGAGCAATAAAGTCAATAACGTCTTTAGTAAACTTGTCTGCCGCTTTTTTGTGGATTGAAATTTCATCCCCATTCTCGTCTGGTGCGGTTGCCTGTACTTGATCTTCCATAAATTATAAATTTTATCAGTTTAATAGTAAACCCTTCTCATAAGAATATAAATCCACTTATTAACATGATTTACTATTTGGCATATCTATCTCATAGTGTGTACAATATGATAATCCAGATTATGTCTGGAGAAAACTAAATAATTACCTTAGTTTTCAATTCCAAGAATTTCAGATATTTCTAGTTCTTTGTATTCCCTTTTTGTAAACATCACATCTAGACCTCTAAACCATTTAAAGTATTCCTCATATGTGATAACACCTTTTATAGTTAATTCAACGATATAAGGCTCTTCGCTTTTTACTGTACTATCGATACATAAGAAAGATACTTTTAAGGCATTACTATGAGCTAAAAAAAAATGTGTACCTATAGGTTTATATCGAGTTAGGTCTCCTCCTTTTTCTTCGAAATACATATCTAAAACTCTTCCGTCAGATGTGTCTGCCGCCGATGTTCCTAGATAATCATCATAATGTGCTTTTGCTTTCATGTTTAATAGATATTAGTTAAGATTGATACACTTTTTCATATTAAACACTGGTAAGCAAAAAATAGTCCGCTTAATTATACCGTTTCCGGGTTGTATAGGGATTCTCCCAGATAAAGTTCTTAACGCGTTTGTCGGCAAGGAGCTCGGCCGCTCTCTCCGGCTTTCGGGTAACGAACCGCTCCCAAACGGAGTACCTAACGAGGCCGGTCTTTGTTGCCGCAATATTGCTTAGATAATAGGCCTTTGATCTTTTCCCGGATAGGTAGTAAATAAACACTATCGGAGCGGCCGGAATACAAACCAACCAAAAGAGAATAGCTCGTAAAATCATCGTTATGAGTATAAAACTGAATTAACCGGGAGTGCAAACTTAACCTTAACCTCGTAGCCATAAACGGCATCTATCGTAATCCACGAAACCGGCTCCATTAAGAGCGGCTTGCCTTCATCGAACAGAATCTCTTTTCCGTCCTGAGCCTCGAGGAGCTTGTAAATATCGAGAGCGATTCGCTCGGCCTCATCGAAAGCCGCGTCCTCGGCCTCATAATCTCCGAGCCGTTTGCAATGGCAAAATATGAAAAAAGTAACGTCGAACCATCCGAGGACCTGCTCGGCTCCGTTGTTAACGAGCTTATATTTAGGCCGGAGGCAAAAAACGCCCGGATAAACGTCGGTGCTCCGGCTGTCTGCGAGCACTCGCTCCCATCGGTTGCCATCGGAGAGCATCGTATATACTACGCCCTCGACCTGTTCGCACGTTGGCTTTAAATAGTCCCAAAGTTCTTTTGTTGCGCTCATTGCTCTGCTTTGTTACGCTCGGCCTCTGCGAGCAAGTCCTTAGAATTTTCCTCGAGGAAAAGTAAAACCTCATGTACGTTTGCCGACTTGGTTTCCTGCAACGTTCCGAAAATGCCCTTTTGGGCAAGTAAGTGTTGATTTTTAACGAATCCTTGAGCGGGATACTCCTCCGGCTCCGAGGAGCCTCCCTCGCTAAATGCCTGGTATTGGTCCAAGATGCTTTTCAAGTTCCCGGCGAAATAAAGCAGGATGGTCATTTTTACGCCCTCATCGAGCGTAGAAACGAGGCTTGCTCGCTCTTTGGCGATAAACTCGTTATAGGCCTCCCGAGCGTCTCCGTTCCAATCTTTCGCGGCTTTTTCGAGCTCCGGCCGCTCTGGTCGGCATAGGGTAGCAATCAATAAATTTAGATGCTCGCTCCCTGGTACTAGTTGCCGGATGTAGGTTAAAAAATGGATATAAGCATCGGTAAGCTCCCCGTAAGTCATGGTATAAAACCGCTCCTCCGGGAGTAGGAGTCGGAGCGTTTCGTCCGGCCGGATAAACCGCTCGAGCTTAATGTCGATGTGAGTAAAGGGCTGTTTCTGGATTGGTTCGGTCTCCATCCAACGGAGCGAGCGGGAAAGGTCGTACAAAACGATTGCGTTCGCTTTTCGGGCTTTATGACCAAGCTTAGGCGAAAAGTGTTTTTGCATTAACGCTTTCCATTTCTTAGGCCTCATATTGAGAGCGAGCCGAATTATCTCGAGATAACTGTCTCCGGTCTCCGGCATAAAATAAACTTGCCTCAATAGGTCCGGTAAACGTTCGTTGTCTACGTCGGCCCAACATTGAGGCAAGTTTTCTGGCTGATTATCGAGTGTAATCTTAATCATTCTCGGGTTTCTGATTTGCTTGTCACAAAACAAGCGAGCAGACCGCCGAGCGAAAGGACTTAAACGTTATCGAGTTCGTGCTCTTTGGCGTAAGCCTCGAAATCGACCGAGAGTTGAGAAACGCCAATCGCGGTTGCTCCGATTGCGCTCGCAATAATGCCGGAGATAAAAGCCGCCTGGTTGCCGATAAACGAAACGAGGCCGGGAATCTCGATGCCCTTTTGTTCGGCCGCTAGTATCGCGGCTCCCAGGATGCCGAGCACAACTCCGATTTTCTGAATGAGCTTAAAAATGCCCGAGTTTGGAGCGGTCAATCGTTGAATAAACGAGAGCTCATTTTGTACTGTTGTTTGCATGGTTGTCTACTGTTTGAACTGGTTTAAAGTTGGTGTTATCCAATTAGCAATAAGCTTAATCTCCGACATCCTCCTCCGGTTGACGTAACAGCCTCCCTTTGTGCCTCTCCCTCCGGTCGTATTAAAGCCGATACATTTAACGAAATCCGCTTCCGGGTCCCATTTATCCTCGGCTAAACCTTCGATGTGTGAGGCATAAAGCGAAACGGCATCCATTTTTTGCGGTTGGATGCCGCTCCGTTGGTTTCCCCGTTGGTTCTTTCGGTAGATTATTTTCTTTTGGTCCGAAAAGTAACTCCGAACCGCTCCGGCCGCCCGGACCTGAATCCAAAGGCCATTAACCCGATGCACGTAACTGAACGCCGATGCACAATAAAACGCTCTATCCGAAAGGCCGTTAAAACGGTTAATTTTTGAGATCCATTTCGCGTCGTTATTGTTGGTTTTTTCGGTCATGCCGAGATACGTTGCCGCCGTATCGTAAATGGCTTGCCGGAGAATAGCCTCGTCAAAGGAGACCGGCCGAGTTGGGACCGGCCGGTCTCTTTTTAGGGTTTGACCAAATGCGAAAGAGCAGAATGTAAGAGAAATAAGGCAACTAAAGAAAGGGTTAAAACGCATCGCTGGAAAGGTGTTAAATCTTCGTAAAACTCAGTTATGAAATCTTTCTTAGTACGGAAAAAAGGGAGCACGTAGAACAGCACAAACGGCGCAAAAATGAGGAGCTTAACCAGAGCGAGCGGCAAATCAAAGAACTCGACAAACTTCTCGAGGAAAAACTTTTGTATCGAGGTCGCGTCGTAAGGCTGCATCTTGAGCTCCGGCGTTTCGTCCGAAATCGTTGTGTTTACCTTTTGGATGTGCTCTCCGTAACTGACAAAAAAGCGATAGGAGAAAAAGATAACGCCAATTAAAAGAGCCATTTGCAAAAAGACCTGTACTCGCTTGCCGCCGAGCCGCTCGGTTGCTGCTTTGGGCTCCGAGGCCTCCTCGAGCTCCTTCGGAATCTCGAGGCCTAATTGAGCAGCCATGCCGACCGCGTTCTTTTCGCTCTCAATTGCCCAACGGAGGTACGTCATTTTGGAGGCTTCGTCGGTCTCCTTAGCGGCCGAGGCTCGGAAGTTCTGAGCGTCTTGTCGTAGTAGGTTATACATATCGACCTGCGCGTTATACTCCTCCTCCTGAACTTTGCGCCGTTTGTCCTCGAGCTCCTGTCGTTTGTTTGCGAGCCGCTCGGCCTCTTTTGTGAGCTCCTCCTCCTCGGCCAAAATGTCGTTTGCCTCATTGACCGGCTCGGGCTCGGGCTCGTTCCGGGTGATTTTAAGCGGAGCTTGCCGGATTGTGGTTTGTTTGTTCGTTTGCATTGTTGTTTAAAGGATAACCGTTGGTGAATTTGTAAAGTCGTCTGGTAAAGTCGTTTGGCCCTTATTGGCCTCGTAGTAGCCGGAAAACAGTTCGGCCGTTGCTGTCTTATCGAGGTACTTTTTGGCTCGGTTTAGATAGACCGTTGCGTCGGTTAGAGCCTGTCGGCGTAGATCGTCCCGAACTCCGGCTCCGGGAGCAACCTGCTCGACTAAACCGTCTTTCGAGCGTTGCTCGGAGGTCCCGGTTAGAGAGATGTTAAGCTTTAGGTAAGGCAAGGCCTCGTAAATGGCTAAGTGAGCCAATGCCGGGAGCACTTCGTCAAGGAGTCGCTTTTCGGCTGTCGTTAAGGTTAAGCTCCCCGAGTTTTGCCATTTGCTTTTAAGCTCATCGAAAACCGAGTCCGTTAAGGCCGGTCGGATGTAGAGATTTTCCGACCGTTCAACGTAAGTGACTAACTGGTCAAACATCCGGCTTTGTCGGCCCATCGTTGGAACCCATCGAGCGAGCTCCGATGCCGAGCGGATAAAGACCGATTGCCGTTGCTTATAGGCTTCGGAGGTTTTCCAGGCATCCGGCCGGAGATGTTCGAGCGTCGTAAAAAAGTCCTCGAGCGAAAGGTCCAACATTTGGAGGTTGGCCTCCTTCGTGTCGATGTACTCCCATTTCGTTACCGCAATTGTATTGTTCGGATTTGACTTGGTGAGGCCTAAATCTCCGACTCTGATTTTAAGATGTGGAAAAGCTAAATCGTAGCTATTCCAACAAATGCACGATTGAGCAAGCTCGAGGAGCTCCTTTTCGTCCTCATCCGGGAGCTCGGTTAAGTCCTCTAAATACTCGAGCATCTCCGGCCCAACGAGCCGCCGAAACCAACGGAGCGAGGTTTTAATGAAGGGCTCGACCGTCTCGATACTAATCTTTGCTTGGATGCCGCCGAGGTGTAGCTTAAGCGTCTCGGCATTTATAAAGTCGCTCATTTATTCCGCTTGGTTTTGATTAACTACGGCCTGTTTGCCGTTGGGATTTGCGTCGAGAGTCGTTAGCTGAACTCCTTTAAAGGCCGGGAAAACATCCGTATAGCCGAGCAACCGGAGCGCGTAAATAGTCGGCTCCAAAATGATGTGCCGATGTATGGGCGTTCTGTAGTGCTGTTGATAGTCGGCAACGACTCGAATCTGAGCTCCTGAGTCTCCGCTCTTGGAGCCGGGAGTTACGCCCCCGAGGACCGGCAACAACCCTACTGCGTTTGTAATGGCAACGTTAGACATCTCGGAGACTTTCGAGTAAGCATCGTCGGATTGCTCATTTTTGAGCGGAACAACGTCTACGCTATCGAGGGCCTTTCCATCCTCCCCGCGTAGGTAGCGGACCAAAAGCGATTTATTGACGTTATCGACTCCCGAAAGCCAACTCTTAAGGCTATCGCCAAACTGAGACCATTTCTCGGCTACCTTTTTGCTGTCGAGCTCTTTGTCTCCCTCCTTATCGAAATAATCCCGAGGCATCTTAATGAGATACTTAAGGTTATAGCCGTTTTTGATGCCGCTCTTATGGAAAAGCGGGATAAGGTTTGCGAGCTCAATCCACTCCTTAGCGAGCCACCAACTCGGGTAATCATAGAAAGGATTCCCCGAGATTATCTCCCGGCAATGTAGAATCGAGACAATGTTCGCTTTCGGATTTCGCTTATCAAAAGCCGGGATTTTCTCGGATTCTTTCGGGTTAAAATATTGCCGGTCTCCAAAGTTTGGATTAAGAAAAAAGTCGCTTATCGGCTTTCCTTTCCCGGCTGGCTTGCCGATACGGGTCGAGAAAGAATCGGAAACGCTAAGCAATGGCATCCCGCCCGGAGTGAACTCGAACCGCGTAAACGGATTGGCGTTCGTTACCCGCTCGTTAATTGTGCCGATTATATAATTTTGGAGCTCCGTCTCGAAAGCCCAGTCCTCGAGCTTAGCGTCGGTATAAGGCTCGAGCGTCTGCTTTCCGTCCTTGATTATCCGCTTAAAAAAGCCCAGGCCGGAGCCGTAGATCATGTCGCGCATAGCCTCGAGGAGCGGCTCGACCTGGTTGTTTTGCTCCTTAATCCGGTTCATCTCGTTAGGCTTATTATCGTTGACTCCCCAGGGTACATGGTCGAAATTGTTACCTCCCTGAGCCGATGCCGCTCCGAAACTTTGGTCCCTGGTCCCGGTCAACTGAACGACCGCTCCGAAATTCTTGCTTTCGATAACGAAAGCCTCGTTATTAATCCACTGCATTGCTAAACGGTGTGATTGACCTTACGGCCGTTATACTCGAGAATGAGGTCGATAAGGATGTTAGAGGGCTGATTTGTCGCAAGGTCCTCGACTAAAAGCACATGGTTAAGGTTGACGTTTCCCCGATATTTGCCCTCTCCCGGATTGTTTTTCGCGCTTTTACGGCATCGAGGTTTAAAGCCGATTGTCCCGTCTTTCCGGGTGTATTTGAGCGAGAACTCATGCGGTTTACCCTCTCCCCTGGTGTCTTGGTGAATCTCGGCAAACATTACCCTCCGGCTTATTGTGTTACTCATTCGGTTGCCTGTTCTGGTTTGTTGTCTTTGTCAAATTTCGAGCAGGAATCGACCTCGGGAAAGGACCGTTTTGCAATGGGAGTAGGCTGCTAAATGCCGTTTTGTTGCGGCTTATCGGGAGTCGATTTCGGCCGAGGAGGTCCCGAGAAAGGGCAATCGGAATAGCTTAACGCTCCGCACTCCTGAGCTCGGCAACTGCATCGGCTTTCCCGAGCCGGAGGGAAAGAGCTCCGGTCGAGCTTTATCGGCATCGGATGAGGTAACGAATGGATTTTCTCCGGTGACTCCCTAATAATTAAAAACGCTAGTCCAATGACTAGGAAAAGAAAACCAACCAGTATAACCAGTAGAGGAGCGTAAGCGGGTATTGTGATTTGAAACGTCATAATCCTTTGAGTTTAGCGTAAACAGTTAGTACGAACAGGAGTCGCCAACCCCAATTTTCAAGCTTAGCGACTCGCTTTTTATTGGTTTCCTCTCCGAGCTTTTTCTCGACCGTTGCTAGATTCCCGGCCGTTGCTTTGCCTACCTTTTGGCAGTCCTGAAGCTCGAGCGTTACCCCGCCGATTGTCTTGTCCTTTTCGGTAATGGACGCTTTATAACCCTCCTCCCGTTCTTTGGCAAAATCTCCCTTAAGGAGATCGGCGTTTATTTTTTTGGCGTTACGAACGAACTCGGCTCGAGCACTATCGAGCGACTCTGTAACGCTGATTGATTGAGCGCAAAGTCTCGAGCTCAGACATACGAGCAGCAGAATCGAGAGCCATTTGCTCCCGGAGTTTATTGTTTTCATTTTCTAAGGTTTTGACTTTTGAGGTTTGAACAGCGACTCGGCCGCTCCATTTCAGAGAGTCGGCAACGGCCTGGTTATCGGCGTTTAGCTTAAGGAGCTCGGTTCGTTCGTCTTGACAGAGCTCGAGCGTCGCTCGGTTGAGAAAGTAGGAAACGCCGAAACCGATAGCGGCCGAGATTGCGACCGATACGGCCTCCCAAAAAAAGCGGTTGTAGTTGCTCCGAATGAAGCTCGAGAGGTTAATAATTGCTTGTTTCATTCTCAAAACTGCAACCTTAACGACCTCCCGGAAAGGACGAAAAAGAGCCCTCCGGCCGGAGGGCTCCCTCGCTATTTCTTAACCATCTTCTCCCATCCGGTCAACTCAAAATGAGGCTTATCTTTGATCGATTTAAAATTTCCTCCCCAGGTGATGCCGGGAGTTTTGAGCACAAACGGAGCAAACAGGTCGAACAGAGCCTCGGTATATAGAACCTTACCGTTACCGTTTTTAAACGCGACATCGAACGCAAAGGAGGGATTAAAGTTGTGAGCAGATTGTCCGGCTTTCGCGTTGGTAACGCGTTCGTCGGCTTCGTCAATTTTACCGTCTCCGTCGTTATCCTTTTTGTCGGTCGGCTGCTTAAAGAGCGCGTCTTGCTCCTCATTGCTCCGAAAGGTTGCCGTTAAGAACGGCATCGGAGAGCTGGGAAATTTAAGTTTGAACTCGGCCTCGGCTTTGCCAAAAGCGTAAGCTAAGAGCGGATGTAAGTCGTTAATCGAACGTGATGCCATTATCGTATTTTGTTTCTACGAAGGTGCAAGCAGCTCGACCAACTGTAAAGGACACAAAAAAGCCCTCCGTTTCGGGAGGGCCTTTAGGTTATTGCTATATCAAATTCAGCTTCTATCTTATTGGGTAATGTACTATCCTCCATTGCCCTTTCTTTATTTATTAAGAAGTAAGCTGCATCAGAGGTGGATTGTGAATGAATGAATTTAGTTGGAGGAAAAACATTACCAAAAATGTTACTATATATCCTAAAGCGTTTATTTTCATCCTTTTTCTTATCTACCTTAAGGAGATTTGCTCCTACTATACCAAAAGATACAGTTGGGTCCCTTTGATACAGATACACCATTATTTTTAAGCAAGTAGCAAAAATTCGGCTACCTCCTCCTAGGCCAGTCAGAAAATTGTATCTGTTTTCAGAGAGTCTGTGGGCTTTCAAGAAATACTTAATTGCATATACATTATTAGGATAGAGTTCTGCTCGAACTATATAAGCATGTCCCAATTTGTCATTAAAACGAAAAAGGTGCGTCTTAACTAAGTTAGGACGCACCTTATATCTATCAACTCCGCAGTAATGATACGGATAAGAATCTCTGAACATTTAAAGAATGTATTCGTAGGCCTTGCATCTGTTCTGCCACAGGGTATCAGCATCTAAAGTAACAAATTTAGACGATGAAGCTGAAATTGCTATATCAGCTTTACGTAAAATTTCGCCTACCTTACATTTTTGGCGTTTTACTGCTTTCATTAATTTTTTTCGCGTTGAATAAGCTTGACTTGATGATAGGAAATAAATGATAGTCCACCATCTAGAAGCGCCTTTACTGTGCTGATTATGATTCTTGTGGTCATGCCAAAGAAGGTCATAGTACACTTCTAGTGTGTCCTTAAAATGACGTAACGCCGCGTAAGCCTCTGAATTTACAGTTATCTCATTTGAGAATGATACACTATCTAAAGTCAGAGCGAAGTCATTAAGCCTCTCATGTGCATTTTTTTGTAAAACGATTAATTCCGAAAAAGAATTCTTTATGTCAATGAAAGTTGACATGCTCAGTTTAAACGGAGCGGCTATCTTCTGCCAGTATGCCGTAATGTCATCGAATTCCCTATCAAAGGAGATAACAGTACTCTGGCTCATTACTATTGAGGTGTTCATAACTCAGCTTTATTGAGTTTCTAATGCAAAAATAACTAAAAATGCACTGGGTTTGTTGACCGCTTATAAAATTTTAATTTGCACTATCCATTACATATCAACGTGTTACATTGTCGTAATATTGCATTTTTCCGGGATAAACAGAATATAACTTGACAAGGTATTGCATTTGTCCGGGCGTTGTGTTATATAATACATACGCGCGCGAGAAGCTCTAATCGAGTATTGTAATTTTCGACTATCGTATCAGTGATGCATCACTGATACGATAGTCGAAATCATAACCTTAAAGACTAAAGTATTCTCTTAAGTTACGAGATAAAGGTATCAACCGGTCTCGAAACTCGCTTGTCTTACCCATCAGGCAGACAGTTCTAAGCTTACTCAAAGGGCCTTCGACTAGTTCTGAATTAATCAAATGCACACAACAACGCCCCTTTCGTTACCGCTTGGAATGCTGACATCTACGTAACAGGTCTTAAACGTTATTACGGGATACATGAGCCGGAGCTTTGCAATCTTCTTAAAGTGACAATTGCCGGAGCTCTGTCGTTAAGGTTAAATTTTCGAGCAAACGAGTTCTGTAGGTTGAGACCTCTCTCGTAACCATCCGTTTTAAGCGGATGGTACGGCGAAAAAAGCAAGCTCTTTCCAGTCGATTTATAACGGTGTGTCTCATCGTCTTAGGCCTGGTTAGTGCTCCGAAAGGAGTTTTGTATTAACTGGATTCCCATAACGACAAAGCCCTTTTTGATGCCGTAGTTACCTCCCTGGAGGACATACGTAACGGTTGCGAAAATTACTCGGCCGGTATAGGCGTTGTTTTTATACTCAGAGAGCCGGAGCGTGTCTCCTGTCTTAAATTCCCGGTCGTTAAGCCGAGCCTCGAACGGCTTGGAACCATCGACTAAGGAGTCGAAAAACGTGTCGGCTACTTTGAGGTAATGGGTTTGCGGTCCCTCGGTTCGCTTAACGGGTACTTTCCGAAAGCCTTCGATTGCTTTCTTAAGGGAGAGAGCGTCGGCTTGAATTTTATTGATAACGGCCGGAGTTAATACGAGGCCGGAAAGGATTGTTGCAAGTTTCATCGGTCGGAGAGATTAAAGGGTTTGGAAAAGCGAGGGTTGTTGTTTGATAGCGAGCTCGGCCTTAAGCTTTTCGTTTTCTTTCTCGAGCTTGTCGGCTTGCTCGGCTCGGTCGATAACCTCGTTAAGCGTCCTTTTTAGTCCTTCCTGGTTAACCTTGTTAAATACTGCGTGAGTAAATCCTATGTCTAGTAAGGTGTGCAATTTGCCGCCGTAAGCGAGGCTTAATCGGAGTAGTTTGATTTTCTCTTTCATGGTCTTTTTATTTTTGGAAATTTGTTTGCTTTGGCCGACCTCGAGTGAGATCGTCCGGTATTGTCTTAAATGCCTAGTCGTTCTTTTACTGCTTGATTTCTCCGGCGTGAGCTCGGCACTACTACGCCGTTAAGGAGTGTGATTTCTCCGGGATGCTTTCCCTTTTGGTATAGGCCCTTGATATAGGCCGGATTAATCAAATAACTTTTATGCGTCCTGATAAGCGAGGGGAGCAATGCCTCGTAATGCTTGAGATGTTTCGAGGACATTACGAGCCTTCCGTCTTTGAGGAAAAACCTCGAGTAATTACAGTCTCCCTCAACATAAAGGATGTTTGCGGCCGAGAACAATTGCCGAGCCCTCCCCTGTCCAACTTCTATTATTTCGGCGTTCATTGGTTTGGTTGCTCAACGGCCGTTAACTCCTGAATCCGGGTAAGAGCTTTTGAGACTTGCTCCAAGTTGGTAGCGTTGGCGAGGGTTCGAGCGAACTCGAGCAGAACGTCCCGGCTTGCGAGATAAAGCTCCCGATTCTCAGGCTTTAGCCTGTAAATTATCTCTCCCCGGAGCGAAGTCGTTCTCCGCTTAACGGCCGATTTAATCGGCGTTTCTGCGAGAATAAGCAAAGCGAGTTCATGGAGAAACGCATCCTTAATGGCTTTCTCGGCCTTTTGGTCATTTGGCATAATCATAAAATTTAGAGGGTAATTGAGCAAGTTCTTTCGATGCCAATAGAGGGCTGAAAAAGGCAACGACTATTAAATGTACGTCGTCAAATGAAAGTGGACAAAAGGGGTGAAAATGAGAAGAGACAATTTCCTAAATTGTTTCACTCAAATCACCTTGGTTATGTCCAATTCAGCCAAAAAATCCCCTTCTAGTCGTTCCAA
>NZ_BAAHBQ010000015.1:0-98582 GCF_054776595.1 Spirosoma horti
AGAAGCGCTTCGCTATTGGTAATGCCCTGACCTTTCAATGCGTCGCTAAGAGCATCTGTGCTCCCTTTGAGTTCAGTTATTGATAAGCTCATCGATGTTAATTAGTTAAGTAATGGTAGTGAGTTATGCCTAAGACGGCATTTGGGGTAATGTAACACCTTTGGGTTAATCTTAAAAAATCGGGCGTTTTATGAGCAAGTAGTTAGCCCGTAGTTTCATGCTTTAGCTATCCTATAAGAAATTAAATAACAGAAAAACTGATAGCGCTAAATCTTACTATGAAAAGTAGTTTAACCCTGATAGGCCTATTCACCCTTTCATGCTTATCGGCATTCGGTCAATCAACGGCCTTTAGTAGTAAGCTAGATTCGCTTCCCGCTCAACAACGCTATCACTTTAAGCTGGCTTCGGATACCCGTCCAAAGAAACAGCAGTGGGCGACTGTATTTTTCTATCCATCCAAGAGTCCATCCGGTAATGAAATCCGTCTACCTCTCGGGGTTAATCAAACGACCGTTCGACTCAGTTCAGGGGATCGAGTACTTCAAGTCGATGAGGATTACGTCTTCATTCCTAATGCCAATCAAATTCGCGTGTTGGATGAAGAGGCCCTGACAGCACAGCAGCCGATAAGGATCTCTTACCAAGGAGTAGCTAACACAGTCAACAATCGACTTAATTTAGGGTATAAGCCCTAGGCTATCCTGAAAGGAGTAGCCGTTGCAAAAGTCGATACGGCTGCGATCTGATTAGTAAAACCAGCAATTGGTAGTCGTTAGTTGGCTGGTAAAGAGCTACTCATTTATAGCGGTTTGTTGTTCTCTGGATTTTTGCGACCGCATGGCCGGTCTCACAACGGTGGTTGTGCGCGGTTCCCCCGGTACGCCGGAGCGGCCGGGACATTCCGACCAGGCTGATGCGGGACCCTAGCCACAGCACTTGTATAACAGCGGTAGCGTTGTTATTAAATGTTAAATAGGACTACTACATTCCTATTTTCCTTACTTTGCTCGTTCAACCCACAAAATTTAGTATTCAGTCATTAGCGAGTGTCAATGAAAAAAATAATACGTGTTAGTTTACAGGCGAGCGTTCTGCTACTGACTTGCTTAACACTCCAAGCTCAATCGGAACGACTAGGGTTTGCTCGAATTGATTACATCGTTTCCCAAATGCCCGAGTCGAAGCAGGTGGAGAGTCAGCTGAGTAGTCAACAAACACAAGCTGAAACTGAACTGAAACGGTTGCAGAAGGAATTTGATGAGAAGTATGCTAGCTACCAAAAGACGGGCACTCAATTAAGTGAAACCGTTCGAAAAGACCGCGAAACTGAATTACAGAATCTACAGACCCGTTTCCAAGAACTTAGCCGGTCGGCTCAAGAATCGTTGCAGAAAAAGTACACCCAATTAATGAGTCCGGTGATAAGCAAAGTTCAACAGGCCATTGACAGCGTAGCGAAACAAAACGGTTATCGTTTTATTCTAAACGCATCTGCCAACGGTTCTTCTAACATTCTTTATACCTCAGAAGAGAATAACATCACTGATTTGGTCATCAAACGATTAGGGATCGTACCAGTACCATCAGTCCAAACGCCAGCGGCATCAACTAAGAGTCCTTTGACACCAAAGAGTACAGTCTCCCCCAAGAAAAAGTAAACGATTAAGTTAAAAATTCTCAAAATACGCTCCCTGGAGTGAGACTAATCAAATTTCAAGCATCGTCTAAGAAATATGGGTTGCCTGCTGAAAAACTGATTCTAAAATGACTAGCCCCTTTTGTCCTGTAGATTACAAATGTTGCTTGTAGAAACTTACAATCTGCTCAATCAGTAGTGCTGGTTTATCATAAGGAATGTTGTGAGAAGTGCCTTCCACATAATGTAAACGCCGATTTCGATGTCCCTTAACCAAGTTACGCTGGTCCGCTTTAAATCGCTCGTTCTCCTTCGCTTCCAAAAAAGGACCCCTCTCCGCCATAATATCAAGCATAGGAATGGTAGACGGTAACGGCACTTGCCTGACATAATCACTGGTCCGTTCCATTCGGGCCAGCAAATAGTACAAGCTCATATAGTCAGCTTCATAATCTTCACGCTTAAGGCTCTGGAAATAGATTCTGGCGAATCGCATGTCAGCGTAGGAAGGTATTCTTGGATCGACCAGAATAATGCCTTTCACCTGAGCCGGATGCCGAGCAGCATAGACCCGGTTGTAAAAAGCACCTAATGAGTGGCCAATCAGTAACAGATTCTTATTACTGCATCCAAGTTGTTGCAACGCCGTCTCTAAGCTTTTGATTTCCTGGAGAATGGTGTAGCCCGCCGTGTCAAAGCTACTTTGGCCAAAGCCCGCCCGATCATAAGTAATGACGGTTGCTTGCAGACGCTGCTGCACGACTGTAGCAATGGAGTCCCACTGAGAGGCATCCTGTCCGCCCCCTGATTCAAAGAGAATAGGTGGCTTCTCCCCTTTTATTAGTCTAAAATGAAGCCGATAAGGACGAGCGTCAACGATTGTGTCAAGGAGTTGAGCCTTAACGTTGACATGAATGATCAGGGATAGCCCAATGAGAACGATTTGTAAAAAATACTTCATTAGGTAGTGTAGGGGTTATCTACGCGCTTAAACTTACAGATTCATCAAATCGAATATGAATGTAAAATATATAAGGTATTAGCTAGGAGAATTATTACAAACAATGTGCTCGTAATCAAGCGCACATTTCTAATACTAAGCCGAGGTAACAGCAACCGGTTCATCCAATAACACAAACGCCAAAATATACTAACACCTCCTTGTCCGTAAAGATGAAAAAGTAGCTAAAAGCAGTTTTACCACTTGTCAGATTGTCGTAGGATAGACAGCACATAATTCCTGGGGCCTACTGGTAAACGGCTGGGGCGCTGGTACCGAGCTTTGGGGGCCAACAATCTAGAACAAGTCAGGCTTATAATACCCGCCTTATTTGCCTTGTATCGATTAAAGTAAGCTTAAATCTATTTCTGAGTAAAATTTATATTCATTTAATTATATTTTTGAGCATTGGTATTTGTTCCACTTCAGTTTTTCGGTTGCCCTTAATCATGAACAGACATAAATTATGGACGGCCCTTGCCTTCTGCATCATATTTAGCTACGCCTGTAAAAAAGAGACTGTGCCTCAAGCCCCGGTCAACCTGGTGAAAAATGGAGATATGGAAGCAGACCCCTCCCAAAATTGGGTGCCTTACTACGGCTATGAAATCACGACAAATCCAAATGGCTATCTTACCGCCTACACGACTGAAGCGGCCGCTTCGGGCACTCACTCGATTAAGGTCAGTTGCACCACTGTCAAAAATGACTCTACTTTTTTGTATTTCTACCAACAGTTTCTGCCCCAAACTCTAAAGCCGGGTGACAAACTTACCCTGAAAGCAAAAATTAAAACGGTAAATCTAAGGGGTGCCGGTATTTCGCTGGCCATTAGGGGCGATAAGTATACGAATGGACAAACCAGCCAAGCCTTTTTTTCCTCGACTCAAAGTCAGACCGTCATTAATGGTACCAATGATTTCAAGGAGTATTCAATAACAACGGATGCTTACCCGGGCAATGCTGATCGAATCGGGGTGTTTTTACTTTATTTAAACAAAACAACGGGTACGGCTTATTTTGACGACGTATCACTGACGGTAAATTGATGTAGGCCTTTTTCAGAACGGCGGGTAGTTAATCAGCTCTCCATAATCGTTAAACTCTTGGCAATAAGTGTGTCTGTAGGTATTAAACATTGGTTGGGTGGGCTCGTTATCTTGCTCGGCTTCTGTTTGCTTTGTAGCGGTTGCAAGAAGCCCGACTCCGATCCAACCGCTGACTTAACCACCGATCAACGAGCGACGGTAGAGTCACTTAATAAAGTCATCTTTCCCATTCAAGACGCTGATCCAGACCGGGATTTTACAGAATTAGCCCCCCTTGATACCGTCTTGGCAAAAGCACAGGTGGTGGGTATGGGCGAAGGCACCCACGGGACGCGCGAATTCTTTCAAATGAAGGATCGCCTGTTTCGTTATCTGGTTCAAAAGCATGGCTATCGAACCATTGCCTTTGAAGCCAATTTTGGTCGATCAGTAGTGGTCAATCGGTTTATTCATGGGCAGACAACTGAGTTGCTCACGGCTAGCGCAGCGGCTAAAAGTATGTATTTCTGGACCTGGTCAACCGACGAGGTACGCGCGCTGCTTCAATGGATGAAAGCCTATAATGCTGGTAAACCCTCAAGCGATCAACTTTCGTTCTATGGCTTCGACTGTCAATATGCCGACGACGAGTTTCCCTTACTTGATGCATTTCTGCTTAAAGTGGCCCCGGCTTTACTGACCGAATCGCATGCTTTAGCCAGCCTGGCCAGACCCGTCGGTGGTTCGCCTTTGAGCGACAGTAGCCGCCAGACTTATTCTAGCGGATTGTTAGCGCTCTACAATCAGTTCGTTACCAATGAAATGAATTGGGTGGCTAGTGCAGGGCGTGAGTCATACGAAATCGCCCGTCAAGCGGCTCGAGTACTTATTCAACAGCAGGAAATCACTAATGCTGCGGGCTGCGCTATAGGGACTCTGCGGGATCGATATATGGCTGAAAATGTCCAATGGTTACAAAATCGGATGGGAATCGGTAAGGTGAGTTTATGGGCTCATAACGCGCATATCAGTACTATTCCCTATCAGGGCTGCGGTTTACCTTCAATGGGCAGCTACCTGAAACAACAGTTGCAAGGTAACTACGTCACTGTTTGTACGTTACTGACGAATGGCATGTTCACCGTCCGGGATGCTTCGCAGAGCAATTCGCCTTTGAGCACGCTGAGTATACGAACGGATGGCGTAAAAACCTCCTATAATTACCTATTTGGCAAAGCCCAGTGGGCTAATTTTATATTAAATCTGAATGGTGTCCCCCAAGCGCCTGTGCTAACAACCTGGCTGACCAGCACTCACCCGCTGTTTGAATTAGGGGCCTCCTTCAACGAAACTGAGCCTGAACACTATTATAACCTTACAGCCTTACAAGGCCGTTTTGATGTACTCATTCATTTTCGGGACACCTCCCCCACCCAGCTACTGCCTTAATAGAAATGGGCCGGTCGGCTTATGCCATGATAGTATGTACCGGCTAACTTAGCGCTTCTCCTTCGATCACTCACCCATGTGAGCTACCCCGCTGCTTCGACAGGCTATATAAAGTGGCCTAACCTAAAAGGGAATGCCAGGTAAGATCGGCCCCTGGCCCGGCTATAGTAAATCTAAGCCTCTATGAGCATTTTTTGCATACCAGATTCATCAGTCCCCTAGAAATGAGCGTATTGCGAGAAACAGTGGAGAACTTAAATGTGCGCTGGATTGGGGTGTTTCTTTGTTAGAGAATAACTGTAAACCAGACCACCCAAGACCGACCCAATTAGGTAAATGGGCAGCGTTTGGCTATCAAATCTAGTTCCGGTTACCCCAATGCCAAAGCCCCGCGAATAAGATCGTGGCAGTAAACCAAGTACAAGTCCAGTGGCGATAATAGCTAGAGATGCATTGACTAGGTAAGTCATTCTGGTTTTGCCCCTGATCAAATTGGCGCTGATTAATACCAGTAGGGCAAAAATCAAAATGATAGAAAGCTTGACAATGGGTCCTATTTCATCGGCGATTTCCCAAGTTGAAATAAATAGGTTTAGAGCCCAATTTTTACTGTAGGTTTTGACCTGAATTGGGCTAGCGAGAGCAAACAATGCGCTGGTGCCAAATATGATGGCTATCCAAGCGGCCAACAGTGCTTTAAGCTGTTTAGGAATAGCTGTGCGTCTTATCATCATTTGGCTGGGGAGCTTAACGCGTTGTGTTAAGTTGGGTGGTGAGCTTAGTAACATAAGTCAATCTTCATTCGCCTAATGTGACAAGTGGAGTCGTCGTTATAGAGGTTGCTGCTCAAACGCTGTATTAATATAGCTGAACGCGTTTCTATACAAAAAACGGCTTGCCAACTGTCAGCCAAGTTTTAGTCAATAAAACCCGTAATCTTGCTTGTTAAACAAAGCTGAGTTTTGTTTAACTTTTCTCTCAGCTTAACATGATTCTGATTATGCAACAGATTTTAAAGAAAATAGTAGTCCTTTTGACTGGCGCTAGTATTTGCCTGTCCTCCTGCGTGACATCTAAAATTAAACCGTTGGCACAGGTGGGTAGCGGCCTACAGACGGATAGCTTGTCAGTCAAGATTTTCCTTCTAGAGAGGGAGATTCCTCAAGATATTGAACAATTGGGTGTTGTTTCTCTATCCATCAATAGCAGACCAGGTTTGAACATTGATCAGCAAGTAAAACAGCAGTTAAAAGACGATTGCCAGCGATTAGGGGCTAACGGTGCCTACCGAATTAATGACGGTACTTATTACCCTATGGTAGTGAGTTATTTAGTTTTTAGATACAAGAAGTAGTTACTTATCATACTGGCAGTGGCTGTTGCAAAGGTCTTACAGTCCATGAGTAAGCCTGTCAGAGGGGTCACTATCGCCCGGTTTTTTTGCCAAAAACAAGGTGCTAAACCAGGCGTTTCAAACCCGTCCAGACTTTTGCAATAGCCACGTGAGTTATACAACAGTACTTGAATAAGTACAAAAATAAGTGTTCGATAATCTTAAAATGATTTTGCCCTTTTCAAACATTCATGCAATCTTTCATAGCGCTAGTCAAGGCATTGGGTACTGGTATACTTATTCTTCTGTCTATTCCTGTTCTTTTTCTCGTTCTAGTATTCCTGCCTGAGTTTTGTACAAAACGGATTGATAGTACTTCACTGATTCAAAGTCAATCCTTCCAGGATCTTCACCACATGATTACTCAGTTGGATAGTACCAAAAATATAGCTGTTTTGACAAAAAGCGAGTTTGTTGTTGTTGATGGGCTAGTGATTAACTTGGCTAAACGAACGTTCGGCAGCGAACCGGTATTAGGGTTCTACCAGTCGTATTATGATGAAGGAAGTAAACATAAGTATTCATCCCTCGACTCTTTATTGGCACCTCGTCACCTCGACAGTACAACGGTTTATCGGATCACGGCAGCCATGAAGACAACCAATATAGCTGACGTAGAAATCAATTATAAAGTAATAATCTACCGTTGGAAGGTATCAGCCATGTATAGAGAAGAAGGCATACTTTATGGAGAATGGGATATGACAAATAACTCGCAGTATAAACTATTTGAATCGATAGCTCCTCATTTTTATCATTTTGCTCACTAACTAGATCTAAACAAAATTCAGTTTCTAGTTCTATCGGTTGAGAGCTGAATAGTAAACTTTCTATAGAGTCGTTATATAGCTGATTTTTGTTAATAAAATATTCCTAGTCAAAAGTGTAATACTCTAGGAACAGAATCATCAAAAAGGCTCGGATAAGGAAATCGGCTTACACTGGATCGAACCAGGCAAACCGACTCAGAATGCCTACATCGAACGGTTCAATGGAACCTTTCGTCGAGAGGTTTAGATGCTCACCTTTTCGCGAGTATCAGGAAGTTACGGCGAGTTTACAATATGTATATCAGCTAATTGGGCTGATGTGAGAGTTCAGAGGATACCCTACCTATTTCGTTGATAATAAAGATCATTTTTTCGATTTACAAAACGGGGTGATTCTTATGCTTTACCTTACCGCCAAACGCTTCTGATGCAGGACATATCTAAAAAAAACGCTTCTATCCTCTGGTTTAAGTTAGGGGGTTGTTCACCAAGAGACGTAATGGCCTTTAACACATCTTTTCACCATCAGGATGCTCATGACGAAGCAGAAGAGAGCTTTTCTAACTGGAATAAGCTTGATTGATAACGAATAGTGTCCATTCAACTAAGCGTATTCCTGAACGTTTACAAGCTGTTTGAGTTAATCGTTTCGTTATAAAAGGCATTACGAAAAGGTTTCTTAAATCCATCCTGGTTCTGTTCTGATTTTTCTTGCTTTTCCTTATAGGTAAAACCAAATGTGTTAAGGCTTTTTTAGTGAGACAGACCAAAGAACCGGACCTCACTGGCTACCTGGTCGACTGTCGGAACCGGACACCCCAACTCCTTACCCTCATGAACCTCAATTTAAAAGCGCAGGCTAACAATACGTTCGATGCCATTGTCGTGGGTTCGGGCGTTAGTGGTGGCTGGGCGGCTAAAGAACTCACCCAAAAAGGCCTCCGCGTGTTGATGCTCGAACGGGGCCGTGACCTTCAGCACGTAACGGGTTATACAACGGCCTTGAAAGACCCCTGGGAGTTTGCTCATCGGGGACGAACCGTTTTGCCGGTGGAAAAAGAGGAGCCTGGTTTTCGTGTCCGCCCGTATAACGAACAAAGCGGTGATTTTTCATTCGACGACCGGAACGCGCCTTACAAAGAAATTCACCCATTTGCCTGGTATCGCCCGGATGTATTGGGGGGGAAGTCAATTATGTGGGGGCGGCAGAGCTACCGGTTCAGTGAGATGGATTTTGAATCCAACGCCCGGGATGGTTTCGGCACCGACTGGCCGATCCGCTATAAAGACCTGGCTCCCTGGTATAGTTATGTCGAGCGTTTTGCGGGAATTTCGGGTAGTAAAGAAGGACTCATACAGCTACCCGACGGTGAATTTTTACCACCCATGGCGTTGAATTGTGTGGAGCAACATGTTCGTGAGCGATTGAAAACCAAGATGAACCGCGTGCTTACTATAGGCCGAACTGCAAATCTGTCGAAAGCGAATCCGGTCCATACATCCGTGGGGCGAGCCCCGTGTCAATACCGAAACAAATGCGCCCAGGGCTGTCCATACGGCGGCTATTTCAGTACCTTGTCCGCTACATTGCCAGCCGCCCGCCAAACCAACCGACTTACGGTCCGGCCCGATAGTATTGTCTCTGAGGTTTTGTACGATGAAAAACGGCAACGAGCCCTTGGCGTTCGGGTAATTGATGCCAAGACTCATCAAGCAACGGAGTATTATGCCCGGATTATCTTCTTGAATGCGTCAGCGATGTCCACCAATTTTATCCTACTCAACTCTGTCTCCAGTCGTTTTCCGACTGGGTTCGGTAATGATAACGGCACGTTGGGAAAATACATTATGGACCACCATTTTCAGGCGGGAGCCAACGCCCAGGCCGATGGGCTGGGATTCGACGACAAATACTACTATGGTCGCCGGGCTAATGGCATATACATTCCCCGTTATCGAAATATCGGCGCCGATAAGCGGGGGTATCTACGTGGCTTTGGTTATCAGGGTGGTGCATCCCGATCGGGCTGGCAACGGCTCATTGCTGAAGCGGCCGGGGTTGAGTCCAACTTTGGCGCCGATTTAAAGGAACAGGCCACTCAGCCAGGACCCTGGAACATGGGTATTATGGGATTCGCGGAGTGTTTACCCTACGAAGACAACCAGGTTACCCTTAATCGGGATCGACTCGACAAATGGGGCCTACCGACATTGAATTTCGACGTACGATTTCGTGAAAACGAGCACCTCATGCAGCAGGATATGATGAATGATGCCGCCGAAATGCTTGAAGCCGCCGGTCTGAAAAACATCAGTACCTACAACAATCACTCAATACCCGGCGGGGCCGTTCATGAAACGGGCGGAGTTCGCATGGGGCGCGACCCGAAAACCTCGATGCTTAACGCCACTAACCAACTCTGGACCGCTAAGAATGTATTCGTCACGGATGGCGCTTGTTTCGCATCGGTAGCCTGCCAGAATCCCTCGCTCACGTTTATGGCCCTAACGGCTCGAGCCGCTGATTTTGCCGTTAGTGAGCTAAAACGAAAGAATTTATAAGCTATATGGGGAGAATTGCATAAACCTTTCCGTAAACGGTTTCTGGCTTTTAAGCCGAGGGTAGATTGCACTCATCACCCAGATTGAATCAGAACCTTGTATCTCCGGAATATATAGTATACCCAACAGGCAACTTCGGTAGCCTGCAGAAGCAGTGGACTAATCAGATAGTTCTTTAAACCGCTACCGGGTACCCGATATAGAAGACGCACTCCCCTTCCTAAACTCCTGAATCGTGCGACCAGGTTGCCAAAGAACGAGGTGCCTGGGTCGTCGGTACATCTTCAGCTGCTAAGCGTGACTTTGTATTATCGCTGGGAGCCGACGAGCATGTAGACTACGCCCTGGTCCATTTTGACGAGGTGGTATCACCAGTGGATGTCGTACTCGACTCCATCGGTGGTGATCATCTGGAGCGTTCCCTGGCCGTGGTAAAGCCTGGTGGTACGCTCATCAGCATCGTTGGGATGAGGCCGGAAGTGGTTGAACACGCTCAGACGAAGGGTGTACAGGCTTATGGCTACTTAGTGGGCTCCAACGGTGAAGACCAGACGGCCATTGCCGAACGGTTGGCCGATGGCCGACTCCGGTCGCATGTAACGCAAGTAATTCCGTTTGCCCAACTTCCCGATGCATTGCGTACCGTTGAAGGAGGTAAAACGCAGGGCAAGATTGTTGTAGCACTATAGGAATTCCGGCCGGGTCTCCAAACATTGATTGGCGTTTGGAGACCCGTATGCGACTGAAGGTGTGAGACAGTGATTATAAAATCACTGTCTCACAATTTGCTCCTACCTAACACAAAAGAGCGTTCATGTTTGTGCATCTCAAACCGGGCGTTTAAGTGAGAGTCTCTTTTTATAAACTTTAAGTGGCCAGCAGTCGGTGCCGCAACAGCGCACCGTGCCGATCCGGGTCTGCCTATCGCCACCCCCAATCCAATTTGTAGCGTAGGCAAAGATATGCCCCATGTTTTGCTACCACTTAAAGTGTCCAAAGCATTAGTTGATAGTTCAGATAGATCAAGTGCGGACTTCTGGTCAACTTGCAACTTCATGCTCCTGGCAACCACAATGACCAGCCATCAACCACCCTCACCGACGACCAATAAGTTTAACGAGCGACTTGATGTTGACTTCGCCTTACAAGCTACTCAACTGGGCGTTTGGGAAATTGACCTCGCCTTACCTGTTGATAATTTCCCTGACCTTAGGAGCGAATGACTTAATCTTACATAAACGCTCATATAAATCACCAGACAGCGTATGCTCGTCGGGTGGGAAGGGGGCTAAGTGATTGGTTACCGGATGGGAGTCGTTCTATTTTGCTGCCTACCCAGGGAGTCACTACTAGATAAGGCCCAAAAGCGATTAACTAAGTAAGTGACTCTGTGAACTCTGATCTTACTAAATATATTAAATGGTAAATTTAAGGAAGGGGATGGGTATAGTTTGTTATGTACATATACCTATTAATAAATAAGTAATTATACGTTAAGTGATTTCTGTAAATTTGGTATTACGCACGAAAGACCGCTACGAATGAGTCAAACCTCTACCTACCCCGCCCCCGGCGTTTACCAATACGCGTATCCTACTTCCGTGGATACCCCCCAACTGATCTGTGTTCATTTTGTGACCCCGGATCAGCAACACGCGTTTGTGAGCTATCCCAAACATCCCAATCATAAAGGGGCTCAGCTAGTTGCCCTGAGCTGGTTTGCCTCCGTACGGCTGGTCAAGCAGGCGGGTCAGCCCCAACTAATGCCCTTTCTGGAGGTAACGCTTCGTGGGTGGCTTCAAAAAAGCTGGATAGTAGACCCCGCTGAGGTACTGTCCATTGGCTTTAATGCTACTGCCGCTGCCGGACAACTGGCGGCCTAAGCTTTTTTCAGAAATTTCACCATCCACCTAAGGGCCAAGTTGATTCTTTTGGTCCGGGGCTACACTTCGCTTTATCAACTTCCGGCTTCACCAGGATGAGCTAACGGTTCGTTGTAGGACCCGGTGCGAATAGGCTACTGATCAAAATCGGCTTACCCTATCCCGCAAAGCGAATGGCGACTAAGGTCCCGTTAGAATTGATTGGCTAGTGCTCAGTAGTGCCGCGGTTTGACTAATACTATTTATAGGGCCGCGTCTGGCAGGAGCGTGAAGCCTTAGGGCTAATCTGGGCACGAGGATCATCTCCCGTGCTTTTGGCCAATCGCTGAACGGATGGAACACGAAAAGCGAGCCTGTAAACCCTGGGTTTACTTGACGTTTATGATAATTCCTCTTCAAACCCACCCCATTATGGAGTCTGTTGAACTTACCCCCAGCCTACGTACTCTGCTATTTTTTACCCCCCTGCTTAATGAACACGGTCATTTAGTAGATCTACAGGTATACCCCGGGGGGCGAGTTACTGCTCAACCAGATAGGCCTGAAGAGGACAGGATTTATCTCTCTGACTGGATGGATCCCCAGGCCTTTCCTTCTCTGAACGCCTTTTGGCTATCGTTGGAAAAGGGTAACCCCTGTCGTTTTACCTACAAACTGACACCCACTACGTCGGGACAAGCAACCGTTACACCCATTAACGGGGGGTATTTAGTCGAGTTTTTAACCCCAGACTCAACCCCGCCTTCCGATCCCCGTTGGGACTCCATGCCTACCCAGTTCCAGCGTGATGAGCCCCACCCCTGGAGCACCTCCTTTCTGCAATCGCTATACCAACGCCTTCCCGGCCAGCAAGCCATTCTTTATGCCTATGATGAAGTTCAGCTGACGCTTCAACCGCTAAACCAAAAAATAGGAAATAAACTACCAAACCTCATTCCCCTGGCTGGCATCCAGATGCTCCGGGAGCAACCGCTCATTTGTTGCCCGCAACTCGAAGCCCACACCCCAGGCATAGCGCCCCTGCTGGGTTTGTTTGAAGGCGGCTATCGTTGCTTCATGATGGTTCCCTTGCTAAAGCACGAGCAGTTGCTGGGCGCCTTAGTGGTTGCCCACCAGCAGGCCCATTTTTTTACCAGCCGCCATCAGAAACGTATCCAGGAACTGGGAAGGGAATTGACCGCTAGCCTATCGCTCCGGGTAAGCCCATCCGCAAGCCTACCCCCGCCCCAGCAGGCAATGCCTCACGTACTGGAAGCCATTCTAGCCCACATACCGGTTGGACTAGCCCTTTTTCAACCCCTTAAAGAAGGGGAGAGAATTGTCGATTTCGTCTGTGCGGTGACCAATCCGGCCCATGCCGCCTTAACGGGGCACCGCCTGGCGGATATGGTGGGGCAAACGCTTAATGCCTTGTTTCCCGCTACCTTACAGACCAGCCTATTTGACCGGCTGGTGCGAGTTGCTCAAAGTGGTATACCTCAACAGTACCAGGAACAGGCCGTTTTTGCTGGCATGTCGATGTGGGGGCGTTTTTCCTTAGTGCGGGTGGGCGAGAACGTTCTGTACACGGTCATGGATATAACCGATCTCAAACAAACCCAGGTCCTGCTGGACCTCAAGAACACGCAGTTAGAGAAACGAGTCGTGGCGCGTTCCAAACAGATTCATAATCTGACGGTGCTGCAAAATGCCATCCTTAAACACGGGGGGCAGGCCATTATTTCCACCAGCATCGATGCGGTCATTCAAACGGCCAATCAGGCTTGTGAAAAATTACTGGGCTACTCCGCCCAGGAACTGCTCGGGCAGTCCGTTCATGTGCAGCCTGGCACCGGCGATAGTCCCTTTCCGGTCATTTCCTTTCAATCCACCCCACCAGCCACTGGAAATCCAGCCGCTATCTTGCAGGAGACCCTCAATGGGGAAGTGTATCGGTACCTGGAAGGGGTGGCTATCACCAAAACGGGCACTACCGTTCCTATTTTGTTAGCCGCGATTGCTTTGCAGGATGAGCAGGGAGTGACCATCGGCTACCTGGGAATTGCCGCCAATATCTCGGCCTTAAAGACGGCCCAGGCCCGACTTATTCAGAAGGACCGGGAGCTGAGTACCTTCTTTGAGAATGCCTTGGACATGCACTGCATTTCCGATAGCGAGGGCGTCATCTCGACGGTCAACAAGGCCTTTCAAGCCGCCCTGGGCTACTCGGCGGCCGAGTTGAAGGCGATTCCTTTTTTACAACTAATCCATCCCGACGAGCAGAAATGGGTGTACCAACACCGCCTGCAATCGATCCTCCAGCAGCCGGTTCGCAATCAGATTAATCGAATGCGTTGTCAGGATGGTACCTATCGAATCATTGAGTGGAATGCCATTGCTATTGATGAGGTGGTGTACGGGTCGGCCCATGACATCACCGAACGCCAGGAGTCGGAAACCCAGCTACGGCTCCTCAATCAGCGGCTTCAGCTGGCCACTCAAGCCGCTGGCCAGGGCATCTGGGAAAGTAACCTGCAAACCGATAGCTTGATTTGGGACGATCGGATGTGGGCCTTGCATGGCCTGGAGCCTGGCCGAACGGATTGGAGCTTTAAGTCGTATCTAAACCTGATCCATCCCGACGATCTGGCCGCTTTTTTGGCTCAGTCTCACCTGGGTCAATCGGAGGATAAGATCTGGAACCTGACACGGATTGTCCGTCCCGATGGGGCCATCCGCTATATTGAAACCAATGGTCTGCTGATAAAGGGCCCACAGGGGCAACCGGTTCAGGCCATCGGGGTTGCCTGGGATGTGACAGAGCGGAAACTGGCTGAAGAAGCCCTGCGGGAGAGCGAACAGCGGTTCCGGGAGATTGCCGAGAATGTTGACGAGGTATTCTGGATACACTCGGCTGATCCGTTTCACTTACTCTACGTCAACCCGGCCTATGAGCGGATCTGGAACCGCTCGGTTCAGAGTATCTACGCCGATATTACCAGCTTTATGAAGGACATCGTAGCGGATGATCAACCGGCGATGCAGGCTCTTTTTGAGGCCTACAGGGCGGGCCAGGAAGGTCAACTGGACTTCCGGATCGAGCAAGCTGACGGGTTAAGGCGCTGGCTGTCGATGCGTACCTTCATCGTCCGCGACGGGGCGGGGCGGGTTACCCGGCACCTGGGCATTGTCAATGACATTACCAGTCAGAAGGAAAAAGAACGGGTCCTTCAACAATCGCTCCAGCGGGAACAGGAGCTCAACCAACTCAAATCACAATTTGTCTCCACGGCCTCCCACGAGTTCCGCACCCCCCTGACCACCATTCAAACCAGTACGGAGCTGATCGAGATGTATCTGGATATACCAACCAGTGAGACCTCGATTCGAGCGCATATCGGTGTGATTTACAAAGCGATCGACCATGTGAGTGAGTTGCTGTCGGATATGCTGACCATCGGCAAAATTGAAGCGGGTCGGGTCAGCGTTACGCCCCGCTGGCTGGATCCGGTGGCGCTGTGTACCCAGTTGATAGCTACCCATTACAGTGGACGCCGTGACCACCGCCGGGTGCAGCTTAAACTAGTGGGAAGGCCCTACCAGGTCTATCTGGATGAGAAACTGATGAGTCATGTGCTGCTTAACCTGCTGTCCAATGCCTTTAAATTCTCGACTCAGGCCCCCCAGTTGACCATTCGGTTTGGGCCCAACGAATTGCGCCTGGATGTGGCCGATTCAGGCATCGGCATCCCCGCCGAGGATTTGGTTAACTTATTTCAGGCTTTTTTCCGGGCCCGTAATACGAACGGTATCCCGGGCACGGGGTTGGGTCTGGTCATCGCCCGGCAGTATGTGGAGCTTCAGGGCGGGTGGCTTGGGGTCCAGCCTAAACGCAAGCCGGGAACCACCTTTACGATTTGTTTTACTCCTTTACCAGGAGACATTCTGCCCCTGGTACTCGATAACTAGTTTTTGAATCAACTGTGCTTTTGCGCGCCTACGTATGCCGACTCATATCCTATTGATTGAAGATGAAGAGCAAATTCGAAAAAACTTGCTGGAAATTTTACACCTGAAGGGCTACCAAGTTACGGCGGGGGCCGACGGCTTGGCGGGCATCCAGTTCGCCAGCCAACAGCCGCCGGATTTAATCCTGTGTGATATTATGATGCCCCATCTGAGTGGGTATCAGGTCTTAGCCCATATGCGTACGCAGGAAGCGCTAGCATCCATTCCCTTTATTTTCTTAACGGCTAAATCGGACATGGGGGATTTGCGGTATGGGATGGAATTGGGGGCCGATGATTACCTGGCCAAACCCTTCAGTACCAAAGATCTGCTGGGGGCTATCGAGAGTCGTCTCAAACGGCATCAACAAAAGCCTCCCTCTCAACCATCCCCCGTTGGCCTACAGACCATCCAGGCGCACGCAGAGGGAGGGAGTATGATTCTAAACGTAGCCGATTGTCTTTACTTTTATGTGCACACCAGAGCCTACTATTTATGCCATTCGCTGGGGACTTTCCAGATCGACTTAACCATGAGTGAGTTAGCGGCCCAACTCGATTCGACGCAATTTTTCAGGGCTAATCGGCAGGTGATTATTCACCGCAAAAGCATCCAGAAATACGCCTACTGGCAGCAGGGAAAATATTGTTTATTCTTGATCAATAGCGCAAAAACTAAAGAGATTGTCATACCCAAGGCTCGATTTAGGCAATTAAAAAAATGGTTAGCCAACTAATGGCACCACAACCACTGATTACCCTGTTATTTTCGGTCCTACAAGTACCTATAACGGGTTACACTAGTCAGCTAAGCGTCGAGCGTATGTGACTAGTGGCGTTTGACAGTTATTAAAACACCCGTCTCAAATGAGGCTCCAATCTTGCTACACGGGCTCTTTAAAGGAAAGTGACAGATTTTGCCGTCTGACGTTGCGTCAGGCTGTTGGAGCGGTACGAAACGGTAAATGCACCCGATGGTTGAAAACAGGATAGAAAACGGGTGTCTCGTTCAGTCTGATTTGCTGGACGAGACACCCGTTTCTTAATTAATTCAACTCGCCCGGAATTACCTGGAGACTGATTTGGCGGTTTTGCCGCAACACCGATACCGGAATGCGCCTACCAATCGTCTCATCGGTGAGCAGCCGATGCAGATCGTCCATCGTCGCAATGGGTTGACCATCGAAGCCAACAATAATATCTCCCTGTTGCAATTGGCTGTTTCCCGCAACGCCATCTGCTTCAACACTGGCCACAATAACACCCGTTTTTGTCGTCAGTTGATTGTACAGTTTGATACGTTCGGTCAGGTTGATGAGTTGACCGGCAATGCCCAGATATCCCCGGCGAACTCGTCCGTGCATAATGAGTTTGCCCGCCACAAACGCAGCCAGATTCGACGAAACGGCAAAGCAAAGGCCCTGAGCAGGTAATATAACGGCGGTATTGACCCCAATAACATCACCATTGGCATCGACCAGAGGCCCGCCCGAATTACCCGGATTGAGCGCGGCATCTGTCTGAATAACATCGTCGATGAGCCGCCCGGATTCAGACCGCAGCGTTCGGCCGAGGGCACTTACCACGCCAGCCGTCAGTGAATACTGAAACCCATACGGGTTGCCAATGGCAATGGCGATCTGACCAACCTGCACCTGCTTCGAGTCGGCAAACCGAATCGCTTTCAGGCCATCTGCGTAGATCTTGATGACGGCAATATCGGTGGCGGGGTCGCGCCCAATCAGCGTAGCTTCATACTCGCGGCTCGGTTCATCGGCAAGAGTGGCAACCGCGACGTCAATTTTGGTCGCCCCGGCGACTACGTGGTTATTGGTGATAATATAGCCATCGGTCGAAATAATAAATCCCGACCCTGTACCGCCATCGCCATTACCCCGATCTGAACGGCCTCGTTTTAGATCTATTTCGGTTTGATTCGTAGCCCGACCGCTGACTTTTATCTGGACAACGGATGGGCTAACTTTTTTGGCGACCGTCACCACAGTAGTTGAATAGGCATCGAGCAGAACGGAATCCTGTTCTGCCCGCCCACCAGGCTGCGAGGCCAGGTCGGCAAACGTTACAAAGTTCGTTTCCATTATGTACTTGGTTTACATGTAAATCACAGACTGATCATGAACTGTTCCAAGCGCCTATCCACTCGTTCGCAGTTCAGGCAACCCGCCAAACTGTCAGGAAACCCTTACCTGATAGCCTATTTATCCAGCCATTATGGAACCGATAGGAAATAGATCCGACGATAACAGTTAAAATGGCAGAAACTAGCCGTGCTCCGTTCAATGTGGTTCCAAGTGATGGCAAAGCAGGCGTTGTTCTACCGGTTGATCCGATGGTCTGTTAACCCGGCGTACTACTTTCCGGCTAAAGCTTCACTCCCTGAATCAGCATAGACGTTTTAACCGACTGCTCTTTCAGGTGCAAAAACTGTTTACGGCTTTCATCATGGCTGAAAGCCTGGAAATCCTGCTCGGAGTCAAACTCAACAAGGTGTATTTCGTAAGGCTTTTCAGTAGGCTGTCCAATATAGGAGTCGTCAGCAGGTCGTATTCGGAGCAAAAGTCGCCCGTTATACGTTTCGATTAACGGAATAACAATATCCTCGAATTGATGAAAGATGTCCTCTTGCCCTTCGTTGATGTAAATTAATTGAGTTAAGTAGATCATATTTCTGAGGTGACTTCAATGCATTTCCTGCTTCTTACGCCCGTATAAGCAACGTTAAGTTATCATTTTACTTACCGTTTTCTAACGACGATACGGGCCACCCACGCCCCAGGGTTACGGTGCGTAGAGTGGCCCATGACGTTGATCATGCCCGTTCAGTTCCGGCAACCACACGGAGTTGCTTTATCCGAAATTTGCTGGAAAACGATTTGTATCCGTAATTGAACAGAACGAGGAACCGCAAACGAGTTTCTCCTGACTACCAGGGACTAATGCCCGTTTCTGGCGCATTATCATCACTAAAAAATTGACCTGTTGGACCATCAGGCCCTAACACGGCTGCTTTTACTACTCTGGCAGCGGCATCGGGCACGGTTCCAGGTCCGGAATGATGATTGAAATCTGTGGCCGTATAACCTGGGTCAACGGCATTTACCTTAAATGAGGTATCGCGCAGGTCATGGGCCAGCACAATGGTATAGGCATTGAGAGCCGCTTTTGACGCCACATAACTAGCGGGCTTAACCGCATAATATTTCCAGGTAGGATCAGTATGCAGGGTAAGTGAACCCAGACCTGAGGTAACGTTAACGATTCGTGGTTCAGGCGACTGCCTCAGCAGGTCAATAAACGCTTTTGTTACGTCGATGACGCCAAAAAAATTCGTTTCGAATACCTGACGGAATCCACTGGCATCCGCTTCCAGCGACGTCTGCCCCATGGCCCCGTGGATACCGGCATTATTGATCAGCACGTCCAGTGTCTGGGTTTTCTGGCCGAGCACTTCGCGGGCCGCTTTTATCGACTCAACGTTATCGACATCAATTTCGATAGCCTCTACCTGGGTTAAGCCTTCTGCTTGTAGCTGGCTAACCGCCTGCTGACCTTTCTGTTTATCCCGGCTACCCAGGTAAACAAAGTACCCCTGCTGTAATAATTGCCGGGCGGTTTCAAAGCCAATACTTTTGTTTGCTCCTGTTATCAGTACTGTTTTCATGTTTCATTTGTTTATGAAGCAAAACTACGGCTACCCCGGTTAGCAGTTGAAACACATTTGGCGGTATTACTGGTACATTTCACGGATGAGGGTCCGATACTCCGCGGGGGTTACGTCGGTTTCGCGCTTAAAGAAGCGGTTGAAGTAGGAAGCATCCGAAAAACCGAGATCAAAAGCGATTTCCTTCAGCGAATGTTGGGTATGAAACAGCAGCCGCCGGGCTTCCAGCACCAAGCGCTCATGAATGTGTGTAATAGCCGGTTTGCCACTTTGGGCTTTTACCACCTCACTCAAATACCCGGCCGACACATTGATTAAGGAAGCATATTCACTCACCTGGTGCAGCTCGCGGTAGTGTTCGTCGATCTGAGCCTGGTATTTTTTCAGCAGAAGCTTATCTGACGAAAATGGGCTGCCCACAAACTGCTCCGTATAAAGTCGACTTAAATACGTGAGCAGTACCGTCAGGTAAGCGGTTAGCATGCGTTGCTGCCATTCATTGGGGTGCCGATACTCATTGTTGATCTTTACCAGCACATCCTCCACAAAATGCACGTCAGCCTCCGAAAGCCGCAACTCATGGCCACTCTGCGGATTTTGGATAAGCGGCAACTTGCTCAATGAAGCATTTTCCTGAAATGACAGAAACTCCTTTGTAAAGGCAATGCCCGTACTCCATAACTGATTGAATCCTTCTTTTACAATGATTTGATTGGGGCCTGTAAAATAAACGCTGTTGTCTTGAATGGTATAGGGCGCCATGTCTATCCATTGACGGGTACCGCCCGCCCGCCGGATAAAAACAAGCAGGTAGTGATCCTTCCGGTGCGGCACGAGAAGATCCGACTGATTGGGTAGATTACCGTCAAAATTGTATACCCGGAACTCCTTATTAGCCGCTATGTCGTCGGGCTCTAACGAATAAACCGGTACTTGTTGAGGATAGTGAAGTGTATGCATTCCCTAGAACTGTGTTTTTCATGGCGATAAACGCCTGTTGAGCAGGGCCCGGATGGCCATAGGCTGAGTTTTAGGGGGTCAATAAGCTGAAGCAGGCTCGGGTGGAGAGATGGTCCGAGCCTGCTTTCCTAACAGGAGCTACAATTGAGAAAAGCACCCCAATGATAGCCTAAAGGGTAACTTTAGCAGCATTGAACCGATAAATTTCCAGATTTGGCCCCAGATCGTCGAGCGACACGTTCATGTCCTTAAGTTGTCCGTTAGCCAGATCGTAGACCCAACCGTGTACTTTAATATCGTGATTTCCAAACAGTCGCTTTTGGACAAACGATAGCTTCATCACGTTCAGACACTGTTCCCGTACGTTCAGTTCAACCAGCCGCCGATGTCTGGCTTCGGGGTCGCGGAGGGCGTCAAGCTCATCACGATGGATGCGGTATACGTCCTGTATATTACGCAGCCAGGTATTCATATAGCCAAAATCATCGTGGGTAGTAGCGGCTTTAATGCCGCCACAGCCGTAATGTCCGCAGACAATAACGTGCTTAACCATCAGACTTTCAACGGCATACTGCAATACGGCCAGCGAACTAACGTCATTATTTGGTACCAGATTAGCGATATTACGATGAATGAAAACGTCTCCTGGCTTGATCCCCATAAAGGCATCGGGCGATACCCGGCTATCCGAACACCCAATGTACAGAAAATCGGGCGTTTGGTTTTTGGCCATTTCCGAGAAATAAGTGGGATCTAGTTGCAACTGCTTCTGTACCCATTCTTTATTATGACTGAAAACCTGGTCGTATAAACTCATATTTTTTGCTTTTGGTCAAAAATAATAGGCGCCAAAGAACTTTCCTCATGGCCTTGTCAGTAAACGATTAAAAAATGACTTCCAGTCTATCCGTACGCTAGGAATTGAATTGGACAGATCGTATGACGCCCAACTATTTCCCTGCCTTCCAGTCGGCCCACTGCTGCGCTACTTTTTTTAGTGTTACCTGCGCTTCGCTGGCAGCGGCTATGAGCTGCGTTGTCGGGGCACTATCCGCGTCCTGCAGGATTGAAAAGATCGAACTAAATGTTCTATCCAACTTATTCAGGCTAATTAGAAGATTAGTAAACGCCTTATTCTGTTCGTTAGTTGTCGTGCGGCTCGTTAGCGTCTGCGCTTCGGCTAACCAGCCCATCACCTGTTTGCGCTTTTCGTAAGCCATTACCGACAGATCGTGCTGTTGCTTTAGCATCGGCGCTGGTGTTTTTACTCGTGGGTCCATCACAACACTGAGCGGCTGCGTGTAAGTTTTCCCATTGACCGTTAGCTTAACCGTGTAGGTTCCGGGCATGACCCAGGGCGAGGTAGGCTCCGGAGCAGTTTGCCCAAAGGTGGCCGCAATGGGATACGAGGGCGGAATGGGTAATGGCGTATAATGCATGTTCCACATGAACCGGTGCGCCCCGGCACTGGTTGACAGAATCTGTTGAGGGCGAATCCAGTAGGCGGGCAAATTCACATCTGGCACCGTATAGGCTTTATCATCGCTACGAAATTGATGCACTAATTTTCCGGCTGCATCCGTAATCGTCAGGGTGACGACAGACTTGGCCGTTTCGTTCAGATAATAGTCGATAACAGCCCCGTCGGGTGGATTTTGCCCGGCGGGTTCTTCCTGTGGCAAAGGCGTATCGGGGTTCATGTTCCACCGAACGCGGTAAGCCCGCTGCGGTTTATACAGGATCGTCTCCGTTTTTGCCAGTTCGGGGGTTAGCTGGCGAAGGGCGGTCATGTTATCCAGAATCCAGAACGACCGTCCATGCGTGCCGACGACCAGGTCGTCGTCTTTAATGACTAAATCCCGAATGGAGGTGGCAGGCATATTGAGCCGCAGCGATTGCCAGTGCGCTCCATCATCGAACGAGACATACACGGCCGTTTCCGATCCGGCAAATAACAGTCCTTTCCTCAACGGGTCTTCGCGCACCACATTAATGGGATCGTCGGGTAATCCCGTGACAATTTCCTGCCAGGTTTTGCCCCCGTCGTGCGTTCGGTAAATATGCGGCCGCAGATCATCGCACCGGATGCGATTTACGGCCGCATAAGCCGTATTGACATCGAAATGACCGGCATCCATCAGCGAAACCTTGCTCCAGGAACCGACGCCCGGCGGAGTAACATTTTTCCAGGTTTTACCCCCGTCGCGGGTCACCTGAATCAGGCCATCGTCAGTACCGGCCCAGATGGTGTTGATGTCTTTATAGGATGGCGCAATGGTATAAATAACCCCACGGGCGGGCATAGTTTTCATGGCGTCGGTACGGTAGACCCCCACGCTCTGGGGAATGTCGGGATACGCGGTTCGTGTCAGATCGGGACTGATCACCTGCCAGGAATGGCCGCCATCGCGGGTTTTGAAAAGCACATTCCCGGCAAAATAGAGCGTTTTGGGATCAATCGGGGAGAACAACACCGGAGCCGTTCGCACGAACCGGTACTTGCCAGTACGAACGGCTTCGGGGGCGATGTTCTGTACCTGCCCGGTTCGTTTGTCGTAGCGGGTAATTTTACCGCCATAAATGATATTGGGGTCGAGCGGGTCCGCAGCTGCGTAGCCATACTCTTCGACACCAATCGGATGCCACTCCCGAAAGGTGATTTCGCCATCGTTGCTCCGGCTGCTAATCCCGACGGAACCACTCTCCTGCTGACCACCCAATACCGTATACGGAAAACTGGTATCAGTACTGACATGGTAAAACTGGGCCGTTGGCTGGTTATACCACGAACTGAACGTTTGTCCACCATTAACCGTGACAATAGCGCCCTGATCGCCCGCCAGCAGCAACACATCCGGATTGTTCGGATTGATCCAAAGCCGGTGATAATCGTCGCCACCCGGTGCGCCCCGAAAGTCGTTCCAGGTTTTACCACCATCGATTGACTTCCAGGCAGCTACATCAGCGATGAAAACAATATCGGGATTGGTCGGGTGCGTTTTCACTTCCGCGAAGTCACTCCCCCGGCCCCAGAGCCGTTCATCGCCACTGACACGCGTCCAGGATAGGCCGGCATTGTCGGAGCGGTATACCCCACCCCGTTCGGTGGCATCCACCGTAGCGTATAACCGATTTGGGGCACTGGGGGCAATGCAAAACCCAATCCGACCCAGTCCCTGCTCAATGGTAGGCAGGCCATTCGTCAGTTTTTGCCAGGTAGCACCGCCATCCGTCGATTTATACAGACCGCTTTCGGGGCCCTGCCACTGGCCATTTTCCCAGGGACCCTGACGGGCCGCCCAGAGATCGGCATACACGACATTTGGGTTTTGCGGGTCGATGGTCACCTGCACAGCACCCGTATTTTCATCTTTGTACAATACCCGGTCCCAGGTCTTGCCACCATCCAGCGTGCGGTATACACCCCGCTCCGTATTGGGGCCGTATGGATGCCCCAGCACAGCGGCAAATACCCGGTTTTCGTTCGTTGGATCGATGCAGATACCGCCAATCTGCTGCCCATCCCTGAGCCCGAGAAATGACCAGGTTTTGCCCGCATCCGTCGATTTATACATCCCGTTACCTACGGATAAATCGGGGCGCTGCAGTCCCTCACCGCTGGCCACGTAGATGACGTTGGGGTTTGACGGTGCAACGGCCACATCACCAATGGAACCCGTTGGCTGATCATCGAAAATAGGATTCCAGGTGCGCCCGTAATCCGTCGTTTTCCAGACCCCGCCGTTATTTACGCCAATATAAAAGACGTTGGGCTGTTGCGGCACCCCCACCGCACCCACCGTTCGACCACCCCGATGCGGCCCAATCATTCGCCACTTCATGGCATTGAATAAGGTGGGTGAAAACGGTTGCGCCTGAAGGGTAGTGAACGCCAGGACGAGGACACACAGCAGCAAGAGCCGCTTTACGGAGGAATGGAAATCCATGGGATTGGCTACTTCTTTAAAAACCAGAGAAACAAGCCCGTTAGGGTCACAACAGCGGTCGATAAGGCCAGGAGTATATAGATTATCTGAGAGATCCAGCCGCCGTAATGGCCAAAATGAAGCTCCTCAAAAATGTGTTCGGCAATGTATTCCAGGTCCGCATCGCGAGCGTCGAATCCACGTATGTAGTGCCCGTTGCGGGCATCGACCGTGGCGGCCACATTGTATTCACCAAGCAGTCGAATGCTCCCCGGCCTGTTGCCACGAATGACCAGGGTACTATCCCCCGATTTAGGGAAGTCGATAAGCTGCGGGTGAAAATCAGTAATCGAAGCCCTGGCAGCGGCAATAGAAGCATCGACCGGAATGCTGGTAAGTGAAATCGGAGCAATGTGCGTTAGCTCAATTTTTTTTCCCTCTCCAAACGCCCGCTCGATCTGTTCCCAGTGGAAGAAAATACCCGTGGTACTCATCATCAGCATAAAAAGCAAGGAAACGACGCCCAGCCACTTATGAATGTCGGCGTACACAATGCGGGGTGATTTATTCCACCGCACTCCGATTTTAAAGACACTCAGTAATGAGCGCCGGTAATACCAGGTCCCGGTTAACACCGAAAGCAGTAAAAAAATACCCGCCAAACCCATTATATAGCCCCCAATGGGTTTCACCAACAGGTTTTCGTGCAGTTCCCGGGTTCGCCTGACCAGCGTCGCATCCGCCCGCCGGGCGCCAAGGATAGCACCTGTGTATGGATTCATGGCCACCCATGTCCGTATGCCCTTATCGGACAGATCAACGCGGACCGCTTCGTTTGTTGTACTGTCCCACAAGCTAAGGCTCCTGATGGTAGCCTCAGGATACTGGCGGTTTATCGAAGCCAGCAGTTGGCTCACGGACTGGAGCTGACCCGTCGATTCGATATGCGTTTGAGTCGGGGTCAACAAGTTATCAACCTGAGGGCCAACAACCAGAATCGAGCCCGTAACGGTCAATATCAGGATAAACAGGCCACCCACCAGACCCGAAATTCGGTGCAGGCTATAAACGATTTTATCAGAGAACATAGCGTATGATTAAAGCCGATCAGGTTCTGAGGACCTGATCGGCTTAGGGATTAATTGATAATGATTGCTGGAATCTGCTGTTCCGTTACCACCCGATTAAAGGTTGGAATTTGTGTATTGACAATCTCTTTAAGTTTGGAAATTGCCGTATCGATTTGCCTGGACAAGTCGTCATAGGCGGCATACGACGATTTCGTTGGCTTGCTGTCGGCCGAAGACACAGCCGAAGCGACCCCGGCAATTTTATCATTCAGGCGAATCGGGTAAGCCAGCGCATCCTGCGGTGCTTTCGACTTTGGCTGCATCAGCGTCGATTCGATCTTGTCCAATTCCTCCAGAATGGGCTTGGCGGCATTTTTGAACTTCTCGGCAGCCTTTGGTTCTTTTACGTTGTTGGTGTAGCCATTGATTTGCGTTCGGATCTGACGAAGCTGGTTGATTGCTTTATGCGTTTCGGATAGTTTACCATTGATCTTCTGTAGCAAATCAAACTGCTCCTGATAGTCGGCCGCGGTGATGGCAAGCCGGGGATCTTTCCGGATTTCGACAGGCTGCTCGGCAATTAGTGAGTCGCCCAGGAGTAGGCGCACTTTGTACATGCCGGGGATCACTTTCGCACCGGTCCCACGGCCCGTCCACATAACGTTTGTTCCCTCAACGGCTGTTGCGTCAGGATAGCGCATGTCCCATACAAAGACATTCATACCCGGCTGGGCGGTCATTTTTCCGGGCTGCGAAGTCATATCATCCTGATAAAACTCGGGCAACACCTTGAACGGCTGCCCTTTTTTATCTTTTAGATTCGAGTACGCGATGATCGTATCCCCTGCTGTTGTCATGTACACCAGCTTTAGCTCCTTTTTCGGTTTGGTTTTCAAGTAATAGCGCGTGATGACGCCGTTAGGGGCATTTTCACCTTCGTCGGTTGCTACTGCCCGGCCCCGGCGTGGATTCCCGGCCCCGCCTTCCATGCGGTAGGCATGACGCGGTTTGTAGAGGTGCATGGCCGGCATTGCCTTGCCTCCCTGTTTCATATCCATCAGTTCATGGAGTGGCGTAATGTCGTCCATGATCCAGAAGGACAGCCCGTGGGTGGCAATCACCAGGTCCTTTTCGCGCTTATGAATCTGCAAATCACGAACGGGTGTAACCGGAAGAGTCAAACTCAGCTTTTCCCAGGAACCACCGTCGTTGAAGGAAACATAAACGCCACGTTCTGTACCCGCATATAACAAGCCTGGTTTGTTCGGATCTTCACGAATAACGTGGCAGTACTCATCCACCGGAATACCGGTAGAAATACTGATCCAGGTTTTGCCATAGTCGGTTGTTTTGAACAGATACGGCTTCCGGTCGCCCGACATATACCGCTTGGCCGCGAGATAGGCTTTCCCGACCGTGTGGTCGGATGGGTGCACGATGCTCATAATGGCCAACTCGGGTAACATGGACGCAGGCGGGGTAATGTTTTGCCAGCTTTTGGCGCCATCGCGGCTGATGTGCATCAGACCATCGTCGGAACCCGCCCAGAATACATTCTTTTCAACGGGTGATTCGGCAAAGGTGAAGATTGTCGGGAAGGTTTCAGCCCCGGTATTATCTTTTGTGATAGGGCCACCGGTATCGCCCTGGGTTTTCGGATCATTGCGGGTTAGATCCGGGCTAATGTCCTGCCACGAATGACCGTAATCGGTACTCCGATGCAGGTATTGTGAGGTGATGTACAGCGTTTTAGGATCGTGCGGAGAAAAAACGATCGGATAGGTCCATTGAAACCGGTATTTCCGGGCCGATGAAGGCGAGCCCATAAAATACTCGGGATACACATTGATAACCTGGTTCTGGTCCGTTTTCTTGTCATAACGGGTGATCAGTCCGTCATAACTGCCGCCATACGTTACGTCGGAATTGTTTGGTTCGGGCGTGATATAACCCGATTCGCCCCCCGACACCGGGTACCAGGCCGATTTGCCAATGGAGTATTCTGTTGTGCGGCTGGCAATGCGAATGGAGGTGTTATCCTGCTGAGCGCCATACAGGTTATACGGAAAATCGTTATCCACGGCCACATGGTAAAACTGCGAGGTGGGGATGTCCACATCGGAGAAGGTAGCCCCGCCGTTGTAGGTTACCTCCGCCCCGCCATCATCGGCAATGATGTAGTTCATTGGATTTTTAGGGTTCCACCAAATGTCATGGGTATCCCCATGATGGACATTGATATTCTGGAAGGTTCTGCCCCCGTCGTATGACTTCATGGCGTTGACATTCAACACGATCAACCCATTTTCGTCCTGTGGGTCAGCCCCCATCATCATATAATACCAGGGCCGCTGCCACAGGTTTTTGTCTTCGTTGATGAGTTGCCACGAATCCCCGGCGTCATCGGAGCGGTAGAGGCCCCCTTTGACATTTTCGACCATGGCATACAGCCGGTTCGAGTTAGCGGGCGATACAACAATGCCAATTTTCCCCAACAGCCCTTTCGGCATACCGGGTTTGTTGCTTAGGCTCGTCCAGGTATCGCCCCCGTCCGTCGATTTATACAAGCCACTGCCAGGACCACCACTACTCATCTTATAACTATTGCGGTAGGCCTGCCACATTGACGCATAAATAACAGATGGGTTATTAGGGTCAATTTTTACGGTTGCAGCACCCGTGCTATCATTTTTCGTCAGAATGGCTTTCCAGGTTTTGCCACCGTCGGTAGTCCGGAACACGCCCCGCTCTTTGTTGGGGGCAAATGGATTGCCCAAAGCCGCCACATAAACGATATCGGAATTTTGCGGATGAACCTCAACATTGCCAATGGCATCGGCCATTTTCAGGCCCATATGCTTCCAGGTTTTACCCGCATCCGTCGATTTATAGACGCCATCGCCGTTCGCGATGTTGCTCCGGATATCGGATTCTCCCATGCCAACGTAGACCACGTTGGGGTCCGACGGAGCGACTGCCACCGCACCAACGGAACTGGATTTAAAGGTTGTGTCCGAGACCATTGCCCAGTTTCCCCCACCATCGATCGTTTTCCAGACCCCTCCGCCGGTAGCTCCGAAATAATAGGTCAGCGGTTGGCTGGGATGCCCGGAAACGCCCAAGGCCCGCCCCGCCCGGAATGGCCCAATGTTGCGCCACCGCAAGGCATTGAACAGACTGTCGGACGCCGACACCGGACTGAGCTTTGTCGTTGGCCTGGCCTTTCGTTGAGCCAGCGCAAGTTCAGGCAGCAGGCATACGATCAACAAAGCAACTATAGAATTAGTAAATCGTCTATTTACCATGAAGTATTCGGTTAGTTTGAGATTACGCAAAATAATGCATGGAAATGCAGAAAAAGGCATTAAATCGTCTGGACAATTATATTTCATAACATTCTATGCAGGCTGACCAGTTGATTTCTACCCAAAGTGCCAAGTGTTTATTTTGTTAAATAATTTTTACGGAAAATAAACTGGCAGTAATTAAGAATCTATTTAAATTAAAGACTGCCTTTTCTTCATACAGCAAAATATATTCTCCTTCGCTTATTGTGAATTAGAATAGGACTTTCCTAAGTTTGTCTGTTCTACGCCCGGGCACCTAAGGCCCATCCAATACGCATGAATAAATTCTCTTTAGCGTGCTAACAAATCACCGTATTGCCATAAATATTCTCTCCTGATGAAGCGTTTTATCTTTTTATGCGTTGCTGTCGCTTGCAGCACCATTGTCAACAATCAACTTTGGGCGCAGTCCGATACGGCGATCAATCCCGTTTTCAAAGGAATGGCTTGGCGAAATATCGGGCCAACACGGGGTGGCCGTTCGTTGGGGTCATCAGGCTCACCCGGTCGTAAACAGGAATATTATTTTGGCGCCGTAGGCGGGGGGCTATGGAAAACGACCGACGGTGGGCAGAGCTGGAACCCCGTTACCGATGGTCAGTTGACCAGCTCGTCGGTGGGTGCGGTTGCCGTAGCGGAGACGAATCCGGATATTGTCTACATCGGGACGGGCGAAACCCAGCTCCGGGGTAACATCATGCAGGGCGATGGCGTCTATAAAACCACGAATGCCGGTAAAACCTGGACGAACATTGGTCTGAAAAATACCCAGGCGATTGCCCGCGTTCGTATTCACCCGACAAACCCGGATATTGTATACGTGGCCGCGCTGGGGCATCCCTATGGCCCGAACGAGGAGCGGGGTATCTTCCGCACCACCGACGGCGGGAAAACCTGGAAAAAGATCCTTTACAAAGGCGACAAGGCCGGTGGAGTCGATATTATCATTGACCGGAAGAACCCAAACGTACTGTATGCCTCCATTTGGCAGGTCTACCGGACGCCCTGGAAAATGTGGGGTGGCGGGGGCGCTTCCGGCCTGTTTAAATCGACAGATGGGGGCGATACCTGGACGGAGCTGACCCGCAAACCGGGTATGCCCAAAGGAACCGTTGGCAAGATTGGCGTAACGGTTTCGCCCGTGGACAACAACCGGGTATGGGCCATTGTCGAAGCCGAAGATGGGGGCGTTTATCGCTCCGACGATGCGGGCATGACCTGGAAGCACGTTAATGATGAACGGAAACTACGGCAACGGGCCTTCTACTACTCGCGCATCTATGCCGATCCGCTCGATAAAAACGGTGTTTATTGCCTCAATGTTGGGTTTTACAAATCATCGGATGGTGGCGTTAAATTCAATAAAACGATTACCGTTCCGCACGGCGACAATCACGACCTCTGGATTGACCCGGCTGATTCGACCCGCATGATCACGTCCAACGATGGCGGTGGGGCCGTATCGGTCAACGGCGGCAAAACCTGGACCGACGAAAACTTCCCGACAGCGCAGTTGTATCACATTACCGCGACCAACGATTTTCCCTACCACATTGCAGGCGCTCAGCAGGACAACACGACCGTGGCCGTGGCCAGCGAAGGCTGGACAAATCAGTTGGTGAAGAATAACAGCATCAAAAAAGGTGAATGGGGCTATGAGGTCGGCGGGGGCGAAAGTGGATACATTGCCCAGGACCCCAAAAACCCCGACATTTTTTACGCTGGTAGCCAGGGGGCGCTCCTGACCCGTTACGACCGGTCGACGGGGCAAACCCGCGATGTGCAGATTTACCCCCGTTTCTTCTCCGGCGAACCCGCCAGCGCCCTCCCCGAACGCTGGCAGTGGACCTACCCCATCGTGTTCTCGCCTAAAGATCCCAACCGGCTATATGCTTGTTCGCAACACGTTTGGGTATCGACGAACGAAGGCCAAAGCTGGGAAAAAATTAGCCCGGATCTGACCTATGCCGACACAACGACCCTCGGCAAAAGCGGAGGTGTGATCACGATGGACATGAACGGCCCCGAAATCTACGCAACCGTTTTTGCTCTGGCTCCCTCCTACCACGACGTCAACACGATCTGGGCCGGTTCTGACGACGGCCTGATTCACATTACCCGCGATCATGGCAAAAGCTGGCAGAAAATCACGCCACCCGATATGCCCAAAAATACCCGCGTCAGCCTTATCGAGGCTTCGCGGCATAAACCCGGGACGGCCTATGTAGCCGCCAAACGCTACCAGATGGATGACCGCGCGCCCTATCTCTGGAAAACGGATGATTATGGCAAAACCTGGAAAAAGATCATTACCGGCCTACACGCTACTGATTTTGCGCACTCGATCCGGGAGGACATCACGCGCCCCGGCCTGCTCTACGCTGGTATGGAACACGGTATCTGGGTGTCGTTCAACGATGGAGACACCTGGCAACCGCTCCAGTTAAAACTACCCGATACGCAGATTTCGGATATCCAGGTTACGGAGAAAGATGTTGTGATCGGTACACATGGCCGGTCGATCTACGTACTGGACGATATTTCGCCCATTCGGGAATTCACACCCGATCTGACCAAGAAACCGGTCCATTTATTCAAGCCGTACTATGCCGTTCGACGCGTGCAGCCCGCCGTTTTTCAATATTATCTGGCCAAACAGGCAGATAGCGTCAAAGTCGACATCTTAGATGCGGCCGGAACGGTCATTCAATCCTTTACGGGCACGAAACCAACAAATCCAAAAACGGGCGGTGATGACGACGACGATGATGAACCCGGCAAACCCAAAGTGAAGCTGCCCACAACGGCGGCCGGGCTGAATCGCTACGAATGGGATCTCCGCTATCCGGGCGCTACCTACTTCAAAGGCATGATCCTGTGGGGAGCACGCCCAACGTCGGGGCCGCTGGCCTTGCCCGGTCAGTATCAGGTACGGCTGACGGTAGGCACCCAATCGTTTACGCAACCCTTCGAAATCAGGCTCGATCCGCGCTTGAAAGGAGTGACGGTTGCCGACGTGCAGGAGCAGTTCAAGATGGCAATGAAACTGCGGGATGAGACCAGCAAAGCCAACGATGCCGTAATTCAGATTCGGACGTTGAAGGAAAAGCTGTCGAAACAACCCGAAAACCCGACCAATCAGAAGTTGAAAGAACAACTTGGCGTCATCGAAGAAAATCTGTACCAGATTCGCAATCAGAGTGGTCAGGACCCCTTGAATTTCCCCATTAAACTCAATAATCGGCTGGCTGCCCTTTGGCGTAGCATCGAAAGTGGCGATTCAAGACCGACCGATGGGTCATACAAAGTGTATGAGGAATTATCGGGCGATCTGACCAAGCAGCTTTCGGACCTGGACAAGCTGATAAAATCCAGCAGGATTGGTATGTAATCCCATGGCTAGCCCACTTCATCAATGTACAGTATGTTCAAACCAATCCACGTCGAACACCCATCAGGCAAGCGCCTGACGTTTCTGGCAAGCTCTATTTATACGACGCTCATTAGCATTGGGTTAGTCGTTCTACTAACTAGCCATCAGGGAACTGCTCAGTCGACACCCGCTCAAGCAGCGCAGGCCCCAAAATCAGTCAACGTCTCGGTCATGAACGCCATGCAATGGCGCCTGATCGGTCCCTTCAGAGGAGGCCGTTCGGTTTGCGTAGCGGGTCATCCTACAGAGCGGCTGGTCTTTTACATGGGAACGACCGGCGGGGGCGTCTGGAAAACGGAAAACGGCGGCATCACCTGGCAGAATATTTCGGATGGCTTTTTCAAAATGGGCTCCGTTGGGGCCATTGCCATCGCGCAGTCGAATCCCAATATCATCTACGTAGGAATGGGTGAACATACCCTGCGGGGCAATCTGTCGCCCGGTGATGGTTTCTATAAATCCATCGATGCGGGCAAGACCTGGACGCACATCGGTTTGACGGATACCCAGCATATTGGCTCGGTTATTATCGATCCGGCCAATCCCGATCTTGTTTATGTGGCGGCCCTTGGTCATGCCTTTGGCCCTAATGAAGACCGGGGCGTATTTCGTACGACCGACGGCGGTAAATCCTGGAAGAAAGTCCTCTACAAAAACCCGAACGTAGGGGCCATTGACCTGACAATCGATCCGGCTCATCCGAAAACCCTTTATGCCTCTACGTTTGAGTTCCGCCGGTTTCCGTGGGGTGTACGGAGTGCCGGACCCGGCGCGGGAATTTTTAAAACCGAAGACGGGGGCGATACCTGGACCGACATCACCCGTAACAAGGGCTTGCCAACGGGCACCAACCGGGGGCGAATCGGGCTGGCATTATCACCGGCAAAACCCAATCGAATCTGGGCCATTATCGAAGCCGAAAATGAACAGACGGGTGTCTATCGAACCGACGATGCGGGCGCTACCTGGCAGGTGGTGAGCCAGTTTGCCGATCTGTTTCAACGCCCCTGGTATTATCATCACCTGAAAGCGGACCCAAAAGACAGCGAAACGCTTTGGGTGCTCAACATCGACATGTGGAAATCCGGCGATGGCGGTAAAACGTACAAAAAAGTGGACCCGCCCCACGGCGATAACCACCAGCTTTGGATTGATCCCAACGATACCAATCGGATGGTGCAGGCGAATGATGGCGGAGGCACCGTGACGTTTGATGGCGGCAAAACGTGGTCGAGCATCTATAATCAGCCAACGGCCCAGATGTACCATGTGATTACGGATAATAAATTTCCATACCGGGCCTATGGTGCCCAGCAGGATAACTCAACGATTTCCGTGCCCAGCCGATCCGACTACGGGGCCATTTATCCCAATGAAAATTACGACGTTGGCGGGGGCGAATCGGGATACATCGCCTTCAACAAGAATGACCCGTCTCTGATTTTTGCGGCCAATCACCACTGGCTCACCCGCCTGAATCTGAAAACGAATCAACTCAAGGATGTGTCGGTCATTCCCGATGATATGTATGGCTACGGCTCTGCCGATCTGGCGTACCGGTTTCAGTGGACCTATCCCGTGATGGTATCGCCCCATAACCCGAAGGTTTTGTATGCTACGTCGCAGTACGTCCACCGGTCAATGGATCAGGGCATGAGCTGGCAGGTGATCAGCCCTAATTTATCCCGCTCTGATCCGGCAACCCTCGAAAAAACGCCTACCCTGGATGACCAGTCGATTGGGAAAGACTGGGGGCCGATCAAACGCGACAACACCGGCGTAGAATGGTATGGAACCATTTTCGCCCTGGCTGAATCGCCCGTAAAAGCGGGCGTCCTGTGGTCAGGATCGGACGATGGTTATGTGCAGGTGTCGGTCGACAATGGCAAAACCTGGAAAAATGTTACGCCCAAGGATATGCCCGCCTTTGCCCGAATCAGCATCATCGACCCGTCTCCGCACAATCCGGCCACGGCCTATGTAGCGGCCTTAAAATACAAGCAGGATGACTTCCATCCTTACGTCTATAAAACCAGCGACTATGGCAAAACCTGGACGAAAATTACGCAGGGGTTTCCCGACAATGACTTTGTCCGGGTCGTGCGGGAAGATCCCAAACGGAAGGGCCTGCTGTATGCCGGTACAGAACGAGGCATGTATGTTTCCTTTACCGACGGTGCTCTCTGGCAGCCGCTTCAGTTGAATTTACCCGTGGTGCCCATTCATGACCTGGCCATCCAGGATAACGATCTGGTAGCGGCTACACATGGCCGCTCGTTCTGGATTCTGGACGACCTGACTGTTTTGCACCAACTGACCGACGACGTACAGCAATCGGCCGTTCACCTGTTTAAACCCCGGCCAACCGTCCGGTTCAAAGCGGGACTCGATCCGGCCATAAAACCGGTTCCAAATGGCGCGGGCGACTTGGGCAAAAACCCACCGAACGGCGTCAAAGTGGTTTACTACCTGCCGGAGAAGCCCAAAAGTCCGATCTCACTGGATTTTTTCGACGCTCGCGGTTTATTGATCAAGTCATATAAAAGCAGCGCAATTACCCCTGCATCTCCCAAATCTGTTTCGGCGACGACGCCAAAAGATTCAGCGGGTTTAGCCGAAATGCGTCAGCCCAAACCGCCAGCCCGGAAAGAAATCATGCTGCCCGCCGAAGCGGGAGGCAATGCGTTTGTGTGGGAAGACATGCGTTACCCAGACCCTATTACGCTGCCAAATTCGGTTACCCACGGCCGCGCCAGGGGCCCGCTGGCCATGCCCGGCACGTATAAAGCCCAGCTCACGGTTGATGGAAAAACGTATTCGCAGACCTTCGAGATCATTAAAGATCCACGAATTGAAACGACACCGGAGGAGTTCAAACAGCAATTCGATCTGCTCATCAAGATTCGGGAGCGGTTGAATGAATTACGGAAAGGCGTGCTGACCATTCGGCAGATGCGCCAGCAGTTGGACAGCACCGGACGCTCCGCCGACGATCAGTCAATCAAGGAATTGAAAGATAAACTGCTTCGCATTGAAGACGCGCTGTACCAGTTTCGGGCGAAAGCCAATCAGGATTTGACCAACCATCCTGTGCGGCTGAACACTAAATTTACGGCGTTAAGTGGTTTTGTCGAGTCCGATGATTCGAAACCGACGAAGCAGCAGAATGACCAGTATAATAGCTTGTCGAAAAGTCTGGCCGAGCAGTTAAAAGCACTGGAAAACCTCAAACCGGCAGTCAAAAGTAAGATCGGGCCAACCGGTTAAGGTCAAACTGGCGTTACCAGGCCACCTACAGACACATTGACGGGGAAAAATGGCCTGTGAGCCGGTAGACGACACAGGAGAATTGAGTTTGCTTAGCTTACTGCTTTTGCGGCTGTTTATTAACTCCGCCCCTGAACGGTGTCACTCTTTAATCCGTTTTTTTTCCCTTATATAATACTGTTTACTTCTTTACTTTTATTCAGTGCAACTACACGCCTTGTTTAACAAAACCAACGCCTGTAAGCTGTTAACCGCCAAGTTATAGCCCAGAACCTGACGGATGACCCAACAGTCAAAAGCGCCATTGTAACCTATACCAATTTCTTAACTATACGGCATAATTGCCGTTAAATCAAAAGGTTATACCAAAGTTTGATTGTAAACTAAAACCAACCACTTTCGGTACGTCAATAAGAAATTGACATTCTCTCCAATAACCGTTGTGCGCTTTTCGTGAAAACAACTGGCTTACGGATAAAGCCAGCTTTTTAGTTAAGTAGGCTATTGATGTGTTAACAAACGATGGTCTCCTGACCAGGCTGAAACAGCTCCACTTGTTCATGAAACGGCTCGATCTACAACAGCAGGTGCCAGCGATCCGTAAAGCACCATTGGCTGTACTACTTATCGGTTTAAGTTTAACGGCATGTACTTCCCCAAAAAAGAAGATGGCAACTCAACAAAATCAATCCGAACAGACCAACCAACCGTCTGAGGCTGACTTGACCCAGCAACAGGATGGTGGCGGTAAATCCGCGGGAAAACCGGTGAATCCATCCCAGCATCCTCCTCAGCCAGCTCATGAATCACCAGATACAGTCTGGGAAGTTCCCATTGGCTCGCCGATGGCCCCTGCTGAATGGGAACGATTAAAGCGGGAAGCCGAAAAGCCCACCCCACGGCCGCCCAAAAAAAATGACGAAACGGAAGGCCAGCAGGACACCCCTGAAGAGGACTAACGGCTGACTTACCATCTTATTCTTAACAAGAGCCAACTCGTTGTTCCCTAGCCCAACGCATTGGCCAGTAGCAAGCATTGCAATTCCTTTCCTCTTTTTAACCTCAAATCACTAGTAAAATGGCTAAAACAACGCACCCAGATGACCACGGCGGAAGCGGCCAGTTATCATCGGCCCCCTTATCTCGTTCACTCGACCAGTTGACGGTAAGCGAATTGATGCTAGCACCAACCAACTTAGAGAAGCCCCCGCGCCCCAGTAAATACCCAATCAGCCAGGAGGAGTTCGATGAGTTGAAAATGCAGGCGGAACAGCCCTTGCTTGAAGCTCAGGGGCCCGTTGCCACGGCGGAAGCCATCGCTGATGGGGAAACCGACATGGCCATCGATATCAGCCCCGAGGTAGTCATTCCCGTTGCTGATCCACCCGAAGATACCATGATGGCACCTGCAACGGGTCCGGCACCCCTTGCTCCGTCACTGCTCACCTCATTCAGAGCCCTGGGGCAAACAGGCTTCACCCCACCCGACCCCGCTTTAGCCGTTGGTAATAACGATGTCATGGTGGGGGTTAACACCGACCTGGCAGGTTACAGCAAAACGGGTGGTCTAAACTTTCGATGGGTCAACTCGGCCGCCCTCTTTGGAGGAGTCTTACCCGCTGGTGCAGGTCTATTCGATCCAAAACTTGCCTATGATCACTATGCCCAGCGGTTTATCTGCGTGGCGGCAGCCGTTCGTAATTCGCCCAAAGGGGCCTGGTTATTGGTAGCCGTCTCGAAGACAAGTAATGCGGGTGGTGCCTGGTGGGTATACGCCTTAGACATCACGGTAGATGGGAGTAATGCGACTAACAACTGGGGGGACTACCCACAGCTAGGCTTCGACACACAAGCCATTTATATCAGCACGAATCAATTTGCGTTTGGGGGTGGCTTTAGTTATGCGAAACTACGCATTCTGAACAAAGCTGAACTTTATGCCGGTAAACCTGCTCACTGGTATGATTTCTGGAACCTAAAAAATCCAGATGGCAGTGGCGCCTTCACGTTACAACCCTGTGTGCATTATCGGGGCACCGGAGGCAATCCACCGGCCTACTTGACAAGTGCCATTTATCCGGCGTCTAATAAAATCGTGTTATGGCAGTTGGACAATCCTATTGGGTGGTGGAGCGGCACATCGCCCGCCCTGAATCGCTTCAATATCAATAGCCGGTCCTATTCGATGCCGCCGGGAGCCAAGCAGTCAGGCTCGGCCACTACCCTGGCAACCAACGATACCCGGATGCTGAATGCCATATTTCAGAATGTAGGTGGGGTGCAGCGGGTCTGGACGACTCATACGTCGGGTTTTACCTGGCAGGGTGACACCGAAGCGCGGGCTGCTATTAACTGGTATGAGATTGATGTGAACTCGCGGACTATAATTCAGCAAAATACGTACGGCGCGTCAGGGTTGTATTACTTTTTCCCCGTCATTCAAACGGATCTGAACCGGAATGCTTTTCTAATGTTTACCCGATCTGGCCCTGCCGAGTTTGGCCAGATGCGCGTTACGGGACGACGGGTTGCCGATGCAGCCGGATCACTACAGGGCAGTACCCTGGTGAAGGCAGGGGAAAGTGCTTATAATGGCGGACGGTGGGGTGATTATTTCGGCATCTGTCGGGACCCGGACACCCTGCGTGTCTGGGCACTTGGCGAGTATGCGGGACCTTCGGGACAATGGGGAACCTGGGTAGCAGGTATGCGCTACTAACTTGTTTTTTTCTATCAATTTTATCCAAATTTGCTAAATTAAACTATGTTCACGCTCCTCAAACACCTCAACCCACGCACGGTTGCTATCGAAGCCCCTTCTCTAATCGCTTCGCTTTTTGTTACTGATTATTATTGTCACTTCCATAGCTTTGCTCTGGAATGCGTCGCCTTTTTAAGCTTCTGGAGCTTAGGCAGCTTTGTGGTAAATAAACTTGTTAAACGCTCCGACTAATCGACAACCGCAGGAACGGACTTATTTGCCTGTCGTACTCTCGATGGTAACCATCGAGAGTACGACAGGCTACTCCTGCTTATAAACCCTTATGACGCACCTAAGGCGAAAGCTAGTGCCCCTGTTACTCCTGACCGCACTAGCCATTTTCTGCGTTCATGAGTATTACCATGCCCGAGAAGTGCTGGCCAAATGGGCCTTCACCCACCAAACATATTTCGCTTCTGACAAGCTGGTTCGTATCGTTATACCCAAGGCCGAACTGTCGCATACGACGGATTTTCTGGTTACCGAAAATGAATTTGAGTGGATGGGCCAGATGGTCGACGTGCTCTACCGCGAGGTCCGTTCGGATACGGTCTACGTGTACGGCTTTCGGGATGAAGAAGAAACCGAGTTGAAGCGTCAGGCGCCCTGGCTGTATGAGGCAACCGCACATGTCGGCCAGACACCTGGTACCCGATCAGGCAGCCGACAGAAACACGTCAAGTGGCGTCCTGTTTTTGTTCTGCCTGACCTGACGGCCTTTTGCCAGCGTCCGGCACCTGCCGTACGCGATCTGCGTCCGATTTTTCAGTACTGTTCGCGCCGGGCCGCACGCCCCTACTTAGACGTACTGTCTCCTCCCCCTAATGTATAGAATCCTACTGTTTGCCGTTGGCTGACCTCCTGGATCAGCTTTCAGGATAGGTATGCCCTTTCCAATGGGATTCTAGTTTCATTTTATCAAACGACTCATGAACTTTCTGTATACAAAATTTACATTAACACTACTTCTGCTCGCAACGTTCTGCCCGGCGTTGTTCGCTCAACTTGCCCTGACAGGCCGTATCGTCGACCCTACCAATGCGCAACCCATTGCGGGCGCATCGGTACTAATCAGTGGCACCCAACGAGGTACAACAGCGAATGATAAAGGCGAATTCAGCCTGTCGGCCAACGAAGGAGATCAGTTGCAATTCTCGGCTATTGGGTATCAAACGCTAACCGTTGGCGTCAAAGCGACAACCCGCAGCATGACGGTTGAACTGGATCCGTCCAATACCGACCTAAACGAAGTGATCGTATCGGGCTACTCGACGCCCCAAACCATTCAGCGGACAGCGGGCGCTGTCGGCCTAATTACCAGCCGCGATATTCAGCGGACCAATGGGCTTCATCTCCAGAATTACGTAAACCTGATTCCCGGTGTGAAGGTCGAAATGCGAACGATAGCCGCTGGAAACCGGATCGTTATTCGTGGCTATGGTAACCAGACGAACTTCAACGGCGTTGGCTATAAAGCTTATCTGAACGACATTCCCCTGACCGACGCCGACGGAACTACCTTTCTGGATGACATTGACTTCACCACCCTCAGCCGGGTTGAGGTATTGAAAGGGCCCGCATCCAGTGCCTACGGCAACGCAATCGGCGGGGTCGTCAATTTGTATACCGAACGGGCGCCTATTGGTAAAACGAGTATCAGCCAGCAGGTTTTAGCCGGATCCTATGGCTTGTTCCGAACGAACACATCCATCAAGACCGGCTCAGACAACACCAGCCTGAACATCAACTATGGCCACCAGAAATACGATGGCTTCCGGGTGCATGGCGGTTCAACAAAAGACTTCCTGAGCATCACCAGCGACACCTATATGAGTGCCAAACGGTCGATGTCGGTCTTTGTTGGGTACACTAATTCGTATGACCTGCTGGCGGGCGAAATAGACAGTGTGGCTATCCGGGAACAACCCGAAAGCTCCGACCCGGCTTATGTGAGCAACAATGCCAGTATCAAAACGGAAAGTGCCCGGGCCGGTATCAGTCACAACTATCAGTTTACGGATCGGTTCGCCAACAAAACAACTATTTTCGTGGGTGGACAGGTCATTGATCAGCCCTTTGCGGCCGGCGTAAACAAAACAAACAAGTTCAAATTTGGCGGCCGTTCCGTGTTCACCTACAGCAACGACGCCAGCCCACTCCGGCCAACGATTAGCCTTGGTGGCGAGTTTTTAAAGAACTTCAACTACGCCAAAGGGTATGGCCTGTCGAATGGTATCCTTGGCGCCCTTCGCTCGGACCTGGAAATACAGGCGATGCAGTACAGCGTGTTTGCGCAGGCCGCCTTGCAGATAGCCCCGAAATTAACCCTATCGGCGGGTGCAGGACTGAATTATGTCGAGTATGGAATTACCGACATGCGAGCCACCACAACGACACCTGCCTACGTCAATGTATCTGGCTACAAGCGATTTAAACCCATACTGGCACCCCGGGCAGCGCTGGCCTATCAGGTCATGAATAACGTATCGCTCTACGCCAGCGTCAGCCAGGGGTATTCCGCACCGGGTACCAACCAGGTCGTAGTTACGCAGACGGGCGTCGTGAATTACGATCTTCGGCCGGAGTTAGGAACGAGCTACGAGATTGGCAGCAAAGGGAGTTTCCTGAACAAAACGCTCACCTACGAAATCGCCTACTTCAACATGATGGTAACGGACAAACTGGTTCCGCAGGGATTCGCGGCCACCTCGACGGTTCCAGCCTATTCGATAACGACCAACGCAGGCAAGGTACAGCACAACGGTCTGGAGCTGGCCGTTCAATACGCCTATCGCCCGGAAGCTGGAGCCGTGTCGTTGATCCGTCCGTTTGTGTCCTACACGTATAGCGACTTCTATTACAAGGACTACAGAAGTGACAATAACAGCGACGCCAAAACGGTCGATTACACGGGCAAGAAAGAATCAGGCATTGCGCCAAACCTCCTCAATGCGGGTGTAGATATTGAGGTTCGGCCCGGTTTTTACCTTAACGGAACGATGATGTATGTCGATAAAATGCCCATCAACCTGCCAAACAACCATTTTGCACAAGCGTACACGCTCGTCAATGGGAAGTTAGGATACCGGAGCGCGCTGGGTACTCATTTTAACCTGGACGTGTATGTCGGTTCAGACAACATGCTGAGCAGTACATATTCTTCGCTGGTTTTCCTTAACCTTGCCAACCCGGCGAACAATCGCCCCTTAGCGTACAACCCATCCCCGAAGATCACGGTCTATTCGGGGGCGATGCTGAAATATATTTTTTAGTGTAGAGACGCATATTTGCGTCTCCATTTGCGTCAGCAACGACGCCATCCGGCGGGAATACCATCCGGCGAATCGAGACGCAAGTATGCGTCTCTACCATTAAACTGCGAATCAATGAAAATCTACAAAATATCCTTATCAATAACGCTCGCTACACTTGCCTTGACGGCCTGTACGTCTACCCAAAAAGAGCAGACAGCATCAACCGGTAAGCAACGAATCGTTTGTGTGGCTAAACAACTGACCGAATTGATTTATGCCCTCGGTGCCGGTGACCAGCTGGTGGGCGTCGACTTGTCGAGTACCTATCCACCGGCCGCTCAGAAATTGACTAAAGTGGGCTACCACCGTATGCTCAATGCCGAAGGGATTATTGCCCTCAAACCAACGGTTGTTTACCACGATGGGAACGTGGCCCCGGAAGCCGTCATGCAGCAACTGGAAAAAGTTGGCGTACCGATGAAAGTCTTCAAAGATGCCCATACCATTCCCGAAGTCAAGGCACTGTTTGATACGCTGGCTGCCCAGTTTGGCGCTCAGAAACAGGCTGACAGGCTGAAAACCAAGCTGGATGCCGATCTGGCTAAAGCGGCCGAAAGCGTGAAGCAGTACAAAACCACGCCTAAAGTAGCCATCATCCATTTTGGGCGGGTCATTAACAATTACCTGGTAATCGGAAAAGCCGGAACGGCCTCATCCATGCTGGAAATGGCGGGCGGCAAAAACGTAATGGACACCCTGAAAGGTATGAAACCCCTCAGCCCCGAAATCATCAGCAAAGCTCAACCCGACATTATTCTGGTTACAGACTTTGGTTACGACCGGCTGGGCAACGCCGAAAAACTAGCTACGCTCCCCGGTATCGCCTTGACGCCTGCCGGTAAAAACAAGAAGATTTACCGCATTGAAGAACATGATCTGATCTACCTCGGCCCCCGAACGGGCGAAAACGTATTGATGCTCATGAAGTTGATTCACCAGTAATGAAACTAGCCTCCTTATCGCCCGGCGCCTGGTACAGTCTTTTAGCCGCCCTCCTACTGGTTACCATCATAGCCGCCCTGCGGATTGGTGCCGTCGACTTGACGTTTGACGACATCGACCACATTTTGTTGCACGGCATAGGTCTGTCATCAACCAGCGTCGATCCGGTTTCGGAGGGGCTTTTCCTTCATATACGACTTCCGCGCGTGTTGCTTTGCGCTACGGTTGGGGCTGGCTTATCGGTGTCAGGCGTGTTAATGCAGGCGTTGTTTCGGAATCCAATCGTTGAGCCGGGACTGGTGGGAACCAGTTCCGGCGCGGCATTAGGAGCCGCTCTGGTCTTTGTGCTCGGCAAAAATATCAACTGGGCCTTTACCGACGCCCTCGGGCTATTTCTGCTCCCCTGCGTAGCCTTCACCTTTGCCTTTGCTGCCACGTTGCTCGTGTACCGAATTGCGTCGATAAGCGGTAAAGTGAACGTGGCCACGATGATTCTGGCGGGTATTGCCATCAACGCGCTGGCGGCTGGAGGCACGGGGTTTCTGTCTTACATCGCCAGAGACCCACAAGCCCGCTCCATCACCTTCTGGAATCTGGGCACCTTTTCCGGCGCCGACTGGACGCAGTTCGCCCTGGTATTTCCCATTACGATGATCGGCATTCTGCTGGCCCTGCGTTTTACCAAAGCGTTGAATATTTTGATTTTAGGCGAAGATGAAGTGCGGCATCTGGGCTACAACATCGACCGGCTCAAGATTCAGGTGCTCCTATTGAATACGTTGCTGGTCGCCATCGGCACGGCAATGGTTGGTGTCATTTCGTTCGTTGGGCTGGTGGTGCCGCACCTGCTGCGGTTATTGAAAACGTCGGATAATCGGTTCCTGGTTATCGCGTCTGCCCTGCTGGGTGGTTCCCTACTCATGATGGCCGATACCATTGCCCGACGGCTGGTGGCTCCGGCCGAGTTTCCAATTGGTGTGATTACGGCTTTTGTGGGCGCCCCCGTGTTTATCTGGCTGCTGGTTCGCAATGCCCGGTCGTTTCAGAAAGGAGGTTTTTATGCTTAGAGCGGAAAACCTGTCGTTTCAAATCGGCAGCAATCGCCTGATTGATGATGTATCGCTAACCCTGCTGCCGGGCGAGTTCACCATGGTATTAGGTCCGAATGGCGCCGGAAAAAGTACCTTATTGAAACTGCTAACCGGCACAGAAACACCCCAGCAGGGCCAGGTCTGGTATGGCAATCAACGCCTTACCTCCATTCCACTGGCGACTCAGGCCCGACAGAAAGCAGTGCTCTCCCAATTATTGTCATTACCATTCGATCTGAGCGTAATGGAGGTCGTTATGATGGGGCGATACCCCTATTTCGACCTGAACCCGACCAGCCTGGATAAACAGATTGCCGACGATTGTCTGGAAGCGGTTGGGATGATTTCGTTCAAAACCCGTGCGTTTGCCTCACTCTCAGGTGGCGAAAAACAGAAAGTGCACCTGGCGCGGGTACTGGCTCAACTCCATCGCCAACCGGACGATACATCTGTCAAATATCTCTTTCTGGATGAGCCCATCTCGGCGCTGGATATCCACTACCAGCATCAGATTCTGAGTCTGGTGCGCGAGCTGGCTGCGCAGAATATGGTCGTGTTCGTTATTGTACACGACATCAATCTGGCTTTTCAGTACGCCAGCAAAGTCATCCTGATCGATCAGGCGCGAATCTACGGGGCTGGCACTGCCGATGAGGTACTTACGGAGGCAGCCATAGAAGCCGTCTTTAAACTAAAGCCCTATTTTATGACGCATCCTGAAACGGGCAGGCGCGTGATGATCTGCTGATTTTACGCTATCTTGATGGGCGATAATTCTGCCGTTCAGCTAGCATGCAAAAGATTCTACTCTTCCTCTTTTCTATCATATTTGTCAGCCCGTTGCTGGCACAGAAGCCAAAAGCAGCGAAAAAAACGACGGCTAGCGCCGTCGTGGATTCAGCGCTTACAAATGATCCGTATTTCAAGCCCGTCAAGTGGCGGAATATCGGCCCTTTCCGGGGAGGCCGTTCGGTGGCCGGGTCTGGTGTAACCAGCGACCCACAGCTTTACTATATGGGTACGGTGGGCGGGGGCGTCTGGAAAACGGACGATGCAGGTACGACCTGGAAAAACATTACCGATGGCCAGTTGAAGACCTCATCAGTAGGAGCCATCGGCGTTTGTGAGTCTGACCCGGCGGTGGTTTATGTGGGCATGGGCGAACACGCTCCCCGGGGCGTCATGACCTCCTATGGCGATGGCGTGTACAAATCGACCGATGCCGGCAAAACCTGGCAACACCTCGGTCTGGATCTCACCCGCCATATTGCCGCCATACGGGTGCATCCACAAAACCCCGATGTAGTGTTTGTAGCCGCACAGGGTGCATTGCATGGTTCGTCGGCAGAGCGCGGCATCTATAAAACCATCGACGGGGGTAAAACCTGGAAAAAGGTGTTGTTCGTCGATGAAAATACGGGCTGCAATGACCTGAGTATGGACATGACCAACCCACGCATTCTGTACGCGTCGATGTGGGATTACCGGCGGTTGCCCTGGCAGGTGCAGAGTGGCGGCAAAGGAAGTGGTCTCTATAAATCGACCGATGCCGGTGAGACCTGGACGAAGCTGGACAAGGGGTTACCCAAAGAACTGGGCAAAATGGGCATTTCTGTTTCCAAGGCTAACCCGAACCGGGTGTATGCTGTGATCGAATCCGACACGAAAACCGAAAAAGGGGGCGTTTTCCTGTCCGAAGATGCGGGTAAAAGCTGGAATCGGGTGAGCAAAGACCACCGTACGGTACAACGGGCCTGGTATTACATCGAAATCTTCGCCGATCCGGTCGACGAAAATACGGTTTACGTGCTCAATACATCAGTGCTGAAATCCATTGACGGAGGCAAGACCTTCAGTCCGGTAACGGGTTCTCATGGCGATCATCACCATTTGTGGATCAGTCCGAGGAACAACAAAAACCTATTTCTCAGTAACGACGGCGGGGGCGCCATTTCGTTCAATGGGGGCAAGTCGTGGTCATCGGAGAACAACCAGCCCACGGCGCAATTCTACCGGATCAACGCCGATAATCGCTTTCCGTACAACGTCTATGGCGGTCAGCAGGACAACACCTCGGTTATGATCGCCAGCCGAACAACGGCGGGCAATGGCATAACCGACAAAGACTGGTTCCCATCGGCCGGTGGCGAAAGCGCGTTTCTGGCCTTCAACCCCGATGATCCGCGGCATGTGATGGGCGGCAGTTACCAGGGGACCATTGAAGTGCTCGACCAGCAAACCCACGAAGGCAAACCCATTATGGTTTCGCCGATTCAGTATCAGGCGTTGCAGGCTAAAACGATGAAATACCGCTTCAACTGGAACGCGCCCATCATCTGGTCGAAGCACGAGCCCAATGCCTTTTACCATGCAGGAAACAAGCTCTTTAAAACGACCGATCTGGGAAAAAGCTGGACAACCGTTTCGCCCGATCTGACGCGTCATGACTCAACCAAACTCGGCTGGGGTGGCGCGCCCTACACCAATGAAGGAGCCGGTGGCGAAAACTACGCGACCATTACCTATGTGCTGGAGTCACCAACCGAAAAAGGCACGATTTGGACCGGCAGCGATGATGGCCTGGTTCAGCTTACCCGCGACGGTGGCAAGACCTGGACCAACGTAACCCCCGCCGGTTTGGAGGAGACGCTCATCAACTGCATCGAGGTGTCGCCCCATGATAAAGCAACGGCCTACATTGCCACCACCCGGTATAAGGTCAACGACTTTTCCCCGGCCATGTATAAAACGACCGACTACGGCAAAACCTGGACAAAAATAGTCAAGGGAATTCCTTATGGCGCTTTTACCCGAACGGTTCGGGAAGACCCCGAGCGCAAAGGCTTGCTCTATGCCGGCACGGAAACGGGTTTGTATATTTCTTACAATGACGGAGCAAGCTGGCGGCCCTGGCAACTCAATCTACCGGTCAGTCCTATAACCGACCTGAAAGTTCACCAGGGCGATTTGATTGCGGCAACAGCGGGTCGGTCATTCTGGATTCTGGACGATCTGGGGCCGATTCGACAATACAATGAGAAACTGAGCAAAGACAGCCTGTTTGTGTACAAACCCGAAGATGCCTATCGCGTATCGGGTGGCAGTGCGCTGGATAAAATGGTTGAGGAAGACGATGATGAAGACGCGGGCAGCAGTCCCGGCCGTAGTGGATTTTCGGGTACAAATCCCTCCACCGGTGTCGTCCTGTATTATCAGTTACCGGCCAAAGTCGATACCAGCGCCACGATGACGATGGAAATCAAGTCGGATCAGGGCGCTACCCTGCGCACATTCAGTAGTAAGAAAAACAAGAAGTTTGTTCAATTTCCGGGCGGGCCATCCCCCGAGCCAACGCTGACGATGCGGCCCGGACTGAATCGGTTTGTGTGGGATATGCGCGCCGAGACATTACCCGCCATCGAAAACGTATTCATCGAGGGTAATTACAGTGGGCGCAAGCTTGCACCCGGCCGCTATCAGGCCAGGGTAAAACTAGGAAAACAGGAAAAGCAGGTAACGTTTACTATTCTACCCGACCCCCGGATTAACGCGCCAGCGGCTGAGTATGAGCAGCAGCAGAAAACGCTCATGGGTATTGAAGATGGGGTGAAGGAGATTCACCTGGGTGTTAACCGGATGCGCAAAGCCCAGAAACAAATCAACGATCTGGTCGAGCTTATTGACGATAAACCGAACCTTAAAGCGGTCGCGGACTCCGGTCGGGTTTTGGCCAAAAAGATCAAGGTATGGGAAGAGAAAGTTATTCAGCCGAAGTCAAAATCGAATGACGATGTCATTAATTTCGAGAACAAGCTGAGCGCCGACTACATCTTCCTGAAAGGCGAACTGGATGTAAACACGCCCACCGTTACAGTCGGTCAGCAGGAGCGCCTATCCGAATTAAATGCCACCTGGCAACCACTGAAAACGGACATGATCAAGCTGATCCAGGATGACATCAGCCGATTCAATACCCAATGCCGCCAGGCACAGCTTGATAAAGTTACCATTCCCGACGTCGTGCTTTCCGCGCCGAGACAATAGTGATTTATCGACACTATACCTTCCATTCAACTAGTCCGCGCCTGATTCACTCTACAACCAATCGAAATTTCCTGACAGGTCCGACATTTCCTAAACTGCTTCGCTCAGCGACCAGGAGGGTTGATGGTGTGTGAGCTACTTGACTGAATATACGTACTTGAATCTTTACACCCCCTGCTCGTTAGGCTGAAAACTTTCTTTCGGGACAGGCTTCCTGTCGACGGAGAGCTACCCCATGCGGAGCAGAATCACAGCAAGTTATAAAGAGCAATGACAAGCAGGAAGAGAGCAAACCAAACCAACAGACTAAGGCCGGCCCACGAATAATAGCTTAGGCTTGCAATCTCCGTTTCAGTCCGATAAAGTCGGCTTCTTAATTGGTCTATCGATAAGGAGTACATTTCTTGCTTAGTCAAACCACTTGTGAAAGCACGCTTCATGCTCAAACCAGCTTGAAAGGCGTTGTAACTGTGCTTAGGATAGAACATCACCCCTACGGCCATGCCCCAAAGGGTAAGCCACCAGGCAAAATAGATGTTGCCCCATCCACCAGTGGCAATCTCCCAACTAGTGACCGAACTTTCACCTTTCCAAGTCGTACCGTACCCTGTCACCAGGTGGTTGACGTCGTGCAGATAAATGTTTTTTCGTCGGGATTCTAAATTGGGCAGAGGCAAGGCAATGGGGCCAAACTTAATTATGTCCCATTTTTTGTTGATGCCTCCTCCCTCTCCGTAACCGTGCTGATTGTAAAAGTCGTTTAAGGCGTGTTCAATATTCATTTATAAAAAAGGTTTTACCCTGTCAAGGCGTTTGCATTGTCGACAATTATAGTGCGCCCCGCTTTTAGGACCACCAGTTAAATTGGATATCTGCCTAAATTCAGTCCCGTACGAACGGCAAAACTAAACGCAAATTTACCGCCGACTTCAACCTCAAGGTAGTACTTGAAGTCCTTAAGCAAAAGGATTCATTGGCCCTCATTAACAAACGGCACCAGATTCACCCTAATCAGATCAGTGAGTGAAAAAGGCAATTCCTACCAGGAGCCGCATCCGTTTTTGAGACAGATACAAAACCCGTATCAGCCAACTCAGAACCTCAAGTGGCTGTACTCTATGAGCCGATTGGGCAATTGAAACTGGAACTGACTTATTTCAAAAAAAGTTGACGCCATCAGCCTATCCCACCCTAGAGCCCTGATTGATACGAGTGCAGCTGCCCGTATTCGTTTGGCGAACTGTAAACTAGGAGGCTATTTATTCGGGGGCGCAGCGTAGATGGTTGGCCATTGGAGGCTGGCTGGCAAGTCTGATCCGTACTATGACTGTATCTATTCTCAGGATGAGATTTCCTTCTAAGAAAACCGACCTATCTTTTTGGAGTTGGTTTCATTTGGTAAATTTCATCATTCAGCCACCCTACCCTTAACATGGAGAGTCAGAGTGATCAGCTACAAATAGCGTTCGAGCTTCGTCCGAATAATTATCAGCCAAATGTCATTACCGAAAGCAGGCAGGAATTTACGGAAATGGAAAAGAAGATTGTCGTTCTGGCCATTAACCAGCTGCGTCATATTGCTAAGTCCTGGGAGGAAGGGAAAAGCATCAATCTGCTGATTCCCTACGCTGAGTTAACGGACAATCACCATGACAAGATATCCGTAGCGGCCAGCTCGTTAAACACTAAACGAATCTTCCATCAGGATTTCTCCAATCCTGAATACCCTGAATATGATTACATAGTTCCGTTTTCGAGCGTCAGGAGCTTGAAAATCAATGGCAAGCGGTATTTGGAACTAACGATGCTTTCGGCCGTCGTGCCGTCGTTCATCGAACTGGGAAAACGCTACACCAGCTATGATTTAAGGTTGATGCTTTCGCTGTCTTCTATGTACGCGCAGCGCATGTACGAGATCATTATGATGTTTTACGGCCGGGGCCAGAAGATATTCACGTATGAGGTCAGTAAATTACGAACTGCGTTAAATTATCCTCCTGATCATGACTACTATGATTTCAAACGGAAAGCCATGTTGGTTGCGCAGCAGAAAATACAACAAAAGATTGGCATGTATTTCGAGTTTACCCCTTCCCGTAAAGAAGGAAAAGCAGTCGTTGAGTTGCGCTTTGAGGTTAAATCGGCCAAAGATCTGATTGAAGATGACATCGAAGCCGACCGGCTGACGGTGCAGACGATGCAGCCTCACGAGATGGCTGCGCTGGCCCGAAACCTCATCTTCCGCTATAAATTCACCAAGAAGCAGCAGAATCAGATTCTGGAAGACACCGCTTTGATGGAAACATTCATCTGGCTTCATACGGAGATTCACCATAGGAAGCGGAAAGTGAAGAATCCAACGGCCTACGTCGCCCAGTCCTTGGGCTTCGGGAAAGTGGCGCCAAAAGAATCGGAAGGCAAGGAACCGGGCAGCCGATCAACAACGACCCGAAGTCAGGAGCCAAACCAATAGGTGGTGTGATCGGCGATATTGTTAAGAAGCTCAGCCCTAATTGCTAGTTTATTAAGTTCTTTTTTGCCAAGACAAAAGTTCGTCCGTTTACGTATTTGCTGCCATCCAAACACCAGACGCTTCCTAAATAACAGCACAACTATCACGTGTAAATTGATTGATTACGAATTACTTACCGTAAGCTAAATCCACTCAACATTGCCGTGAACGACAACCGACAATATGTACCTTTAGATCGTTTCCTGAAACGAATCAGGAAATGATCCAGCCCTTTCCATGCCGGTCAACTTAAAAGTCTACGCCAACGAAGACGACACATTGCTCTTTTGGAGTATCCCTCAGCCAATTGCTCAATGCCGTGGTTTTGCCATTGAGCGCACAACCGTCGATCCCCAAAACAAAAAAACGACGGATTTCCTACCCAATCGGATGGGATTCGAAAACCAGCCCGTCGCTGGCCAAGCGGTTAGCAGCCAGCCCGTTCCCTTGAGACCCTCTACCGAGTGGCCGTTTCAACGCTTCTCCTGGACGGATCATGACGCTAACATTGGTGACACGGTGTCGTATCGCATCATCCCAATCATACGGACCAATGCCGGAACACTGGAACGGATTGACGCAGAAGCCAGCAGCTGGAGTCCTGAACGAACGCTGGGCGCTAAGCTGACTGGTAAATACAAACCCTTTTTCAATCGGGGCTTTGTGATGTCACAGTTTATGACGCACTACCTAAAAGAGCAGAAACTAACGCTCGATCAGTTCAAAACCAGAATAAGAGATGAAGACGATAAAACAATTCGTCGGTTCCTGTCCGGAGATTTACGGGTTGCCCTATTGAACGAATTAAAAACAGCCCAGGTAAAAAACGGGCATATTTACGCGGCTCTATTTGAACTCAACGACGATGAGTTGATAAAGGCAATCATGGCACTTGGTAAGCGGGCTCATATTGTTCTCTCCAACGGGTCTATCACCAAGGGCAAGACGGAAACAATGGCGCAGGCCCGGATAAGGGACGAGAACGAGGAGGCTAGAAAGCGATTGATGGCTACTGGCGTGGATGTAGAAGTAGAAAAGATCAATCGATTTCTGTCGCCGGGTGCATTGGGGCACAACAAGTTTATGGTTCGTACAGACGATCAGAATGAGCCCGTTACGGCCTGGACGGGTAGTACAAACTGGACGACAACAGGGCTTTGTACCCAAGTGAACAACGGCTTACTAATCGAAGATACGGACGTAGCCAAAGTCTACCTTGATCAGTGGCATCAGATCAAGAAAGCAGCCAGTGGCTTTCCACTAGAGTTTGTTCAGCAGAATAATAAACCTAAACAAATTGGGGCAGCTATACCAGGGCAGGTACGTGCTACAGTCTGGTTTTCCCGAACGCAAAAGCAAGTCGACCTGACTGCCTTGCGGGATGAAGTACTCAAAGCGAAACAGGGTATCCTGTTCCTGATGTTCATGCCAGGCGCAACCGGTTTGTTCAGCACCGTTACGGCTCAATCGGCAAGGCCTGATCTCTACGTCCGGGGCGTAGTCAGCGAACTACCCAATGGTCGGGGTGATGAAAGCGCGGCCGATGTGAATCTGATCGATAAGCAAACCCATATTCCGTTGCACCTCGACATTATCGAACCAGAGGGCATCCCCAATTCCATTGCGTTTTTTGCCGAAGAAGTGAGCCGGAAGCAGTTCCTGCATGATATCGGCTTTGCCATCATTCACAGTAAGGTTGTTGTGATTGACCCCTTTTCGGAAGATCCGGTGGTTATTACGGGAAGCCATAACTTCTCCGGCAATGCCAGTAGCAAGAACGATGAGAACTTTATCATTGTCAAAGGTGACAAGGAATTGGCCGAAGCCTATGCGGTGAATATTCTTGGCGCTTACGATCACTATAGGTACCGGTCATTTATCAATGATACGGCAAAACCATTCAATGGAATCAAAGATAACGACACCTGGCAAGCACCCATGCTCAGGAGCCGCCAGATCGATCTTCGTTTTTGGGGCGTTTGATAACAGCCTCAAAGCCTGTAAATTGATTAATCAAGGGTATTACGGCAGGTATCTGAAAAATTCCTTATACCTGTTTATCTGACGGATAACTAATGTCAAAAACTACACAACATGAGTCAACTTGTAGCAAGTTTAGATGCTCAAAGCAAGCGTCTATTAACGATAGCCGTATCCATGGCTATTATCTTCCTGAGTTTAACTTGCCTGATTTATTCAGTGCAAGGGGCGTTGGCTTCACCCAGGAAAAGCCTTCCGTTACAAATGCAACCTACCATTGGTGTGGGCTGTGATGCTCAGTATGTTTATTACTTCAATTCCCGTGGCCAGCTCAAAAAGCTAAGAAAAGATGTAGCTCAGGATTTCTAATTCTATTGGTAGTCGCAATAGGTTAAGGTGGAGCATGGTGTAAAGTCCTGCTCTGTTTATAAATTACAGGTATAGTCAGGACCACAATTATAAAATTTTGTGGCCCTGACTATGTACAGTAGCCTTTTTATTTGTTTGCCAAGCTTACACCGAAATCCGGTAGCCCAGGAGCCGATCTGCTTTGTAATTCAGTTCACAAACTGAGTTGCTCTGATTACCGCCCGGTACTTTAATATTGGTGACCGGCTTTGACTCCTGCCCCCGCCTTCTCCTTAAAGATGGCAATTCAGCCCGGTACAGGTGTATCAATCGCTCGGTCCCAGTTTAGCCACGTTGGGTAGTTTTGCCGTTTCGTACCGCAGCCGCGGACGGTCGCAACGGAAATTGGTTGCCAGATAAGTATACGGTCGAATGTAGGGTTCTGATTTTGACTGGACTCAGGCAATGGCTGGCCGGTTGAAGCGGAGTTTGACCAACATCCCATTCTGGTTTTCGTAGGTCAGCATACCGCCGAGCTGGCGGGTAAGCAGTTCCACCAACTGGGTACCAAAGCCCGTTTCTTTGACAACTTCCACAGGCTGTTTACCGATACCATTGTCAGCCACCATCAACAGCAACGAATCGTCGTCCATCCGCGTCAGACTGATGCGAATTGTGCCGTTATCCTTACCAATAAAGGCATATTTAAGCGAGTTGGTTATTAACTCATTCGTGATTAGCCCTATGGAAACCGCCGTGTCAATATCCAGTACCAGCTCGGGCATCGAACAGACGATGGTGATGCGACTGGCGGCATCGAACGAATTAATGATGCTTTCGCTGAGGTTAAGAAAATAATCGCGCATCTCAATCGCTCCTAACTGCTTGCCCTGGTAGAGTTTCTGGTGGATAATGCCCATACTCTGTACCCGGTTTTGACTGGCCTGTATGGCTTCCTGGACATTGGGGTCCGTAACTTTAGCCGATTGCAGGGCCAGCAAACTTGACACCACTTCCAGATTATTCTTGACCCGGTGGTGAATCTCTTTCAGAAGGAGCTCGTTCTGGGCGTTTTTCTGGGCAATTTCGTCGCGCTGTTGTTTAATGACGACGGCTTCCTGCAGAGCCAGTTCGCGGGCTTGTTCACGCAGACGGACCTTCAATAGGTACCAAAAGCCGAGTAGCAGCAGCAGCGCATAAGCCGAATAGGCCCAAAGGCTTTGCCACCAGGGGGGGCTGATGTGTATGCGGAGGGGCGCCAGATTTGTCCAGATTCCGTCGCTATTACGGGCTTTCAGATGAAACAGATACGTTCCCGGCTTCATCTGGGCAAAATCAACGGTGTTTTTCAGGCCGATGCTTACCCATTGTGGCTCGTCATTCGGCCCGGTCAGGGAATAGGCATAGGTACGACTGCTGGTGTTGCGGTAATCCAGCAGCGCAAATTTTAGTTCTAAGGTATTTTCCCGGTGCGACAGTGCCAGTTCATTGGTTCGCCAGCGATCCGGGGGCATGGGTCGCATGGTTTGCGCACCGTCGGTGTCGAAGCAGGAAACGCCCACCAACCGCAGTGGTGATGAGGCTTTAGGAATGTTGTGGATGGTATCGGTTGGCCCAAACCGCCGTAAGTTGTTCTGGCAACCGAAGTAAATCTCGCCGGTAGTGGCCAGTGCGGTAATAGGCGTTGAGTAAGCCGAGTTGCCAACAAACTGCGGAAACGTGGTTACGCGCTCCGTAAGGGGGTCGATACAGGATACCACCTGATTCTGGTTGAACCAGACTTTACCGGTTCTGTCGAGGGTAGCGTGGGCAAAATAATCGTCCGTGAACCCGTTTGCGGCACCATATTTTTTGAATCGTCCTGTTTTGACCGATAGCTTCTGTAAGGGAGCCGAATACCCACTCGTTATCCATACATCCCCCTGTTTATCAATCACGGGCTCAAAGGTGTAGTTGCTGGCCAGTCCGTAGGGGTCGCCTTGCCGGAGTACAAACCGCTTCACTTGCCGGGTTCGTTTGTTTACCCGACTAAGGCCATGAGCGGCTCCGCACACCCACACCGTGTTCTGGGCATCGACCGCAATTTTCTGGAGCGTGTTTGAGAGTAAACTGCTGGCGTTGGTGGGATCGTTTTTCCACTGTTCATACGTACTCACCAACCCCGTCTCGACCGATAAGCCGCCCTTCGGAATGCGGAAAAGCCCCTGCCCCCAGGTCGAAATCCAGAGGTCGCCATCCCGGTCAATAACCGAAGCGATGGCGTTTGGGATCGTCATACTCCCGGCCTTATCTAAACGGACGGGTGTGAGACGGCTCGTTTCTTTATTATATACGAACAGGCCAGCCTCCGCTCCTACCAGCAGGTACGGATCGTAGCTGGTCCCGGTCGAACCTGGCAACGGGCTGGTGAAATAGGTGAAGGGTTGTTTCAAGACAACCTTCATCTCATTCTGGGCCGGCCTGGATTGGTCCTGTCTGGATTGACCCGGCCTGGATTGGCCCGGATTATAGCGAATCAGGCCCAGATCGGTACTGATCCAAAGGAAGCCTTCCGAGTCGGGCATGAGGGATTCCGTTACGGGCCGGGTCGGAGCCGCACCGGCTGTGGTATTAAATTTGGGCAGTGGAATGTTGGGGTGACGTTCCTGACGGGGGTCGAAAAAAAGCGGATTTTTGTCGCTCGCCCTCTCCAGCCAGATTAACCCCTGTCCATCTTCGTAGAGCGTTACCAGTTCCCTGAGTTGTTCTCCATTGCTGATGGCTACGGGTGTGCAATGCTCCACGACGGTACGGTCGGCTGAAATGCGGAAGATGTCGTTATCGCAGCAAAGCCAAAGCCGCCCCGCCCGATCTTCCAGAATCACGTTTGGAAACGGAATGGGTTTCCCATCGGCCGTTCGCTTATCGAACCAATTAATTTGCCCTGTTCTGGGGTCAAAAACCCGCAGCCCGGTTTGGTCCGGAACACCCATCCAGATCAGGCCCCGACGATCTTTGCAGAGGCCGTTAATCACATTGAGGCCATCGGTAGCGTTGATGACGGGCACCCCTGATTTATTTACAGTCGGAAAGCACCGCCAACGGTTACTGGTTCGGTCAAACTGTTCGAAACCAGCCGTTGTGCAAACGTAAATGTAATGGGGGGCCACCAGAATGGGCGATAGCGGGTTGCCCTGCAACTGCCCTGCTTCGCCCGGTTTAGGCAAAAAACGGACAGTGCTACCTGTTTTGGGGTCGAACCGATTCATGCCATAATCGCTGCCGATCCAGAGATAACCAGATTCATCACGTTGAAGAAACCGGAGCTTATCCGACGATAAACTGGTTTTGTTGGTTGACAGGTGTCGAAAATGGGCCACGTTGCCCGTTTGCTGTTTGTATGCATTAAGGCCCCCGTCGCGGGTGGTTATCCAGAACGTGCCTCGCTCGTCCTGAATCATATCCGCCACCCGCGCCGAGGAGAGGGAGTTCAAATTCGCCGGATCAGAGCGTACCGTTACGATCTCATGGCCGTCGTACCTGTTCAGGCCACTGCCGCCGACGAGCCAGAGAAATTCGTCGCGGTCGGTAAAGAATCGATTGATGGTTAGTTGATTTCGGTTGCGGCCCAGCGTCTCTTTGGGTGGTTCGTCGAAGTAAAGCACCGTGGATTGTGCCTGCCCGGCAGATGCGGACAGGCACAATAGCAGGAGGAGCCACCTAAAAACAACGTGTCCATTCATGTTGACCTGTTTGTTAGCCCAAGCTACTTCACTTGTCTTTCTGATCCTCGTTGTTAATATCGCGGATGCAGATAAATTTTCCGTCGCGTTTTTCAAAAATGCCCATGTATTTGCCGGTGCTCACTACCTTGCCAGCCGCGTCTTTAACCGTTGTCTTCCCGACTTCGGTCACTACGTTGCCATCGCCATATACGTCCATCGTCTCGTAGGAAACCGTAGTCCCGGGCTTGCGCGCTTTCATACTTTTGAGCAACACCTGCCGGATCGCGGCCTTTCCCACGGACATGGGTTCGTCGTCGGCCATTTCTATGGCATCGTCGGTGTAGAGGACCATTACTTTGTCGATATCCTTAGCGGTTGTGGCGCTGGCCCATTCGGTTTCGATGGCTTGTATCTCCGTTTTGATGGCGGCCATATCAGGCTTAGCCGCTACCTGCTCAGTGGTAGCTTCTGCTTTTTGGGCGGGGGCGTTGCAACCCGTAACGCAGACAGACGTGATGGCAACAACGGCCAAGACTAGGGTGAATGGATTGGTTTTCAATGGATGTTTGATGGTTAGACGATTAAAGCACTCTCACTAAGCGACGGTAGAGTTCAACGGCTTTAATTTTCTCGTATACCGTACCCAGTTTTTTATCGGCTTCCTGAAACGATTTGTCGTCGTGGATTTTCTTATACGCTCCGGCATTGGGCCAGTTGCCCTCAAAGAAGTAGCGATATTTGTCGGTTCCTTTCCCGTCTACTTTGTAGAGTGTGTATCCGGCGTTACTGTAGCCCAGGCGTTTAATGATCGTGTTCAGCTCACCAATCAACGTCGACAGCTGGGCCTCCGTTACACCCGCTGGCATATCGAAAAGGTGGATACTTTTGAGTTGAGTCGTTGCCGTTTGCTGAGCTTGTGCAGATGTCGACATGCCGAGGCTAACCAGCAGCCAAAGAGCAGCCAGGGAAATCAGGAGTTGTTTCATGGGTTTGATTGGTTAGTTTGACTGTTTTAAGATCGATTCCCGGCAGTATAGGCTGGGCTTATTTGTACTTATCAGTTCAGATTTATGTAGTGTCGTCCGTTAAATCCAATTCCATGAATAACAGATAGTCTTTAAATTCTGCGGGGATTTCCATTTCCGGATACGCGTCAATGTCACGGAATCCGAAACGTCTATATAAGGCGTGAGCTGCTTCCATAAACTTTGGACTGTCAAGCCGAATTTTTTTATAACCGACTTTTCTCGCTTCAAGTAAAAGTCGGTCGAGGATAGCTCGTCCAGCCCCAATTCGTCTACTGGCTGGATCAACAAACATCCGTTTTATTTCACCGATATCGGAGTTGATACGTTTTAAGCTTCCAAGCCCACATACTTCACCTTCGTAAATAGCCAGGATTAGCTGTCCGTAAGGGGGTTGAAACTTGTCAATTTGTTGGATATCCTGGTCAACTGCTTCTGTTGGATTATGAGGATGGACGCCGTAGAGTTCCTGCATTTTATCGTTACCCCAAACTAAATAGTCAAACCATAATTTTTTAACGGCTTCCAGGTCGTCAGGAATGACAACAGTTCTTGTTTTTACTTTTTCACTTTTGTTCATTTCCTAAATAGGGTTTGGTTATTTACTTTCTGTGGTAGCTTAACTGAATCAGCGCACATTATAGGCTTCTAATTCAATCTCAATCAACTGGCCGGGCAAGGCTAATTCCTTTACGCCAAACCACGACCCGGTCGGAAACTGCTTTTTGTAGATCGTATTTCGGTAAGCCGACTGGTTCACAAATTCAGGCATGTTTGTGGTCAAAATATTCTCCACCACAACGTCGTCCCAGGTGTAGCCATAGTGCTTCAGAATTTTTTCCAGATCGGCGTAGCAATTTTTCATTTGCTGGCCCAGATCACCTTTAGCCGTCAGGTTTCCTTTCTCGTCCATACTGACCGCACCCGATATTTTTAGTTCATTACCAATCCGAACAGCATGGGAATAGCCATACGCTTTTTCGACTTCGGGCCGTAACAGGAAATACTCCGGTGCATCGGATTGAGCCGCTGGTTTCTCATCTGCTTTTTGGGGAGCGGTATTGCAACCGACGGTAAACAGGGTCAGGGCGGCAAAAACAGCAATAAATTGGTTGATTTTCATAGGTCTAGCGAATAGGGAAAAGGCTGTGAGGATATAGATTTTATATGCGCTCAGTAGTTGCTACCTGACGGCGACCGGTGCCGATGCAGCCTCCTGGTAAAACGTCGCTTTCCACGCGCCATTGATTTTGGTAAAGAGCATCGTTCCCGCTACGTGTTCGTACTTTATTTTCTGGCCGGTTTTGAGCGTTGCATCCTGTTCCATCGAGAACGTATAAAGCACCAGCGAGTCTGTCAAAACCCGAATCACTTCCTTCGTTGGCACGACGCTCAACGTCTTCATCTGGCTAAACCCGTCTGCGTTCAATTTTTTTAGCGCGTCGTAGCCGCCCAGGGTGCCATCGGGATTGACCGCCTGAAAATCAGGCGTATTTTCGAAGTAGGTCATGCACGTTTCAATGTCCAGTTTTTCGACCTGTTGAAAGAATTCTTTGATAAGGCCAGAAATCTCCTGTTCAATCGCCTGCTTTTGTTCAGGTGCCATTGCCGACACGGCGGTTGTTTTTGCGTCAGTTTCTTTGGCGGGTGAACTACAACCGGCGGCAAACAGGAACAGGGCCGTAACGACGGACAGCATCTTGGGTACTTGATTGGTTTTCAATGGAGTATCTTTAAACAGGGTTGATTGACTGTATTGACCTACTTAGCCGCAGGTAGGGGTAGATCGGAGTTGGTTATGTCGCGGAAGGGCTTCCATTTACCAGCTTCCTTTTTCCAGAGAACGATGTACTTGTCCTTGATCACTTGAGTACCGGTTTTATCGAAAAGGCTTGCCTGGCCTTCCTCCGACACGAAATCGCCGGTTCCCCATACGTCGATAGTGGTAAACTCAGCTTTGGCGATTCCAAAACCGAGGACGTTGTGTATGGCCGTCTGAATATTTTTGCGGCCTACGATGGCTGGTGCATTTGAGAACATCAGTTTCGCGTCTTCGGTATAAAAATTGGCCATGCCCACCGAGTCGCCTTTAGCGATGAAGCCCGCGAACTCAATATTGGCGGCTTCTATTTCTTTTTTGAGTGTGGCGTTATCGACCGTCACGGCACTTTCTTTGGCGGGTGAACTACAACCGGCGGCAAACAGAAGCAGAGCGGCAAAAAGGGGCAGAACGGGGGTGAATGGGTTAGTTTTCATTGACTTGGTTTGGTTGTTTCGCCCGGTCTGCGACAATACAAATCGGGCGACTATGGTGGGATAGAGTCGATTATTTCTTGCTCATAATGAGCATGGTAGGCTTACCAATGACACCGTCTTTTCGCATCGTTTCCGCCAAATCCGGGCGGGCAAAAAAAGCTTTCGGTGCGTCGGGCGAGGCCCACTCGCTGATGATACAGACCGTGTTGGGGTCGTCGGCCAGCGTACTGACTTCGGCACTTAGTTCGCCCGCCAGCATCCGTTCGTTATAAAACAGATCGAAGCCTTTTTTCCAGGCGGCATAGTCGGCTACTTTGTGATAGACCATCGCTTTGGTAATCGGCGAAACCGCTATCCGGCTGATTTTCCAGGCTCCGTTTTCTTTAATCGCTGTGTTGGTATAGGCCCCATCGACCGTGACCCGCCTACCGTTCACCGCCCGTCCGTTCTGGTGAAAGGTGCCGGTAAAGATGGCACTGCCATCAAACTGCGGCCTTACGTCCGTTATCAGAATGGCACTGTTCACGTCAGCGTCGGCGAAATTTTTGGCAAGCAACTCCGCCACCTGACCTATACCGGTTTGCTTCGTACCGTCGCTCTGTGTTCGGACTACATCGTTGGTGTGCAGCGTTTTCAGGGTGGCTACGTCCTCGCGGTTATAGGCATCCTGAAATTGCTTCGTCAAGTTGCGGAGTTCAAGCGCAACCTGGTTCATGGTCCATTTCACCTGCGAAATCTTCCACTGCTCACCGACCTTGCCGATCAGCATTTCGTAGGTGCCCGCCGTGGGGTTGAGTTTCGCGCCGGTTTTCCGCACAAAATCATAACCGCTGACGGTCGTGCCGATTTTTACCTTGCCATCGGGCTGTGTCTCCGTGCTGACCACCGTGAAGTCCATATACGACCCGGCCGTTTCGCCGAAATCGCGTACATAGTCGGCTTCAACATCGGCTTTAGAACCGGGCGTTACACTGCCATCGGGGTTTACCCAGCCCACATTGTCGGCAAAAAGGGTCATCAGCGTGGGCCGGTCGCCTTTGTTGTAGACTGTCTGATAGGTTTTGGTAAAGGCAACAGCTTCGGGGTTGAGGCCCTGAGCGAGAGTGGTGGCTGCGAAGGCCGGGAGGAGCAGCAGAGTCAACAGCCGGGCCATGACGAAAAATAGATTACTGGTTTTCATGAGTGTATATGGTTATGTGAGTTGATTGGGGCAGTGTGGCTACACGGCCTGCGGTAGCGTTTCCAGTGTCGGCCTGCTTCAGGGTATTGGTATCCAACTCCACAGTCCGCTTCAGCAACGTGATGGCCGTTTTGGAGGTTGATGATACAGGCAGGTAAAAATCCTGGGCAAATACGATGGTTATACTCCCCAAAAAGAGTACAATTCCCACAAGGAAGGGTTTCATTGGATTGGCAGGCGTTTAGCGGTTGAGGAATGATCAACCCAATCCACTCAGCAGCGTGATGGGGCCGACAACGGGTCTAAACTATTGCCAGCGTGTACCTGAACCTAGCCCGCCCGGACGAGCGCATCCTTTTACTGTCCGAAAGGGGGTCTTTTTTTACCGGATGTGTGAATGGTAATGCGGGTTTTACCCGGAGGCCTCAAATGGTCTGGATTCGTTTCAGTAGTGCCTCGCGCAGGAGGTGGCTGAGCGGAATCGTTTTACCCCCGATTCCAATATGGCCTTCGCCTACCTCATCGACCTGGGTCAGATTTGCCAGATAAGAGCGGTGCACCCGCACAAACGAGTTGACCGGGAGTTTGTCTTCCATCATCTTCAGGGTCGTTGTCAGCAGGTATTCTTTATTGGCCGTGTAGAGGTGGCAATAGTTGCGGTCGGCTTCTACGTAGAGAATATCGGCGATGAAAATCTTGACGATCTTTTCGCGGTACCGCACAAAAATCCGGTCACTCAGCACAAAGGGCGCGTCGGGGGCAGGGTTGGCAGCGGGGTGAGGCTCGTAGGCCAGGCGGCTCATGGCCAGCTCGATCGCCCGTTGTAGCTCAATTGCCCGGATCGGCTTGGCGATGTAAGCGTAGGGATGTGTTTTTTTTGCCCGGGCAAAAGTGGCTTCGTCGGTATTGGCCGTGACGTAAATAATCGGGATGTTCCACTGTTGGTGGATAGCATGGGCTGTTTCTATACCGTCGAGTGAGCCTTTGAGACTGATATCGAGCAAAATCAGGTCAGGCCGGTTAATTTCAGCATTTAAGATGGCTTCTTCGCCCCGAGGTACAATCCCGCTCACCTCATAACCCAGTTTAGTAAGTTGCAGGGCGATGTTGGCGGCAATGATCATGTCGTCCTCTACGACGAGCAACTTCAACGGGGCGTCCATTCTATTTGATGATCATTCGTCAAGTAATTATTACACCCCTACAGAAGGTTGAACTCGGTAGCGTTGGCCGTGTATTCAACATTGCAAATTCGCCACGAAGTAAACTCAAATTTTATAGTTATGAAAATCAATGACTTAATTAAGCGAAACCATTCGGATAAGAAGGGTTTATGATATTCTATAAACCTGTCAAAAAGTGACCCGTCCTAAATTTTGCTGACCGTTGTCTGATCCTGAAAAGTGGCTACTGGGTAGTTAAGAGGATAATAGAAGCACCGGTGAGCAGGATCATCAATAAAGATGTTGCTGACACTGCCGTTCAGTAAATGGTCGGGCAGGCCTATTGACCGCGGTGGCGTCTTTGCTCCCAATCCGATAAATGCCAGGGGAGCTAATGGCGTGGAGTAACGTCTGATCATCTCGGCTCGAGTGAGCCGAATTGGCTTGCTGACGGGCCCGCTATTGCGCTACTCTTCGGTCCTCCTACGATGAGAACCATTGAGAAGACAAAAGAAAGCTGGTATTATGAATCAGATAATGCGCTACTGTCAATAAATTTCGACCAGGGTGACCAGACCGTTTCGGCCTATCAGTCCAAACAGCGATAGACTTATTTCATTTTAACAGTACACTGCCTAGCTATTGATTGGAGTAGCTAGGCAGCGTACTTTATAAGGAGTCGTATGCGCTACGACTGGCATTGACAGGTAGTAAAAATAATCGTCCCATAAAATGCTCCTAAAGGAGACGAAGGGCCGTCTGTTAAAGGACTATTTAATTACAAGCGCCAAATAGACGCATGGATGCTGGCAAGTCATTGGTTGATTAGAAAATGGCCCCGGCTCCCAAGAGGGACAACCCCATTAGTCCCCCCACTACCCGAATCCAATGAAAGCTCATCCATCGGTCGCGCAGTTGCATCCAATTGGCGGGTAGAGACAAAGGGTCCCAACGGACGATCTGCATCACAATGGGTACCTCGACCCATACCGTGACCAAGAGCGCGATTAAAAAGCCGACGAAACCTCCGAGTGTGAGCCAGAAGGTAGTTGGCTGGCTACCGAACGTCAAGTACAGCGTGGGCAGGGTAGAGAGCAGGCCGATCGGCGTGAGGTAGGTCATTAGGCCCGCCATGTTCTGATTGAGTCGGTGGGTGATGGCCAGAAATACACGTGGTTCGAAGGTATTTAACGAGCGGCTCAGGGCAAGCCAAGGGCCCCAGTACATGCCGCCTATCAACGCTGACAAGACTAAATTGAGAAGTTCAAAGCATTTTAATGTCATAGTGATCGATACCTAATTTCTAATCGTTGATACGTTAACTCATGTTGAATCGAACAAAGGTCGTGCTTAGAAACAGGATGAAATGCCGATATTTAGTCAATAAATAGTCGTATTTAGTCAAATGCAATTTGAGATCGATACCTCAGGCTTAGTCGGTCGCATTAAGGTGCTTTCGGAAGCAGAATCCCCTGTTAGCACCGATTCGGTAGTGATGGCGTTTCCTGCCGCCCTGGGAAGGGGGACTATCCAGCGCTTCACGCTGAGTCCACTGCTCCTTGTCATGCTGCATCGTTACACCCTTAGCCGAGATGTGGAGCTACGGCGTCAGCACGAAGCGAGCGATCAGCCAATGATCCTATTTAGTTTTCGTAACCTAGTGTCCCCACCGGATACTTCACTCACTCAACAATCTGCACCCCGTTTGTTGCCAGCCGTGCAAGTGAGCTCGAGCGATCAGGACTTAGCTGTATTTTCGCCCGCTGGTACGCACATTCAGGCCATTATCGTCGGCATCCACGCGGACCTGCTGGAGCAACTTCTAGGTCAACAAGCCCAACAACCGCTAGTCCAAACGCTACTGGGTAGTCATCAATCCTGCCTCTATGAAGAAATTGGCTCACTCGCGGTTCAGCGAATTGCCCGGGATCTGCTGGCCCACCCCGAGACGGACCCGTTATTGGCATTTTACGTGATGGCCAAAGGTCAAGAGTTAGTTTATCAGTTTATGAGTGAACTGCTCCAACGCGAAACGAAAGTGGTTTATACGCTTCGGGAAGATGAGGGTAAGACGCTGTTCGGGGTCCGCGATGAGCTGATTAAGGATTTACGTCAAGCGCCTAGGATCCCGCAACTGGCTTTGTTGGCAGGCATGAGTGAGAGTAAACTTCGGCGCTTATTTCGACAGGTGTTTGGTCTAAGTCTTTATGCGTATTACCAGACCGTGCGCATGCAAGAAGCGGTCCGGCTGTTGCGGGAAGCGAAGTTATCGGTGTCGGAAATAGGCTACCAGTTAGGCTTTGAAAATCTAAGCCACTTTAGCCGGGTCTTTAAGCAGCATATCGGCACCCAGCCTAAGAAATATTTAGCCAGGCAAGCTAGCTCTCTGGTTTAGCTAACTATTTCGAGTTTGTTATCATAAATCGCTCCTCCCTGAGATGGAGCTGATTCTGATTAAATAGGGTGCTCAGCCACAAGGAGTATAAGCAATGGCATTAGCCCGGATATTGGCGGAAATAGGTTGGCATTCGCAAACTGAAACAGATTAATCCTAGAAAGGCAGGATTCGCTTCGCTATTTCAAGATTACATCTTTGACTTTAATACGGAACAGGCCACCCGTGAACTGGGCCGTCTCAGGCATACCGTTCTCTAGCCTGTCTGGGCTTATTTGGCTTATCGTCTTTTGCTACCGCACGGCGAACCAAGGAAGTAGGAGTTCGTAAAATAATGGGTACTCAGTCGTATAGTCTAATTTATCTGCTATCGAAGCAATTTTTGGGATTAGTCGGCTTATCCATTCTAGTGGCGAGTCCACTGGCTTGGTTTGCGATGAATCGTTGGTTACAGGATTTTGCCTACCATATTTCGATTGGCCCTGGCGAATTTGTACTGGCAGGTGGAGCCGCCTTTTTGATTGCTTGCTTAACCACGAGCTATCATGCCATACGGCTGGCTCGTACGAATCCAGTGCGGTCTTTGCGGTATGAATAGTGGTCTAGTCAACCTTATAGTTAAGGCTTAAGCAGATCTATAATCTCGTAAAACGTTAGTCCGATTGGCGAGCAGTCATTGGTTAATTCCATAAAATGCCGCCTGATACGTGTGTTTGATAGCCCTCCTAACGGAGACCCTAACAATGAACCCTAACAGCTAAAAGTCTTTTTCCAGCCCGTTCTCCAAAGCCTTAAAGTACATATCTTCTTTAAACGAATACAGAAAGGGGGCCTTGTGGGCACCACCGGTGTAGTGCTTCTCTTTTCGTTCTAATATGCCATAGGACAGTAGCTTCCGATTGAAATTACTGCGCTCCAGCTTTCGGCCCAGAATGGTTTCATAAATCGTTTGCAAACTCTTCAGCGGAAACTCTTTGGGTAGTAACGTATAGCCAATAGGCTGGTAGTTCAATTGTAGGCGTAGGGCCTGCAAGGCGCTGCCAATGATCGATTCATGATCAAATAGCATCGGGGGGAGCTGACTGACAGGCTGCCAACTGCAGGCCAGTGAAGTCTCATCGGGTTGGGGAATTACCTGGCTATAGTTAACCAGCGCATAATAGCCAATGGAAATGAAACGTTGCATAAACCAACTCTCCGCCGTTAGGTCAATACCCAGCGTTCCCAGCACTTCCCTTAGATGCTCTTTTTTGTTGCGTTTAGCACTGCCAAACACATGAAATTGTTGTAGGAATACATTCATCAAGCCCGTGCGGGCATGAAGGATCCTAGCGGCAGCGGAATCGACATCTTCATCTTTGCCGACGAACCCACCGGGTAGCATCCAGTTCTGGTTACTTTTAGCCTGAAGTAACAGGACGGTCAATTCATTTTGATGAAAGCCAAAAATGACATTATCAATCGAAACAGCCGGTAAAAACGGGGCGGAGCCAGGCGGCAGATCACTACTTGGCCAGAACTGATTTAACATAAAGTACTAATTTTCTTGGCAACCAATTAGTTTACGTGTACATTGGGTCAAAATGACTCAATATGCGAAACGTAGTCGCTACTTTTGGGTAGTCAAAGGTAACGTAATGCCCCATGAAAAGGCTATCGGCTAGTCATTTGAGCCAAGACCGTTACTGGTTTTACTGATGCATAAAACGAACGCAATTCGCTCCGGAATAGCTGTAATTGAATGAGGCTCATGGCAGTAAGCGTATTTCCTTCCCAAGTAAAAAAAGACCATTATCCCTTGAAGACTCTTTCGTTAAGCAACTGTATCCCTTCACCCCTACTCTACTTATGATTCACCCGTTTATTGTTCGCACCGGTCTTAGCTTACTGGCGCTGGTCGGTTTATTGCTGGCACTGCCTAGTTACGTCGTTGAGCAGGGAGACCATTTGCCCGCAGCCAAACCCGCTCGACCCAACATTATATTCATCATTTCCGATGACCATACGGCTCAGGCCATCAGTGCGTATGGCAGTAGACTGGCCAAAACGCCTAACATCGACCGCATTGCAAAAGAAGGGGCTATTCTTTACAACAATGTCGTCGCCAATTCCATCTGCGGGCCAAGCCGGGCGACCTTACTGACGGGTCAGTATTCCCACCGCAATGGTTACAAATTGAATGAAAAGGTCTTTGACATCAATCAGCCCGTCTTCTCGGAAGAATTGCAGAAGAACGGATACCAAACGGCCTGGATTGGCAAAATGCATCTGGGCAGTCTGCCTCATGGGTTTGATTACCTCAACATCCTGCCTGGCCATGGCAGTTATTACAACTCCGACTTTGTTGACTCGAACAATAAGACAACGCGCCACATGGGCTACGTGACCGATGTGGTGACGAAGCTGTCCACCGACTGGCTTGATAAGCGGGATGCCGACAAGCCCTTCTTCCTGGTAGTGGGCCATAAAGCAACTCACCGTGAGTGGATGCCAGCCCTGGAAGACCTGGGGGCTTACGACAACGTTACCTTCCCCATTCCCCCTACGTTCTACGACCAGTACGAAGGGCGTTTAGCGGCCCAGAAGCAGGATATGAGCATCGAAAAAACCATGACCCTGCAGGCTGACCTGAAAGTACACGTGGAGTACGAAGTCGATGAAGCCAAAGTGCCTCAGGAGAAAGCCCGGTTGAAAAAGATGCTGTACGGCGATGCGGAGCCTACCCCTGAGCAGGATAAACAGCTCGACACGTACGTTCGGGAGGGCTCCTATAAGCGGCTTACCCCCGAGCAGAAGCGGGCCTTTTCGGCCTACTACGCCAAAATCAGTCAAGAATTCGACCAGAAGAAGCTGACGGGTAAGGCTCTGACGGAGTGGAAGTACCAACGTTACCTGAAAGATTACCTATCGACGGCCAATTCGCTAGATCGCAACATCGGTAAGCTTCTGAATTATCTGGATAAGCGTGGTCTGGCCAAAAACACGGTGGTCATTTATACGTCTGATCAGGGTTTCTATTTGGGTGAACACGGTTGGTTCGATAAACGGTGGATCTACGAAGAGTCGCTAAAAACGCCGTTTGTGATTCGGTACCCGGGCGTGATCAAGCCCGGCAGTCAAGTCCAGCAGGTGGTCTCGAATGTGGACTGGGCACCCACACTCCTGAGTCTTGCCGGTACGCCCATTCCTGCGTATATTCAGGGAGAATCTTTTTTAGGGGTATTGACCGGCTCCAAGAAAGCGTGGCGTAATCAGGCCTACTATCACTATTATGAATATCCCCAGCCGCATCACGTATCGCCACACTTCGGTTTACGGACGAAACAATACACGCTGGCCCGTTTTTACGGTCCGGACAATTTCTGGGAACTGTATGATATTCAAAAAGATCCACACAATCTGCACAATCTGTATGGTCAGCCAGGCTACGAAACGATCACGGCTGGCTTGAAGCAGCAACTGAAGCTTGAAATCGTCAAATACAAGGATGAGGATGCGCTTAAACTGCTGGAAAGTGCTCCTCAGTAGTGCTAATAACCAGGTTTTCTTAGAGTAAAAATAGATTTTTAACGGATCGTCCAAACATTGACACCGTATGTAATTGATGGCGTTTAACAGCTTGTAAAATATAATTGTCTCACTAATCGCTCTATTTAAGTGACTAATTCTTGGGCTAGTTATGTCAACTAACGAATCTTATGGTCGACTGTCTCGGTACAGTTCAGTAACAACACGTCAATGGTCATTGTTGTCCGAAGAAAGGTATTACTAATTGCACGCATTTAAATTATAACCCATTGTAGTTGAGTTATTTACAATAAGGTCGTTCGTCAATAAAAAAGTATATTAAAACGTCCGAATAAAATCAGGACAAGACATTCAATAAACCACGTTCCCACAGACTACTCCTTGGGACAACTCGACCTGTACCCTACTTAGGGGCAAGACTACTTTCGCGCATACCTTTCCTATTCGATTTTTCCTCCTTGTAATAGTTTTTACACATTCGGGGTGAAAATCTCCCCTTACGTAAGCGAGATAAGACGCTAGTTAAATTGGGCCGCCAAAGCGGGATCGGTTATTGACCGCTCCCGCTTTGGCGTATATAAGCCAAGGGAGTGAACCTTATTCATGATAGTTTGATACCAGTCTAACTCGATCAATCGAATACGTTAAAAAAATATTTTATAAAAATTTTGACTTGAAAAGGGATAATTCCAGCCCTTGCCAGCACTAGATAAATAAAACAGCTCAATAAGGAATGAAACCATGTAGGCCTGCATGATTTCCGTTGACTTAATCGCGCTTCGCACAGCTGTTTAATTCATGTTCTAAACCAAGTCAATATTCATGAAAGAATCGTTCTACAGGATTCTGCAGGCTACTTTTCTAGGGGCAATACTGCTGCTATGGAGCCTACAGGTTTCCGCTCAGGATCGCCGGGTAACGGGTAAAATTACAGGCAGCGATGGCCCAATCCCAGGAGCTAACATCGTATTGAAAGGGACACAAACCGGTACGTCGTCTGATGCCAATGGTGATTTTGCGTTGACCATTCGGGGAGAAAACCCGGTGTTGATTGTGTCTTCTATTGGATCTAAAACCCAGGAAATTACCGTTGGTAACCGCTCATCCATTGAGGTGAAGCTCGAAGATGAAGCCAATGCACTCAGTGAAGTCGTGGTCACGGGTTACTCGACGGAGAATCGCCGGGATGTAACGGGTGCCGTTTCAACAGTCAAACCGGCTCAGCTTCAGATTGTGCCTTCAGCTAACGTCGAGCAACAACTTCAGGGCCGCGTGGCGGGTGTGACAGTCATCACCAACGGGCAACCCGGTACATCCAGCCAGATTCGGGTGCGGGGGTTTGGCTCGTTCGGCGGTAATCAACCGCTTTACGTAGTGGATGGGGTGCCTACCCAAAGTATTCAGTTCATTAATCCCAATGATATTGAAACCACAACCGTCCTGAAAGATGCCGCTTCGGCTTCGATCTACGGGGCAAGAGCGGCTGCGGGAGTAGTTGTATTGACAACCAAAAAAGGCCAGCGCAAGGCGCAGAAACTGAGTATTAGTTATGATGGCTTGTATGGCGTAACTGATCCGGGCAAAGGACCAAGTATTCTGAATCCGCAGGAACAAGCCGACTGGACCTGGCAGGCGCGCCGGAATGATCTCTTTCAGACAGGAACGGCTATTGGCCCAACTAGTTTTGTCGGTATCGCCAATGGGCAGTATGGTTCGGGGCAAGCACCCGTATTGCCTGATTATCTGTTGGTTGGTAAAGTGCCAGGCGTTATCGGGGCCGTTGATTTGACGGCAGAAGCTACTAAATACAACGTCAATCCAGCCAATGGGGCGATCTACAATGTGATTGCGGCCAATAAGCAAGGCACTGATTGGTATAAGGCTATTACGCGGGTGGCCCCCATGACGCGCCATACACTGGGCTTTTCGGGCGGCACCGAAACTAGCCGCTACTACCTGAGTCTGGGCATGCAACAGCAGGCCGGGATTATTACAAACAATAATTTTTCGCGCTATACCCTGCGGGCCAACACCGAATTTGATCTGACCAAAAAACTTCGGTTTGGCGAAAATATGCAAGTTGCCTACGTATCGGCGACGGGATTGCAGGGGAGTGTTGGGAACTCACTAGGCAACAGCACGAATAACAATTCGAGCGTGTCGGGCGATGAGAACGACGTGTTAACCGCATTTCGGATGGCTCCTATTATTCCGATCTATAACGCGTTTGGAGGTTACGCAGGCACAGCCGCTCCTGGTTTTAATAACCCCCGGAACCCAGTTGCCAATCGCGAAAGTGTCGCCAATAATATCAATTACACTGTCTTCGGCTCAGGCAATGCCTATCTGGAATATGACATTATACCTGGTCTAACACTACGTAGCAGTCTGGGTGGAACCTATTACTCGAATTTTAATAATTCGTACTCCCGATCTACCTACGAAAATTCAGAGAACATCGCCAATTACACCTACACCGAAGCGACCAACGCGGGATTGGCCTGGACATTTACCAATACGGCACAATACAAACAGACGTTTGGTAAACATGACCTTAGTGTATTGGCAGGTCTGGAAGCTCTTAACACAGGTAATGGACGGGGTAGCATGGGCTCGGGCATTAACCCCTTTACCACTGATCCTGACTACGTTACACTAGGTACCACAACGCCTGGTGCTACCCGTCAGGTTACCAGCACCTACAACAAAGGAAATAATTTTTACTCCCTTTTTGGCCAAGCCCGCTACACCTACAACGACCGCTACATTGCTACGGCAGTAGTACGTCGGGATGGGTCATCTCAGTTCGGCCCCAACAATCGATATGGGGTATTTCCGGCCTTCTCGGCAGCCTGGCGCATTTCGGCCGAAGAATTTATGAAGGATCTGCCCTGGGTGTCGGATCTTAAAATCCGGGGTGGTTACGGCCTGATGGGTAACTCGAATTACCTGAGTTCAACCAATCAATTTAACTTATTTGCTACCAATGCAGCCAATGGTTATGACTTAGGCGCAACGAACAACTCGATTGCAACGGGCTACTACCCAAGTCAGATTGGCAATGCCGATGCCAAATGGGAAACGAGTATTACCTCCAATATCGGTATTGACGGCTCATTTTTCAATAACCGGCTGGAAGTGGTTGTCGACTTCTGGCGGAAGGATACGAAAGACCTGCTCTATCAATTGGCCCTGCCGAGCGTCGTAGGGGTTCGGGCGAATGCGCCCTTCCTGAACGTAGCGAGCATGCGTAATCAGGGAATCGATTTACTGCTGACGACTCGGGGAAAACTCGTTGGTGACCTGAGTTACGAAGTGACCGGAATCGGCAGTTTTCTAAGCAACCAGATTACGGCTATTGCGCCCCTGGTGCCCTATTTCACGGGCGGTGGAACCCGCATTGGCGGACCGGTAGTACGTAACGAAGCGGGCCACACGTTGTCGTCGTTCTATGGTTATCAAGTAGTTGGTCTGTTCAATAGCAAAGAAGAAGTGGCATCGGCAGCGACCCAAACGGGCGCTGCTCCGGGCCGGTTCCGTTTTGCAGACATCAATGGCGATAAAAAAATTGATGACAATGACCGGACATATCTGGGCAGTCCGATTCCCAAGTTTACGGGAAGCATTACGCTGGGTCTGAAATACAAAGGCTTCGATCTGAACACCAACCTGTATGCTTCATTAGGAAGCCAGATTTTCAACAACCAACGGTGGTTTACTGACTTCTATCCCTCATTTACAGGGGCCGCTGTGAGCGCCAGAGTGAAGGATTCATGGTTGCCAACCAACATGAATACGAACGTACCGATTTTCGAAAGTACCGCAAATTTTAGTACCAACACGCAGCCCAACTCCTACTATGTGGAGAACGGTTCCTATGGCCGAATGCAGTATCTGAACCTGGGGTATACCTTTCCTAATGAACTGTTAAAACGGGCAAATCTTAGCCGGTTGCGGGTGTCGGTGTCGGCAACGAATTTGTTTACGATCACCAAATACAGCGGTCTGGACCCAGCAGTAGGTGGTGGCTCGGATGCTACGTTCGGCATTGATGTGGGGAATTACCCAGTGACTCGGGGCTATAATGTAGGGGTAAGTTTTGGCTTCTAACTCGGGTATTGGCCAACGCATCATTGATCTAACATGTCAAGTAATCTGCAACATGAAAAATCTTACCAGTAAATTAATCATAGTGACGGCAACGCTGATGTTGTCGACTTCTGCCTGCCAGGATAAGTTCTTGGAGGTGCCGCCTACGGGGCAATTGTCCAGTGATCAGTTAACGTCTAAGGCGGGTATCGAGGGCATTCTGGTGTCGTCGTATGCCCAGTTGAACGGGCGCGGTTTCCGGCGCGTAACCAGTTCGTTTAATTGGCTGCGTGGAAGCATATCTGGTGGCGAAGCCAATAAAGGCTCCAATTCAGGTGATTACGGCGATCTTGTTCCCTGGATGACGTATCAGCTCTATCCAAGTCTTTTCGATATCGGACAGAAATGGAGCGCCATGTTTGAAGGCATCAGCCGGGCGAATGCGGTGATGCGGGCGCTTCCATCGGCCAGTGCCGACGTAACGGCGGCCGATAAACAGCGGATTTCTGCGGAAGCTCGTTTCCTGCGGGCTCACTATTATTTTGACCTGAAACGGAGCTTCAACCTGGTTCCCTACGTAGATGAAACAGTTGGTTACGGAACCGGGGCTGAGAAAGTGCCGAATAATGTAGACATCTGGCCGAAAATTGAAGCCGATTTCAAATACGCTGTCGACAACTTGCCTGAAACCCAAACGCTGGTGGGTCGGGCAAACAAATGGGCGGCTATGGCTTATCTGGCGAAAACCTATCTATATCAGAAGAAATACACAGAGGCCAAAGCGCTGTTCGATCAGGTAATTGCCAACGGCGTTACGTCGGGTGGTACGAAATATGGTCTCGTAGCGAACTATACCGATATTTTCAACGCGGCCAAAGAGACGAACGCCGAGTCGATTTTCGCCGTTCAAAATGCCGCCAATACGGGTAGTTCGGATAATGCCGCCACTGACCTGGCCAATAACTTCCCCTACAATACGGGTTCGAGCGGTCCGGCGGGTTGCTGCGGCTATTTCCCGCCCAGTTTTGAACTTGCGAACTCATTCCGGGTGGATGGTAACGGGCTTCCTTTGTTGGACGGTTCCTACAATTCGGATGCAAATCAGTTGAAAACGGATCAGGGTATTTTGTCAAATCAGGCCTTCACGCCCGATGCGGGACCGGTTGATCCACGACTGGATTGGTCAGTTGGTCGTCGGGGCATTCCGTATCTGGATTGGTCGATCCATCCAGGCTATTCTTGGATCCGCGACCAGAGTTTCGCTGGTCCGTATTCGCCCAAGAAATTTATCTATTACAAATCGCAGGACAAAATCCTGACCGATGCCAGTACATCAACGGATGCTTATTCGGCAATCAATTACAACATCATCCGCTTTGCCGACGTACTGCTGATGACCGCTGAGTGCGAGATTGAAGTAGGAAGTCTGGAAACGGCGCGTAAATATGTGAACCTGATTCGGGCACGGGCAGCCAATGCCGACACATGGGTAAAAACGCCTGATGGAAAAAATGCGGCTAACTATGTAATTGCCAACTACTCAACGCCCTGGACGGATAAAGTTACGGCCCGAACGGCCGTTCAATTTGAGCGTAAACTCGAACTGTCGGGCGAAGGTCACCGCTTCTTCGATCTTATTCGCTGGGGAACGGCTTCCACGGTGTTAAATGCATTCCTGGCCTATGAATCAAAGAAACTACCTGTAGCTTACAGTGGGGGCAAATTTACCCCAGGCCGCGACGAGTATATTCCCATTCCGCAGACACAGATTGATTATCAGGGCAAAACTGTATTGACGCAGAATCCGGGTTATTAATAGCTAATGATGTGCTGTCAGTTTCTCAAAACTGACAGCACATCAACCGAACACAACTATGAGCAACAACCGTAGAGAATTTCTTCAAAAGCTTGGCCTTGGCGCTACGGCTCTGGGCATCTCGCCCATTACGTCAGACGTCGTTGCCAAGCCAACAACTCCGAATCGAAAAGACAGTATTGTCGCTGCGGAATCGAATGCGGTTGTTGAAACAACGGCGGGGAAAGTGCGCGGCTATACGCACAACGGCATTGTCAATTTTAAGGGTATTCCTTACGCGGCAACCACCGCCGGAGACGCCCGGTTTATGCCACCCGCTAAACCTACTCCCTGGACGGGCGTTCGTAACTCACTGATTTACGGACCAGTCTGCCCACAGAAACCAAATGGCGGCTGGAGCTCGGAAGAATACGCGTTTCTGTATCAGTGGAACGACGGCTCACAAGGGGAAGACTGCCTTCGACTGAATGTTTGGTCGCCGGGCGTTAACGATGGCAAAAAGCGGCCGGTTTTGTTCTGGATACATGGGGGAGCTTTTTTCTCCGGTTCCAGTCAGGAACACCCGTCCTATGATGGCGAAAACATGAGCCGATTCGGTGATGTCGTTGTCGTCTCGATCAACCACCGACTTAACGTTTTCGGATTCCTGGATTTGTCTGACTATGGCAGTCAGTACGCTCAATCGGGAAACGTGGGTATGCTGGACTTGGTGGCGGCCCTCGAATGGGTACGTGACAACATTACGCAGTTTGGGGGCGATGCCGGCAATGTAACGATTTTCGGTCAGTCGGGTGGCGCGGCCAAAGTCACGACGCTCATGGCAATGCCGTCGGCAAAGGGGTTGTTCCATAAAGGCATTTCGGAAAGTAGCTCGACCGTTCAGGTAGCTACACATGCTTATGCGGCTCAGTTAGCCGAACATGTGCTGGCTGATCTGAAACTCAACCGGTCGAACATCGCTGATATTCACAAACTTCCGTTCGCACGCCTAACGGAAGCGGGAATGGCTGCCGAGAAAAAGATGGGAACCGCCATCCCGCCGGGTGTTGGTCGGGCGGGGTGGCAACCAGTTGTGGATGGCACCGTATTGCCCGCCCATCCGTTTGAACCTGCCGTTCCGGCCTATTCGGCGAACATCCCGATGATCATCGGTACAAACCGCAATGAAGCGTCGGCAAGTATCAACAATCCCGGTATGGAATCAATTGACGACGATGGGGCGAAAAAGAAACTGGCCGAACGTTTCGGTGAAAGGAGCAGCCAGCTTTATGATGTGTTACGTAAGGTGCACCCAAAAGCGAAGCCTGTGGAACTGCTTTCCTACGTAGCACCATACAACCCAATGGCTTACCTGCAAGCTGAGCGAAAGGCAGCCCAGAATGCTGCACCGGTTTATCTCTACCTGTTTGCCTGGCAGACGCCCGTATTGGACGGCCGCCCCCGCTCATTCCATTGCAGTGAAATCCCGTTTGTTTTTGCGAATACCGACCGTTGCGAAACGATGACAGGCGGAGGAGACGAAGCTCGGGAATTGGCCACCAAAATGAGTCAGGCCTGGATCAATTTCGCCCGAACCGGCAATCCGAATCATAAAGGACTCCCCAACTGGCCCGCCTTTACCTCCGGCAAAGGTGCGATGATGGTCTTCAACAAAAACAGCGAAGTACGAAACGACCCCGACGGCGAAGCACGGAAAATGCTGGAATCTCTTTACTATAAGCGAAGTGCCTGACGATTTGTATTGAGAATGAATTGAGCTAGAATCCGCGTGCTTTTTATCATTCTAACGCAGGATAAATCTTCGGTAGTCAGCCTATATTCAGCCTTCCCCGAAGATTTCTCCTGCGTCGGGATGACAAATTCTTCGGGGAAATAAATATTGCCAAAGTGCTGCAAATGAATTAAATATGAAAAAGAGAATTGCCCTCCTTCTGGCCTTTACACTGGGAATTTCGGCACTGAGTATTGCCCAATCCAGCAAACCTAAAGTTCTGATTTTCAGCAAAACGCTACGGTACTATCACGAATCCATTCCCGATGGTATCGCGGCCATTATGCAAATGGGACAACAGCATGGATTTGACGTAGACACGACGAAAAATGCTGATTTCTTTACCGACAACACGCTAAAAAACTACGCGACTATAATCTGGCTTAGCACAACTGGCGACGTACTGAATCCAGCCCAGCAAGCAGCTTTCGAACGATACATCCAGGCAGGTGGCGGCTACGTGGGCATTCACTCGGCCTCGGCCTCGGAGAAAGATTGGGCGTGGTTCGGCCAGTTGACCGGTGCCGTTTTCGTAAATCACCCGCCCGATCCGGTGGATGGTGTTGTGCAGGTCGCTGATGCGAAAGACCCATCGACGCGTCAACTGCCCAATCGGTGGAAGCGCAAGGACGAATGGTATAATTTCAAAAAACGCATGACCGACGTACATGTATTGCTGACAGCCGATGAAAGTACGTACCAGGGCGGCACCGAAGGCGTTTATCACCCGCTTGCCTGGAAGCACAAATTCGATGGTGGCCGGTCGTTTTATACCGCGCTGGGCCACCTCGGCGAAGCCTATCGCGATCCCTTATTTCAGCAACATATTCTGGCGGGTATACAATATAGCATTGGCACGAATGAACCACGGGATTATTCCAAAGCCAAAACAGCCCAGGTGCCTTGAGTGAACAATCGGGCTAGATGATACCAACTAACTTCAACATGACATCATTAAACGCAAAACTTTATTTTATCGGGTTGCTTTTTATTACGTTCCTGCTTCATTCGGGAATGACAGTCAGGCAGCGTGCTAATCCGCCCCGCATACTGGTCTTTTCGAAGACCAAAGGCTGGAAACACACCTCCATTCCGTTTGCGATTGCCGCGATTCAGAAACTGGGAAATGCGAATGGGTTTTCGGTTGACACCACGAAAAATGCGGCTTTATTCACCGACGAAAACCTGAAACAATACGCGGCCGTTATCTTCAACAGTACGACAGGCAACGTCTTGAATGGTGAACAACAAGCGGCTTTCGAACGATACATCCAGGCGGGTGGCGGCTATATCGGTATCCACGCGGCAGCCGACACAGAATATGACTGGCCGTGGTACGGCAAGCTGATGGGCGCTCATTTTTCCAGCCACCCGCACAATCCCAATGTGCGAAAAGCTACCGTTGACGTGATCGACAAAACCCATCCGGCAACGAAAATGCTGCCCGATCGCTGGGAACGTACCGACGAGTGGTATAACTACCGATCGTTCTATTCAGGTATAAACGTGTTGGCCGATCTGGACGAAAGCACCTACGAAGGCGGCACCAACGGCGCGAATCACCACATCAGCTGGTATCACGAATTCGATGGTGGACGAGCCTTTTATACCGATGGTGGCCATACCGACGAGAGTTTTAGTGAGCCGTTGTTTCTGAGCCATTTGCTGGGTGGCATCAACTACGCCATTGGCGATGGTAAACCGCTTGACTATCGGAAAGCCTACGCCAAAGTGACGCCCGAACAAAACCGCTTCGTAAAAACGGTGCTGGTCAATGACCTGAACTCGCCGATGGAGCTGGCGATTGCGCCCGATGGTCGGGTGTTTTTTACGGAACTATTCGGTAATCTGTCGGTCTACGATCCTCGTACCGGGAAGAACACATTGATCCATAAATTTCCGATTACGAACATGGGCGGCACGGGCTTGATAGGTCTGGCGCTCGATCCAAAATTCGCCCAAAATCGTAATCTCTACATGTATTACGCGCCCGCTGGCCTGACCGAAGAGACACTGGCCTTTCAGCTTTCGCGATTCACAATGAATCCTGACAACACGTTGGATTTGGGTTCTGAGAAGGTAATGCTGAAAGTGCCGGTCCAGAAAATTAGTGGGTCGCACCACGGCGGGTCGCTGGCCTGGGACAAAGACGGTAATCTATTCCTGTCTACCGGCGACAGTTCCGCCCCTTTTCCATCGGACGGCTATTCTCCGCTCGATGAACGACCGGGCAAGGAATTTTACAGCCTGGACTCGCAACGCTCGGCGGGCAACACAAACGATCTTAAAGGAAAAATACTGCGGATTCATCCCGAAACAGACGGTACTTACACTATTTCCGACGGCAATTTATTTGCAAAAGATACGCCCAAAACTCGCCCGGAAATTTACATCATGGGCTGTCGAAACCCGTATCGAATTGCCGTCAATCCTAAAACGTCCGTGTTGTATTGGGGTGAAATTGGCCCGGATGCGGGCAAAGATGGCGTTCAAGGCCCACGCGGCTATGATGAGTTTAATCAGGCCAGAAAGGCGGGCAATTTCGGGTGGCCCTATTTTATGGGTAACAATTATGCTTACGCGAAATGGGATTTTGCGACCAAAACTGCTGGGCCCAAATTCAACCCGGCCGCACCCATCAATAACTCGCCGAACAACACCGGCCTGAACCAATTACCACCGGCAATGCCCGCTATGATCTGGTATCCGTACGCGGCTTCGGAAGAGTTTCCTGAATTGGGTTTGGGCGGACGTAGCGCAATGGCGGGCGAATTTTACACCTTTACCAAAAACGCTGCGTCGCCAAACAAATTCCCGGATTATTACGACGGTGCTTTGTTCGTATTCGACTGGATGCGCAACTGGGTGATGGCCTTACGATTCGATGAGAAAGAGAATTATGTACGTAGCGAACCGTTCATGGCCACCAACGGTGATTTTCGGCGTCCTATCGATCTGGCGTTTGGGCCTGATGGTGTTATGTATATGCTGGAATACGGTTCTGTGTATGGGGCTGATAATGAGGATGCCCGATTGGTAAAAATAGAGTACAATACCGGCAATCGGGCACCCATTGCCCAGGCAAGTATCGCCGATTCTGCTGCCGAAGCACGAGTCGATAAAATGGTATTCCTGACCTCTGAACGACGTAATTATCCTATTCTTCGCGAAGCCGACGGTCAATCCCCTTTGCGCGTTACCTTCAAAAGCCAGGGTTCACGCGATCTTGACGATGATGACCAAGTGACGTACCAATGGCTATTTGATGGCAAAACGGTGGGAGCTACCACACCGACTGCTACATACACGTACAGAAAGCCAGGTGTTTATAAAGCCATCTTAAACGTAACCGATCTGGCGGGACTTGTGAGTCGGGATACTGTTGTTGTCAACGTTGGTAATACCCGGCCAAGCGTGGCCATCACGAGTACAAACAATAAATCCTTTTTCTGGGAGAATAAACCGTTTGCATACGCGGTTAAGGTTAAGGACAAAGAGGACGCAACCGTTGATACAAAGCGGGTTAAAGTTGTTTACGCCTACAATCCGCAGCCGAGCGTATCGGGCACGACGTCGCCAAACACACGAATACTCGCTGCTGAAACAAATTCGCTCGGTAAAACACTCGTGGCTGGCAGTGATTGCAAAGCCTGTCATACGGTCGATAAGGTGTCTGTGGGGCCGTCGTTTATGGCGATTGCTCATAAGTACAAAGAGCAGGTTGGAGCTGTCGAACAACTAGGCACTAAGATTATCAACGGTGGCGGTGGCGCCTGGGGAACCGAGCATGTGATGAGTGCCCACCCGCAGCTTTCTGCGCAGGATGCACAGGAAATGGTGCGCTATATCTTCTCACTGACCGACAAGCAGAAAAGCCAGACGGTCTTGCCAGTACAAGGTTCACTGACGCTGAAAGATAATCCCAAAGGTGATGTGAAAGGACAGTACACAATTATGGCTTCCTATACCGATAAGGGTGGAAAAGTAGTGGGTCCACTTACGGGGACGGACGTAGTAAGGCTACGTAATGCGAACGTTAAACCCGCTTATGCTGACGCCTACGTTGGGTTTCCCCGTTTTCGGGATAACCTGTCGCCGGGTGGTCATAAAGCCTATATTTTGCTAAAAAACATCGACTTGTCAGGCATTAAAGCGTTTCAGTATGAATATGGATCGGCTAATCAGACCGGGGAAATTGAGGTACGAATCGATTCGCAGGCGGGTCCGGTCATTAGCACAACAGGCTATGGACCAACGGGTGGCTGGGATACGTTAAAAACAGTAAGGGGTCAGCTGAATAAAGTGGTTTCTGGTCGTCATGACGTGTATTTTTTCGCAATCAAACGAACCAAGCCAAACGACGAAATTCTCAAATTAACTAACATTCAATTCGAGAACTGACGTGTCTCCAGCTACAACCAAAGCGAGTTCTTCAGGTCTGATAATTCAGTAAAGTTTCAAGATAAAGGGGTAATTTCTGGACGACTCTGTACTTTTAGTATAGAGATAATTAGTATAGTATATGCGCTCGTACGAGCTATTTTCCATACAAGACTTTATTGCCGACGATGCCTTTATCGCCTGGGTGACCTGTCCTACACAGGCCTCTACTTCTTTTTGGCTCAAGTGGGTACAAGAACACCCCTACAAACAGGCAGAGGTAGAAGAGGCCGTCAGGATTGTCAGACAGCTATCGGCACAACCTGATGTGTTTTCTGCAGAGGAGATTCAGCAAAGCTGGAAGCAGATACAGCAACGGGTCGCCCCCGACTTTCTGGAACAGCCTGCTGGAATTGTGATTCCCCTCTGGCGACGCTGGTATGCCGTTGCCGCATCGGTAGCGCTGTTGATTATGGTAGGCTCAGGTTTGTGGTGGTATCAACAACCCGTTTTTTATACAACTGCATTCGGCGAGATGCATACGGTGGTCTTACCAGATAGCTCACTTGTCACGCTGAACGGTAATTCACGGGTGGAATACAAACGGAGCTGGTCGAATCGAGAAGTAAAGCTAACGGGCGAAGCTTTTTTTCAGGTCAGAAAACAACGGCAACAGAATGAGCTGGTGAAGTTTACGGTCAAAACCGCCCGTCTGGACATCAACGTAGTAGGAACCGTTTTTAACGTGAACGACCGCCGGGGTAAAACGGAAGTAATGCTGGCGGAAGGTAAAGTAGAGTTGAACGAACGTAGTCGTACCGATCAGAATATGGTTCTGTTGCCCGGCGAGAAGGCCACTTTATTACCCAAAACGGATTCTCTGACGAAAGAAAAGGCGGACCCACACATCTATACCGCCTGGTTGAACAATACGTTGATTTTTAACGGAGAAACACTGAATAACGTCTTTCAGATTTTGGAGGATAGTTACGGCATTCGCACCACAGTTAGTCGTCCGGAACTGCTTCGTAAACGGTTTACAGGCTCAGTTGGCACGGACTCAATTCGGACCTTCTATAATCAGCTTCAAACGATCTACAATTTGCGCGCGAAAGCAATAAAAGGAGGCTATCTGATAGACTGACGACTTGTTATTTATCCGTTTGCTGTACTTGAGTATGGGCCCATCTACCCTCAGAAAGAATAGACTAAAAACGCATTTACTTGCGGTACTGCTATTGCTTGGGCTTGTAGGTAACGCACAAACTGAAACCGCTGGTCAGCAGTTGCCTTCTAAAAAAAAAGCCACACGTCCACCGTCCGTGATGACCGTTTCGGCTAAATCAGATCTGGCTCAGATACTAAGTGAACTAGCGCTTCGTCACCATGTTATCTTTAATTATGATACTGATTTACTGGCAAATAAATTTGTTCCGTCCGATGTATTGGCCAGCTTACCCAGAAATTTAGACCGGATTCTAACCCGATTACTGTCACCCTACAACATAAAATTTCAGCGGACAAAACACACCTATATCCTTTATCAGGAACCCATTCGGGAAACTGCTTCTGCCCAGAAGTACCCGACCAGTCTCCCCGCGATTAAGTCTATCAAATCAGCCTTTTCCGACGAAAAACAACCCACTTTTCACCTCACCGGTCAAGTAGTAACCACAACTGGAGAGGCATTGCCCGGCGTTACCATTGTACTCAAAAATACCTCGTCTGGAACGACTACTTTGCTCGATGGTACGTATACCTTATTCGTTCCAGAACGTACCGGAACACTAGTTTTTTCTTACATCGGTTATTCTACACAGGAATATCCTTTTTCCGAAAACACAAGGATTAATGTGCAACTGGCAGAGGATACGAAACTATTGAACGAGATTGTAGTCACGGGTTACTCGACGGAGAATCGCCGGGATGTAACGGGTGCCGTTTCGACAGTCAAACCGGCTCAGCTTCAGATTGTGCCTTCAGCTAACGTCGAGCAACAACTTCAGGGCCGCGTGGCGGGTGTGACAGTCATCACCAACGGGCAACCCGGTACATCCAGCCAGATTCGGGTGCGGGGGTTTGGCTCGTTCGGCGGTAATCAACCGCTTTACGTAGTGGATGGGGTGCCTACCCAAAGTATTCAGTTCATTAATCCCAATGATATTGAAACCACGACCGTCCTGAAAGATGCCGCTTCGGCTTCGATCTACGGGGCAAGAGCGGCTGCGGGAGTAGTTGTATTGACGACCAAAAAAGGCCAGCGCAAGGCGCAGAGACTGAGTATTAGTTATGATGGCTTGTATGGCGTGACTGTTCCGGGCAAAGGGCTTCCAATTCTGAATCCGCAGGAACAAGCCGACTGGACCTGGCAGGCGCGCCGGAATGATCTCTTTCAGTCGGGAACGGCTATTGGTCCAACTAGTTTTGTCGGTATCGCCAATGGCCAGTATGGTTCGGGACAAGCACCCGTATTGCCGGATTATCTGTTGGTTGGTAAAGTGCCAGGCGTTGTTGGTTCCGTTAACTTAGCTGCTGAGTTGCCCAATTACAACGTCAATCCAGCCAATGGGGTGATCTACAATGTGATTGCGGCCAATAAGCAAGGCACTGATTGGTACAAAGCTATTACGCGGGTGGCCCCCATGACGCGCCATACACTGGGCTTTTCGGGCGGCACCGAAACCAGTCGGTACTACCTGAGTCTGGGTATGCAGCGGCAGGCGGGTATCGTTACAAACAATGATTTTTCGCGCTATAGCTTTCGCGCCAATACTGAATTTGACCTTAGCAAAAAACTTCGATTTGGCGAGAATATCCAGGTGGCCTACGTATCGGCGACGGGATTGCAGGGCACAACGGGGAATGCGCTGGGCAATAGTACCAACAATAATTCAAGCGTTGCCTCGGATGAGAACGACATTCTGTCGGCGTTTCGGATGGCGCCCATTATTCCGGTCTACAATTCATTCGGAGGGTATGCGGGCACGGCCGCACCGGGGTTCAGCAATCCCCGAAATCCAGTAGCCAGTCGGGATGGGCAGGCCAATAATTTGAATCATACGGTGAATATTTTGGGAAATGGTTACGTAGCGTACGACCCCATTCCTTCTATAACACTGAAGAGTAGTCTGGGAGGGTCATATTACACGAACTACGCCAATTCGCATGTTCGATCTACTTACGAAAACTCCGAAAATATTGCCAACTATACCTATTCGGAAGGCGCTAACATAGGACTCGCCTGGACATTTACCAACACGGCGCAGTACAAACAGACGTTCGGCAAACACGATCTGAGTGTGCTGGCGGGGCTGGAAGCACTAAACACGGGGAATGGGCGTGGTATCATTGGTTCAGGTATCAATCCCTTCACTACCGACCCGAACTACATAACATTGAGCAACACAACGCCCGGTGCTACGCGTCAGGTAAGCAGCACCTACAGTAAAGGCAACAACTTTTACTCGATTTTTGGGCAGGCCAAATATACCTACAATGACCGCTACATTGCCACGGCGGTGGTACGTCGGGATGGGTCGTCTCAATTCGGCCCAAGCCACCGATTTGGGGTATTTCCAGCGGTTTCTGTGGCCTGGCGTATTTCTTCCGAGAAATTTATGGAGAATTTGTCCTGGGTTTCGGATCTAAAAATTCGGGGTGGGTATGGACTGATGGGCAATTCGAATTATCTCAGTTCAACTAACCAGTTCAATTTATTTTCAACCAACGCGGCCAATGGCTATGATCTGGGCGCGACAAATAATTCCATCGAATCGGGTTACTATCCGAGCCAATATGGCAATCCAGACGCCAAATGGGAAACGAGTATTACGTCCAACATCGGAATTGATGGCTCGTTTTTCAACAATCGACTGGAAGTGATTGTCGACATCTGGCGGAAAGATAACAAAGATTTACTCTTCCAATTAGCCTTGCCGAGCGTCGTGGGTGTTCGAGCCAACGCGCCCTTCCTGAATGTAGCGAGTATGCGCAATCAGGGGATTGATTTATTGCTTACGACAAGAGGAAGACTCGTTGGCGATTTGAGTTACGAGCTGACTGGAATCGGCAGTTTTTTAAGTAATCGGATTACGGCCATTGCACCATTGGTACCATATTTCGCAAGTGGCGGTACGCGCCTAGGTGGGCCGGTAGTACGTAATGAGCCGGGCCATGCCTTATCGTCGTTCTATGGCTATCAAGTAGTCGGCCTTTTCAACAGTAAAGAAGATGTGGCATCGGCTGCGACGCAGTTAGGAGCCGCCCCCGGTCGTTTTCGCTTTGCCGATCTTAATGGCGACAACAAAATTGACGATAATGACCGGACGTATTTGGGCAATCCCATTCCCAAGTTCGCGGGCAGTATTACACTGGGAATAAAGTACAAAGGCTTCGACTTGAGCACCAATCTATATGTCGCGCTGGGAAACCAGATTTTCAATAACCAACGGTGGTTTACGGACTTCTACCCTTCGTTTACAGGAGCTGCAGTAAGTGAGCGGGTTAAGGATTCTTGGTTGCCTACGCATACCAATACAAACGTGCCGATTTTCGAGAGTGCAACCAATTTCAGTACCAATACGCAGCCTAATTCGTACTACATTGAAGATGGGTCCTACGGTCGGATGCAGTATTTGAATGTAGGGTATAGCTTTTCAAATGCGCTATTTAATCGACTACAAATGAGCCGGTTACGAATTTCGGCATCAGCGACGAATTTGTTTACCATTACTAAATACAGCGGATTAGACCCCGCCGTTGGCGGCTTGGCTGATGCTACGTTCGGTATTGATGTTGGCAACTATCCAGTTACTCGGGGATATAATGTAGGCGTGAGTTTTGGCTTCTAGCGCGACAATCCCTTGACTAGCTTTAATTCGTTTTATTAAAATATTATGCAAGAAATCCGTACTTTAGTGCAATAAATCTACGCCACAATTTCTACCTGATTTTGACCTTAAAAACCATTGTCAATCGTTGAGAATACATGGTTTAAGTTGATATAGAAAGTTATAACTTTCCATATCAACTACCCGAGGAGAAAGCTGGTTTTCCTAATAATAATCGATCGACTATTCTTTCATATAGTAGACAATCCACTTTGGAACCTGACACGAATACCGTTGACCAACAGCAATGGCTATTACTACAAAAGAGTAATGCAGACGCTTTATCCTGGTTCTATCAGCGGTATGGCAAAATGCTACACAACTACGGCTATCGGCTGGTTCCCGATAAAGAACTGGTCAAGGACACGGTGCAGGATTTATTTGTTCAGATCTGGGACAGTGCGGTAAAATTGCCAACCGTTACGTCCCCAAAAGCGTATTTCATTGTGGCACTACGTCGGGAGCTAATCCGGCGCATCACGAAGCAACGCCAATTTTCGGACGCTACACCCGACGAAGACAGTGAGCTTTCCGTTGAAGAACAACTCATTGCCACGCAAACCGACGACTCGATTACGGAGAGTTTAGCCCGTTTTATCAACCAGCTGCCACCCCGTCAGCGCGAAATTATTTTCCTGAAATATTACAGTTCTCTGTCAACCGAAGAAATCGCTGAAGTGATGGAGTTGACTTCGCCCTCCGTATATAAGCTCCTCTACAAAGCGCTGAACAATCTCCGACAGCTTTGCACGGGTTGGGAAGCTGTTTGGGCATTCTGCTGTCTTACGTTTTCTACTCTATTCACTGAGTTTATCAACTAAAATCACTTCACCATACCTTAAGAATTGTATCAGGACGGGTCAAATTAATTATCGTTCACGAAAAGGTAAAGCTTCATCATTAACTGAACGAGAAGTAATCAGCTACCAAAAACGTTCAGAAAAACGCGCGGTTCGAATCTGAGCCCGATGCGCAACGTTTCCATAACTTTAAACAGCAACCAGTCGCCCTATTATCAGGACGCTTAGTGGTTTGTTTCGCCAGGCACTTCTGGATAGCCGGGTTCATCCAAAAATTGGGCTGACACACTATCTCCCAAATGCTTCCAGTCCTGTAGTATCCAGACCACCTTTTTGTCGGGTGTGATTTCGATAGCCTGCGGTAAGTTGGCATCACAAGATCGCGTAAATACCACCGTATTGCCGTTGGATAACCGCTCGCACGTCTGCGTGGCGGTTATTTTGCCGGCAGCAGGGGCCAGCTTACTGAGCTGGTCCTGTATGTCGGCAATCGAAGCCTGCCAAACAACCTTGCCAGATCGGTTTATCTCAACCGAGGTCATGGCATTTTCTCGTTGGAAAAGGTAGTTGCCATTTTTAAGCGGAACCCCGCCCCACATTGACCCCGGATCGTGGGTCCAGATCAGGTTGAACTGCTTGTCATATTCATAAAAGGTGTGGCTGGCCAAGGTGCCCGCCAGATAAGTACCCTTACTGGTCATGCGGAATCGTCGGCACTGCCCATGGGGGCCTTTGCCAAGCTCCTTCAACTCTTTTTCTATCTCGTATTTGCCGGTGACTTTGTTATACAACTTGACCATGGCGACATCGCTCTGGTTCTGAAGAAAAAGTACTTTATCAACCCCAATGGGCTGGCAGGTATGAATTTCGGTGCCTTTAGGAGCGTCAAAACGCCACACAATCTCTTTCATGGGCGTTATTTCCTCAATGTATTTCATGTGTGCGTGGAGGATATTTCCGTTGGAGAGAAGCCAGATCTCATCGTCTTCCCAATCGTTTTCCGTGTCGTAGTGCCAGGCCAGTTTGCCATCGATGACCACGCAGATGCGCCGGTAATTTTCGCCAATGTAGATGAAGTTGTGCCGACCCAGTTGTCCCCCAATCAGATCAGGTACGACGGTTACGTCCGCACAGCTTGGCGTTGGGGGCGATTCGTGTGGCCCCCGCTCAGGAATGCGAGGGTCTGTAAACAGGTGGAATATGTTGCGCAGCGGATATTGAGATCTCATTTTGACCTCAATTGGCGAGCTGCTGCCAACCGAAACGGTCTGTTTCAGGGCGCTGAAGTTCTTCCTGGAAAACGTCAGCACGTAGCGGTTGGGCACGGCCGATTTTCTTGTTGGGATTTCGAGCGTGAAAATGCCCTGTGCGTTGGAGCGTGTGGTGACCCCTCCAGCTGAAACGCTGACCGAGTCGATCCGCATCCCGTTCACCGCATCGGAAACCACCCCTCTAAACACTGTTTTTGGGCCCTCTTTAAGCCCCAGCGCTAAGCTTGTGGTAATGAACACCGAGCTGAATAGAAAGATCAGCAGGGATAGCCAAACGGGTTTACAGGACCAGCTATGGGGAGTGAAAAAACTATTATAATTCTTCATGTGGCAATACTGTAAGTAGGATGAGCTGATAAAAGGAGGCCAGTACGATGAGGTTATCATCCGCTGCCAATGTATCGTTTGTGTGAACGTTCCGAACGGCGGATGCCATTACTTTAGGGAAGCCGCAAAGCCACCGTTTCTAACCATTTTCATGGTTATTCTGTCCCCAAGTTTTACCTGAAGGGTTTTCGGCGATAGTCCATTGCCTGTTGACCCGGGTTGATGCCGTCTTCAGTTGGCTTTCAGTGATTGATTCGTATCAATAGTAGCCATCACAGGAAATCGTTCAGAAAAACCTTCGATTAAATTAAGGACAAGTCACTTCACCATTTTGACTACAAGATTTACCACTTTTACTACGTGCCCTAAGCCTTGGTGAAGGAGCTTTGCCACTCGAAAATAACAACGAGAAGTAATGGCAAAGACTATTTTTATTACAGGCGCTTCGGCGGGAATCGGGAAGGCAACAGCAAAGCTATTTGCGACCAAAGGCTGGCATGTGATTGCGACCATGCGTAAACCGGAAAACGAAAATGAGCTCAATCAGCTTGACAATATAACCCTACTCCCACTGGATGTAACGGACAGCCAACAGGTGAACGAAACGACACAGAAGGCGCTGGCGCTGGGCCAAATAGATGTGGTGTTCAACAACGCGGGTTATGCCTTACTGGGTGCCCTGGAAGCCAGTAGCGAGGAGCAGATCGTCCGGCAGATTGACACTAATTTTCTGGGCGTCGTTCGGGTGACACAGGCGTTTATTCCTTATTTCCGGCAGCAGAAAGCCGGTCTTTTTATTACCACCGGCTCTTCGGCTGGTTTGATGGGATTCCCGGTCAGTTCCATGTACGATGCCAGTAAATGGGCACTGGAAGGCTGGAGCGAAAGCTTGTCGTATGAACTGGCGGAATTCGGCATTGGCATAAAAACGATTGAACCGGGGCTGGTAGCGACTGAAATAGGCGATAGAACCGTTTTTGCTTCGCACCCGGCTTATGAACCATTGATGACTAAATTTAGGGCGTTGATAACGCCCGAAAAAGCGGTTTCTACCGCCGAGCAGATTGCCCAGGTTGTGTATGGAGCGGCTACGGATGGCACCACCAATCTGCGCTATGTCTGTGGCGAGGATGCGAAAGCCCTGTATGCCCAGCGGCTGGCCGTAGGTGATGAGGCTTTTAGGGAAGGGATAAAGCAACTGCTGGCCGACGCCTGACCACCCGCTCAGGAATTACTTGGCTGGTGCAACTTGTTGTCAGGTTGCACCAGCCCTAACCTTGTTTACTCATGAAAGGAGAACCAGTCAACAAACCACGCATTTACCACTCTATTAGCGAAATGCAACGGGACTTTGGCCTGCCACAGCCGTTGCATCCGCTGATCAGCCTATTGGACTATAGCAACGTGAAAATCACAGCTGACATGCTGACACCCGCGTTCATGATGCACTTTTACCACATCACCTATAATGAATCGGCAGGCTGTAAAATGAAGTATGGACAAACCACCTATGACTTCGATGATGGTGGTATGTTTTTCACCTCACCGGGACAGCCATTAACCGGCTTGCAAACGGGTGATTCAGTTGCTGGCTTCACGTTGTTGATCCATCCCGATTTTCTGCGCCATTATCCGCTGGATACCCGGATTAAAAACTATGGTTTTTTTTCTTATTCGGTCACTGAATCGCTCCATCTGTCGGATAAAGAAAAGGGAATTATTGCTGCTATCGGCAAAATCATTGGCGATGAGCTGGAAACAGCCATCGATGATATCAGCCAGGATGTATTGATCTCGCAGTTGGAGTTATTGCTGAACTACAGCCAGCGTTTTTACAAGCGCCAGTTCATTACTCGTAAGTCCATCAATAACGCCTTGCTGACCAAGTTGGACCTAGTGCTACATACCTATTTTACGAATGAAATGGCCCTGGTGAAGGGATTGCCAACGGTTCAATTTCTTTCGGACGAATTACACGTCTCGCCCCGCTATTTGAGCGATCTGTTGCGGTCGCTAACGGGGCAAAATACCCAGCAATATATTCATCATAAACTCATCGAGAAAGCTAAAGAAGTATTGACTATTAGCAACCTGACCGTGGGTGAAATTGCGTATCAGTTGGGCTTCGAACACCCCCAATCCTTTAGCAAATTGTTCAAATTAAAAACGAATTTGTCTCCGCTGGCCTTTCGGCAGTCGTTTAATTGATCGCATAATCTCTCCAGTGGCTTACCCGCTTATGAAACGAATTCTGTTCATCGTCACATCGTCTACCATGAACCGCTTTCATAAGGGGTTACTTCCCTTTTTACTGTTCCTTTCGACGAGCCTGTTTACCCAAACGTTTGCCTGGACCCGGCCCGCGCCTATGGTTACCGGTACCATCGCCTACCGTGAGCGGCAAACGACTTCGCCACAACTAGCCGCTCGTCTCGTTGCCTTGGAGCCGCGTGTGAGTGCCCGGGTGAACGGGCTAATTCAGGAAACGACTGAGCGGCCGTCGAACGCGCCCAAGAAACGCGGCAAGCATCGAAGGAAAATACCGGATGATCGTTTATACGGGGTACTAGCTGTAAGGCCAGAGGGTAAATCGCTATTTTAATTGATACTGCAAAAGCCGGATCTTTTTAGTAACAGGTTCGTATACCACAATGGCAGGATCCGTATCTGTAGCGACAATCTTTCTAACTTCTGCGGTAGACAACGTGGGATCCGCTGTTATCTGCCTGATTTGTTTCCCCTCATCAACCGTTTCAAATAAGCTTAACGAGGTTTGTTCCCATTGACGGCGCCACCGAACAGGAGGTGATTGGTGTTTTTTGGATCGACCCAGATGCCATAAATATCGGCCGCGTGACGTTGTCAGGGTCGTGCACCACTCAACACTACGACGGCGACACGGTGCTTTATCAGGCTCCGGGCGTAATCGGACGTGAAATCCCTACGTATGCTACGAACTGGAGTTGACAGATATTAAAGCAAAAGGGTTCGTCCAAATAAACGCCCTATTTAAGCAGCAGATACATGAACGCTCCTTCGTCTCAAACAGGAGAGGTTTGTGAGAATCCTAATTTTGGGTAGATTGGTGATCCCAGAATCCTTTATATCCCATTTAGCTTAATGACACTCCAAGAAATAGTCCCCTGGGGGCGTACTCTAGAAGAATACGTTCGCATGTTCGCTCTAACCCAAAAAGATCTGACTAGTAAGATGCTAGGCGTAGGAGATGGGCCCGCTAGCTTTAACGCCGAGGTGACAGCGATGAGTGGACAAGTCATCTCGATTGATCCCATTTATGCTTTTTCTGCTCAACAGATTGAGCAACGCGTCCAGCAGACCTATCCTACGATTGTTGACCAAATCCGTTTAACGGCTGAGGGCTATCGATGGGATCAGTTCAACGATGCAGATGAGTTAGGTCAGTATCGATTGACAGCCATGAAGCGGTTTCTGAGTGATTACCCAACAGGAAAGCAGCAGGGACGCTATTTAGCGAATCAACTGCCTACTCTACCCTTTGCTGACCGGTCCTTTGATCTGAGTGTATGCTCTCATCTGCTGTTTCTTTACAGCAAGCACTTATCCGAGCAGCTACACTACGATTCCATCAAGGAGTTAGTACGGGTCTCCAACGAAGTACGCATATTCCCTCTCCAGACTTTGGCAGGTGAACAATCGCCCTACTTAGATTCAATCGTAAAGGCACTCACCGATGAATCGATTCAAGTTGATCGGGTGCCCGTTGCTTATGAATTTCAGCGGGGGGCTAATGAAATGCTACGCATCCGATCGATCAGTAGACTAAGCTCATCTTCGCTTATCCAACAAAAGACAAATCTGATTGCTGAACAAAAACTACAAGCATCGGGCGTAAGTAACGCTCAATTCGAGAAGCAGATAAACGAATGCTCAATCGTCTCCCTTAGGAGGATTATTTAAGAGGAAGATAACTCCTAGTAACTCTGCTTAACACGGCTTTGGTTTTCTCTGATCGATTAAGTCCCTGAGCCGTTCGGTCAGCATCGCTAAATCGACCGGCTTCACCATATGCCCATCAAAACCCGCTTCCAGGCTTCGCTGCCGGTCTTCCTCCTGGCCATACCCCGTCAAGGCAATCACCACCATCGCCTGGCCCCATGACTGCTGACGGAGCAATCGACAGGTTTCATACCCGTCCAGATGGGGCATGCCGATGTCCAGCAGAATGGCTGATGGCTGCAAGCTTTCTGCCGCTTCGATACCCGCCCGGCCATCGTTCCGGCTATGCGTTTCATAACCTTTGAGCTTAAGCAGCCTGGTCATCATCAGGGCCGCATCTACGTTGTCATCGATGACTAAAATACGCCCGGCCGTCGCTGACTCCCCTGCCGGTAAGGCAGGCCCAGGGAGTGGGGTAACAGCGGTGGTGAGCGTCGGTAGATGAACCCTAAAGGTACTGCCTTTGCCTATCCCTTCGCTTTGGGCTTCCACCCGCCCCCCATGCAGCTCCACCAGTTGCTTGACTAACGTTAGGCCCAAGCCTAAACCGCCCTTCGAGCGAGCCGTCGAATTATCGACCTGCACAAACAACTCGAAAATGGCAAAGCGTTGATCCTCCGCTAAACCAATGCCGTTATCCCGCACCTGAAGAATCGCTTCCTGCCGACCCGATGGACCGTTTTGGTGCTCCAGACTCAACCAGACGGTGCCCTGCTCACCCGTATACCGAACCCCATTGGTCAACAGATTAACCACCACTTGGGTCAGCCGGGTAGCATCCCCGTCCAACTCAACAGGAGCCACCGGCAAACTGATCTGAAGGGACCTATTTTGCTGCTCAAACAAGGGTTTTAGACTCGCTACGGCCTGCTGCACCAGCTCCACCAGGTTGACCCGCTGTGTTTGGAGTTCGATTTCTTTCCGGTTAATACGACTTACATCCAGTAAATCATCCACCATTCTGACCAGGTGGTCCGTCTGCCGATTCATCATCGTTATGGTTGAGCCGATTAGCTCATCCTGCCCCGAGGTCAGCGTCAGGAATTGTAGCCCCGATCGGATGGTGGACATGGGGTTACGCAACTCGTGGGCCAGCATCGCCAAAAACTCATCCTTATGCCGGTCGGCTTTCAGGAGACCTTCCTGTGCTTGTTTGGCATCATCCGTGTCAATGCTTAGGCCGTACCAAGCCTCAATTTGTCCGGCTGAGTTGCAACGGGGTAGGGCGCGGAAGATGTGCCACCGATACACCCCATCGTAGCGTTGGTAGCGCACCTCCCCTTCATAGGATTCACCTGTCTGCTGGCAGCGTTGCCAGTAGGGCAGAATACGAGCCGCATCGTCGGGATGCATACTCGTCGTCCAGCCCTGCCCACTGGCCTGCTCAAGGGTCTGGCCCGTATAGTCATACCAGCGTTGGTTGAAATAAATGTTTTCACCCAAGGCTGAACAGACCCAGACCAGCGCTGGGGCGGCTTCCGTTATGGTACGAAACTCGGCTTCGCTTTTATGCAGGGCTTCTTGGGCGCGGGTGTGTTCGAGCGTTTGGGTATCAGGGGAAAGGATGATGGCCGCTGCCTGGGTGATAGCCTTAGCTAGGGCCACTTCCTGGGCCGTGGCCTGATGGACGTGGGGAAAGTAGAGGGCTAAACTACCGATGGCTTTGCCCTGCCGGGTCAGGATCGGGTAAGAGCTGGTGGAACGAAACCCATGGGCGGTGGCCAAATGCAGATAGGCTTGCCAGAGCGGGTTCTGGAATACATCTGGGGTGTGAACGGGGTGTGCGGTAGCCATGGCATAGCCGCTGCAGAACGAGTCGTCGCTAATGGGAAAGCCATTTAAGAGGGCCGTGTAGGAAGGGGCCATGTCGCCCGCCCCCTCTATGGCATGCAAGCGTTTGCCATCAGGGTAGGCCAGGTAAAAGGCCGTGCGTACGTCGCTATCTAACTCGAGTTCGACCATTCGAGCGAGTATGTTCAAGGTGTTGACCAAGGGCTCGCCGTTGATGGCCGCTTGAAAGGCCTGATTCTGGATTCGGGTGCGCTGTTGAGCGATAGTATGCAGTGGATCGGGTTGTCGTAGGCTGTTCATGGCTCGGCAAAGGCTCTTAGGGAAAACGCTTAATTTGCCGATGTAGTTCTAGCCCAGAAAGTTAGTCGACCACTGCCCTTATTCTGAAGTACACTAGAACGGGCAGCTTAACTAAGCCTGTTGATTTTTTCATCTGTCCATTTGTATTTTTCCAATCCAGGTTAAATAAGCAACGTTATGTCAAGAAACTATTCCAAGAATCCCCTCCAAAAATAAAGCCACAAAACAGGAGTAAAAAAACTTCAACACTAGCTGTATTTCTCTAACCCTAAGCTTAACTTTCAGGCGGCCATTGATGAGTGCAACCTCAGTCGCAGCCCATACTTCAGTCCAAGCTATCAACTCTCCGTTGTAGACCAAACAGTGAACATCTTCCTATAAGAACGCGATGATTAAGTTTGTCTTTATTAGTTGCCTGTTTACTTCGTTAAGCTTAACCTCTACCTGTTGTCAATCGATTTCCTCCGACCTGGAACCCCTCGAACTTGCTCAGCGAATTTTCAATCCAAACGGATTTTCGGCTCTTGAGCAGTATAGCACAGGAGAGTATAAAAAAGAACGGAAAGGTCATCCCAACGGCAAAGACATCAACCAAAAAAACGCTCAACGCACCTTTCGCTTGTTAAGCCAAACCAACCAACAGTCGGTTGTCGCAATGACTATCACCAATCAAGCCGGCCTGGCCACTGACTACTATCTTTACTTTGTCAAAGAGGGCGTCTGGAAAATGCAGGCTTTTCGGTCGTTAGCCATGGCGGGTTTTGGCCTATTTGAGAAAAAGCAGTTAGAGCGCTTTAGCCCCCAACAGGTGGACAGCATTATCGCGGTGTCGCAACATAAGCCAGGGGCTTATAGTCCCTTTTCGTCGCGAGCGGAGTACAATTTTAAGCTAGGCAACGCTCGTCTGCTGTCTTTATCGGATGACGGATTAATCGCGTTTTTTAATGAACATCGTCATCAGTTCGATGAATTAAAAAAAATGATCATAGCAGGAAAGGAAGAACTAAACGAAAAGAAAACGGCGGATCTTGATCTTAACACAAAGAATCGAAAAGCGATTGAAGATCGCTGGAAGGAGGCTTATCAGAAGCTATTTATCTCCTATACACCCACAAGTGATTCGGATTTTAGAAATTCGGTAGAATTAGTGATCTGGGGGATGAGTGATAATTCAGTGGGTTATGTTTACATTCCGGATAAGCAAACTATTCCAATGACGAGCCCGGACCATATCATCTTATTGCGAGCGATGGACGATAGATGGTTTCTCTATAAGACTACTTGATTTGAATTTTAAGGGCTAGGTTAACATAATGCCAGTGGCTGTTGCAAAAGTAAATCAGTATATAATAAAACTGATCAGGTACTGGTAGAGCAATTACCATTCCGCCTTGCTCAACTGAAGTAAAGCGTAAGTACTTCTTTATATTGTAAGCCATTGCTGCCACATACATCACTTTGGTCGCGGCTTCTCGGCTCCGAGTGTTGATTTGACGCAAGCCATAGTAGTTGATCAGGCTTCCTAAGACGGGCTCCACCGTTGCCGAACGGATTCGCATCATGCGCTTGCCGAACCGACTCGATAACCGCTCTACCATTCGCTCGTATTGGGCTTTGTAGTAAGTATGATGCAAGCGTTTTTCCTTAGCCTTTTCACCCTTACACTGCTCACGAAGGGGTCGGACCGCCGATGCGGCAGTCCTTGCAATCAGATGCCCTGGCCAGATAGCGCTTCTTGGGATTGCCTTGCTTATCGACCACCAGTCGATCAAATGCCAATCGTTTACCCTGGCTACATGTATAACTGTCACTAGGGGCATCGTAAGTAAAGTTTGAGCGCTCGTCTTTGTACTTGCCATGAGGGGGAATAAAGCCGTTCATTCCGCGATTTTCAAGTTGCTCGTAGTTCTCCCCAGAACTGTAACCCGCATCAGCCACTACGTTGCTCATGGTAACGCCAAACCCTTTCAAACGGTCTTGAGTAGTATCGACAATTGATAAAAGATACCGACTATCACGCCAGTCTGCCCGGCCAGCCTGAATATGCGTAATCACGTGCTGGGCCGCGTCCACGCTCACATTGGCCATATACGCTAACTGGCGGGGCTTCCCCGTTTTAAAGGCAATACGGGCATCGGGATCAGTGGGACTATAATGGGTGAGATTACTGAGCAGTTGACCGGATTTATTAGGGGCTGCTTTTTTAATGTTTTTGTGAAACCGGTGGATATGCTGTAAGCGATCTGGCGAAGCCGTTAACCGAGGGGCGCTTGATTTACTTAATGTGGAATTTGCTTCAGAAGACCAGATAGCGGGCTTGGGCTTCAACCGACTCATAGACGCATTAGCTTTGATGTAGGCCGAGTCAATAACTTGGGTATGTCCACTAATAAGCCCTTTTTGAATGCACAAACCCACGATGTGGCTAAAGCAGGTTTCAAAAGTAGAAATCGGAATGCGTTGGCGGGTCCGCGAAAGGGTGCTATGCCAGGGTAAGGACTGTTCTAGATCATAGCCCAAAAATGCGCGAATGCTTATATGCAACTTGGCTACTTCCAGTAGCTTACGATCTGAAGTAATGTTTTCTAAGTGCCCGATTAACAGGAGTTTAATGAACACCACCGGATCAATGGATGGTCGTCCTGTGAGACTGTAAAAAGGCTCGAACAGTGGCCTAATAAAGCTAAAGTCAACTCCCTCCAGCAGGTGCTGGTAGAAGTGGTTGGCCGGCACGAGTTTGACCAGGGAGGTGTTCGATGAGTGATAGCCTAGCATGAGCTAACAACCCATTAGCCTTTCAAAATGTTGACTACGGCTAAACACACAAACTATTAATAATCAATTGATTGATGACTATTAATTGATACTATAGACCTGGTCTATAAAATGTGTAGGTCTTTCAACGTAAAAGCTAAATCCGCTTCTAATTGGATAATGACAACTGATAACGTCAAATCACTTCTTTCCTCATCCATCCAGATTGGTAAGTCAACATAGAATCGATTTGGTTTTTGCGTTTCAAATACTTCCATCTGCTGGACAATCAGCTCATCGCTGGGTATAGTAAGCTTGCCTCCATACTCTTTAAGGGCGGTTTCTAAGTAGTCTGGCTGCATATTTTGCTCATAATCTAACTCGGCCAAGGCAACGTATTTGTTTTGGGATAACAGAATCAAAATAGTTTTTAATACGGGCAGTAACCGCTCTTTTTCCATCAACTCAGGGAGAAGCAACAAAAATATTCACTTTAGACAACAATGGTGGCTAGTAATATACGGAGCGGATTACTTTTACAACAGCCACGCCACTTATATAACAGCTTTCGAGAAAACTTGAGAGAAAAATTTATACTAGAGAAAATAGACGGTTCTGTCTGGATTACCGGTCGAGAATGTCAAGTTCCCGTCGTATTCGATTTTACCCCCTCTTCCTTTGAAGATCGAACTACTGTCCGACTATCTCCTTTCGATTTCAAACCACTGTTAGACAATATCAACACAAATGACCTTGGGAAATATCTAGATCTATCCTTCTACACCACCAATTACATTACCAAACCTGATACTTCTCCATTGGGGAAATATTTTATTGAATGTCTAGGAAAGCTTTGGGGATTATACAAAGATGAAAGTTTTCATACCCCCGATTTAGTAGGTAGCTTCAGATACGAAATTCGGTTTGAAAGTATATCCTACCAAATAGCCGACTATGGTCAATTGAGAGTAGAATCATACGGTCGTGCAATGGCACTTTTAGTAGAAAGTCAAGATGGTGATCATCATAAAATGTTAGCCTGCTTTGGGTACATAGATGGGGATATGCGGGGCCCTAGTACTGGTGTTCTTTATGGATTAGCACGTATAGAAGCTGATCAGGATATATATAATCTATTTAAAAGTCGAGATCACCATTGATAAACGCGACTTAACGTAAGAACATCGTAAAGTACAATTCTATTGTGAATCAGCGCATTGCACTTTTTGGAGGAGTATTATATAAGTGTCGTGGCTGTTGCAAAAGTCTTTTAGGGCATAAGTAAGCCCAACAAAGGGGTCACTATAGGTCGCTTTTTAGCCGAAAACAAGGTACTGAACAAAGCATCTTGAATCCATCCAGACTTTTGCAACAGCCACTAAGATTATGTAAAGAAATTTTCCTAATTTTCACTTTTTACGCATCCGTTAGTGAAGCTAAAATAAATTCAATTATTACACCCGAATGACAGGCTACAAACGTACTCTTTGGAGGGCTAATACACTCTTCTTAATGGCTATTATTTTGGGTATTGTAGTGCCTATCCCAGCAGCAGTTCTCATTGATCAACTGTTACACGCTGGCTTCACAACATCTAGTCATGATACCCTTCTTGCTTCTCCACTTATCTTGGTCTATACTTCGCCGATTTGGTTTGGTATATGCTTACTTGGCTACCTCACTGACTTAATAATTGTGCCACAAAGATTAAGTTTTAAGCGGTATCTGATTGTTGAGTGGCTAATCGGTATACTTGTTCCTCTTTGGCCTATCATTGACAATTTTAGCCTCAGTTTACTAGAAAGATCGGCTATTTATATCTACTTCATTCCACTTGCATTTCTCTGTTTTTATTTGAAAGCTAGGTACTTATCAAAAAAAGGGTCAATGCTTAATTCTGTTATATAAGTGACGTGCCTGTTGCAAAAGTCAATAGGACTACAAGGACCATTGCCAGATAATCCAATTTTGCCATGTAAACGGGCTAGAGTTTGCCGCTCGTCTAGGGCTATCACACTCGTTTCAGACTTTTGCAACAGCCACTACAATTATGTTAATAAATTATTCCTATAACATACAGAATCATAATACTACCTCTTTCTTATAACTGCCCTAAATTGGCTCCTTAGTCTGCTCGCTCGAAGTTAAACCCAGGCCCGTCGTTGGCCATGCCGGCATCCAGAAACATTTGATTTTTTGAGAGTCGTAAAGCCGGATTACGGATGTACCAATTATCTGCTCTAGGTTGGGCGCTCGTTCTGAGTTGCAGATCGTAAACGGTTTTTATAATCTCAAAATTGACCTGATCCGTTTGCTTGCCATCCTGAATAAGTATAATCTGGTTACCGCCAATCAGAAGTTGAACATTAGGTACTGTTGGATTAGGAATCATAGTTGAAACTGCTGTCAACTTCCATTTCCCATTAATCCACTGATTAGCTTGACCTAAGCTATCAGTAGGAGATACTGAGTTATGACAGTTGAAAAGTAAAATAGAGAGCAGTAGATAAACAAAGGTAGGTTTCATAGGAGTCGATAATCTTCTTGGGTAATGATTCAGCGAAGACCGAAACCGTTGGAAAGCGGTTTGTTATATAAGTGTTGTGGCTGTTGCAAAAGTCTAGAACCGGTCGGAAAATCATGGTTTGTCAACCAATGCCATACTTCGGACTAACTAAAAATACTGTTTGATGAAGCTATTCGATGCGGTTATCGACTTCTGCAACAGCCACTGGCATTATGTTAGGTAAGAGGTATTAGTCTTTCGAATTCCGTTGA
>NZ_BAAHBQ010000016.1:0-58556 GCF_054776595.1 Spirosoma horti
TTTGTCAAGTAAATCTGAAAATAAATTTTGCGATTGATTTTCAGGGTGTTGCACTTAATGAGTTGATAGCCAGTGGCTTTCGCTTGTGTTTTCGACTCATTCCCGATGTTTGGGAGTGCAAAGGTAGGGGGATTTTGCCCCCATGTCAAGACCCTGTCTGAAAATAATTAGGGCCTTCCCAAAAGATCTTCGGCAAGGCCCCGACTCTCAGCCAGTTATAGCTCGAAAAATGTTTAAACTTTTTTCAGCAAATGGTTTTTCTTGCCTTTCGACACGACTAAATAACGCTCTTGAAGCCATTCTAAATCAACCGATGCAGTTGGATCGGCGACTTTGATCTTATTAATGCTGACCGCATTTTGCGTAATTGCCCGCCGTGCTTCTCCCTTCGATGCATATATTTCTCCTCTACTGGCTACCGATAGCAAGTCTGTAATGTCTTTGCTACTGGCTAGTTCTTCAGCCGATATTTCGGTTTGTGGTACCCCATCAAAGATAATATCGAACTCATTGATCTGAATAGATCGTAATGTGTCAAGCGTAGCTTTCCCGAAAAGCACCTCCGACGCTTTTACGGCCAAGTCATACCCCGCCTGAGAATGTATTCGGATCGTTACCTCTTTGGCAATGGCTTTCTGTAAAATACGAAGATGGGGTGCTTCAGTATGCTCACGTTCTAGTTCCTCAATTTCATCTTTAGATAGAAGTGTGAATACCCGTATCAAACGAGGACAATCCGCGTCGGTGGTGTTCAACCAGAATTGGTAGAATTGATAAGGCGATGTCAGCGCAGGGTCCAGCCAAACGTTACCACTTTCAGATTTACCAAACTTTGTTCCATCCGCTTTCGTCACTAATGGCGTCGTTAAGGCAAACGCCTGGTATTCTTCCCGACCCTCTTTACGACGGATCAGTTCCGTTCCTGTCGTTATATTCCCCCATTGATCGGAGCCACCCATCTGCAAGCGTACTTGCTTGTTCTTGTAAAGCCAGTAGAAATCATACCCCTGCAATAACTGGTAAGAGAACTCCGTGAATGAAATGCCCGTTTCGAGCCGCTTTTTCACGGAATCCTTAGCCATCATGTAATTGACGCTAATGTGTTTGCCAGCTTCCCGCAGAAAACCCAGGAAGGAAATTTCTTTGAACCAGTCGTAGTTATTGACCATTTCGGCGGAGTTGGCTCCACAATCGAAGTCAAGAAATTTGGTCAGTTGTTGACGGATGCCTTCCTGGTTACGGCGTAATGTCTCTTCAGACAGGAATTCCCGTTCGGAGGCTTTTCCCGATGGGTCGCCAATCATGCCGGTAGCACCTCCAACCAGCGCGAATGGCTTGTGTCCGGCCCGTTGCAGGTGCACCAGAAGCATTATGGTAGCCAGATTCCCAATATGAAGCGATGCCGCCGTGGGGTCGAACCCAATATAGCCCGCGGTCATTTCTTTCTGGAGTTGTTCTTCTGTGCCGGGCGTCATGTCATTTAACATGCCGCGCCAACGGAGTTCTTCAATGAAATTCATGTTTGTAAAGAGTGAAAGAGCGAATGAGTGAAAGAGCGCTTTAATGAGGTGATAGAAACCCCTCATTCACTCGGCTTCGGCGGTCCGATTTCGCTCTTAAAGTTCGTAAAAGTAAAATTTTATGGCAAAAGAAGGGACGAATCGCCGTAACTCAGAAACCGGTAGTCATTTTCAAGTGCTTCCGCATAGACTCGCTTCCAATCCTCGCCAATCAGGGTAGAAATCAGCAAAATCAACGTTGAGCCGGGCTGATGGAAATTCGTTATAATTCCTCTACACAGTTTAACCTGATAACCGGGAGTGATGTAAATACCCGTCTGCGCGACAACGGATTCCATTTTCGACTTCTTTAAGTAAGTCAGAATGGCATTCATAGAATCAGCTACGCTCGGTTGTTGAGACACCGGAATTTGATAAGCATACTGCTGGTCCAGTCGAAATGGATCAGATTCGTTTCGAATCAGTTTAGTACCCATCCAGTACAAACTTTCCAGCGCCCGCATGGACGTTGTCCCTACGGCAATAATGGTGTCCTCATGGTCAAGCAAGTGTCGAATGGTTTGCTCCGTATAAACGACCTGTTCCGTATGCATGTGATGTTGCCGCACATCCTCTGTTTTAATAGGCTGAAAGGTACCGGCACCCACGTGCAACGTCAGGTAATCATACTCAATCGCCCGTTTACGTATGGCATCGAATATGGCAGGCGTGAAATGCAGTCCAGCCGTAGGCGCAGCTACGGCCCCCTCCTGTTTTGAATAAATCGTTTGATAGGTGTCTCTGTCAGCGTCGATTGCGTCTCGCTTCAGGTAAGGCGGCAATGGTATTTCACCCGCATACTGGACGATTTGCGCAAAAGTAAATGCTGCCGGTTGCCAGCTAAGCTGAACAGCCGACTGATCATGATCGTGCCAGATTGCGGTTAGCGTAACGTTACCAAGGGGTGTCGACAGAAGGGCTTCCAGCGACTCGTTCGGTCGCCAGCGCTTGCGATTGCCAACCATAACCTGCCAAACTGCTGCCCCTGTGGCTTCCATAGCCAAGGAGATTGGTTGCTCGGCGGGGAAGGGGCTCAGTAGGAATAACTCAATGATGGCTCCCGTTGGCTTGGTGAAATGCAGCCGTGCCGGAATAACTTTCGTGTTGTTAAAAACCAGAAAACTATTGTCGGGCAATAGCGCAGGCAAATCCGAAAACTGTTGATGGCTAATTTGCCCACGCTGATAAACAAGCAATTTCGATGCATCACGCTGGGCTAATGGGAAGCGCGCAATACGGTCGTCAGGAAGATCGTACTGAAATTGACTCAGTAACAATTCATTCAGTTCACTCATCGTCACCGGGTTTCATGGACAAACGGATTGGCAACGAAACCAGCACGACAAGAATAATGGCCGTACTAAGCGGTAGTAGCCAGGCATACTCGATGGCCCGAATAGGGCGATCCGATCGGTTAAGAAACGATAATACCAGCAAACCCAGTCCCAAAATCGTATTGACAGAAGCCGTAAGTGCATTGAACCAGTTTTTAAAAACCTTATTCAATTGCGGGCGATTAGCCGCCCAGGCAGCATGGTTCGGTATAGGAATCTGGGCCGTCGGAACTTTGAGGAATAACCGGCTAATGAGGTTCAGTACCGTATTATTGATGATAAAAATACCAATGGCCAGGTAAAAGATCACCTCCCGGTCGAGCGTCTGAATAGGATGGTTCAATTCATCAAAGCGAACGGTAACCGCATCCGGATACGAAATATAACTGCTGAACAGAGCGAATAAGAATCCGCCAATAGACACCATGCGCCAGATACGGACGAAAAAAGTACTTACTTTCATGTAAATAAGCGAAATCGGACGGCACGAGCCGCCCCGCACCAAAGCGGAATGAATGAGCAACTAAGCAGTTGATAAAGCCTGCTACTCCCTACAATTTAATTGGCCATACCGAATAGCTTTTTAAATCAGGGCGCAAAGGTAAGGCTCGAACGCGGTAAATCCGTTAGCTTAGCCACTTGTTGAGCATTTTGGTTTTAGTAATACGATGAAGATTTACACAAAAACAGGCGATAAGGGGCAAACAGCGTTGATTGGCGGCCGTCGGGTGAGCAAAGCTAATTTACGGATCGATGCCTATGGTACCGTGGATGAACTAAATTCATGGATTGGACTGGTTCGTGATCAGCCCGTTAACAGCCACCGAAGAGAGCTGTTGAAAGAGATCCAGGACCGTCTGTTCACCGTTGGGTCCGAACTGGCCACTGATCCTGAAAAAGCACCTAAGCGGGCCATGCCCGTTATCACGCCAGACGATGTTCATTTGCTGGAAGAAGCGATGGACACCATGGATACCGAACTGCCCGAATTACGGGCCTTCGTTTTGCCCGGTGGTCATCAAGCCGTGTCGTTCTGCCACCTTGCCCGAACGGTTTGCCGCCGGGCCGAACGGTTGATCATTGCTCTCAACGATACCACCGCCCAGGCGGGTACCGGCGTCGACGAGCTGGTCTTACAATATATAAATCGTCTGTCTGACTACCTCTTTGTTCTGAGCCGGAAAATGGCACAGGAATTGAACTCGGAAGAGGTAACCTGGCAGCCGAGGACCTAACATTTTCTTTGTCATTCCTCGTGCCTAAAACTGACAAAGAAAAAAAAGTTGTCTTGACAACTAACTTACTCAATCTAATTTTTTAGCTTTGCCTCAGCCGGTTCACAAGCGGGCTAACGCATTAACCATAAGCTGTTATGACGACGGACGTATTACAAATTGAATTGCGGAAAGCGGAACGCTCCCGCATTCAGGAGGTAGATTTCAATCACCTGCCTTTCGGAAAACATTTCTCGGATCACATGTTTGTGGCCGATTTTGTAGATGGTCAGTGGCAAAATCAGATGATTATGCCGTTCGACAATTTCACGCTAAGCCCTGCTCTGTCGTCGCTGCATTATGGCCAGTCTATTTTTGAAGGCATGAAAGCATTCAAAAATGAGACCAACGAGATATTCCTGTTCCGCCCTTACGCAAACTTCGAACGGATGAATGAGTCGGCCCGCCGTATGTGTATGGCTACGCTCCCCGAAGAGGTGTTCATTGGTGGCCTTGAAGCACTGTTGCGCGTCGATGCCGACTGGGTACCGGGCACTCCCGAAAGCTCACTATACGTACGCCCGTATATGTTTGCCACGGATACGTTCCTTGGCGTAGCCCCTTCGAAAACATATCGTTTCTGCATTTTCACCTGTCCCGTAGGTGCTTATTACACAAATCCCCCAAAGCTTAAAGTCGAAACGGAGTATATTCGCTCGGCACCGGGTGGTGTTGGCTATGCCAAATGTGCGGGTAATTACGGTGGTTCGCTGTATCCAACGATGCTGGCCCAACAACAAGGCTACGACCAGCTAATCTGGACGGATGCCCGCGAGCATAAATACATTGAGGAATCGGGTACTATGAATATCATGTTCATAATCGATGGTAAGTTAGTGACCCCCGCGACGTCTGATTCGATTTTAAAAGGCGTTACCCGCGATTCGATCCTGAAAATTGCCCGTGGTTGGGGAATTGAGGTTGAAGAACGTCTTGTTTCCATCGATGAAGTCATTGGGGCTATCGAGACGGGCCGGTTAACCGAAGCCTTCGGAGCTGGCACAGCAGTAGGGTCCTCGCCTTATTCGCTCATCGGTTATAATGGGAAAGATTATATGCTTCCTGAATTCGCTCCTGAAGAATCCTTCGCTGTTCGTATCAAGAATTACCTTTCCGACCTGCGCACAGGTAAGATAGAGGATACCTTTGGCTGGATGCACCAGATATAGCCTGACATTCTTCTTATACAAAAGCCCCGGCCAGTTGGTTGGGGCTTTTGTGCTTTATATACTAACCATTTCTACTGAATTTTATGCACGATAGGATATTGTCTTATTTTGCTATATTATTGATTTAATACGTTATTTAGGTTTATAAACCCACATCTTCCACCAATCAACTTTCCGTTATGATCCGGCTCATTTTGCTGCTCTGTACATTGTCAATACCTTGCCTGACCAGTCAGGGACAAATTTTTGTTTATCACGAGAAAGATGGGGTGGTTTTCACATCGATAGATACGTACAGCCCGGGCCAGACAGGTACCTATCAAAAAACCACCTATTTAGGTAGCCCTTTTCTTACCTATCCTGTCTGGCAGAAGGGCCAAGTCCGATTAGACATGTCTGGCAAAGCAATTTCCTGTCAGCTCGCTTATAATATCAATACAAATGAAGTGTTGTGTCGATTTAAAGGAGATTCGACGATGAAGACCATAACGCCAGAAATGTTCAGTTTCAATGGTACCGAGTATCTTCGAAAACGGGGAGATGTGGCAGGGATGGATTACCAGGTCTATTTCTCGGTCATTCATAACGGATCCACAAAGCTGCTCAGGAGCCTGAGCAGCCAATTAGAGCCCCTGAATAGTGCCGAAGAAATTAGTATCAGGCACTACAAGGATTTAAATGTCAGAGGTACGTATCGAGTCCTAACAAAGTATTATATTCAGAAGGGCGATGCCACCCCTAGACTCATTACTCTGTCCAAGAAGTCACTCTTGGATGTTTTCGCCGATCAATCGGCCGCCCTTGACGCTAAAATTCCCTCCCGACAGCTGACCACTACGGATGTCGTTGATATGATAAACGCCTATGATTCATTAGTGACCGTAGCCCGGGAAAATGCCGGTCATCTCAGTAAAGAGGAAGTCTTTAGAAAAAATCTTGAGCGTAAAATCAACTATCCAGCCTGGGTTGGAAATCAGGGAATCTATGGGCGAGTCTATGCAGGATTCGATGTTGATTCGCTGGGTATAATTAAGCATGTGGTGATTCTTAGCCCGGACAATATTGGCTTCGGATTTATCTTTGAAGTCAAACGAGCGCTGGAAACACTTTCTAATGTTGACCCGAACTTTCGTGGGGCGTATGCGCTACCGATTGCTTTCACGTTTACCAATTCGAGAGAAAAATCGGGACCGCATGTTCCCATAAATCGGCTGCCTGATAACCGCTACCAGAATCGTATCCTTCTGGAAGAGGTCACGGTTCCCTTCGTTGTTGCTAAATCGGCGGCCGCTCCCAGAGAAGTGTGGGGATATTACAAATAGAGGCATACCGCACGGCAAATGACCTTTCCAACGGTTAAAGCCCCCTTTTCCTGGGGTTTTAACCGTTGGAAAGGTAGGCCCGATTTATTTCGATGAGGCAGTCGTTGCCCCTGTTGCCGGGCTAATCTTAATCGTCAAACCAAAGTCTTTTCCCTTCGAAACGTCTTTTAACAAGACGGTTTCGCCTTTCTGTCCCGTCCATTCTGTCCCGCCCGCACTGGGCTTGGGTGATCCATAGCGACTTGAAAAGTAGGCTCCCAATTCTTTTTGGTAATTCGTGACCGATTGACGACTGTTTAGAAACAAATCGATATCAATAGCCGACACGTTCTTTGCCGTTTGATAATAGAGTATGTCGGCCGATTCGAGATTCGGCAATTCAATTGTGTAACCAATGTGATCGGCATCGCTTTCGAACGGCTCTCCTTTTTCGGTGGCTTTTACTTTTGTGAAATCGTCGCCAAGGTTAATGCCGCGCCAATGACTATCGAGGGTCAGGCCAAGTTCGGCCAAATGACCAGTTATGGCAGGAGCCGATGCTGCCTCAGGGCTGGATGTTACGTTTGCCGAATCAGCCGTTTGCGAACTAGCCTGTTGACGACCCCGACAAGCCTGTTGATAATAAGAGAGTAGTACTAATATGGTTAGTAGACCTATTTGTTTCATATATTTTCAAGCGTTAAACTGCTGGCAAAGGTACGCGTAGAGGCCAACTTTCCCCATCATTAGCTCACTCGCTTCCCGTCCAGCAACATATCGACCGCATCATTGAGCGAACCGGCCTGCGTTACCTGACCCGAGTTGATAAAGAAGATTTCATCCGCACTTTCAATGGTATTCAACCGGTGAGCAATAATAATACGCGTTGTTTTTGTCGGCAGTTTTTGCAGAATATCGTCCAGCAATTGCTCTGTAACCGTGTCGATATTGGCCGTAGCTTCATCGAGGATCAGTAAGTCTGGATTACGCAGAACCGCTCGCATAAAAGCAATGAGTTGTTTCTGGCCTAAACTGATGGCGTCGCCACTTGTTTGAACGTTTGTGTCGAGTCCTTCATCGAACCGTTCCAGTAAACCATCCAGATTTGCCTCCCGAATAACGTCGGCCAGTTGCTCGTTCGAATGGTTCTGATACGCTTCATTGCCATACAGAATATTATCCCGAACGGTACCCGTGAATAGAAAAGGCTCCTGAAGAATAAAGCCGATCTTACGTGTCCGTTCCTGAGGGCTATAGGATCGAATGTCTTTTCCTTCCAGCAGAACCGTACCACTGGTTGGGTCATATAAACGGGCAATCAAGGAAGCTGTCGTCGTTTTTCCACCCCCGGTTGGGCCAACCAGTGCATAAGTCTTACCAGGGGCCAGATCAAAATTGATGTTGCGCAATACCTCCGTTCCGTCCGGATAACTAAACGATACATTCTGAAACGACAAAAGTGCTGTTGAAGCTGTCGTCGTTGGGTTTTCAACAGTGGTCAGATCGGTTTGCAAGGCCAGCATATGCGAAATACGGTCCCAGCCCGCTAGCGCTACCTGAAAGTTAGCCCACAAGGCGGCCAGTTGCCGAAGCGGGTTATAAAAATTAGTCACGTACGACAGAAAGCTAATCAGCAAACCAATGGTGAAGTGACCAGTTGAGATTAAGTAAATGCCAAAGCCCAGCACAATCAACTGGCCGAAGTTAGCCGCCAGGCCAATGACGGGCGTAAACACGTTATTGGCCAGACCAGCGCCGATGGACGTTCGGTAACTTTGCTGATTGACTTCATCAAACCGTTTTCGGAAATAATCCCGTCGGTTGAAGGCAATAATCACCTTAAAGTTGTTCAGACTCTCCTGAATTTCGGCGCTTAAATTACCCACGCTTTTCAGGTTAGCCGCATTCTTCCGCTTCACCCAGGCCGATGTTGCCTTCGTAAAACCCCACATCAGAATGGCAGGCGACAAGGCCGCTGCGCCGAGTGGCAGATTGATAAACAGCAGAAACAGGCCCGCACCGGTCATGATAAAAATACTACCGACGAACTGCATCAACGACTGCGAAAAAAACTGATTCAGCTTATCCGTATCGTTATTAATGCGGGAAATCAAGTCGCCTGCTTTATTCTGATTGAAGAACGCAACCGGTAATTCCTGTAACTTATTAAATACCGCATTCCGAAGTTTAAAGAGTGTCCGCTGCCCAACGCCCCCCATCAGGCGGGTTTGCACGTAGTTGGTAACGAACGCAATGGCGTAAATACCCAGCAAAATACCGGCATTACGCAATACGCCATCGTACTGCTTTGTCTGAACATACTTGTCAATGGTGTAGCCAATCAGCATGGGTCCAACCAGCGTTAACGCCGAATTGACCAGGATAGCGACAAAGGCCAATAGTAGAATTCGTTGTTCATCGTTGATGAGTGCCAGTAGCTTTCGAAGTGCTTTATAGGTAGCGTTTTTTTCTTCTTTCTGCCCCGTGGCCTGATTAAGATCGTAATTCATACTGGCTCGTGCTGCGTTGGGATTGATAAATCTGAACGTATTCGGGACTCGTTTTCATCAGGTCCGGGTGAGTTCCTTTGGCAACCACTTCCCCTTCCATAAGCAAAATAATCTGGTCGTAATCTTCAACGGGCGCAATTTTCTGGGTTACTGAAAGCAGCGTCAGATTCGGATAATTCTGCTGCACATTCGCCAGAATTTTCTGTTCGGTGCTGGTGTCCACGCGTGCCGTGAAATCGTCGAGAAGTAATACGCGCGGGTTAAGAGCCAGCGCTCGGGCAAGCATAATTCGCTGCTTTTGCCCGCCCGACAGGCTACCTCCCCGCTCCGAAACAATGGTCTGAAGTTTCTCTGGCAAGCCAGCAACAAAGCTGCGCAATTCGGCTGTATCAATGGCTTTTTCCAGCGATTCATCGGTTACGGTATCACTGAAAGCAATGTTTTCACGAATGCTTAAGTTAAAGATAATGCTATCCTGAAAGACGAATCCAACTTGTTGGTGGAATGACTCTTCGTCATAACCGGCAATCGGTTTACCATCGTAATCTACTGTCCCCGCGTTCGGTTTGATGAGCCCAGTCAATAGATACAGCAGTTGGCTCTTGCCAGCCGCCGTTGGCCCTACAATGGCCGTTCGGCTCCCTGCTTTTATGGTGAAGGAAATGTCTTTCAACGCAGGATTTTCTCCATAATAGACCGATACATCCCGGAGTTCGATATTCCCTTTTAAAGGAACATCGAGTGTGCCGGTGCTGCTGGTTTCGGCCGCCTGCAAGACCTCACTCACACGCTCATACGAAGCCGATGCCTGCGCAATGACATTACTCATAAACCCAATAACGATAATGGGAAAGATCAGCAGCGCTAGGTAGCTGTTGAAAGCGGCAAAATCTCCCAGCGACATACTACCCGTAATAACGAAATGCCCGCCCAGTACCAGAATGGTCAACATGGCGATATTAGCGGTGAAACTGATAACCGGAATCAGACCGGCAAATAACCGCAAAATGGCCAGCCCTAAGTCCTTTGCATCGGTATTAGCGGCCAGAAATTTGTCATATTCAAGTTGCTGCGAGTTGAGCACCCGAATAATAGCCGAGCCTAGAATACTTTCATTAATGACTTTGTTGAGCCAGTCGATTACTTCCCGGCTCCGCTTGAACAAAACCCTGACTTTCTTCAAAACCAGATAAAACGTGATCCCGATAATCGGTACGATGGTGAGCACCGCCAGGGCCAGCAATCCATTGATACTGATCAGTAAAACACTGGCGCCCAAAATGATGCAAAGTGACGATACAATGGATACAATTGCCTGCGAAACAAACATCTTGACCGAATCAATGTCTGAAGTCAGGTTGGTCAATAACCGGGACGGGTTGGTCTGTTGGATATAGGCAAAGCTCTGGCGGGAGATTTTGGCCGCCAGTTGGGTGCGTAAATCCCGCGCTACGCGTTCGGAGGCATACGTCTGAACAACACTCTGCAAATAGGTAAAGAGGAAAATCAGGAAGGCCGCCACCAGAAACTCAATGACCATTGTTTTCAGCACAAACTTGCCCGCTGAATAATCATCGATACCGTGCGAAATCAGCATTGGCAGGGCCAGGTTTACACCATTACTGATTAACGCAAACAGAATCAGCAATAAGATCAGCCGGGTATATGGCTTCAGTAAGCTCAGCAAACTGGAGGAAGGCTTCTTCGACACTTCTTTTTTGGGCGTGGTAGTGGCCATAATCAATCCTGGAGGTGAAGCTTTTGGGCTGAACAAAGGTATTGTAACCGGGCGTGAAAGCAGCATGACCACCCGCGAATTTGTCAGTAAAAGGCGTTTACTTGACGAATTCACGGGTGGCCATAATGCGCTCTGTCACTACGCCCGTTCAACCCCTTGGTGTGCGTTACTTGACTTATTTTTTATCGATCACCTTGCCCTCGACGGGCACTGTTACATCAACGATTTTCGTTGTCTGTCCCGTCTTCCGCTCTTCAATCTGTTCCAGTAACTTCAGACCCATCAGGCCGTTCATTGACCCTTCCGTACCGCTACCGGCCCCATTGATAACAATGTCGGGAATAACTCGAATCTGCCCTTTCCCAATCTCTTCGGTGATCTTGAACCGGGTAAAGTTCTCTTCACCCATCGCTTTGACCTGTAATTCATACGCTTCGGCCGTTGACCGGCCAATGGCCAGAATTTTCTCGGCTTCGGCCGAACCGGTTTTGGCAATACGTTCAGCTTCAGCATCGGCGGTTAGCTTGGTCGCTTCGGCATCGGCTGCCGCCTGACGACGACGCGCTTCAGCATTGGCCTCGGCCCGAATTTTAGTAGCCTCCGATTCAGCGCCCACCTGCAATTTCAGACTGCGGGCCTCCCCTTCTGATTTTTTGACGGCTGCATCGGCGGTACGCTGGGCAATTTCCACGCTTTGCTGCGCCTTTACGACCTCCCGCTGAATATCGGCCAAAGCCGTTTCACGTTCCATACCCTGCCGTTTTTCCTGGGCCATCCGTTGCGTTTCGTAGGTCTTTTCTTCCTCCTGCGCAATCTTCCGGTCCGTCAGCGTTTTCATCAGGCTATCGGGCGGCACAATATCGCCGATCAGGGTATCCACGGCGTTAACGTTGTAGACTTCCAGCACGGCCCGAATATGTTCACGGGCGGCCTCCTGCCGTTCTTTCCGGGTGCTCAAAAACGCAATCACATCTGAATCCTGAGCCGAGTTCCGGAAGTAGTTGCCAATGGTTGGCTCCAGTACCTGCGAAACAAGGTTGGTCATGCTGCCAAAACGGGCAATCACTTTCGGTGCTTCAACCGAGGGAATGTGAATAATCTGTGCCACGTCGAGATTGAATGGGAATCCGTCTTTCGAGCGTACTGTAATGGTTGATAAGTTACGATCCAGCGCATGGGCTTCCGTACGGGCATTGGCCCAGTTGAGCACGAGGTTTGTGGTTGGCACCACTTCCACTTTCATGGTAAATGTATTCATTGGGTATTTCCCCGGTCCCAGCGGCTCCATCCAGACCCCACGGAAGCCCTTCCGAACAATGTTACCATGCTTAAAGGCAGCCCCGGTCAGGTCTTCACCATCTTCCCCAATGTAGGAAATCACAACACCCACATGGCCAATTGGCACTTCGGTCATGGGTATCTCTTCAATCTGAACCGCCCACGGATTAATGTAGTACGAACCGGCCAGCACGACCTGCGGTTGCAGCCCCCGGTTTCCTCCATGTTGCAGGAAGAAATCGATGTTCTGAAAATTATTATGGCCTTCCACATTCCGGCCGGCAATCTGACCGGGTTGCAAAGGATCGCCATCCAGCGTGGTAATAATACCGACCATATTTTCTTTAATAACGGTCATGTCGGCAATCGTAACCGTAAAGGCGAACGGATTGATCCGGTAGGTTCCTGGCGTCAGCACAGACGTTTGGCGACCTTTTTGTCCTCCGCTGCTTAGAAACCGCTCGGTATCCTGAAAATTGTCGGACTCTACACGTCGGGCGAGGATATTACCCGTTGGTAACTCAGCACCATCATTGGACAGGACAAGGCCAATACGGCCTTCGGGGATAACTGTAAAAGGCTGCATGGTAATGCCATATTGCCAGGGCCAAAGCCACCAGTACAAGCCAGGAGCCAGCGTTTGGGCTTGATACCCGGCCTCTCCTTTTGTGGCAATGATCCGACCATCGGGCAACTCCCGATCCGTTCCGACGAGTACGTATTTTTTGGTCACCAGACCAATTCGGTCTTCGGGAACGATAACCATCCCGAACAAAAAGCGGAGTACTAATTTGTAAAGTACGACCAGCACAATGAGCACGATCAACCAGGACCAGGTTGATACCATAGGTAAAATTTCCATCGATAAAACGGATTTAAGTGGTTAAGAAATGATGTGTTATGGAAAAAATCGATCCGGCATAGAGTCGGAGAATGAAGACGGTGCGTCTACATCGGCGTAGGAAAAAGTAAGTCGAATTGACTCGTCAAATGTACGGGAAACTGGCATTTCAGCGAACCAGATTCGGATGATTGGTTACCTAAGCCGTAAATTGTGCAGGGGATTTGATGAGTGGAGTGTTACAGCTCCTGCGCCAGGTTGAAGAAGAAACCAGCCTTACCCTGTGCGTTGATCGTACCGCTAAACCGCATGACCAGATTATAAAATGACACAACATCCAGACTCATGCCCGTTCCAGCCAGCAGTTTATTGGCTAACCGACTTTGGTACTGCTCCGCATAGGTGCTGCTCACATAGCCCGCATCGCCGAAGACCGTCAGATACGCTGAAATAGGTACGGTGTTGAACTGCCGCACATGGAGCCAGTTAAGCTGCTTGCGAACATTAAACAGTTGATAACGAAGGCTATTTCGCCAGATAAAGGTCCGTTGCCCGTCAATCACATACAGCTCATAACCGCGCACCATATCACTGGAGCTGCCTAATCCGCGCAGACTAACATAAGGCTGTCGAGTGGGCCAGTTTGAGCGGGCGCGCAGGTTACCCGCCAGGTAGAACCGCCCCCCCAGCGACCAGTAGCGGGTGGCCGAAACCGATAAGTCCAGAAAATGAAAATTGTCTTTTGGCAACAATCCCGACACGCCGATGCCTGCCGAAATGAGTGTACCCTGTAATGGATAGACGACGTTATCGCGCCGATCGTACCGGTAGTTATAGGATGCTGACAGAAAGTGCTGTTCCGTCTGCCCATCCAGAAAATAATCCGGGTTGAGCCGCGCAATCGTATCAGCAATTGTATTTCGGGTATACCGCGTATCCAAGGTGTGGTAATGATAGAGCCCCCGCCGATGTGTCAGGGTTACGGCCGCATAAGCTCGTTCGCGAAGCACATCTTCCGATTTCACATATACCCACTTATCATATTGGGTACGGTAGGGAATTTCCTTATTGGTTATGTAGCCCACATCAACGCGCAGACCTATTTTCTGAGCCAGATCAATGTAGGGCTTTGAGTAAGAGAGAATCGTCCGCTGTAAAAAACCCCGTTCAATGACGACCTGCAGCCGGTCATTATTGCCCGTTACGTTGCGGTAGCTCAGGTGACCCCCATAAATAACCCGACGGAAATCACGGCCCCGGTCATACCACCATTCATTCAGGTTACGGTCGGCCAGGTCAAAAACAGGATACGCGATGAAGTACCACCGTTCTTTCATCGTGATGGTTAAATCGACCTGGGCAAGTTGTGTCAAATCAACTGGCGCCGTCATCTGGGTGGTTGCGTCTACCGTAATGAAGAGGGTCGTATTGTTAATATTGCGCTGATCCCAGGCTATCCGACCCGGCAAATCGCTCAGCCGAATGGAGTCTCCCATGTGAATCGTCATTTCCCGAAGAATGATTCGATCGCGGGTACGGTAATTTCCTTTTAGGGTAATGGATCGAACAATGACTTTCTGCGTCGAGTCGGCCGACCCCGATGCAAAGGCGGATAAAGAGGTTAAACTAAAAAATGTAAGTACCGTAATGAGGAGCGGCCACCTTTTCGGAATCATTCTCAAAAGTACGGCTTTTCGAAAAAATAAGACAAGTATATCTCCGTATCCTGCAAATCAGTATGTATTATTGTTGGCCATTCTTCAGCCTAGGCACCAACTGATAAATATACGACAATCCATGCAGACTGGAAACATAAAGAAACCCACCGCCACCGTTAAACCTACTCTAAGTTTCTGGCAAATCTGGAACATGAGCTTCGGCTTTTTAGGCATTCAATACGGGTTTGGTCTGCAACAGGCCAATATGAGTCCTATTTTCCGGTACTTGCAGGCAGACGAGGCCAATATCCCAATTCTATGGCTGGCCGGTCCAATAACCGGTCTGATCGTTCAACCGATCATTGGCTCGATCAGTGACCGCACCTGGTCTAAACGATGGGGGCGTCGGAAACCGTTTTTCCTGATTGGTGCGCTCGTTACCAGTCTAGCGTTATTTTTAATGCCTAACTCATCGGCGTTGTGGATGGCGGCCAGCTTGATGTGGATTCTAGACACGGGTCTGAATATTACCCAGGAGCCATTTCGGGCGTTCATTGGCGACAAACTCAATGATCAGCAACGCGATTTAGGCTTTGCCGTACAAAGCTTCTTTGTTGGTTTCGGCCAGACCATGGCTAACCTGATGCCAACCATTTTCAGGCTTCTGGGCCTCACCACAACGGCTGTCGTAGCGGCTGGCGTTATTCCCAACAGCATTAAATACCCATTCTACATTGGTGGTTTGGCCGTATTACTCGCCGTTTTATGGACAATCTATACGACGGATGAGTACCCTCCCGAAGACCTGGAAGAATTTAAACGCGTTAAAACGGAGAGCCGGGGTATTGGCGGGGCATTTGCCGAAATCTTTCAGGCCATTAAAGAAATGCCGTCTACCATGAAGCAGTTGTGGTGGGTTAAGTTCTTTACCTGGTTTGCCCTGCCGCTCATGTGGCAGTATTTAACGCTGGCGGTAGCTCGTCATGCCTTCAATGCACCCACACCTGAGTCGCCGGGTTTTCAGGAAGGTACGGAATGGGGCAACATTTGCTTTGCGATGTTCAATGTGGGCTGCTTTACGATTTCCTTCTTCTTACCCGCCATTGCCAACCGCATTGGCCGTCGGGCTACGCATGCTGTTTTCTTGACCATTGGCGGGCTGGGTTTCCTGTCCATGCTGCTGTCGAATGATAAATACGCCTTTTTTATCGGTATGACCATGGTGGGGCTGGCGTGGGGTTCTATTTTGTCCATGCCGTATGTGTTGCTTTCCAGCTCTGTGCCGGCCGAACGAATGGGTGTTTATATGGGAATTTTCAATGGCTTTATCGTGGTACCGCAGATTGTCAACAACCTGACTGTGCAACTCTTCTACCCAACTTTGCTGAAAAATGACCCTCGGAACGCACTTGCCTTAGCCGGTGTCTGTCTCTTACTGGCGGCCGGTGCCTGCTTTCTGGTTAAAGAAACAAAGCAAAGCGAAGAAGCCGCCTTCCCGATTGAGCCGGGTGGGAATTAATTAACTTTTCCCTTTCTTTGAATTTCTGATTTGCCGGAGGCCTCGGTTTTACTCGTTACGCCGTTTTTTTCTGGTCAGAAGGCTCTTTCTACTATGACGACTCCACCGCGACCCTACGCCCTCCTTTCTGTTGGCGAACTATTAGCCGATTTGATCGGTCACCATGTGTCCAATAGCTTACTCGACGCCCAGGATTTTCGTCGATACCAGGGCGGTAGCCCGGCGAATATGGCTTCGAACATGGCTCGTTTGGGTAACCCGACGGCATTGGTAGCTTGCGTTGGCAGCGATAACATCGGCACCTATCTGACCCGACAAATCGCGGAATCGGGGGTGGACACCCAATTCATCACCTCCGACCCATGGGAGCCAAGCAGTATTGTGATGGTTTCGCGCACAGCCGGCACACCCGACTTTGTCGCCTACCGCCATGCCGATTGCCAGATTAAACCGGAGCAATTACCGGATTCTTTACTGGCCCAGGTTCAGCTATTTCACACGACCTGCTTTGCTTTGAGCCGACAACCGGCACAGGATACGATTGTGGATGCAGCTAGGCGGGCACGGGCTGCTGGTTGCCAGGTTACTATTGACACTAATTACGCACCGAGCATATGGCCCGACCGCCAGCAGGCATGGCGCGTTTTACGAGACTACTGCGCTGCGGGTGCACTGGTAAAAATCAGCGAAGATGATGCCGAACGGCTTTATGGCGAACCCCAGACACCGGAACGCATTTTGGGCGATTTCCACGAAATGGGGGCAGCGCTTATCTGTCTGACACTCGGCCCTAACGGTAGCCTGGTGTCGTATGATAACGGTGCGAAGCAGGCCCGGATACCCGGCAAAAAGATCGACGTTGTTGATGTTACCGGAGCAGGCGACGCGTACTGGGCTGGTTTTCTGACGGCCTATCTGGATGGCTATGCACCCGCCAACTGCGCCCACGTTGGCGCTGCTCTGGCCAAAATGAAACTAACGCGACAAGGTCCCTTGCCCGACAAGGTCGACCGGAAGTCGCTCTATACTCAGTTCGAGTAACTGAGTTGAGTATAGACCCAGGATGATACGGCTTCTGAACGTATCATCCTGGGTCTGTTTATTTCAGACTACCCAATTTGTCCAGATCAATATCGTTCAGAGCAGCTTTAATTTTGTCCATGCTTACACCCCGACCTTTGGCCGACACAACAAACCGTTTCTTGACTAATATAGCCACTTCGCCACTTTTGTCGCCGTTATCATACTTTTCATAGGATTTGTTATCACCAATTTTACTGGTTTTTTCGTAGCCATCTCCGGTTTCTTTATCCATTTCCAGCATCGACCAGGCGGCCAGTCCCATCGTCATAGCCGAACCTCCTCCATCAATGATCGAGAGTTCGATACTTTCGGTATCATCTGTATTGGCATACTTGCTATTTGCCGTCGATATCGTGAAGCCAGCCGTTCCATTTTTTTCACCAGTTGCTTCTTTTCGGGGCAAACCATCCGCATCAGCGGGTAACAGTTCCTTTAGCGAACGGAAATCAACCGTTTCAACGGGCCCGTTTTTCTGCATTTCTTCGGCCTGGGCAGCCATCTCTTTCATGGCCGACATAGCCCCCAGCGTTGATACGGACTCTTCGTCTTTTTTCTCTTCGTCTTTGTTACTTCCACATCCGGCCAGCAACATGGCTGGCAGTAATGCAGCCCAAAGCAGGGTTAAGTTTGTTCGCATAATCGTTATAATAGTAAGAAGGGCCTAAATGAATAAACACCGATAAGGTACATTTTCCAGCCATTCGCCGGCTAATCTTTTGATTAAACGTCATGGAAGAACATCAGTCTACTCGTTTACTGAGCACGTAATAATTAGCATCGACGGTGAGAGCAGTTTCGTTTTTTGCGGCCAGTGTTTTCCACCGAGCCGTTGGCTGTAGCGTATAATAAGGCCCTGATTCGCCAACACATACGCGAACTGACATGTCAAAACCAGCCACGCAGTTTGTCCAGCGATACTGAAATCCACTGGCTACCGGACGATATTCGAGTATCGGGATTTTGGTATTCCGTAAATACTGGTCAAACACAGGCTTCAGTTCCAAACCCGTTTGCTGACTCATGTATTGTTCAATCTGGTTGCTCGTAACCGTTTGGTGATAGAACGTTTTATTCAATCCGCGCAGGACCTGACGCCAGGTTGAATCATTGCCCACCAATTGCCGGATCGTGTGCAGCATATTGCCTCCCTTGTAGTACATATCTGCCGATCCTTCGTGGTTTACGTTATAGATGCCAATAATTGGGCTATCATTCCGGATGTTAGCCCGGCACCCGATGACATACTGAGCACCAGCCTCTTTGCCATAATAGTACTCCGTAAAGAGGCATTCGGAGTAATTGGTGAAGCTCTCATGAATCCACATATCGGCCACATCCTTGTAGGTGATGTTGTTGGCAAACCACTCGTGCCCCGACTCATGAACGATGATGAAATCCCAGAGCAGGCCCCAGCCCGTATGGGAAAGATCGCGACCCAGATAGCCATTCCGGAAATGGTTGCCGTAGGTTACTGAACTTTGGTGCTCCATGCCCAGATAGGGCGTTTCGACTAACTTATACCCGTCTTCGTAAAACGGGTATGGCCCAAACCAGTGTTCAAATGCCTTCAGCATTTTAGGCACCTGCTTAAATTGCGTTTTGGCGGAGTCGACGTGATCCGCCAACGCATAATAATTCAGTGCAAGTGGACCTTTTTCGCCTGCGTACTCCTCCGACCAATGTTCATAGCGGCCAATATTCAGGTTGACACCGTAATTGTTGATCGGATTAACGACGTACCAGTCGAAGGTGCGGGTGTGATCGGGATTCGTCGTCACCCGGCGCAGTCGGCCATTCGAAACATCCATCAGGTCTTCCGGAACAGTTACGCTGATGGCCATTGAGTCCGGTTCGTCGTACATATGGTCTTTACAAGGCCACCAGGCACTGGCACCCAGCCCCTGACAGGCGGTGGCGATGAACCAGTTCCCGCTTTTATCCCGCGACCATACAAGTCCTCCATCCCAGGGCGGCCGTTTTGCTACGCGCGGTTTCCCGGCATAATGCACCGTTACGGCTTCCGTCTGGCCAGGCTTTTGTGGCTTCGTCAACGTCACAAAATACGCATTGCCATCCTGCCGAACAGCAAGCGTTTTACCATCCTGCTCCACGCGCAATACCCGCAATGGACGCTGTAAATCGACCTGTAGCGTCTGGCCTGGCTTAAGCACCCGATACCGAATGAGGGTTGACCCACTCAGGGTGCTGTCGGTCGGTTGCACGCGAACGGTCAGGTGGTAAAAGGCCAGATCCCACCACGCCCGTTCGGGTGTGATCGACCCGCGAAGGGTGTCATCGTGCGTAAATCCGTGTTTCTGAGCCTGAGCGAGAATGGGCAGCGCCAGCAGTAAAAGGAAAGACAAGAGTCGATTCATGGAATATCGGACGGTTAGCGTGGACCCGGCGGGCAATGGTTCAGCAGGTAATTTGTGTAGAGCGTTTGCAGGTGTAACGATGTTCCCGGCCCCTCGTTGATCCCGTGCGAACGATTCGGGTACGGCATCACCTGAAATTGCTTGTTGTATCTGACCAACTCGTTGATCAGCACTTCGGCGTTGTCGTAATGCACATTATCGTCGCCAGTACCGTGAATATAGAGCAAGTTGCCTTTCAGGTTCTTTGCATACGTGATTGGCGAGCCCGCTACGAAATCCTCCCGGTTTTCCTGTGGGATCCCCATGTACCGTTCCTGGTAAATATTGTCGTAGAATAACTGGTTACCAACGGCGGCAATGGCAATACCCGTTTTGTAAATATCCGGATATTGAAACAGCAGATGCAGTGTCGTTGACCCGCCCCCGCTCCAGCCCCAGACGGCCACCCGGCTGGTATCGATGTAGGCATGTTGCGAAAACAACTTCCGGGCACCCATTGCCTGATCGCGAATGTTGATCCGACCGATCTGCCGATAGATCGACTTGCGCCAGGCAGCTCCCTTCAGATTGGGCGTTCCGCGGTTATCGAGCGCTACGTAGATATACCCTGCCTTATCCATGCCGCCCTGAAACAGCCGATTTTGCCCGATGGAAAAATCATCGTTTACGGTACTACCGGCCGGTTCGCCATACACGTAAAAGACGATCGGGTATTTTTTGGTGCTGTCAAAATCCGTCGGTTTGGCCATCCAGCCATCGAGCGTTACGCCCTCTTCGGTCGTGAGCTTAAAGAAACTGACATTCGATTTGGCAACGGGTTTTGTTCGGGCCGCAATGCTCTCCGACTCATTGACGGCTTTGTGATCGGGCAGGCTCACCCACTCGCGCGACGGAGGAGTCTGGTAATTGGTGAAGGTATGCTGGGCCAATCGGCCATTGGGCGAAATGGTGTAGCCGTGGGTCCCGGCCAGACCAGCGGGCGTTACCCGTTCCGCTTTGCCTTTCCCGTCCAACCGTGTACGATACAAATACCGCTGGTTGGTATTATCGGGCGAGGCAATGAAATAGAGTTGATTGGCGGGCTCATCGATATGACTGATCGTGGCAATGTCATACGAACCTGGTGTCAGGTTGATTTCTTTTTTACCGTCCACGCCCACGCGGTACAGATGCCGCCAGCCATCTTTCTCCGATACCCAAACGAAGGATTTCCCATTCTCGAGCCATTCCCAGCCACTTGGATCATCGCGGCTCCAGCGTGCTTTCCCGTCGATCCAGGCTTTGTCGGTTTCGGAGTAAATGGGGTTAACGGATTGAGTTGACGGATTGCAAACGAAGAGTTTGCTCTCGTTCTGTTTCCGATTCAGTTGTTGCACAATCACACTTCCGCCAGTGGGGAGCCATTCCAGCCGGATCAGATAATGCTGCTGTGAGTCGCCGGGAATGTTGAGCCAGGTCGTTGGTGGTACGGCATCCCGGCCACCCGATACAGAAACAACACCGATACGGGTTGGCGAAGGGCTTTCCCCTACTTTCGGATATTCTACCGGCACCACATGCGAATAGATGGAGTCGGTAGTGTTGAGCATCAGATAATCCCGAATCTTGGTGGCATCGACCTGCCAATAGGCAATCTGCTTGCTGTCGGGACTCCAGCGAAACCCATCCCGGCAACCGAACTCCTCTTCGTATGCCCAGTCGAACGTGCCGTTGATGCGTTTGCGCGTTCCATCCGTAGTGAGCTGGGTAATCTTGCCGGTGGCGACATCCTCAACGAACAGGTTATGCTCATTCACGTAGCCGACGCTACGTCCATCCGGCGATAATTTGGCATACATCAGCGACTGTGCCGGGCGCTTGTTACTACCCGACTGGCCCAGTTTCCGGACCTGCCCAGTCGCCCGGTTGATCAGATAATAATCGCCTTTGGTGTTATAGCGCCAGACACGAGCGGTGTTCGTAAAAATCAGACTATTGGCGCTATCGGCAGTAAAGGAAAAATCCGCAACGGGCATGGGCTGATCGCTGCCGGGCCGACGCAACTGATCTTTACTTAAAAGCGTTGTTTTTCGGCCGGTTCGAATGTCTGTTTTAACGATTTGCCCCTGCTCTACCGTGGCCAGTGCATTGCCATCGGCAGACCAGTGCATCTGACGGCCGGGTACTTGTGCCTGCGCGCTATAAGCGACCAGGCCTGCCAGCAGAGCGGGCAGAAATTGACGTGACATAAAAAAAGACGGGCTCACAGAATGAAGTGTATGATTGAAATAAGCGACCTTCAAAAATACAGCATTTTCCGGGTTCCCGTCTTTTTATGGGGCACATTAACGGTTCACCATACTATTTACCAGCAAGCAGAGGACCTATGCAGAGGCTTACGTTCGTCGGTAAACAAGGCAGTGAACTACTCTAACGTCAGGATTCGATTGCTTTTGATTCTTCCGATACAGACAATGGAATCGGTGTCCGATAACTGCGCACCAGAAAATAAACGCCCATCAATACCGCCGGAATACTTAGAATTTGCCCAACATTCAGGGGCAAACTATCTTCAAATGGCACCTGATTTTCTTTCAGATATTCATAAAAGAACCGCAGCCCAAAAATCCAGATCAAGAAAATCCCCAGCATACTTCCGCGTGGCGTTCTCTCTTTTACGCGGTTCCAGAACCATAACAGAATAAAAAACAGGACCAGACAGGAAAGCGACTCATACAATTGAGCGGGGTGGCGGGGAATTTTGGCGTATTCATTGTTATTCATAAATACGAACGCCCAGGGCACATCCGTTGGACGGCCAACGATTTCGGAGTTCATCAGATTACCGAAACGAATACAGGCCCCTGCCAGGGCAACCACGATTACGATCCGATCCGTTACCCACAGAAACGTCTGGTTTGTCAGTCGACTTTCTTTCCGGCGGGAATATAACCACAAGCCGATTAGAATACCGATCGTAGCTCCGTGGCTGGCCAGACCCGCGAAAGGGGGGGTAATAACCGTGAGTGGGTGATGAAGCAGAACTTCCGGTTCATAAAACAAGAAATGACCCAGCCGGGCACCCACAATCGTGGACACAACCATGTAAATAAGCAGGCTATCGGTATCGGCAACGGGTTTGTGTTCCTTCTTGAAAATATAGCTCATAATCTGCATTCCAATCAGAAAACCCAGCGCGAACAGCAGACCGTACCACCGCACCGAAAACGAGCCAATGTGAAAAATTTCGGGATTAACTTCCCAAATAACGTATTGAAGCATACAATGAATAAGTTTCAGGTTTACGGTTCTACGTTTACGGTTATGGGAATTCGATCGGTGCCAGCACGTCGTGCTTCAGCCTGCCATAAACCGTAAACTCAAAACCGATTACCGATATTGGGCAAAGATAGGGATTGCGGGAAAGTTTTTGGCCGTTTTCGTGTTCAGCGGTTTATGATGAAGTTAATTTTAATCGGACTCGTTCGGGGATACCAGGCCATTGTGTCACCTTACTTCCCCAATGCCTGCCGATACACGCCCACCTGTTCACAATATACGGTGGAGGCCATTCGCAAATATGGCGCTTTGCGGGGTGGCTGGCTGGGCCTGAAACGAATTGGCAGCTGCCATCCGTGGGGTGGTCATGGCTATGATCCGGTACCCTGAGTGACGTTCAGTAGGCACTCCGGCTGACATTTTGGCTTATACGCCACATTTGCCCGATTTTTGACGACTCGCTGACGACAATAGATTAACGACTTACACCTATGCTTGGAATCACCGCCGATAATAAACTGAAACGCCTGATCGTTGTGGGCGACCGGGTACTGATCAAACCAAAAGACCCATCTGACCGGACCAACAGTGGCTTGTACTTACCACCCACGGTGCAGGAAAAAGAACAGGTTCAGTCAGGATACGTTATTAAAGTAGGGCCCGGTTATCCAATTCCGGCAGCGGTTGAGGAAGAGCCCTGGAAAGAAACAGAAGAGAAGGTAAAATATATGCCTTTACAGGCGCAGGAAGGCGATGTAGCGCTTTACTTACAACGTAATGCTATTGAGCTGGACTATGAAGGTGAACGGTATGTTATTGTGCCGCAAGGCTCAATTTTGATGCTGGAGCGACTGGAGGACCTGTAAACGGGTGGACAGAAAATAGGTCAAAGCTTATAGACGAAATGGCTTTGTGGCCGTAAGACAGCAAACACTATGAGACGCTTTTGGTTGATATCTTTGACAATCCTCCTTACAGGACTTACCCTTACTATGGAAAGTGTAGCGAATCAGCAGAAATCGCTTAAAGCGATATTGACCGAAAAGAAAGATCATCGGCGCGTGTTACTGGTGTATGGACGCGATGATGCACAGCATTATACAATTGAGCAGCAGGAAGCGCTGAATGAAGTGCGAGACGGTGTGGCCGAACGCGATTTAGACGTGATCGTACTCGTAGCGTCGTTGGTGATGGAACCCGACCGCCAGTTTCTCATGCATGACTTCAAGCTGAATCCATCTGATGGCTTTGTCGCCTGGCTGATCGGAAAAGATGGAGGCATTAAGCAGACCTATTCAAAGCCTGTTGCTGCTAAAGACCTCTTTCAAACAATAGACAGCATGCCCATGCGGAAACAGGAAAGCAAAAACTAATTCAGAACCGGGATTTGTGTGATCTATATGATTAATCTGATTTGTTTCTACAGAGGTCAGGTTGACAATTAAATGAATCGATCTCATGCGGCAAATCCCGGTTCATATTACTGCGTCTCCAAATACCGAAGCATCCCGATCAGCTCTGACCAGGATTTCAACTTTACTTTTTGCTCTGTCAGATAACGGTCAATGATGGCCGTTTTTTCGGGCAGGGCGGCCACCACAGACTTTCGGCTGGCCACGACTGATTTCATTTGCCCCTCCGCTAATTTTAGGAAATAATTTTCGATCGGTGGTTGTTCCGTAGCGATCCAGATAAAATACGCTTCCCGCTTCTCAAAACGCTCCTTTCCAAAATCATTCTGCATGGTATCCGTGTTGGTCTTCAACTCAGCTTTAATGTGCTTCACTAGTTTTTGCGTGCGCCCGTCGAACAAAACCTGGTAGAAATCATTTGCCGACCAAGCATTTACCGCTGGAAATCCTTTCCGGAAATGAAGGGTGTCTGCACTGGCAATAAAAAACTCCGTGACTGGATTGACAGGCGTGACGACCTTATCCTGTTGGATATATTCGACTTCTCCGGTCTGACTGTTGTAACGTAGTTTGGTTATTACCCGCTTATTATTGATAACCAGCCAGCCGTTTTGCACCGAATCTGCCGGTATATACGGTGATCCTTCGATTTTACTATACCGGGTCAGGAAAGGGTCGTAAATGCGAATAGTCTGCGCCGTGTTCGACCCCGATGTGGTAATTGTCGTTTGAGCCTGAGCGCCAAACGCAATCATCAGCGATAGACTAGCCAGCCAACTGGAGACGTGTTGATGCATAAATAATAAGATAAGTTACGGTAGAAACGGACAATGCGTATGCTGAGAGCCAACATACGCATTGTCCGTTTTTAATCAAAGTCGTCCGTTATTGTTCGCCAAATCTGGCGGCTTCCGTAATTCCTTTCCATGTATCCGTACGGAAGGGTATAGCCGGAAAGTTCTCCTTATTGAACAAATTCACATCGCCATTATCGTCGGCCCACCCATAGCGAACGGCGACTGGTACCGCTACCGAATCAGCGTGAACGATGACCGAATTTCCCTGAATCTCGGCTTTAGCATAATAGAACTTCTGATCAGCGCCCGCTACGTCAAAGCCTCTCAAATAGCCGTATTTATCCTTGGCGACCAAACCACTGCCCACGTTTGAAAAGGTTAGTATAGCGCGATTATTCTCAACGGTCATTTTATTGAATTGAGGTCCGCGAGATGCTTCATTGCCAGGCTCACCGCTTTTACTGTAAGCAACCCGCATCGCTTCGGCGGCCAGCCGATTTCCAACATCCAGTTTGTTTTTTGGGTGAATATCTGTCCGCTCACCAATATCTGACGTAACGGCCATCCCCGTATTGGGTAACTGAAGAGTCATGGTTTGGGCTTCACGGAGTTCAGCCCACGTACTGCCATGCCGACTATCGCCGTTGGCTGCATTATAACTGGCCAGTTGCACAAACAGAAATGGAAAATCATATCCCCAATGCTGCCGCCAATCCTGAATCATCAACGGAAACGTTTTGCGATATTGATACGCGCGCCCTGCGTTCGACTCGCCCTGATACCAGATGGCCCCCTCAACGGCATAGGGTATCAACGGGTTTATCATGGCATTGAATAATTGCGTAGCGAAGGTATTTGGCCCCGGCTTATACGACGAAGCAAACACGTTGGCTACCCGGTGTTTCCATTTACCTGCCAGTGGAATGGTCAGGTTATTGCCGGCGAGTTTTAGCTCTTCAGGGCGACCCATCAGGCCCCCGCTCCCACCGGTATCGGTAACGCGAATCGCAACCACATTCCGGCCGGGTTTCAGTAAACCATCGGGCACGGCATAAGCGCGGGCTTTCCCGCCTTTTGTGTTGCCTATCAACTGCCCGTTCACAAAGGTGGAGTCATTGTCGGCAACGGAGTCTATATAAAGCACCATTTTCTGACTGTTGACTCCTTCCGGAATGACAACATCCTGCCTGAACCAGACGACTCCATCCAGCGTGGGTAGCCCGCCCCACTCCCAATCGCCGGGCATGTTCATGGTTTTCCAATCACTATCGTTCAGCGTAGTACTCGCCCAGGTTTGCTCGTCGGCGGCTGTTGGCAGATTTCCCTGCTGTGTTTTTATTAATGCCTGTGTACGGGCGGCTCCGCGTTGGGTTACCTCCTCGCTGCTGGCGGGTAGTTTGTTCGCAACTACCCGGAGTTCCTCGTTCTGGTTCATGGCTTCGCGACTCGTCCAGGTTTCGGAATGCGTACCGCCCCAGGATGTGTTGATCAGGCCGATGGGCACGTTAAGTTCTTTTTGTAATTGCTTCGCAAAAAAGTACCCAACTGCCGTAAACTGGGGAGCCGTTGTGGGGGTACATACACTCCAGTTGCCTTCGATATTATCTTTGGGCGTTAAGCTTATGTCTTTCTTGACCAGGAGTTGGCGGATGTTTGGGTAGTTCGCCACCGGAATTTCTGTTTTGGCATTTGCGGCTGCCCCCAGCGGCCATTCCATATTCGACTGCCCGGAACAGATCCATACTTCGCCCGCCAGCACGTCGTCGAACGTAACGGTGTTGCTTTTTCCTTTCACCAGCAATTGATACGGTCCACCCGCTTCCATCGCATCGAGTGTGACACGCCATTTACCGGCTTTGTCGGCTTTAGTCGTTTTTGTTTGATTGTTAAGCGTTACGGTAACCTTCTCACCAGCTTCCGCCCAACCCCATACCGGCACGGGTTTTCGACGCTGCAAGACCATGTGCGAGCCAAAAACAGCAGGCAAACGCACATCGGCAAAGGCCGTCTGAAAAGTGAGTAGACTCGCCAATAACATTCCCCATGTAAAGCATTTCATACGTAGTCAATCGTTAATTATGTAGTTATTCGTGGCTTCTGAATGATTATTAACACAAAAGGCAAAAATTTACTTTTATCCTTATTAATCAGCAAATCTTCATGGCAGCTACAGCGGTTGAGCGGATATTACTCACGGGAGTCAGTGGAAATGTTGGGCAGGAAGCCCTACATGAACTGAGCAAACGCCCTAACAGAAAACTATTCAGCCTTGTTTCCGGGCAGCGTGATCGGACTAAATTAACCAAGACCTTAAATGGTTTGGCGGATGAGGTCGTTTACCTCGATTTTGCCGATCCGGCTTCGTTCGATCCGGCTCTGAAAGGGATTAGCCGTGTGCTGCTAATACGGCCACCTCAACTGGCCGATGTAGACAAATTTTTCAGACCATTCATTAGTGCTATGTACCGTGCGGGAATCCGGCAGGTTGTCTTTCTGTCGCTCCAGGGTGTCGAGAATAATCCGGTAACACCGCACCATAAAATTGAAAAGCTGATTGTCGAGGCTGGTTTACCCTACACATTTCTACGACCGAGTTTTTTCATGCAGAATCTGAGCACAACTCACCGTGACGAGATTCGATTTAGAAACGAAATTTTTGTTCCGGCGGGCAATGGCCGTACCAGCTTTATTGATGTTCAGGACATTGGCGAAGTGGCAGCTCTGGCATTAACAAGCCAGACGAGTGAATTTATGTATCGAAGTTATGAGCTGACCGGCTCCGAAGCCCTGACTTATTTTGAAATAGCTCAGGTTTTAACGGATGTGTTAGGTCGAAAAATCACCTACCAGAATCCATCCATTCTACGATTTATCTGGCAGAAATGGCAAAAGGAAACTATACCGCTGGGCTTCACCATGGTCATGGTTGCACTCTACAGTGTAGCGAAATTAGGGAAAGCAGCGGCACTCACACAGGAAACCGAACGGCTACTGAACCGCTCTCCACGCACGTTCCGGCAGTTTGCGGAAGCCAATCGAAGCGTTTGGATACCCTGATGTCAACGAATGTGCGGGGCTTTCCCACGCACTTCGAGCGCATTGGACAACTGCCGCCGGGTGGCGAACGTATAGCGCAAGGTAACGCCATAACTCATGCCACTGCCATCACCCAGCAATTGGGCTTTTTGCACCGATGTAAGACTACCTGCATTCGGTTGTCCACTTTGTGAGGTTGGGTAATTAACGGCATACGTTACGTCGGTCGTAAGCGCGTTGCTCAATCCCCAGAATTTTCGCACCGAGAACCCCAGGTCAATGGCGTTGCTGAGCCGGATGTTGTATTCAGCTCCTAGTTCGGCCATAGCGGTCATTCTGGTGTTGGCCTTCGTTTGACTGGCTAGACGAAGGGTGTCCGGCGTTTCCCGATGACCGTCATATCGGTAACCGATGAGGGAAAACCGGCCTTCCTGCTGCCCACTATTTGGCACGATCCACATGCCCCCGCTTAACCAGAAACCCGACCGTAGCCAGGGCTTACTGGTTGATACAATGAGCCGTTTACCGCGCAGGACAAACGCATTCTGCTTGCTGTTGTAACGAAATACCAGGGGATAACTGGCATTAATAACGGATACCTGTGTATGGATGGGCATCTGGGCATAGCCTGCTTCGACAGCCCACCGCTCCCGATATACCCAGCCAACAACCGCTCCCCAGCCTGCCTTACCCACGACATCGCTCTGAATGAGGCCATCGAATGAATTATCGAGTTTGGCCCGGTCGGTCCGAATGAAGCCATCCAGCGACGCATACCAGCGACTTTTGATGTAAGGCCCGCCATATCGGGCAAGGAGCCGGTCATATTGCTGACGGCGCTCGGGTAACCGATAATAGTCCGTAATACCCTGCCCATAGGCAGGCAAGACGGCGAATCCGAGTAGTACATACAGGAAGTAGCGTTTCATCATCGGGTATCGGTTAGAGCGTTTTACAAATAACGCGATAAGCATTTGTTTGTTAACCACTTACAAACAATTTAATTCGTAAACGGTCGCTTATTGACAGGTTTATGACCCTAATCTGACCCGTTACGTTCGAAAGAGAGGCCAAATAAGTAGTATTACCTTGTTTAGACGCTTCTTATAAGAAAAAAACCCAGTCGTTTAGACTGGGTTTTTTAATCGAGGGAGCGAAGATTTTTTCGATCTCTGGACCATTATCTCAACCGTGTTTCGTCACGGGTACCGAAACTGTCATGTTATCCCAGGCAATAGCAATGCTGTTGTTGGCTGGAGTAATCGTTAGTTTTTCGATGGGTGATTTAGTCATCGAAACAGGCACCTTGACCATAGCGACATCGGTACCTTTAATTTTTTCATAATCATACGCGCCCCATTGGCCCAGCGTGCTGTTCAGAATAACGCTCCATTCTTTCTCACCAGGGATGGTGAAAAGCGTATACGTACCCGCTTTAACCATCTTACCGCCGAACATTACGTCGCTTTTAAACGTCACTTCGGTTGCTTCATTGGCCCCTGTCCGCCACACTTTACCATATTTTTCGAGGCTGTTCGAGCCATCGGCGCCAAAAATAACCCGGCCTTTTTTGGACGGCTGGCCATACACGACCTTAATGTTTTTATCTGGGCTTTCAGCCGTTATTTTAGGACTTGCGGGGGCTTTGTTATCTTGCGCCTGCACCCACGATACCATGGCAAAAAGCAATGTAAAAACTGCAATTAGATTTTTCATGTGTTAATGATTGGATTTATGTTAAACGTGTCACTGTCTATACGACACAAAGTAAACGATAGTTTTTTGAGATATAGGTAAAGAGTGCAAGCAAAGTTTGGTATTTTTATACGTAGTAAGCGGCACATTCGTTTTTGATTAATGTGCCGCTTTTCTGCTATCGACCGTCCTCATAAGCGCATCGTTTATCCGTAGTAACCCTCTAAGCATACGTACCGCCCGCATGGCAACAATTTATTTTAGCAAACGTAACCTTCAATTTTTGGTACACGAAGTCTTCAAAGCGGATGAACTGACCAAATACGACTACTTCAGTGCCCACGACCGCGAAACCTTCAACCTTGTGCTCGATTCGGCCACCTACATTGCCGATACGCTCATGTATCCCTACCTGAAGGATGTCGATAGAAATCAGCCGGAGCTTAAAAACGGGCAGGTTAGGGTTCATCCAAAAATTAAGGAATACCTGAAAGCCATGGGCGATGCCGGCCTGATCGGGGCCGGTTTTTCCTTCGAGCACGGCGGGCAGCAATTGCCAAAATTGATCAATTCCTGCGTGACCTTTACCCTGATGGCCGCCAATAACGGCATGATGTATACGGGGCTTACGGCGGGAGCGGCTCACCTCATCACCTCGTTTGGCTCTCCAGAATTAAGTGACTTTTACGTACCAAACCTGCTGGGTGGCACCTGGCAGGGAACCATGGCGCTTACCGAACCACAGGCAGGATCATCGCTCTCCGATGTGACAACCTCGGCTACGCTCCTATCTGACGGCCAGGCTGGCATGGCAGCGTATCGCATCAGGGGACAGAAAGTGTTTATCTCGGCGGGCGATCATGATGCGGCTGACAACGTCATTCACCTAATGCTGGCGCGGATTGATGGAGCTCCCAGTGGCACAAAAGGCATTTCATTGTTTGTCGTCCCGAAATACCGGCCCGACGAACAGGGACGCTTCGTCGACAACGACGTTGTGTCAACGGGCCTTTATCATAAAATGGGGCAAAAAGGCGTACCGGCCATGCACCTCACCATGGGCTCGAACGACAATACCATCGGCTACCTCGTTGGCGAGCCGCACAAGGGCCTGTCGTATATGTTCCAGATGATGAACGAAGCCCGAATTGGGGTGGGCATGACGGCAACCGGCATTGCTACAGCGGCCTACTATGCAGCATTAGCCTACGCCAAAGAACGCCCACAGAGCAGACGGTTGAATGCGAAAACCCAGTTAGATGCTCCCCAGACGCCAATCATCAACCACCCCGACGTTCGGCGAATGTTGTTGTTTCAGAAAGCCGTTACAGAAGGCTCGCTCGCGTTACTTCTGGAGGCAGCCCGTCTCTATGACATTAGCGAAGTAGCCGAAGGCGATGAGAAAGAAAATGCGTTTTTACTGCTCGATTTATTAATGCCGGTGGCGAAATCCTACCCTTCCGACATGGGTGTGCAGTCGGTTAGTCAAAGTTTACAAACCTTTGGCGGATATGGCTACACGGAAGACTTCCCAGTCGAACAACTGTACCGTGATATTCGCATTACGCCAATCTACGAAGGCACGACGGGTATTCAGGCGCAGGATTTGCTGGGACGGAAAATGACCATGAAAGGTGGGAAAGCACCCCAACTGCTCTTTGCCGAAATGAACAGGGTAATTGCCGAAGCCAGCACATTTGACGAATTGACGCCCTACGCCGACCAACTAGCGGCCGAACTCAACCGGGTACAGGAGGTGATGATGAGCCTGCTTCCTCACGTGCAAGAAGGGAACATTGAGCGCTACTTATCCGACGCGACGCTGTTTCTGGAGCTGTTCGGGATTGTGGTGGTCGCCTGGCAGTGGTTGAAACAGGCGGTTGTTGCCAAACAAGCGCTGGTAACCCGGAATCCTCAAGGCGACGACCTAACTTTCTACGAAGGTAAAATTCACACCATGAAGTTTTACTTTCATTACGAAGTCCCCAAAACACTGGGTCTGGCCGTTCGCCTGAACGATACCGAAGTGCTAACGATTGTATCCGAAAAGGAATTGGCGTTGTAAATCAACGTCACTTTCTAAAAGAGATCGCTTCTGGAAGCGATCTCTTTTGGTTTTATCCATGGTCAACAACGTCAAGTCTCATGGAGTCAGGCAACTGCTCCAGATACTCTTCGGGAAGGTGTTTGTATTGGCGTAATTTCAAATCACGGCTTGCTTGTCGGTGTCTTAGTATCTGGCGATTGACAACAGCGATTGACTCGAGCTGCTCATTGATTGCCTATAGAAAATGGGTTTTTGTCGCTTGATCATTTATGATATATGAAGGTAAGCCTATGTTTTTTAAGGTTTTTTGAGCTTCTAACGTCAGAAGCTTTACCTTTGCGGCTTCAATCGCCCGCGTTCGGTAATGCCGCTGATTGCCCAATCGAGTTATAAGCCGCCAATCCGGCTGTGGAATGGCCACCTGCAAACCATCATTCCCTCGCTCTTTCGCAAGGTAGCGGTTTCCTACGTTCGCGAACGCATCGAAACACCGGATGATGATTTTCTGGATCTCGACTGGTGCTATGCCGATGACATATCAACGCCAAAACCGCTGGTCATTCTTACGCATGGGCTTGAGGGGAGTTCAACCAGCCAGTATCTGGCCGGCATGGTGCGGCATCTGACACAACATGGATTCGATTGTCTGGCCTGGCATTATCGGTCCTGCAGTGGCGAGATGAACCGCCAGAAGCGATTCTATCATATCGGCGAAACCGGCGATCTACACTTCATCATTCAACATGCCCTATCGAAGGGCTATCAGACCAGTTACCTCATGGGGTTCAGTGCGGGCGGCAACGTCACGCTGAAATACATTGGCGAGCGCAGCGGAGCCGCCCTAAACCCGGCCATCAAAAAAGCCGTCGTTTTCTCGGTTCCGGTCGATCTGATGGGTTCTGCCCGACGGCTCGAACAGTGGGATAGCCTGATCTACAATCACCGGTTCAACCGAACCCTGAAACGGAAAGTCCTGGAAAAAGCAGCCGCCATGCCGGGCGTTTTTCCAACACAGACCGTAAGCAAGGCGCGGAGTATCCGGGAGTTCGATAATCTGTTCACGGCCCCAATGAATGGCTTTCGGGACGTAACGGACTATTATACGCGGAGTAGTTCGCTGCAATTCATACCAGCGATTACCATTCCAACCTTGATCGTGAATGCCAAAAATGACCCGTTTCTTTCCCCCGAATGTTTCCCGGAAGCTTTGGGTCGGGAACTCCCTACGGTCTGGATGGAGTTCCCTGAGCAGGGCGGCCACTGTGGATTTCCACCCCAAACCGGCGGAATTCAGGGCACGTACTGGTCGGAAGAGCGAGCTTTGCAGTTTTTGACGAATTAAATTTAACAGGACGCATCATGATAATACAGCAATCCGTTATACAGCAGTATTTTGGTTCACAACCTGTTAGAAAAGCGTACTTATTTGGTTCTCAGGCCCGTGGCGAATCAACCAATGGAAGTGATGTCGATATACTGGTTGAATTGGAGCCAACGGTTTCTCTATTTGACTTCGTTCGGATGAAACTTCAATTAGAGGATATTCTTCACATGCCCGTGGACCTTATCTCGGCAAATGGCCTTTCCCCTTATATCAAGCCATACATTGATCAGGACAAAATGTTGATTTATGAAAAGGCGGATCAATGAAGAGGCACGGGTACAGCATATGCTTAACGCTATTATTGAGATTCAGGAATTCGTCAGCAATACGGTTTATGAAGAATACTTGCAGGATCGCAAATTACAACTTGCCTTAACTAGACTCATTGAAATAATTGGCGAAGCGTCTAATCATGTTGCAGAGGAAACTAAGAATCGTTTTTCAGAGATAGAATGGCGTGTATTAACCGGTATTCGCAATGTTATTGTTCATGAATATTTTGGAATTGACTATGACATAATCTGGGTAGTTATTCAAAAGGATATCCCGCTACTTCGCATCAAACTTGAACAGCTATTATCACAATTAAATAAAGACTCCGACTAGGACTGTCAATCATGCTCACCAAACCACTCGAACAAACCTATTACATCATTGATTTTGACAGCACCTTTACCAAGGTCGAAGCGCTCGACGTGCTGGGTGAAATCTCACTGACGGGCCGCCCCGACCGCAATGATGTGCTGAACGAAATCAAGGCCATTACCGACCGGGGCATGTCGGGTGAGATTTCCTTTACAGATTCGCTGACCCTTCGGCTCAATCTGCTCAAAGCCCACAAAAGCCAGTTACCTGCGCTCGTTGAAACCCTAATGGGCAAGATCTCCGATTCGTTTCAACGCAACAGGCAATTTCTGACCGAGAATGCCGAAATGATTTATATCGTTTCGAACGGGTTTAAGGAATTCATTGTACCGATTGTTACGTCGCTGGGCATTCGGGCAGAGAATGTATTTGCCAATACGTTCGTGTTCGATGAGACCGGGGCGATTGTCGGGTTCGACGTCGAAAATCCATTATCGGCCAATGGAGGTAAATCACAGGTTATTCGGAATCTGCAACTCGATGGAGAAGTCTATGTGATTGGTGACGGATACACAGACTATGAAATCAAAGCGTCGGGACTGGCCAACCGGTTTTATGCGTTCACAGAGAACGTAATGCGCCCTCGGGTGGTAGAGAAAGCCGACCACATCGCCCCTTCGCTCGATGAATTTCTGTACCATAACAACCTGAGCCGCAGCCAATCCTACCCGAAAAGCCGAATTAAAGTCCTGCTACTCGAAAATGTACACCCGATCGCCGTTCAATTATTTGAGCAGGAAGGGTTTAATGTCGAAATCCGGAAAGGTGCGCTGGATGAAGACGAATTGATAGAAGCCATCCGCGATGTATCGATCCTGGGCATTCGGTCGAAAACGAATGTGACGGCGCGCGTCCTGGAACATGCCAACAAGTTAATGACCGTTGGCGCGTTTTGCATCGGCACCAACCAGATTGATCTGGATGCCTGCACCGACAAAGGCATTGCGGTTTTCAATGCGCCTTACAGCAACACCCGTTCGGTGGTTGAGCTGGCCATTGGCGAGATTATCATGCTGATCCGGAGCATCGTACCGAAGAGCAACATGATGCACCAGGGAGGCTGGGATAAATCGGCAAAAAACAGCTTCGAAGTACGCGGCAAGAAACTCGGGCTTGTGGGCTATGGCAACATCGGTACGCAACTATCGGTCGTGGCAGAAGCGTTGGGCATGGAAGTTTATTTTTACGATGTCGTGGATAAACTAGCCCTGGGGAATGCCCGGAAATGCAAAACGCTGGACGAACTACTGGCCATTGCCGACATCATTAGCCTGCATACCGACGGGCGTAAAGAAAACAAAAACCTGATCAGCTATCGTGAATTTGGGCTGATGAAGAATGGCGTTATCTTCCTTAATCTCTCCCGTGGTCATATTGTCGATATTCCAGCCCTGGTCGATGCCATCGAACGGGGAAAAATTGCGGGTGCGGGCGTTGACGTATTTCCGCAGGAACCAAAAACCAACAACGAGGAGTTTGCGAGTGCCCTCCGTAATCTGCCAAACGTAATTCTGACGCCCCACATCGGCGGCAGCACCGAAGAAGCCCAGGCCAACATTGGTAATTTCGTGCCGAGCAAGCTACTCGAATACATCAACAATGGCAGCACTTATGGCAGTGTAAACTTCCCCGAACTACAACTTCCTTTGTTGAAAGGGGCACACCGATTGCTGCACATTCACGCCAATGTTCCGGGTATTCTGGCCAAAATGAATACTATTTTCGCCAAATACCACATCAATATTCACGGGCAGTACCTCAAAACGAATGAAAAAATTGGCTACGTCATCACAGATGTGGCAAAGGAGTATGCCGACGAGGTCGTCGAAGAATTAAAGGACATTGATAACACAATCAAGTTTAGACTATTGTACTAAAGAGTGAATGATAAAGTGATTGACTGATTGAATAGTTATGGGAAGGCTACTATTCAATCAGTCAATCATTTTATCATTCAACCATTGACCTATGAAAAACACGTACTTCACGCCCGGCCCGGCCGAACTCTACCCGACGTTCTACCAGCATCTGCAACAGGCAATGGATGAACAGATCGGCTCTATTTCGCACCGGAGTCAGCGGTTTCGGGACATTTATAAGTTTGCTGATGAGCAACTGCGTACGCTGCTGACCATTCCCGCTACACACGGTATTTTCTTTACGGGCTCAGCTTCGGAAGTGTGGGAACGTGTATTGCTGAACTGTGTTGAACATGAGAGCTTTCATTTGGTCAATGGCTCGTTCTCGCAAAAATTTTATGACTACGCCAATGCCCTCAACAAGCACGCCCACATTCTGGAAAAGCCATTCGGTGAAGGGTTCGACGCGGCTGAAATCGAGGTCCCTGCTTATGCCGAGCTAGTCTGCCTCACGCATAACGAAACCTCGTCGGGCGTACAGATGCGGCCTGCCGAGATGCATAAACTCAAGCGCAAATACCCCAAGAAGCTTTTTTGTGTCGATACTGTTTCGTCGGCTCCTTTTCCGGACCTGGACTTCAGTTTGATCGACTCGGCGTTTTTCTCCGTTCAGAAGGCGTTTGGCATGCCCGCCGGTCTGGGTGTCTGGATTGCCAACCAGGCTTGTCTGGCCAAAGCCGAACGTTTACAAAAAAACGATGCGATGACTATTGGAGCGCACAACACACTTCCCATGCTGTGGAAGCATTATAAAACGTTTGAGACACCCGCTACACCGAACGTTTTGTACATTTATATACTCGGCAAAATCGCTGAAGACTTTAACCGGATCGGCATCGACACCATCCGCAAGCAGACCGAAGAGAAAGCCCGGATGTTGTATAAATTTCTGGACAGTTCGGCAAATTACAGCTCTTTTGTCAAGCAGGAACGCCATCGTTCCCAAACGGTCATCGTGGCCAATGTTGGATCGGACGATAAGCCCTTGTCATCGGCCGATGTTATTTCGGCCGCCAAATCAGCAAACATGATCGTTGGCAGTGGCTATGGAAAGTTTAAAGATTCACAGATTCGGATCGCCAATTTTCCCGCCGTATCCGCTGAGCAGATCGGCTCTCTGATCGAGCAGTTACAAAAATAAAGGGCTCATCATTTGTCGCTTTCTTATAACGCCTTTTCCGTTTTGGGAAGGTGTTATTTTTTGGTCCATTTTCACGCAGTCTCCATCATCGACAAACCTTATCCAGGCTTCGTGGTTAATACAACGATGTTTTTTATGGTATTAACTCAACGATGATGAAGAAACTCCTTACAACTGTAACGCTACTGACTGGCCTAAGTTTTTGTGCTGTAGCCCAAAATAGGTCTGATTCGAGCAGAAATGGACGGCCGCTTATTGATGAGCAAACGAAACGGGATGTTCGGCAAAAAGCAGACCAGGCCAGCGAAAAGATGGACGAGGAAATCAATAAATCCATCAGTTATCAGCAGGCCAATCAACTGAGTTGGTTTGAACCCAACAACCTTTTCCTGGGTGGAGGTCTTGGTATGGGGGCAACCAGCGGGCAAGTTTATCTGGGTATAAATACACGCCTTGGCTATTTCTTTCAACCAGGTTTTGCGGCTGGCTTACGCTATGACGCTGACCGGCTCGTGGGCAACAAGTACCACTCCCGACAAGTGGGTGCATTCGCCCGTTATTATCCCTTTCGCACGCGCATCAGTAGTTTCATTGGTGCCAGTTTGAACAGCGGTCGCGAGTTTTCGGAAAACACGCCTGCCGACACAAAATACAAATACACCAGCGTTGGTCTGGAAATTGGTGTCATGGCCTGGATTCTGCACCGGCTGGGCGCCGAGGTGTCGTATGAAAGTAGCTTTTATAATAAAATTGACCCAACCGTTAGCCGGGGTAAAGGTGGCCGCCTGAAAATTGGCGTCAACTATTATTTTGGCCGAGTCGCGGGCCGGGGTGTTAAGTTAGCCCGCTAAGTCGTAGAGCCCCCAAAATCATCGAGCCCTTCCCGGCAATTACGGCCTTATTGATCCGTAAATGTTGGGAAGGGTTCGATGATTTTAGACGAAATTTGCCCTATTAGCTATGATACACGTTTTTGCTTTTCTATCTCTGGCTAAACATAAAGTAGACGCCTGCTCCGAGCAAAAGCGACTTCCCCGTTTCACCATCGCTAAAAACGATATGATAACCCGCATCGGCATTTACGCCGAAGGCAGGTGAAATGGCATATTGCAAGCCTACTTTAGGGGCAACGCCAAAATTGCTATTGCTGTCTGAAAATTTTAAGGTCTGGTAGCCGTTGCTAATTTCAGCGCGGGCAGCGGCCCTGTACAAGCCAGCTTCTACGCCAACATAGGGTCGCAAAGCTGACGTAGAGAAAAAGTACTCGGCCTGGCCGGTCACCATGAGGAGGTTCGCAGAGGCTTTGGCAGATCCAACAACTCCGGGTCCAGGACCTAAATCGAAACTAGCCGAATTCTTAGTGGTGAAATATCGGCCGTTTACGCCAACGGCCAAATTTGGGCTCAGGAAGTAGCGTAGTGTAACTCCACCCCCCCACACACCATCGGAGAAAGAAGAGCCTGATTCAGTTGGCGCTAGATAGTTACCCGTCACATTAGCCTGAAACTGTGCCTTCGCCTGGCCAGACAAAAGTAGTGCACTGACAACAAGCACTAAGGAGGTTATTATTTTAGTGATACTTTTCATCATGAGCCGGTTACGTTAGTTGACAGGCGCTAAATTACATTTTATGAACACAGCGACCTGCTTTCATTTAGTTAAAACCTTGTAAATAGCATACACAGTACTCTTTTCACTCATATTGCTGCTTGGTTCAGTCATGCGCCACTAAACTGAGCACTGGATAAGGCACATAACTACTACCTGGCTAAATGGAGCCTGTGCCGTTCTTACAGGCGCTATAGCTACGTATTGACGTGGATAGTTATTAAAAAATCAGTCCCAAGAAACTCTGTTTAAAAAAACAGAGTTTCTTGGGACTGATTTTTATTTAGAAAATACTCATGATGCAGGCTCTGGTTTTAGTCTGAAGCCTACATTATTTGTTAGTGCTTTATTAACAGCCGCACCGTACTTGGCACTTGCCCGGCAGGCCTAAGCTGAATCAGGTACAGGCCGTCAGGTAATTGACTCGTGTTGATGCGGTAGGGCTCCGCAGGAGCGGCCTCCAACTGCGTCTGCACGAATGCACGGCCCATGAGATCGTTTAATTGCAGACCCATAGGCTGGCCGATGGCGGGACTTAAATCGATTAACACATGGTCGCTGGCCGGGTTAGGCCACACGTTGAACGCCACCCCCGCTTCCATAGCACCCACTCTGGCTCCAGTCGTACAGCTACGCTCCTCAATACTCCACTGCTGTTCCGGACCCGTTCCCAGCGTCATCTGACTGATCGGCCCGCCCTCGGCCACACTTCCGGACCGAACCGTGATGGCCTTGTTCGAGTTGCGGTTGAGCAGGCTGAAATAACCCTCACCATTGCGCACCAACCGCCACTGCTGGTGAGCGCCCCCCCAATAGGTCCACTGCTCCAGCAAGGCATCATCGGCCGTCGAGCCACTGGCTACCTGAATACCTTTCTGGGTGGACAACCCCTGGATGTTGTAGTAACCTGCGTCGGTGGCTGTGAAGCGCCAGCCCTGGGTAAGTTTGGTGGCATCAGTTTGCTGAGTCAGCTTGTCGCCGTCATTCTGGGCCGTGCCGCTGACGGCCAGCACTTTTCCACTAAGTCGGGAAACCAGCCGATAGCACTTGTTGGCGTCAACCACCGAAACAGAACCTGGTGAATCGTTGAGCGAGATGTTGAATACCTGGCTGGTACTCCGCAGCCCTTTGCTATCGGTTACTGTGAGTTGAGCGGTAAATCTCGTGATAGAACCTGAGCCATGCTGTCCTACTTGTGTCGTGAAGGTCTTCACCGGATTGGCTATGTTCAAGTACGTGCCATCACTAAACGCCCATTCATAGAAAAGCTGATCGCCGTCGGGGTCATAGGATTTGTCGCCCGTAAATGTCACGCTCAGGGGCGATGTACCCGTTAACGAAGTAGTTGTAGCCACGACCACGGGCGGACGGTTGGCGGTAACCCCTGCCGGGGTCGCATTCACCTCCACCCCACCCGACCAGCCGTTGCCAGCGTGGGCATATACCCGGAAAGAATAGAGTTGCCCAGCTGTCAGGTCAGTTACCACCACGGAGTTCGATGTGCCCTGATAGAGTACCTTGCCGCCCCCGGGTAAATCAGAACCGTTGCCTGTGAAGCTGGTATTGGCGGTATAAGTAGGCTCAAGGGGAATGTCCGTCAGACCCGAACCAGTGCGACCCACAACCAGCACCTTGTCGAAGGGAAGGGCGGAGTTCGTCCAGTTAAGCCGCACACTGCTGCTACTGAGCGTTGTAGCCGTCAACCCGGTAACGGTCAATTTAGGCGAGTTGCAATCAGGGTAAATCTTAACCGAATCCTGGGCCGACCCTGTCCCGCCAGCGCCAGTCACGGTTAGTGTAATCAGGTAATACGTATCCACTCCATCGCAGCCCACCGGCGAGATATCAATGACCGGATTGTTATCCGACCGAGTTGTCACTAGCTGTTCACTGTTACCACGGCGCAATTTTACCTTCCACAGGATAGAATTAGTAGAACCTGCATTGGTAATGGTAGCAGCCAGCGTATAACTGGTACTCTTGTCGAGGGCGTATTTGGTGGTATTGACCGGACTGGTGATCTGAACCGTTGGGTTGCTATTGTTGAGCTTGACCGAAAAAGCCTGGACCGGACTTCGCAGCCCCTTGCTGTCGATAACGGTTAACTGAACCGTATAGTTAAGAACCAGACCGATTCCCTGGCTACCGACTTTTGCCGTGAATACCTTCACAGGGTTGGCTTCGGCAGAATAGCTACTCCCATCGCCAAAGTTCCATTCGTAGGTGATGGGATCACCGTCGGGGTCGTAGGATTTGCTGCCCGTAAAGGTCACGCTCAAGGGCGAAGTGCCCGTTAAGGAGGTAGCTGTGGCCACAGCTACGGGCGCCTGATTGGTGGCGGTGGCGGTGGTCGTACAGCTACGCTCCTCAATACTCCACTGCTGTTCCGGACCCGTTCCCAGCGTCATCTGACTGATCGGCCCACCCTCGGCCACACTTCCGGACCGAACCGTGATGGCCTTGTTCGAGTTGCGGTTGAGCAGGCTGAAATAACCCTCACCATTGCGCACCAACCGCCACTGCTGGTGAGCGCCCCCCCAATAGGTCCACTGCTCCAGCAAGGCATCATCGGCCGTCGAGCCACTGGCTACCTGAATACCTTTCTGGGTAGACAACCCCTGGATGTTGTAGTAGCCTGCGTCGGTGGCTGTGAAGCGCCAGCCCTGGGTAAGTTTGGTGGCATCGGTTTGCTGAGTCAGCTTGTCGCCGTCATTCTGGGCCGTGCCGCTGACGGCCAGCACTTTTCCACTAAGTCGGGAGACCAGCCGATAGCACTTGTTGGCGTCAATTACAGAAACAGAACCTGGTGACGAGGATGTGGCTACGGATCGTGTAGGTGAGAAGACCGCTACAGCTGGTTGGTTGACGCCGGATCTGATTTTTATCGTCTCATCAATGGTGCTGTGGCCAGTCGGTCGTGACAGACCAAGAACGACGGTTTGGCAACCCAACAAACAAAGGAGGCCAATAAAAAGACTGTGTCCAGTAGCATACAGCTTCTGAACGTACGTAAACAGTGAAGTCATAAAGTAAATATGGGTTAGATTTTGGTACTAGAGGGCACGTAACGACAGCCTCCCGAACCACCTGACGATCTACTCCAACGCGGATCGATCCAGGCAACGAAATGCTCGTTAAATACGGATGCAAGTACCGCCAATTCCCATTTAATCGCTGACACTCACGTTTCAATAATTAACACTCACGTTTCATTTTACTGAAAAAGCAGCTGAAATCAGGTTGTTTTTGAAAGACCATTGCGTTGTGAGTTTGTCAGGGCTGTGGCTGATTTACCATACTGAGAGGGTAATACCCCGTAGCGCTCCTGAAATACGCGGGCAAAGTAAGAGAGATTATCAAGCCCGACTGCATAGGCAACCTGAGTCACACTGTACTCTCCGGCATGCAGCAACTCCGCAGCTTTTGCCAGCCGAATATCGCGGATAAACAGGGTAGCGGTCAGGTTGGTAACTGCCTTTAGTTTTCGGTGTAGCTGTGTCCGACTCATGTTGACACCTTCGGCAAGCATTTCGACAGAGAAGTCCGGATCACTCAGGTGCTGATGGACTACGACCGACAGTCGGTCGAGAAATTTCTGCTCACTAACCGGTAAAACAACGTTAACCGCTTCAGCAGTCCCTTTGGTAGGAAGCGGAATAGAGTTGTCCGTTACTACACGCCGGAATAACCGCTGTTGCTTTTCAATCAGGTTGCGTACCCGGGCACGGAGTTCAGCCTGATTGAAGGGTTTGGTCAGGTAATCGTCAGCACCTAGTTCGAAGCCCGTGATCCGATCTCCAGGCGTGGTTTTGGCCGTGAGCATCACCACGGGAATATGGCTGGTGGCTTCCTGGGTTTTCAGGGCTCGGCAAAAACCGAAACCATCAAGCCGGGGCATCATCAGATCACAAATGACAATGTCAGGAACCATCTCCGTCACCCGCTCCAGCCCTTCTACCCCATCCATGGCTTCGATAATCTGGTACTCATTTTCAAAAATATGGCGCACATACATCCGGATATCGGCATTATCATCGATGATGAGCAGGCTATTTTCCGTACCAGGCTGGACGCTCGCCGTGGATACCGCTAAGTCGCTTACTGATGTTGGCAGGTTCAATTGGGCGAGTTGGCTTATTCTACTATCCACCGACAGGGGTATTCCGGCTGATTTAACCAGGATCGTCATGGGCAGCCCTATGGTGAAGGTTGTTCCTTCCCCCAACGTACTGGTTACGCTTACCTCTCCGCCCAGTACCCGAACGAGTTCCTTCACCAAGGCCAACCCAATACCTGTACCCTCATAGGCACGATTCATCTGTCCGTCGGCCGAATCGGATGACCGCTGATAAAAACGCTCGAAGATGTGCGGCAGCTGATCAGGAGCAATACCAATACCGGAATCGTCAACAGAGATCCTTACCTCTGCCGAATCGCTCAATAGAGGATAGTCAACCCGCATCTGAACCTGCTTGCCGGGGGGAGTAAACTTAATGGCGTTTGACAGCAGGTTGGTCACTATTTTTTCGATTCGATCGTGGTCAAATTCGGTCCACCAACTGTCAGCGTTCTGGGTAAAGGAAAATTGAATCCGGCGGCTCTCAGCCAGGGAGGAAAACGATCTGGTCAGTGTCCATAGAAACACCGCCAGGTCACCCGGTTCGGGTTGGGGATTTAACTGGTTGGCCTCAAGCTTGCTTAAGTCGAGTAACTGATTGATCAGATTCAGCAACCGGTTCCCGTTACGCTCCATGATCTCCAGTACCGGTTCGGTGGGCAGTTTACGTTTCAGATCCATGATGGGGCTCAGGATCAAGGTTAAAGGAGTCCGAAATTCGTGGGAAATATTGGTAAAGAACTGGGTTTTAAGTGCATCGAGCTCTGCTAATCGACTGGCCTCTTTTTGCTCAAGCGTTACCTGTTGCTGCAACAACCATCGTTGTTTCTGGAACTGGTACAGTTGCCAGCCAACCAGCAGCAGTACAAAGGAATAAAGTAGATAAGCCCACCAGGTACGGTAATAGGGCGGATGAATCTGAATGGTCAACTGGACAGCTTTGCTCCAAATCTCCCCATTGGCAGAGCCTTGCAGCTCAAATGTATAGGTGCCACTGGGCAATTGGGCATAGTTGGCGAAGCGGTTAGTGCCAGCTTCTACCCAGTTCTGATCGATACCAGCCAGCCGGTATCGATATTGATTTTTAGCCGAATTAGTATAGTCCGTCAACGCAAATTCCAGGGTCAGTAAGTTTTGGGTATGCGACAACTCGAGTTGTCGGGTATCCTCAATACTTTCCGGTAAAATGCTGTTAGCGGCACCCACAGCAACGGCTTCGTTATTGATTTTCAGCCCAATGATATGAACCTGAGGAGCCGATCTGGCAGCCGTAGTCACTACGTCTCTGGGCTGAAACGCTGTCAACCCGTTTACTCCCCCAAAGAGCAGCTCGCCAGATACAGTTTTAAGAAACGAACCCGTATTAAATTCGTCATCCTGAAGCCCATCCGCTTTGGTATACTTACGAAACCTGAATGTGCGGGGATTAAACTGAGCCAGGCCCCGATTGGTACTTATCCAGAGATTTTTAAACTCATCTGTCAGAATACCATAGACCACTTTGTTGGGCAGACCCTGGGCTTCGGTGAAATGCCGGAACTGCCCTGTTTGTTTATCGAGCCGATCCAGCCCGCCCCCTTTCGTACTGATCCAAAGGTAGTTGTCTGGCCGATCAGGATCGTCGATCGTGCTTGACACAAAATCGTTGCTCAGGCTTTCAGGTTTAGTACTATCGTTTTTATAAATCGTAAAAGACGGCGTTGACTGCAGATGATCGACCCGGATAAGACCACTCTGTGTACCAATCCAGCCCGTACCGGCCCCATCGAAATACAGGGAGTAGGTCTCTGTTTCGGCGGCCTGCCTGGGCAGCAAACGCTGGTAAGAAAAAACGGTAAAGGTTTCTGTCGCCGGGTCGAACTTTACGAGCTTCCCATGCATCGCCCCGATCCAGAGATGGCCGGCTTTGTCTTCCCGGGTTTGGTTCCCGTATAAACCGAAGGCAATGCCAGGCGGCAGCAAGTAGGTCTTGATTTGTTGCCAATTCGTGGAAAACTTAACGAGTCGATGAGCCGGAGGATCGGCCTGATCGTTAGCCATAGATGCCCAGAAAAACCCCTTATGATCCTGAATGATGTAAGCTGGCCGGTCCTCTACCGGTATGCCGCTTTTCTGTAGAATAGGAATTCGGCGATTGGTGGAGCGATCTAGCCGTCCAAAGTCGAACTGGCTCCGCACATAAGTCTGCCCCTGTTTATCCTGAAATAAGTACGAGAGAGAGAGGTTGGGCAGGTAAGCTTTAAATTGCTTGATACGGGGACTAAATTTACGCAGACCATAGCCTGCCGTACCTACCCAGATATTGCCCGTTCGGTCAATGAGGAGTTTGGTAATGGCAAACAGATTCGGCGGCATAATGGCAAACGCATTGCGGGCCGACAGGTTATCCTGTGCATAGAGTTGAGCAGGCGACAAAAGCCACAAAAAGTCTGGCGTTGCCACAGCTACAGTATGGTCATCAAGTTTATCCAGATATACATTGTCGTTTTTTGTCGGTGGCATCCTGATCACCTTTCGTTTCGTCTGTTGCCAGCCAACGAGTGTATCCGCACTGAATCCAAACCAGTAGTCAGGTTGTTGCCCATCTGGTGTTGCCTCAAACAGTGTGGCCAATGCCCCAAAGCGTTTGATTTGCGAATAGCTGGCAGGTTGCGGCTTCCGCCAATTCAGTGTGTATAGCTCTCTGGCCGCACTCACCACCGCCTGGCCATTACCATGAAAGCTAATCCGCGTTGGGGCACTACCACCGCTTACGCCATGTAACGGAAATGAAAATCGGCTAAATCGAACCTGGGGCGTAGCATCAGCCTGCTGGGGAAAACCGTTCCGTAGCGAATCAGACAAGGTTATTTTAACCAGTTTATTCTGGCTGGTACCTACCCAGATGTTGCCTTCCGGATCTTCTGCCAACAGGTTAATCTCATAATTTCCTGCATCGGGATAGGCCGGATCACTCATATCGATCGGGTAGAACCGTTGCGTTCGCTCATCATATAGATTGAGTCCCCGGTTCAAGGTTCCTACCCACAAGCGCCCATGACGATCAACCAGTAAGGTGGAACAGGCATTAGATGACAGGCTGTACTTGTTATAGGCATTGTGTGTAAAAACGGTGAAATTATAGCCGTCATAGCGATTCAGACCGTCTTTGGTAGCTGCCCAGATGAAGCCCTTATGATCTTGTTTGAGATCATAGATCATGCCTTGCGACAAGCCTTCGGATATGGTAATTTCCTGCCAGCCCTTAAGTTGAGCGAGGCTAAAAAAAGGCTGTAACCAGAATACCAAACAAAGAAAGCGCATTCAACGTATTTTTCTGAAAAGGTAAGTAAACAGCCTATTTGCAGGTTCAATCAATCCTCTGCTTAAGTGGATGCTTGTGATACCTCAGCAAGACAATCAGACCTTTGTTTAAAAGCCAAGAAGCGTTTACGGCTAGATTCCTTTGTACAAATTTATTCGCTCAGCGTAATCGACCGATTTTAGGGTAAAAGTATATATAAAGTGATAAAAAGAAACACTAAACATTCATTCATTTGAATGAAATGTATCCAGGCATTCTACCGATTTATAGACATAAAGAGCAGTCTCAGTAACTGGCGCTTCGACAGGAACTGGCAAGACAACGATCATTTATTTGGCACAAAACGGCTACACAGTTTATGGAGGGGCACGCAGGATGAAAAAAATGCAAAACCTCAGCGATTAGATTATCCAGCAGATGAGGAGTAGAACCAAGCAGTAGGAATCACTACCTGAGAATAGATCGTCTGTATTTCATCCCAGTAGAAGCTGGATCGTTATCGGAATCAGGAAAGCTGGTCATTACGAAGGGGGAGTTGATTCCATTACCAGTCCATGAAAGATGGCTCCATGAGTGGGTCAAAAGTACAGTCGATCACCTTGGGGAGAATCGGATATTGATATGAGCTGGTCACTCAAGGGCCCTTGGTAGATTTACAGAAGGGAAGGAGTTTAATGGTAGTTTTTTTGGCGAATCCGCCCCATCGAGTTGGTCCCCATACCAACTAATGCCGACTCTGCTTATGTAGAGCAGGTCTCAGGTAACGGATTAAATCAGTCGTAAAGCGGCCTTTTAATTTCTTTGAAGACTAAACTAAGACCAAAATGTGTCTTTTATAAAGGCCAGGTAGTTGCCAATTACGTTGGCTTCTTTGAATTAATCAGCCTCCGTAGGCGACTGATTTAGGTGGACAGCCGTTTAAACTTACGAAGGGTTTTCTATTCAACTCGTTTAGTTAATCGTCCGATTGCGACTGGCACGATCCAAGATGTAAACAAAACGCAAAACTGGATTTTCATTCCCTTTATCCTTTCCTGTAGCCCAAAATCGTGTCATTGAAAAGCCGCACCAGTAGGAACTGAGTGCGGCTTTTTATGTAAGTCGGTATACGCCTACAAGCACTTATTTGTGTTAAGGGGAGCGGGTTAGAAGCTAGTCCAGCTTGATGCCCTGAGCTTTCATTTGCTTTTCCAGAGCAGCGTGGTTGGCCAAAAACTGCGCGTGTTGCTGCTGGGTGCGCTCTGTACCCAGGCTTTCCAACTGCTGCCGTAGCTCCTTGGCCGATAGGTCGGCTGCGTAGCAGGGTGTGCCGGGCTGTTGCCGCCACGATTCATGCAGACGACCATCATCCACGGCATCGAAGCCCAGTTCCTCCACCAGAGCCATTACTTTTTGCTTGGCAGCCGGGTCATCGCCAGCCACTGGCAACCCAATACGATCGGGTGAGCCGACGGGCTGTCCCAATTTTTCAAGGTGGTCGGCCAGGATATTGTTGAACACCTTGACCACAGGCCGGCCCAGGTGCTGCTGTACCCATTCGCTTTCGGTCAGATCGCCCTGCTCAAGTTCAGAGATGTGTCCATCCCGCAACATAGGGTAGTAGTTGCTGGTATCAATGACGGGCACCTCAGCGGGTACGCCATCGAACAAGTCTTTGGGTAGATCGGGAATGTTTTTCAGTGGAATGGTCACCACGATGATTTCGCCGTAGCGAGCCGCTTCATGGGACGTAACGGGAGTAGCGCCGGTTTTTTGGGCCACCTCACCCAGCGTTTCAGGGCCACGCGAGTTGGCAATAGCCACTGAATGGCCGAGGCTAGTGAGCCGAAGGGCCAGGGCACTGCCGATGAAGCCGGCCCCAATGATTCCTATTTTCATTATTGATTTTATTAACGAGTTATGAGTTTTTGCTTGGTATAGCTCCGGATTTTAACCCAGCGGTAAGCAAATTGTTTATCAACGCCTGGTCGGAAGGTAGCGTCAAGGTCTCCACGGCTTGTGCATTTGATGTTCGCCCAATTCCTTATGCCAGCCGTATCGGAGATGGCCCTCTTTACGTTGAGTTGAAAACGCTTAAAGGCGGTCGATGAACTCGAAAATCAGTATACCTATAGGCTGAAGTGTCACAGCATGTAAAGTGGTAATCCGGATCGCCATGTGGAAAGCCCGCTGAATCTTGCAGAAAGAGGTTTTTAAGACACTGATTTTTTACTATCTGTTCGAGGCTATCAGTCACATAGGTAGCGGTATCAAACGCCTTCCGAGTTCAAAAAACAATCGAGCCATTTTCGGAAAACTAAGCAGTGTATTGGCTATAGAATTCTGATTTCGGGAAATGATTGATAAATTGGGCTATAAGATCAACGGCAGGTAGGACCTTAACGGATTATGCAGCAGGATTGGGTTGCTATGCGGATGGCATTTAACCAGTTAGTTCCCCTTTCTGATGAGGTATGGGAGGCTGTGCTCGCCATTGCTCACCCAACCACCTACGAAAAGAAACGCATTCTGCTGGAACCTGGCCAGGTCTGCGACCGGATGCAGTTTATTCACCAGGGCGCGATACGGTCGTATCGTATTCAGGAAGGGGTAGACATTACGTATTTCTTTTTCTTCCCCGATTCATTTGCCTTTGCAACTGACTTTGCCAGTTTCAAAACCGATTTACCCTCTCACTATTACCTCGAATGTATTGACGACTGCCAGGTAACAACGTTCTACCGATCTGACATTTACGATTTATACGAACGGTACCCGCAAATGCAAAAATTCGGTCGGTTAATGGCCGAATATGCGTACCTGATGATGGATCGGCGGATGAGTCACTTTCAGTTTCACAACCTGGAAACCCGGTATCTAGCCTTGTTACAGGAGGAGCCAGCCTTGCTCCAGCGAGTGCCTCAGCACTTGATTGCCACCTACTTAGGTGTAACGCCAGAGAGTTTAAGCCGGGTTAAACAACAGGTTGCCCGCCTGAAAAAATAGGCAATTTCGCTTCTTACCATACATCAATGCATGGGCTCCGGGGGCCTTTTATCTTTGTATCAGTCATTTAAGAAACTGACACAAACCCATGAAAACTCCCCAACTCCGCAAACTGACCCGGTGGATTCACCTGCTCTGTGCAGCCGCTATCGGCACCTATGTATACGCTCCGTGGCACCACCTTGCCTGGTTTACCCTCCTGATGCAGATCGTGGTTATACCCGGCTTGGGCCTAACCGGCCTCTGGCTGTGGAAAGGCCACCTGCTGCGTCGGAAAACCGCTGCTCGGTCCTTACCTCTTCACCCCCTAACTGCCTGAAATCATGTATCATTCAATCGTGAAAAAGCTGGCCCTTCAGAGTTTTGAGCACCTGAATCGGGGCAACTATGAAGAGGTGCTCAAGAGTATTTCACCGGCCATCACGCATACGTTCAGCGGTCATCACGCGCTGGGTGGCACCCGGCATAGTATCGGCGCCATGCGCCAATGGTTTCAACGCCTGTTTCGTCTGTCGCCTGGCCTGGCTTTCGAGATTCAGAATGTAGCCGTGAGTGGCTGGCCCTGGAACACGACCATTGCGGTCGAGTGGATTGACCGGGCTACCCCCGCCGATGGCTCAGATTATGTGAATGAGGGTGTGCATGTGATAAAAATGCGCTGGGGCAAAGTGGTGTATTTACATGCCTACCTGGATACTGCGCTGACTATTGCCATGTGCGAACGGCTGGCCGCCCATGGGTTTCCTGAAGCGTTGGCCGCTCCCATTGAAGATTAAGCAGATCGGCATTGCCAGAAGCAAAGGGTACTGCTTTACAACGTCCTCTTTCAGCTCAATCATTCTGTATAAGAAGCAGATACCTGAACGTCTTTTTGGCTCAGGAGGAAGCGATTTGTGATATCTCATTCTTGAAACTAAAGTTTTTGTAGATTGGCTATCCGATAGGTGATTAGATAACATAAGAACTTGAAGAGCAGCTTAAGATCAAAAAACTACCTCCTCCTGTTGAGTCGTCGGATGCTTACTTATGAAACCTGTTTCCCCCTTTATCATTAGCGCATCAAAGGCAATCTCCATGCTGGGGCATCCCCTTCTTACAATTACTTTATTTGCCCTCTATGTAACGTTCCTACAGTTACCCATCAGGAATGCCATGATCATCTCCACATGGCTATTGGGTGGGGTGGTGTTACCGATCTCATGGTATAATTACCGAAAGGTTAAGCGAGGTCAATACACTAATTTTGATGTGTCCGATCAACGGCAACGTGCTCAATTTTATCCCGTCTTGATTGGGGCCATATCCCTGTTGACAGGCCTTCTGTTTGCCACTCATCAGCCCCGCCCTTTTTGCTATGGAACAGCCTGCGTTTTGCTGTTGGTGATCAGTTCGTATGGGGTGAACCGGTATGTCAAAGCGTCTTTACATACATCGCTCTCCTTTTTTCTGACTTGGGCGATCTATAGTATCAATCAACCTTTAGGCTTACTGATGGGGGTTTTCTCTCTCTTCATTGGCGGCTCCAGGCTGGTGTTAAGGAGGCATACTTTATGGGAGGTCTTAGTCGGGGCATTGCTTGGCTTGATAGCCGGTACTGCCTTATACAGACTTGTCGCATTGTCATATTAGCAGGTACACGACATAGCCTACGCGACGGATTGAAATAGATAGACCTAAAAAATAAGCCTTCTGTAAAACATTTAATTTTTTAGTACTCGTTGGTCGTATGATAACTGGCTAAATAAGTATTGACGTTTCGCGCCCCATTTCTTCCCGACTTTAGGATACAACCAACCGACTTTTGATTCCGGTCGGCTGGTGCATATCTATCGAACTTTGCGTCTCAAATTTGATGCAAAACACAACATGAAATACACACTAGTCACAGGAGCATCCGGCGGGATCGGCGAGGCCCTGGTTAGAAAACTGGCTCAAAATAAACATAACCTTGTGCTGGTGGCCCGCAATGAAGAGAAATTGGCCCAGATCAGCCAGCAACTGCAAGCGCAATACCAGATCCAGGCTCCCTTTATTGCGGCCGATCTAACCCAGCCAAATGCACCCTTCCAAATCTATGAACAAACTCAAAAGCAAAACTGGGAAATTGATCTATTGATCAATAATGCAGGCATTGGCTCCGGAGGTGAATTCGCCCAACTGTTGCTGCAATCGGAATTGGACTTACTGCAGCTCAACAATGCTTCGTTGCTCGCCATGACGCATCTTTTCCTGCAACCGATGAGAGCCCGTCAGCAAGGCACAATCATCAATGTGGCTTCGATGGCGGCCTTTATGCCGGTTCCTTACATGGCCACCTATGCGGCCAGTAAAATGTTTGTCCGTTCGTTTACCGAAGCACTAACTCAAGAATGTAAACCCTACAATGTCCAGGTTATGCTTTTTTCACCGGGATTGACGAAGACTAATTTTAATCAAGCAGCGGGTATCAATAATGAGAAGGGGGTTGGGCTCAGCGCTGATTATGATACCGCTGCCGTTCAAATGCCCGAAGATGTTGCCGATGAACTGGTAAACGCGCTGGCGGCAAAAAAAGCCTTTCATGTATCGGGAAGCAGAAACCGATTTGGATCCCGCCTGCTGGCCTTATTGCCAAATGCCATGATTACCAGTGCTATCGCCCGCTCCTATCGTAAAAAACTAGCGTTGCAACCCTAACTTGCCGACATGAAAACGACGGAAACCGTTCATATCCAATCGATCGCACAGCTCCATCAGTTATTGCAGCTCCCCAAATCGAAGCATCCGCTCATCAGCTTGATCAGGTTCGAGGATGTTCCCCAAATCAAGATCGAACAACGTACCCGGCTGATCACAGACTTCTACCAGATAACCCTAAAGACAGAATGCCCTTGCAAGATCCAGTATGGGCAAAGCCAATTTGACTTTGACGAAGGGGTCATGTCCTGCTTTGCCCCCAAGCAGGTAAGCTTTCTGGATAAAGATTTTACCCCGGCCAAAAAAGGGTGGCAGCTCTCGGTCCATCCCGATTTTCTGCGGACGTTTCCGCTGAGCAGTAAAATAAAAACCTATGGTTATTTCGACTACGCCGTCAACGAAGCGTTGATCCTCTCCGAAGAAGAGCAGTGCGAAATCGAACACATTTTTGGCCAACTGGAGAAAGAATCGATTCGGCCTATTGATCAGTTCAGCCAGGAGGTATGGATGGCTAGCCTTGAGTTGTTGCTGACGTATTGTAATCGCTATTATAACCGGCAATTTATCACCCGAAAGGCCGTCGGCAGCGAGCTCGTCGACAAGGTTGAGCAGTTACTCTACGACTATTTCAAATCCGAAGAGCCCAAAGGCCTGCCCACGGCTCACTATGTAGCAGACGCCTTGCATCTATCGCCCAAATACTTGAGTGATTGTTTGAAGCAACTAACGGGTAGCACGACCCAACAATTGATCCATGAGCAGCTTATCGAAGAGGCCAAAGAAAAATTGACGACTACGAGTTTAACGGTCAGTGAAATCGCCTACGTCCTTGGGTTCGAATATCCCCAATCCTTCAGTAAATTGTTCAAGGCCAAAACCGAGCAGACACCGCTGCAATTCAGGGCAGGGTTCAATTAACTGTTGGTGTCGTTTTACTAGTTCATTTCAGGAAATACCATGTGGTTAGTGAAGAGATACGTGTTGAAATTTCTCCATCCGCTAAAAACAGGACAAGAGGGACCCATGATCTGAGACAATCCATCAACCACTGTTATTCTCACTTAGGAGTATTTTCATGAGATTATTCTTTTTCAAAATACCCTCTGAGAATTAATTAAAGTCCATCGCAATCAGAGCGTGCGGGCATCCGAAGGTGGCTTCGCACTCAGCACGTTTCAAGTTTCTATTTAATGACTTTTACAGCCCGGAATGCCATTATTGTTACTAATAACTATATCTTTAGTTTAATAACTAATTAAATAGTTATATTGCCCCAAAAACAACCTCTATATGGGCAAGGTACTGTACTTGGGATTCTGTCTGATCATCTCCTGGTCAATCTCTAAGCCGGTTAAATGGCAAATTGAGAATGGCCACTATGGACCCTATCCGATTGGATTTAAAACGGAGCTCCACTATGATAGCATTCGAAGCTATAAGCCTGACAGGGGCATACCATACCGACCCTTATCTATGCATGTTTGGTACCCTGCTCAGAAAGCAGCAAGCGATAAGCCCATGTCCTATAGGACGTATATCGAGTTAGAAACTCAACGCGAGGGGTCTATTCTAGCCGATTCAGCCCAGGTCAGTGCGTCTTGTACCAATATGGTGGGGGGCTATCGCCAGTACGCCACCACGTTCATGAAAAATCTTTCCATAAACGTATGGGATATATTACAGGCACCGACCAAAGCGATTTATAACGCAGCGCCTATCAATCGGCGGTTTCCAGTTATTATCTATGCGCCTTCGCTAAGCAAACCAGCTAATCAAAACCATATTGCCTGTGAGTACTTAGCCAGCCACGGTTATGTGATCATTTCCGTCGCGTCAGCCGGTCAGCAAGGGCAAACAATGACCAAAGATACCGCTGGTATCATGGCTCAGGTTAGGGACATGGAATACGTCATGGCGCAGGCTTTCCGGCTCCCTAGTGTTGATACGTCTAGAATCGGTACGTTTGGATTCAGTTGGGGAGGTATGGCTAATGTCATCTATCAAATGCGCAATCCGACTGTAAAAGCATTGGCCTGCTGGGATGGCAGCACCGAGTACCAGGATTACGATTTTATCAAAACCGTACGCGATTTCAACCCGGCCAAATTAGTTGTGCCTTACTTATATCTAAGTAATCAAAACGAGGACTGGTCTACTTTCCCGTTTTTTCGTTCATTGGCAACAACTAACAAGCACTTATACCGGCTTAAAAAACTGGACCATGCGGAGTTCACGTCCTATTGGGCCTTCTACGCTTCGATCAAGCCGACTACTTCCTATCAAACGGATAGTTACTGGGCTTTGTGTCACTACACATTAGCCTTTTTCGATGCTTACCTAAAGGACAGTAAAAAAGCTAAAAAGATACTTCGGCAGTCAAGTGAGGAAAATGGTTTCAGTTCAAAAACAATTGCTCAAGTGTCGATATAGCGGAGCTATATACTCTGTTAGCCAAAGCATACCACCTTAGGCCAAATACTTGTGAAGTGCCCGTTTCATTGAAGGCACCATAAATACCCTCCTCATCTCACTTTGAGGAGGGTTTGGTGAGCATCTGCCGTTTACAATAGTTGCCTACTATTCTGTTCATTGTCCAGTGGTACAACTCGGCAAGTCGTTTGGTGCTGGATCTTGTGGCTCTATTCAGAGCACACATTTTCTTTTCGACTATAATAAGCTGGTGTTCGGCTACAGTTGTTATTTAAATGGAAACGAATTTTGTGCTCCTAAAAAAGACCATGTAACATGAAGCTAATCGCCATCGAAGAACATTTTCTGACTAAAGCCGTCGAGGATGAGTGGAAAAACGTTGCTGATCCCAACGACCCAACTCACAAATTACATATCGGCGAGATCGGCAATCGTTTAAATGAAATCGGCGACACGCGTCTTCGATTGATGAACGAAACCGGCGTTGACGTGCAGGTACTTTCGCTCACCAGTCCGAGTTTACACAATCTAGGCCCTGATAGTGTAGCTCTCGCCAAATTGACGAATGATTATGTGGCGGAAATTGTCAGAAAGACGCCCGAACGATTTCAAGGGTTGGCCGCCTTGCCGATGGCCGTGCCAAAAGAAGCCGCCAACGAATTAACCCGTTCGGTGAAGCATCTTGGCTTAAAAGGAGCGATGGTGTGCGGACGAACTCGAGAGAAAAATCTGGACCATCCCGATTATTGGGAACTCTTTGAATGCGCTCAAACGCTCGGCGTTCCCTTGTTCATCCATCCCCAAATTCCACAGAAAGCCGCCAGGGATGTTTACTATTCAGGATTTGACGAGCTGACGGACCTGGCCTTTTCAACGTTTGGGCTTGGGTGGCATTACGAAGCGGGTATCCAATTTGTTCGGTTAGTATTAGCCGGGGTCTTTGACCGGTTTCCTAATCTGCAAATCATCCTCGGCCACTGGGGAGAAGTGATTTTGTTCTACACCGAACGGTTGGCTTCCCTGAACCGAGTCACCAAGCTTGACAAACCGTTTATTGATTACATTCGCCAGAATTTGTATGTAACGGCTAGTGGCATGTTCAGTCCCTCGTACCTGCAACGATCAGTTGACATTATCGGAATCGACCGTATCCTTTTTTCGACTGATTATCCCTACCAATACCGGCCTGGCCGGGAGGCCCGTACCTTTGTCGAAGCAACCAACTTAAGCCAGGAAGACAAGGAAAAATTTTCTTTCGCCAATTGGGAACGCTTAACCCGTGTACCGACGAGATGACCAGTCAAGCTGAGAACAACACGAAAAATAGGCCCTGAATTTATCCTATACAACAACGGCCGATACAACGCATAAAAACGATCAGCGAATTTCATCGGTTGAGAGGGCTAGCCCAACTCGATCATTCATTCCTCAGCGTAGCTGGTTCCAGGCCGGGGCAACGGACGGCTTCATGACGAAATTCGACAACTTCCACACTGGGATCGCCGACTTCGTCGATCGCGTCGTCCCGGTCCTGCGCGAACGCGGCCTCTTCCACGACGGCCACGAGGGAAAGACCCTCCGCGCTTACCTGGGGTTGCCACCGCAATACGAACTCGACTCCCGTATCGCAACCAGCCCGACAAGAGCAACAAGTTAAGATGAGATCCGTCTCTTGAAACCTCCAATTATAATCGAAGCAGCACGTATTCAGGATGGTTCGCCATACCATCTTAGGGAAACAGCTCCCTGGAATAAAGTAAGTAGGATAGGCCGATAAAAGAGGGTTGGGTAGCGCCCAACCCTAGCTGGCCGATTCCTGTTTCTCATGAAACGGTAGACAACCTATGAACGACGAAGAAGCGGTTTATGGCAACGCAAACGCCACGTACCGATCGCCCGATTTTGTTTTGAGTTTGCCACCCCCGCAGGCAATCACCACGTACTGCTTGCCATTAACGGCGTAGGTACTCGGCGATGCATAGCCCGCAGCGGGCAGTTTGGCGCGCCAGAGTTCACGGCCCGTTTTTCGGTCGAAAGCCCGGATCAGCTCGTCGCGGGAGGAAGCGATGAAGAGCAGTCCGCCCGCCGTAACGGCCGGGGCGCCATAATTGTCGGTACCCGTCGGAGGGATTCCCTTCGCCACCAGTTCGGGGTATTCGCCCAGCGGGACTTGCCAGCGGTGTTCGCCCGTATTCAGGTCGATCGCCGTCAGCGTGCCCCAGGGTGGGCGGCTCACAGGATACCCGGACCGGTCATACCAGCGGGTAAACCCGGTATGGTGGTAGGGTGCCGTGTTCAGACCCGCGTTGCTGGCGACGGAGGTAGTTTTGCCGAACAGAAAATCCACGATGGCCTTGCGCTCAGTTTCTTTCAGGTGGGTGAAGGCAGGCATCATGCCCTGGCCTTTGGCCAGCACCTGGGCCACGGATGTGGGGTTGCGTTTTTGAGAAATGCCCATCAGAGTCGGATAGGTTCCGTCGTGACTGCCTTCCCGGTTTTGACCGTGGCAGGACGCACAGTGGGTTTGGTAGAGCTGGCTGCCAGTGCGATCGACGGCCTGAGCTGACGCCGAACCGGCGGGTGTCGGAACCAGCCCCATAGTGACCGGTATTTGTTTGGCGGGAACATACATAATACCAGCTTCGTCCACGGCGGCTCCGCCCCACTGCGCGCCCCCGTCGGTGCCGGGGAAAAACACGGTACGGTTAGGACTCAGCGGGAGTGGAATGAACTCCTTCCCTGATTGCCAGCGCCGGAGCTGGGCCAGCACCGTGTCGCGGTCGGTGACAAAGTCGTTAATATCGCTTTCCGAAAACGATTGCCGGGTAAAAGGAGCGGGTTTGAGGGGAATCGGCTGGGTAGGCCAGGCTTTCTCCCCCGGAACGGTAGATGCGGGCATGGGTCGTTCTTCAATGGGGAACAGCGGCTTCCCCGTGACCCGGTCGAAGACAAACAGGAACCCTTGTTTGGATAAAACCGAAACGGCATCCACCTTTTTTCCGCCATGAACGACGGTGAATAAATTGGGCGGGGCCGGAATGTCGCGGTCCCAGATGTCGTGGTGAATCGTCTGAAAATGCCAGCGTCGCTTGCCCGTGGCTGCATCGAGGGCGATGAGGCTATTGCCGAACAGGTTCTGGCCGGGCCGGGTGCTGCCGTATAAATCGAATGCCGCCGTTCCTGTGGGCACATACACAATGCCGCGCTGCCGGTCGATGGCCATGCCCATCCAGTTGTTGGCTCCGCCGAAGTTGCGGTATCCGTCTTTCGGCCAGGTGTCGGCCCCGTACTCGCCGGGGTGTGGAATGGTGTGGAAGGTCCAGACGATCCGCCCCGTATGCAGGTCGTAGGCGCGCACGTCGCCGGGCAGGGCCGGGGCGATCTCCGACACGCGGTGGCCCATGATGAGCAGATTTTTATACACGACACCCGGCGTGTTACTCACCACATACTCGTCGGCTCCGGGGCGGGCCAGGCCCTCTTTCAGGTTGATTTTTCCGCCTTTCCCAAAACTGGGCAGCGGTTTCCCCGTTCGGGCGTCGAGGGCATAGAGCAGCGAGCCGTAGGCGAAGAAAATCCGAGCCTCCCGTCCATCGGTCCAGTACGTAACTCCACGACTATTCATGGCGAAGGTATCGTCGGTGAAGGCCGTTTTCCAAATCTCCTTACCCGTGGCCGCGTCGAGCGCAAAGGCCTGCGATCCCGCTGAAACACCATACAGCACGCCGTCGACGATGAGCGGATTGCACTGAATCTGGGTATTATTTTTGAGCGTATCGACTCCGCCCGAGGCATATTCCCAGGCAACTTTTAAGCCCGCAACGTTACCGGGATTAAGCTGCGTAAGGGGCGAAAAATGGTTGCGATCGGGCCCGCCGTTGTATTCGGGCCAGTCGGTGGTGGCGGGTTTATCGGTCAGGCTGAGCAGGCCAAGGGTCAGGAGTAAGGCGGGATAGGTGAACCGTTTCATGAGTAGGATTTTAGGAACGTAAAAATGACAGAAAGTAGTGGTGATCGCTGAACGTATGTGACTCAGGGACACCGGACAAACTGTCGGCATTATCGTTTAATGCCCCTTGCTATAGGGCTGTTCCATTAAGGGATTTAGGGTAGACAACTTCGCTATTAGTAAGGGGTGTGCGACTGGTATGTGTTGACAATTGTTAAAAGAAACTATACCCCTCCTCTACTCAAACCCGGTCAATTAAACAGCCGAATAAAATCAAGATAAGCCAATCTGAACTTTATTCTCATCCCTTTTCCAAAGTAGTTTAACAAATAAGCCATGGCCGCGCCCAGATTCACTGGGCGCGGCCATGGCTTGTTTATAAGTTCGTATGTACGATACGACGAAATTACCTGTAGTACTCTTACTAAAAGTTAACGGTAAAGAGTAGCAGCCGCAACCGTTGAGTCCTTACAACGAGTTGAGGATGCGGGCGTAAATGTTGTTGGTTGGGTTG
>NZ_BAAHBQ010000017.1:0-22425 GCF_054776595.1 Spirosoma horti
AGTCGGGAGTGAGTTGAAAACACCCTGTTGACCTGTTGTTTTGGCCGAAATCGGGAGCCAGATTTAACTCGTTTATCGAGCTTACTAATGGCCTCTCGGCCTTTTGCAACAGCCACCAGAATTATGTAAACCCAGTTGGTTTAATCCTTAACCACTACCTCCCCATTTCCATTGAAAGTAGAGTGCCAGTGTTCATCATAGATAGAATGATAAAAGATGACGGCTCGTATGTCAAGTAACGCCTTTCGAAATAAAGTGTTATCTGTTTATCCATTCACGGTTATCCAATTCAAGCTTTGCGCCTGTGGGATGACAAAGCCTTTTTCAAGCGCCGTCTGATACCAAGACATTCCATCCCGGCCTCGGTGTTGCTCTTCAGACAAGGCCTGCACCACAGCCGTTGGCGAGCGATATAAGCGACCTTTGTAAAAAACTTGTACGCTGTCAATTATAGCTGGACCGATGCCTGAATTAGCAATTGTGATACTTGAAAGTCCTTTTTCATCCACAATCTCATTAGCGATCAAATAAGGCCAGACCGAATTGAGTTGTTGTTCCCTAGTAAGCTTTGTTTGGTAGAGGGTCACTATTAAAGCACAAATGCTAGTAAAGGTAGCGGCAATGGCGATGATAGTATCGGTACTAATGGGCTTTCTTCGAATGGCCATGAAAGACGCTTTTCAGTTGTATAATTGGCTTTATGTAAAGTTAAGACTCCTAAAAGCCTACCTAGCGTCGGTTCGACCTTAAACTAGTTTAAGGCCATTTCTTAAGATAATTTATTGACGCTTGACGGAACGAATCAGAACTTTGTCGTCCGGTGGATAACTAATGTTTTTGAATTTAGAATCGGAGCCCTTAAAAATCACTCAACATGTCAATCGAAGATAACAAACGGATCATGAATCGTTTTTTGGAATTCATTAATTCGGCAAGCGAGAATCTCGCTCATGAGCTGATCAGTCCCAACGCCGTATTTTATGTTCCAGGACGCCCTGAGCCGCTGCGGGGCCCAGCAGGCTATCTTTCACTGGTGGGGATAATGCGATCTGGATTTCCCGACATTCAATGGTCACTGGAAGATATGGTTAGTGAAGGAGATAGTATAGCTGCCCGCTTTATAATGCGTGGTAGGCATCAAGGTAATTTCATGGGTATACCGCCAACAGACAAGCCAATTCAGGTACAAGCCATGAGTTTCTATCGGCTATCTAACGGCCAGTTTATTGAAGAATATGGCCAGCCAGATATGTTAGGATTACTTCAACAAATTGGCACGGCACCCTCTGCTTGATTAACTATAGCCGCTTAACTTAAAACCCTCCTGCCTGAGATAGTCCCCCTTCATACACCTACTTGGTAAGGGGATTTTTAATAATGCCGATAAACAGGAATGACAACCTTATCCATCAAACTTCTTAAGTGCTTCTGGGGTAACCGGTGTGAAGAAATTTACCAGATTACCATCCGGATCTCGGAACAGTATTGAACGGTTACCCCAAGGCATAGTCGTGGGCTTCTGAATGATCCTGTCGCCAAGGATGTCGGATAATCGTTGATACACGAGATCAACATCATCCACCCGAAATTCGATAATGGCGGAATGATTACTGGCCGCCTGGGCTAGGTTACCTCCGCCAAATAGAGCTAAGGTACGAGTACTGCCGATGGCTAAAGTGGCCGAAGGGGTCTGTAATTCGGCGAAATCATCGGTATACTGCGTTACGGATAGGCCAGTGATCTGCTCGTAGAAGCGAACCAACGGCTTTATGTCCGCCGTGATAATTCGAAGGGAAATAAATTTCATGGAATCGGTGAATTTGTTTTAATTCACACAAAGTACAGTGGGTCTACTGACAGCAGTATGTCAGCAGAGATTGCCTTATCACTCATGGTACTATCCGTCTCTCCAAAGGCTCATTTATGAGACTAAGTGGCTTCCGCTCCCAACGCTGGGTCGCCTTTGTCAATCGTTTCCATTAGCCTACGTAGCTTTGTGAGTGCATGATTAGGTGCATTTCTAACTAGTCAAATCATTACAAGTGCTGTCTTCTCTGAAAGGAGATCTTTTTAAGACATTAATGACATATAAACTCATGGACGAGAAAGTCTTGACCCAACTTCGGTGGTTGAAAATATATACCTTTACGACCACTGCCATCTTCGCCCTTTATTTGTTTACGGCCTTCAACCCGAGCAACGCCCCGAAGCGATTTGAAGAAATAGATGTAGAACGGATTAACGTGGTTGAAAAGGATGGAACCCTTAAAATGGTCATTAGTAATGAGGCAAAGCAACATCCCGGTATTGTGGATGGTAAAATTATGGCTCCTCGTAAGCGTTCTGCAGGAATCATTTTCTTCAATACGGCAGGAGATGAATGTGGCGGGTTGATCTATGAAGGCACTAAAAAGCACGCATCCCTGGCTTTATCGATTGATCAATATAAAAATGATCAACTCATGCAGTTACAGTATGATGAGAAGCTTGATGATCAGCAGCGAGCCCGCTCATATGGGTTGAAATTATGGGATCGGCCCGACAATTTCACGCTGGGCCAACTTGTAAACCGAATCGACTCGTTAGAAAAACTGAAAAACGAAACCTTGTACAAAAAAGGGATAGCTGATCTGGAAGCAAAAGGCCTTCTTGGGAAGGAGCGCCTTTTCGTAGGGAAAACGTATGGGTCAGAAACCGGTGTATTCATTCGTGATGAAGCGGGTAATGCCCGAATTAAGCTGTACGTCAATAAGAAGGGGGAAGCAAAAATTGAATTATTGGATGCCGCTGGCAAAGTCCTCCCTCTTCATTGACGATGTGTATCAAGCGTAATTAATAGTGGTTCATGAATGACTGGACTGTTCAAGCCGGAATGCTTTTTGGCATGATAGCTTAAACGTTGAAATCATTTACAAAAAGGGGGCGTTTAATTAGACGCCCCCTTTTGCTTTAATATCTGTCAAGTGGTCCGCCACCGCGGTCCAGTTCGTAGCATGCAGTCAACTACTTGCGGAAAGCGGAAAAAGGTTGTCAATCTTACCAAAATAAACTCTCTAGCCCGGCTCTTAGCTATCGCGCTTATGGGGTTCTTTTACCACTAGGTAACCTGCGCCCCTGAACTAAAATCATTATCTTGGCGAAATGATTATCTTGACTCAACCACGTATAGCGAACTAGTACCCCGAGCCGGAGGATGAGTCGACCACCGATCACATGAACTATATGGCTGAAACTGAGTCGCCGGATCACCTTTCGTTCCTGGATGGAGGGGGTGAAATGGGAAAACTAATCAGGGGCTATGACTGGACTTCCACACCATTAGGGTCACCGCTGGGATGGCCCCAGAGTTTACGAACTATCGTGGGTGTGCTACTAACGTCTAAATTTCCTATGTATCTGTGGTGGGGTCCCCAGCTCATTCAACTCTATAATGACGCCTATCGGCCCAGCTTCGGGCAAACCGGCAAGCATCCGGACGTCCTAGGGAAGCCAGGGGCGGAGTGGTGGCCAGAAGCCTGGGGCACCCTGAAACCGCTCATCCAACAGGTACAACAAAGCCGCCAGGCAACCTGGCATCAGGATCAGCTCATCCCTAATTTGCGCAATGGCCAACTCGAAGATGTTTACTGGACCTTTAGTTTCAGTCCTGTCATGGATGAATCCAACCAGGTCGGCGGGGTACTGGTCATCGTGCTGGAAACCACACAGCAGATTCAGAATGCCCGATATCTTCAACAGCGAACCCTGGAGTTAGAGCAGCGAACGGCTGAACTGGCTCTGGCAAATGAGGAGTTGGGGCGGTCCAATGCCAACCTGGAATTGTTTGCCTCCGCAGCCTCTCATGACATGCAGGAGCCACTGCGAAAGATTCAATCGTTCGGCTTAATGCTGCGCCGTACGTATGGTTCACTACTTGGTCAGGAGGGAAGTGATTTAGTGGCCCGAATGGAACTGGCGGCTACTCGCATGTCACAGCTGGTGCGCGATTTACTGACCTATTCGAGGCTGAGTACTCATACTGAACCATTACGCATACAGGCACTCAACCCGATTGTCGAGGAAGTAATCAACGAACTGGACCAGCTTATTCAGGAAAAAAGCGCGCAGGTGGAGGTCGCTTCACTGGGCACGATCCAGGGGGATTCCACCCAACTGGGACAGTTATTTAGAAACCTGTTAAGCAATGCCCTCAAGTTTGTGAACCCACTAGTAAAAACCCATATTCGAATTGAGAGCCAAACCTTGACCCGATCCGACTTACCGCCAACGTATCAGCCCCCCGATGATCACGAACAGTTTTGTGTCCTTAGAATCATAGATAACGGAATTGGTTTTGAGCAGGCGCAGGCCGAGCGGATTTTCGAGACGTTCCAGCGTCTGCATGGTCGGCATCACTATCCGGGCAGTGGCCTTGGGTTAGCCATCGTGAAACGGGTGGTTGAGAATCACCAGGGGTATGTCATGGCCCAAAGTCAACCCGGTCAGGGAGCTACCTTTACCATTTACCTGCCTACAGGATAGAGACCACTCTTAAGGGGTTCATGGCAATCGCATGCGACTAATTGAATTGGACAATTAAAAAGTGATTAGCTCACAAAAAAGCTCTCGTCTGAGATTAAGAAGTTATCCTGTATTTGCTTTATAATTGGGGTTTGCTTGAAGAGTAAGCCATCCTACTTAGCCCTGAACGACCAAAAGCTTATTGATTCAGGTAAATAGACAATTAGACAAATAAGCCTAACTTTGACTTCGATAAAGGGTGGCTCTCAGATGTCCTTTTTTAGCAACATGAGTAAACAGCAACGAGTCGAGCCTACTGATTCAGCCCACAGCCACCCGCTTGCCGAGAACACGCAAGGACCGGACCCCACAGACCAAAAATACCGCCGACTCTTCGAGGCCATGAACACCGGGTTTGCGCTTTGTCAAGCTATTCGGGATCATACCGGGAAAATGATCGATTGCCGATTCCTGGAACTCAATCCGGCGTTTGAGAAACTCACCGGTGTCAATCCTCAACAGGTCCTTCGCAAAGCGGCTCGGGACGTATTTCCCGCGCTTGAACCCGAGTGGTTCGACCCCTACCAGCCGTTTATGAATAGCGGTCAAACCATTCGCGTTGACCAGTTCATCCCTGGGTTAGATCGGTGGGTCGAGCTGACGGCCTTTTTTTATGGGAATGACCAGTTTGTGGTTCAGTACGACGACATCACCGCCCGCCAACTGGCCCAGCAATCCCAGCAACAAAGCCAGGCCCGCTTGCAACTGGCCCTGGATGTTGCCCAACTGGGCACTTGGAACTGGAACCTGCTCACTAATGAGGGGTACCTGGATGCCCGTAGTGCGGAGCTAATCGGGCTGGTCCCTGGTTATCAAGCCAACGTAGCCCAGGCCCAGATGGCCAGCATTCATCCCGACGATTTGGCCCGCACGGAAGCCGACGTGATGGCAGGTATCGCCCGGGGGGTGCCTTTCGGCCTTAGCTATCGGGTCATCCATCCGGACCAGAGCGTCCACCATATTCGCTCCCGTTTCCAGGTGGTCGCCGACCCGACGGGACGCCCCGTGGAGCTGATGGGGACAAATCTGGACATAACGGCTGAATATGAGCTGACGACAGCGTTACGCCAAAGCCAGGAGAAACAGGCTTTTTTACTCGCCCTAAGTGATGCGCTATACGCTTTAGCGGATCCGATCGAAATCGAAATGACGGCCAGCCGGCTGCTGAAGGGCTACCTGGTCGATACCCAGGTTTTGTTTGGCCAGATAATCGGGCAAGAGGGGATCATTGACCCGGTCGATGGCCGCCATCAGCTCCTCCCGATGGATCCGGTGGGCTCGGTGATTTCGGGTGTAAAACCGCCTGTTTTCTTTCCAGCGGGTCAGCCACAGGTCGTTACCAATGTGGCCATGGATTCGGTCCATACACCGGCCGAACGAGCGGTATTACAAGCCGCTCAGATTGGCGCCTATATAACCGTTCCTGTGGTCAAGCAACAGCTGTGGGTCGCTACCCTGAGGGTACATAGTAGCCAGGCCCGCGCCTGGACTTCGTCTGAGATTGAGTTGGTTCAGGAAACGGCGGAACGCACCTGGACGGCCCTGGAACGGACCCGCGCCGAGAAGGCCCTGAGCCAAAGCGAGGAGCAGTTGCGGCAGTTATCGGCGAATTTGGAGAGCCAGGTGCAACAGCGCACCGGGGAGTTGGCGTCGGCTAACCATGAATTGGCGATCAATAACCAGGCCTTAGCCGAAGCCAATGGCCTGCTGGTTCGCTCGAATGCCAATCTACAAACCTTTGCCTACATTGCCAGTCACGATTTGCAAGAGCCATTGCGCAAGATTCAGCAGTTTGGGGATCTGTTGAAAACGCGGTATACCGACTCAACCGGCGAGGCAGTCGTGTATCTGGAGCGGATGCAGTTGGCGGCCTCTCGGATGTCGACCTTGATTCGGGACCTGCTGAATTATTCCCGTATTTCCACCCAACGGGACCAGAGTGCGCCCGTCTCGCTCCAGACCATTGTCGCCACCGTGCTCACTACGTTAGACTGGACGATTCAGCAAACGGGGGCTCAAATTCAGGTGGGGCCATTGCCTACGCTATCAGGCGATGCCTCTCAGCTAGGGCAGCTGTTCCAGAATCTGCTGAGTAATGCCCTTAAGTTCGGTAAGCCGGGCGTAGCTCCCGTGATCCAGATCGTGTCGAGTCAGGTGACGGCTTATGATTTACCGAAGGCGTTTACGCCTCACCAAGCGGTGAGTGGTTATTGTCGGATTGAGGTAGTGGACAACGGGATTGGTTTTGAAGAGAAATATCTGGATCGCATCTTCCAGGTGTTTCAGCGCTTGCACGGTAAAAGCGAGTTTGCCGGCACGGGCATCGGGCTGGCGATTTGTGAGAAGGTGGTAACCAATCATGGGGGGGCAATTGCGGCCACTAGCCAGCCGGGTCAGGGGGCCACCTTTAGTGTTTACTTGCCAAGCTAAGCGTTATAGGTTAACGCCTGTCTCTTGGTCATTCGGATGTACTGGTTTAGAAGACAGTTTTCAATAAACGATTCTCCTTGAGATGAAGTAACTTACCTGAACCCGCTGGTAAAGTGGGTCATTATTCCAGGACAAAAGCTTTGGCTTAGTTTCCGGATAAGCGACCTTATCCTAACTTTGGCAACATGGCGGCTATACAAACCGATGCCAGCCGGGTTAATGCTTATCTAATCCGCTCTATATATGCTAGCTAACAAACGTATCTATATCGCTGACGATCAGGCTGACTATCGACTCATACTTCAGCAGCTCTTTCGTCATTACCTGCCCGCCTATTGCGTCCAGCTGTTTGACAGTGGCCATGCTTTATTGAAGGAACTGGCGGCTGCCAGTTCGGAACCTGGCTTGATCATCCTGGATCAACACATGCCCCAGTTGAGTGGCTACTAGACCTTACGGTCGTTGAAAGCCAATCGAATTCACAAGCGCATTCCGGTTGTGATGATGAGCCATGATGCCTCTGAGGTGGAGATCACGGCATGTTATGGAGCGGGGGCTGATTCCTTTATCCGGAAAGAGATCGACTTGCAGGCCATGGCCCAGAAGCTTGAAACGGTTTGCCATTAGCCGTATGCAACCAACTAAAGTTGGCCGATAACAAAACCACTGTCTCACAATTCGCTCCTCCATGAGACAAGTAGCGTTCAGATAACAACCTTTTAGATGACTAAGCCGGATTTGGTGAAAAAACATAGCCCTATGTGATAATTATGGCCTTTTTCGATAAATAGCTATAGCTATAATCGCTGGGCAACGACCCTTCTTATGCGTAGTATCGGGTCATGGCCCCTGTTGGCTGGGCTTGACGTACTTTCCCCACGATTCATCGATAAAGTAATGAACGATCAATTTTCACCTGACGGCATTTATCTAGTTCGAATCAGCCTGCTGGAAATGGCCATGAGTCATTGGGTTTTTGAACCCGCTATTTATCGCGTGTCTGATAATGTCCAACTCTTCAACATGGGAAAGCAAGTCTGGAGTTCGGATTCGATTGAGTGGACCTCCAACTCCATCGTTGTGCTAAAGACCCGTCAGTATCCTGGCCTGATCTTCTGCGATCTAACTTTAGATATGGCGCTCGGGATGGGCAAAGCTATTCGGGGAAAAATTAAGAATCGAGATTGGAAAACCGGTAATCCCATGAGCGAACTTCCCGCTGAGTTCACCGGAACGCTGGCCGAAATTAAAGAGTGGCTAAGTTGAATTGGCCCACGACCACCCGTATGCGATTAACAAGACCGGAGTGGCGAGGGGGCGTGCCGGGTCGGTGCACCGATTGCTGTCTACCTGACAGGTAGCAAACTTGTCGTCTCATTATGTGGCTATTTTGAACCAGCGTTAAGCGTCAGGTATGTTATTGATTGATTTTGAAAAACATTAAAAATTAACGTCTCAGGTAACGCTCATATTTGACAAAACTATATGCATCTCCCCTTATGGCTTATAGCTATCCCGCTGATCCTGATTGATAGCCTGTGGCTCCGACTGGGGATTTGCCAGCTGCTAAAGTGGGCCGGTAGCTCCCTTATCGGCAAGCTACCCGCGATTCAGTCGATCAGCCCTTTTGTGGTAACTAAAGCCGGCAAGTACGCCATCTGGCAAAGCCGTAAAAGCTATGGACAGGCTTCCCTGAAGATGCCAGCGCCCATCATTGCCTCAGTGCTAACTGGTAAACGGCTGTTGATTCATAAAGCCCATTCCAATGTGATGGTCAGTGGTGTGGGCGAAACCCGTTTTCAGTTGTTTACTTTCTGGGCGGGGCCTGGAGACTACCAGCTCGAACTACCGGACCTTGACCCCGAACGAACTTATACCCTTGAGATACGGCCCCATAAGCCAACCTATCAAATGGTCTTGGCCATTCTGCTGACCATCCTCGGGGCGGCAGTTCTGATCGTGGGTATCGTTATCCTGATTCAAAGCGTACTGCCTGAAAGCAGAACGTTGCCTTAGTGTAACGGCCGTTACGGCTCTTTTCATGGCTGGTTTCTACTCGGTTCATCCCTTCAACGACTATTGATTAAACCAGACGTATAATAAGATAGTAATCAGCTAATGAAAGAAAAATTCTCACCAAACGATCCTCAGTGAGACGTAAGAGTGTCTATGTTTTGGCTCCTGCTTGTACAAAGGATCGTTCAGATACCTGCTTCTTAAATCGGGCGTTTAAAAATACGGTCAACAGCTAGGTCATATATCAGACGAAGCCTTGGATTTCTCAACCAACAAGGATGAATTTGTTGACACTCGACTTCTTTATAAGAATGTTTAAATTAATTAATATACATTTGTCATTAACCAACTGGTTAGTTAATGGCTATCATTCAGAAATCTACTCAAAGTCGGATTATAACCGAAGCGGTTACCATCTTTCAACAAAAAGGGCTTCATGGGGCACGCATGCAAGAGATCGCCGACAAAGCTGGCATCAATAAAGCCATGCTGCACTATTACTTTAAAACCAAAGAGGAGCTATTTCAACAAGTTTTCCAACAAGCCCTCGACCTGTTTATCGCTAAAATTGAGCTAATCCTAACCAGTGAACTACCCCTCAATCAGATCGTCATCCACTACGTTGACCATACCCTGGACGCGCTGTCGGCTAACCCGACAATACCCGCATTTGTGCTGCACGAAATTAATCGAGATCCACAACGAATGATCGATGTATTTGCCGGTAACCATCGAATCAATTTAGCCCAATTCGCAAAACATTTTCCATCCGCTTACGAAGCCCAGCAGTTTTTTACCGATATGGTCGCTTTGTGTGTCTATCCGTTTGTGGCTCAGCCCATGTTAGAAAAAGTGCTTGACCTGACCCCGACGGGGTATCTACAGTTTATTCAACAGCGTAAAAAACACATTAAAGATCGACTGTTGAACCAACCACTCAACCCAACGAACTAATGAACAGGACCAATTTATCCAGTCAATTATGGATTGGTTGCTTGGCGATCACCGTTTCGGTTAGTCTCTTTACCCAAGCCGGTATAGGTGTAGGCCTAGAGTATAGTTTGCTGAGTGGAACAGCCCTACTGGTTTGGATTCGTCGGGCTAAATCAGAGCCAATTCCTCCACGGGTCGTTGTTTATTACCTAATAAATATTGTATCTCTATTGGGATTAAGTACCGTTCGCTATGCAGCTCATTATGGTGAGTTCGTTCAGGCGCAATACCCTACCCTGGTCCAGGCTCATATGGCCAACACCTATAGCCACTGGTTCCTGGTCCAAGTTTGCCTCCCCGTCTGTTTGCTTTTAGTGGGGGGCTACTTGCTCATCAAACAGCCTACCACCGGGCTGTTCTTCGCGCTTTGGGGGTTCCTCTTTTGTGGTCTTGAAGCCTTGATCCAAGTGGGCGTTGAACTAACCCAGTTAACGCAATACCGGCATATCTATTTTCTGGGTGTCTTTATCGGTATAGGACAATTTTTGCTTAGTGCTTGGGGCTTATTAACCCTAGCCAAGTCAACTCCAACGCCGGTCGTTACCCAACCTATTGAGTCAATGACAACTCGACGGATCAACTTGTGGTCGGGTTTATTTGTCAGTTTTGGGGCCGTGTATGCGATCACCTTGTACATTCAGGCGGGGCCGCTTCCGGTTGGTGTCATTATTGGCTCCATGATGGGGGGCCTCATCGGGTGGCGAAAAACAACCGCTCACAATAGCGCCGATCCCCATAAAGTTGCTCCGCTATATCTGCTCTTACTCGCTTTATTTTATGGCCATGTCGGTGAGGAAGTATTGACGCATTTTAATCGAAGTATTGCCGCCATTTCACACCATCCCTGGAGTGATGCTGAATTTGATTATCTGATCACTTTGATTGGTCCTCTTGTTTGGGTGTTCGCGGGTTATAGCCTTTGGAAAAGGCAGGCTTTCGGCAACTTTATTTTATGGTTCATGATCGTGGGCATGATTGTCGGCGAGCCCACTCATTTACTGGTTTTTCCGGTTGTTCGCATGGTTCAGGAGGGAGTGCCTTACACCTACTTTTCAGGCATGTATACGGCCTTGTTTCCCATGATTCCAGCCATACTTGCTTTAGGGCTTATTCTGAATGATCATAAGAAAACGAAACAACATCCGACGCTTAGCTAAGGGATGCTTGTTAATCAGCTTCCTGCTATTGTGGATTCAGCCTTGTTGGGCTCATGGTATGGGTGGCACGGGTTTGTTGCATCCGCTCACAGGTTTAGACCATTTGCTGGCTATGCTGGCCGTAGGGGCTTGGAGTGCCCAACTGGGGGGGCGCTCGATTTATATCGTGCCAGCCTGTTTTGCCGGGATGATGGTTCTGGGTGGTGTAGCGGGAATAATCAACCCCATTATCCCGTATTTGGAAACTGCTATTGCGATGTCGGTGCTGATGCTGGGTTTAGCTGTCAGTATGGATCAACCGACTGGTTGGTTCATAGCTAGTTTTGGGGTGGGTATTTTTGGTTTTTGCCATGGATTCGCCCATGGTTCAGACATGAACCGACCCGAGGGGATCACGGAATACATCCTTGGCTTTTTAATTACAACTGTTAGTCTTCATTTGATTGGTGCCTTTGGCGGGCTTCTACTGATGGAATCGAGTCAAGGCAGAAGGCACTTACGCCAGATCGGTGTAGTGACGAGTTTAATCGGCATTTACTTGTTAGTGCGATAAATGGGTAGGCCTATTGGATCGTATAGCTAGCCTGAATGCATTACTGAGTGAAAAGATCACGCTTAACGGTTTGATCAACGTATGAATTACTTCTCTGTAGCCATAGCTGGATCAGCTCTTATTAGAAAAGTTATTATGGCATTCTCAAAAAAGGCTAATAATTTGCGATGGTATCATCTAGTCTTATTCGAGTGACCCCTTATTTCTTATAGACAGGGGGAATGCCCTCATCGAGTAGCCGGGTGTTATGCATCACCTTGATCAACCATTGCCCATCGGATTCTTTGGTGGCCGTCCAGTTTATAAGAAATTTTACCACCGCAACCTCTTTGCCGCCAAAGGTTTTTCCCCCGGATACCTCCGTCTGAACATCTACCGATGCCACATCGGGACGAATGAAGCGAACTTTTGTCGCCTTTAGGGTCTGCACTCCATTTTTATAGACGATGGTAAAGATTGGCAGGTGAAACGATTCAATTTCAGCCCGTCCGTGGGCCGACTGACCTACCCAATTGGTGAAGTCAGCATCCTGGGTAAAGGTCGCGGCAAAGGCCTTGGTATCGTGCGCATTAAAAGCGGTCTATCAAGGACTTCACCGCCGTTTCATCACTGGTTTGGGCCTGTGCCAGTGATGTTAAGCCTAAGCTTAGCATCAGCCATAAACTGGAGCGTTTTAGAAGCATATCAATAGGTTGTTAGTCCAAGTCTTTTTGACGGGGGCCCAATGAATGCTGTGGGCCGTGGTCATGTCCCCAACTCATTATTTGGCTATGGTTTTGGTATAAATCAATTCTCTGGTCTTTTTCGAGCTACCATTTTGACCCTCGTAGTACTCCTCCCTATACTGATTAGGGTCAATAAGATGCACCACTTTCCGGTTGTTTTGCTTTACACCAGGTAATACCTCCCGCTCCCATTCGTAAGTAAATACCTTGGTTTGGGCGTCATACTGACCAATTTGCTGGGCCGCATCGCTGCCAATGTGGTTATTGATGGCGGTAGTCACGTAGCGTTTCTTAACGTTATCATAGCCCTCAATCTCTAAACCCTGGTAGTTGGCCAGCTTCGTTTTGCCATCTGCAATGGGAACTGGCAGTTGGCCACCGGTAATCTCGACCTGAAAGAAGCGGCCATCAAAGATGGCTGTTCGGACGAGGGTTCCTTTCACAAACGGTAGATTCTTGTCCTGAAAAGCCCATGTTCCGACCATATTAGCTAAAATGGCGTGAGACGGTCCTGGCCTGGAGTAGTCCAGCAGTTGAGCCATCGTTTCCTGCTCTTTGCTAGGCGCTTTCGAGGGTGATTGTCCTGAGACCCAATTGGCCATACCAAGTAGGCTAAATAGGAGGACACTACAAGTAATTTTCATGGGTTTGTTTGCGGTCTGGCGATGGACAAAGAATCGTTGCTCAAGATAGCTACATTGACAACTATATCCGACAGGATTTGAGGGAGTGGAGTTGCTTGGAGCATTTAGTCCAACCCTTAGTCGTTATGTCTAGCCTCAGCAAGCCTGCCAAAAGGAGCTTTACCAAGGTAGCACAAAGACGATGGGCGTTTAATGGGACGGCTTATTTTAATAACTGCCCAATGCTATCCGTCGCATACGAAGCTGCTTGACAATTAGTATTAGAAATTCAACAATTCGTGTTAAAGATATGATTAAGGCTCGTTATAGCTTTGTATCACAAAATAACCGGGAGACAAACAGTCCGAAAATCACTCATTAATCGCCATGAAACATTTCAAATCGTTGAGCGAGATGCATCGGGAAAATAAGATGCCGCTTCCAGAGCATCCTATGCTTGGCGTATTGCGTATCACACCTGGAATGACCCTAAACTTTACTGAGTTTACAGGTGATTTTTATATGATCGGTCTTAAAAATGTCCGGGCGGGGCACTGGCTTTATGGGCGCACTAAATTTGACCATGATAAAGGCTCAATGGTATTTTGGAAGCCCTGCCAGGTTATTGAAATAAAAAATCTGGAAATTGAAGACGATGGCTATATTCTATTAGTTCACGAAGACTTTTTATTAGGATCGACGCTTCAAAACGCAATAAATAAGTACGCTTTTTCTGACTACGAAACAGATGAATCATTACACCTTTCACCGAAAGAAGAAAAAATAATTAAAGGACTTTTTGAATCTATAGAAACAGAATATAATAATAATGAAGATGAATTCAGCAAAGATATAATCCTGGCAAACATAAATTCTATGTTGAACTATGCAGAAAGGTATTATAAAAGACAGTTTCTAAACCGAAAACCACTTACGGGAAAAACGGTAAGTTTATTTGACCGATTACTGGATACGTATATCCGTGAGGGAAAATTATCTACCGAAGGCTTACCGTCTGTAACAACAATGGCTACTGCCTTACACATGTCCCCCCGTTATCTTAGTGATTTGTTGAAAATGGAAACGGGAAAAACTACTCAGGAGCTTATTCATATTTTCCTTATTAATGAAGCCAAGAATAGATTAAGGGCCTACGATGATAATGTTTCAGAAATTGCTTATTCACTTGGCTTTGAGAATATGTCTTACTTCTCCAAGGTTTTTAAGAAAGAAACGGGTTTCTCACCTAAAGATTTTAAAAAACAACTGTTACACTAAAACGTAAAAGCCATGAAAAAAGCCTTAATAACAGGCGCCAGTGGAGGAATAGGCTTAGCCACCGCTAAACTACTGGCACGTAAAGGCTACCAACTTACATTAGTAGCCCGTAATGAAGTAAAATTAGTCGATGCATTAAACCAGTTAATGGGACAGGGGCACAACTATATCGTAGCGGACTTGACCCAAAGGAAAGACGTTGATAAAATAGCGTCGGTACTGACAGAAGCTCACTATGATATGTTGATTAATAATGCCGGTGCAGGCTTATATGGGCAGTTCTCTGCGCTTCCATTAGATGGACAACTAAGTACTATGTTTCTGAATATGGACTCGTTGGTCATCTTATCCTATGCCTTTCTGAAGAATGCAAAATCGGGTAATGTCTTGGTCAATATTAGTTCCTTGTTAGCCCATTCATCGTTACCGGGTGCCTCAGTCTATGCAGCCACCAAAAGCTTCGTATCTAATTTTTCTGAATCACTATGGTTTGAGTTCAAGAAAAAAGGAATTTTTATTTTAAGCTTTAACCCTGGCGCAACGAAATCGGACTTTCATCAAAATGCCGGTAAGGATAGTAAGGCATTTCCAGAATCGGTACTTTCAACAACCGATCAGGTAGCAGAAGAATTGGTAGACGCTCTGGACAAACAAAATACTCCAAGAGTTATTCAGGGCTGGAAAAATCGGCTTATGCTGTTTGGATTTAAATTCCTAAGCCGAAAATCAGCTATCAATATAATGGGACAATTAAGTCCAGGCATGTAAAGTCAGACTAAGACTGAAAGCCATAATTTCAAACTCCCCCAATTGCATTGCTATTCTTTTTGCAGTGAATACACTGCTGACAGTCGTATTATTTTCCAACACTAACAAATAATCAAAACAATGAATCTTCAAAATAACACCGTCCTAATTACCGGTGGAGGCTCCGGTATTGGCTTTGAAACAGCCCGTAAGTTTTCAGCCCTCGGCAACAAGGTAATTATTGTAGGCAGAAATGACCAGAAACTGGCAGCCGCTGCCGCGCAGCTAAACAATGTTACCGCCATCCAATGTGACGTAACCGACGAACGTGATCTGGATAGGCTGGTAGACCGGATAAAAGCCGACTTTTCATCGCTCAACTTGCTCGTCAATAATTCGGGGAGCGCTCATCAATTTTCACTGGCTTCGGGGTCAGACGTATATGAGGGAGCGAAGAAAGAAATGGAAATTAATTATCTGGCTCCTTTACGACTCATTGATAAACTGCTTCCTGTGTTGCAAGAGCAGCCCGAGTCAGCTATAGTGAATGTCACATCGGTTGTAGCTATCGTCCCCTGGGCCGTGATGCCCACATACAGTGCGAGTAAAGTAGCCCTTCAATTTTACACCAGGCTACTCAGGCTTTCACTCGCTCAATCGCCTGTAAAGGTGTTCGAGGTATTCCCTCCATTGACTGACACTGACTTTGCCAGGACTATTCCCATCGAAAAAATGTCGCCTGCAACGGTCGCCGATGCTATTCTCAAGGGTATAGAGCAGGATTTGCCAGAAATCAGAATTGGCCTTGCTGATTACTTTTTTACTATCAATAAAGAGTCCAGTGAAAAGGCGTTCAGCCTGTTGAACGGGAACTAGTCTTTTTTGCAAAACCACTTACTATGCTACAATTATGAAACGTACATTCAACAAAATCCTCTCGACAGCCCTTGTTCTGTCCGTAAGTTCCATCGCTTCCATAACCTGGGCTCAGGTAATTACCCCGGCCAATGATCCGGGTATCGAAATCCACGTAAAAGGGTATTTGCAAGTTGTTAATGCAGCCACCCCAATACCCGTTTCAGAAATGCCTGTAGAGCAGGCCCGACAAACGTATGCCTATGCCACAACGTAGGTGATAAAGTTGATCTGTCAGGGATTGAGGAAACCGAAAAGGTCATCCAGCAGGATGGGCTGTCCATCAAACTTCACCTGATGCGCCCGGCGGGCATAACGAACGATATTCCCGCGTTTATGTATTTCCACGGCGGAATCTGGTTCATGGGCGATTATGCCACGCACCGTACCTTGCTCCATGATCTGGTTGTTCGAACGAAAATGGCCGCTGTATTTGTCGACTTCACCCGCACCTCAGAAGCACAATACCCGCAGCAGAACAATGAGGCCTATGCCGCTACCAAATGGATTGCCATACATGGTAAAGAGGTAAAAATTAATGGCAGTAAACTGGCCGTTGCCGGTAACAGTGTAGGTGGGAATATGGCTACGGTAGTGGCACTGATGGCGAAAGAGAAAGGGGGGCCTGCCTTGAAATTTCAGGTACTTATTTCGCCCGTTACAGATGCCAACTTTCAAACAACATCGTATAACCAGTATGCGGATGGTCGCTTTTTGACTAAAGCATTGATGATGAAGGGCTGGAATCTTTATCTGAACGATAAGGAAAAACGAAAAGAAATTTATGCGTCTCCCCTCCAGGCCACTTACGATCAGTTGAAAGGCCTGCCAGCTGCTCTGGTCATCACCGAGGAAAATGATGTGCTACGCGATGAAGGCGAAGCCTATGCCCGAAAACTGGATGCCGCCGGGGTACTCACCATATCAACTCGGTACAACGGGACAATCCACGATTTTGTCATCATCAATTCGCTACACCCACTGCCCGCAACCCAGGCTGCGATCAAACAGGTAGCCGAGAGCCTGATCCAGTTTGTCCAATAAACCCCATTTAAACCACAGTATTCCTTTTATTCAACCCAATTATTGACCCGTGAATTAGTCCGTAAAGTCGTTGCCTTGGAGAGATTGTCGCCTTCTATCGAAATCCATAACTAAGGCGACTAAACTTTACAGATTTATTCACGGATCAATTGGAGCGATTTTAGGAGGGTTTTAGTTTACCTGCCCATTACCGAAACCAAAGCGTTGGTGATGGGCAGCCCAGGCCGCTCAGACCGGATTATCAAGTGGGGTATCGTTAAACGGTTTAGGCATTAGGACTGCCGGATTAATGGAATCTGCAAATTGGCAGGACGGTTCTCTTCGGTGTCGAAGCCGCGTCCATCAACGTGCCGAGCTCCCCAAAACAGCATATCATTCAGGACATACATTAGATCGTATTCTTTAAAGAGTTGCCCCTCCGCTAACCCAAATGGCGCAAACGCTTTCCCCTGAATACTTTGTGTACCGTTTACTTCCCAGGTATTGAAATTAGCCTTAGCAAATTGATTGAGTACACTCACAAAACCCGGATGCAACGGCGTTACTTCGTACACGTCATCGGCGCTGAAATCGACCTTCTGGGCACCAATGGCAATCGGATGTTCGCCCTGCCACTGTACATGGCCTTTGATGAACAGTTTGGCTAATGGCATGTTCCCGTATGCATCGGCAAAATTTATAATCTCCAGCGTAAAGGTGTCATCAGTCTGGTACGTAAATCGTCGGGATAAATAAAATGGCTTAGCGCTTCCACTCTCGTTTCGGGAAAGACTGGGGCGCACTTCGGGGGCAATACTTACCCATTCACCGCCCGCTATTACTTCTTTGATCTGTTCGATTGTCATTGTTTCTGTATTTGAATACCCAAAGCTGTTATCTTCGTCTAAGAGAGGCAAGTAGTTTGCTTTATACTACTAAGTACATTTTTTTAGACCAATGGCTAATTTGCGCAAAAACAAGGATTTTAATCCACATAACTGCCCGGTTACGCACTGTCTGAATCGCATTGGCGGTCAGTGGAAAGTACTGATCCTGTATGGTATCAGTAAAAACTGTAATCGCTTTAGTAAGCTGCAACGCGCTATTCCTGCTATCAGCAAACAGATGCTCGTCAATCAACTCCGGGAGCTGGAAGAGGACAACATTATCGAGCGGATCATTTACCCGGAAATTCCACCCCGTGTTGAGTACAAACTAACGGATTACGGCGAGTCGCTAATGCCCGTCATTTACGTCATGCAGGACTGGGGACTTAAAGCGATGAAAGACTGATCGTTTACCAACAAGACTTGATTGGTTAATTCCGTATGCGACTGATGGCAGTTGACAGATATTAAAAAATTACTGTCTCAATAAAACGCTCCTACCCGAGACGAATAATCGTTCTTGAATAAGCATTCTTCAGAGACGACGAGGTATCATGATCTGCGTCTAAAATGGGGCGTTTCTGACGACACAGTTCAGTGAAAATTTCATAGAAAGCGATTAAAACCAGGAAGGATGCAACGTATCTATCAAAAAAGAGTCTATACTTATACTTCCCATCTTCTCATAAACTAGAACCAGCGCTTGATATTCATGCGGACACTTGTTATACCCGTCACGCATCCTCGGTTAAGGCCGTATGTGCAATCCTTCTTGTTCTTCCGCAAAGGAGATCAGGCTTCGTTCACCTATACGACCTTTCCCAATACCAACCTATGCCTGGCCATCTATAAAAATAACCAGATTACTTATAGTCCTAATTCCGGCCTGAATCATTGTAGGGTCAAGCCAGGCCAGCGGATTAGTAGCCGCTTATACGGCTTTCACCAACGGCCCTTTACCGTCGACATCCAAGGGGAGATGGACCAGGTTTGTATTTTGTTTCGTCCGGCAGCGTTACGCGCTTTTACCGCTGAAGCCTACGACCAGCTATTCCAATCCGAACACGTGTTAAGCGATCTGTTCGGCTCCGCTTCGATGTCACTGCTCGATCAGCTCTTCAGTCTGGACGAAGCGTCCCAACGCGCCAGCGCACTGGAAGCATTCTTAGTGGCTCGAATCTTGTCTATTGGCTTAAATCCCCTGGCCACCGCTTCGTTGCAATTCATTGGCCAGCGACCAACCGGTCAACCCATTGAGCAGCTAGCCGCGACGCTCCGAATCCATCCCTCCACCTTGTACCGACTATTTATGCAACAGGTGGGCCAGAGCCCTAAACTGTTTGGACAGACGGTTCGATTCCGTCATGCCCTGACGGGCTTACAGGCGCCCATTCATACAAATTTGACCCAGTTAGCCTATAGCAGTGAGTACTATGATCAGGCGCATTGTATCAAACACATTAAGCAGTTAACCGGCTACACCCCCAAGCAACTCCAACAAAAAGCAACGGTTGAACAAAACGAGCTCATCTGGATCACTACCCAGCCAGGGGCTGCATGATTTTTACAATTTTAACCCCATCAGCGGACGTAGTTTTGCGGTCAGTTCATCTCAGCGGAGACATATAGAGAAGCGGTTAGCAGGGCCAAAGCGCCTTGGCGACTGTCTTCGCATAATCGTCAATCCGCTAATTCATGGACTTCACCAATGCCCCCTTTATGAACCGTTTTCTTTCCTTGTCATTCGTTGGTTGCCTACTCTTCTTGGTCACCCAGGCACAACCCCCTATCCCGGCTGAAACCAGCTTATTCACCCCCTACAACCCGGCGGTTTGGAATGCACCGGCTACCCAAAGGGTGGCCGACATCGGCAAGCTATGGGGCACGCTTAAATACTTCCATCCCCAGTTAATGAAAGGCACGCTCCAAGCCGATGAGTTGCTGCTCAAAACACTCGACCCCCTATTGGACAATCCTTCCAAAGCCAACTTTGTCCGTACCATTCAGGGCATGCTCCGGCTGATAGGCGATACGACTACGCAGATTGAGTCAGCACCGGCCTTCAGTCAACCCGCTCGCAGTGGGCCGTTCAAGTTTACGCAACCCTTACCCGGCCCGATGGGCTATATCACCCTGCCGCAAGAGCGGTTTACGGCCCCTTACGCACTGGACTCCTTTTTAACATCCGCACGCCTTAACCAACCGTACTGGATTGTTGACCTGCGCAATCAAGCCGAAAACGAACGGTTAGGGCTTCAACAATATACGGCTTTCGTGCAGCCCTTAGTCGCGGGCCTGATTGATCGCACCCTTATTCTACCCACGCTCCGGACGGCTTATTACCATGCCTATTTACGGCAAGACTTTTCCGATGACCTGGATGTCATCCCCGCCCGGGATAGGGGGGGCGACCCCAATTACTGGTATCAGGAACGCTTTGGCCTCAAGAATACCTCCCAAGGGGCGTATCTCTTAAAAGGCAAATCCCGTTTCAGCGGGAAGCGTTTCTGCTTTATCGTTAATCAGTATAACAACGCCAATACGCTCAAAGCCCTGATGGCCCTGCGGAACCGGAATGGTTGTTACCTGATATTTGAGGGACCCATGCCTGATTATCTCAAAGGTGACTACTACACCCTGCCCCTGGCGGATCAAGTCCGAGTGAAGATTAAGGTCGGCGAGCAAATCTACGAAGATGGGACGTTAGGTACTCCCCCTGACCGGGTGCTAGGAGCGGCCAATCCGTTGACAACCGATGAACTAGTCCAGCACTGTCGAGCCCTTTTCCAGAAGCCCCCGCGCCGAAATCCGACCCCTATTGCCAATACGGTTTATATACGACTACCCCAGCCAACGTACCCCGATACCTTGTATCCCAATCGCAAGCTTCGCCTGACGGCCTTGTTTAACTTTTGGAATGTGATTCACTACTTTTCCCCAAACAAACCCTTAATTAAGGGGAATTGGGATACGATCCTGACCTACTTTGTGCCTCGTTTTCTCTTTGCCAGCGATTATAAAAGCTACTATTGGCTGTTGCGCGAATTGAGTGCTCGGCTGAACGATGGCCATGCGGAGGTGCTTTATCAGCATGGGGTCTTACCGCCCCCGGGGATCAATGAGTTCTATGCTCCCTTCTGCATCAAATATCTCGAAGGCAAAACCATCCTGGTTCAACTCATTGCCGACTCCACCCATCGAGCGGCCAACCTACAGGTCGGTGATCAACTGGTAGCGATAGATGGCATCTCCATCGATACGCTCTATCAGCGGTGGCACCAGTATGCGGCTAGTTCGAATGAGTTTAGTTATCGGCAGTTGCTGCACAAAGTGCCTCTTCTGAGCCGGTCGGGCAAAGCTCCCTTTGCGGTTGAAGTCCGGCATGCGGATGGCCATCAGCAAGTGCTTCAACTAGCGCCGGTTAGCAAACAAGTATATTGGGACGCTATGCTGAGTGTGTACTATGCCCCGATTCCTAAACCCTACTGGCGAAGCCTGAACGATAGCACCGGCTATATACGGGTCAATAGTATCAATAGTCCACAAGCAGACAGCGTTTGGCAAGACTTGAAAGACCGTAAATACATCGTGTTAGATGCTAGAGGCTATCCCCGCGATGAAGCCATTGTGGCCAGCATAGCCAGTCCGTTTATGAGTCAGATGGACACGGTTTGTATCAATGCGTTTCCCGAAATTAGTCATCCGCTACTCACGCGCAACGCCCTCACGCTGGAAGCCGAAACGGTCTCGCCTTTGGGTTCGGTCGTGACCGTAAACCAAGATAAGCGTTTCGTGTTGCTGTGTGGGCAAAATGCCAGCCAGGCGGAGACCAATATTATAGCCTGGCAAAAAGTGCTTCATCCCACGACGATTGGATTGCCTACCGTTGGGGCGAATGGGGTGTCGAACACGATTCTGATGGCTGGGGGGTACGAATCTCATTATTCGGGTTTTGCGGTCTACTATCCCGATGGCACGCCGAATCAACGCCTAGGTGTCAAGATTGACGTTCCCGTTTCGCTGACCATTCAAGGCGTTTTAAGTGGTCAAGACGAAGTTTTACAGCGGGCCTTACTCTTTATTAAGCAACAGGAGCGTTAGTGGCTACATGAGAAACGTCCTAGTAACTTTACTTTTATCTCGTCGCTACGGTCAACTCCTTGTTTAAATGACACGTCTACTCAATACGTCCCATACTCGTTTGCTTATTCTTATGAAAATGCTCCTGCCTGAGACGAGAGGCTGATAAAAGCGTCGACAACAGGGCGTGGCTGTTAGCTCGCGGAATTTTTTGATGACGCCCTTAGAAATACGAACCAGACTAGTAAGATAGATTCGATTCTGACTTCTTCTATCAGGCACCTTGAAGGCTAGAAACATATCGTTTGAAGACTGTCGTAGTAACCTCCCCCAAGTCGATGGCCAAACTCACTAAACTACTGCTGACCCTCAGTATGGTCCTTGTTTGGGGGTGGACTATCTTTATGGGAACATTTGCTACTCATGCTCATGGTCGGC
>NZ_BAAHBQ010000018.1:0-16179 GCF_054776595.1 Spirosoma horti
CAACCCAACCAACAACATTTACGCCCGCATCCTCAACTCGTTGTAAGGACTCAACGGTTGCGGCTGCTACTCTTTACCGTTAACTTTTAGTAAGAGTACTACAGGTAATTTCGTCGTATCGTACATAATAAGTGTCAACAACTATCCGGAGCATACGCCCCATCCATGCTTACATGACCCTTTACAGTGCTTTGTCTTACTCGAAGCACTTCGGGCGTAACCTGCAGGTCGTGCTGTTGCTGGACATGCGCCACCAAAAGTATGTCCTACTGGCTTCGACTGATGAATATCAATCGGCCAGTCAGATTGCCCACTACTATCACTTGCGTTTTCAAATCGAGTTGTTGTTTCGGGACGCTAAGCAGTTCACAGGTTTTAGTCAGTGCCAGGCACGTAGTGATGTTAAGTTGGACTACCACTTAAACGCCACTTTGAGTGGGGTCAATGTGGCCCGGCTGTTGCAGGCGGCAGGTGCTTCACTCCTCAACTCAATGAACGCGTTGGTACGTCGGCAAGCCAACCACCGAATATGGAAGACGCTATATAGTCAACTTAGCATTGATGGCTCAGTTGATCTAAATCGGCTTGATAGCCTGAATTGTCAATTCTGGCACCGTAAGGCTGCTTAATAGAACCGCTAAACTGCTAACAGTATTGTCACGATCTAAACTCAAGTAGTAAACATTAACAATTATGACCAGAAAAGTTTTACTAGTATTCTCAATGATCCTGGGTGGTTTGTCTACCTGCTACGCACAAGACCCATCAGTTGGCGGTTTTGTCGTTAATCCATCCATTTTGGCAACGGGCGGTAGTGGAACTATCAGTGCTAACTTTGGAAACGGTAGCTCTACAGTTATCCCTCAAGGCAACAATGCTCGTTACCTAATTAAGCTACCTCCTAATATTGGCGTCGTTTCTACCTCTATCAGTCCATCGGCCCCGAACATTGTAACGACAGTTGACCCTTATGACCCTGTTAATGGTCAAACCATCACACTGATTAGTAGTACAGGACCTGTTCCGGGAAACGCTAATTACGTTATTACCATAAACGTGCTGGGGGTACAACCCACTCCATCGGCTCCCATAAACATAAATGCCAGTTCAAGTCCAGCGCTCGGTACCAATATTTCCGGTGATGATGACGCTACCGCAACAATCACGGTTACAGGCCCTCTGCCCGTAGCGCTGGTTTCGTTCGCTGCGAAAGCACAGGAAAATCGTACGGTAGCCGTATCGTGGAAAACGTCCATGGAAACTAACAACAAAGGCTTTCTGGTTGAGCGCAGTAAAGATCTCAAACATTTTGAGTTCGTAGGTGAAGTAAGTGAACTGGCGGCTCCGAGCAATTCGCTGAAAAATTACCAGTTGATTGATCAGACGCCTTACTCAGGCACTAGCTATTACCGATTGACCCAAACGGATCTGAGCGGTAAAGCAACGGCTTTCCCCGTAGCAGCTGTTGTTCTGCGGGAAGAAGCCTACGGGGTGTATCCGAACCCGGTGGTGAGTGATGGTCAGTTTACGCTTCGGTTAGACGAGCCCGAAACAGCAACGGTCGGTTTCTTTGGTGCGGATGGTCGGCCAATGTCATTCCAGAAAACGGGTATTCAATCGGGTAACCTGCTATTGAAAGCAACGGGTAAGTTATCGGCTGGTGTTTATGTACTTACCGTGGAAGAGCGGGGACAGACGCGCCAGCATCGCATCGTTGTTCAATAAGCAAGGCTGCCAACTTACTCATTTCACCACATTTACTTTTCTTGTCTCATGACTACAAAGACTGTACATATATCGGCTCCTACGCCAAAAAAAGCCTACAAAACGCCCAAGCTAAAAGCGCTGGGTAGCGTAAAAAAACTAACCTTAAAGAGTGGATCGGCCGTAGATGGCTTCGGAACATTCGCTTAGTTTTTTCAATTAAACCTACTTTTGAGCTTGATTTGCCTTCACCTTGGCGAATCAAGCTCTTTTGATTAACTTCAATCGGATTCAATTCGTATATCTAGGCCCCTTACGCTTAATACAGCGTTCAATTACTTCCAAACCAGTCCTCCTCCGTACTCGGTAACGAAACCATTCTGTTGAATTATGAGGCCGTTAGTTATTACGAATTGAATGAAGTTGGCGGGTTTATCTGGGCGCTTTTACAAGACAATAAAGCAGGCTGATTGACGAAATTCGGGCACAACTGCTTGAAGAATTCGATGTAGAACCCGCCGTTTGCCAAGATGAGTTAACGCTGTTTCTAGACAATCTATACCGTGAAAAGCTTATCGAAGTCAGCAATTAGTTTAGGGAAGTTTTATCCCTGAGTGGGCATAAAAAGTGGTTGCTGGTCAATGCGTATGCGACTGATGGACTAGACAGATAATAAAATTAGCTGTCTCTTTAAACGCTCCCAAGCGAGACGAAGAGAGATCTAAGTATCTGTTTCTTACATAGAAAGTAGGGTAAAACAGTGTCGTTTTGAGCCCAAAATATAGCTAACGATTAACAAGGTACCAATCTGGATTAATAGTTTAGCTTAAGGAGACATCCTTACCCGACAGCTAGGGGGCTTGTCTTTAGCACCCCTAGCTGCTCGCTAAAGTAGTATCCATTTTAGCGCATTCCTCCCGAAACAGCTAATTTTTCACCCGTGATCCAGCCCGCGTTATCCGATGCCAGGAAAGCTACAGCTGGGGCTATTTCAGTTGGTTTGCCGAACCTACCCATGGGTATAGCGGCAATCATGGCCTTTTCGATGGCACTGCCGGCCAGGCCCAGCGCCTTTGACCCCTCGGTATCCGTTGGGCCCGGTGCCACCGTATTGACCCGGATGCGGCGGTTCACCAGTTCTCTGGATAAAGAAACGGTTAAGGCGTTTAGGGCCGCCTTCGATGAGGAATAAATACTGGTGTAGGGCCCTGGATTCTGTCCGCCTACTGAACTGATATTGACAATGCTACCTCCTGTTTGGGGAAAATACTTCAACGACTCCTGGATCGTCAGCAGGGGACCTAACACATTGACCCGGTACTGTTCCAGAAAATCTTCCTCCCTAACCGCTTCAATGGGGCCGAATCGGGCGATCCCAGCATTATTCACCAGCACATCCAGCTGGCCAAACCCCTCCTTCACCTGTTTTAACAAATCAATAATATCGGCATGCTGGGCCATATCGGCCTGAAGGGCAATGGCCTGTCCGCCTGTCTCCCGGATGGCGTTGACCACGCCTTCTGCATCGCTTGCCGCCGAATGATAGGTAACAATGACAATCGCGCCACAGGCGGCAAGTTCTTTTGCTATGGCAGCGCCAATACCCTTTGAGCTGCCGGTAACGAGGGCAACCTTCTGCGTCAAATCTATTTTCATGAGCTCTCTTTTTTAACAAAGCTAGATGAACGAACTTTACTCAGGGAATGGGTTTCCCTTTAGAAAGTAGTTTCCTTCCAGAAACTACGTTGCGCCAAGACGGATGAACAAGAAAGTATTTATTGATCAAAAGCCGCTGCACTGTCCCAGTCAGCTGAAAGCTATCCATGATACGATGGATATTTTAAGCGGCAAATGGAAGATCACCATCATTGGGTGCTTGAGCTTCGGCGACAAACGGTTCATGGACTTAATGCGGGAAGTGAAAGGGATTGGCTCCAAAATGCTGTCCAAGGAGTTACAGGAGCTGGAGATCAACGGATTAATCAGTCGCACGGTGCAGCCTACCAAACCGGTCACGGTGGAATACGCGCTGACCGATTATGGTCAGACCTTGCGGCCTATCCTGTGGGAAATGGCTGATTGGGGGCAACATCACAGGATAAAAGTAAAAGCAACCTTGAAGGGGGAAGTTGGCAATAGTTAGCGCCTAGCTTGAACCCATCTAATTTTCACGTTACCTCAACAAATCAAGTTGTTATACAGATTGTCGAAAGGATGTGTTAGTTTGGTGGGTGATGTCGGCTACCGGCTTGGATAGGCGTTAACTTGATGGGGTGTTTAGGGGGAAGCCAATTAACAACAAGCCTATGGGGCAAGTACTGCCCTACCAGTCAGTCTTATTGACCTTGATTATATTTGACCAATTTTATATTCTCAACAAACGCTCCTACCTGAGACGAGTAATCGTTCCTGAATAGGCTCTTGCCTGAAACGACGAATTATTCATGCGTCTGCTCATTAATTCTGGACTTGCAACAAAATACTGGATAAATCTTTAAGCAACATTTAGCAGTTGCCCATTATAATAGTCAAAAGGGGAAAGGTAACCCAGCGCCGAATGCCTTCGCTGGCGATTGTACCAAATCTCCACGTATTCAAATATTGACTGCTTAGCAATCGCCCGGCTTTGAAAAACTTGCTGATAGACCAGCTCTGACTTCAGCGTCTTAAAAAAACTTTCCTCTACGGCATTGACTTGTTATCTTTTTCTGGACAGAAAAGTCAAGAAACATTATCCCGGGGGGCGCGTCCTGAAAAAGATAGTTCCATCAGAGAATACCCCAAACCATATGTGTGTAATAATCTCTTAATATGCTCCCAAGTGAGACGATGGAAAATTTATTTAGTTGCGTCAGTCGTGTTTAAAGAGCCTTTTTGAGATTCGATATATTGAGGATTAGCTCAATCTGATTGAAATACGATTGAGTGGCAGGTGAATAAATGGTGGCATACCCCTGCTCCTACTGTCCTGGTTTTAGGCCGCTTGTCGATTTTTACAAAATCTATCAGGCCACTAGAATACATTCGCTCAAAAAAGACTCGCTAAAAGGTATGAATGAGCTGATGAACCCCTCGGCACAGCCAGCCTTTTGCTTATTTCTACATGTTGCACATCAAGAAGTTTAGAAAAGTATACAATCGCTATGTAGCTCTTCAGGTAGACAACGTTGTCATTTCGCCCGGCATCTATTGGCTACAAGGCGTAAACGGTTCAGGTAAGAGCACACTGCTCAAAGCACTGGCCGGTATAATCGCTTTCGAGGGCGATAGTATTCTCCACCAACAAATTAGTCTCAAGCAACAACCAACGGCTTATCGCCGGTTGGTCAACTTCGCCGAAGCGGAACCTATATTCCCCGATTTTTTAACTGGAGTCGAGTTAGTTGACTTGTTTAGGGCTGCCAAAAAAGCGCCACCCCATCAGCAGGACTACTATCTGGAAAGTATGCAGATGACCACCTTCATCGGCGATCCAGTGAGCACCTATTCCAGCGGGATGCTGAAAAAGCTGGCTCTAGTGTTGGCATTCCTGGGACAACCTGCGTGTATCTTGTTGGACGAACCGCTAACGACCCTCGACGCTGATTCATTGCCCGTCCTATATACCTGGATTGCCAACCAGTACTACCAGCAGGGAACCACCTTTTTGTTATCCTCTCATCAATCGTTTACTGGGGAGGCTTTGCCCGTGTTACAAAACCTATTTGTTGAGCATAACACCTTACGGCTCCCTGTATGAGAAGACCGCTAACCCGTGTATTAATCACCATCATGGCCAAAGGCTTTTACCAGGCCCATACTGGTTTACTAGTTGCCCTATTTATCCTGATTTTTATTAATTTCTTCTACACCCCTGTTCTAAACCAAACGCATCTAACTCAGGAGCAGATCATTCGGAATGCCTTGAAACTTGTACTGACCACCGTGAGCGAGCCGCTGGGCGTGTTCTTTTTGTTTAGCCTTTGGTTGGTTTACAACCTGAAAAGCGGGCAGTACGTCGCCAGGCGGCTAAAGGAGGTGGATGCTCACTTTTTGTTTTATAGTAGTAACGCCTTCAGCCAAGCTAATCAGCTTATAGCCTGGTCAATTGTCCAGTTGATCATCTCGCTACCCACTATCAGCTTAGGCGTATTTGCCATGATCATCGGCCTGGTTTACGGACACTGGATCATTCCGCTGGTGATCCCCATGTATCTAACCGCCCTTATTGCGGCCAATGCCTTCTTCTACACGCACTTGATCAACAGGACAGTCACCAAGCCAGTGGATAACGATAGACGGATGGGGCTAAGGCGCTGGCCGAAGCCCCTATTTAGTTTATTCTTCTATGAAGTTATTCACAAAAAGCGAGTTACTTATCTGGTGAGCAAGTGTATCTCAGCGATCAGCCTAGTGCTCCTGTTGCGTATTTTTTCCGACTCTCATACCGATATTCGTCTATTTGGTCTGATTAGTCTATGTATCGCCCTAGCGCATGTTCTACTCATCTATGAGTCGAGTGCGTTTGAATCATTTTACCTTCGTTTCGCCCGAAACTTTCCTTCTAGCCACTGGCAACGCTACGGTCAACAATGTGCCTTATACAGTTTACTGCTACTACCCGAGGTCATATTGCTTTTCACGCTGAGTGCTTGGCGTGAGGGACTTCTCTGTCTTTTTCTGACGATTAGCCAACTGCTGTTGTTTCGTGCTTTGCTCTACCCGCTTGGTCAGCGGATGGACTCGTATTTACGAATTGTGTTTGGCCTCTTCGTGGTAGTACTCTTGTTGATTCTGTTTGGGCTCACCGAGTGGGTTTTAGTTAGCGCGTTGGTAGGCAGTTGGGGACTAGCGTATTCCTATTCCTATCGGTCTTTAGAATAAGAGGATGAATAGGCTCGTAAGTTATCAACTGGGCTAAATAGACGGGTTGCCGTTGATCTCAACAAACGCTCCCACTTGAGACGGTAGCTATTTTTATATCCATAAATAGGGCGTTTAGCAAAAAATAAGTAAGACATAGTCTGTCCGTTCAGAGCACATTTGAAAAGTTGGTTGGATTGTAACCAAAATTCTTCTTAAAGGCGAAAGAAAAATGAGAAAGGTCTTCGAAACCTACTTCCAGATACACTTCGGATGGTTTCCTTTTCTTCTCGACGATTTGATAATGCGCCAACTCCAGCCGCTTCTGGGTGAGCCACCGGCCGGGTGAGTTGTTAAACGCTTTGTGGAAATCCTTTTTAAATGAGGTTAAGCTTCGACCCGTCAGATACCCAAACTTTTCCAGTGGCAGGTTGAACATATAATTCCGCTCCATAAAATCGACCAGGTCCAGCTTGCCGGGCTCCTCAAAATGGCTCAGCAGCCCGTCAACGTCCTTATCAAGGGCGCGCATTACCCGGATCGCTTCGTCAACCTTACTAACCGCGATATCGGCGGGCAACGCATCAGCCAGTTCGAAATAAGGCAACAAGGAATTAAATAAGCTCGTCAGCAAGGGATGTGCCTGAAATCGTTTTGGCTGACGATCAGGCTGGGCCGGCAGCTTGGGCGGGTTGTGAGCATAATAATGTTGTCGCCTTTCCTGCCGAAAAAGTACGGAAATGGTAATACAGGGCTCCCCCTCCAGCGGAAGTTTGCTCATTCTACCCAACTGATTACGAGGGAATAGCACCGTATCACCGGCACAAAAGGAGTAACTTCGTTCGGCCGCCACGATCCTGACTTCGCCAGAAACGACACGCACTAAGGCCGGTTGCGGTAGTACCAGTTCCCGGCTGTAGTGAGCTTCTTTTTTACAGGCAATAAATACGTCGGCTACTTCCATGTGATTAAAGGTACACAATTATTGATCCAACAGCCGCAGCCGAATCAGGCTCTCGGCGGTAGCCAATACGGCCTCTTCGGTAGAACGGGGTGACCAGTCCAGCAGGTGGATCGCCTTGGCGCTGGTCACGTTCATCATTCGGCCCAGCAACGGGATCATCGATTTAACCATCGGATCTTTCAGGGCGGCAATACGCAGCAAGGCATTGGGAAGCTCTCTGGCGTTGATTTTGCTGGCGTTCGGACCTAGGTGCGTTTTCAGGATTTTAGCGATTTCGATTAGCCAGACACTTTCACCTGCCGTGGCAATAAAACGTTCGCCTTTGGCTGCGGGATGTGTCATAGCCCGCAGGTGCAGGTCAGCGACATCGCGGACATCAACAAAACCGGAGTTAATCTTGGGACAGCCGGGCATTTTGCCGGTCAATAAATTTTTGATTAGATGGATCGAATGCGAATAATCAGGCCCCCATACCGGACCCATGACGGTTACCGGGTTGATAGCCGAAAGCTCCAGTCCGTCGCCTTCCTGTTTAATAAACTCCCAAGCTGCCCGTTCAGCCAGTGTTTTTGATTTCTGGTAAGCGGGTGCTTTCCCGGCGACATTAGTCCAACTCGTTTCGTCATAAGGGGCTGTTTGTGGGGGGTGGCCGTATACAATAGCCCCAATGGCCGAGGTCAACACCACGCGCTTTACCCTTGCATCTCTGGAAGCCCTTAGGACGCGTAGTACGCCCTCTCGCGCCGGGATGATCATTTCATCCTCATGTTTATAGGTTAGAATAGGGGTAGGTGACGCAACGTGCAGCACGTAGGTGCAGTTGCTCACCACTTGGTTCCATTGCCCATCGGCGGACAGATCAGCCTCGACAAAGGTTAATCGCTTACCCGCATCGCTGCCCCCTTCTTTAAGCATGGCTCTTACTTCGGCTTCCCGGTTTAAAGACCGCAGTGTTGTTCGTACTTGGTAACCAGCCTGTAACAACTGGAGGATGCAATGGACAGCAATAAAACCTGATCCACCGGTTACCAGTACTGCTTTTTCGGAATTTGAATTTGTAGTCATCTGCTTTTGGTTTAATGACCCAAAATTCGGGTTAAACAGGTGGTACAGCTTTGTTCAAAAGGCGCAATATACTTTGTTTAAAAGGCGGGATGAGAATAATCCATCGCACAAAACCCTTCTAATTGAGACAACGAAGCGGTCATAGATCTGCCTCTTTAAACGGGCGATTACGGAAACAATATTTGGCCTAAAGTTTGTACTTTAGCTAACCTGTAAGTGATTGACAACAGTACCAAAATTTAAAGAAGTATGAAAGTATGCGTGTACTGCGCTTCTAGTGCCAAAATCGATAGGGCTTACTTTGAGGCTACCGAAACACTTGCTAGGGAACTGGTTAAAGCCAACATAGAGGTCATATATGGTGGTGGCGCCATCGGGTTAATGGGTAAGCTGGCTGATACCATTTTGTTGAATGGTGGTAAGATTAAAGGCATTATGCCTCGCTTCATGAATGAAGTCGAATGGGCCCACAAAAACGTTACGGACTTTGAGTTTACCGAGACCATGCACGAACGGAAAGCCAAATTCCTAGAAGGTATTGATGGGCTGGTGACGCTGCCAGGCGGGAGCGGTACACTAGAGGAGTTACTAGAGGCAATCACCCTGAAGCGATTAGGCCAGTTTACCAAACCTATTGTTATCCTGAATACCAAAGGGTTTTATGACCCGCTACGGGAGATGTTAGACCGGTGCGTACAGGAAAACTTTATGCATGAAAAGCATTTAGCAATGTGGTCATTTGTAGAACGCCCCGAGGAGGTTATTAATGCGCTGACTACTGCCGCCACTTGGGATAAAAGTGCAATTGATTTTGCAACTAACACGTAGTTGTATTCATCTCGATAAAGGCTCATCCATGAGATAATAATGTACTTTAAGGAAATGGCGCTACAGGCAACAGCATTTAGCCTCTACTTTCGTACTTTGGTTACCGTAGAATTCCCCAGACAACCTTAACTAGCCACACCTATGGCGCAACACCCAACTAACGATCTGACAGTAGACTACCTAACCAGTGCTAAAAAGCAGTTTGCCTATTACAAGTTACTTGGCGAGCAAACCATGAGTCAGGTATCCGACGAAGCCTTATTCTGGCAGTACAATGAGGAGAGTAATAGTATTGCCCTCATCGTCAAACACCTCTGGGGCAATATGCTGTCCCGATGGACCGATTTTCTGCATACTGATGGGGAAAAGGAGTGGCGTAACCGAGAGAGCGAGTTTGAGAATGATATGCAGACCAGAGACCAGGTAATGGCCCGTTGGCAGGCTGGCTGGGACTGTCTGCTCACGACGCTCGATGGGCTACAGCGAGAAGACTTCCAGCAAGAAATTTTCATTCGCAACATGGGCCACTCGGTCGTTGAAGCCATCAATCGCCAATTGGCTCACTATCCGTATCATGTGGGTCAAATTGTCTTCATCGGCAAGATGGTTTGCAACGAGAAGTGGATGAGCTTATCCATTCCCCGGGGTAATTCAGAAGCGTATAATGCGGACAAGTTTGCACAGCCAAAGCGAACGGAACACTTTACCGACGAACTGCTTCCGATAAATGCAATTGGCCGTAGGCACGGCGGCACCTGACAGCTGGTAAAGGTTCAACTGGTGTGGCGAACATGCATTTTAGAATCTCAAAATAGGCTCCCACCTGAGACGAAGGAACAATCCAGTATCTTCTTCTGGAATGAGTGGTTTTGATCCAGTGAACTAGCAAGAAATTAGAAAGGAAAACTGTTTGATGAAATCGTGATTAGTGGCGTACTTTATGAGCACAATCCTACGGAATGAGCCAAGCAGAAAACAGAAAAAAAAGCTTTAAAACCGACCGTATTAAATATGCTACCTATAAACAGCCAAAACTGGATCCACACATCGTCACGCTGGTCGAACGAAGAATGTTTATTCAGGTGGGCTTCTTTTTGGTAACTCTGGGGGCATCTTACCTCAATACAGGATTAAGTATTGTGCTGTTTCTTCTGGTTCAGTTGTCGTACGTTTTCCTGACGACCCAAACGCCCACCGGAGCCCCTGCCGAAGTAGAAAATACGGTTTCTCAGAAACAGATCTTCTTGCTTACTCGAACTCAGGGAGGGCAAACGGGCCCAATTATTCATTAACTCAAAACCATGAATGACTATTTAGTCGTGTCTTTCTGCCTCTTATTGGTAAGTCTGTCTCTGTTTGTATTGGGTAGGAGACGAGTACTGAATGACAAATTTGATATCCCATTTTGGTTAAGTAGTTTCATTTTCGCTGGATTTTATGGACTTCAAGTTGGTAGACCAGTTGTGATCCAGTGGTTGGGCTTTCCGGATAGAATAAATCATTTACTCTTTTATGATTATGGAAATGGGCTTCTTGGACTACTTCCCTTATCACTGGCTCTGGTGTTGATTGGCAAGTATCTACTAAACATAGATTACCAGGAGCAGTGGAGTGGGACGACTAGGTTTAAGTTGGCCTCGTTAAAATATGGACTCATTAGCGGCCTACTACTGGCCGCTGTCCCCTTACTACTGATGGCAGCGAGTGGCCACGCATTCACTTACCAAATAGACGTATATCGATACAGCGTAAATGGGGTCACGAACCTATATGAAGAACTTATTTGTCGGGGCTTGCTCCTGGCTTGTTGCGTTAAATATTGGACTAAACTGTGGGCTGTTGTATGGACGTCGGTGGTGTTCGGCCTGGCTCATGGGGTAACCGAAAAGAGTATAGGGATCGCTTTGGGAGCGGGCCTGATGGCTTGGGCCGTTCTAAAGGCAAAAAGCTTGTGGGCTGGTTGGACAAGCCATCAATTAACCGATACGCTGGTTGATACATTTTTACCTTAACGGGGTAAGGTCTCTGACTCACCAACCCCTTCGTTGGTTGACATCTATAGGCTACGAAGTGAGCCGCCGTATATAGCTTAGTCTTGGGGCCCACCGAGCAGTCGGAATCTGTACTTCAGTAGATTTACTTCAACTTCCCGATCGCTTCAAACGCTCCTGAATGTGATACAAAGTTTCAATTGTGAATAGACTGTATAGAATTTGACACCTTTCAAAAGCGTTGACCGGTTGTGTCCAATCGGTATATAATTTCTACTGGCGAGCGTCGATTTTTGGATGGTTTATAAGTGATTAATTGCTTACGCTGATCGGCAGCTTATTTAAGTTAAGAGAGACAAAAGACGCACGCTTAGCCACATAATTACCAACGGTCGCCCTTTGATGAGTCAAAATTAAGGTTTCAGTGGTAGCTTTAGCACCTAGCTAAACTCTATAGTATGCAAGCGATACGGGTGGCGCGGATCATGGTTTATCTAGGTTTGGAAATTTTGATAAAAATACAGACGCTTCTCAGATGAAAAACCTTTTCATACTCTTCGTTCTAGTCAGTTTGTCTGCCAGGGCCCAGCCTAAACCCCTTCAGAAAGCCTTTACAGAAGAATTCAATAATTCAACTTCTCCTTATTTCAGCTACGGCTCGACGGGACAAAAACTCCCTTTCAAGTACACTCAGGGTATTTCTTCTTCAACCGAGCCCAAAACCACCATTCTTTCCTTCAGGATCAATCCGGATGAAGCCCCCGGGGCGGGGAAGGGACCTGAAATTATCTCCACCAATTTTACCCATTTCGGTACGTATTCGGCTCGTCTCAAGGTGCCCGCCGTGACGACTCTACAACCGAATGTTGGGGCCGTGGTAGGATACTTCACCTACCACATGGATAGTATTCCCGGCCTGAGCGAGATTGATATTGAGTGGCTCATTGCTGATCCCACCATTATTTACATCGGCACCTGGACCGGACATGCCGGCGCCCTGCAACGGGTTGGCCGCACAATCAATCTAGCCAAAGGCATTATTTATGCCACCGAGCAAAAAATCAACTACGATGGCACACCCACTCCCCTGAAGGGCGAGCAGAATCAGCCCCAAAGGCTGCCCCCTTTACCCGGCTACGATGCCTCCTCGCAGTTTTATACCTACGGCTTTGACTGGTATCCTGACCGGCTTCGCTGGTGGATGCTTCACCCCACCACGGGGGAAAAACTCGTGCTATGGGATTACCAGGGCTCATCATTAGGTATTCCCCAGAACGCATCGCGCTACCGGATGAATTTCTGGCATACTAATAACTGGTCGGTTGAGACCAATCCGCACTCAACGGAAGCGCCCAAAAACCCCTATCAACTGGAAGTAGACTGGATGGCTTATAAACCACTCCAACGCCCTTGATGGTGCTAACCAACCGGCGGGGAGGGTGTAAGTTAGCGTGAGTCGTTGACCCAACGGGATGAATGGTCTCGACGACTGTTTTACCTGCTTGCTGATTGCCGAGATTAAGGAATGCCGTTACGTTAAACCGGAACAACTCATATCTTGTCAATACACTTTAATTACTCCTTCTCCTAAAACGCTCTTTGATTGCGACGGCTGTTCATCCTACTTCAGGCAAATTACGAACTATCCGCCCATCAGCCGATCTTGTTTCAGTAAAAATTACTTAACAACTATTAACGAGCGAATTAGGCATTGTAGGTGGAACATTTCGTACGAATGTTGGCTATCCCCAGTGTTGAGTAAACGGTCATAACATTGCGAACAGGGGTAGTTTTTCAGTTCGTACAATCTGCGATCTTTCAGGATCGACTGGACTGATATGCCTTTTTCTGCCGCCACTACTTTCAAGCTCTTGCCCCAGGCAACTATACGTAACCGATTCAGGCATTCGGCATAGGTGGGTGCTGCTCAATAAGCCGGGTTAGGTTGTCGGCGTCGAGCGGCTCCTGTTTAGACCTAAGCTTACGGTATGTGTTCAGGTGTTCAACACCCTCAGGTACTCTCTTCATAATTTGGCCTATTTAGTCGCTATTCTTCAAACCGACGAACCCCGTACAGCTACAAGAGTAACATCGGTTTATTGCTGATTGACGGCAATTCAACTGGTAAAATGCCACTTCTCGGATTGAAACTTTTGAAAAGTAACCCATACCGGGGCCAGCTTTGCCCAATCAAGCGACTCAGCGAACGCTGTCGCTTTGTAAACCCCATCCAGTTACAATTCCCCCTTCAAATTACAAACGAATCATCATGAAAAAATTAAGCGTATGCCGACCCACTACAATCCTTTTTGACCTGCTGGCTCCTGCTCTGGGGCTGCTTAACGCCATTTTCGTAACCCAATGGGTCGAGTATCAAAAACGACAGGATGCGGTTTCCCCTCCGTCGGGCTGGCCAACTTGGGTATACCAGTTGTTGTTTAGCAGCTTGCTAGGGTTGACAGGGTTTACCGCCAGCGCCCAGACTAACTGGACTGCCCAGCCCCAGTTACCGAATCGTAATTATTTATTTGATATGGCCTACGGAGCGGGGCGCTATGTAACTGTTGGCGATTATGGCTTGACACGCGTTTCTACGGATGGCGTATCCTGGACGACTCAGCCGCAAGGGCCGCTCCAGTGGGAGGGGTTAAGTGGTATAGTCTATGCCAAAAACCAGTTTGTGGTGGTGGGCTACAAGGGCGGTATAATGACCTCTCCTAATGGCCTGACCTGGACCAAGCAAAATTCCGGCACGGTCCAGCCTCTACAGACCATTGCTTATGGCGGAGGAACGTTTGTTGCCGCAGGCAGAAATGGTATACTGATCACCTCAACCGATGGGATCACCTGGACAAAACGGGTATCGGGTGCAACCAATATGTTTACTGGAGTCGTCTATGGGGGCAAGCAGTTTGTCGCTGTGGGTGTGGGGTTTCTGATAACCTCACCGGATGGCATAACCTGGACCACCAGAAAGTTACCCGGCCTCTATAGTTTGGGAGGTGTCACGGTCGGACCCAACGGACTTTTCGTTGCCGTGGGGGATGGTTACTCCGTACTTACCTCAACCGATGGAATAATCTGGACGCCCCATCTTTTTGACGGGCCGGCGCACTACTTAACAGGCGTAGCGTATAATTCGGCATTGAACAAGTATGTGGCTTTAGCCTCTTTACATGGCTATATATATACATCGACAGACGGCATAACCTGGACAGCTAGCTCCTCCGGCACGAACGCAGATTTGATCGCCGTGCGGTATCTGCAGGGCAAGTATTTTGTGGTGGGGGAAGACGCCACCATCCGCTCTTCGTCGAATGGGTACCTCTGGAATCCCCTTACCGTTGATCCGACGACTGCCTTGTACGGGGCTGCCTTTGGCAATGGCCGATACGTAGCCGTAGGGGCTTACTCGACCATTTATAACGCCTATAGGTCCAACTTAGCCATCACCTCGGTGGATGGGATCAATTACACCGTTGGCGAAACGATTCATGTGCCCAACGGAGCCCGGCAGTTTAATGACGTTGCCTTTGGCAATGGCCTGTTTGTCGCCGTTGGTGAGGATGGCCTCATTCAAACCTCCACCGATGGCAAGGTCTGGGAGTTTCGCCAGCTAGTCATGGGAAAAACGCTAAATGCGGTTGCCTACGGGGGCGGGCAGTTTATTGCCATCGGAGAGAATGGCTTTCTGGCCCGCTCGAACGACGGGAAAATCTGGAATTCACTCTATACGGGGCTGGCCAAAAATTTTAAGGGACTTAGTTACGCTAATGGGCAGTTTACCGCCGTGGGTCAATCCGGCGCTATCGCGACCTCATCTAACGGCCTTATCTGGACAATTCATCCATCCATTACTGATAAGGAGCTAAAGAGCGTTGCCTACGGTAATGGCAAGTGGGTAGCCGTTGGTTATGATGGCGTGGTGCTCTATCGGATTGATGGACTCACGGTCTGGCTGGGACTATCCCTGGGAAATTCTGTCCATTTTAATCATGTCATCTTTGCCAACAACCAGTTCGTAGCGGTTGGTCTCGACGGAAAAATTTACACCTCACCAAATGGTTTCGGATGGACGGCCCGTGAGTCCGGGACTACGGTTCATCTGTGGAGCCTCATGCACAGTGCCAACCAGTTTGTTGCCGTGGGGGAACCTTCGTTAGAGAATTACTGGACCACGGCCATTGTCGTCACCTCACCCAACAATAATCCAGCGACGGCGCAATCCATCTCCTCAACTCCCGATCCACAGGCGCGTTTAGCGGCCGAAGAAGCCGGGCTGGAGGGGCGGTTACAGGTCAAGGCCTATCCCAATCCAGTACAAGAGCAGTTTACCGTGACCATCGACGGGGCCAGTGGTCAACCCGTTCGGTTATGGCTGCTTGATTTGAAGGGTCGCACGGTTATAGATCGTCAAATCCAGGTGGGCGATTCGTCGAATCAGGAATCGATGCGTCTGGACAATCAAGAACCCGGCACCTATTTGTTGCAGGTGAGTACACCTAGCCAGACCAAAACCATTAGGTTGATCAAACAGTAGGGAAGTCCTGGAAATATTCATTCGTGGGGTAGTGCTGCGGAAAGGATGCGACTTGTTCATCCTTTCCGCAGCACTACCCCACGAATGAATATTTCCTTCTTTTTGTTTGATTAAGCCATACACAGTGTCAATCAGTATTCCAGTCCTGCGGGTAATGTTTTAGCCTGCTCGATAAAGTCAGAAAGCTGCTCAAGCGAGGGAGGACGAAGCGTCAATTCTTTCGTCGAATTAATTTCAGTAATTTT
>NZ_BAAHBQ010000019.1:0-13610 GCF_054776595.1 Spirosoma horti
AGTCGGGAGTGAGTTGAAAACACCCTGTTGACCTGTTGTTTTGGCCGAAATCGGGAGCCAGATTTAACTCGTTTATCGAGCTTACTAATGGCCTCTCGGCCTTTTGCAACAGCCACCAGAATTATGTTAAGTACTACAGAATGTATGACAAAAACAAACCTTGCCTGACAACTGTAAGACAGAAGACAAAGTCACAAGTAGCCTAGGGAAACGGTGTTTCACATAACGCCCATTTCTTGAACCAGACACATGAAGATTCTATCGTCTAAAGAGTAGTCGTTTCCACCTCACGTTAGTTATACCGGTCCACTCTATTTGGTAGCATACGGCTCACATCGCTTACGTATCGTTCACTTGGTGCATTCATCTAGCCATTTACCAACTCATTTGACTAGATTTGATCCCATGTTTGATGTTTTTGAAATTTATTTACGCCAATGGGTGGCTATCTCGCAGCAGGAGCTGCAACTGATCCGGGATGCCTCTTCAGAAAAAGCGTTACGAAAATGGCAATCCATCCTTCATGATGGCGAGGTATGGAAAAGCAATTGTTTCATCACCAGTGGCTGCTTCCGACTTTACCGCTTCGGTAAAGATGGTACGGATCACACCATGCGCTTTGGCGTGGAGAACTGGTGGATGACCGACCAGGAAAGCTACAATAAAGGCACGCCCTCCGAGTATAATATCGAAGCGCTGACGGCCAGTAAGGTTATTATCTGGACCAAGGATAATTGGGAGGAATTACTAACGACGATTCCCCCCTTGAAGGTTTTTAATGAAAAGTTGCTAGCCAGAGCGTACGAGACCAGCCAACGGCGTATCTATTCGTTGATTAGTAGCTCGGCCGAAGAAAAATATCTGGAATTTCAACAGACTTATCCCAATGTATTTTCTAAAGTGCCCCTCCATATGGTGGCGTCTTATTTAGGCATATCACGGGAAACCCTAAGCCGCATTAGGAGAGAGTTTACAAAGCCAGCTTAAAAACCGCCCGGATCACTCCAGGCGGTTTTTCTTAATCGAAAGTCAAAGGGTAGGATGAAGTCCGCGAACCGGGCTCACCATTTCCAGCAGCGACGCAATATGAAGAATAGTCGACTCGGCTAGCCAGTTGCCAACAATCTGTACGCCGATTGGTAATCCTTCCTGGCTGGTGCCGTACCGCATCGAAATGCCGGGCAAGCCCGTGACGTTGAGCGGTACAGTAGCCCCCTGAAGATAGGTGGCATCGACCGACTGGCCATTGATGACGAATGCCTCAACGCCATGCTTGTGGGCTGGAATCGGCAAGACGGGGGTGATCAGCGCATCGTAGTTCTGGAAGTAACCAGCAAAACCGTCTCGTAAGCGCTCGGCAGCTTGCTCAGCGTCGATAAAGTCGTTCATCGGCGTATCGGGCAAAGAAAGCATGGTGGTGGCCATTTTATAAATCTCATCCTGGCTGCGACCGGTCGTTACCTGCCTAAAGGCATCTTTCATCTCCATCACATGCAGCCGATTGAAGACGTCCAGCGCGAAGTCGCGCTCGAGGGCTTGAATGCGTACCGGTTCTACATGGAGGCCCAAGTCTTTAAGCGCTTGTGCCGCAGCCTCTACCGTTGCGGCCACCTCGGAGTCGATTGGACCAAAACCGGGCTCGACTAACCAGCCCACCCGGAGCTGGCGATCGGGCGAATAGCCCACGCTGGCCCCGAACGGTCCAACACTGGTGGCAAAAGCGTCAAGACCGTCGGGACCGGCAAGCACGGAGAAAGCCAGATCAAGATCACGGATGCTCCGCGCCATGGGTCCAACATGCCAGAACCGACGCGGCACACGGGGCCAGACGCCCGTCATGGGTATACGGCCGTGGGTCGCTTTCAGCGAGACAATACCCGTCTGAGCGGCCGGACCCCGAACAGAGATAGCCAGGTCAGTGCCCAGACCCAACGGTGACATGCCGGCAGCGATCGCTGCCGACTCCCCCCCGCTTGAACCGCCCGGTGTGCGCGTCAAATCCCAGGGATTGTTCGTCCGGCCGCTGAGCAAATTATCACTTTCGATCCAGTAAGAGAACTCCGGAAGATTGGTTTTGGCGAGTAGAATGGCGCCCGCCTTCTTCATCCGCGCGACACTGGTTGCATCGTTCTGGGGAATGCGCCCTTTAAAGATGGGTGAGCCACGTTGGGTCATGACGTTGGCGGTGTCAATCGAATCTTTCACGGTAAAGGGCACCCCATGTAAAGGGCCAAGCTCTTGCCCGCTCAGCACGGCCGCTTCTGCTATCTTGGCGGCTTGGCGTGCGCTATCCGCAATGGTAACAATGGCGTTGATCGCTGGGTTGAGGGCTTCAATACGGTCGAGGTGCGCTTTCACAACTTCGACGGGGGAGACCTGTCGGGTGCGGATTAGTTTAGCCAAGGCACTGGCATCCTCATAAAAGAGTGGACTATTAGATTGTGCTTCCATCACTTCGGTTTTATCGTTTCGTTTTTTTTACTCATTGGCTGAATTAGCTGAACAAAAGTAGCGGTGAGGAAACCCTCGAAACGAAGCTATATGACACAATCTGGCGTTGACATTTGTCACGCTTTTGGGGTTAAAACGGAACGGCGACCATCCTTCTTTTCATAGGTAGGAGAATACACTTCATCTCATTTGGGAGCGAATTATGAGACAGTGATTTTTACGATCTGTCCATTGCCATCGGTCGTATACGACTAGTTCTGTATCTACTTTTAGGTAAAGAGATTTGGTTAAATTGGATACCTTTTTGTAAAGTGTGCCAAATCTACGAATGACTCAATTTAACCCCTCTTCCTTCTCCCCAACCAAATAATAGTAGCTATTCTCTAGTCGATAGCCACCCGCCGCGGTTCTAAAGGGCGAAATAGCCGCTGTAACCGCTTCGATAGCCGCTTCCGGCGACGAAGCTAAAATCGCCCGACGGGCGGGACCTGCCGACAATAGACCTTTCAGAGCTTCCTCCAGGTTAGTATAGACAAAGGGACTTGATATGGACTCCTTCTTGACTACCTTAAAATTAGCTTGACTAACCAAGGATTCTAAGGCTTCATCTTCGGATAAGGCAAACGGATCAGGGGTGCCAGCCGGTGGAGGAGGCATGAGTGAACCTAACGCTTTTAAATAAACAGCCGCCTGACAGTCCTGGGCCTTCCCCCAGATGGCAATGCCTAACTTACCCGCTGGCTTCAGCACTCGGTACACTTCTTTTAGGGCCTCAACCGGTTGAGCCGCATATTGAAACGAGTTAAACCCCGTTACCACATCAAAGCTTTGGTCCGCATACGGCAACTCTTCCATGTCGCCGATCTGGAAATTACCCGCCAGGGTTTTGTGCTGGGCAATCTGAATCAATTCAGGGGTAGCATCCAAGCCCCACACTTGAAATCCTTGTTGAGCCGCCAGTTGACAAAACAGGCCAGATCCACACCCCACATCCAGTAGTGGGTGAGCTGATGCTGGTTTGAGATCCTCGATCACGTGTTCAAACACGGGCTGGAGGGTAGTTTCCTGATAGGCAGCCCAATCCTGAGCCGACGCCCCCCAAAGTTGAGCCTGGATTTTTTACGTACCCATAATTTGTAGGTTCTTAGTAAGCCTTAGAAGTAGTATTATTTAGCCATATGCGACGGATAGTTGTTGACAGGTATTACCACAGACCATCCTGTCAAATGCCTCGTATAAGAAATAGATGCATGATTTTCTCTCCTCTCAATAGGGAGCGTTTTTAGGAGATTATGCTTTGATGACAAATGCTTTTAGTGCCGCCATTTTACCTTCCCGAAAGCGCCAGACATCGCAATAAGAATAGATGGCTGTCTCACCAGTTGCGTCTTTCAAATCAATTCTACCCATGGCCGTCACAAAATCACCCTCCGCTATAAGCTGGTCGACTTTAAATTGGGGAGCCTCTGCATAGGCCGTTACCATCCACTGCCGAACCGCTTCTTTTCCTTGTAGTGTTGTTTCGCCAACAAATTCCCATTCGGTATCATCCGTGCAATAAGCTAAAAAGCCTTCATGGTCACCTTCTGAGATGGCAGCGTTTGCTTTTTCTAAAATGGCTTTATTGGTCTCCATCATTTTTGTCTAGCTTTTCAGTAGAATTTACCCTCATAAAGTGAGTTGGATTAGCTTTTGTTCCACGGGAATAGGCCATGGTTTGTGCTCTTTAAAAGCCTACCTGGACGTAACTCTGGCAGTTCCACTGGCAGGTCACATGCCAAGGATTTACGAAGAGTAAAAGCCAGTTGACTCCTTTAGGAGTGTTTTGTGATACGGCTATCGCCAAAGTTAATCTAAGCTCTACCTCAGTGCTTCTACTTATACCCTCTTTAGCCGAACTTCAATGTCGGGATTTTGATCGAGCAGTTCAGAGATAAAGCCTATTTTGTCCTCTGGAGAGAGGAGCACACTATCGAATCGATTATAGACTAATTCAATTCGATCTAGCGAGAGAGCGGAGGAGCTAATGGGGTTTCGGGTTTCGATGATCTTTTTGATGGAAGCAATGGGCATCTCTTTGTGAAAGAAAAAGCCCGATTGACTATTAAGGGTGTTTTTGTCCAGTTTATAGCGTGTTGTCATAAACAAGTGCAGGATCAGTCGTGAAACCACCAGGATAATACCGACTCCTGCCCAAAGCCCTTGGTAGGTCAACACGCTACCCAAACCAACAAATAAGCCAGCTAAGGGAATAGCTAGCTCAAGTCCTACTTTAGATTTGTAGGTTTTCATCGATTTTTTCTTTTCATCGTTTTGAATAGCACCACAGGAGTACGATAAAGAAAAAGGCAATAACAACGCAGCTATAAATGAAACATGATTAATTATTGTCTCCTTCGGAAGCGTTCCTAGCTACAGAATTCTACTATCGGTTTCGCTATTTACCGGCAACTGCAACTGGCATCATTGCTTTACTTTATCAATCACTCGAATCAGGGTGTATTTATAGGGTAGTGCATCCATTATCCCCTCAACAGCCAGCATTTCCCGTTTGACCTCAAGCCGATATCGGTATCCTGGCTCGTAGGTAAATCCGTCGATGTCATAGTAGAACAACTGCCAGCTGGCGGCATTATCCTCCTTTACCCACAGGCATTTTCGCTGCAACACGCCCGCTGAGCAGTCCTGCTGTCGATTATCAACTTGTAGTATTGTCGCCCCCGGACTGACGTCTACTGAACTTGATTTCTCACAGGCCACTGCTATCAGCAATAAAACAGCCGTCAATACGCGCCAGATGATCATGACTGTGGAGTTAAACCATTTATACCAATGCTACCAGACGATGACCCGGCTGCGATGGTAACAGTTGCAAATCGTCGTTTATAAGTATGTATGAATCAAGGCCCAACTTCTGTTGTACAAGTGACCTTGTGTTAGCCAAGGTACGAAACTATTCATGCGGTAGCTATCTCAACAAACGCCCATTTTCAGATATTCTTAGACGACTGGATATTATACAATAAAGGGGTAAAGTTATTTTCCGGTAGCGTTTCCACCTGTCGCAGCTTAACGCTATCGTACAATACTAAGCCAGTGGTAGGTCTTTTCTAGTGTTCATAACACTGGCATTTTTAAAATGGCTATTGGCTGGCACCTTCAATTTGTAGGGCCGGTTGAACGCCTCTTGGGACAGGCTGAAGTAGCCAGAAAGTGTTCTGATGATCTCTTTAGACAACCCCTTCTTATAATGCAAAATATCCGACACAAGACTTTTACTTACGCCCAAAATCTGGGTCAGATCCTTCGCCTTGAGCGATTTCTCGCTCATTAGTGCGGTGAGCAACTCAATGGGATCGGTATCCTCGAATGAGTTATGTTCGGCATCCCACTTTTCAATCAGATAAGTGAGCAACTCGATCTCATCTTGCGTATTCTCTTCTTGATCATCGCTACTTACCAGCCTTTCCAACGTAGTACAGTAGTTACTATATTGTCTCTCAGATTTGATTATCTTATATAGGAGTGCTTCCATTTTAGTAGCGATTTACGGTATACTGTTCGTTGTGCTTACAGAGCTTGTCATACTGGGCATGGATTCCTATCCAGCAAACAAAGAGATGAACCTGGCTCTTGCCAAAGGCATATTTGCAGATCATCCTATAGTTATTGCCGCCAATATCAAACACAACACGGTTTGTGCCATTACCCAGCAAATCAGCGGCCCCGAATGTATCTTTAATAGCCTCGGGCGTCTGCCAGTCAGCAAACTTGACTACGGTGAGCCAAACCTTGAACGAACTTTTACTACGAGCGTTCTTTTCGGCGTAAGCCTCAATCGTCTCCTTTCTGATTAGATGAACCTTCATAAGCTACTGTAAATATACGAAAAAAGTTCACATAATGTGAACTTTCAAGGTGCATCCACAGATGGATGTCTCAGATGGGAGCGTTTTGGGAGACAGTATTTTTTAATATCTGTCAAATACAATTCGGCACACACCCAAAGGCATACGTTATGAATTAGACAAGGCAAAGAAGCACAAAAAGCAGACAGAGACGCCTGTTACAATTTCAAGCGTCTCTGTCTGCTTTTAAAATTCTTGAAAAATTTACGCTCACCTGTTATCCACTTCTTTTTCAAGTATAATATACTATTAAAAAAAAACGTCGGTAGAGAAATCAAATAGGCAATGGTTTGCCGGCCCTCCACCGTCCAGATACTACCCACGGATCTATTTCTTTGAAAAGAATTTAAGGAAGAGACCGTTTTGATACGTATATTATTCCTTTTCCGTTTTTGCTATTACAAAAAACAAATCCTGACTCATTTCGATCACAAATCGCGTCTGTAGCAACCATATACAGTCGGCTTTTTTGGTCCATATACAAACTACGTAACTGATGTCGTTGAGGCATATTTACTTTTCGCCCATCTGTCGTGATTACACCTGGAGTTTCATAACGACGTATTGTGCTTTGATTACTATCTAAGTAAACTTTGTTGATTCTGTAGGTAGTCCCGTTGGGAGCAACTATTTTATTAATATACATTTCTTTGTTGATTGAAGTCTGTGACGGTCTTGTGTCAAAAAATGGGTTATATCTATCGTAGGATACCCAACTACGTCCACCATTAACACTATATTTACTAGCATTGGCAACTAATTGATCATCACCCATATTGATTACTCCGTTCATTGAAAACAGCGTATCATTATGTTCAACAATACCAGATATACTAGTTTTCTGCTCATCGACCAGTTGCCATTTAACGCCTTTGTCTGTTGATTGATACAAGGAATAGGTAGTAGCAATTATTAGAGTGCCATCATAATCTCCCCATACGCCCTGAATTACGTCATCAATAGGAGACGTCAATGTATACCAGTCAGTATACTCAGGTGTTACACGAACGGATTCTTTCTTCGTGCACGATAACATTATTAAAATAAGAAGGAAAAAGAAGGCGGATTTCATAACTAATAATGATATATGATGCAAGAATTTGCTCGCTTGACTTCTTTTATATAAGAGTCAAGCGAGCTTTTATGATGCAATTACTGAACCTTAACAGGCCTCATTGTAAATCGGCAATAGCCACATGTATATTCTCTTTCTTCATATATAGTTCCCGCTAGAGGGACTAGATATTTATCGGTGAGTATTTTGTCGGCAAAATTAACTGAACCTTGACCTAAATCATCAGACCCTTCCTGGTAGCTTATTTTGGTAGCAACAGTTTGGTTGGTTGTTGCTGAGCCCCCAAACTTTAGGCCAATTTTGCCGAAAGTTATTCCATCTAATCCAAAATTAGTAGCATATGTATCTGCTGTCGTAACTGTCTTTTCGATGTTTGTTTGAGTATCCACTTCCTCAAACCGGACCAAAACAGTCGTTGCATAGTTAGCAATATCCCAATTAAATACTTCCTCCCTCATAGAAACCGTCTTAGGCGTTACACCCGTTGGAACGTACACATGGTCGGTTTGCCAAGGCCAAAAGCCTGGCACAGGAATATCATTATACTGGACGTCCCACAAATTATAAGCTGCAACAGGAAAAACAGTGGTAAACTCTGTGCCTAAACCATTTTTTGAGTTGTATACTACATGGACTCTAAAGCTATAGGAAGCGCTTGTCCAGAAAGCGTTCTGGCTATTATTGTTTGTAGGAGGCGTCTGAATATGAGGATCATCCGTCGCATCGGAAATTAAATTGTAAGCGCCCATTGGATCAGTCTCCGTCATTCGGAACGATGTTAATGCCTCTTTAAAGTCGACTGAAAAAGCTCCGTTCGGTTGGGTTGGCGTTAGGTTATAATAGATATGATCACGTTGCCAGTTATCAGTTCCTTGAAATAAGTCGTAAGCGTTCTCAATTTTGTCTTCGACCTCACTGGCTCCGATTAGTCTAGCTCCTTCTGTCTTTTTCCGAAGCTTTCGGTCAACACGGTCACTAATAAACCGGTACGATTTCCCATTGCTGGCGGTCATTACATTTTGGGACTTTGATTTAGCAAACTCTGGATGTGAACTTTCCATAATTCGCAAAGAATTTTTGACAACCACGACTGGAAATCCAGGCGCATATTTACCCGGAAGTACAGCTTCTACACCTTCAGCGTCAACAATTGGTACATCATTGGTCTTGATTGACTTAATACCAACTTTTGGAACGGTAGTATCCGTATTCCACGATTGGGCCGAAAATGACCCATTTGGTAGTTGTGGTACAAAGATCGTCAGAGTAGGTATCGCGTTTTCGATCTGCTCAAGCCGGTTCTTATTTCGAAGATATTTCCCAATCAGCTCTTTTACAGTAAGCTTATCTGTTAACCTTTCGTCTCTTATGAAGGCAAATAAGACATCATAATCTTCGTCAATCATCTCCAGCGCCTTAGTTTTGATTAACACCCGAAGCTCTTTATTCTCCTTTAAGGCTTTAGCAAGTGCTATTCCAAATTCTTTTCGCATAGCCTGTTGATCGTCCTCGGCGATTCTAGCTCCACTCGTTGCGGAACTAGCCGATGGGTTGAGATCGTCAATGATGTTGTTTTTTGAGCAGGCAGTCATTAGCGTGACAATCGACGCTACTATTAGTGCTCTTGTCGTAAATTTTTTCATTAACTTTGATTGGTTTAATGGTTAAACATTGGACTGTTTTTTGAAAGCCTCGCATCTGTCGCCAAACCGCTGCGGGGCTTTTTCGTATGCTAAATTCTAAGAAGACTACTTTCGAGTCAATAGTTAATGTACTATTATTAGATAATTTATAATAGTAATTACGATAATATCGAATGTGTAAATAAGTGTTTTTACTCATAGCTTTTTCGTCATGACTTAGTTTAAATTAATTAAAACGAGATTAAGCACTAAGTCTATGTATCTACATCTCAATTTCTAGTAATTGATGAAATTTAAAGTTCTTAAAAAGATACAATTTGCACTATTCCACCATTTCTCATTATTATAATACTGTTTTGATCTATCGCTGTTTCTGATAATATTCTCTTAATATAAGATTAGTGTCTATTACAAAAGTCGACGTAAGTCTATCACAGTTCTGTCAATGAGTGATTGTTTATTATTGAAACACCACTGGTACGCGGTTAAACCTGCTATCCACGCTCCATTATAGAAGTTTACAACAGCTACATTACTTAGTAAACAAGCCTTCTTAAAGTGTAAAAAAGTAAGTGAGTAACCTACTGAATAACCCACTTACTTTTTTACACTTTAGGAAGGATGAAACATTGATGATGAATCACGACCTGATAAAACAAGAAAGCTTGGCAGAATGCCCAGCATCGTCAATAGTGAACACAAACAAAGCTCGCTGAGGTTGTTAACCGCCCAAGACATGTATGTCGTCAACCAAAAGTGGACAGATGCGGGTGAAAAGAGAAGAGACTATTTTAAACACTTTGTAGGCGCTGGAAAATATGACTTTTCCGCCGATGGGCTATCGTTAGCTGCTTGATTATTTTCCGTTCTGCCACGATTAGCTCTTGGCGACCCCAGTACGCATCAGCGGGTCGCACATTATCCAGCGTCTTATGAGACAATACCAGTTATTGGTATCAGTTTACTAATTTATTCTCTCGCTTATAAAGCGTCTTACTTGATGCCAGTATATTTCCGGTAATAAACTCGTCCATTCTTGCTTTAGGTAGTGGATTACTCTGGGGCGGTAAGCAAGAGCGCTTTTACCTCTGCCACTTGTCCGTGCGGGACCAAGCCTGCTTGTAGCAGAATTCGATGATGGCCCTTAGGCAGTTCAAGATTTCCTAACTCCAGCCAGGCCCAGGGCTTTTCATAAACTTCTTTACGAGGAATCCGGTCGGGGCTGGTTTTCAAGGGTGGGTCGAAACTGGTTTGTAGCGTTTTTTGCAGCATTTTATTGGCAACGCTAATGGTCAGTAGCGTTCCAAGAGCAACATCTTGAGCCGTGTATTGCAAACTTAATTGATACATCCCCGGCCGCTCTACGGCTACATCCCACCAGATTGAATCCGCGGGTGTCTGCCAATTAATGAGCCAGTCATTGGCCCATCCATTACCCTGTTTGTAGCGCACCTTGCCCGAAAAATGGGCTTCTGGGGCCTGTAATAACACCCGTCGACTCGCCACCGGCACTGGCCGGGAAAAGCTTATCGTTTGGGACACTTCCTGAAACCAGTGCGCGTAGGCAGCTTGCAATACTCGTACCTGGTGGCGCTGCCCAGCGACCAGATCTGTCAACTGCGACGGATCGCTAAGCATATCGTACAAGTGGACCTGCCCCTTTTCTCTTACCAACCGGTACTGAGCCGTTCGAACAGCCCCTGGTTCAGCAGAAAGGCTACTTGCGCTCAGTCCGCCAACGTGAGTGAACAGCATACGATCGGGTAGCGTATCGGTCTGGCCCAGCAACAAATCCATTAGGTTGCGGCCATCGATGGGATTGGCGGCTACAAAGTGCAAACCACACAAGCCGACCAGCGTTGGTAGTAAATCGATGTGCGCTGTAGTGGGCTTAATCCGGGTTTGAGGCCATATCTTTCCCGGCCATCGCACGAATAGTGGCACGCGCACGCCCCCTTCGTCGACTGAGCCTTTGATACCCTTCATATCTCCATTGAAACGATGGCCGTTGGGACCGTTGTCGGTCGCAAATATAACAATCGTGTTCTGGGCTAAATTCAACTGGTCCAGTCTTGCCAACAGCCTGCCCACGTTATCATCTACGTTTTCCACCATGCCGTAGATACTGGCTTGCTCATCGTCGAGGCCTTTGGCTTTGTACTTATCAAAGTAACGATCCGCCACCTGATGGGGGCTATGGGGAGCATTAAACGGCACATAACAGAAAAAAGGCCGGTCTTTATGCTGGCTGATAAAGTTCAGCGCGGCATCGGTCAGTACGTCGGTGATATATCCTTTAGTGGGTACCATCCGGTTGTTGTGCTGCAAGTCGGTATCGAAGTAATTATTCCAATGGCCCGCGCAGAAGCCCAGAAACTCATCAAATCCCTGCCCATTAGGGTCTTCGGGGGCATGTTCACCGTTGTGCCATTTGCCAAAACAGCCGGTTGCATAGCCGTTCTGGCGGAACACCTCGGCTAGGGTGAGTTCCGTACTACGCATGCGTTCCCACCCCTGGGTGACCGACACCGTGCCCGTACGGAGGTGATAGCGGCCCGTGAGCAGGCTGGCTCGGGTAGGAGCACAAAGCGGGCTGACGAAAAAGCGCTCGAACTGAGCACCGCTAGTGGCTAGCCGGTCAAGGTTAGGCGTTTCCACCCATCGATTCCCGTGAAGGCTCAGGTCACCCCAGCCCTGGTCGTCGGTCAGGATGAACAATACATTGGGTTTGTCAGGGGTTGGTGGGTGGCTGGTAGCCGTCCGCCGTGAGATCCATGCGCCGACGAACAGCACAGCCATAGCCATCCAAAGAGGGATTTTCATCGGAATAAATAGAAATGTCCACGCTGGTTCATTGTGATTCGGGGCCTTCAGTTTGCCCGGAATAAAAGCGAAAGTAGGCTCTTTTGCTACTGTAAATTATTTAGTTAAGCGTCTAGGTAACGAAATTAACCGAATGTACTTTAGTCTCGTGCAGGAGCGTTTGAAGAGACACGCCATAATGAATCAACCAAGCAAGGGTAACCTGGAAAACTCAACCGGTGATGGTGTTTAGACGGCCGTAGCTTACCTTTACTCCTGTATGATTGGTGACCTTGAACCCCTCGATAATGAAGCCATTTTCCGCGCCTTGGTCATGGAATCGCCCATTCCCATTGCCCTACTGGTGGGTCGGGAGTTGATTATTACCGTCGCCAATGAACCCCAGTTAGCCGTATGGGGCAAAGGAAATACGGTCTTCGGATTACCCTTAGCCAAAGCCATTCCTGAGCTGGAAGGCCAACCCTTTCTGGCCATCCTGGATGAGGTCTTTACCACAGGTGTCACTTTCGCTACGAACAATACCCCCGCCCAGATGCTGGTCGATGGCGTTGCTAAGACAGTCTATTTTGATTTCTCATTCAAAGCCCTCAAAAACAAACAGGGGGCGGTGCATGGCATCATCGCAACAGGAGTCGAAATTACCCAACAGGTGGCCACTCATCAGGCGCTGCTGGTACGAGAAGAGCAATTACGGCAGCAGTCGAAAGCCCTCGATCGACTAGTGGCGGAGCGCACTCAGCAGTTACAAGAGTCGATTCAGGACTTGAGTCGATCCAACCAAAACCTGGAACAGTTTGCCTACATTGCCTCTCATGACTTGCAGGAGCCGCTGCGTAAAATTCAGCAGTTTGGCGATCTGCTCAAGAGTCGCTACGCTGGTTCAACTGAGGAGGAACTACTTTATTTGGATCGGATGCAAACCGCCGCCAGCCGCATGTCGCTATTAATTAAAGACCTGCTCACCTTCTCCCGTATATCGACCAGTCAGGCCGTGACCCAACCCGTACGGCTTGGCCAAGTCATTACCCAGGTTTTAGATGACCTGTCGGTGGCCATCGAGGAGAGTGGTGCCCAAATTGAGGTGGACCGCCTGCCGACGGTTCAGGGCGATAAGTCCCAGTTAAATCAACTCTTTCAGAATCTTATCTCCAATGCCATCAAGTTTGGTCGCCGGACCACGACCGGGGAAGTGGTAACACCCCGGATAACCGTGAGAACCAGTCGGATACTCCGAAACGAACTGCCTGCTTTGCTTGGGTTCCCCCGATACGCCGAGGCTTATCACCGGATTGAGGTGGCGGATAACGGGATTGGCTTTGATAGCAAGTACGTAGACCGAATCTTCCAGGTCTTCCAGCGGCTGCACGGCAAGAATGAATTTGCCGGAACGGGCATTGGCTTGGCCGTGGTACAGAAAGTAGTTACGAATCACGGGGGTGCCCTTACCGCCAATAGTAAGCTGGGAGAAGGCGCTGTTTTTAGCGTATATCTACCCGCTTAACAGGTTTAGCGATAAAATATTAAAAACAATCAGCCTCAAACTACCCATTTATTGAGGGTTTGAAGAGACGAGCTGCGTATTTAGTCAAAGAACAAAACTTCAGGCTGAATACTGTTTCTGAAAACGCTGGCCGGTGCACACCCTCAAATGATTACCTTTTAAACCATTCCTTAATAGTTTTAGGATGCGTTGTCTGGTAGCTATAAACT
>NZ_BAAHBQ010000020.1:0-10737 GCF_054776595.1 Spirosoma horti
AGAAAGAGATAACCGGGAAAAGACGCCTTGAATTTTAGACCCTAGCATAGCATACGCGGTTTTTCACCAATTGAACTGTCCAGGCTTAAAAATTCACCAGCGGGAGTCAAAACATGTTAAACAGGTTTAGCTAATAAGATTTCGGACTTACCTCCGCTGGTGGCTCAAATCACAGCTGAATAACTGCCTTTTTTGAGTATTTTTCAATCCAGTTCAAACGTACTATAAGATTGATTATACAACAACATTTATATCATGCCCTATGAATCTGAGTTTTACATCACTGCCATTGGCGTATCAGCGGGCGGGCATGAGCCCCTGTGGACTTTTTTCGATTCTGTACCTGCGAACTCAGGCATTGCCTTTATCGTCATTCAGCATCTAAATCGGGATTACATCAGCATTGCGGACCAACTCTTAGCTAAACATACGAACATGCCCGTTCACTGGGCTACCGACAACCTGGAAGTAAAACCTAATTGCGTTTATCTATTGCCAATCAATAAAATGATGACCATTGACGAAGGACGTTTGCAGTTACAAGATCGACTAAGGGAGGATCGAAGCAACTGGGCCGTTGATATCTTCTTTCGTTCACTGGCTAACGGCCAAAAGGCTCATGCAATTGGTATTGTGCTTTCCGGAGCGGGCTCCGATGGTACACTAGGTTCGATTCAGATCCATAATCAGCAGGGCATGGTCATGGTACAAGATCCTCAAACAGCTCAATTCGCTAGTATGCCTCAGTCAGCCATTTTGAAAGATCATCCTATTGAAGTGTTATCCCCTAAACGCTTAGCTGAGGCTTTGATAGAATTTGTTTCTTAATCAATAGAGTTAACATATTGTCACTTATACAACGAATTAGAGGTCGCCTGTCTGACTATATATTAGCCATTCTATGAAGCTCATTATTCTCTTTCTAATGAGGTTGCTCTCTAGTTCAGCAATAGGACAACATCAAGACACGAATAGGGAATCCTCCAGTGGAAGAGTCTTTTGAGCAAACCTATGAGTAGGTCTGCTCCGCAAAACGGGGTCACCATGGCGCGGACAAAATCACTACGGGAAGCACAGGCCCGATAAAGACGATACTCTGCTACTTAGAGATCAATTCAGGCTATGCGACTGTTGCCAGGATTCACTTAAGCCATGAGCCACGCGTTTAAACTGACACAAAAGATGCTTAAGACTCCAGTCAAGGTTAGCACCATGCAAAAAGTCCGCTAAACTATCTTGGCGCTCTAATCGAAGCCAGAGTTGTAAATCCTGACTGAGTAAATGTTTAACCATGTATTCCTTGACCAAGGCTCCGTTAATCGGATCAAGGTTATCTGCTTGCTGCTGACGATACCCCTTAATTATCTTAAATATTCGGCCTAGCGCTTCAAACTCTTCGAAAGGTGTCATAGGAATATGGACATGAAGAATGACATGAAAAAAGTCCAGAGTGGGTAATCTTTTATAAGTCAATAATTACACAAGGGCCATACCCGGAATTCTTGTATTCGTACTTTAAAATACCCTACCAGGGTCTGTCTTAGGTCTGATTAAATGAAAAGAAGCGAAAAGCTACACCAAGGCAATGAATAGTCGTTGGGACTATAAGCTTCGATAAATCGCAATGTCATCGATGTCATATTCGTACCGCTCTAGCTCGTTGCCAAATGTGGTACATACAACCCGGTTTTGATTTAGGCTATCGGTTGATCCGTTTACATCCCTTCCGTAAGCTTTAGCTTCCATAATATGATTGGGGTTTTTCCGATCTATGACTAGAATAGATGACTCCTTCGCGTCTAGATTTTGCCGAATAGCCCAACTATCAGATGCGTATGGAGTGATGAAGAGGTGATTTGGCATAAGAGCTTGGGAAAAGAGGGTACCATTTACACATTTATCCCTTGGCTAACTGATAGCCAGGTTACTTGGAAAGCTTCTTTTGAAGTAGCTTGATGGCCTCTTGCAAGGATTTATTGGATTCGTATCGACTTTTCACCTGATCCAGGTATTTGCCTAACAGCTGGTCAAATGAAGTGTTACTTAGAAGCTTCTTATCGGATGAATCACTCATACAGGTCGAATATAGCTGTCGGCTATATCCTAAGAAGTAGCTGATAATCAGAGGATAAATATATGGTTTGTTTCAGGATTAACCTAATATAAGCCTGTAACAGTAAACAACTTAACCAGCATGGTTAATCAAACACACGACGCGCAACAGTAAAGAGCTTGTTTTTTACGTGTGCTTGCTAAAGGGCGAATCCTGGTTTCGTCTCTCGACTTAATGCTATTCAAGCCGAAAGACATGGGTAAAGCAAACTAGTTCTGTAAATTTTACCGAAATGCTATTCTATTATTCAGGTTAATTTAGTTGTCGGAAGATCTAAAACTTGAGGTATCTTCAATTATTTTTTTTATAACGAGTTAATCTAAATTAGTCTACTTTTAGCAAAATCAGTTCATTCTGAGTACCCTTCCCGCCTTCTGCTCTATAGGCTGTCGCAAGCCCAAACATCCTTGGCTTCATGTTTCAGCCGGTAGCAATATTTGAAGTACTATTTATAGCCTAATGACTGGGCGTTCTGGCAAGCGATAAAAAAAGATCGATTCCCCATTTAGCCTCGTCGGTGTGTTAATGGGAGGAGCCTGATTCTTCGAATAATCGGGTATTCCGTATAAGTGGTACACTACTTTCACCTGAGATTATAACTAATTGTAATTAAGCTATTTACAAGCAGAATTTTAGGGCTATCAAACCTGAATTACTCAAAACGTATACCGCCCGGCGGCCCGGTTCCTTTCAAGAAACTCAATAAATGCGCAGGTTTCGTGAATCGGATCGCCGAAGCGATTTGATTTCGCAAACGGCAATATGAAACAATTTTAATGGCTTAAGAGATGAGATTTTGTTGAACCTTTCCCTTTTCAATTAATCGATCGCCGGGCGGCCCCGCGTTAAAATGAAATCTTCGTTGTAACTATCTAATAATTAGCCCATTGACTGTCCTATACGAAAGTATTGTACCACTTATACAAGATACCCGAATGGTGTGGATAGAATTCGTAGACAGTGCACTATGACGGTGCTCCAAGAATAGTGCGTTATCACTGGCGTACTTCACTTTTCGATTCTATTTGTGCACGAGTATAAATATATGATTACTAAAAGGATAACAATACTACCACTTAGTATATTTATTAGTAATTATATTATCTAAATATATACATAAGTGCGTTATTAAATAAATTTACCAACCGTAACAACACGTAAGTAAATCTATTATGGTTGGTGATTCCTCATTATCCGATACGGCTTCATGGCCTACTCCTCAAAGTCAACAAACATCTATATGCTGCCCACGCTGTAAGAACCCTATTGCCGTTGAGCGAGTACCTCGGGGAAGTATGGTGCGTTCCGTGTTCTTTTTCATTCCCCTTCAGGCTTACCGGTGTTACCGATGTAATCGTAAATTTCACCGACTCAGGTATAGGCGCCCTTAGAACGCAGTCCTAAAGTTGTACCTAGTGCAAAAGAAAAGCCAGGCCACTTAATGTAGCTTGGCTTCTCTTTTACCGGTGACTTCACTTAGCAATCTAGCGCTAACTTAATAAGGTCTTTCTGCAAGGTAAGCGGGCCTATTTTCAGCCCTTATACAGGGTGGTTAATCTTAGAATAGTTTCTTAACATAACAATCCTTATATAACAACCCTTAAAAAAGTACAAAATTATACGCTACTTATGAGACTCATTATTAAACCAAAGTTTTGGTGTTGTGACTGTCTCAAACCAGTAGGCACGAAGTTCGCTAACGTAAGTTTTCCAGTCTTCATAACTAAACGGCTTAGTTGTAAAGGAATTAGCTCCGCGTATGTAGGCTTCCATTGCTTTGATTTGGTCTTGGCTAGCCGAAAGCACAATAATGGGAACTAAGCGCCCCTGGGGATGACCACGCATAAGCGTTATAAAATCAAGTCCCGTCAGGTTGCTTTGTAGGTCAAGATCCACGATGACCAAGCGAGGTCCATGCCCCTGCAATCCTTCCAAATAACTAGCGGCTTCTACGAAACTGTAGACGTGAATAAACTCAGCTTCAACAAACCTGCTTTTGGCGGCCTTGTTCAGAATATCAGCGATATTAGGGTCGTCATCGACCAACAGGATAGGAAACACGGCGGCCATAGTAAGTAAAGAAAATCAAAGTAAGGATTAATTGATCACATACCTAAACCTAACCCTCCATTACGCTTCTGCTCTTGCTGATTACTTAATTCTCGTTGGTAGCTTAGCTCTACTTTCTGAGTTTGCTCTAAGCGTAGCTCTTCAGTCCGCTGTAGATCGGTAGCTAGTTGCTGTTGTCGTTCGTGCTGCGTATCACGTAGCTCCAGTGTCATAGCGGCCCGCTCCTGAACCGTGCCGTTGCTCATCGTATTCTGATACCGGAAACTCTCTTCCAACTCCCGGCGGTAATTCAGTTGGGTATCGAAAGCCGCTTCACTGCGCTCTTTAAAGGAGACCCGGTTAAACTGACCAAACTTCTGGCCATGGGCCTCGCTCTTGCCCTGCCCTCGATGGTTGGTCAATGGACTCAGTAACCGTTGGTTGTGGCTGTCTTTGCGGCTCACAATGATCTGCACGTGCATCTGGTGGCCAGCTTTGGCTTCGCCTCGTTGAGTTAAGCCCTGCTTCACTTCCGGATCGGTCCACTTGTAGTCCCGGTTGTACTCCACTTTGCCGTACCACTTCACATCGTCCGGCCCTAACCCCTTCTGAAAGTTGGCTGCGTATTCAGCCATGACTCCACGAGCGTACTCTTTCAGCTTCTGGGGGTCATTGCCGATATGCTGTAGCTCTTTCTGGGACGGGCTGATATTGACCAGGTAGAACTTGGCTTCACTCTGTTTGAGCTTGGCCGTATTCGAGTCGATGCCCTGACGCACCTCGTAGGGCCGCAGATCGTCACGGCCCTGGTTGAACCACAATTCAGCCTGATGCTCAGGCTTCAGCTTGTTTTCTTTCTCCAGGTAGTCCACCAGCTGGCCACAACTGCCGGTATTGCTGCCACTGCTACTACTGGTAACGTTGATGTGGGGCATGCTTGAAAAAAGGGTTATGCTGATGAATTATTCTATCAGGTCCATTGACTAAAAAACGTAAAGAAATTATCCCAGATGCCGCAGCATGATCAACAGGCGATGCCTATTTTCGTAATGACAAGGGGGCTATGTTCATAATTTCATTGATTTAACCTTTTCAAAATCCACTCATAGGGTTGTGAATAAGAGGTTTACAGCTAAAATACCAATGATTTTTCGCTTAACTACACTCAATCAGCAGGGAGAAACGCGTGAGTTTCATTACCAGCAGAGCACCTTAGAAGAAGGCTTTGATGCGCTCAACAAGATAGCCGCCAAAGGGTACGTTCTGACCAAAGCGGTTGTATTTGACGGAGCTTGTACGATTGAGCTTCCCATTGATGCCTTCGATGGCCAACCCGTCTCATCAGCGATCATCGCCTTAGAGCAAGAGTGGCGAAAACTCCTCGAGCCCCTCAACCCTTCTACTTATCGTCAGTGGGTTCTCGACCAGAGGAGTCAACGGATCGATCGTCACGAAACGATTATGCTCATGCTGGAACAAGCCATTGACCAAACGCAACAACGGTTAAGTCAAATTCAGGTAGAGGCGCTTCGAGAGCCCTATAGCAGTAGAATTATTCATCTACTCACGCTTACTCTGAACCGCTATCAAGCTCTTCTAGCTTCCGAGCAAACTAGCTGGCGAAAGGCGCTTAATCTCCGATAAAAAAATTAAAGATTATTGACTTGACTACGGGCATTCTCATGGAGTTCTTTAATAAGCCGCCCTTGGGTAATGGCGTTCAGTGCTTCTCGCTGCAAAGCATAATGCTCAAGGATAGCCATAAACTTTGCTTTTAAGCCCTTCTTTTCCTCGAACTGTAGTCGTACCTGTTTTTGGTGAGATTTTGTCTCTGCGAGCAAATCTGCGAGCGTCTGGGCTATTTCGGCTTGCTTCGCCTGCCCATCCTGGTGCTCTTTCATCTGTCGCCGTTGGGTAACGGCAAAAAAACCATCTACTTTCTGCTCCTCATTCATGTGGAAAAAGCGGCTGTGCTGCTGGCTAAGTTGACTCAGCCCCCGTTGCAACTGAGCCAGATCAGCTAGCATGGGGGAAAGCGCTTCTTTCTCCTGGGTTTTGATGAAGGCGATAATCCGGTTGATGCCCTGCCCCAGCTCTTTCTTGAGTAATTCGTCGTTCAGATCCGCCGGATCTTTCTTGGACTTGTAGAAATAGTCCACCATTTGCCCAAACAACTCTTGCTTCGAGCGGCCTAGCTTTTCGCTTAACTTACTGAATTTCAAGTCAGTATCCGAATCGAACCGAACCGACTTATTCGCTTTCACATCCATAAATAAGCGCTTTAGTATATCAAAAACAGCCTTAATTTGCTAAAAAAAGGCATTTTCTATTAAAAATATACTTTTTGCTTACTAACTAATAGTAAAAATTTTTACTAAATAACTGATTATCAGACTAGAGACCTCGTAGAGCAAGTGAGAATTATCGCGTAGCGTAATTCCCGCTTGCTCTTTATAAGACCGCTTCGCGCTTTGTTTCGTCGTCGCTTCGCGCTTTGTTTTTTGTTAGTTTTTCCTGCTTCGTCTTCTCTCCCCTTTTCACCTATTTTTTTAGTTTACCCGTTTTTACTTTCTAAAACCGTACCTGTCAAATCACTTCAAATCAGGCAATCCCTCGCGCGTGTACGTATGCGCTCGCACGCGAGACAAGTGCTTGTGTATTTCAAATATCACTTGTTAAACACTTGAAGCGAAAAATAAGGCTTATAACTATCAGATTTTCAGGTTATTAAGCTGTGGATAACTTTAATAAGTTGTAGTTTGGTCGGCAATAAGTTGTAGTTTGGTCGGTGAAGTAGGCTTAATAAGTTGTAGTTTGGTCGGTGAAGTAGGCTTAATAAGTTGTAGTTTGGTCGGTAATAAGTTTTTTTTAAAAGTTATATATAAATATAAAAAAACAACTTTTATATTTGCTTGATAATCAATTGTGGATGTTATGAGTAAGGCGGTAGAAATATGGCAGGACAACGCTTTGACCGTGGCTCGCTATGAAATGACTGAAGCCGAGAAGAACTTGCTATATATGGTTGTAGCTAGCGTTCGCCCCGATGATTCAGAAACTAAGATGTATCAAGTGTCAGTCAAAGAGATGGCTGAAATATCTAATTCGAAAGAGCTTAAGTTCGATGCTTACAAGCAGGCTGCTCGTAAGCTTCTGACACGTGTGTTTGAAACGACTCTTCCCAACGGGAATCTTCTACAAGCTACATTCATAGCTTCGGCTGAATACAAGATAGGGACTGGTATTATAGAAATTGAGCTATCTCGGAAGGTAAGACCCTTCTATGTAGACTTGAATAAAAAGTTTACCAAGATCCAATTGGCAGCTGCTATCTCGCTCAATTCAGCTTATGCCAAACGTGTTTATGAATTATTGTGCATGTTCAAAAACATGCCAAATAAGACCTTTCGGCGTAACTTGACTGACCTAAAAACAATGCTTTGGGTTATTGATCCAAAGACAGGAAAGGATAGTTATAGCAAATGGACTCACTTTGAGAAAGCCATTCTTGACGTAGCTAGTAAGGAAATTAACGGACACACGGATCTGTCGTTCACTTATAAACCCATTTACGGAGATCGCCCAGGAAGAGGCCGTAAGCCGGTTATTGAAGTAGAGTTTGAAGTATTCTATCAGGCCAAAGCTGAGCCGGCTCCTTTGGTGAATCTACACGAGCGATTGGTTAAGCAATTCCGATTACGGGTTGATCAAGCGGATCAAATTATGGCCTTACATTCTGTTGAGACTATCAATCGACAGCTTTATGATATCCAAGCAAAAGCGGCTGACGGAAAGGTTAAGAACATTGGCAGCTATACGGCCAAAGTGTTCGGTCTACAAACGGTAAAAGGAGAAACAAATGGAGCCTAAAAAACCACTCGAACCAATTCCACCTATGCGGCCGGGGGCGAATAGTTACAGTCCTGAAGACATTCGCCGGTGGGGTGTAGAAAGATTCCTAGATGAGGTTTGCGCAAAAGAGCCATTCATTATACCAGATCTGGGTTTTACCGACGAAGAAAATCGACGTATGGACGAAGTATTGGTCCAAGAACGCCAAGCAACCGCTGTTGGCATGTAACTCAGTGGGTAATCAAGCAGAAAGACTTTACATTGTAACTATCTTGAAATCCAACCATCTACCCAAGAACACAACCCTTTTTTTACCACCTAGTTATGGGACAGAACGAGCCGAGATTTTTTGGCAGACTGTGAATTGTGATCATTTTATGGAGAATTATCGAGCAGACTTGGTAAAGACCAATCCCAATGAACGGATACATAATCTTAAGTTTGCTGATGTCTCCCGTATGCTATCAGGTAACGTTGTCATCAAACCCGTGCCTAAATCGCCTAACAAGTACCAAGCAATAGCCTACTGGAATGAGAAACACTATTTGACTATCTTTACATTAGAACATCGACAGGAGAATCGTTCAGTCTTATTTGCGGTTATCCTGTCAACCTACATCACTTATGAAAGCCGACACATCACCGATTATCAGCAATACATTGAAGCGGTCCAAAAGAGGTTCGGTTAGTAAACCTATCTCCACTGAACAGCATGGACCACTGCCAGGTAATGGGCCCTGGATTCGCGTGGATGGCACTTGGTATACCAAAAACGATGAAGGCGAAATCGTGCCGATGAAAGGCTGATTCGCCAGGTCTGTAGCCTATACCACGGTAAACAACTTATCTATGAGCTATCAGCATAAAGTCTTAGGAAAATCTAAGTCGAAAGCCTTATTTCTAGATGAGCTGGGAGAAGCCGTCGAAGAATTAAATAACGTCTTAGCCGGTAGAGCTAAAGCTTATGACGCTTACGAACTCCTTGATGTTCTTGATTCGATAGAACGTCGTAACGAGCCAACGCGGTCTTTTGAAGATTTTAAAAACGAGATTTTAGCCAATCGCAATACTTAGCCGAATAAGCGTTGCCAAAACGATTTTCGGCCTTGTTCAGGCATCCGTTCCGCAATCCCTTCTACAATTTTGGTCAGGTGGTCAATCTGATTTTGTATATCAATCGGAGCTGCTGGTAATTGAGATTGGGTTAGCTGGCCCTGTACTAAGCTGCGGACATCCTCATTGATGTATTGCCCCATTGTTTTACCAGCTCGCTCAGCGGCCTTCTCAATAATAGACCGTGTATCCCGTTCAACTCCTCGAATTGACCAAGTCACAGGACCACTACTTCTGGTCGTCGAATCTGATTGTGTATCAGCGTTATAAGGATCAAGCTGCATCTGTGTCTTACACTATGTAAGACACATAATTAATAAAATTTCAGCAAAAAACAGGTTTGTAAGACAAAGTATGAGAAATGTCTTACATTAAAATTAGATGTCTTACAATTTAGAGAATTTGTCTTACAAACCTAGTTACCTGTCTTACAAGGTGTCTTACTTATCATGAACTGTGTTAAAAGTCAAGCAACCGACCGCAAAATGGGTTGATAATTCGGATTAAAATCTTCATCGAATTTAACCACTGCAAATGCCTGACGAAGCAATTTATTAACAACAGCCATCAACGCAACATTGGATGCCTTTCCGGCTGCCTTAAGGCGTTGATAAAACTCTTGACAGGGTTTATTGTAGCGAATGGCTGACAAGCTAGCCATATACAATTGGCCTCTTAGATGAGCATCGCCAGAGCGATTAATACCCTTTGTAATTCCTACCTTGCCTGATTGGTAAATGATAGGGGCTACGCCTATATACTTAGCTAGAGCCTTAGCGGAAGCAAAGTCACGAAACCCATTTGTAGTCTCAATTAAGGCGGTGGCAATGGCGTGAGAAATACCTTTTATGGACCGTAAACGCTTGTACTGATCGGCAAAATCAGCTTGGCAAACTTGATTAATTTCTGCCTTTAGTTGAGCAATAGCCGCCTGAAAATGAGCAATCATCTGTTGCAAACTCTGTTGAACGGTCGCATCTTTTAAGGGCAAAGGCTGAAACGATTCGAATAAATTAAGCAAAGCTATCCTCTGTTTTTGGTATTGTCGCAACAACGTTCGTTTCTGTCTAAGCAATAATAGGTTGTCATTACTGATTTGATAAACAGGCGGTTGTATTACTCGTCCGTACTCAGATAATAAAATAGAATCACTCGGATCGGTCTTAGTGATCGATAAATGCATTTTCGCGAAGTGATGACTCTGCTTTGGATTAATGACCGATATCGTCACCTTGGCTTGGGTGAGCATATAGGCCACCAAAACAGAATACGAACCAGTTGCTTCTAGCACACAATGGGCATGTTCGGGAAGTTGATTTAATAGCGAGCGAATGCCATCTGGTGAGTTGACATAGTTATTCATTTTCCAGCCTGTTCCCGGTTTTGGAATAGCCACCGATAGGCTATCTTTGGAGACCGCACGGGCGGCCCCGGTCAATACCAATGTAAGTTGTCATAGAAATAGATAGTTACAAAGGGGAAAAGAAAGAGATAACCGGGAAAAGACGCCTTGAATTTTAGACCCTAGCATAGCATACGCGGTTTTTCACCAATTGAACTGTCCAGGCTTAAAAATTCACCAGCGGGAGTCAAAACATGTTAAACAGGTT
>NZ_BAAHBQ010000021.1:0-9881 GCF_054776595.1 Spirosoma horti
CCATTTACTTACTTACCTCAACTTAGCCGATTCTGAAGCACCTTAATTCTGTTCACTCCTCACCAATACTGACGTGAGAGTTTTCCTACTATTGAAACAAACCTATGTGGCATGTTAGGGAATCTGAAACCAGATCATTGACCTGTCATTAAAATTTTCGAAGGTTTATTTACTCGTCTTAATTCATGATTCAGGAAAGTACAACCAGTTAACAAGTAGATGTATTTTTACCATGAACACATTTCCCTTTTCTCCTCGACTTAGTCCGACTTTTTCATCAGGACAGATTACGATTCAGTATACAGTAGAGGGCTTGCAACTGGATTCAGATTCTCAATCAACCATCTTGCGGTTAACTACGCCATGTTTTACAACAGGGGTACTGGTTGATTTATTGACTAGTCTGGATCAATTAGGGTTTACCTGTACTGAAATTGATGATGATTGCCTAAACACAGCGTAGGGTCGTCTTACCCTGAAATTGTTTCGCCAAGCTGGTGCAAATTTGAACGCCCCATGGACGCCATTCTCTGAACGTCAACAAATAGAGTTGAGCCAGGATTTGCTTTGCCATTGTCCTTTATTTCTCTCCAAACCGACTATATAAGGTCGCTCATCTTAATGCGTATATGCATGTCCGTTAAATTCTAAAAAGCTACTATTCCTGATAGTCTCACTAGTAACGCAACGGGCCGTTTGTCAAACAGGCAAAGTGCCAACAATACCCTCATTTGAACAAAATCAGTTGGTGTATCTGATTGATGATGCGGGAGGATCCTTATCAAACATTAACTAAAATAAGCCCAGACTTGTGTAAAAAAAGTAATTCGGGTACTCAACATGAGCCATAAACATTTGTAAATATCAACTTTAAACTACAACCATATGAGCCAGATTACAGTAAGCGACGGCACACAGATTTACTATAAAGATTGGGGAACAGGTCAACCACTTGTCTTCCATCACGGTTGGCCATTATGCAGCGATGAATGGGATGGACAAATGATGTTTTTTCTGGAACAGGGATTTCGAGTTATCGCTCATGATCGCCGTGGGCATGGACGATCGTCTCAAACCGATTCTGGAAACGATATGGATACTTATGCCGCCGATGTAGCAGAACTAACCCAATTTCTGGATTTAAAAAATGCGATTCATATTGGCCATTCGACGGGAGGAGGTGAAGTGATTCGCTATGTAGCCAAACATGGCCAGGACCGGGTGGCTAAAGCGGTTCTGATCAGTGCTGTAACCCCACTGATGGTACAAACCCAAACGCATCCAGATGGTGTTCCCATGTCGGTATTTGATGAAATACGGGAAGGTACGGCTACTCAACGCCCCCAATATTTTCAAGATTTTACTCTTCCGTTTTATGGATATAATCGGGAGGGGACAAACATATCACAAGGCATACGGGATAATTGGTGGCGCCAGGGAATGATGGGCGGCATAAAAGCTCTTTATGATTGTATTAAAGCCTTTTCCGAAACTGATTTTACGGAAGACCTCAAAACGGTAGATGTGCCTGTATTGGTACTTCATGGAGAGGATGACCAGATCGTTCCATTTTCCATTTCCGGAGCAAAGGCAGTAAAATTATTAAAACATGGGAAACTCATTTCTTACCCTGGATTTCCTCATGGAATGCCAACTACAGAAGCGGCCACTATTAATGCAGACCTTTTAGCTTTTTTCAAATCGTAATAACTCAAACTCCCCGGTAAATTGCAAAATGGCCATTTTGCAATTTACCGGGGAGTTTGCCACCAACGTGAATGACCAAAATGCCTGATCTATAGTTTACCGACACACTAACTACTTTCACTATATTGGCATGAATAAAGAACAGGATCAGCTTGAGAATAAATCAATTATAACAACCTTGTTTATTGATATTGGCGGTGTATTACTCACCAACGGCTGGGACCAGGCAGCACGTAGCCGGGCAGCCGAGACGTTTGACCTGGATCTACCTGACCTGGAAGAAAGACATCATCTTACATTTGATACCTACGAAACGGGCAAACTCACACTGGATGATTACCTCAGCCGAATTGTGTTCTATAAACGTCGACACTTTTCGATGGACAGCTTTCGGGAATTCATGTTCGCGCAGTCGCAGCCTTATCCAGAGATGATCGCACTGATTCGTCACTTAAAAGAAAGGTACCGGCTAAAAATTGCAGTCGTCAGTAATGAAGGGCGGGAACTGAATATGCACCGGATTCAGACCTTTAGGCTGACTGAATTCATAGACTTTTTTGTCTCCTCTTCTTTTGTTCACCTGCGTAAACCCGACGCTGATATTTTTCAGATGGCCATCGATCTGTCGCAAACACCTACCAATCAGATTATTTACATTGATGATCGACCTCTATTTGTCGCTGTTGCGGCAAAATTAGGTATTCAGGGAATTTGCCATATAGATTACCAGACTACCCGAACGGCCTTAGCGAATAAAGGCTTAAATGCTGAACCTGCATAACTATAATCAATCCACTCAGAAAACCACGCTGACGCATTTTTTATGAGAAGACCGAACAGCCAATGATCGGTATTTAATAGATTTGGCAGGTTAAATATTAATCGCACCTTGTCCCGAAGCCTGCAGGTACGCATCTTTCAGGGCTTCTGCGTAGGTTGGATGAGCAAACGATATTCGACCCATCTCCTGCGTCGTTACCTCATATTCCATTGATACAACTGCCTGAGCAATGACATCAGCCGCGCGGGGGCCAATCAAATGAACCCCCAGAATCTCGCCATACGTTGGGTCGGTTAACACTTTAACAAACCCGTCTGTATCCATAGACGCCCGCGCTCGTGCACTAGCTGAATACGGAAACTTCCCGACGTTATAGGTAATCCCTTTTTCGATTAGCTGTTCTTCTGTACTACCGACCGAAGCTACTTCCGGCCAGGTATAAACGACGCCGGGAATCAGGCTGTATTTTATATGTGGTTTTTGGCCGTTAATAACCTCTGCTACAAACGTACCTTCATCTTCGGCTTTATGCGCCAACATCGCTCCGTCTATAACATCGCCAATCGCAAAAATGGTTGGAACGGCTGTTTGAAGCTTCTCGTTGATCCTGATTTTTCCATTTTTTTCGGTCTCGATCCCAACAGTTTCTAGATTTAACCCAGCTGTATATGCCCTTCTACCTACTGCCACGACGCAATAGTCTGCTTTCAATTCCTGCGTAGCGCCTGACTTATCTAAATATGTAATCAGTACGTCATCACCCTGATTGACCGCCGATTGCACCCGACTACCCAGCAGGGACGTAATCTTGAGTTTATTCAGGGATCGAGCCAACGTTTTGCCTAACTCTCTGTCCATCGTAGGAATGAGCGAATCGGTAAATTCGATGATAGTCACCTGTGTACCCAAACGAGCATAAACTGAAGCAATTTCAGCACCAATAACCCCACCACCTATGATGATCATTGTTGCTGGCAATCCGGGTAACGAAAGCACTTCCGTAGAGGTAATAATCCGTTGTTTGTCAATCACAACACCAGGAATTGACGCTGGTTTAGAGCCGGTAGCAATGATACAGTAGGTTGTTTCCAATATCGTTTCTACCTTCTCGTTTAAAACCCGGATATGGGTTGGATCGATAAAGCTGCCTATGCCCTGATAAACATCAATTTTATTCTTCTTCATCAGATAGTTTAGCCCATTGGTATTTTGTCGAACAACGTCCGCTTTTCGTTGCATGAACTGCTCAAAATCTAATCTAATTTCACCCGTATGGATGCCATGTGTGGAGAATTGTTGTTGCGCCTGATGAAAATGTTCAGAACTGTCGAGCAACGCCTTGGCGGGTATACAGCCTACATTCGTGCAGGTTCCTCCCAGGACAGGGTATTTCTCAATGATCGCCACCCGATAACCTAGTTGAGCGGCACGAATGGCAGCGGTATAGCCACCGGGTCCTGATCCAATTACAACAATATCATACGTTGTCGTCGTCATAACAGTAAATAAATAGAAGAAAGAGAGGCAGCTATTTTTTGATTCCTAACTTAGTCATTCGGTATTCAAGTGTGCTTGGCTTAATCGCCAGCAGTTCAGCAGCCCCGCCTTTCCCACGTATCTTTCCATTCGTTTTCTTTAGGATATTCAGAATACAATCCCGTTCGGTTTCATCATGATGAAGTTTAACCGCTGATAGGGTCTTAAGATTAGATTCAGCAGGTGCAACTAAACCCGTGGAATTCGGCTGAGACTGTTCTAGAGCCAGATTGCTAAATATTAAGTTACTCGTTAAAGGTCGGCCAAGTGAAAGCGCCCTTTTACCATCATTGAGGATAACGGCCTGCTCAATAATATTTTCCAGCTCCCGAATATTCCCCGGCCAGCTATAATCCACTAAATCGGATAGCATCGAAGGACTAATATCCTGACAGGCTTTCCCCATTTTACGGCTGTACTTCTGGACAAAAAAAAGTGCCAGCAGTGGAATATCTTCGATTCGCTCCCGCAATGCAGGTAAGTGAATTGGGAAAACACTCAATCGGTAATATAAGTCCAGGCGAAAACGCCCCTGAGCAACTTCATTTTCCAACTGCCGGTTCGTAGCGGCAATGACTCGTACATCGCTTTTAATTGGGCCTTTTCCGCCCAGACGCTCAATTTCTTTTTCCTGTAAAACCCGAAGAAGTTTGGCCTGTAATTCCAAAGGTAATTCGCCAATTTCATCCAGAAAAATTGTTCCCTGGTGGGCCAGTTCGAATTTGCCAATCCGTTTTTCCGTTGCTCCGGTAAAAGCTCCTTTTTCGTGACCAAAGAGCTCTGACTCGATGAGTGTAGCCGGAAGTGTTGCACAGTTAACTTTAACCAGGAGCTTTTCTTTTCGAGTGGATAAGTTGTGCACGGTACGGGCAAATAACTCTTTACCCGTACCGCTTTCACCCGTTAATAAAACGGTGGCTTCGGTGGGGGCTACCTGAGCGACTTGATTGAATACCTGGAGAAGCAGGGGACTTCGCCCAACGATCTCCTCGAAGTTAGCCGTTGTTTTTACTTCTTCCTGTAAATAACTGTTCTCCCGCCCCAACTGCTCACTCAACCGGGTAATCTCTTCGAATGCGAGTAATCGCTCCAGCATCAACACGATTGACTGTTGAAGGCGGTCCAGCAGAGATAGGTGATCTGGCTGGTATATGTCGGGCTGTCGACTGTAAAAAGAAACCGAAAAAGTACTTCTCTGAATCGTAGGTAGTGTAAAGAGTAAGTTCGATTGTAGTTTAAAGGTCTTCGCAATGATCTGGGTTAATCGATACTGCTCGCAGGAAGCGATAAATTCATCTCCATTGAGCAGCAAAAGTCCTTGATTTGGTGGCATCTGAGCCCTTAAGTGCGCGTATTTATCGGCACTAAGTCCAGTCATGCGCAGGAAATCAGCCGATTTAATGGATTGGTACTCATCGGCTCCAATTCGAAAAAAGGTGTAGGCTCGTGTGGATTGGTTCGCATCGAGACTGAGGGTAATTAAATCAAATGGAACATAAGGCTGGAGATGATTCACGACCTCAAGAAGCTTGATATCCCATGGGTTGGAATTGGATAGGGCGTTTGTAAGGGCTAATTGCAAGCTTTTTTCTTCCCATAACTTCTTCTCTAAACTGTGCGTATGACGGTGCAACGCAATGTCTATGCTATAAAGCACATCTTTCTTTCCGAAGGGCTTAACTATGTATCCGTAAGGTTGTGTCAGTTTCACTTCCTGTTGTACACCATCATTCGCGTTGGCAGAAATATAAATGAAAGGGATATGATGGGTCTGGAGGTATCGTGCCAGTTCGAGACTCGTTTCCTGCCCCTTCAGGTAAATATCCAGCAAGACAATATCGGGCGGGTCTTGTTGAAGAAACGAAAACGCTTCCGCAACGCTATCGGCTATGCCGACAACGAGATAATCGGCATCTTCTAAAATCTCCTGTAGATTACCGGCAATAAGGGATTCATCTTCCACAATGAGAACCTTTGTTTCTAGCCGGTTGGTTTGGTTAAGCAGCATAACTAACGGAAGGCTGAGGGTGAAACAAGGTGAATACGATTGAGATCTCAACACCTTGGAGACTTTGTACTTCCATGGCCCCTCCCAACTGTTTGCTGAGTCGGCGCATGATGTTGGCTCCCATCGACTTATTCCGACTTAGATCAAAATCTTTGGGTAGTCCTACTCCATTATCGTCGATACTCAACCGGTAGTGTTCACTATCTATTTTAGTCACTGACAGTTGAATGATTCCCGTCCGATTTCCGGGGAAGGCGTATTTGAAGGCATTCGTAATGGCCTCATTGATAATCAGGCCCAGGGGTACGGCCTGTGAGACATCTAGTTTTAGGGGGGCGATGGTATACTGTAAGGCGATTCGTTTCTGAGGGTCAAACGAATCACTTAGCTGCCCTGCCACCTCCTGAATATAGGCCGGCATATCGATTTGGGCAAGATTTTCGGCCCGATATAGTTTTTGGTGAATCAGAGCCATGGCCCGGACCCGGTGCTCACTTTGCTCGATGGCACTGATGGCCGCTTTATCCAATAGGTATCTGCCCTGTGATTGGAGTAAGCTAATGATGAGTTGCAGGTTGTTTTTGACCCGGTGGTGAATCTCTTTTAACAACCATTCCTTTTCACTCACCAACTCCTCAAGAGCTTGATTTTTCAGTTGGATTTGTACTTGCTGGCTCTGCTTGAGCCGATACCGGTTGTAGATTAATCCGAGCAGAATAAGCAACATAGCCGCTCCACCAAACGAAACATTTCGGGTAAGGTTGGCTTGTTGTATTCGGGCTTGCTGAACGCGTGCCTGAGTCGTTAGCAAATTAATACGTTGCTCCTTATTAGTTGTTTCATACTGGATTTGAAGTTCCTCAATCTGTTTCGCCTTTTTAGCCGTTTGAATCGAATCTTTTATAATAGAATACTGCTGAAAATGAGCCAAGGCTGATTGAAAGTTTCCCTGAGCTGAATCTAATTTAAAAAAATATAATTGATTTGTTTGCTTAGCCTTAGGGTTTTCCAAGGGATTAATTAGCTTGGCGTGCTGGGTAAAATAATACCTTGCTTTGGTAAAATCTCTTCGGTTTAAATAATACATACCAACAAAAAGATAAGCACCTACTTTAACCGGATCCTGATTATTATACCCCTCTAAGCGCGAAAGAAACTGCAGGTAATACAATTCTGCCTTTTTATATTTTTCCAGCGCTTCATAAATTAATGCCAAGTTTCTGAGCGACAGTATCTGAAGACTTTTTTCGGTTATTGGAAACTGGCGAAGAATATTTTGGTAAAATGAAAAGGCCTCAGCTGCTTTTTTTTTCCTAATAAGCAGAAAACAGATTTGGCCCGCTTGAGCATGAATTTCAGCTTTCCGATTATATTTTTCAAAAAAATATAAAGCCATTCTTGCATACTCGAGTTGCTTATCTATGTTATTCAGATATTGATAAATATTGCTGATTTGATTGTAGTAATCGCCAAGACGCTGGGTTTGATTGGTCGAAAGAGCTTGTTGAATTGCTTTCAGGCTATACTGCATTGCTCCATGATAATTACCACGATAAACCTCAATAATAGATAGCCGGTAATAGATGTAATCGAGAAGCGCATAATTTTCTGCTTTGTATTGCTGAAGTACATTCAGCATTCCCGCGTAATTTTCTTCATTTCTTCCCTGTAGAAAGTAGGTGTAGTCAATATAATCTAAGACCTCTTGCTCCCTAAATTGATTTTTTAACTGGTGGAAATACGTAAATGCATGCCTGTAACAATTAATTTTTTGGGTCAGGACTTTTTTCGAATGAGGGTAGTGCTCGCCAAAAGCGAACCAGATTGCCGCCAGACGGGCCGTATCCTGAAGCTGCTCATACTGTCTGATTGCTTTGTAAAAGTAGTTTTTACCTTGTAGGGTATCATGTGTTTCCCAAAACAGATTTCCCAATAATTCTAAACTGTTTGCCAAAAGAGAAGGCTGATGTATCAAACTCAGTTGCTCCGCCTGTTTCGCATAAAGCATGGCCGTGTCCATGTCAGATTTCAATTCCAGCGGTTTGAAAAGATAAAATGCACCTACCTTCAATAATACCCGAATGTGATGTGCAGTAACTTTATTTCCTTTGCTACCAAGTGAATTATTTAACTTTTCTGCCAGTCTAATATAGACCATTGCACTGTCCGCATCAGATTGTAAATCAAAGGGTTTATCTATATAATACTGGCCCAGATTAAGGTATATGTTAATTCGATTAGTGTCTGGCTGGCTTCTCTTAAGGGCAAATAGCAGACTATCACGTTGCTTGTTAGGCAAGTTTTGGCTTAGTCCGACAGTGGCAAAAACTAATGCCAGAAAAGAAGCTACGAGAAGTGGTTTAATTCGATCCGTAAGCATAGATCACTTCTTTTATAATTAGATAGGTAACCCCCTTTGATAGATCATGTGCTTTTTCAGAAAGTGTTATTATCAGTAGCCATTTTTAACAGCAATTCCAATGATACTGGCCTTACACGAGCATTGCAAAAATAGCACAGTTGGTCCATTTTGCAATAGTAACTGGTAAACAATGACTTAAGGTGAGAGAATCTCACCTTAAGTCATTGTTGTTTATTGAAATGCCATTAGAAAATTAGAACAAGATGTAACCAACTGCTTTTCTACATTCTTTACGCTTTATTTGTCATTAGCTTCTGGTTAGATGAATTTCTGATTCTAGTTAGTCCTTAGATTGAACTTGACAGCCGGGTCGACATTGTCATTTTAGGCTTGAAACCCTCTATTGTGGACATATATACGTAATTGGATTTTTCTATACTTACTGGCCTATTTCCATCAATATTCGGGTCACCTCGGCGGGATGGGCTAGATGGGCCGTGTGACTGCTGGCAATATCGTACTCCTTTTGCACGCCGGCCGCAGCCACCATCCGCTTCTGCAAACTCAGACTCACCACATGATCCTGCAAGGTGTGCAAATAGTATTTGGGCACTTTGCCAAAGTTAGCTGCCGTGAGCACGGCTGGGTTGGTAAAGGGAATAGCGGGCTCGGGCCGGTAGTTATCGATGATCAGCTTCTGCACCTCAGCCGATCCGTCCTGGATGAAGATCGGCGCTAAATTTGGGGTTTCGATCCCCAGCAAAAGACTATCTGCGGTTGGTCTAAGGGCGGGTCCTAACTGGGCATCGGCATCGGTGTTGGCCAGATCCAGCAGGCTTTGCCCGTTAGCGGGCAGAAAGGCTCCCAGGTACACCAGTTTGTCGATACGGGTGGGCAGTTTTTCGGCAGCCGCGCTAATGACCATGCCCCCCAGGCTGTGGCCCACCAGGATGACGTTTCCCGACAGGGTATTGATGGTGCTGATGACTTTATCCCGGTAAACGTCCAGGGTTAGGTTCTGGGGTGGGGTATTGTCCGCACCATGGCCGGGCAGTTCGACGAGTACGACTTTTTGTCCCTGTTTCTCCAACTGGTCTTTCACGATTTGCCAGGCGAAGGGAGCTTGCCAGGCCCCGTGTACGAGCACATAGGTTTTAGGATCAGAAATAGTATGATCGTCACAGGCTGATAGTGCAACTATTAAGACGAAAAAAACTGCGATTGTTGACAGAATTAAGTTTTTCATAAGATAAGTAATCGTTTACTATTGGATTAAATTGAATTGGTAAAGCGCGATAATCCGGGTAAGCAGTATGCTTACAAAGGTTTTATGGATAAGTTGGGCGCCCTTCGATTGGTCGACAGGCAATTCCTTACAACCAATTGGTCACTTTATTTACAACTAGTAAAGCAGGACTACTTTTCATAGGCCATCTATCCCAGTCAGCGTTGTTGAACCAGTTAGGTTCAGATAAGTAAGCAAATGA
>NZ_BAAHBQ010000022.1:0-6725 GCF_054776595.1 Spirosoma horti
CGCGCCCAAAGTCAATCGCCCGGCTTCACGCTACGCTACCGGGCTTGGCCTGGTCAGGGCACGCCCCGACACCCCTAGCTACCCTATATCATGGAAACAACGCTATCTAAAACCCATCGTCTGGATCTGCGCGTGACGGAAGATGAACGCAAACAGATTGCACAAAAGGCAGAAGCTGCCGGTCTGAAGGTATCCGAGTATCTGCGCCGGTCGGCACTGGGGTCAGGGCCTGCCGCCACACTCACTACCGGTTCTGAAGGTCCGTCCATCCTGACGAAACCCGAACGGGCGCAGCTGGCCAGCATGGCCAATAACTTGAACCAGTTAACCCGCTACGCGCACACGGGCCAGATCGATCCGGCCGGCATTCAGGTATTAATCATCCAACTTAACCAGCTCCTGGCATGATCGCCAAAACCACTACCGGCCGTAGTTTTGATAGCGCCCTGGGCTATGGGGCGGCGGATTTGACGGTGCAGCAGCGCCAGCACAAACAGCCCAAAGTGGCTCTGCTGGATAGCTACAATCTGATCAGTTATCACTGGCAAGGGATGGCCGCTGAAATGGCTGCGGTGGCGCAGGGCAGCCGTTGCAGTACCCCCGTCTGGCATACCTCCTTATCGGCCCAACCCGGCGAGCAGCTGAGTGCCGAACAGTGGCGAGCCGCTGCCCGGCAGTACTGCACGGCCATGGGGGCCGATCCCGCCCAGCACCAGGTGGCCATCTTCCAACATCACGACACTGCCCACGCTCACGTACACATTTATATCAACCGGGTCCGGCTGGATGCTGGTCCGGCTTTGGATACGAGCCATAACTACGCGCGCAATGTCAAAACGACGCGTCAGATCGAGCAGGCGCTGAGCCTACAGGCCTTACCCGAGCAGCGGATGAGTCTACGGGACCACAGCGAGCAGACCCAGGCCAACCGAACTCGTATCGCTACTAGCTTAAGCCAGGTGTTGGCCGAGCAAAAACCGACGACTTTAGCTGAATTAATCGCCGATCTGGAGGAGAAAGGGATCACCACCCAACTAGCGACCAATAGTAAGGGTATTTACGGCATCAGCTTTCAGCGAGGAGATGGCCAGCCGGTGAAAGGATCGGCGGTGGGCTACAAATACCGGCAGCTGGCCACCCAACTAGAGGCCAACCGGGCCGAGTACCAGGCCGAAATTGAGCGGCTCAAACACGAACTGGAACAGAAGCCAGCGGTGGTGGAGATTCAAACGCCTGACGCTGGCCAGCAAGCCGAGATCAATCGACTACAGCATGAGCGGGACGTGGCCTATGAGAAGCGGAATGCCATGCAGCAGGCTTTGCTAAATCACGAGCCTAAAACGGTCATTAAAGAAGTTGAAGTGATCAAAGAGGTTATCAAGCCCGATCCGGCTGATCAGACCAAGATTGAGCAGTTGAAACAACAGCTTCAGCGCACCTACCAAGCGTATGTGCAGCAAAAGGAGAAAGCCGAAAAATTGCCCGATCTGGTGGATACCCTGGCGGACTTGCGGCAGCAGTATGATGGGCTAGCTGCCCAATTGGGCCAACTTGAGCTGGCCCTGGAACAGGAGCGGCTACGCTACCGGGAGATGGCCGAGAAAGGGAAGGCTCATATGGAGACATACAATGCGCTGGTAAATCGCTACAACGCCTTGAAAGAAAGCCGTCAGGCCCAATCCCCTACGCCTTCGATAAGTCCGGCCGTCGCTCCTGCTTCGCCCGCTTCCAAACCGGCTGTTGATGGGTCTAAAGGACTGGATAAGGATTGGGTGGCCAGTATGGGTCATCGTTTACGGCAGGCCGCTAAGGCATCCAGTAACTTAACTGAGTTTACCAACCGGCTCCAGTCGGCTTCCCAAACCAATCCGCCCATCACCCGTCGTCCAGGGCCCGATGGTAAGTATATCTATTCGGACAAAAACGGACAAGCAACGACGGCAGCCTTAGGCTTCAAAAAGGGGGAGTTAAAGCAACTCGTTGAGACTCCCACCCAGCAACAAAAGAAAGGTCCAAGTCAGAAGCGATAGTTGGACTATTTTAAGGGTTGTTGTATAAGCAACGTTATGTTAAGAAACTATTCCAAGAAATAGGGATCAGTCTATCAACAGGTAGGAGGTAATAAATGAGGTAACTCATCGGCCTGTAAGGCCTGCCAAAACACCCAGTCACTGGTGGGCAAATAATACTTTAAATATTGCTCCCGGCTCAGGCACATGGCCATGGACGTTTCGCCTTGTCGATGAATCTTGATCAGCCGAATAATACGTCCGATCCGGTCGAAATCATGGGTCGAATAGGTATGCATAGATTAAGCTTTAAGTACGGTAATCAAAGATACAAGACTGGCTTACCAAATCGAAATGAATGCTCATAAAAGAGGGTAGGTCCAGGCCCCGCAAGCTCTAGCATATAGCTTTTGGGGCTTAGAGGAGGATTTCTGTCTTCTTAGGGAGGCTATACTCTACATAAGCGCATGTATGTAACACCAATAGACGACCACATTCTCATTTTCATAAACTAAATCATTGGCGTTTTCTTTTAGCTAAAAAGCACCAATGTTTTTATCAATTGTCACAACCGATTCGATTTTACAGAGAAGGGAGTTTTTCTGTCAACTCAACACATTAGAAACCGGGTTTGAACTGTTGAGTAAACTGACTGCTCAAGGTCATGCCTTATTGAAAGCGCATCTGATTGAGAAAGGGAAGGTCATTGACTTACCCGTAGAAGCTTTTGATGGAAGTCCGTTTCAAGAGCCTATTCAGCAACTGGAAAACCAGTGGATCGCTCTTCTGGAGGCAGTAAAAACGGAGGCCACTCAGAAGCTTTTGACAACTAACTCAATTAAAATGCAGAAACTGGTTTTTTATGAAGAGCAGATTGTGGCTTTAGAAGGCAGACTAACAAGAATCTATCAATTTCTAGACAAGCAGCAATCTTCATTTACAGCATATAATGAAAAGAACACTCTTTTCGATAGTTACCGAATTCTTTTAGAGAATTATCAACGACAGCTCAATAAAGCTTGGCAAATTCGGCAGCAACTACTGGAATGTATTTACTAGGCGTTATGAGTTATTAATGAATTAGATTCCGCTAATTCATTAATAATATTCTAAGGTTTATCCTTTCTCCTATTTTGACTTTTTCTATCTTAAAACGCTTTACATAAATGCAGTTATACAACAGGTCTGGAAAATGTACAAATTAACTGAGGGTTAGAATTTGCACATTTCCCAGACCCGTTCTATAACTCATATGGCTGTTGCACAACTTAAAACGATTACATTTTAAACCATTCCTTTATTGTTTTGGGGCGCGTGTCCAAGTAGCTATGAACGACCCCCAGTAGCACAATGAGAGTAATACCTATGAGCCAGCCTGCTCGTCTACCATGAGCATGGGTAGCAAACAGCCCCATGAAGATGGTCCATCCCCAAGCCAAGGTCATACTGATGGTTAGGAGTATGTCTAGGAGTATTTTGGTGAGTTTAGACATCTACTTAGTTGAGTTTTTAAGTGTTCAGCGTTCTCGAATCTTAACTAAGTTGAAAATGGAATTGGCTTTCATGTTGTATAAGTGCAGTAGCTGTTGCAAAAGTCTTAAACTAGTCAAATAGGACAGACCAGTAAGCCAATTATGACCTAATCAATGGCTGAAAATTACCAATTGAGCGCAGCAATGTCTGGTCATGACGACTTTTGCAACAGCCACTGCAATTATGTAAAGCTAGGTAGTCATTCTTATGAGCAACACGCCTTTTGTTGCTGTATCGGTGGACACTCAACTGATCCGTATGAACAGTAGACGCAGCAATCCCCCACTATAGGTTTAAGCAGCGATTGACAAATGCTGCATTCATAAAAGTACTGGCAAGCATTGGTAGGCATAGTTTCCATCTGCTGATGGTTACACACTGGACACGTTATGATTGATTCTAGGGTCATTTCTGGTTTTATAATCTGAATTATGTAAAGTTAACTACCTAAGCTTGTTTGCGCTGACAAAACCTAGGTTTTGTATATACATAGAAAATCCTTTAACTATGTGTCTGACAAAACGTCTGACATAACTGTTATGGACCCAATCGATGCAAATACAAAACTAGAATTACGTCATCAGCCCGAAGAAATGGCGCTGACAGAACCAGAGTTACGTCAGACAAAACCCGAAACAGACAAAAATAGGGGTGGACGTCCTCGTAAAGCTCCTGACGTAACACCTTGGACGGTTAGAGGTGTGGATCTGGAAACGCGAACGGCTATAGAAAAGGCTGCGACACGAACAGGTAAGACTATTGGTCAGTATATGAATGAAGATCTACGTCAGTATGCTCAGGAACAGCTAAAGAAAGGGAATCAGCCACCTTTGAAACAAGAAGATCTGCGTACTGAACTGGATGATATCAAAGGCATGATTACCCAGCTTGCTAACCGAATACCGGTACAGGAAAAAAGGGGGTTTTTCCAGCGCTTATTTGGCTAGCGTTTCTATTCATAAACATCTTTACGATGAGCTATCTTCATGATTAAGATAGTTATCTGCTCATTTTCTATGGTGTAGATGACACGGTAATCTCCCACTCGAATCCGATAATAGTCATCTTGATCGCTACCTGGCATATCGAAGTTCTTCAACTTTTTATGGCCATGTGGTTTTGGCTCCTCCGCTAAGTCCTGTATTTTTTCGAATATCCGGTCTTGCATCTTGGCCGGAATTCGTTTCAACTCCTTGGCCGCTGACTCGGTAACGATAATCTTATAAACCACGGCTCGCCAAAATTTCGTTTTTCAGATCTTCAAAAGGGCGCGTAGGTTCACCACGTCGCTCTATAGCATCAAGGGTATCCATTAAGTCTTCTACGATCTCCTGCACAGCTTCATTGGTTAAATCTAGCTGCAAAGCCGTTTTTTCCCCCTTACTGTTAGTGACGTAACTAATGCCTTGACGAATTGCAGTTGCATTCATTTGCTTATCGTTTTATTGGTTTCATTACACTTTACTATGCTTTTTACTTCTTATCGAGGCCAAATTCTTTCTGAAGGATTGATCGAATATAACCGGGCTTATTCTTGGTTCGATCCAGTTTGCCCGACGTTTGCAGTCCGTCTACTCGATCAGCAAATATCTTAACGTTTTCGTGCGTTTTAAGGGCTTCTAAGGCCTGATCTATCAGTGGTGACTCCTTCCCAAAGACTTGTCCCAAAAAGCGCATCACGAAGATTACATCTTCATTCTTGGCTCGTTCCTGAGCCACTTGCTTCTTCTTGGTATGGATTTGGAAGATCCACCGCTTTACAGATCCTCCTCGTCCACGTCCCCCTCGTTCTTCGCTATAAGTGAAATATATATCACTTATCCCGTCTTCATACATTTTCATGAGTTCGGCTTGCGCCACCTCCAAGACATAAATTTTAAGATCTCCAGTCTTAGTCTTGATCATTAACAGATCCCGTAACGCATCTGGGGTAAAGTCAAATTGGCCAACGGATCGCCATTGGCAGCACCACTCATAAAATCGCTGAGAGAACTTGCTTGCCAAAGTCATGACCACCGTTGCGTCCAGTACTGTGAATCTCTTTGTAAGCTCGTAGAGGTAGGGTAAGACATCTCTAGAGATACTAACTTCCAGACCTTTATTCTTAATGTATTTGCCTCTAGTTACGAAGCCAGTTTCAGTCCAACTTTCATCCGGTTCATCAATTGAAAAGTCTTTTTTTCGCAGACTAATAACAGCTTTGCGGTAGTCCCGAAAACGGTTGTCATTAGGATCTGATTTTTTTAACTGGTCTTCAACTATGAATAGGTCAAGGTCTTTCTTAAAGAAATCATCTGTAACACCATCTTGGACAGTCTTCATTACCTCAATCAGAGATAAGTAGACTAAACGTTTTTCGGTTGTAGTATAATCGTACCTAGCTCCAGTGATAGCATTGGTCTGCTTGAAGGTCTCTACACTCGTCATATTCAATTATTTTACGAGTAAAAAAAGTCATTTATCTTAATAAACACAAGTTATAACGCAGTTTTTCCGTCAATTACTCGTAAAATACCCCTAAAAACTCCGTCAATTACTCGTAAAACTCCGTCAATTACTCGTAAAATACCCCTATAACCTACTAAAAATCAATTAGTTACGGAGCCGTAAAGTTTGCAAAAGTAAATTTTGCTAAAGTGCAAATGCCAAAAAAACGGCTTTTGAGAGGTAAAAAGGGGTAAAAAAACCGAGTTATCCACACCTAAAAAAGCAGCAAACAAGACTGTCGAATTGGAAAGGGGAAAAGAGAGCAAAACTAAAAACCGCACCGGGGCGCGGAACTATAAATTTAGTTGAGTGTTCCACGATTTGTACTATTCTACTATTCCGTACCCTTACCTTCTTCATTCTTTAGTATAACAGGGGAAGGTAGTCTACTTGTCTTTCCCCTGTTATACCTGGCTGATCTCCCTACTACTTCACCAATTTACCCACCCACGCAACTATCTCCTTGACTAGTCTTGACATTGTGCATTAGCGGACGTATTTTTGGTTTGTTGGTAGTAAAGCAAGCCATGACTTTGTACACACAACTGCCCTCCTATCGTCGGTTGTTGCGCGCCCAAAGTCAATCGCCCGGCTTCACGCTACGCTACCGGGCTTGGCCTGGTCAGGGCACGCCCCGACACCCCTAGCTACCCTATATCATGGAAACAACGCTATCTAAAACCCATCGTCTGGATC
>NZ_BAAHBQ010000023.1:0-5781 GCF_054776595.1 Spirosoma horti
AAAATTACTGAAATTAATTCGACGAAAGAATTGACGCTTCGTCCTCCCTCGCTTGAGCAGCTTTCTGACTTTATCGAGCAGGCTAAAACATTACCCGCAGGACTGGAATACTGATTGACACTGTGTACAGGAAACCCAGGTTGATCATCTCGGCTTGAACCGCTACGATGCCCGCCGAAAGCAATGGGCCCAGTTCGGCAACTTAGCCGGTAAGCGGTCGGGTCCTCCCTGATGGCTGAAGACAACGCGGTTGCCCGCTTGCACCATCTTCGCTGCCAGCGCCTTGCCGACGTGGCCGCACTCGACAAATTCGATGGCTTTGAAAGCATGGTAGGCGCTTGAGGGAGGGAAACATGCTGGCGAGAAAGCGGAAACAGCCTGGCCATCCTAGGCTGGAATCAGGCAAGTGAGCTCTTGTGGGAAGTCAATGGCCTGGCTGGATTATGCACGGGGTATTTGCAGCCCCTACAAACGGTCAGGCGCCCTGGAAATAAGTCGTTTTCAAGTACTCCCGTAGCGAAGTTGGCTTACGGCCCAGCAGACGCTCGACTGTATCGTGTGGCACGGCCAGCATACCGTCTTTGGTAGCGGCACCCCACTGAGCCAAGAAGGTGGCGACCACCTTGGGGAAGCCGGCGGCTACTTTCTGCACAATGTAGGGCGCCAGCTCGCTGCTAGTGTAAGCGACGGGCCGACCCGCTAACGCGGAGAATTCCCGGGCGATATCATGAAACGAATAGGCTTTGCTCCCCGTCAGTGTATATTCCTGGTTTTCATGTCCTTCGCTGGTCAGCAGGGCAGCCGTAGCAGCGGCCAGTTCGGTGCGCTTGACGAAAGCGATCTTGCCGTCTCCCGCCGGAAAACGTATCTCCGTGTCCGGCACCTCACTTCCAATCAGTAACGCCAGGCCTTCAAAGTAGTAGCCATTTTTTAGGATGGTGTATATCAGCCCGGACGTTTTGAGATAAGCTTCCGTGGCCAGGTCGCTTTCGGTGACCTCCGGCATAACAAAATTTGTGCTGCGCTGGATGCTGGTGTAAAATAGGTGCTTCACCCCGGCTTGCTTAGCGGCATCGATGACGTTCTGGTGCTGGCGCACCCGGTCGGTAAAGGCCACGGCAGAAACCAGCAGCACCTTATCGACTCCCCGAAAGGCTTGCACCAGCGCGGGATAGTCAAAGTAGTCGGCTTGCCGGACGTCTATACCCCGCTCCACCAGGTCGGTGGCTTTGCTAACGTCGCGTACCAGGGCACCGATTTCTACGGCCGGGGTGGTCGTGAGCAAGCAGTCGATGGTTTGGTGGCCTAACCCACCGGTAGCTCCCGTAATTAGAATCATGGCTGGCAAACAAAACTGACTATCCTCATTATTGATCCTACCCAACTCATTTTAGAACGATCTATTTAGGGCTTACTACGGAGAGTTTCCTGAATGGTTCTGATGGTTCCTTCTTTATCCTGCTTCAAGGCTTGGTGCAGGTTGGGGTTCAGGCCGGGGGGATTATACGTGGACCCCCATAGGCCAATTTCCAGGATAATCGGTACCAGGGAAATGCCCTTTTCGGTCAGCCGATAAACAAACTTCGATTTCTTATCGGCGGCCACTTGCTTGGTCACAAAGCCATTCGTCTCCAGCATACTTAACCGGTCGGCCAGGATATTGGTCGCGATCTTCTCTTCTGAACTCAGAAACTCGCCATAGGTCGATTTGTTGTTGAGGGCCATATCCCGCACGATCAGCAATGACCATTTATCACCAAAGAAATCGAGCGTATAGCTCAGGGGGCATCCCGACCGGGGTTTAATCGCTTTCATAAAAAAATTATCTTTTTACTTGCATAATGCAAGTAAAGTGTTTTACCTTTGTTCGCTTGCAATTTACAAGTAAAGTTAATGCATGGAAAAACATAATCAAACAAGCACGATGAAACTTACAAACAAAACCATTCTGATTACCGGCGGTGGCTCCGGGATTGGGTATGCAACCGCCAAATTTTTGAGTGAAAAAGGCAACCGGGTTATTATAGCTGGTCGCAACCCGGAAAAGATCCAGGCAGCAGCTAAAGAATTAGGCATCGATTCCATCGTCTGCGATGTGACCGATGCGGATGCCGTCAAAAGACTAGTGGCCGAACTGGAAGCCAATTACAGCGATCTGAGTGTATTGATCAACAATGCTGGGGTAGGCTACGTGTATAAGTTAGGGGAAGGCGCCAACGCGTTTGAGAAAGCAAAGCAGGAATTTGAAACGAACTATTTTGCCCCCGTTCGCTTGATTGAAGCGTTGTTACCGCTCTTGAAAAAACAGCCTGAGGCAGCCATCGTCAATATTACCTCCAATGTGGCCTTCCATCCATTAGTGGTTTTGCCGACCTATTCAGATGCTAAAACAGCCCTGCACTCTCATTCTGTGGCCTTGCGTTTAACCTTGTCTTCAGATACAACTATTAAAGTTTTCGAGGTAATGCCCTCGCTGATCAATACAGATGCTACCAAAGATATGGGTGGCCAACAACATGGCTTGCCACCGGAAGTAGCAGCCGAAGCTATTTATACTGGCATCGCAGAAGATCGTTATGACATATTTGTTGGGGAAGCCGGGCAGCAATACGCAGATTACCTGGCTGACCCTCAAGCAGCTGTAGCTACGTTTAATCAGGGACTTTATTAATCAAAAGGCTTCATCAACGCTGTTCTTGTTTGGGTAAAGCGTTGATGAATAATCTCATCGACTCCAGGAAATTCATTAAACGATACGCTCTTATACATTCCCGTTATGACAGACAGGAGAGATTTTATTAAACAAACCGGCCTGCTATCATTGGCCGGTATGATGGGTGCTAACCAAGTAGCGATGGCTGAAAAACCGAACAAGGTTTATGCCCCTACACCATCAAAGTGGGCAGATGGATCAAGGCTTGTCGTTTCTGCTACCATGCTATTGGAAGCAGGCGGTCAGCCGGATAACGCGCCAAGCCCTTTCCCGCCTACTATGAAACCCGGTTATAAGGATTTGCCTGCAACCACCTGGTACGAATATGGTTATAAAGAAGGTATCCCGCGGATGCTGGACAATTGGGATAAATTAGGCATCAAGGTAACCTCACACATGGTGGGTTCCGCTGTTCTAAGAAACCCGGCGTTGGCTAAAGAGATTGTAGACCGGGGGCACGAGGCCTCGGGCCATGGTATGACCTGGAAAGATGAATACGACATGTCGTACGATGAAGAGAAAAAATTCATTAAAGATGGGTTGGATGCTATTAAAAAAGTAACCGGCCAAACCGCGGTTGGTTATAACGCTAACTTTTTGCGCCGTAGTGAAAACACGCTGAAGATCTTACAGGAGCTCGGCTGCATTTATCATATTGATGACCTAAGCCGGGACGAGCCGTTTATTATTAACGTAAATCAACAAGATTTTGCGGTTGTTCCCTACACCGTACGCAATAATGATTTGGGTATGATTGAATTACGCAATTATTCGCCCGATCAGTTTATGACTCAGATTAAGATGGAATTCGACCAGCTTTACGAAGAGTCGGCAACCCGGCGTAGACAACTTTCCATCACCTTTCATGACCGTGTCAGCGGCACTCCGCAGATGGTTAAAGCCGCAACAGAATTAATCACCTACATGCAGAAGCATGCCGGCGTTGTTTTTAAACGCAAAGATGAAATAGCGAAGATGACTCTTAAAGATCCTACCAGCGTTCGTGAATAATGCTTGAGAGGAGTGGACCAAAGGCTGCGTGTTTCATCACGCAGCCTCTTCTATTTAGTAGCTGTTCAGCTAGCTTCGCGTTCAACGAAGTTGTCGAGAGCTTTTGTGGTTACCTGATCTCAAAAAACGCTCTATTTATTGAAAAGCCGGTTTTTATAAGTTGCCAATTCTATTCTGAAGCATTGGGTCATGTGCTTAAGGCTTTGCTCTTCCAACAAATCGACCATTTCCCAGCAAAAAATTGATTGCTCTGTCAACGTTTCGGTCAATGCTTTCCTGGTTTTTCAGCTTAGTTATGTAGCGCACGATCTCGTGTTGCAGCGAAGGGCGTAAGTTCTCAAATATTGCCTTGGCTGATGGGTTTGCCTGCAGCGCTTCCCCTAACTGGGGGTGAAGTTTTAGGCGTCGGTCAGTGGGGTCAACCTCGATCGTAATCTCAAGGGTCTCACCAATTCGTTTGGGCGAATTTTTCAGCATTGTGGTGTTGATGTAAAGCCGCCAGTCGCCCCTGTATTTGACTAAAGTCTGTTGGTAAGGCAGTTGGTTGATAGTGCCACGTATCGGAATTTTCCCTTTTTGGTTGCAGGGGTGGTTAAGAATTGGCTCTAAAATCTCTTGTGGTACAAACACAAAGGGGTTCACGCCGATTATGTTAAGGTCAGCAGTAAAGTTGTACATGGGATTTTTTTAGTGACTGGACAGGGTGACTGCCGCAAAGAATTACCGCATTAATCAGTAAATTGATTTGTGGAACTTTTAATGCATATCATCTTGAAAATCAAGATGATATCTTATTTTTGTCTTGTGATCAATTCATAGATTAACAAGCGTTTTTATTCTATGATGGATATTCTTACGACTTAAAAATTCGGTACGTTGAAAGGGTAGTATAAGTTTAGGATACAAATCAGGAATTAGATTTTACGCTGCTAATACTCTATCTGAAAATCGTCTGGATTATTGGTACAGTCCAAAGCAGTCATTTACTGGCTCAATCAGCTAAGCTTGTGTTAAAGGAATGAACCACTATCCTGATCAATAAACAGAGTCGCGTTAACATGGTTCCGTAAAATAGTAGAGGGGTATTGTTCCGAAATAACATCTGCCAGCGTGTGGTGGATCGCTTCTGCTTTGTGAGCTGCCGGTACCATGCAAAAAATAACAGGTGCTTTGATCAGCGCTGGAATTGTGAGTGTTAGGGCGTATTCAGGTACTTGATCCAGGGTGTCAAAACAACCGTCGTGAACTTGCTGCCATCGACTTGTCAAGTCTAAAGCAACCTTCTTAATGAGGGTAGGATCATCGAAATGAGCAACATGAGGATCGTTGAACGCGATATGACAGTTTTCGCCAATGCCCATGCAGACGATGTCTGTAGGGTAGTCCAGAAGTAACGATTCATAACGTTTACTCTCAGCATCAGGGTCGTTGTTCCCACGAATGTAATAAATAGCCCGCAGCGGTACTTTATCAAACAGCCTGTCTTTTAGGAAGTTGCCAAACCGCTGGGGCGCGTCATCGGGCAAGCCGATGTATTCATCCATATGAAAGGCATTGATACATTCCCAGGCAATATCGGGTTGTTGAGCAAGTGCGTCCAGAAACTCGTTTTGTGAGGGCGCAGCCGCGAATACAATGTTGACAACAGATTGTTTTTTCTGCAAGTCCCGAATCGTGGTGGCAGCGAGTTGTGCCGCATTTTCGCCTAGATGCTGGCGGTTTTCGTATAGTTTTACTGTAAGCTTGTCAACGCTGAATTCGCGTAAGACGGGGATTTGTGTATCCATAGTATGTGTTAGTGCTAGGTCGCGAGTTTATTGTCTGGGCAAGGCCCCGACCTGGTCTCTGAGGTTGCAGGTAGAGGGCCAAGCCAGTCCGTAGCTCATAGATCAACCTTCTTTCGAGTAAACAATTTTTCCCTGGATCATTGTGTGTACGTCGTCAAATGAAAGTGGACAAAAGGGGTGAAAATGAGAAGAGACAATTTCCTAAATTGTTTCACTCAAATCACCTTGGTTATGTCCAATTCAGCCAAAAAATCCCCTTCTAGTCGTTCC
>NZ_BAAHBQ010000024.1:1536-4724 GCF_054776595.1 Spirosoma horti
GGAGAGATTGAATCACATTGTTGATTCATGATGATAGAAAACCAAACTAGTTTATCTAGTGACAAATAGGTATCGAGTAAAGCGTGATGAACACGCAGCAAAAGGGCGTCTGGGGGATGCCTAAGGCTTCTGATGGCGATGAAGGACGTGGCAAGCGACGAAACATGACGGGGACCCGCTGGCAGGGGCTGATCCGTTGGTATCCGAATGGGGCAACCCACTGGTTTGAAGAACCAGTACCTTTCGAGGGGCGAACGCGGAGAACTGAAACATCTAAGTACCCGCAGGAAGAGAAAACAATTGTGATTCCCTGAGTAGTGGCGAGCGAACGGGGAAGAGCCCAAACCATCTACGTTACGGCGTAGGCGGGGTAGTAGGACCCGACATCAAATTAGTAAACGAACGGAAAGTCTTTGGGAAAAGACACCATAGAGGGTGAGAGTCCCGTACCGGTCAGGGCACTAGTGGGTTGGGGATCCTGAGTAGGGGGGAACCGGAGAAATTCCCTTTGAATCAGCCGGCACCATCCGGTAAGGCTAAATACAATCAGAAGACCGATAGCGCAGAGTACCGTGAGGGAAAGGTGAAAAGTACGGGGAGTACCCGGGTGAAATAGATCCTGAAACCAGGCGCTTACAAGCGGTTGGAGCGTCCAGTGTGGCGTGACAGCGTGCCTTTTGCATAATGAGCCTACGAGTAACCGTCACTGGCGAGGTTAATCTTCTTGAGGAGAGAAGCCGAAGCGAAAGCGAGTCTGAACAGGGCGTCTAGTCAGTGGGGGTTGACGCGAAACTTGGTGATCTATCCCTGGCCAGGCTGAAGGGGTGGTAACACACCGTGGAGGGCCGAACCGATAAGCGTTGAAAAGCTTCCGGATGAGCTGGGGATAGGGGTGAAAGGCCAATCAAACTGAGAAATAGCTCGTACTCTCCGAAATGTTTTTAGGAACAGCGTTACGTGTTACTGTCTGTGAGGTAGAGCGACCAACAGGATGCGGGGGAGTCACATCCTACCAACTTCTGATGAACTCCGAATGCGCAGAGAGGTGCGTGGCAGTGAGGGGCAGGGTGCTAAGGTCCTGCTCCGAGAGGGGAACAACCCAGACCATCAGCTAAGGTCCCTAAGTGTGTGCTAAGTTGAACAAAGGCGGTCCGGCTGCTGAGACAGCCAGGAGGTTAGCTTGGAAGCAGCTATTCCTTTAAAGAGTGCGTAACAGCTCACTGGTCGAGCGGGGCGGGCGTCGATAATAAACGGGCATCAAGCACATCACCGAAGCTATGGACTCATGCACGAGCATGATGTGGTAGGAGAGCATTCCATGGGGGGTGAAGTTGGGGCGTGAGCCCTGGTGGACCGCATGGAAAAGCAAATGTAGGCATAAGTAACGAGAATGAGGATGAGAACTCCTCACACCGAAAAGCTAAGGTTTCCTCCGCGATGGCAGTCATCGGAGGGTTAGTCGGGGTCTAAGGAGCAGGCGAATGCCGGGCTTTGAGGGGGAAGTGGTTAATATTCCACTACTATCTACGCAGGAGAGGCCATGACGGAGTGCCGGAGAGTTTACGTCCTGACGGAATAGGGCGTTGAGCCGAGGCTTCGGCTGAAGCGAAGACTTGAAGGGGCTTCCAAGAAAAGTGGTTGATCGTTAAGCGTGTGGATACCCGTACCGTAAACCGACACAGGTAGCTGGGAAGAATATTCTAAGGTGCGCGAAAGAATCATGGTTAAGGAACTCGGCAAAATTACCCTGTAACTTCGGGATAAGGGGGGCCTACTCAGCGATGGGAGGCTGCAGAGAAGACGCCCAGGCGACTGTTTACCAAAAACACAGGACTCTGCCAAAATGAAAGTTGACGCATAGGGTCTGACACCTGCCCGGTGCTGGAAGGTTAAGGGGGGAGCTTAGGGGTAACCCGAAGGTTTGAACTGAAGCCCCAGTAAACGGCGGCCGTAACTATAACGGTCCTAAGGTAGCGAAATTCCTTGTCGGGTAAGTTCCGACCTGCACGAATGGTGTAACGATCTGGGCACTGTCTCAACCATGAGTTCGGTGAAATTGTAGTAGCGGTGAAGATGCCGCTTACCCGCCACGGGACGGAAAGACCCCGTGCACCTTTACTACAGCTTAACATTGAATGCCGGTCAGTCATGTGTAGGATAGGCGGGAGGAGTTGAAGGGGTGTCGCCAGGCATCCTGGATCCAACCTTGAAATACCGCCCTTGGCTTACTGGCGTTCTAACGGAGGAATCCGGACCTTGTTTGGTGGGTAGTTTGACTGGGGTGGTCACCTCCGAAAGGGTAACGGAGGTTTCCCAAGGTTGGCTCATACCGGACGGTAATCGGTAGGGGAGTGCAATAGCAGAAGCCAGCTTGACAGTGAGGCCCACAAGCCGATCTGGGACGAAAGTCGGGTATAGTGATCCGGTGGTTCCGCATGGAAGGGCCATCGCTCAAAGGATAAAAGGTACGCCGGGGATAACAGGCTGATCTCCCCCAAGAGCTCACATCGACGGGGAGGTTTGGCACCTCGATGTCGGCTCGTCACATCCTGGGGCTGGAGAAGGTTCCAAGGGTTCGGCTGTTCGCCGATTAAAGTGGCACGCGAGCTGGGTTCAGAACGTCGTGAGACAGTTCGGTCCCTATCTGTGGTGGGCGTGGGAATACTGACGGGATCTGTCCTTAGTACGAGAGGACCGGGATGGACTCACCGCTGGCGCATCAGTTATCATGCCGGTGGTATGGCTGAGTAGCTACGTGGGGATCAGATAAGCGCTGAAAGCATCTAAGTGCGAAACTGGCCTGAAGATGAGTGTTCCGGTATAAAGGGGTGTTGGAGACGACGACGTGGATAGGCGGCAGGTATAAGCGGTGAGAGTCGTTAAGCTGAGCCGTACTAATGACCCCGGAAGCGTGTTTATTCAAAGCTTTGCGAGCATCGATAGTTATTTGTCAAAAGGAAGGCCTGATTGGTAGGCTGTCATCGGGATCTCTCTCTGTAGGAAAAAAGACATTGATATTGACCGTTATTGGTCAAACGAGTCAATTAGGTTGGTGTAGTTAAGGCGGGTGTTCACCTCTTCCATTTCGAACAGAGTCGTTAAGCCCCGTACTGCCGATGGTACTGCTGTCACAAGCGGGAGAGTAGGAAGATGCCACCTATTGAAACCACAGAAGGCCTGTCCCAAAA
>NZ_BAAHBQ010000025.1:0-3312 GCF_054776595.1 Spirosoma horti
TATGTACGATACGACGAAATTACCTGTAGTACTCTTACTAAAAGTTAACGGTAAAGAGTAGCAGCCGCAACCGTTGAGTCCTTACAACGAGTTGAGGATGCGGGCGTAAATGTTGTTGGTTGGGTTGGCGTCATACTGACCCGTAGGATCATCATTGACATTGACCGTCAGGTTAGCCGTGCCCGCGCTGGCAACTGGGCTCCGGCTTAGACTTAACCCAATCACCGATTCACCCCGTGCCCCAATTCGCTGGCCCGGTTTGCTAGCCAGCGTCAGCTGGAGAGAATTGCTAGCCCGTACCTCCCACATCGCATTGTTGACCCCCACCGGATTCGTCGTGCCCCCCGTGACATTGATACTGGTCAGCGTCGGATCAAAGCTCAGACTATACCCCAGCGGGGGGGTCAATGTCAGTACGATCACGCCATTGGTAGCCTTGCCCGCCTGCTCAGCGATAGTCATCGTCAGATTGTGGATCGACTCGGGACCCGAGGCCGCAAAGTTGCCTTGGGGCAGGCTCAGGATGGGCGTCAGGTCCCCCCCGCCGATGAACTCGACGCTGGTCGTAGCTGTGGCCGAGCAACTGCCCGTAGTCAGGGTGACCGAATAGGTGCCCGTGGCACTCACGGAAATGACCTGCGTGGTCTCCCCGGTCGACCAGCGAAAGTTGCCCGTGCCATTAGCCGTCAGGCTGGCGGTAGGCGTGGCGCTGGAGAGGGTCGTCGAGCTGGGACTGATGCTCACCGTGGGCAGGGCCACGCTTTGATTTACGGTTGTGCTGGCGGTGCTCACGCAACCACTGAGGTTACCCACCCGCACCGAGTAACTCCCCGGACTGCTCACCACCCGGGTCGGGCTGGCATCCGATGGGCCCAGCACGGTCCCATCCGGACCGGTGAAGGTGTAGCTGTAGCCGCTGCCCACTCCCGCCGTCAGCGTCACACTGGTCTGAGCACAGCTCAAGGTACCGCTGCTTACCAGGGTTGCCTCCGGCAAGGCGTTGACGGTCACGCTCACCACATCGGTGTTCAGGCAACCATTGGCATTGGCCCCCGCCACACTGAAGCTGTAAGTGCCAGCCGCTAGCCCCTCTGCCGAGCGGGTGTTGCCCGATCCGGCAATGACTCCGGAAGCCCCCGTAAAGGTGTATGAACTCAGGCCACTGGTCGCCGACAGACTCAGGGCTTGCCCCGCGCAGACATTGGCCGCACTCAGTTCAAGGGTAGGCAAGCTGTTGACCGTCAGGCTGGCGGTGGCCTGGCTAATCTGGCCGTTGTTACTCACCGTCAGGGTAAAGACTTGGGGGCCTGTCCCACTGGCCGTCAGTAGTTGACTGAAAGCCGTATTGGTCGTACTGCCGGTGAGGGGGTTGCTACCGTTGGTGAGCGTGTAATTGTAGGTACCCGTCACGTTGCCTACGGTAGCCGTAAAGGTAACCGGACTACCTACGCAAACCGAGTTGGAGCTAGCCGAGAAACCCGTCAGGGTAGAGGCGGCCTGGTTGATCACCAGGGTGTAGGGAGCGCTCAGACCCGAACAGCCGTTGGCATCGGTGGCCCGCACCCTGATCGAGTAATTCCCCGACTGAGTGGGCGTACCCGACAAGACGCCCGTGGTGGCATTCAAACTCAAACCATCTGGCAAGCTGCCGCTGGTCAGCGAGTACGTGCGAGGTGACGTGCCGCTGGAACTGGAGGTAAAGGTCTGACTGAAGGCAGTGCCCACCGTAACATTGCTCATCGAGGGCGCAGCAACCGTGACGGTGGCCGTGGTGCTGGACACCGTCGCGCTGGTGGTACTGAAACAGCCCGTTGCTCCGTTGCTCACCGTGACCGAATAGATACCCGCCGTAGTGATTGTCCGTACAGCTGCCGTTGTATTGTCCTCCCAGCGGTAGGAGCCCCCACCCGTAGCCGTCAGACTCAGACTTGGACTGGCGCAGCTCAGCGTGGTGCTGGCCGGGGCCAGGATGCTGGCCACCGGCGGGGAGGGCACGGCATTAATCGACAGGCTCAGACTGCGGGTACAGCCCGGATTCGCCACCGACCGGGCCAGGATCGTGTACAACTGATTGGGCGGCAGGTTGGCAAAGGTGCCCGACGCCTGCCAGTTGGCGCCATTATCGCGTGAGTATTCGACTGTACCGGTGCCGGTGGCACTCAAGCTGATAGTCCCCGTTGGGCTACCGCAGGTAGGCTGGGTCGTGCCGGGGAAGCCACCGCCAAAGACATAGGTGGGGGCCGCAACAATAGTTAAGGAAGCAGTGGCTACCACGGTCGGACAGTCTCCCTGAGCGGGCACGGTGTAGCTGACGGTGTAACTTCCCGGCTGGCTCAGGCTGGGGAAGACCGTCCCCCCGCTATTGATGCTCAGGCCCACCGGGCTGCTGCTGAAGGTACCCGCCGGGATGCCGCTCCGGGTGGGGGCATAGGTCGTAGACGCGTTCTGGCAGTAGGGACCAGCCGGATAGCTGATGCTGGCCGTACGGGTAGGTACCGGATCAATCGTAAAGATGGTCGATCGGGTACAAGCGGTGGCACTCTGGGAACGCACCTGAATGGTGTAATTGCCGGGTGCCAGTCCATTGAATATCCCGCTGAGTTGCCAGGTGGTGCCATCTTTGGAATATTCGATAGTACCCTGCCCAACGGCACTCACGCTGATGGTGCCCGTAGGCACAGCGCAGGTGGGCTGGGTTGGGTTGATAATGACCAGCGTAGGCGGACCGGTAATTACCAGCATGGCGGTGGCTACCACGGTCGGACAGCTTCCTTGAGCGGGCAGGGTATAGCTAACGGTGTAACTTCCCGGCTGGCTGGTATTGGCAACGACCTGCCCCGTCGTGCTGTTGATGCTCAGGCCGGCCGGGCTGCTGCTGTAGGTGCCACCCGAGGTACCCGACAGGGTTGGCGAGGTGGCATCACTGCTGTTTGTGCAGTATACCGTGCCTGGATAGCTGATTGTAGCGGTAGCCGGTTGGGTGACCGTTACCGAAGTGGTGGCCTGGCTAGTTTGTCCGTTAGCACTCACCGTCAGGGTAAAACTCTGAGCACCCGAGCCGGCAGCGGTCAGATTTTGACTAAAACTAGTACTGGCGGACGTACCGGCGATGGACGTACTGCTGCCGTTGGTGAGGGTGTAATTGTAGGTACCCGTCACGTTGCCGATGGTGGCCGTAAAGGTGATGGCACTGCCTATGCAGGCGGGATTGGGCGTAGCGGCCAGCCCGGCAATGGTGGGGTTGGTTGCACTCACCACCAGCGCATAGGTCGCACTGGTGCCCGAACAGCCGTTGGCATCGGTGGCCCGCAC
>NZ_BAAHBQ010000026.1:0-1530 GCF_054776595.1 Spirosoma horti
TGTACGTCGTCAAATGAAAGTGGACAAAAGGGGTGAAAATGAGAAGAGACAATTTCCTAAATTGTTTCACTCAAATCACCTTGGTTATGTCCAATTCAGCCAAAAAATCCCCTTCTAGTCGTTCCAAAACGGCTCAATCTACCTCCGAGCGCAAACCAGCGCTATCCATAATCAAAGACATTCAGCGACAAACCCGACGTCAATACACCGCTGAAGAAAAAATACGTATCGTCCTTGAAGGTTTGCAAGGTGAACAGTCAGTAGCCGAGATTTGTCGACGAGAAGGACTCAACACCAACATATATTATCGCTGGAGCAAAGAGTTTTTGGAAGCGGGTAAAAAGCGATTAGCCGGGGATACCACTCGCGAAGCTACTGCACCTGAAGTGCAATCGATCAAGTCCGAAAATGAGGCCCTCAAACAACTGGTGGCCGAACTGAGTCTGGAAAATAGGGTATTAAAAAAAAGCCTCAAAGCCGACGACTAATCGATACCATCATATGACTCAGTCCGAGAAAATGGAAATCATTACGTTGGTAGAGCAGTCCCCCTTAAGTGTAAAGACAACCTTGCGGGAGTTAGGTGTTAATCGGTCGACGTTTTATCAATGGTACAAACGGTATTTAACGGATGGCTTTGATGGCTTGGCCGATCCAGCTTATCGTCGTACTAGTGCCTGGAACCAACTGCCACCGGCTGAAAAGGGGCGCGTGATCGATTTAGCTCTAGAACGGCCCGATCTGTCTTGCCGCGAATTAGCTTGTCATATTGTTGACAATGAGGGCTGGTTTGTCTCGGAATCAACGGTTTACCGTATTCTAAAAAGTCGGGGCTTAATTACTACGCCTGCTTATCGACTCGTGGAAGCAGCCGATCAGTTCTATAACCCAACTACGGCTCCCAATCAGCTTTGGCAAACTGACTTCACGTATTTTAAGATCAAGAACTGGGGCTGGTATTATCTCTCGACAGTGTTAGATGACTATTCGCGCTATATTTTAGCTTGGGAACTGTGCCCCGGTATGCAGGCCACCGACGTAGAGCGCACTGTCCAAGCGGCTCTGAAATCTAGTAGTCTGACTGCTGATCAGCGACCTCGCATGCTATCAGATAACGGTTCGGCTTACGTGTCTCGGTATTTAAAAGAGTATTTGAAAGGGGAGAGCATTGAACATATTCGCAGTGCGCCGTTTCATCCCATGACGCAAGGCAAAATCGAGCGGTATCACCGGTCGATGAAAAACGTGTTGCTACTGGAGCACTACTATAGTCCGGATGAGTTGCGAGTGCGCTTAACGGAGTGGGTAGCTTACTATAATCACAAGCGCTATCATGAATCGCTGGATAACGTACGTCCCGCCGATGCGTATTGGGGTCGTCAGGAGCAAATCTTAGTTGAGCGGCAAAAAACTAAGCAGTTATCGATGCTCAAACGACGGAAAAGTCATATTTTTCAGCGAGTACAAAGCGGTTAAAACCGTCTCATCTCTTTTCACCCGCATCTGTCCACTTTCGGTTGACGACGTACA
>NZ_BAAHBQ010000027.1:0-924 GCF_054776595.1 Spirosoma horti
ACCAATGCCATACTTCGGACTAACTAAAAATACTGTTTGATGAAGCTATTCGATGCGGTTATCGACTTCTGCAACAGCCACTGGCATTATGTTAGGTAAGAGGTATTAGTCTTTCGAATTCCGTTGATTCTTTATCTTCATAATTCCTTCCTCTGTATTGCTCGAATCCCTTTACCAGTAAAATCTGATCTCGATAATAGACATCCTGAATGACATAAGAAAGACAGTTGTTAATATTTAGATCTCGAGTCTTCACCTGTTTCATAGGTTGCATGCTAGGTAAATCAAAGAGCCAGTAAGCTCCTTTTAGAGGCCCAGCAAAAAGCTGATTAGTGTTGAGTTGCTTAAAGGTTTCGATAGCAGGTAACTTTATAATTTCCATCAATTCTCCATTACATGGGTTTCTTCGATAAATTCCCCTGCATGCCATTTCTACCAGCAGGAAAGAGTCATTGACTATAATGCTTCTGACTCGTCCAGGTCCAGCTTTCCAAACTAGTTTTTGCTCTTTGATTGAAAAACAAAAGAGTCCTCTATCCCAAGTGCCTATGAACACAAATTGGCCATCTTTAGAAATGGGTGTACCATATTGCGCGCTGTAGGCTATATGAGCTACTGTTTTAAACCTATTCACCGTTTGACCTTGTGGATCTATAACGGTCAAAAGTCCATCCAGTTCGTATTGAAGAGTTTGGATAAGTGGGTGTTTAAAGTGAATTCTAAGAAGATTGGGATGGCGCTCGATCTGCATAGAAAGTGCTTCTAGATTGTTATATAATCAGAGTGGCTGTTGCAAAAGTCGGGAGTGAGTTGAAAACACCCTGTTGACCTGTTGTTTTGGCCGAAATCGGGAGCCAGATTTAACTCGTTTATCGAGCTTACTAATGGCCTCTCGGCCTTTTGCAACAGCCACCAGAATTATGT
>NZ_BAAHBQ010000028.1:0-504 GCF_054776595.1 Spirosoma horti
TGGAAGTTGGGGGGACCTGAAGGTCGGTGTCAAAGCCGGGCAAGGGTAAACTCGGTAACTAGGGCTAAGTCGTAACAAGGTAGCCGTACCGGAAGGTGCGGCTGGAACACCTCCTTTTTGGAGCCGAATAATGCTACCAATGATGTCAATATGCAAAGCACTGGGCTTGTAGCTCAGGTGGTTAGAGCGCTACACTGATAATGTAGAGGTCCGTGGTTCGAGTCCACGCAGGCCCACAAGTACATGAGTTACAATACATAGCCGGGGGATTAGCTCAGTTGGCTAGAGCACCTGCTTTGCAAGCAGGGGGTCAACGGTTCGAATCCGTTATTCTCCACTTGAACCATTCGGGTTCATTTGTTCTTTGACCTACAGAAAGAGATTGAATCACATTGTTGATTCATGATGATAGAAAACCAAACTAGTTTATCTAGTGACAAATAGGTATCGAGTAAAGCGTGATGAACACGCAGCAAAAGGGCGTCTGGGGGATGCCTAAGGCTT